>NZ_JAATEJ010000012.1 GCF_012034175.1 Actinacidiphila epipremni
GGGCCACCGCCAGGGACCTGGCGGCGAGGGTGTGGCCGGCGGCGACGGCCTTCGCGTCCTCCACCGGGGCGGCGAACGCCTTGTTCCAGCTGGGGAGGTGGAATCCGCTGTGCTGCCGGGTGGGGTGGTGGACGGCCATGGTGTGCTCCCTGTTCGTTCGGTGGTGGTCGTTCGGTACGCCATTACTGTCCTGCGGGCGGGGGTTGCGGCACTGGAGGCGCAGGGCCCGAGTGCGGTGGGCCGAACGGCCCTGCCTCCGGGCCCGGTCGGTCCGCGCGGGGCCCAACGAACGTGGCCGGCGGTCCCGTTACGCGCCTGGCCCAACGGCTGCGGGCCGCAAGCCCGTTACGCCGCCGGGCCCAACGGCTAGAGCACGCAGGCCCGTTACGCCCCGGCCCCAACAGCCCCGCCCCGCAGTCCCGTTACGCACCTAGGGCCCGCCAGGCGTACCTGACGGGCCCCTCGGACGTACGCGTACAACGCCGGCTACGGCACCGGCACGATGACCACCGGGCAGCGCGAATGCCGCAGCAGCCCCGCCGTGACCGCCCCCAACTCCCGGCCGGGCAGCCCCCGTCGGCGGTGCGCCGCCAGCACCACCAGCCGGGACGTCCCGGACGCCTCGATGAGCGCCCGGCACTGCCCGGCCCGTACCGACCGGGCGTCGACCGCGAGCCCGGGGCCGCATCCGCACAACGCGGCCTCCTCGAAGGCGAAGAGCGCCGCCTCCGCGTCCCCGTCACCCGCCACCCCGAGCAGCACCCCGCCCCGAACTCCCGTAGCCGCCGCGCGCGTTGTGCCCCGTACGACGAGCAGCGGCCCGCGCGTACGGGCGGCCAGCCGACGGCTCACCGAATGCGTCAGCAACCGGCCGAGGCCGGCCGCGCCCCGCGAGCCGACCACGACCAGCTCCGCCGCCCCGCTGCGTTCCGCCAGGACCTCCACCGGGTCGCCGACGACCGCCGACTGCCGTACCGCCAGGCCCGGACGGCGCTCCGCGAGCCGCGCCGCAGCCGCCCGCAGCACCGGACCGGCCTCGTCCGGATCCGCCACGCAGTGCACGACCTCCAGCACGGCGCCCCGGCGCTCCGCCTCGCACGCCGCCGCGTCCAACGCCCGGAAGGCCGCCACCGATCCGTCCATCCCCACCACCACCGCACGCGCCCACATGTCCGCCGCCTCCGTCGTCCCGGTCCGAGCACTGCCGCCCCGATCCTCCGCACCGCCCGCCGCCGTACGGGAGGGGCCGCCCCGCACCCGCCCGCAGGCCGACCCGCCCTCGCGGCAGGGCCGTTCGGCACGCCGGACCGGCCCCGGTCGGCCCTCCCCGCCCCCGCCGGCGCCCGGCGACCATCGAGGCAGGCCGCCCGACACGACAAGCGGCCGGCCGACACGACAGGCAAGCCGCCGAAGCGACAGGCAAGCCGCCGAAGCGACAGGCAAGCCGGCCGACGCGACAGGCCGGCCGACGCGATCAAGCAAGCCGACGACGCGACAAGGGAGTTCCCGACATGACGGCGATCACCGACCTCACCCCGCAGGCGGCCACCGCCGACCCCTGGGCCGGCTTCGCGAGCGGCGGGCACTGGCGCGAGCACATCGCGGTACGCGACTTCATCCAGGCCAACTACACGCCCTACGAGGGCGGTTCCGGCTTCCTCGCCGGCCCGACCGAACGCACCCTCGCCGTATGGTCACGCATCACCGACCTGCTCCCCGAGGAGCGCCGCCGCGGCATCCTCGACGTCGACCCCGCGACCCCCTCCACGATCACGTCGCACGCCCCCGGCTACATCGACCGCGACCGCGAGCTGATCGTCGGCCTGCAGACCGACGCGCCGCTGAAGCGCGCGATCATGCCGGCCGGCGGCCTGCGCATGGTCGAAAAGGGCCTGCGCGCCTACGGATACGAGCCCGACCCGGCCGTCGGCAAGATCTTCGGCACGTACCGCAAGACGCACAACGCCGCCGTCTTCGACGCCTACACCCCCGAGATGCGCCGCGCCCGCAAGGCGGGCATCATCACCGGCCTGCCCGACGCGTACGGCCGCGGGCGCATCATCGGCGACTACCGCCGCGTCGCCCTCTACGGCACCGCCCGCCTGGTCGACGCCAAGCGCGCCGAACGCGCCCGCCTCGACGCGCTGCCCTCCACCGCCGACATGATCCGCGACCGCGAGGAACTGGCCGAGCAGATCCGCGCGCTGGGTGAACTCGCCAGGATGGCCGCCGACTACGGCTGCGACGTCACCCGCCCGGCCGCCACCGCCCACGAGGCCGTCCAGTGGCTCTACCTCGGCTACCTCGCCGCGGTGAAGGAGCAGAACGGCGCCGCGATGTCCCTCGGTCGCACCTCCACCTTCCTCGACGTCTACCTCCAGCGCGACCTCGACGCCGGCCTCCTCGACGAGACCCGCGCCCAGGAGCTGATCGACGACCTGGTGATCAAGCTGCGGATCGTGCGCTTCCTGCGCACCCCGGAGTACGACGCGCTGTTCTCCGGCGACCCCACCTGGGTCACCGAGTCCATCGGCGGCATGGGCACCGACGGCCGCACCCTGGTCACCCGCACCTCCTTCCGCTTCCTGCAGACCCTCTACAACCTCGGCCCGGCGCCCGAACCCAACCTCACGGTGCTGTGGTCGCCGCAACTCCCCGACGGCTTCAAGAAGTTCTGCGCCCAGGTCTCCGTCGACACCAGCGCCATCCAGTACGAGTCCGACGACCTGATGCGCCCGCGCACCGGTGACGACACCGCGATCGCCTGCTGCGTCTCCGCGATGGCGGTCGGCCGCCAGATGCAGTTCTTCGGCGCCCGCGTCAACCTCGCCAAGGCCCTGCTCTACGCGGTCAACGGCGGGCGCGACGAAATGAGCGGCGAGCAAGTCGCCCCGCCCGCACCGCCGTTGACCGGCGAGTACCTCGACTACGACGAACTCGCCGCCGCGTACGACCGCACCCTGGACTGGCTGGCCGCCACATACGTCAACGCCCTCAACGTCATCCACTACATGCACGACAAGTACGCCTACGAGCGGCTGGAGATGGCGCTGCACGACCACCCGGTGCACCGCTTCATGGCGTGCGGCATCGCGGGACTGTCCGTCGCCGCGGACAGCCTCTCGGCCGTCAAGTACGGGCGGGTGAAGGTCATCAGGGACGCGACCGGGCTCGCCGTCGGCTACCGGGCGGACGGCGACTGGCCGGCCTACGGCAACAACGACGACCGGGCCGACGCCCTGGCGACCGGCCTGGTCGAGTCGTTCATGGCGAAGATCGCCCGGCACCCCGCCTACCGCGACGCCGAGCACACCCAGTCGGTGCTCACCATCACCTCCAACGTCGTCTACGGCCTGCACACCGGCGCCACCCCCGACGGACGGCCCGCCGGAGCCCCCTTCGCGCCGGGCGCGAACCCGATGAACGGCCGCGACCGGCACGGCATGATCGCCTCCGCGATGTCCGTCGCCAAGATCCCTTACGCCCAGGCCCGCGACGGCATCTCGCTCACCTCGACCATCACCCCCGAAGGGCTCGGCCACGACCCTGCCGAGCGGGCCGCGAACCTGGCGGGCATCCTCGACGCCTACACCGCGACCGGCGGATTCCACCTCAACGTCAACGTCCTGGACCGGACGACCCTTGAGGACGCGATGGCCCACCCGGAGCGGTACCCGGAGCTCACGATCCGGGTGTCCGGCTACGCGGTGAACTTCGTCCGCCTGACGCGCGAGCAGCAACTCGACGTGATCAGCCGCACGTTCCACGGTGCGCGATGAGCACGGACGCCCGCCGGGCGGGCGAGCACGCGGTGAGCCGCCCGGCGGACGACGCCCCGGCGGGGAGGGCACCCGCCGGCGCGACGCCGTCAGGCGCGTCCGGCCGTGTCCACTCCTGGGACCTGTCCACCGGCGTCGACGGACCCGGCACCCGCTTTGTCCTCTTCCTCAGCGGCTGCCCCCTGCGCTGCCTGTACTGCGCCAACCCCGACACCTGGCACATGCGGGACGGCCGGCACATGACCGTCGACGACGTCATGGCGGAGATCGGCCGCTACACCGCCTTCATCACCGCCGCGGGCGGCGGCGTCACCCTGACCGGCGGCGAACCCCTCCTCCAACCCGACTTCGCCGCAAGGATCTTGCGCCGCTGCCGCGAACTGGGCCTGCACACCGCCCTGGACACCTCCGGCTTCCTCGGCGCCCGCGCCACCGACGAGCTCCTCGCCGACACCAGCCTCGTCCTGCTCGACGTCAAGTCCTTCGACGTCCGCGCCTACCGCGCCCTGACCGGCGGCTCGTTGGCCCCCACCCTGAGCTTCGCCACCCGCCTCGACCGGCTCGGCGTACCGGTCCGCATCCGCTATGTGCTCGTGCCCGGCTGGACCGACGACGAGACCGCCGTGGACGGCCTCGCCTCCTTCGCGGCCGGCCTGGGCAACGTCGAGCAGATCGACGTCCTGCCCTTCCACAAGCTCGGCGCGGCCAAGTACGACGCCCTGGGCCTCCCCTTCCCGCTGCGCGACACCCCGACCCCGTCCCCCGACCTCGTCGACCGGGTCCGCGCCCAGTTCCGCGAACACGGCCTGCGCGCCCTGTGAGCCGCCGGGGCGTACGGGACACCGGGTGACGTGCGCAAGGCCGCGAAGCCCCAGGTAACCCGCGGGCCGACAGCCCGCCCAACTGCCCCCGTGCGCAACGCCGTACGGGCCTCGCGACGCGACTGACACGGGCCGTAGCCGTCGTTATGCTGCCCGCGTGGGGATGGGGATGGGCGCGGAACGCGTCGTGGGCGGCCGTTACCGGCTGCTGGAAACGGTCGGGCGGGGCGGAATGGGCCGCGTCTGGCGGGGGTACGACGAGACGCTGCACCGCGAGGTCGCCCTCAAGGAAGTCCTGCTCCCGGTCGAGCTCACCGGCGAGGAGCGCGCCGCGATGGTCGCCCGGGCGCTGCGCGAGGCCCGCGCGGCGGCCAGGCTGCGCCACCCCGGCATCGTCACCGTGCACGACGTGGTGCGCGAGGCACCCGACGGCACGCCCGACGCGTCGGCCGAGCCGTGGATCGTGATGGAGTACGTGCCCGGCGAGTCGCTGGCCCGTACCGTACGCGAACCGGCGCGGCGCCTGCCCTGGCCCCAAGTCGCCGCCCTCGGCGCCCAGATCGCCGCCGCACTGGCCCACGCGCACGCCGCCGGCATCGTCCACCGCGACCTCAAGCCGGACAACGTCCTGCTCGCCGACCGCGGACCGGTCATCACCGACTTCGGCATCGCCCGCGTCCTGGACGCCACGACCCGCCTCACCCACACCGGCACGATCGTCGGCACCCCGCAGTACATGGCGCCCGAGCAACTGGAGGGCCGCACGGTCGAGTCGGCGGCCGACCTGTGGGCGCTCGGCGCGACCCTCTACGCCGCCGTCGAGGGCCGCGCCCCGTTCGACGCCCCGACCCTCACCGCGCTGTACGTCGCGATCCTGACCCAGCCCCCGGCCCCGCCCGAGCACGCGGGCCCGCTCGCGGAGGTGCTCACCGCGCTGCTGGCGAAGGACGCGGCGGAGCGCCCGAGCGCGGAGGACGTGGCGGCCCGCCTCCGCGAACTGGCCGCGCAGCCAGCCCCCTTGGCGCAGGGCGCGGCTGCGGTCGCCGAGGCGTCGCCCGTGACTCCGGAGAGGCAGGGGCCCGAGCCGCTGACGCATCCCGCGACGGTCCTGGACCGCACCGACCGCCCAGCGCCCACCCGGACGGCCCCGCGACCGAGGGGCGCCACGGAAGAGGGAACCCCAACTCCTACACCCCCCGTCACCACGTCACGCGGACCGAGCCGCAGAACACTCCTCTGGGCAGGCGCGGCGGTCGTGGCGGCGGCGGGCGGCGGCACGGCGGCGGCGCTGGCACTGCGCGACCAAGGCCACGGCACCAGTCGGGAGTTGCTGAGCACCCTGCGCGGCTTCGACGACACCGCGGTGAACAGCGTCGCCTACAGCCCGGACGGTACGAGCCTCGCCGTGACGAGCCTGGACGGCTCGGTCTCGCTCTACGACACCGACCCGAACCGCTGGCGCGCCACGTTGACGTCGAGCGAGACGTCCGGCAGCCCGCGCACGGCGTCGTTCAGCCCGGACGGCAAGCGGTTGGCCGTCGCGTTCATGAACACCCACGCCCAGGACGCCGGCTTCGTCGCCATCTGGGACGTCGCGACGCAAGCCCTGGCCGTCAGGCTCGAAGGTCTGTCGTACGCGGCCGACCCCGTCACCTGGACCCCCGACGGCAAGGAACTCCTCGCCGGCAGCGGCGCGTTGAGCACCCTCTGGTGGAGCACCCAGCCCCTGAGCGCCACCTCCAAGGCCAACAGCCTCGTCCTCCCGTCCGACAGCAAGGCCACCACCCGCAGCGTCGCCGCCCGCCCCCGCACCACCTCCGAGATCGCCATCGGCCTGGACGACGGCGCGATCTACCTCTGCAACCTCCAGTCCAACACCCCGAACACCCCCTACGCCCAGCTCACGTCCGACGACCCGGTCACCGCCCTGGCCTTCTCCCCGGACGGCCGGCAACTCGTCTCCGGCGGCGTCGGCACCCGGTTCTGGAACCCGACGGCAGCGGCACGCAAGCCCACCGAGGTCATGGCCCAACTCAGCGGCACCGCCCTGGCCTTCAGCCCCGACGGCACCGTCCTCGCCATAGCCGACGCCCACGACGTCCACCTCCTCGACGCCAAGACCCACTCCACCCGCACCGTCCTACGAGGCCACACCGACACGGTGACCACCCTCGCCTTCAGCCCCACCCACCCCACCCTCACCACAGGCGCCACCGACGCCACCCTCCGCCAATGGGACGTCTCCGCCCTCCTCACCCCCACCACCTGACCCCACCACCCACCCACCGCCGCTGAATCCGCCGCCCGAGCCGTAGGCCCTCCCGCCCCTACGACCGGAGACCCCCGCCTCCGCACCGCCGAAGACAACGACCACGCCGAACCCACCGAATCCGCCCGCCCCGCACCCACCCTGCTCGCCTGACACCCTCTGCATCACCCCTTCCTCGTCCTCGATGAGGCCGGCTCGTCGCCGTCCACGTCATCGCCGACCTGACCAGCCGCCAGGCCGCTCCCGAACGCATCGCGAAGATCGTGAGGTCACAGTGGTGATCGAAAACCGGCTCTACTTCGTGCGGGACACCGCCCCCTGAACCGTCCCGGTCTCCAGGTGTCCACGATCACGGGGAAGCCTCACGCATGGTGCCCGATACGGTTCCTGGCGGGGTGCCTGAGAGCCCGAGCGGGCCGAGGGTGTCCATCTCTTGCCGGATCGCTTCCAGGCGGTCGGCCAGCTCCGCCCCCTCGCGGGTCTGCCGAAGCCGGCCGATCTCGGCGCGCGCCCCCTCGGCGTCCAGCAGATGGGACCAGATGACCCCGCGCCCTTGTTCGAGGAGGCACAGGGCGGTCTCCGGAGCGCGGGCCCGCAGCGCGGCGGCTGCGGCGTCTTGGGCGAGGCTGTCGTTCTCGGCGAGCAGGCGCTCCTGGTCGGCTCGTACGATGCCAGGCCAGGCCAGCGTCGGCAGCGCGCCGACGGCTGCCCGGAAGCCCTCCACCGCGTCGTCCCAGTCCTCCAGGGCCGCCGCGACCTCACCCCATCTGCGGGCGCTGTCCACCAGCAGCCGGGCCGCGGTTCCTTCGGTACCGGCCGCCTCCCGCAGGGCGGCCACCGCCTGGCGCAGGTCCCGGGAGCGGTCGTGCTCACTCCCGGCCTGCCCGGCGCGCGCCGCGAGCGCGGTGCCCAGCGTGCGCAGCGCCTCGGCCCGGCCCGGGTCCGCGGCGGACCGGCCGGTCAGCGACTCCTCGGCGGCACGAACCGTGTCGTCGAGGTCCGCGCGCTCGCCGCTCGCCTCGAAGCGGGCCCAGTGGCTTCCGGCGAGGACGCTCAGCACGAGAGGGCGCCGCCGGCTGCCGCGCGGCTCCGCGTCGGCCGCCGCCTCCCCTTCACGCACGGCAGCGTCCAGGTCGTCGACGCTGCCGGTGAGGATGCCGCGGGTGCGCAGGGCAAGGCCGAGGTTCGAACGCCGACCGGGTTCCTCGGGGCTCTGCGGCAGCATCAGTTCCAGGGCACGCGACTGCACAAGGACGGAGCGGTCCAGCACGGCGGGGTCGCCCGTGCGCTCGTGCAGCTCCCACAGCAGGATGCCCGACTCGGCCAGGACCAGGGGTTTCGCCGCGTGGTCGTCCGGCAGGGCCAAAGCTGCCGCCTTCAGCGCTTCGAGCGCGTCCTGCAGGTCCTGGGTGGAGCCGCGCAACCGGAAACGCGCGCCGAGGGCCGTGCCCAGGTTGGACAGCATCGCGTAACGGTCGGCGCGGCCCCCCTCGGCGCGGGCGAGCGCGTCGCGGGTCCAGCGGACGGCCGCCTCCAGGTCACCCTCGTCCCCCGTGTGGTCGAAGCGCTCGCGGTAGGCGGTGGCAAGCCCCGCGGACGCGCGGGAGCGCTCCGGGCTGCCCGGCGGCAGGGCGGCGGCGGCCGACAGCAGGAGCTCCATGGCCGCGTCGAGGTCCCGCTCCGCCTGCGGGCCGGGCTCGGCACGCGCCGCCCGCAGGCGCAGGGCTTGGCCGAGGTTGAAGCGCAAGCCGGGAAGGCGGGGGTGGCCGGGCGCGATCACCGCGAGCGCCTCCCGTCCGAGAGTGACGGCCTCGTCGAGGTCGGCGAGGCGTCCGAAACGCTCGCTGCGGATCCGCAGGGTCACGGCCAGGTTGTTGAGGGCAGAGAAGCGGTCGCTGCCGACGCCCCCCGAGGGGGCCGCCGCCCGCCGGCCCATCGCCACGGCCTCCTCCAGGACGTCCGCCTCGCCCCAGCGGACGAAGCACATCCGCAGGACGACCCCCAGTGCGTCGGTGGCCCCCGTACGCAGGTCGCCGGGCAGGTGGAGCGAGACCGCCTGCCGCAGGGCCGCCTCGGCGCCCCGCAGGTCACCGTCCGCGCCCGAGGACTCGTGGCGGCGCATCAGCGCGGTGCCCAACTGGTCGACAGCCATGGGCCGAAGCGCCGTGGGGAGGTCACCTCGCGCGCACAGCGTTTCCAACAGGTCTATCGCCTCGTCCAGATCGTCCCTGCGCCCCGACAACTCGTAGCGCCGGACCAGGAAGTGACTGAGCGTCAGGGACGTACGTCCGTCGTCGGTGTGCGCGGTGGCGCGGCGGAGCCGACGTAACAGACCGACGGCGGCGTCCAGGTCGGCCTGCGAGTTCGTCTCCAGCGCCCGCCGCATGGCCGACTGTGCCCGCTCCGCCAACACGGCATTCCACATGCACTCCACCCCCGTCGTCGTCCACGTCGTGACGGCCCACAGCACACCGCCCTCGCCGAGATGACGCTCTCTCCCGTCACAGCGCCAGAAAGCCCTCCGCCCCACCACCGTACGGAAAGTCCGGTCGCCGGGTACGCGTACCGCGCATACTGGGAACATACGGGAGCCAGGGGGATCCCGGAGGGGGTGCGGCATGACGTCGGCGCGCGACCACGCCTCGCAGTCGGCGGGGCGGCGCATGGAACTGGCCCGGGAATGGGATCGGACCCTGACGCGCGTACGCGACCTGCCGGGCTTCCACGACTTCCTGCGGCCACCCGAGATCGGCCGGCTGACGGGCGCGGCGGCGGACGGCCCGGTCGTGGTCCTGACCGCGAGCCGCTGGCGCTGCGACGCGCTGGTGGTCCATCCGGAGGGTGTCGAGGTCGTCGAGTATCCCCAACTGACCCAGGAAGCAGTCGGCGAACAGGCCAACAGCTATCTCGAAGCGCTGCAGCGGGTCGAACAGGCCCGGCAGGAAGCGGACTTGGCACTGCGCGCCTACACCGCGGACCCGTCTTCCTCCTCCGCGCGAGGGCGACGCGCGGCGGTGCGGACTTTGCGGGAGACCCACCAGGAGCAGGAGCGGACGCTGCGCGCGGTGCTGGCCTGGCTGTGGGACACGATCACCGAACCGGTCCTCTCCTCGCTCGGCGGTCTCCCCTCGCCCCCCTCGCCGTCCTCGCCGTCCTCCCCGCCGGGCGCGCGGCCCGCGGGTGGCCTGCCCCCGGCGCGCCTGTGGTGGTGCCCCACGGGGCCGCTGACGGTTCTGCCGCTGCACGCAGCCGGATATCACGACGCATCGCCGTCCTGCGGCATGGACAGTGTGCTGGACCGGGTGGTCTCTTCGTACACGCCGACCGTGCGCGCCCTTGAGACCGCCCGCGCGCGGACTTCTGCCGGGCCGCGGAGGCAGGAGCAACAGCAGGAGCAGGAGCAGGAGATGCTGGTGGTCAGCATGCCCGACGGCCCCGGCCAAGCCCCCCTGCGCAGCGCCGTGGAGGACCGGGTTCTGCTCACGCGGCTGTTCGCCGGGTCACGGCACACAGTGCTGGAGGGGCCCGCCGCCACCCGGGACAGGGTGCGCCGCGCGCTGCGGGACAGCCCGAACGTGCACTTCAGCTGCCACGGCACCCAGGACCTCACCGATCCGTCCGCCGGAGGGGTCCTGCTGGCCGACGGGCTGCTGAGCGTGGCGGAGATCAGCGCGGGCCGGCACACCGGGACGTTCGCCTTCCTGTCCGCCTGCAAGTCGGCCACCGGCGGCGTCGGTCTGCCCGACGAGGTCGTCACCTTGGCCGCCGCCCTGCACCACACCGGCTTCCGCCACGTCGTCGCAACCCTCTGGTCGGTCCGCGACGACGCAGCCGCCGCGTTCGCGGCAGACGTCTACGGGTACCTGTGCCAAGGGGGTGTCTTCCGGCCCGAGCATGCTGCGCGCGCCGTGCACCAGGCCGTCCTGAACCTCAGGGCGGCAGGCGCCGGCCTGAGCTTCTGGACGCCTTTCACCCATACCGGGCCGTGAGCGGTCCGCACCAGGAGGAGGCGATCGACCCGTGCCGACGCGGCGCCGGAACGACTGTCTGCCGTACCAGGAGATCAGCGAGCCCGGGTACGCGGAGACCGCCGCCCGCACCTTCACCCGGACCTGGCACGACGGAGGTGGCTCCCTCACGCTGAGCGGGCCGTGTCCGCGCTGCTCGTGCGAGATGGAGGTGGAGCTCGTGGCCGAGGTGTTCAAGTCGCCCGGCGGCCTGGCGGGCATGACGGAACCGATCCTCTGCGAAGGCAAGGAGCGCCCCCACCCCGGCAGTCCCGAGGGTGAGACGGGGTGCGGCGCCACCTGGCTGTACCGGGTACCGGACAACCGCAGATGACCCAGCCGCAGCCCCTTCCCCCGGCCACGTCGGCGGACCGCAGGCGGGCACGGGAGCGCAGGGAAATGCTCCGCGCCGAGTTGCCGCGAGTGCGGGCCGCGGCGATCGCCTGGCGCACCGGCCTGGCCGCGCTGCTGGCCGGCCTGCTCGGCTTCGGCCTCATCCAGGGCCGCACCGACATCGGCGAACTGGCCCGCCCGTGGGCCGTCACCGTCGGGCTGCTCCTGGCCGTCGCCCTGCTGGCCGGTCTGAGCGGGGCGCTGTGCCTCATGCGCGCCTCGCACGGCACCTACCGCACCACCCGGACAGCCGGCCTGCCCACCCGGGCTGCGGCCGATCACCAGGAGGCCCTCACCTCGGCCCGGTACCTGCGGTGGGGGGTGAGGTGCACTCTGCTGTGCGTGTTGTTCCTGGCCGGCGCTGTCGCCACGAACTGGTACGGCCCCGCGAAGGAAACCGCACGGGTGGTGGTCGTCACACCGCAGGAGACCCTGTGCGGGACGGTCCTGCGTCTGGGAGACGGCCAGGCGCGCCTGCTCACCGAAGACGGCGAGGTGACCCTGGCGCTGCCGGCGGGGAGCGTGATCCGGGTCGCCGATACGTGTCCATGACGATTCGTGGGAGCGGAACGGACATCAGCGGCGCCGCCGGACCGATGGGCGAGCCGGCATCCCGCCGACCGCGGTCGGCGCCCTGCCGTCCGCACGCCACTCACGCCATGCCCCCCTGGTCAGGTCCCCGCCGCCACGGCAGCGGCCACGGCCGACCAGGCCACCGCCGCCGTCGCACCCTGCACTGGCAAGCCGTCCCCGC
The DNA here is from genome assembly GCF_012034175.1 of Actinacidiphila epipremni. Lineage (GTDB taxonomy): Bacteria > Actinomycetota > Actinomycetes > Streptomycetales > Streptomycetaceae > Actinacidiphila > Actinacidiphila epipremni. The sequence goes on from NZ_JAATEJ010000012.1 coordinate 12,024, forward strand.
GCGCGGGCGGGGACGGCTTGAAGACGCCGTTCAAGGCAGCCCCGGGGCGGGGAACTGTGGACAGTGGGCAAGGTGCGGGAGTTAATCGACAAAGAGAGATGGCGGCCCGTGCACGGCCGCCCGAAGGGGAGGCGTCTGATGAGCGGCCTCAGCAAGGGCATCGAACGGGCCGAGGCGCGCCTGAAGTGGGACCCGAGCCCGCTGGGGGCGCCGCCGAGCGATCTGGACCTGATCGCGGCGACGTACCGGGTCGGGGCGGAGCACGGTGACCCGGCGTACCTGGTCGCCTTCGGCAGCCGGTTCTCGCCCGACGGCACGATCTGGCTCAACCGCGACAGCACCAACGGCAAGGGCCTGGGCTTCGACGAGGTGATGACCCTCGACCTGGGCCGGCTCAGTTCCGAGTACGGCAGGGTCGTGGTGGGCGTGGCGATCCAACAGGGCTTCGGCCGACTGGAGTTCCAGGGCGTGGCGAACCCGGCCTACCAACTCGTAGCCGGCTACACCGTGCTGGCCGAGGGCGACTTCACCTCGGTCGCCCCCGCCACGGGCGCGACGATCGCGGAGTTCACCCGCGCCGCGTCGGGCGCATGGCAATTCCACAGCCTGCTGGTCGGCTACGACGCCGACCCCGACACCCTCAGCCGCACGATGGGCCGCCTGCCGGACTGAGCTTGTTTTTTCACGATCTTGTCGGCAAGCCGAGTTGAGGGTCGGTTGGCCTGCGAGGGCTGGTGCGACAGTGGTGCGGCCTTGGTGTGATCATGTGCGTGGGACCGGCTGCACCCCAGACTGACCCAGCGGCCCGCCTGGCTGGAGCACGACAGCCCGCTGCCCGTCATCGACGGGATGGCCATCCGCCTGACGGTCGAGCACCTGCCCTCCGGTGGGGTGAACAAGCCGGTCTGGCTGTGGCGGTCGAGGACCGGTGCCACCCCGGCCGACGTCGACCGGTGCTGGCAGGCGTTCCTGCGACGGTTCGACATCGAGCACACCTTCCGCATGCTCAAGCTGACCCTCGGCTGGACCCGGCCGCGCCTGCGCGACTCGGCCGCCGCCGACCGCTGGACCTGGCTGATCATCGCCGCCCACACCAACTCCGCCTCGCCCGCCCCCTCGCCACCGACCTGCGCCGGCCGTGGGAGAAGCCGGCACCGCCGGACAAGCTCACCCCGGCCCGCGTCCGGCGAGGGTTCCGGAACCTCCGCACGACGACCGGCTCACCCGCCGGTGCACCGAAACCCACCACACCCGGCCCCGGCCGCCCACCCGGCTCGAAGAACCGGAGACCCGCCACCCGCCACGACGTGGGACGAGTTCTCACCGGCAACGAGCCGTACCAGCGACCGGCCCGCCACAAGGTGGGCACCAAACCTCGACGAACCGGTTGAAAAAACAAGTTGAGTACGTGCTCGACTACGCGAAGCCCGTGACTGGCGACGACGGTACGGCGTACTGATCCTCAGCCTGCACCTCGACCGAGCCTCTCGAAACCCACCACTGTACGAACGACCTTGACGCCCTGAGCCGCGCCCGCTCGGCTTGCCCGGGTACGACCTGCGGCAGGCGGGGGCCTCGCAGCGGCTCAACTCCGGCGTCGCGGCGCCGGAAATCGCTGCCCGCGCCGGGCACTCGAAGGACGTGCTGCTCAAGATCTACGCCAAGTGCATCGACGGCCAAGAGGCGGAGATGAACGACCGGATCATGCAGGGCTTGCGGGAAGCGGAACACGGCAGATACGGGGTCTCGGAACTATCCGGGACCCCGTTCAAAATGTCGCCGTCTGTGCTTGTCAGTACCAGCGGACGTGGCCGGCCGCGCCCTGGCCCGTGCGAGCGGCGTGGCGGAGCACGCGCAGAGGGCCGTCAAGGAGTCCGTCGGCGTCGTGGTCGGGGGCGTCACCCAGGCCGGTCATCCAGGCGTGGATGCGCTCGACGGCTTGCCGACGCCGGGCTCCGTCCAGGGCCAGGGCCTCCTCGGCTGCGGGGAGTGCGGCGCGGACCTCGTCGGACTTGAGCAGAAAGTCGCCCAACCAGCCGGGTAGTCGGATCACTGCGTCAGGGCCGAGTGCGTAGGCAAGCGCGGAGAACGGGCTGGCCTTCCGTGCTGTGGCTATGAACAGCCCCTCGCCCTCCGTCGGAAAATGGTCCATAAGCGCGTCGCGCAGCGCTTCCACCTGGTCTGAGTCGTCACGGCAAGTGTCGAGGAAGTCGCTCAGGCGGAAGGCGTCATCGCCTGCTTGCCACTCGCCGGCCACGGCCGTCGAAGGGCGGAACAGCGACCCCTGGGCCTCGTCACGCCACCAAGCCAGTTCCCTTGACGCGTTGGCGTGTGCTGGCGTCGGCGATGGCGTCTGCGCGGCAGCGCAGAGCGCGTCATGTATCTGCTCATCGGCCACAGCGCCCATGACCCACATGCCCATCATGCTCAAATTGACCCCCGGGGCCTTGTCCAATTCCTCTGATCATGCACGACTAAGCGGTTTCGCCTCGCCAGGTGCCCGGCGGCTGTCGTAGGTCCGGACGACGCTAGTTGCGGCGCAGTTGCAAATGCCGTGAAGATCAACACGCTATTCCAATGTGATCACTGGCGAACGGCTGCCGCGAGCCGCGTTCGGCTGCGCACAGACGAAGACCCCGCACCCAGCAACACGGCTGGTGGCGGGGTCTGTCGGCACCTTCTGCAAGGTGCCCCGGCAGGATTCGAACCTGCGCACACGGCTCCGGAGGCTACGGCGCCTGCCGCTGGGCTCAGGGCGCTGAGCTTGGCACTCGGCCGTTGGGACGGCCGGGAACGGCTTGATCATTACGCCCCTATGACGTGAAGGCGGTCCCGGGGGAGTAGCGCGGCCCGTAGGGTCGATGGCATGGCGAGCGGCGGTACGGGTGAGTCGGGGTTCACGGTCGAGGCCGCGGGGCGGGCGCTGGAAGCGGCGTGCGGTGACGTGGGACTCGACGCGGCTGGGGCTCGGCTGGTGCGGCTCGGGTCCAACGCCGTGTACGCGCTCGCGGACGGCCGGGTGATCGTCCGTATCACCGCGGACGCGGAGGAGCTGGCGGAGGTGGCGCGGACCGTGGCCGTGGCCCGGTGGCTGGCGGAGGTGCACCTCCCGGCCAACCGCCTGGTGTCCGGCATCGCCCAGCCGCGAGTCGTCCAGGGCCACGCGGTGACGTTCTGGGAGAGCGTCCAGGACGACGAGGAGTACGCGACGCTGCCGGAGCTGGCGGACCTGCTCAAGCAGCTCCACTGGCTGGACGAGCCGGAAGCGCTGGCGCTGCCGTACTTCGATCCCGCGCCGAAGGTGCGCGCCGGCCTCGCGGGCTTGGGCGCTGGCGTCCGACCGGAGGACGCGGCCTTCCTGTGCGAGCGTGCGGACCGGCTGGAGAAGGAGTACGGCCGGCTGGACTTCGTCCTACCCTTCGGCCTGATCCACGGTGACGCCAACATCGGCAACGTGCTCCGCAACCGTGCGGGCCGGGCCGTGCTCATCGATCTGGACGACTTCGCGCTCGCCCCGCGCGAGTGGGACCTGATCCAGACGGCCCTCTTCTACGACCGCTTCGGCTGGCACACCCGCGCCGAGTACGCGTCCTTCGTCGACCACTACGGCTTTGACGTCATGAACTGGCCCGGCTACGAGGTGCTGGCCGACCTGCGCGAGCTGATGATGACGCTCTGGCTCGGCGGCAAGGCGGCGGCGGAGCCCAAGGCGGCCGAGGAGTTCGCCCGCCGTGTCGAGTCCATCCGTACAGGCGGCGACCGGCACCTTTGGCAACCCTTCTGACTACGCGCTTCTACGCGTCAGGTCCGCTGCCAGCTGCCGCCCACAACCGGTGCTCGGCGGCTTGCTCGTGCAGGTCGCGCACGTGGCCGTTTGCCCCGAACGGCGTCAGGGCGGTGCGGAACTCCGCGAGGTAGCTGACGGCCCGCGCCGACCGCAGCTGCCCGCCAAGGTCGAGGGCGTCCAGGGCGACGCGGCACGACTCCTCAATGTCCCCGGCCCGCAGGTGCGCGTCGGCGAGAACCATCGTGGCGAAGAAGTCACTGCGGACGTGGCTGCCGCTCATGGCGTTCCCCGCGTGCTCCACGGACCGCTGAGCGCTGTTGATGTCGCGGAAGCAGTGGGCGGCCTCGGCGGACAGCTCGGCGTCGTCGAAGTAGGTGATCCACTCGGGCTCGTCGGCGTGGTTGCGCCGGTCGAGGAAGCGCTCGGCCTCGGTGAGCGCGTGCTGCGTCGCGCGATGGTCGGGCGTGCGGGCCAGGGCGCGGGCCTCCATCGCCCAGAACTGCGCCATGAGAGTCGGCGTCGCCACGCCGGAGATGCCCATACGCGCGGCCCGCCGCGAGCGTCGCAGCGTCGTGGAACCGGCCGACGAAGGTGGCCTGGTGGCTCATCGCGGAGAGCACGCTTCCCGCAAGGCGCCGGTCGCCGGCGTCCTGGGCGAGTCGGAGTGCGGGGAGGTAGTAGCGCTGGGCGAGCCCATGATGTCCGGCGTCGTACGACATCCAGCCGGCGAGCAACATCGCTTCGGCGACGGTCGAGAAGAGGGCCTGGCCGACCGACTCCGTGTAGGTGCCGTGCAGGAGGGGCGCCACGTCGTGGCTGAGGTACTGGATGACGGCCCGGCGGGCGTGGCCTCCGCCGAACCGGTCGTCCAGGGTGGCGAAGGTGTCCGGCGTGGCCTTCACCATGGCGACGTCGGCCATCCCGACGCGCATCCCACCCTGGCTGCGGGACGCGGGCGCCTTCCTCTCCGGGGTGACCAGCCAACGTAAGGAGGCGTCGGCCCACGCCCGGTCCGACAGGGGCGACTGTGCCAGCGCCGGTACGTCCGCAAGGTCGGCGTGCCAGAGCTCCACCATGGTCGTGAGTGCGCCCTCGGAGCTGTCCGGGTACCGCGCCTCCGCCACCGCGGGGCCGGTCGTCACCTCATCGGCGGTCAGCCCAAGATCCGCGGCGGAGATGCCCAACGCATCGACCAACAGCCCACCGTAGAAGTCATCCGGCCGGCTGTGCCCGTTCTCCTAGCTGGCGATCCGGCGCTTCACGCTGGCGTCGGAGGCCAATGTCTTCCCGCGCTTCGCGGCGGCGCGCCGCAGCTCGCTCACAAGCCGAAGCTGTCCCCAGCCGCGCGAATGACGGGCGTCCCGGATCACGTCGGCGACTCGCCCGTTCGGCTCCTCCACCGCGTCCTCCTCGCCTGTCTCACGCGGGTGACTGGCCCATCACTGTACGCGCGTGCACCGTCACTGCTCCGCCCGTTTATGGCGCTCGGCCTCTCGCGGGGGATGACGGACGGCGACGCGGGTACCTTCCGCGTCACCCCCACGTCACCCCTGGACGTCACCCGTCGTCATCTGCCCGGCTCAGCCCTACCGCCCGACGCTGGATTCAGCGGCGGATGGACCGTCGCGGGGTGGCATGGGGTGATGGCGCGTGCAGATGGTGACGCGGCGGAGCATCGACTGGCTCAGCGAGGCTTCCGGCGATCCGCAACAGTTCCGGATGATCTGGTCGGACGACCCGCGCCAGCCTCAAGTGGTGTCGGCCGGCTCGCTGTTCGACGTCGTGGTGACGCAGCAGGCACTCGGCATCGAGACCTTGGACCAGCTCCGGCGACGGGGAATGCCCGCGGGAGCGGCGTTGATCGACCGTGCTGCGGGCCGGACCGGCTTCTTGGTGCCCCCTGGCACTCGCGGTCTCTTCGAGCGGACCGTGACGCGTGAGACGGTGACGCCCCCGGCGTACCGCTACCTGAGCGACGGCTCGTACGTCGTCCTGCCGGGGCCCGTGCCCCTGCCCGGCGACCGCTTCGAGTGGCTGAGCCCGTTGCTGCGGCCTCAGCACTGCTCGCCGCTCCAGACGATTGCCCTCGGCGTGATGCTCGCGGCTTCCGCCCGCCTGATCGCGCGGGCCGAGCGCTACGGGGAGGAGATGGCCGATGCGTGAGGACGACCCGACCGTGAGCCGCGATGACGTGACCGCCCCGGCGATCGACAGCCCGCAATGGCAGTCGGCCCGGCACGCGGTTGCCCACTTGCGCGAGACCCTGCAACTGACCAGCCTCGAACGGGACGTCCCCTACCTGCGCGCCGACCTGAACGCCTTCGGCCAGGGCTACGTGGAGCTTGGCCGTGTAGCCCCGAACACGGCGGAACGCTTGGCTGAACTCCTCCGCCGCGGCCTCGCTTTCGTCCGCCCCGACCCTGCCGAAGAAGGAGACCCAACATGACCGACCCCCGCGGCGCCTGCGCCCAACCAGCTGGCATGCTCGCCCCCGACATTCCCTACGTCCGCGGCTGGGCGGAGGGCAGGCGAGCCGCTGAGACACTGGCCGAACAACTCGTCCTCGCCGACCTGGCGGACGGCTTCGCGTCCCTCCACGCTGACGTCAACATCCTCGGCGACGGAGTAGTGAGCCTGGGCAAGATCCTCCCGGAAACCGCCCTCCGCCTCTCGGCTCTCCTGGCGGTCGGGCTGCTCGCCGAGAAGATGGATGAATGGTCCACGGAGGATGCCGCGGCGGCGCCCAGCCCCTGACTGCCTCAAGCACGTAGCGTTTCGGCCTCCCGGCCGGGACCGGCGCCCCAGCGCCGCAGCCCGGACGGGAGGCCATGTCGTGTGCTGCTGACGCACGTCTTGGCTCAACGGCGCAAGGCAGCCCTACTCATCGTTCGAACTGCGCTGAACGGCGCCGAACAAGAGAAGAGGATGAGACCGAGTTATTCACAGGTTCGACCTCAAGGCGAAGGTCGGCGGCTCAGTCGAGGAGTTCGGACCGCTCTCGCACCTGTTCATCCAGCCTCCCGTTCTCTAGGTCACTGAGGGCAGCCGCATACCCGGCGGCGGCTGCCTCCTGTACGAGATCATGTAGATCGACAGGGATGGAGTCGAAGACCTCGGAGCAGATGTTCGCGGCGGCGTTGTAGGCGGGTTGGCAGTGCCGATCGTGGATGTCGGCCCCCAAGGCGCTGACGAGATCGCGAACCTCATTCTTCTGGGCATCACTCATGGCAGCTTCGATACCCTCCATCCGCGGACGGGAACCCGTCTGAGGGGTGGTGGTGACTTCGGCTCACCTTCGGCCTTCTCAAACATCGCACCTGAGCGCGGGAATCACGGGGCTTCGAGGCCTGGAAGCCGGCGTTGACCTGCGCGTACAGTGGAGCCGTGGCCCCCCTGGCGGGCCTCTCTGATGACCGCGTCTGACCGGGGTTCACCGCCCGATCGGGCACGCACCGGGCACGCGTCTGCACAGCGGACGGGCTCAACCTGTTGCAGCCAGGTGAAATCTACTGTCGAGTCTTGTGCGCGAGTGCCTAGACGCCTCGCCCTGCGGACGTTGCGAAGCGCTTGGGTTCACGTATCGTGTCCGAAAGATAGGCATGAGGCGATGAGAATTATAAGCCTTCACCGCGTAGAGACTTATAACACGCACGCCGCACATCGCTGAGTTTCCAGGGCTGATTGAGAGCACCGTCCCAATCGATGCCCCGTCCCTCAATATATTCAATATGATTCGACTCATCCTGAAGGGAAAGGTGGCTCCCCAAGGTCTCCAGCCCGATTATTCCGGCGTTCAATCCATCCGTAATCAACTTTCGCGCAGTCTCGATTTCACCTGCTTGTTCAAGTAGGGAAATCCTAGCACGCATTTCTTTGACTTCACGACGGCGCTCATCTTCAGAACTATCTTCGACTAGACTTCGGAGACGTCTTACGGAATCTTGCATCTCTCTTGTGTGCAAGTCCATTGCTTCAGAGAGAGACTTAATCCTCGGAAGTGCAAGGTCTATCTCTTCGAGCACTTGTAATTCTGCGTGCTCGCGAGTTATTCTGAGCCGATTCGCCACCAAGGTGCTCACTTTGTGCAAAGTCGTGTGAAATTCCTCTTGGGCCTCAGTTATAAACTTGAAGATCTCAGGATACTTACTGCTTATCACTTTCGCGTGGAGGTCGTCGATTCTGGTATCAGTATCGGCAAGTTCATACGCTTCCTTGAGGCGGAGCAATGGCCTTAGGTTGCCTCGATTGAATTCTGATATGCATACCTCCTCGGCTGCTTCGACTTGCCCGCTTCTGTGGAGGTAGAAAGCAAGAAACTCGCCGTATCGAGGATCGCTGCTTCCGCATTGGATCCTCATTGTTTGCGCTGCTCCGGCAGGATCACCCGCGAAGCTCAGGATGGCGGCAAGTGCGAGAGAAGACTCAAAATCCCCCAAATCGCACGCTCTCAGATATAGTTGTGCAGCCCAGAACTGACGCCCCCTGTGTTCCAGGGCTGAGGCGATCGATTTAAGCTGATCGACTTGATCAACATGCGCGATGACTACGTCGAGAAATTTCGGGTGCAGCGGAAGAAAGCGGCGCGATTCCCCGCCGGTTTGTTCGAGATAATCTGCTACGCGGTATGTTGCCTCATTATTCTTGGCTGATATTCTCCGTGCTCGCACTCGGCTTATTGGCCCTGGTGTACCCACGCATTTGGCCAGCGCGTAATCTAAGCCATCTTCGAACCAATCGCTTGGGAGTGAATCGAATATATCGGTTTCCATCGTGGCGCCAGCCATATCAGCAAGTAATGGCCCAGGTATTTTTTGCGTGTACCCCATCCGCCGCAAGTCGATGGCAGATTCTAGTATGGATCTGGCAACGAAAGGGGCATTCTGGTACCGCTCCATTATCGCTGGGGCGCCTGCCAAGAATTGTGCAATTCGAGCGCTTGTGTCAGCGACGTTTGTGTACGCGGCCAGCAGGCGCGGGTCGGAATTGGCGGAGGACTTCAAGTCTTCGAGCGCCTCGCCGAAAAAGCTACTAGGTACTGGTATTCCAGCATTTCCGAGAAGTGATCGAGCCTGAGTGTGACTGTCACTGCCACTCTGTTGCGGAGGCCGGGTCAAGTTGTCCCAATTCTCTGTCCAAATAGTTCCAAGTATCAGGATTGGACCTAGCTCAGATCGTCTCATGAGTTCCCGTAGTCCCGCCGCGACCCTTTCCCCGAGATTGCTTGCCGGTGTTTGCAGATACAGCTGCGTCTCATTTAGCCACAAGACGGTTCGAGGAGGTATTCCGTCTTCAAGGGCCGCCATAAGCGCCTCGGCGTGTCCCGGGTAAATGGGGTGCCATAAGGTCCAAGAAGCCGAGATCTTTTGAACCGCTTCCCAGCAAGCGCGAGTCTTTCCCGTAGATGATTCACCCACGAGGATAGCGAGGGTATTTTGTCCCGCTTCCGCGCGTGCTATTCGGGCATCGAGCTCGTCGTCGTGGGGCCGACGCACATAGGTGGGGAGTGCGGGGAGCCCAAGAGCTTCCGCCCCGGAGTCAATCGACCGGTGGACTTCTAGGGAGAATGGATCCGTCCATTCGGAAATCCGCCGACTTGGACTGCTAAGTTTTCTGTCGACAAGGGTGGCCCTTTGAGCTACTCCCCATAGGTCATTCCAATACTTACGTGACGCCTTTTCGTTAGCCCAATGGCTATAGGTAGTCACCAATTTCCACAACTCGTCAGAATCAGCTGGAACTCTTGGTCGTGATTTGCTGAACCATCCACTAACCGTTTGCTTAGCGAGCCCCGACATCTGAGTGGCCGTATTCCGTGTCCAGGCCCGTCCTCGTACTTTTTGGGCGGCCTGTGCGCGCCTCTCTAAGGACCTGAGCTCTTCCTGCAAAATTTCCCCAGGTGCCCCACCAGACACTTGCGCCTCCTGCCGCGCGCCGAAGTGGTCCGACTCGGACCAGTCGGACACGTTGGTGAGCATCAGGGTAACCGCTCATCGCCCTGTGCAGTCCGACACCTCTTTGCGGTCATCCAGTGGGTTGGCACGGTCGGCGACGTAGCGCGATGCGTTCGCGCAGTGCTCAACCGTGTGACTTCTATACGGAGGTTCAATGTCCAACAAGCTCTGGCTGCAAGTGCTGAAAACCGTCCGACCTCTGGTTTCGCAAGCCTCGGACCAAGATCTTCGACGCTGGTTGTTGGTGATCTTGGTATTCGTAGGTGCGTGTAGCCATCCGGAATTGATCCCTCCGGTAACTACCGCGGCATTGGTGGTGCCGGGGCGCCGCAACCGGTAGAGGAGGTCGGTGGAGCGGGTTTGGCCGGTGGCCTGCCTGGGCCGGGGTCGGGCATGGGCAGGGGGCCGTACGCTGGTTGGCAACTCGGGCAGGTCTTTGGGCCTGACCGCAATGTGTCCGAGTGGCCCCCTGCCCATGCCCGACGCGGGTCCCGGACCGGGGAGGTGGGTAAAGCCGTGGAGCCGACCGGGGCTAGCCACGGCTGGCCCCGTTTGGGCCTGGCCGTGTGGCTTGCTGCTGGCGCGCGACCGGCGGAGCCGGGGGCGGAGCGGGGCGGAGACAGGAGCGGCGTCCCCGGCGGTGAGCCGGGCAGCGCGCGGCGAGCGGTAGCGAGCCGCCTTGATGGAGTAGAGAAAGTTTGGACCGGAGGCCGGGTTAGAGGGGGTAGGAGAGTTCCAAGTCGTTGCCGGGGAGGTGGAACTCTTCTAGGGCTAGGGGCTTGTCCTCCGGGGTGTGGGTGACGCGGAGGATGGTCAGGAGGGGGACGCCTTCGGGGAGGCGGAGGGCCTGGGCCTGGTCGGGGAGGGGCATCCGGGGGCGCAGGTACTCGGTGAAGTGGAGTTCGTGGCCGAGGTCGCTCAGGGCGGTGTAGAGCTGGGGCGCCGGCGGGGGTGCTTCCGTCTCGTACTTGGTGTCGACCAGTACGGAGAACGGCACGTACGTGCGGTGGAGTTGGCGTAGGCCGGGTGCTGCGGTCTCCAACGCGTCGTAGGTGTAGAGCGGTTCGCCGGGCGGGATGCGGAGGAGGTCCGCCAAGGCGAGGGGCGCGTCTGTGCGGGTGGCCAGTGGCTCCTCGTGGGCGGTCCAGGTGATGCCGTCCGCTTCGGCGTAGGTGCCCTGCGGGGTGCGGCGGACGCCGCGGGGGCGGGTGAGGCTCGGGCGGCTGTGCGGGGAACGGGCGAACGTCCCCCGGCCCATGATGACCTCGACCAGTCCCGATGCGCGCAGCTCCGCGAGGCCTTGGCGGACGGCCGGGCGCGTCACGCCGAACTGCTTCGCCAGCGCTTCCTCGGAGGGGAGCGGTTGGCCAGCGGGATACGTCCCGTCCAAGATGCCGCGCCGCAGGTAGTCCGCGATCTGGCGGTACTTGGGCTGCGTGTTCTCCTGGGGCATCCGTCGCTCCGTGTGGTCGTGGTTCGCGACCCGTGGTCGCTGTTCTCGTTCGCGAACGTGAACAAGCCTCCCTCATCCCCGATATGGGATGCGGACTGTGCCGTCCGGCGTCGGCCTGGGAGAGGGCGTCGATGATGCCGTGTTCGCGGGCCGCACGGATGTCGTGGATTGCTCCGGGCAGGGCTGGCGAGGCCCACAGCAGTCGGCCGAACGGATCGGTGAGGACCCGGACGTTCACGCCGTGCTCCTTGTGCTTGCCGGAGTAGAAGGGTCGGTCCGTGAGTTGGGTGCAGTCGTTGACGTTGCCTGCGGTGAGGGTGAATGCCGGCGGCGGGCCGCGGCTGTCGACGACCAGGTGGATCTTGGTGCTCAGCCCGTCCCGGGACCGGCCGAGGGTTCGGCCCACCGGACCGACGCTCTCTTTTTGCACGGGGCCCCGGCCGCGTGCTGATGGGCACGCACGATCGTGGAGTCCACGCGCCACCGACCAGTCCACCTCGCCGACCGCGTCCAAGTGTTGCTGCACCCGGACCAGCAGACGGTCCCACGTGCCGTCGGCCGACCAGCGGCGGAACCGCTCGTAGGCGGTCTTCCACGGCCCGTACCGCTCGGGCAGATCCCGCCACGCGGCCCCCGTGGACAGCTTCCACAAGATCGCGTCGATGATTTCCCGCCGGTCCCGCACCGGACGCCCCAACCGGGACACCGGCAGCAACGGCTCGATCCGCTCCCACGCCTGATCAGTCAACTCATGCCGACGCACCACACACCAACAACGAACCCAACCACTTTGCGGATACACCTAGGTGTCGCCGCGCGTGGGGGTTTCGAGTTCGTCCGCCCAGGACTCGATGGTGGATCGGAGCCGTTCGACGGCCTCGGCGTCGAGGCCGTAGGCCGTGTAATCCTCGTCGTCCCAGCGTCTTGAAGCGCGGAGGGCCTGGGCGAACATGGCGCGGTCGAAGCCAGGGTCCCGCTCTTCGGCAAGGCGGAGGAGTGCTTCGGGCGTGTAGCGACCGCTGGTCAGCGTGGCATGGACATCGACGTAGTCGCGTGCCTCTGCTCGGGAGTAGAGGGCGGAGACCTTGTTCGCCACTGCGTCGTCAGGGTGCAGGACCGGGCCGACGCCCATCATGACGGGGGGTTCGGCCCGCCAGTCGTAGCCCATCTCGACTTTGGTCTGCCGACCGGCCTCATCGGTGACCAGAAGGCGGGCGAAGACGCTCCCCGCCCGCATCACCTCGACGCTCAGGCCGTCGGCCGTGTAGGCATCGCGGACGGCGTCCACCGCGGCATCGAATCTGCGGGGGTCGCCCTGGTCGGTGAACAGGTCGACGTCGTCCGACACACGGTTGAGGATGCCGTGGGCTTGGACGGCGTATCCGCCGGCGAGTACGAAACCGTCCTCTGCCGCCGCGGCGAGCGCGAGCTGGGTGAGACGGGCGTGCAGGTGGTCCATGCGCGTCAGACTAAGCGGCTGCCGCCGACCTCAGCTGGGGGAATCTGGTTTGCCAGAGGGATTTGACGTGGGAGGGCAGCCAGAGCGAGGGCCACAGTTGCAGCAGCAACTCTTTGTTCAGGAACCGCCGGAGGTCGGACGGCGCCATGGCTTCGCGGATGACCGTCTCGTAGAGGCGGCGACAGTCCTTGTCGACACTGAGGTCGTAGCGGTGCTGCTGTGACCAGTCGAGGCTCGTGGGCAGGTCGACGAAGCCGTAGGTCGGTCCGGCCAGTTCGCTGAGCGACTCGGGAACCGTGTACGGGCGGATGTCCGCGTAGCGCGCCCCTGCATGCATAAGGCGAGTATGCCTGGGGTGGTGAGGGGGCGCGAGTATTCGTGCCGCTGACGGGACTACGGGACTAGGGCGTGGCCGATAGGGAGGGGGAGCCGTGTTGGGCCGCTTACGCGCAAAGACCTCGCTGCCAGCGGTGGCTGGTCGCGAGGTGGGTGTTCAAGTATCTCCATCGTCACCTGGGTGCCCCCGGCAGGATTCGAACCTGCGCACACGGCTCCGGAGGCCGTTGCTCTATCCCCTGAGCTACGGGGGCGACGGGAAGAACACTACCAGGTAGGGGAGGGTGGGGCGGACAGGGTTTGCGGGGGTGGGGGGAACCCGTGGCGGGGAAGAAATGGGCAAAACGCGGACGCATCAGTAGTCGCGCGCCTACGCTTCGGGGTGTGGCGGGAGCGACCGGCCGGGTGCTTGTTGTGGATGACAACAAGGTGATCCGGCAGTTGATCAGGGTCAACCTGGAGCTGGAGGGCTTCGAGGTCGTGACCGCGGCTGATGGTGCCGAGTGCCTGGAGATCGTGCACAGCGTGCGGCCGGATGTGGTGACGCTGGACGTTGCCATGCCGCGGTTGGACGGGGTGCGGACGGCTGCGCGGTTGCGGGCCGATGGGGATCCGTGGACGCGGGGGGTCGGGATCGTCATCGTCAGCGGGGGGAGTGCGCCGGAGGGCGTCGGGGTGCCGGGTGGGGTGGACGCGTATGTGGGGAAGCCCTTCGAGCCGGCCGAGCTCGTGGAGACGGTACGGCGGTTGGCCGGGCGGCGGGCCGCTGACGTCGAGGAGGAGGGGGCGGGTGACGCCGCCGGGGGTGGGGAGTGCGGTGAGGGGGGTGACGAGGCTTCGGAGGGGGAGGACGTCGCCGGCGAGGTGGTGGGGGACGTCGACCTCGACGATGAGGAGTGGGGGCGGGCCGCCGCCGCTCCGGGGGGTTCGTGAGCAGAATTTGTTCTCCGGGCCGGTTGCGGTGGGTGTGCGGGTGCGCCTCTCCTTGTCGTGAGCTGGGCGGGCCCGGGGAAATACGGTCGTCGGGGGTGGGGGGTTCTCGCCTACGCTGGGGGCCGTGACCCCCGCTGAGCTGTCGTGGACCGTGCTGAGTACGGTCCGGCGTGCCGTCGCCGCCGACGAGTTGCGGGTGGCTGTGCCGGAGAAGGTGGTCGTGCAGCGCCCGCCGCGGCCCGGGTGCGGGGACTACGCCACCAACGTCGCCCTGCAGCTCGCCGGAGCCGCCGGGCGCAGTGCGTACGAGGTCGCCGCGATCCTCGCGCCCCGGCTCGCCAAGGAGCCCGGCATCGCGCAGGTCGAGATCGCCGGCGCCGGGTTTCTGAACATCACGCTGAGCGCCCGGGCGTACGCCGACGTCGTACGGCAGGTGCGCGAGCAGGGCGAGCGGTACGGGTACGGTGACGGGCTCGCCGGGGAGCGGGTCACCGTCGTGCCGGAGGCGGACGGCGGCCTGGGTGGGGCGGCCGGGGGAGCCGGCGTAGGCGGAGTAGCCGGGGGAGTCGGGGTGCGGGCCCGGCTTGTCGCCGAGGTCGTCAACACGCTGCTGCACGCCGCCGGCGCCCGCCCCGGGCGCGAGGAAACGCTCCGGGTCGCCGAGCCGGCGCAGCCCCCCGCGCCCGTGCCCGACCCCGCGCATCGCGCGACCGACGACCCCGGCACCGCAGCCCCCGCCCTCGGGCCCGACGAGACCCGGTGGGCCCTGCTGCGCCCGCCCGGCGAGGACACGCCCCGGCTCACGGCGAGCCTGCTGGAGCAGCGCGAAAGCAATCCCCTCTTCCGGGTCCGTTACGCTCACGCCCGGACCCGTGCGCTGCTGCGCAATGCCCAGGACCTGGGCGTACGGATCGAGGGCCGGGAGCGGGACCCGTACCGGCACCCCGCGGAGACGGAGCTGCTCGGGCTCGTCGCGGATTTTCCGCGGGTCGTGGAGACGGCCGCGCGGCGGCGGGCGCCCGACCGGGTGGCCCGGCACATGGAGCGGCTGGGGGACGCGTTCCTGCGCTTCCAGGACGAGTGCCCCGCGCTACCCAAAGGCGACGAGAAACCCTCGGCCGTCCACGCTGCCCGGCTGCGCCTCGCCGACGCGACCGGCATCGTGCTCGCCGGCGGCCTCCACCTCCTCGGCATCACCGCGCCCGACCATCTCTAGCCCCGGCCCCCACCCGGTGGCCGGCCCCCACCCGGCGGCCGATCCCGCCCCGCAGGCCGGCACCGCAAGGGCCCGCAGCCCAGGCCCGAGAGCCCGACCCGCAGGGCCCAGCCCGAAGGCCAGGCCCGAAGGCCGGGCCCGCAGGCCCAGCCCGAAGGCCCAGCCCAAAAGCCAGGCCCGAGGAGCCTCGCCCGCCCCGAGCTCCACCCCCCCACCCCAAAAAAGCCCCCCCCCCGAGAACGAGGAACCACCGCCGTGAGCCGATCCGCACACCCCGCCGGTCCCCGGCACGCCGACGTGCTGCCCGAAGGCCACTACAGCGCCCCGCCCGCCGACCTCAACCACCTCGACCCCCACGTCTGGTCGCGCACCGTCACGCGCAATGACGACGGTGCCGTCGAGGTCGGCGGGATCGACGTGCGGGACCTGGCCGCCGAGCAGGGGACGCCCGCCTACGTCCTGGACGAGGCCGACTTCCGGGCCCGCTGCCGCGCCTGGCGGGCGGCCTTCGGCAAGGACGCGGACGTCTTCTACGCCGGCAAGGCGTTCCTGTCCCGCGCGGTGGTGCGCTGGCTGCACGAGGAGGGGCTCGACCTCGACGTGTGCTCGGGCACGGAGCTCGCGGTCGCGCTGGACGCCGGCATGCCCGCCGACCGGATCGCGATGCACGGCAACAACAAGACGCCCGCCGAGATCGACCGCGCGGTCGCCGCCGGCGTCGGGCGCATCGTGCTGGACTCCTTCCAGGAGATCGTCCGGGTCGCCGCCGCGGCCGAGCGGCACGGGCGGCGGCAGCGGGTGCAGATCCGGGTCACGGTCGGCGTCGAGGCGCACACCCACGAGTTCATCGCGACCGCGCACGAGGACCAGAAGTTCGGCATCCCGCTGGCCGGCGGGCAGGCCGCCGAGGCGGTGCGCCGGGTGCTGAAGCTGGAGAGCCTGGAGCTGGTGGGCATCCACAGCCACATCGGCTCGCAGATCTTCGACATGTCCGGCTTCGAGGTCGCCGCCCGCCGCGTCGTGGGGCTGCTCGGCGAGATCCGCGACGAGCACGGCGTGCAGCTGCCGGAGATCGACCTCGGCGGCGGCCTCGGCATCGCGTACACCTCCGCCGACGACCCCGCCGAGCCGCACCAGATCGCCAAGTCCCTCACCGAGATCGTCACCCGCGAGTGCGAGGCGGCCGGCCTCGACCTGCCGCGGCTGTCGGTCGAGCCGGGCCGGGCGATCGTCGGCCCGACCGCCTTCACGCTGTACGAGGTCGGCACCGTCAAGCCGCTGGAGGGCCTGCGCACGTACGTCAGCGTCGACGGCGGCATGTCCGACAACATCCGCACCGCCCTCTACGACGCCGAGTACAGCGTCGCGCTGGTCTCCCGGCGCAGCGACGCCGAGCCGATGCTCAGCCGGGTCGTCGGCAAGCACTGCGAGAGCGGCGACATCGTCGTACGCGACGCCTTCCTGCCCGCCGACCTCGCGCCCGGCGACCTCATCGCGGTGCCGGCGACCGGCGCGTACTGCCGCTCGATGGCCAGCAACTACAACCACGCCCTGCGCCCCCCGGTGGTCGCGGTCGCCGACGGGCAGGCGCGGGTGATCGTCCGCCGGGAGACCGAGGAGGACCTGCTGCGCCTGGACGTGGGCTGAGCCACCGCAACCGTCCGGACCGTAAAAAGGATCTACGGTCCGGACCCGCCCGGCGGGCCGAAACACCGCCCCGCCTGCCGCCCGCGCAGCAAATCTCACGGCTCGCCCGGATGGTCTCGCATTCCGGACAGGGCGTGGCTTCTCCCATCCGGTGGGTGAGACTGGTTCCCTCCACGGCGTACGGGCCCGGGCCCGGATCCGTACGCGGCGCGGGGACGGCACGGGAACGGCACGGGACACGGGAAAACGGCACCCGGACACGGGAGGCCGTACGAGAGACGAGGTCGGATGATGCGTACGCGTCCGCTGAAGGTGGCGCTGCTGGGGTGCGGTGTGGTCGGCTCCGAGGTCACGCGCATCATCACGACGCAGAGCGCCGACCTCGCCGCCCGTATCGGCGCGCCGATCGAGCTGGCCGGTATCGCGGTGCGCCGGCCCAACCGGGTGCGCGAGGGCGTGCCCGCCGAGCTGCTGACCACGGACGCGACCGCGCTGGTCAAACGCGGCGACCTCGACGTCGTCGTCGAGGTCATCGGCGGTATCGAGCCGGTCCGCACGCTGATCACCACCGCCTTCGAGCACGGCGCCTCGGTCGTCTCGGCCAACAAGGCGCTGCTGGCCGCGGACGGCGCGAGCCTGCACGCCCAGGCCGCCGAGCACGGCGTGGACCTCTACTACGAGGCCGCGGTCGCCGGGGCGATCCCGCTGATCAGGCCGCTGCGCGAGTCGCTGGCCGGCGACAAGGTCAACCGGGTGCTCGGCATCGTCAACGGCACCACCAACTTCATCCTCGACAAGATGGACACCACCGGCGCCGGCTACAGCGAGGCGCTGGACGAGGCCACCGCGCTCGGTTACGCGGAGGCCGACCCGACCGCGGACGTCGAGGGCTTCGACGCCGCCGCGAAGGCCGCGATCCTGGCCGGGATCGCCTTCCACACCCGCGTCACCATCGACGACGTCCACCGCGAGGGCCTGACCGAGGTCACCGCGGCGGACATCGCCTCGGCGAAGAAGATGGGCTGCACCGTCAAGCTGCTGGCCATCTGCGAGCGGGCCCGCGACGGCCGCTCGGTCACCGCGCGGGTGCACCCCGCGATGATTCCCCTCAGCCACCCGCTGGCCTCCGTACGGGGGGCCTACAACGCCGTCTTCGTCGAGGCGGAGGCGGCCGGGCGGCTGATGTTCTACGGTCCCGGCGCCGGCGGTGCACCCACCGCCTCCGCCGTACTCGGCGACCTGGTGGCCGCCTGCCGCAACAAGCTGGCGGCGACCACGGGAGCCGGCGAGTCCGCGTACACGCAACTGCCGGTGAGCCCGATGGGCGATGTGGTCACCCGTTACCACATCAGCCTTGACGTGGCGGACAAACCGGGCGTCCTGGCACAGGTCGCCACGGTGTTCGCCGAGCACGACGTGTCCATCGACACGGTGCGGCAGCAGGGCAGGAGCCAGGGCCTGGGCGGTGACACCAACGACGGTGCCGCCGACGCGCCGGGCGGCGCCGGGCGGCTGCGGGAGGGCGGCGAGGCCTCGCTCGTCGTCGTCACCCACCGCGCGCCGGACGCCGCGCTCTCGGCGACCGTGGCGAGCCTGCGCACACTCGACACCGTACGCGGCGTCGCCAGCATCATGCGCGTGGAAGGGGAGTAACCCGCTATGAACGCAACCATCGACCAGCCACGAATGTCCGGCACCCACCAGTGGCGCGGTGTCATCGAGGAGTACCGCGACCGGCTCCCGGTCGGCGCGGACACCCCGGTGGTCACGCTGCTGGAGGGTGGCACCCCGCTGGTCCCGGCCCAGCTGCTGTCCGAGCGGACCGGGTGCGACGTGTACCTCAAGGTCGAGGGCGCGAACCCGACCGGGTCCTTCAAGGACCGCGGGATGACCATGGCCATCTCCAAGGCCAAGGAGGCCGGCGCGCAGGCCGTCATCTGCGCTTCCACCGGCAACACCTCCGCCTCCGCCGCGGCCTACGCGGTACGGGCCGGGATGGTGTGCGCGGTGCTCGTGCCGCAGGGCAAGATCGCGCTGGGCAAGATGGGGCAGGCCCTCGTGCACGGCAGCCGCATCCTCCAGGTCGACGGCAACTTCGACGACTGCCTGGACCTGGCGCGGGGCCTGAGCGAGAAGTACCCGGTGGCGCTGGTCAACTCGGTCAACCCGGTGCGCATCGAGGGGCAGAAGACGGCGGCCTTCGAGGTCGTCGACGCGCTCGGCGACGCGCCCGACCTGCATCTGCTCCCCGTGGGCAACGCCGGGAACATCACCGCCTACTGGCGCGGCTACCAGGAGTACGCGGCCGACGGGATGGCCACCCGCAAACCGCGGATGTGGGGCTTCCAGGCGTCCGGCTCCGCGCCGATCGTCAACGGCGCTCCGGTGCGGCAGCCGCAGACGATCGCCACCGCGATCCGGATCGGCAACCCGGCGTCCTGGCAGTTCGCCGAGCAGGCGCGCGACGAGTCCGGCGGCGTCATCGAGGCGGTCACGGACCGTCAGATCCTGGCGGCCTACCGGCTGCTGGCGGCCAAGGAGGGCGTCTTCGTCGAGCCCGCCTCGGCGGCCTCGGTCGCCGGCCTGCTCAAGGCCGCGGAAGAAGGCCGGGTCGACCCCGGCCAGCGCATCGTCTGCACGGTCACCGGCAACGGCCTCAAAGACCCCGACTGGGCCGTCGCCGGCGCCCCCGCCCCTCTTACGGTCCCGGTCGACGCGGACGCCGCGGCCAGGAGCCTCGGGCTGGCGTAAGGGCCTGCGCCCCCTGCCCCGTCCGGCGGGGCAGGGGCGCACGTCGGGGAGGCGACACGCATCACGCGCTGTACGTGCGCCCTATGTCGCAGGAGAACCTTCCTTCGATAAGCTGGAACCAGCGGCACCGCAGTGTGCCCCGAATCCGGCGGATGCCAACCCCGCATCGCCACTCCCCGCCCCGCCGCCCGGCAATGGTGCCGCGCCCGCAGGGCGAACCGCACAAGGAGATTCGTCGAACGATGGCCGGTCCCGCGTTCCGCGCTGCCGCAGTACGAGTGCGCGTCCCCGCGACCAGCGCGAACCTCGGGCCCGGGTTCGACGCCTTCGGGCTGGCCCTGGGGCTGTACGACGACGTCGTGGTGCGGGTCGCGGACGCCGGCCTGCACGTCGACATAGCCGGCGAGGGCGCCGACACGCTCGCGCGGGACGAGAAACACCTGGTCGTACGCTCGCTGCGGACCGCCTTCGACCTGCTCGGCGGCCAGCCGCGCGGCCTGGAGGTGGTGTGCGCCAACCGCATTCCGCACGGCCGCGGCCTCGGCTCCTCCTCGGCCGCCATCTGCGCGGGCATCATCGCCGCGCGGGCGGTGACCATAGGCGGGCCGTCCGTCCTGGACGACACCGCGCTGCTGGAGCTGGCGACCGAGATCGAGGGGCACCCCGACAACGTCGCGGCGTGTCTGCTGGGCGGTTTCACCGTCGCCTGGAGCGAGGGCGGGGCCGCCCGTGCCGTCCGGATGGACCCGGCGCCGTCGCTGGTCCCGGTGGTCTTCGTGCCGGCCACGCCGCTGCTGACCGAGACCGCGCGCGGGCTGCTGCCGCGCAGCGTCCCCCACGTGGACGCCGCCGCCAACGCCGGCCGGGCGGCGCTGCTGGTCGAGGCGCTGACCAGGCGGGTCGACCTGCTGCTGCCGGCCACCGAGGACCGGCTGCACCAGGAGTACCGGGCTCCGGCGATGCCGGAAACGCTGTCGTTGGTGAACCGGCTGCGCGGTGAGGGCGTCCCTGCTGTCGTGTCGGGCGCGGGACCGACCGTCCTGGCGCTGACCGACGACGGGGCCGCCGACAAGGTCTCCCGGCTCGCGGGCGGGGCATGGGCGGCGCACCGCCTGTCCCTGGACGCGGACGGGGCGTGTGTACTGCCGCTCGCCGGGGGGCAGTGACACGGTTGCCGGTCGTGAGAGGGGGAATGTTTGCTGGATCCGGTAGTGTTAACCTCAAGCCTGCATTCGATGCCCGACGGGCCGGATGCACCGCGTCCCTCACACGGGACCGCATTTCTTCCGGGAGCCTCCCACCTCGCATAGGGCCTGATCCGCTGACACGGATTCCCGACCCGAGCGATGTTGAGCACGCTCCGGATATTCGGTACGAGTTCCCTCCGTGCCGAAGGCACGTATGTATTTCTGCCGCCATCAGGCGGACCACCGCCCCGGTTCTGGACAGCGGGAACGCCCAGATCCGGACAGCACGACCGGTCGCCGAGCCAGACAGGCCGACGCCCGCTCCAGGGAAGGACCCTTCGTGAGCGACACCACCGATCTGATGGGCGTGCGCGCAGATGACACTGTCGCCTCGTCCGATGCCGCCGCGCCTGCCAACGGTGCCGCCACGGCCACCCCGGCGCGGCGCCGCCGCACCGGGACCGGCCTGGACGGCATGGTGCTGGCCGAACTGCAGCAGCTCGCCTCCGGTCTCGGAATCAAGGGCACCGCGCGGATGCGCAAGAGCCAGCTGATCGAGACCATCAAGGAGCGCCAGGCCGGCGGCGGATCCGCCCCCGCCGCGCCCGCGGTCGCCGACGGCGGCGCGGACAAGCCCAAGCGCCGGGCGACGTCCAAGGCCCGCGTCGAGCAGGCGGCCGAGGGCGAGCAGAGCGCCCCGCGCGCCGCCGCGACCGCGACGGCCACCGCGGCGCCCGAGCAGCGTGAGCAGCGGCAGGAGCAGAAGCAGATCGAGATCCCCGGCCAGCCGGCCGGAGAGCCGCAGGCCAAGGCCGCGAAGACCGAGCGCGCCGAGCGCGGCGACCGTACGGAACGTACGGACCGCACGGACCGTTCGGACAAGGACGCGCAGGCCGCGGTGGACACCGCCGAGGGCCGCACCGACGCCAAGGGCGACGGCAAGCAGCAGGCCGGCGGCGACGACCGCCAGGAGCGGCGCCGCGGCGACCGCCGGGAGCGCCAGCGCGACCGGCAGCGCAACCGCGAGGACGGCGGCGGCCAGGGCGGCGGCCGGGACCGCCAGCAGCAGGGCGGCGGCCAGCAGGGCCAGCAGCAGGGCGGCCAGGGCGGTCAGGGCGGCGGCAACGACGACGACGAGTTCGGTGACGGCCGCGGCCGGCGCCGGGGCCGGTACCGCGACCGCAGAGGGCGCGGCAACCGCCGCGAGGAGTTCGGCGGCGGCGGCGAGCCGCAGGTCGCCGACGACGACGTCCTGATCCCGGTCGCGGGCATCCTCGACATCCTCGACAACTACGCGTTCATCCGCACCTCCGGCTACCTGCCGGGCCCCAACGACGTGTACGTCTCGCTCGCGCAGGTCCGCAAGAACGGGCTGCGCAAGGGCGACCACGTCACCGGCGCGGTGCGGCAGCCCAAGGACGGCGAGCGGCGCGAGAAGTTCAACGCGCTGGTGCGGCTGGACTCCGCCAACGGCATGGCGGCCGACTCGGGCCGCGGCCGTCCGGAGTTCAACAAGCTCACCCCGCTCTACCCGCAGGACCGGCTGCGGCTGGAGACCGACCCGGGCGTGCTGACGACCCGGATCATCGACATGGTCTCGCCGATCGGCAAGGGCCAGCGCGGGCTGATCGTGGCCCCGCCGAAGACCGGCAAGACCATGATCATGCAGGCGGTCGCCAACGCGATCACCACCAACAACCCCGAGTGCCACCTCATGGTGGTGCTGGTCGACGAGCGTCCCGAAGAGGTCACCGACATGCAGCGGTCGGTGAAGGGCGAGGTCATCTCCTCGACCTTCGACCGCCCCGCCGAGGACCACACCACGGTCGCGGAGCTGGCCATCGAGCGCGCCAAGCGCCTGGTGGAGCTCGGCCACGACGTCGTCGTGCTGCTGGACTCGATCACCCGGCTGGGCCGCGCCTACAACCTGGCCGCGCCCGCCTCGGGCCGCATCCTGTCCGGTGGTGTGGACTCCACCGCGCTCTACCCGCCGAAGCGGTTCTTCGGCGCCGCCCGCAACATCGAGGACGGCGGCTCGCTGACCATCCTGGCCACCGCGCTGGTCGAGACCGGCTCGCGCATGGACGAGGTGATCTTCGAGGAGTTCAAGGGCACCGGCAACATGGAGCTCAAGCTCGACCGCAAGCTCGCCGACAAGCGCATCTTCCCCGCGGTGGACGTCGACGCGTCCGGCACCCGCAAGGAGGAGATCCTGCTCGGCGGCGAGGAGCTGGGCATCATCTGGAAGCTGCGCCGGGTGCTGCACGCCCTCGACCAGCAGCAGGCGATCGAGCTGCTGCTGGACAAGGTCAAGCAGACCAAGTCCAACGGCGAGTTCCTGATGCAGATCGCCAAGACCACGCCGGGCCAGAACAACGACTGACCCCGCACCGCCCGCAGCGAAGGGCCCCGCCCGCCGGCACGACCGGCAGGCGGGGCCCTTCGCCGTGCCGCACCCGCGCGGACGGCGGGCGCGTACGACGTTTGTTCGTACGGCGTTACGCCGTCCGCCATCCGGGCGCCCGCCAGGACGGATGTCCGCAGTCCTACAGTCGGCCGGCTATGCCGCCGCGCACCGGTGAACCCACCGCGTACGGCGGCGCGTTACCGACGACAGGAGTCGTGGATGTTCCCTGCCCGCAAGAGCGCGGACCGGCGACGGGGGCGGCGGCTGCCGCTGGCCGCCGGCGCGGTCGCGTTCGGCGCCGGTGCCGCCGGTGTGCTGCTCGTGGCACCGGCCCAGGCCGGCACCCCCGTACGGCCACCGGTGGCGCCGGCCCCGGTGCACCCCCAGGCGCCCTCCGCGGCGCAGCTGGGCGCCGCCGCGGCCCACGCGGTCCCGGCGGTCCACGCGCGCGACAAGGCCGCGGCTCAGAGCCGCGCGACCGGCAAGGCGGCGCCGCTCGACCCGAAGATCATCGGCGGTACGACCACGACCATCGCGAGCGCCCCCTGGGCGGTGCAGCTGTGGTACGACGACGAGAACGGCACCCCGGCCGACTTCTCCGACGACGACGCCTTCTTCTGCAGCGGCGTCCTGGTCGCCCCCACCAAGGTCGTCACCGCCGGCCACTGCGCCGCCGGTGAGCACTGGGACGACACCAACCCGGACGGCACCGTCTTCGGCTTCGCGCTCACCGGCACCGACCAGCTGCCCACCGTGAACGCCGACAACACCACCAACTGGCACGGCGGCACCCCGACGGCCGTGTGGCGGCAGTGGAGCCACCCGTCGTTCAACGCCGTCACGCTCGACAACGACATCGCCGTCCTGACCCTCGACACGCCCGTGACCGCCACCCCGCTGCCGCTGGCGCCGGCGGACGACACGGCCGACTACGCCGTGGGCACGAACGCCACCGTCTACGGCTGGGGGCGCACGTCCTCCACCAGCGAGGACCTGTCGCAGACGCTGCGCAAGGCCACGTTGCCGATCGACCCGGCGGCCGACTGCACGGCGGCCTACGGCACGCAGTTCAACGCCGCCCACCAGGTCTGCGCGGGCCCCGCGGCCACCGGCACCGACGACGGCACCACCGGCGTCTGCAACGGCGACTCCGGCGGCCCGCTGGTCGTGGCCGGCCGGCTGGTCGGCGTGACGTCCGGCGCCTCGCAGTCCTGCGTCGCCGAGGGGACGTACAGCGTCTTCACCAAGGTCAGCGCGTACGACGGCGTCGTCCAGCCGCGGATCGACGACGCCGACGTCAGCGGCGACGGCCGGGCCGACCTGTGGGGCGTGACGTCCACCGGGGAGATGTACCTGTACTTCTCCACCGGCAACGCCTTCGAGGCCCGCAGGGACGAGGGCGCCAACCCCGGGCTCACCCTGCTGCGGCAGTCCGACCTGGACCGGGACGGCTTCCCCGACCTGCTGGAGCGCTACTCCGACGGCCAGCTGTTCGTCGACAACGGGACGACCGTCTCGCGGGTCGGCTCCGGCTGGAACTCGATGGCCTCCCTGGTCGCCCCGGGCGACCTGAGCGGCGACGGGCTGCCCGACCTGGTCGGCACCGACACCAACGGCACGTCCTGGTTCTACCCAGGCAACGGCAAGGGCGGCTTCGGCGCCCGCAGCCAGATCGGCACCGGCTGGGGCCAGTACGCGGGCACCCTGTACGGCTCCGGCGACCTCACCGGCGACGGCCGGCCCGACATGGTCGCCCGGGACACCACGGGCGTGCTGTGGCTCTACACGGGCACCGGCAAGGCGCCCGGCGTATGGGCGGCCCGCACCAGGGTCGGCGCCGGCTGGGGCCAGTACGACCTGTTCGCCGCCACCGGCGACATCACCGGCGACGGCCACGCCGACCTGATCGCGCGGGACACCACCGGCGTGCTGTGGCTCTACCCGGGCACCGGCTCGACGACCGCGCCCTACGCGGCCCGGATCCGGATCGGCGCCGGCTGGGGCGCCTACACCCAGCTCGGCTGAGCCGACCGCGGTGGCAGACCGTCACCGTATGTGACGAAAAAATCGCCCGCGTACCCTCTGACCTGGGGGTACGCGGGCGGTCCCGGTGCGCTGCGGATGCCGACCCCGGTACCCGAGGCGCACGATGGAGGAATGTCCGGTACAGGCGACCCACGGCCGCCGGCCGGCGCCACGCCCGTCGGGGCCAGGCGGCGCCGGCACCGCGGCCTGCGGATCACCGCATGGGCCGCGGCGGGCCTGGTGCTCGCCGGCGCCGGCGGCGCCGGATACCTCTACACCCGGCTCAACGGCAACATCCACAGCGTCGACATCGACTCCGCCCTCGGCCGCGACCGCCCCGTCAAGCTCGGCCACGGCTCCATGGACATCCTCGTCCTCGGCTCCGACTCCCGCTCGGGCGCCAACCGCGGCTACGGCCACGACAGCGGCACCGCCCGCTCGGACACCGCGATGGTCGTGCACCTGGCCAAGGGCCACAAGGACGCCACCGTGGTCAGCATCCCGCGCGACACCCTGGTCTACCGCCCCGCGTGCGCCAAGCCCGGCGGCGGCACCGCGCCGGCCGTCCGGCAGGCGATGTTCAACAGCGCCTACCAGGTCGGCGGCCCGGTCTGCGCGGTCAAGACCGTCGAGAAGATGACCGGGCTGCGCATGGACCACTACGTCGAGGTCGACTTCGCCGGCTTCAAGAACCTGGTCGACGCGCTCGGCGGGGTCCCGCTGACCACCACGCAGGCCATCCGCGACCCCAAGAGCCACCTCGACCTCGCCGCCGGCACCCACACCCTGGACGGCGACCAGGCGCTCGGCCTGGTCCGCACCCGGCACGGCGTCGCCGACGGCAGCGACCTGGGCCGTATCCAGCTCCAGCAGGCGTTCATGAAGGCCCTCATGGACCGCATACGGGGCCTGGGGCTGCTCACCAGCCCCGGCAAGCTGTTCTCGGTCGCCGACACCGCCACGAGCGCCGTGACGACCGACACCGGGCTCGGCTCGGTCGGCCGGCTCATGGGCCTGGCGCAGAGCGTGCGCGGCCTGCACTCCGGCCGTATCCACATGGTGACGCTCCCGGTGCGCTACGCGCCCGCCGACCACAACCGGGTGCAGCCCATCCCCGCCAAGGCCGCGCAGGTGTGGGGCGCGCTGCGGGCCGACAAGCCCGTACCGCCCTCCGCGGTCAGCGGCTCGGCAGCCGACCGGGTCGACGCCGGCAAGGTCGTCCGGCCCGGCCACCAGGGCCGGGAATGATCCGGTAGCGGACCTGGTTTTGGGAGATGCGGCCGGTACTGGCACACTGGTCCGTCGGCCCCGGTTCACGTTCGGCAACCCCGCCCTGCGACCCGGCGCCCTCCCGATACCTAGGAGCATCCGTGAAGCGCGACATCCACCCCGAGTACGTCGAGACCCAGGTCACCTGCACCTGTGGCGCGTCGTTCACCACCCGGAGCACCGAGAGCAGCGGCCAGATCCGCGCCGAGGTGTGCTCCGAGTGCCACCCGTTCTACACGGGCAAGCAGAAGATCCTCGACACCGGCGGCCGGGTGGCCCGCTTCGAGGCCCGCTTCGGCAAGGCGGCTGCCGCCGGCGGCAAGAAGAAGTAGCGACCCGCAAGCGCCGGTTCCCGGTCGCCCCGCCCAGGGCGACCGGACCGGCGCTTTGTCGTCCCCCTACTCCTTCCGGCACTTTCCGGTACGGGCCGGCGCCTTCCGGCACTTCCGATACATTTCGGCACTTTCGAAAACGCAGGGACTGATGATGTTCGAGGCGGTCGAGGAACTGATCGGCGAGCACGCCGACCTCGAAAAGCGGCTGGCCGACCCCAGCGTCCACGCCGACCAGGCCAACGCCCGGCGGCTCACCAAGCGCTACGCCGAGCTGACCCCCATCGTCAGCACCTACCGGGCCTGGCGGCAGACCGGCGAGGACATCGAGACGGCACGCGAACTCGGCGTCGACGACCCGGAGTTCGCCGCCGAGGTCAAGGAGCTGGACAAGGAGCGCGACGAGCTCACCGAGCGGCTGCGGCTGCTGCTGGTGCCGCGCGACCCCAGCGACGACAAGGACGTCATCCTGGAGGTCAAGGCCGGCGAGGGCGGCGAGGAGTCCGCGCTGTTCGCCGGCGACCTGCTGCGGATGTACCTGCGCTACGCCGAGCGGGTCGGCTGGAAGACCGAGATCCTCGACGCCAACCCCTCCGACCTCGGCGGCTACAAGGACGTCCAGGTCGCCGTCAAGGCCCCCCGTTCCCATGCGGGACACGCCACGAATCCGGGCCAGGGCGTCTGGGCGCGGCTGAAGTACGAGGGCGGGGTGCACCGCGTCCAGCGGGTGCCGGCCACCGAGTCCCAGGGCCGTATCCACACCTCCGCGGCCGGCGTGCTGGTCACCCCCGAGGCCGAGGAGGTCGAGGTCGAGATCAACGCGAACGACCTGCGGATCGACGTCTACCGCTCCTCCGGGCCCGGCGGCCAGTCGGTCAACACCACCGACTCCGCGGTCCGCATCACCCACCTGCCCTCCGGCCTGGTCGTCTCCTGCCAGAACGAGAAGAGCCAGCTGCAGAACAAGGAGTCGGCGATGCGCATCCTGCGCTCCCGGCTGCTGGCCGCCGCCCAGGAGGAGGCCGAGCGCGAGGCGTCCGACGCCCGCCGCAGCCAGGTGCGCACCGTCGACCGCTCCGAGCGCATCCGCACGTACAACTACCCGGAGAACCGCATCTCCGACCACCGCACCGGCTTCAAGGCCTACAACCTCGACCAGGTGCTCGACGGCGACCTCGACGCGCTGATCCAGTCCTGCGCCGACGCCGACTCCGCCGCCAAGCTGGCCGCGGCCGGCGACCAGAGCTGAGGGGCGGCGCACGGTGAACCTGCTGCTCGCCGAGGTCGCACAGGCCGCCCAGCGGCTCGCCGACGCCGGAGTGCCCTCGCCGCGCTTCGACGCCGAGGAGCTGGCCGCCTACGTCCACGGCGTCAAGCGCGGCGAGCTGCACCGCGTCGCCGACAGCGAGTTCGACGCCCGCTACTGGGAGGCCGTCGCCCGCCGGGAGGCCCGCGAACCGCTCCAGCACATCACCGGCCGGGCCTTCTTCCGCTACCTCGAACTCAGCGTCGGGCCGGGGGTGTTCGTGCCCCGCCCGGAGACCGAGTCGGTCGTCGGCTGGGCCATAGACGCCGTCCGCGCCATGGACGTGGCGGAGCCGCGCATCGTCGACCTGTGCACGGGCTCCGGCGCCATCGCGCTCGCCCTGGCCCAGGAGGTGCCCCGCTCCCGGGTGCACGCCGTCGAACTGTCCGAGGCCGCCCTGGACTACGCCCGCAAGAACACCGCCGGCAGCAAGGTGGACCTGCGGCACGGCGACGCCCTGACCGCCTTCCCCGACCTCAACGGCCAGGTGGACCTGGTCATCTCCAACCCGCCCTACATCCCGCTCACCGAGTGGGAGCACGTGGCCCCCGAGGCACGCGACCACGACCCGGACATGGCACTGTTCTCCGGCGAGGACGGTCTCGACACCATCCGCGGCATCGAGCGCACCGCGCACCGGCTGCTGCGGCCCGGTGGCGTCGTCGTCATCGAGCACGCCGACTCCCAGGGCGGGCAGGTGCCGTGGATCTTCAAGGAGGACGCGGGCTGGGCGGACGCGGCCGACCACCCCGATCTCAACAACCGCCCGCGCTTCACCTCGGCCCGCAAGGCACTGCCGTGACCAGGCACCCCGCCCCGGCGCCGGACCCGGCAGCAGCACAGCTTTCTTCGGAGGTCATCCCATGGCACGGCGATACGACTGCGCGGACGCGACCGACCGGGCGACCGGCCTGCGCGAAGCCACCTCGGCGGTCAAGCGCGGCGAACTCGTCGTGCTGCCCACCGACACCGTCTACGGCATCGGCGCCGACGCCTTCGACGCCGAGGCGGTAGGCGACCTGCTGGAGGCCAAGGGCCGCGGTCGCAACATGCCCTCGCCCGTCCTGGTCGGCTCGCCCAACACCCTGCACGGCATCGTCACCGACTTCTCCGAGCAGGCGTGGGAACTCGTCGACGCCTTCTGGCCCGGCGCGCTGACCCTGGTCACCAAGCACCAGCCGTCGCTCAGCTGGGACCTCGGCGACACCCGCGGCACCGTCGCCGTGCGGATGCCGCTGCACCCGGTCGCCATCGAACTGCTCACCGCCACCGGCCCGATGGCCGTCTCCAGCGCCAACCTCACCGGTATGCCCTCGCCGCAGGACTGCGACGCCGCCCAGGGCATGCTCGGCGACTCCGTCGCGGTCTACCTCGACGGCGGGCCCACCCCGGCCGCCGTACCGTCGTCGATCGTCGACGTCACGGGCAAGGTGCCGGTGCTGCTGCGGGCCGGCGCGATCAGCGCGGAGGAGCTGCGCACGGTCGTCCCTGACCTGCAGGAGCGGCGTTGACCACGCCCCCCGACGGGCGCGGCATACGCGGACACCCCGGGCACGTGCCGGCCGCCGTCCCCGGCGGCGCCGACGCCTTCCGCATCCTGCACGTGTGCACCGGCAACGTCTGCCGCTCGCCCATCGCCGAACGGCTCACCCGGCTCGGCCTGGTGCGCCGGCTCGGCGACGGCGCCGCCGGCATGATCGTGGAGTCGGCCGGCACATGGGGCCACGAGGGCGCCCCCATGGAGGCGCACGCCGCGGCCGTGCTCGCCGAGTACGGGGCCGACGCGTCCGGCTTCACCGGCCGTGAACTGCTCGACGACCACGTCATCGACGCCGATCTGGTCCTGACCGCGACCCGCGACCACCGCTCCCAGGTGATCTCGATGGGCCACGCGGCGGGCCTGCGTACCTTCACCCTCAAGGAGTTCACCCGCCTGGTGCGGGCCATCGACACCACCACGCTGCCCGAGGGCAGCGTGACCGAGCGGGCCAGGGCGCTGGTACGGGCCGCCGCGGCGCTGCGCGGCTGGCTGCTGGCCCCGAGCCCGGACGCCGACGAGGTCCGCGACCCGTACGGCGCCCCGCTGTCGTACTTCCGCAGTGTCGGCGCGGAGATCCACGACGCCCTGGAGCCGACGGTCACCGCGCTGACCGGCGTCGGCGCCACCGTCCAGTCATGACCGCCCGGCCATGACCGCGCGGGCCGGTGCAACCGCGCGGGCATGCTGTGAGTCTCCCCTGGTGTTCGCCGACCCGGCCCGGCCACCACTAGGGTGTGACGCTGTGAGGTACCACCCCCGGACGTGTGCGCAAGCCCGCTACGCCCCCGGAACCGTCGGAGGCGGCTCGTGCGCGAGTATCTGCTGACCCTCTTCGTCTCCGCCGCGGTCACGTATCTGCTGACCGGACCGGTGCGGAAGTTCGCCATCGCCGCCGGCGCGATGCCGCCCATCAGGGCGCGTGACGTGCACCGCGAGCCCACCCCGCGGCTCGGCGGCATCGCGATGTTCGGCGGCCTGTGCGCGGGGCTGCTGGTCGCGGCGCACCTCAACGACATCGGCGACGTGTTCTCGGTGTCCAACGAGCCGCGCGCGCTGCTGTCCGGGGCCGGGCTGATCTGGGTGCTCGGCGTGCTGGACGACAAGTGGGGCGTGGACGCGCTCGTCAAGCTGGGCGTGCAGATGATCGCCGCCGGCGTGATGGTGCTCCAGGGCCTGACGATCCTGTGGCTGCCGGTCCCCGGCATCGGCCCGGTCGCGCTGACCCCCGTGCAGTCCACGCTGCTCACCGTCGCGCTGGTGGTCATCACGATCAACGCGGTCAACTTCGTCGACGGCCTGGACGGCCTCGCGGCCGGCATGGTGTGCATCGCGTCCATCGCGTTCTTCATGTACGCCTACCGCATGTGGTACGGCTACGGCGTCGAGGCCGCGGCCCCCGCGACGCTCTTCAGCGCGGTGCTGATCGGCATGTGCCTGGGCTTCCTGCCGCACAACATCCACCCGGCCAGGATCTTCATGGGCGACTCCGGGTCGATGCTGATCGGCCTGGTCTTCTCCTCGGCCGCGATCTCCATCACCGGGCAGGTCGACCCGGACGCGATCACGTCCTTCACCGGGTCGACCCGGCAGACCGTGCACTTCATGGTGCCGGTCTACATGCCGCTGCTGCTGCCGCTGACGATGATCGCCATCCCCGCCGCCGACCTGGTGCTCGCGGTGGTGCGCAGGACCTGGCGCGGGCAGTCGCCGTTCGCCGCCGACCGCGGCCATCTGCACCACCGGCTGCTGGAGATCGGGCACTCGCACAGCCGGGCGGTGCTGATCATGTACTTCTGGTCGGCGCTGTTCGCGTTCGCCGCGGTCGCGTTCTCGGTGACGTCGTCGAGCCTGTGGATCGTGCTGGTGATCGTCGCGCTGAGCGCGCTGGGCCTGGTCGTGCTGCTGCTGCCGCGCTTCAAGCCGGCCGCCCCGGACTGGGCCGAGGCCGTGGTGCCGCCGCGCTACCGGCGGCGCAGGCGGCGGCTGGCGGCCGGTGCCGCCGCGGCCGAGCGGGAGATGCGCTCGGCGGACCGCCCCGCGCTGCACGGCTCCACCGCGATCGGCGCCCGGGCCAGGGTCGCCGACCGGCGCCCGGACCGCCGGTCGGCCACCGCCGCCCGCCGCGATGTGAGCCGAGACGTAACTCACCCATAACGGGCGGCGTGTCGCGACCACAGTCTTGTGACAGGCAGCACATCTCCATGGTAAAGACCGCATCAAATACTTTGTGATACCGTTCACGAAAGCAGGGCACGCGTCGTTGGACCCCGTGAGCGGTCGACCGGCGTGAGGCACGTCCTCGGTCCCTGACTACGCTCGTCTCCGACGACATCCGCTTGCCCCAACTCCCGCCGGAGGAGCCGTCACCATGCAGCAGAACGACGCCCGAATCCTCAGGGGAGCCGCGTACGTCGCCGCCCCCGTCGGAGTTGTCGCCACCGTCCTCAGTGCCGTGCTCGCGGGCGAAAAGGGCTTGCTCGGCGGCCTGATGGCGGTCCTCGTGGTGGGGGTCTTCTTCGCCTTCGGCTCCTGGGCCCTGATGACCATGACCGCCGAGCGCCCGCAGATCGCGATGGCCGCCGGCATGCTGGTCTACGCCGTGCAGATCCTGATGATCGGCGTCTTCATCGTCGTCTTCAAGGACACCACACTCTTCAGCGGCAAGGCCTTCGGCCTGAGCCTGCTGGCGACCGCCCTGTCCTGGGTGGGCGGCCAGGTCAGGCAGAGCCTGACCTCCCGGATGCTCTACGTCGACCCCGTCCCGTCCGTCCCGCCGGCCGAATGATGCGCGGGGCCAAGGGCCGGGTAAAGAGGCTGCAATTCCATCTGCTATCGTCCGGAAACGCATCTGGACGTGGAGGCCCCTCTCACCTGGAGAAGGTGCTGCCCCCGCGCCCATCGGTGTACTCGGAACCGGCGCCGCGGACGCGGCGCGGAGCCCGGGTTCCCGGTCTTCGATGCGGGCTCCCAGCGGACAGTGGTGACTTCGCCACGCCTCGTCCGCCGTGCCGACCAGCGGCCTCACCAGCCGCGCTGACACACAAGGTTGCCGTTACTTATGCGTCACGACGAAGGAGTCACGGGTGAGTGCCCACACGCTGCTCGCTGAGGCTGGCTGTCACATCAAGCAGGACTGCGGTTTCCCTGCTCCGGGCCTTCACTCGTTCGACTTCAAGCCGATCTTCAGCATCGGCAGCTTCGACTTCACCAAGCCGATGCTGCTGGCGATCCTCTGCATGCTGCTGGTGGTGGGCTTCTTCTGGGCCGCGTTCAACAAGCCCAAGCTGGTCCCCGGCAAGCTCCAGCTGGTCGGCGAGATCGGCTACACGTTCGTGGCCCGCAGCATCGCCCGCGAAGTCATCGGCAAGAAGGGCGACAAGTACGTCCCCTTCCTCACGTCGATCTTCTTCTTCGTGTGGTTCATGAACATCATGTCGATCATCCCGTTCGCCCAGTTCCCGGCGACCTCGCGGTTCGCGTTCCCGGTGGCACTGGCGGCGCTGGTCTTCATCACGTACATGTACCTCACGTTCAAGACGCACGGCTTCCGCAAGGGCGTCAAGAACCTGGTGTGGATCTCGGGCCTGCCCAAGCCGCTGGTCCCGCTGATCGTGCTGCTGGAGTTCATCCAGAACGTCATCACCCGCCCGTTCACCCTCGCGGTCCGGCTGTGGGCGAACATGTTCGCCGGCCACATGCTGATCGTCATGTTCAGCGTCGCGAGCTGGTACCTGCTGACGCCGACCTGGCTGACGGCGGTGTCCGCGGGCTCCTTCGGGCTGGCGATCTTCATGACGGCCTTCGAGCTGCTGATCCAGTTCCTGCAGGCGTACATCTTCACGCTGCTGGCCTCGATCTACATTCAGGGAGCGCTCGAAGAGGGCCACTGAGCCCCGCACCGAGCCGCCGCCCGTACGACCCACCACCACAGACCTCCGCTGGGAAGCCCCCCAACGGACCGCATCAAAAAGGAAGACAGGGAAATGTCTGCCGAGCTCGTTAACCTCGCCGCTGCCACCACTCCCGGCCGCCTCGGCGCGGTCGCCTACGGCCTCGCCGCCATCGGCCCCGGCGTGGGCATCGGTCTGGTCTTCGGTCACTCCATCGAGGCGATGGCCCGCCAGCCCGAGGCCATGCCGATCATCCGCACCAACATGTTCCTCGGCTTCGCCCTCTGTGAGGTGCTCGCGCTCCTCGGCCTGGTCGTCCCCTTCATCTTCCAGAGCTGACCGGCGCCCACCGCCAGCAGCCACTCGACGAAAGGTTCAGACATGATGACCTTCCTTGCGGAGGAGGGGGCGCAGAACCCGCTCATCCCCGACACCGCGGAACTGGTTGTCGGCCTGCTCTGCTTCTTCATCGTCTTCGGCCTCCTCGGGAGGAAGCTCCTGCCGAACATCCAGAAGACCCTTGCGGAGCGGCATGACGCGATCGAGGGTGGCCTGGAGCGGGCGGAGAAGGCTCAGGCCGAGGCCAACCGCACGCTGGAGGAGTACAAGGCGCAGCTCGCCGGCGCCCGCCACGAGGCGGCCCGGATCACCGAGCAGGCCCGCGAGCAGGGCGCGCAGATCATCGCCGAGATGCGCGAGGAGGGCCAGCGCCAGCGTGACGCCATCGTCGCCGCCGGTCACGCCCAGATCGAGGCCGACCGCCGCCAGGTGACGGTCACGCTGCGCCAGGAGGTCGGCCGGATCGCCACCGACCTGGCCGGCAAGCTGGTCGGCGAGTCCCTGGAGGACTCCGCCCGGCAGAGCCGCACCATCGACCGCTTCCTGGACAGCCTGGACGACGCGTCGACGGCTGAGGCGGCGCGATGAACGCCGGAACGACGAGCCGGCGAGCGTACGCGACCGTCGGCCTCGGCGCCGCGTACGCGGCCGAGCGAGCCGGGGAGTGTGACCGATGAACGGAGCGAGCCGCGAGGCGCTGGCCGCTGCCCGTGAGCGGCTGGACGCGCTGACCGACAACGTCTCGGTCGACGCGACCCGGCTGGCCGACGAGCTGGCCGCCGTGACCGCGCTGCTGCAGCGCGAGTCCGGGCTGCGCCGCGCCCTGACCGACCCGGGCCAGCCCGGTGAGGCCAAGGCCGCGCTGGCCCGGCGGCTGCTCGGCAGCCAGCTCGGCGCCGACAGCACCGACCTGGTCGCCGGCATGGTGCGGGCCCGCTGGTCGCAGTCCCGCGACCTGGTGGACGCGCTGGAGGAGCTGGCCGACACCGCCGACCTCACGGCGGCCGAGAAGGACGGCAGCCTCGACGACGTCGAGGACGAGCTGTTCCGCTTCGGCCGGATCGCCGCGAACAACAGCGAGCTGCGCGCGGCGCTCGGCAGCCGGACCGGCGAGGACGCCGCCAAGGCGCAGCTGCTGCACACGCTGCTGGGCGGCCGTGCCAAGCCGGTCACCGAGCGGCTGGTCGTACGGCTGGTGACCGCACCGCGAGGACGTAGCCTGGAGGGCGGGATCGAATCCCTGTCCAAGCTGGCCGCGGCCCGCCGCGGCCGGACGGTCGCCGAGGTGGTCTCGGCGACCCCGCTCAGCCAGACGCAGCGGCGCCGGCTCGCGGACGCCCTGGCCCGTATCTACGGCCGCCCGGTGCACCTGAACCTGGACGTGGACCCCTCGGTCCTCGGCGGGGTCCGGGTCCGGGTCGGTGACGAGGTCATCAACGGCACGATCGCGGACCGCCTCGACGAGGCGACCCGCAGGATGGCCGGCTGACCGGGCCGACCGCACCGGCGGGCGCTGCCGGCAGCCGCCGACCAGCGCCGACCGGCCCTGACAAGCGCACACAAGCACCACAGACAAGCACTGACGGCCCGCGTTGGGCCGAACGCCCCCAAGAAGACTTCGGGCCCAACAAGGAGAGCAGGGAACCCAGATGGCGGAGCTCACGATCCGGCCGGAGGAGATCCGGGACGCGCTGGAGACCTTCGTCCAGTCGTACCAGCCGGACGCGGCCTCGCGCGAGGAGGTCGGGACGGTCAGCGTTGCCGGAGACGGCATCGCGAAGGTCGAGGGCCTGCCCTCGGCGATGGCGAACGAACTGCTGCGGTTCGAGGACGGCACGCTCGGCCTCGCGCTGAACCTGGAGGAGCGCGAGATCGGCGCGATCGTCCTCGGCGAGTTCAACGGCATCGAGGAGGGCCAGCCGGTGCACCGCACCGGTGAGGTGCTCTCCGTCGCGGTCGGCGAGGGCTACCTGGGCCGGGTCGTCGACCCGCTCGGCAACGCGATCGACGGCCTCGGCGAGATCGAGACCGAGGGCCGCCGCGCCCTCGAACTCCAGGCCCCCACCGTCATGCAGCGCAAGTCGGTGCACGAGCCCATGCAGACCGGCCTGAAGGCCGTCGACTCCATGACCCCGATCGGCCGCGGTCAGCGCCAGCTGATCATCGGCGACCGGCAGACCGGCAAGTCGGCCCTGGCCATCGACACGATCATCAACCAGCGCGACAACTGGCGCAGCGGCGACCCGAAGAAGCAGGTCCGCTGCATCTACGTCGCCATCGGCCAGAAGGGCTCCACCATCGCCGGCGTGCGCGCCGCGCTGGAGGAGGCCGGCGCGCTGGAGTACACCACCATCGTCGCCGCCCCCGCGTCCGACCCGGCGGGCTTCAAGTACCTGGCCCCCTACACCGGCTCGGCCATCGGCCAGCACTGGATGTACCAGGGCAAGCACGTCCTGATCGTCTTCGACGACCTGAGCAAGCAGGCCGACGCCTACCGCGCCGTGTCGCTGCTGCTGCGCCGCCCGCCGGGCCGCGAGGCCTACCCCGGCGACGTGTTCTACCTGCACTCCCGGCTGCTGGAGCGCTGCGCGAAGCTCTCCGACGACCTGGGCGCCGGCTCGATGACGGGCCTGCCGATCGTCGAGACCAAGGCCAACGACGTCTCGGCGTTCATCCCGACCAACGTGATCTCCATCACCGACGGCCAGTGCTTCCTGGAATCGGACCTGTTCAACGCCGGTCAGCGCCCCGCGCTGAACGTCGGTATCTCGGTCTCCCGCGTCGGCGGCTCCGCGCAGGTGCGCGCGATGCGCTCGGTCGCCGGCCGGCTGCGCGTGGACCTCGCCCAGTTCCGCGAGCTGGAGGCCTTCGCGGCCTTCGGCTCCGACCTGGACGCGGCGTCCAAGGCGCAGCTGGAGCGCGGCCAGCGGATGGTCGAGCTGCTCAAGCAGGGCCAGTACGCACCGTTCCCGGTCGAGGACCAGGTCGTCTCCATCTGGGCCGGCACCACCGGCAAGCTGGACGACGTCCCCGTCGTGGACATCCGGCGCTTCGAGCGCGAGCTGCTCGACTACCTGCACCGCGAGCACAAGTCGATCCTCACGGGCATCGTGGAGACCGGCAAGCTCGAGGACGGCACGATCGACGCGCTCACCGAGGCGGTCTCCTCCTTCAAGAAGCAGTTCGAGACGTCCTCGGGCGCGCTGCTGGTCGAGGGCTGATCGCATGGGCGCACAGATTCGGGTCTACAAGCGCCGGATCAAGTCCGTCACCGCCACGAAGAAGATCACCAAGGCGATGGAGATGATCGCCGCCTCGCGCATCGTGAAAGCACAGCGCCAGGTGGACGCCTCCTCCCCGTACGCCGATGAACTGACCCGTGCGGTGACGGCCGTCGCGACCGGCTCCAACACCAAGCACCCGCTGACGACCGAGGTCGACCAGCCGACCCGCGCCGCGGTCCTGCTCATCACGAGCGACCGCGGCCTGGCCGGCGGCTACTCGTCCAACGCGATCAAGGCGGCCGACCGGCTCACCGAGCGGCTGCGCGCGGAGGGCAAGGAGGTCCTGCACTACCTCGTCGGCCGCAAGGCGGTGGCGTACTACTCCTTCCGCGACCGCGCGGTCACCGACTCCTGGACCGGCTTCTCCGACAGCCCGCAGTACGCGAACGCGAAGGCGGTGGCGACACCGCTGATCGAGTCGGTGCTCAAGGAGACCGCCGAGGGCGGGGTCGACGAGCTGTATGTCGTCTTCACCGAGTTCGTCTCGATGATGACGCAGACCCCGGTCGACCGGCGGCTGCTGCCGCTGGCGGTGTCGGACAAGTCCGTCAGCACCGACAAGCAGCCGCAGGCCAGGGCGCAGTACGAGTTCGAGCCGTCCGCCGAGGGCGTGCTCGACGCGCTGCTGCCGCGCTATGTCGAAAGCCGCATCTACAACGCGATGCTGCAGGCCGCCGCCTCCGAGCACGCGGCCCGCCGCCGGGCGATGAAGTCGGCGACCGACAACGCGGAAGATCTCATCAAGTCGCTCACGCGGCTTGCCAACGCGGCCCGACAGGCCGACATCACCCAGGAAATCAGCGAGATCGTCGGCGGCGCCAGCGCTCTTGCCGACGCGAACGCGGGGAGTGACTGACCACATGACTGCCACTATTGGCACCGTTGAAACCACCGCCACCGGTCGGGTGGCGCGGGTCATCGGCCCGGTCGTCGACGTGGAGTTCCCCGTCGACGCCATGCCCGACATCTACAACGCCCTCAAGGTCGACGTCGCCGACCCGACGCAGGCCGGCGCGACCAAGACGCTGACCCTGGAGGTCGCCCAGCACCTGGGCGACGGCCTGGTCCGCGCGATCTCCATGCAGCCCACCGACGGCCTGGTCCGCCAGGCCCCGGTGACCGACACCGGCGACGGCATCACGGTGCCCGTCGGCGACGTCACCAAGGGCCGGGTCTTCAACACCCTCGGCGCGATCCTCAACGAGCCGGAGGCCGAGTCCGAGGTCACCGAGCGCTGGCCGATCCACCGCAAGGCCCCGGCGTTCGACCAGCTCGAGTCGAAGACCGAGATGTTCGAGACCGGCCTGAAGGTCGTCGACCTGCTGACCCCGTACGTCAAGGGCGGCAAGATCGGCCTGTTCGGCGGCGCGGGCGTCGGCAAGACCGTGCTCATCCAGGAAATGATCATGCGTGTGGCCAAGCTGCACGAGGGCGTTTCCGTCTTCGCCGGCGTCGGCGAGCGCACCCGTGAGGGCAACGACCTCATCGCGGAGATGGCCGAGTCCGGTGTGCTCCCGCAGACCGCGCTCGTCTTCGGCCAGATGGACGAGCCGCCGGGCACCCGGCTGCGCGTGGCGCTGGCCGGCCTGACCATGGCGGAGTACTTCCGCGATGTGCAGAACCAGGACGTGCTGTTCTTCATCGACAACATCTTCCGGTTCACCCAGGCCGGTTCCGAGGTCTCCACGCTGCTCGGCCGCATGCCGTCCGCGGTGGGCTACCAGCCGAACCTCGCCGACGAGATGGGCCAGCTCCAGGAGCGGATCACCTCGACCCGCGGCCACTCGATCACCTCGATGCAGGCGATCTACGTCCCCGCGGACGACCTGACCGACCCGGCGCCGGCCACCACCTTCGCCCACCTCGACGCGACGACCGTGCTCTCGCGGCCGATCTCGGAGAAGGGCATCTACCCCGCGGTGGACCCGCTGGACTCCACGTCCCGCATCCTGGACCCGCGCTACATCTCGCAGGACCACTACGACACCGCCTCGCGCGTCAAGGGCATCCTGCAGAAGTACAAGGACCTCCAGGACATCATCTCCATCCTCGGTATCGACGAGCTCGGCGAGGAGGACAAGCTCACCGTCTCGCGGGCCCGCCGCATCGAGCGCTTCCTGTCGCAGAACACCCACGCGGCCAAGCAGTTCACCGGTGTGGACGGATCCGACGTGTCGCTCGACGAGTCGGTCGCGGCCTTCAACGCGATCGCCGACGGCGAGTACGACCACTTCCCGGAGCAGGCCTTCTTCATGTGCGGTGGCCTGGACGACCTCAAGGCGAACGCCAAGAAGCTCGGCGTCAGCTGACCCAGGGCGGCACCGAGGGGGGCAGCCGGCATCTGCCCCCCTCGCGCAGCCCTTATTCTTTGTCTTACGCACCCCCGTCCTCCGGTGGGTGCCGACCCGAGGAGCCGTCTTGGCCGAAATTCACGTCGAGGTGGTGGCCGCGGACCGCAGCATCTGGTCCGGCGAGGCCGCCCTGGTCATCGCCCGGACCCTGTCGGGCGACATCGGCATCATGCCGTCGCACGAGCCGGTGCTCGGGGTGCTGCACTCCGGCCCGGTGACGATCCGTACCACCGACGGCGGCACCGTGGTCGTCGCGGTGCACGGCGGGTTCCTCTCCTTCGCCGACAACAAGCTCTCGGTGCTCGCCGAGATCGCCGAACTCGCCGAGGAGATCGACGTCGCACGGGCCGAGCGGGCGCTGGAGCGCTCCAGGTCCGAGTCCGACGCGGGGGCGCAGCGCCGCGCGGAGGTCCGGCTGGCCGCCGCGGCGGGCGCACACTAGACGACAACCGCACCCGCGTCCGGCCGGGCGCGGTGCGCGGGAGAGCAGGACGAGCAGGACCACGGCGCCGCGGGTCGCCCCTCAGGGGGCGGCCCGCGGCTCCGGTAGTGATGTATCCGAGTGATGTGCCAGACGTCGGCGTATCGGCGTGATGTGTCCGACGACAGTCAGGGCGGGAGCCAGGAGAGGAGGCCGGTGGACATGATCCTCTCCGTCGAGGTGATCGGCGCGGTCGTGGCCGCGGTGTTGCTCGGGCTCTTCGTCTTCGGGCTGCGGCGCCGGCTCATCCAGCGCTCCGGCGGCACCTTCGACTGCAGCCTGCGGCTCGCCCCGCCGGAGGGCAGCGAGCCGGGGGGCAAGGGCTGGGTGTACGGGGTGGCCCGCTACAGCGGCGACCGCGTCGAGTGGTTCCGGGTCTTCTCCTACGCGCCCCGGCCGCGGCAGGTCCTGGAGCGGCACGCGATCGAGGTCGAGGGACGGCGGGAGCCGCACGGCACCGAGGAGCTGGCACTGCTGTCGGACGCCGTCGTGCTGGCGTGCGAGCACCGCGGGCTGCGGCTGGAGCTGGCGATGAGCGACGACGCGCTGACCGGCTTCCTGGCCTGGCTGGAGGCCGCCCCGCCGGGCCAGCGCGTCAACGTCGCCTGAGCCGTACGGCCGCCCCGGTCGGTCAGCGGTTCTCGCCCGGCACCCACAGCACGTCGCCCTGCTCCTTGTTGGCGGTGCGGGCCAGGATGAACAGCAGGTCCGAGAGCCGGTTGAGATACGTGGCGGTGAGCGGGTTCATCGTCTCCCCGTGCTCGGCCAGCGCCGCCCACGTCGAGCGCTCGGCGCGGCGCACCACCGTGCACGCCTGGTGCAGCAGCGCCGCGCCCGCCGTGCCGCCGGGCAGGATGAAGCTGCGCAGCTTCTCCAGGCCCTCCAGGTAGGTGTCGCAGTCGGCCTCCAGCCGGTCGACATAGGACTGCTCCACCCGCAGCGGCGGGTACTGCGGGTCGGGCACCACCGGTGTCGCCAGGTCCGCGCCGACGTCGAACAGGTCGTTCTGCACGCGGACCAGGACGGCCGCGACGTCCGGCGCGAGGCCGCCGAGCGCCAGGGCGGTGCCGATGACGGCGTTCGCCTCGTTGGCGTCGGCGTACGCGGCGATCCGGGTGTCGGTCTTGGCGGTACGGCTCATGTCGCCGAGCGCGGTCGTGCCGTCGTCGCCGGTGCGGGTGTAGATGCGGGTGAGGTTGACCATGCGCTGAAGCGTAGAGCGTACGGGGGAGCGGGCGGGGCAGCGGCGGTGTGTGCGACCAAGGACACACGGTGACGCGGCCGACATCATGCTGCGCCCGGGCCGCGGGCGGCGCTAGGGTCCCAGCGAATACCCCGAGGGAGAGGTGTGTGCCGTGGCGAAGAAGCTCGCCGTCGTCGGAGCCGGACTGATGGGCGCGGGCATCGCGCAGGTGGCCGCGCAGGCGGGATACGAGGTGACGCTGCGGGACATCACCGAGCAGGCCCTCACCCGCGGCACCGACGGCATCAAGTCCTCCTACGACCGCTTCGTCGCCAAGGGCAAGCTGGAGGCCGCCGACGCCGAGGCCGCGCTCGCCCGTATCCACCCCACCACGGACCTCGGCGCGGTCGCGGACGCCGACCTCGTGGTCGAGGCGGTCTTCGAGCAGATCGAGGTCAAGCAGGAGATCTTCCGCGAGCTGGACCGGCTCGCCGCGCCGGAAGCGGTGCTGGCGTCCAACACCTCGGCCATCCCGATCACCAAGATCGCCGCGGCGACCGGGCGGCCCGAGCGGGTCGTCGGCACGCACTTCTTCTCGCCGGTGCCGATGATGCAGCTGTGCGAGCTGGTCCGCGGCCACAAGACCAGCGACGAGACACTGGCCCGCGCCCGCGAGTTCGCCGAGAGTGTCGGCAAGACCTGTGTCGTCGTCAACCGCGATGTCGCCGGCTTCGTCACCACCCGGCTGATCTCCGCGCTCGTCGTCGAGGCCGTCAAGCTGTACGAGTCCGGGGTCGCGACCGCCGAGGACATCGACACCGCGTGCCGGCTCGGTTTCGGCCACGCGATGGGCCCGCTGGCCACCACCGACCTGACGGGCGTGGACATCCTGCTGCACGCCACCGGCAACATCTACGCCGAGTCGCAGGACGAGAAGTTCGCCCCGCCGGAACTGATGCGACGCATGGTCGACGCGGGCGACCTGGGGCGCAAGAGCGGCCAGGGGTTCTACCCGTACTAACCGACGTCACTCACAGGAGTGAATTCGGTATCGGTTCGCTCACAGACGGCAACTTCTCTTTGCGATGGGCCGTCAGTTGTGTGAAGACATACGGACCACAGATATCCGCCGGTGCCGAACTCTTCGGGAGACTGATCATGCATATCAGGGGCGATCACGCCAAGCTGGTCGTCGGGGGCCGCCTCGACGTCCGCAGCGCGGCGGACGCCCGTACGGCCCTGCACACCGCGGTCGACGCCGGCCGCGGTGACCTGGTCCTGGACCTCACCGAACTCGACTCGTGGGACGCGACCGGACTCGGCGTCATCATGGGCGCCCACCGCCGGGCCGGCCGCGCCAACCGCCGGCTCGTGCTGCGCAACGTGCCGCCCCAGATGCAGCGGCTGCTGGTCGCCACCCGGCTGCACCGCATCCTCGCGATCGAGGCCGAAAGGTGACGTAAGGGCACCCTCGGCCCCCCTGCGCTTCATAGAAACCGCCCGAGCCTCTAGAGTCGTCACGCGGATTGCCCGCAGGCGTGCTCTCCCGTACGCCGGACCAGGGGAATCGCCCACGCCTGCCCGCGCGCACGGCGGCCCGCGGCGCCCCTGACGTGACGCACGTGACGCACCACACGAGGGCGTAATGGACATGGACGAGCACAACGGCGAGCCCGGCGAGCACTCGGGGCAGGACGAGCCCTTCGACGCGTTCGGCGTCAGGAAGGGCGCGGGGGGCGGCGGCGCCGACCGGGGGGCCGGCGAGCGCGGGGCACTCGTGCCGTACCAGCAGCCGCAGGCCCCCGAGCCCTACGACGCCCTCGCCGCCGCGGACGCGCCCGACCCCAGCGCCTTCGACGGCCTGCGCCCGGTCGAGCCCTCGCTCTTCGACGCCGCCGCCCCGCTGCCCAAGGCGGTACGGGCCGCGCGCGAGCCGCTGGAGCTGCTGGCCGGGCCGCGCACGGCCGGTGCCGGCACCGGCGGGGTCCGGCGGGTCGCCACCGCGGAGTACGTACTGACCCTCAACGCGGTCGACGGCACCGAGGTCGCCGTGTGCCCGCCCGAGGAGCGGCATACGCCGGTCCGCCGTACCAAGGACGAGCGCGCCGCCCACCAGGCCGCCGGCCGGCCCGCCCCGCCGCCCGGCCCGCCCGCGCCCGAACTGCCGCTGCTGGAGCGGGAGGAGGAGCGCGAGCGGATCGTGCGGCTGCTGTCCCGGGGCGGCTCGGTGCGCGTCACCGGCTCCTCCGGCGCCGGCCGCACCGCGCTGCTGGAGTCCGCCGCGAAGGCTGGCGGCGAGCTCGCGCCCGACGGCGTGCTGTGGCTGTCCGGCTACCGCCGCACCGTCGGCGACGTCCTCCAGGAGCTGTACGCGACCGTCTACGCCG
This sequence comes from Actinacidiphila epipremni, assembly GCF_012034175.1. Classification (GTDB taxonomy): domain Bacteria; phylum Actinomycetota; class Actinomycetes; order Streptomycetales; family Streptomycetaceae; genus Actinacidiphila; species Actinacidiphila epipremni. Next base: position 55,538 of record NZ_JAATEJ010000012.1, read on the forward strand.
GCGCGGAGTACCGCCCCGGGCGGGCCGAACTGCCCGCGCTGCTGCGGGAGATCGGCGCGGTCGTGATCGTCGACGACATCGAGTTCGGCGGCACCGCGCTGGCCGAGCTGCTCGCCGCGGCGCCCGAGTGCGCGTTCCTGCTGTCCGCGACGCCCGAGGTGCCCGCGCCCGCCGCGGAGTCCGGCGTCGAGGAGGTCTACCTCGCGGGGCTGTCCCGCACCGGCTGCGTCGACCTGCTCACCTTCGCCGCGGGGCGGCCGTTGGACGAGGACGAGACCGCGTGGGCGGCCGACCTGTGGTTCGAGTCCGAGGGGCTGCCGCTGCGGTTCGTCCAGGCCGGCGCGCTGCTGCGGCAGCGGGACGCGCTGCGCTACCCGCCGGAGCCCGACTGGGACGACTCGGTGTGGGAGAACGGCACGCCGGCCGAGCCCGCGGGGCCGCCCATACCCGACCTCACCGGCTTCGACGCGGTCCCCGGTGTCCCCGGCGCCGGGGGCGGCGCCGCCGCCGATCCGGACGCGCCGCTGCCGATACCGCCGGTCGCGCCGCCGACCCCGCGGATACCCGTCACCGAGGTGCCGCTGCCCTCCCTCGCGGAGAGCGCCGCGCCCGCCGACCTGCTCGCCTCACGGCTCAGCGAGGCCGCCCGGGAGGCGCTGGCCTTCGCCGTGGCGCTGGACGGCGAGATACCCCACCCCTCGCACCTGCCGGCGCTCGTCGGCGACACCCACGGGGACGCGGCGCTCGGCGAGCTGACGTCCGTCGGCCTCGCGGTGCCCGTCGCCACGCACTACCGGCTCGCCGCCGGGGTCGCCCAGCAGCTCGCCGCGGCGCTCACCGCCGAGGGCGAACTCAGCGAGGTGCAGGCGCACACCGCCGCGCTGCACTACGCCTGGTGGACCGGCCACCCCTCCGTCAGCCCGGAGCGCGCCGCCGCGGAGTCCGAGGCGATCATCGCGGCGATGGCCGCCTGCCGGGACAACGGCAACGCCACGGCCGCGGTGCTGCTGGCCCGCACCGTCGCGCCCGTCTTCGCGGCGGCGCTGCACTGGGGGGCGTGGGAGCGGACGCTGCGGATCGGCCAGGAGGCCGCGCGGCTGTCCGGGGAGGTCGCCGAAGAGGCGTACTTCCACCATGAGCTGGGCGTCCTGGCACTGTGCAACGGCACGACGGACCGGGCCCGGGCGGAACTGGAGGCGTCCATCGCGCTGCGGGGCGCGCTCGCCGACCGCAAGGGCACGGTGGTCGGCCGCCGCACCCTCGCCCTCGTCGAGGACGCGTCCCCGACGCCCCCGCCCGCCCTGGACCCGGCGTCCCCCTTCGACGAGCCCCCCGCCCTCCCGCCCGCCGCGACGGCCCCCCTCCCCGTCACCCTCCCGCCCGGCCCCAAGCGCCTCGCCCTGGTCGGCACCCGCCGCAACCTCGTGGCCGCGAGCACGGGGGTCCTCCTGGCGGCGGTCCTGGGCACGATCGTGACGCTGGGCGCGACGTCCGGAGCGGACGGCTCCGACCAGCGCAACCAGGTCAAACCCCTGGACACCGCCTCCGACACGGGCGACCCCTCCACGGCCCTCCCCGACCCCCTGACGACTGCGCCGTCCGCGCCCCCATCCTCCTCGCCGGCCAGCACGTCACCTACTCCCTCGACCTCGCCCACAGCGAGCGTCCCCCAGCCCGGTACGTCCCAGCCCCCGCCCCACCCCGGCACCGGCTCCACGACCCCGCCCCCGTCCTCCCCTTCCCAGGGCCACCCGAAGCCCCCCAAGACGACGCCGCCGACCCAGCCGACGACGCCGCCGACCACCCCGCCCACCACGCCGCCGGACACGGGATCACCGAGCCCGACGGATACAGCTGACAGCCCGACCGCGACACGCTCCGTTCCGGTGGAGCCGCCCGCCCCCACGTCCGAGAGCGCCGCAACGCAGTCCGTCACGCCGACGGACGACGCCACCGACTAGGGCCTTACGGCTGCGCCGCGGGGCGCCCCCCAGGGGCGCGGGGAACTGCGCGCTCAGCCGGCCACCGGCCGGTGGTCCGGATCGGACCGAACAGCCCCTTTGGGTCGGTGACGACCTGCAGGCCGCATATGGCTGGTCGCGCAGTTCCCCGCGCCCCTGGGGGATACCCGGCGGCGCAGCCGCAAGCCCCCGGCCGGGACGCCCACGCGGCGGCAGCCGCAGATCAAACACAGCCCCGCGCCCCTGAAAAAGCACCCCGCGGCGCAAGCCGCAGCCGCGGGGTCGGGCGCAGTCCGAAGCTCAGAAGAGGCGGAGCTTGTCGTCCTCCAGGCCGCGCATCGCGTCGTAGTCGAGGACGACGCAGTCGATGCCGCGGTCGGTGGCGAGGACCCTCGCCTGTGGCTTGATCTCCTGCGCCGCGAACACGCCCCGCACCGGCGCAAGGTGCGGGTCACGGTTCAGCAGCTCAAGGTAGCGCGTGAGTTGCTCGACGCCGTCGATCTCGCCGCGGCGCTTGAGCTCGACCGCGACCGTACCGCCGGAGGCGTCTCGGCAGAGGATGTCGACGGGGCCGATCGCCGTGGGGTATTCGCGGCGGATGAGGGTGTAGCCCTCGCCGAGGATCTCGATGCGGTCGGCCAGCAGCTCCTGGAGGTGCGCCTCGACGCCGTCCTTGATCAGGCCGGGATCCACCCCGAGCTCGTGGGACGTGTCGTGCAGCACCTCCTCTATCGTGATGACGAGCTGCTCACCGGCCTTGTTGACGACCGTCCAGATGCCGTCCTCGCCCTCCTTGAGGGTGCACGGCGGGGACATCCAGTTGAGCGGCTTGTACGCCCGGTCGTCCGCGTGGACGGACAGGCTGCCGTCGGCCTTGATGAGCAACAGCCGGGTGGCGGACGGGAGATGGGCGGACAGCCGGCCCGCGTAGTCGACGGAGCAGCGGGCGATCACGAGGCGCATGGTCGCTCACGCTACCGGACGCCGCCCGGGGCCGAAAAATGGCCGGTTGTGGGTACCGTCTCCTGGTGCGGGTGGCGTTGCGCGCCTACGGTGGGGAACCGGAGGCCGACGTGCGGTGACCCCGCCTGCCGTGCTCCTCCGTGATCCCGTCCGTACGGCCCCGTGCCCACCACGGGGTCACCGAGAGGAGTAGCCATGTCGCTCGACGTCTCCGCGGCCCTGCTCGAACAGGCCGAGCGAGGCGAGGTCGACGAGCAGGAGTTCGTCGACTGCGTCCGGACGTCCCTCCCTTACGCGTGGGAGCTGATCAGCTCACTGGTGGCGCAACTCAAGGTCGACGGAGGGGACTTCGCGGACAACCTGGTGCCGCCGCCGAGTGAGCGCGAGCGCGGCCAGTTGCTGCGCGCGCTGGCGAGCGATGCGATCCGCGGCGCCCTGCAGCGGCACTTCGGGGTGCGGCTGGCCTTCCAGAACTGCCACCGCGTCGCGGTCTTCCCGCTCGACGCGGCCGACAGCGCGAGCCTGGCCGACTTCACGTCGGTGCGCTCGCAGATCCTCAACCAGTCGCCGGAGCTGCGCGACTGCTGACCGGCGGCGAGGCAAGCGGGCGTGCTCCCGCGGCGGGCCGTGCCCGTACGATCAGGCCAGTTCCGGGAGCACGTCACCGCCGAGCCGTGCGACGTTCTCCAGCGTCGTGTCGAGGTCGCCGGAGCCTTCCACCAGGAGGGCGAAGCGGGTGATGCCGGTGCGCTCCGCGGTCGCGGCGAGCCGGTCGGCGCACAGCCGCGGCGGGCCGACCGGGTGCAGCGAGCACAGCAGTTCGGTGTACGCGTGCGGGTCGCGCATCGCGCGCGGGGCGCCGTCCACGGTGCGGTGGGCGGCCAGGCCCTGCTGGAGCCAGCCCGGCATGGCCTTGCGCAGCGTCTCCGCGGCGGCGGCGCGGGTGTCGCCGACCTGCGCGACACCGGCCGACACATGCCCGGCCGCGGCGACCGCCTCCGGCGGGTGGCCGGCCTCCAGCGCGGCCCGCCGCCACAGCGCGACCATGCCGGCCTTCTCCTCGTCCCCGCAGTGCATGCCGAGCAGCATGGGCAGGCAGCGCTCGGCCGCCAGCCGCACGGTGCCCGGCGACGTACACGCCACCACGACCTGCGGGCCGCCCCGTACGGCGTCCGGCGCCATCTCGTCGGCCCGCGGCACCACCGGCACCCGCGGGAAGGCGTAGCGCGGGCCCGGCCCGTCCACCGCGGGCTCGCGCAGCCAGCGCAGCAGCAGGTCCAGCGACTCGGGGAAGCCCTGCTCGTAGGCGGCCCGTCCGCCGCCGAAGACCGCGAGGTCGATCCACGGGCCGCCGCGGCCCACCCCGAGGGTGAACCGGCCGCCGGAGACCAGGTGCAGCAGCGCGGCCTGCTCGCCGAGCGCGACCGGATGCGCGGTCGGCAGCACGCTCACCGCGGTGCCGACGCCTATCCGCCGGGTCCTGCCCAGCACCAGCCCGGCGAGCACCACGGCCGACGGGCACACCCCGTACGGCACGAAGTGGTGCTCGGCCAGCCACACCGCGTCCAGCCCGGCGGCCTCCGCCGCCTCGGCCGTCGAGACCGCCCGGTGCAGGGGTTCGGCCTGGCCCTGACCGGGGAACTGAGCCGCGAGTACGAATGTGCCCACGCGCATCGGCCCCTCCTTCCGTGTCCCTCCGTGCCCCTGCGTGACCCGCCGCGACCCGTCGTCCAGGTTCTTCCCCGACTCAGGTTCTTCCCCGACTAACGTCTGGCACGTGCCAAAGGCACGGCTTTCCACCGCGATTTCATGATTTTCTGCCGAGGTGTCGCGGATGCGTCCGTTCGGGCACCCGGGCCCCCGGCGCGTACCCTGGTCGGGACCGCGTAGCCAGCAGAGGGCGAGGTGTCCCGTGTCGCCGCGACGTAACCACCCGCACGGCGCCAGACGCCCCGCGCAGGACCGCGAGGAGTCCGGGGTCGGCGGCTCGGCCACCCAGGAGTGGCAGGGCGAGGAATGGGTCGTCCGGCCGATCGCCGGCTCGGCGTCCGCCAAGCACTACCGCTGCCCGGGCTGCGACCAGCAGATCCCGCCCGGCGTTGGCCATGTGGTGGCCTGGCGCGAGTACGACGGCCTCGACGACCGGCGGCACTGGCACCGCGCGTGCTGGAACGCCAGGGACCGCCGCACCAGCAAGGTGCAGCGGTCCCGTAACGCGCCCCGTTATTGAGCCGGGCCGGCGGCGGCGCGCCTCACGCGTCGCGCTGGCGCAGCACGATGTAGCCGCCGATCAGCGCCACCACGACCCATACGGCCATGATGCCGATACCGCCCCACGGCCCGTACGACACATGGTCGTCGGTGGACGGCACGACCTGCATGATCTTCTGGCCGGCCTGGTCGGGGAAGTAGTGCGCGACCGTCTTGACCTTCGGCACCGCCGACAGGATCGGCGAGACCAGGAAGAAGAACGGCATCAGGATGCCGAGCCCCAGCATCGGGCTGCGCAGCATCGCCGCCGCGCCCACGCACAGCAGCACCAGCAGCGTCATGTAGAGCCCCGCGCCGACCACCGCGCGCAGCACCCCCGGGTCGCCGATCCGCGCCTTGTGCGAGCCCAGCAGCGCCTGGCCGAGGAAGAAGGTGATGAAGCTGGTGAGCATGCCCACCACGAGCGCCAGGCCGCCGGCGACGGCGACCTTGCTGGTGTAGAACGTGGCGCGCTGCGGCACCGCGGTGAGCGAGGTGCGGATCATCCCGGTGCTGTACTCGCTGGAGATCACCAGCACACCGAAGACGATGAGCGCGAGCTGGCCGAGCGTCATGCCGAAGAAGCTGACGGCGGTCGGGTCGAAGGTGGCCTTGTCGCTGTCCGACATCGAGTCCCAGTTGTTGTCGAACACCAGGGAGATGACGGCGCCCAGCGCCGCGGTCACCAGGAAGGCCAGCGCGAGGGTCCACACGGTGGAGCGGACCGACCGGATCTTCGTCCACTCCGACTGGAGGACGGCGGCGGGAGCGGCCATGTCAGCGCCCCTTCCCGGAGCCGGGGTTGCGCCACTGCGCGCCCCACTGCGGCTGCTGCTCGGGCTGACCGGGTTGTCCGGGCTGTCCCGGCTGGCCCTGCGGCACCGGCGCCAAGTGCGCCCCCGCGGCCACCGGGCCGCCCACCGGCGCCACCGTGCCGTGCGCGTGGTATTCGACCGACTCGGCGGTCAGCTGCATGAAAGCTTCCTCCAACGACGCCCGCATCGGGCTCAGTTCATGCAGCACCAACTGGTGCTGCGCGGCGAGTTCGCCGAGCTGCGCGGCCTCCACGCCGGTGACCTCGAAAGCACCGTCCCCGGTGGTCACCACCGTGTGCCCGGCGGCCGACAGCACATCCTTCAGCCGCTCCGGCTGCGGCGTGCGCAACCGTACGTACGAGCGCGAGTTGCGCTCGATGAAGTCCGCCATCGAGGTGTCCGCCAGCAGCCGCCCGCGCCCGATCACGATCAGGTGCTCGGCGGTCAGCGCCATCTCGCTCATCAGATGGCTGGAGACGAAGACCGTACGACCCTGCGCGGCCAGCCCCTTCATGAGGTTGCGGATCCAGTGGATGCCCTCCGGGTCGAGCCCGTTGACCGGCTCGTCGAACATCAGGATCTCCGGATCGCCCAGCAGCGCCGCCGCGATGCCGAGCCGCTGCCCCATACCGAGCGAGAAGCCCTTGGAGCGCTTGCGCGCCACCGCGGTCAGGCCCACCGTCTCCAGCACCTCGTCCACCCGGTGCCGGGGGATGCGGTTGGACTGCGCGATGCACAGCAGATGGTTGTACGCGGTGCGCCCGCCGTGGATCGACTTGGCGTCCAGCAGCGCACCGATGTGCTTGAGCGGCTCGCTGAGCTGCGCGTAATGCCGGCCGTCGATCCGGACGTCGCCGCCGCTCGGCGAGTCCAGGCCGAGCATCATCCGCATCGTGGTGGACTTGCCGGCGCCGTTGGGCCCGAGGAAACCGGTCACCACGCCGGGGCGCACGGTGAACGTCAGATGGTCGACTGCGGTCTTGTCCCCGTACCGCTTGGTGAGCCCCTGCAACTCAATCATGGGGGCGAGGCTAGCAAGACGCGGCGGAACCCCCGCACGGAGTGTGCGGGGGTTCCGGGAAATCGCGGCGAACAGTGACCTGTCGCCCGCGTCGGGCGGACGGGGGGGCCGCCCGGCGCGCGGCGTCAGCGCGACTGCTGGGCCGGGACGCTGCGCGAGATCGGCTCGTCGTCGGGGGAGCCGGCCGCGGCGACCGCCGCACCGGTGAGCGTGGCCAGCATCTCGCGGACGTTGGTCAGCTGCGCGTTGATGCTGTCGCGGCGGTTGGTGAGCGCCGCCAGCTCCCGCTCGGACTCGCTGCGGATCCGGTCGGCCTTGGCGTTGGCGTCCGCGACGATGTCCTCGGACTGCCGCTGCGCGGTCTCCACCGTCTGGCGGGCCCGGCGCTCGGCGTCGGTGCGCAGCTTCTCCGCCTCCAGCCGCAGCTGCTCGGCGCGGTGCTCGATCTCCGCCAGCCGCTTCTCCGCCTTGGCCTGACGGGACGCCAGGTCCCGCTCGGACTGCTCACGGCGCTTGGCCAGGTTGGTCTCGAAGTCCGCGGCGGCCTGCGCGGCCTTGGCGCGGGTCTCCTCGAACAGCGCGTCGGCCTCCTCCCGCTTGGCCTGCGCGTCCTTCTGGGCCTCGGTACGCAGCTGCGAGGCGTCGCCCTTGGCCTTCTCGACGATCCGCGCGCCCTCGTCCTCGGCCTTGGCCTTGCGGTCGGACGCGAAGGCCTCCGCGTCGTTGCGCACCTGGGCCGCGGCGGACTCCGCCAGCTCACGGTGCTGCTCGGCGGCCCGACGGGCCTCCTCCCGCAGGTCCTTGGCCTCCTCCTCGGCCAGGCGGAGGATCTTCTCCACCCGGGCGCCGAGGCCGGCGTAGGACGGCTCGGCGTCGTTCACCTGGGCCGCGGCGTTCTGGGTTTCGAGGTGGAGCTCCTCGATGCGCTTCTCCAGCGCGGTGATCCTGGTCAGCGCGCTGTCACGGTCGGCGACGAGCTTGGTGATGCGGTCGTCCACCTGTCCGCGGTCGTATCCGCGACGCACGAGCTCGAAGCCGAAGGGGGAGGAAGTGTCGCTCATGGGGTTCCTGTCGATGATTCAGACCGGTGAGGTGATAGAGGGAATCCTAGATGGCGCAGCGGCGTGTCACCGAGCCATTGCGCATTCGGCATGGAGAATGTGCGCTCAATCGAGTGGCTGATCGTCGCTGCGCTTGCCACCTGCCCGGGAGGACCCGGTGGCGGCCCCAGCCGAGACCGTACTCTTCGAGGATTTCGTCGCGCCACCCGGAGCCTCGAACTGCTCCAGGGCCGCCAACACATCCTGCACCCGGCCGATTTCGGCGTTGATGTCCTCGCGCCTGCGGGCCAGCGTCTCCAACTCCCGCCGCCCCTGCGTCACGATCCGCTCCGCCTCGGCGTGCGCCTCCCGCTTGACGCGCTCGGCCTCGCGGTCGGCCTCCGCCTTCTTCTGCTCGGCCTCCTTCAGCAGCCCCTCGACCTTCTTCACCGCGGCGATCCGGACCTTGCTCGCCTCCGACGTCGCGGTGTTCTTGATCTCCGCGGCCTTCTGCTCCGCCTCGCGCAGCTGCTCGGTCGCGGCGGCCACCAGCTTGTCGACCCGCTCGCCGACCACCCGCATCGCCTCGGCCGCCTCCTTGCGCGACCGGTCGTGCAGCGCCTCCACCTCCGACTCCACCCGGCGGCGCAGCTCGTCGGTGCGCTCCCGGATGGTCGTGGCGTCCCGGCGGGCCTCACCGAGCAGCGTGTCGGCGTCGGTACGGGCCCGCTCCACGATGCCGTTGCCCTCCGCGGTGGCCTCGGCCACCAGCCGCTCGGACTCCGCGCGGGCCGCCGCGACCAGGGTGTCGGCCCGGCTCTCGGCGGCCTCGGCGAGCTTGCGGGCCTCCGCCTGCGCCTTGCCGACCAGCTCGTCGGCCTGCTCGGCGGCCTCGCTGCGGCGCTTGTTGGCCGCCTCCCGCGCCTCGTCCAGGACCCGCTGCGAGCCGGCCCGGGACGCCTCCGCCTCCTGCTCGGCCTGCGCCAGCTCCGCGCGGGCCTGCTTGGCAAGCCGCTCGGCCTCCTCGCGCGCCTTGCCGACCAGGGTGTCGGCCTGGTTCGCGGCGTCGGTACGCATCCGGTTGGCGTCGTCGCGCGCCTCGGCACGCAGCCGGTCGGCCTCCTCGATCGCCTCGGTGACCGTACGGTCGGCCAGCTGCCGGGCGGCCTCCGCCTCCTCCTGCGCCTCCCGGCGCATCCGGGCGGTGTCCTCCGAGGCGCGCTCGCGCTCGGAGTTGGCGTCGGCGTGCAGCCGGTCGGCCTCGCCCTGCGCCTCGCTGCGCAGCCGCTCCGCCGCGTGCTCGGCCGCCGACCGCAGCCCCGCGATCTCCTGCTCGGCCTCCTGGTGCAGATGCGCGACCGCGTCCCGTACCTGCTGCGCGGTCGCCTCGGCCGCCGCGACCAGCTCGGCGGCCCGCTGCTCGGCCTCCGCCGACAGCCGGTCGGCCTCGGCCGCCGCGTCCTCGACCCGCTTGCGGGCCGCCGCCAGCAGCTCCTCGCTCTCCTCGCGGGCCCGCGCCCGCTCCTGCTCGGCCTCGCCGCGGGCCGCCGCCAGCTGCTCCTCGGCCGCCCGGCGCCGCCTGGCCGCCTCCTCCTGGGCCGCGGCCAGCGCCTCGGCGGCCTCCACGCCCAGCCGCTCGGCCGCCGCGGACGCCTCGGCCCGCACCCGGGCGGCGCCCTCCTGCGCCTCGGTACGGATCCGCTCGGCCTCGGCCGCCGCGTCCGCCTGGACCCGCAGGGCGACGTTCTCGCCCTCGGCGCGGGTCTGCGCGGCGTCCGCCGCCGCCTCGTCCCGCAGCCGCAGCGCCTCCGCCTCGGCCTGCTCGACCAGCGTACGGACCCGGTCGGCGGTCTCCTGGCGCAGCCGCTCGGCCTCCTCGGCGGCCTCGGCGCGGATCCGGTCGGCCTCCGCGGTGGACTCCCGCAGGCCCTGCTCGGCCGCCGCCAGCCGCGCCTCGGCCTCCTCGCGCAGCCGGCTGAGGTCGGCCTCGGCCTCCTCGCGCATCCGGGCCACGACCGTCTCGCCCTCGGCGCGCTGCGCCGCCGCGGCCTGCTCGGCGGCCTCCCGCACCGCGGCGCCCTGCCGCTCGGCCTCGGCCCGCAGCTCCTCGGCCTCGGCGCGGGCGGCCCGCAGCGCCTCCTCGGCCTTGACGTTCAGCGCCGAGGCCCGCTCCAGCGACTCCGCGCGCATCCGCTCGGCCTCGCCGGCCGCGCTCTGCCGCTGCTCGTCACCGTCGGCCTTGGCCTTGGCCAGCAGCTCCTCGGCCTTGCTGGCGGCCTCCTCGATCTGCTGCACCGCCTCCCGGCGGGCCTCGCCGCGGATCCGCTCGCCCTCGGCGACCGCCTCGGCCCGCAGCTGCTCGGCCTCCCCGCGCAGCCGCCGGGCCTCCTCCTGGAGCTCGACGGTCCTGGCGCGGTACTCCTTGGTGTCGTCCTGGGCCGCGCCGCGCAGCTCCTGCGCCGACGCCTCCGCCTCACCGCGCACCCGGTCGGCCTCGGCCTGCGCCTCCCGGCGGATCCGCTCGGCCTCCTCGCTCGCGCCCTTGGTGGTGGAGCGGGCGTCCTCCGACGCCTTGGTCAGGATCTCCTCGGCCGAGCGCGCCGCCTGCGCCAGCTGCGCCGCGGCGTCCTCGGCGGCGGCGGCCCTGGCGGCTTCCTGCGCCTCGGTACGGATCCGCTCGGCCTCGGCCCGCGCGTCGGCGACGGTCTGCTCGGCCTCCGCCTTCGCGGACTCGGCCTCCTTGGTCGCCTCGCTCACCATGCGGGCGATCTCGGCCTTGGCGGTGCGGGTGCGCTGCTCCATCTCGGCCTCGGCCGCGGCCAGCCGCTTAGCGGCGCCCGCCGCGGCCTCCTCGCGCAGCTTCTCGGCCTCGGCGGTCGCGGCCCGCAGCCGCTCGTCGGCCTCGCGCAGCCGCTCCTCGGACAGCCGGGAGAGCTCGGTGGCCCGCAGCCGGGCCTCCTCGGACTCCGAGCGGGTGGTGGAGCGCAGCTGCTCGGCCTCGGTGGTGGCCTCCTGGGCCTGTGCCGAGGCGGCGGTCAGCAGCCGTTCGGCGTCCGCGCGGGCCCGGCGCAGCAGTTGCTCGGCCTCGGCGCGGGCGGCCTGGGCGTCGGCGGTGAGCCGCTCCCTGGTCTGCTCGGCGACCCGGGTGGCCTCGGCACGGGCGGCGTTCAGCGCCGCGTCGGACTCCGCCCGGGTCTCGTCCAGCAGCCGCCGGGCCTGCGACTCGCTGCGGGCCCGCAGCTGCTCGGCCCACGCGACGTTCTCGTTGACGTGGCTCTCGACGTTGGCGCGCCGCTCGGCCAGCTCCTCGTCGAGCTGGCGGCGCCGGGCGATGGCCTCGGCGTGCCACTCGGCCTCGAAGCGCGCCTGGTGCTCGGCCTGTTCCTGGAGCAGCCGCTGGGTCTGCGCCCGGGCCTCGCGCAGCTCCCGCTCGGCATCCGCGCGCAGCTGGTCGGCCTGGATCTGCGCGTTGCGCAGCAGCTGGTCGGCCTGGTGGCCGATGTTGTCGTACGCGGGACGGGACGCCAGCATCCGGCGCGCCTCGTGCAGCTTGGCGCGCAGCACCTCGACCTGGTAGCCGAGGTCGTCGGCGTGATCGACTGCCTTGCCTCGTTCGGTGCGAAGCCGTTCCATCTCGGCTTCGAGACGAGAGAGGTGGTCGTCAGCCCGGTAGCTGTCGTTGCCCCGCACTCCGCGGTCCCATCGGTCTCCTGGCGTCCTCACCCGCCAACCGGGTGAGATTCTCCGTGACCCTGTTTGAATCAGGGCCCACGAAGAATGGTGTCAGATCAACGGCGCGGAGCGGGAGCGTACCCAGACCCCACCCCGGTCGGCCCGGCCACTCTACCGGGCAGGACGGCGATAAGGTCAGTGGTCCTCAAGAGGTCAGTGGTCCGGGTGGTCGCCGTCCGGGGCGTGGTCGCGGTCCTTGGCGGCGGTCACCAGTTCGGTCAGGACGCCATGGCAGTCCTTGGGGTGCAGGAAGGTGATCCTGGAGTCCATCGAGCCGCGGCGGGGCTGCTCGTACAGCACCCGGACGCCCTTGTCCCTGATCGCCTCGGAGTCGGTGTCCACGTCCGCGGTGCCGAAGGCGATGTGGTGGACTCCCTCGCCGTTCTTGGCCAGCCACTTGCCGACCGCGCTGTCCTCCCGGATCGGCTCCAGCAGCTGGAGGTAGGAGGCGCCGCCGTCCGAGGTCTCGTTGATCTTGAGCATGGCCTCGCGGACGCCCTGCTCGTCGTTGACCTCGGTGTGGAACACCTCGAAGCCGTACGTGGCACGGTAGAACTCGACGGTCGCGTCGAGGTCGAAGCAGGCGATCCCGATGTGGTCGATGCGCGTCAGCATGGAACCAGTCCACCGTAAGGGCCGCGATTACACAACGTGCGCGCCATCACACGTTCTGCCGGGTGACTCGGGCTTTACTCGTCAGTACATTGACGCTAACCCTCGTTAACCTCTCTTCAGTCGAAGGGGCCGCACCATGAGCAACAGCACGCGTTCGGTGATCGTCGCGGGTGCCCGCACCCCCATGGGAAGGCTGCTGGGCGGCCTGCGCGGCTTCTCCGGGGCCGATCTCGGCGGATTCGCGATCAAGGCCGCGCTGGAGCGGGCCGGCATCGGCGGCGACCAGGTCCAGTACGTGATCATGGGCCAGGTGCTGCAGGCCGGCGCCGGCCAGATCCCCGCCCGGCAGGCCGCCGTCAAGGCCGGCATCCCCATGTCGGTGCCCGCGCTCACCGTCAACAAGGTGTGCCTGTCGGGCCTGGACGCGATCGCGCTGGCCGACCAGCTCATCCGCGCCGGCGAGTTCGACATCGTGGTGGCCGGCGGCCAGGAGTCCATGACCAACGCCCCGCACCTGCTGCCCGGCGGGCGGGCCGGCGTCAAGTACGGCGCCATCGAGATGCTGGACTCCATGGCGCACGACGGGCTCACCGACGCGTTCGAGAACATCGCGATGGGCGAGTCCACCGAGCACCACAACACCCGGCTCGGCCTCGGCCGCGCCGAGCAGGACGCCTTCGGCGCGCTGTCGCACCAGCGGGCCGCCGCCGCGCAGAAGAACGGCATCTTCGACGCGGAGATCACGCCTGTGGTGGTGCCGCAGCGCAAGGGCGACCCGGTGGTCATCAGCAAGGACGAGGGCATCCGCCCCGAGACCACCGTCGAGGGGCTGAGCCGGCTGCGCCCCTCCTTCGCCGCCGACGGCACGATCACCGCGGGCACCGCCTCGCAGATCTCCGACGGCGCCGCGGCCGTCGTCGTCATGAGCCGCGCCAAGGCCGAGGAGCTGGGCCTGCCGTGGATCGCCGAGATCGGCGCGCACGGCAATGTCGCCGGCCCCGACAACTCGCTGCACTCCCAGCCCTCCAACGCCATCGCCCACGCCCTGGGCAAGGAGGGCCTGACCGTCGCCGACCTGGACCTCGTCGAGATCAACGAGGCGTTCGCGGCGGTCGTCGTGCAGTCCATGAAGGACCTCGGCGTGCCACCTGAAAAGGTGAACGTGAACGGCGGCGGCATCGCGCTGGGCCACCCCATCGGCATGTCCGGAGCCCGTATCGTGCTCCACCTGGCCCTGGAACTGCGCCGCCGCGGCGGCGGCAAGGGCGCCGCGGCCCTGTGCGGCGGCGGCGGCCAGGGCGACGCCCTGATCCTGCACGTCCCGCCGGCGGGCTGAGCCCCCTGCCGCCCGGGTGCGGATCGAGCAACACGTAGGGCGGCGCGCCCGGCGAGTGAGCCAAAGGCGGCGCCGATGTCGAAAGGGAGAACGCGCGCAGTGAGCGAGGAACGAGCGAGCGAGCACGATCGACTGTCGACATCGGATGTGGGGGCACCTCCCGGGCGAAGCTCCGGGGGAAGCCGGAGGCGAACCGAGCCACGAAAAGGGGTGGATGTGCCCCTGCTGGTCGAGCAGGCGCGGGAGGGCAGGCCGCGGGCGGTGGCGCGGCTGATCTCGCTGGTCGAGGGGGCGTCGCCGCAGCTGCGGGAGGTCATGGCCGCGCTCGCGCCGCTCACCGGCGGGGCGTACGTGGTGGGCCTGACGGGCTCGCCCGGCGTCGGCAAGTCCACCTGCACCTCGGCCCTGGTCACCGCCTACCGCAAGGCGGGGCGCAGGGTCGGGGTGCTCGCCGTCGACCCGTCCTCGCCCTTCTCCGGCGGCGCCCTGCTCGGCGACCGGGTCCGGATGTCCGAGCACGCCTCCGACCCCGGCGTCTACATCCGCTCCATGGCCACCCGCGGCCACCTCGGCGGCCTGGCGTGGGCCGCCCCGCAGGCCATCCGGGTGCTCGACGCGGCCGGCTGCGACGTGATCCTCGTCGAGACCGTCGGCGTCGGCCAGTCCGAGGTCGAGATCGCCGCGCAGGCCGACACCAGCGTGGTGCTGCTCGCCCCCGGCATGGGCGACGGCATCCAGGCCGCCAAGGCCGGCATCCTGGAGATCGGCGACGTCTACGTCGTCAACAAGGCCGACCGGGACGGCGCCGACGCCACCGCCCGCGAGCTCAACCACATGCTCGGCCTCGGGGAGTCGCGCGCCCCGGGCGACTGGCGCCCGCCCATCGTCAAGACCGTCGCCGCCCGCGGCGAGGGCATCGACGAGGTCGTCGAGGCCCTCGACAAGCACCGCGCCTGGATGGAGGAGCGCGACGTCCTGGCCACCCGGCGCACCACCCGCGCCGCCCGCGAGATCGAGACCATCGCGCTGACCACCCTGCGGGCCCGTATCACCACCCCCGGCCCCGCCCACGACCTCCCCGCCCTCGCCCAGCGCGTCACCCAGGGCACCCTCGACCCCTACACCGCCGCCGACACCCTCGTCGCCGCGCTGACCACCGACTAGCGCGCCCTCAGCCGCGCGGGACCTCGCCGCCGGGCCGGCGGGCGCGCAGGACCGCGGCGGTGTGCACGCACCAGTCGCGGGTCTCGCGTTCCAGGGCGAGGCCGCGCCGGCAGGTCAGGTAGGGGCCCACGGGGGCGCCGTCGCGGAGGAAGTCCTCCTCGGTCGCCTCGCCGCGCAGGGTGAGCAGCAGGTCCTCATACGCGGCCATTTTCTCGGCCGCGGAGGCCGCGCGGGCGTCGAGCTGGCGCAGGACCTCGGCGGTGCCGACCCGGTCGGCGGCCTGCACCTTCACCAGCAGGTCGTCACGGATGAAGGTGGGGCGCGGCTCGGCCGCGACGAAGCGCTCCAGCTCGGCCAATCCCGGCGCGGTGACGGTGAAGACCCGCTTGTTGGGGCGGCCGGTCTGCACGACCTCGCGGCCGGTGACCAGGCCGTCCTTCTCCAGCTTCGACAGCTCGGCGTACAGCTGCTGCGGCAGCGCGTGCCAGAAGTTGGCGACGCCTATGTCGAACGCCTTCGCCAGCTGGTAGCCGCTGTACTCGTTGTCCAGCAGGGCCGCCAGCACGGCGTGCCGCAGTGCCATCGCGGGCTCCCTCCCCGGGGCATGGATGCCCTGCCAGCATAGTCAAGGATGTGACTATGAGCGCCGGCGCGTACGCCCCCTTCACGCTACCCGCGGCGCAGCCGCAGGCCCAGCCCCAGCGGGCGGGCCAGCGCCACCGCCGGCGCCAGCAGCGCGGCACCGCCCAGCAGCAGCCCCGCGGCATCGCCCGCCAGGCCCGTACCGAGCCGGTCGGTGCACACCCGCGCCGCCCACAGCGACACATACGCCCCCGGCAGGAACGCGATGAGCAGCCGCAGATGGTGCCCCAGCACTCCCGGGCGCCAGCCCAGCCGGCGGCGCAGCAGCGTCGCCGTCGTCAGCAGCCCCGCCGTGCACGCGACCGCGTACCCCGCGGCCATCCCGGTCACCGCCCACCGCGCGGGCAGCAGCGCGTACGAGGCCGCGGCGAGCGAGGCGTTGACGCCGGCGATGAGGACGTTGAGGAAGAAGGGGGTGCGGGTGTCGCCGAGCGCGTAGAAGCCGCGGGCCAGCAGGTACTGCCCGGCGAACGCGGGCAGGCCCAGCGCGAAGGCGCTGAGCATCCAGCCGATCGCGGCGGCGTCCGCGTCCGTCGTCGCGCCGTGCTGGAAGACCACCCCGGTGATCTGCGGCGCGAGCGTGACGAAGGCGAGCGCCGCCGGTACGACCGCGGTGCCCGAGGCGTTCAGGCCGCGCGTGAGGTCCGCGCCGACCGCCGCGAGGTCGCCGTCCGCCGCGGCCCGGCTCATCCGCGGCAGCAGCGCGGTCACCAGCGAGACGGTCACGATGCCCTGCGGGACGACCCACAGGCTGTACGCGTTGCTGTACGCCGCGTAGCCCACGCCCGCGTGCTGCCCGGCGGCCAGCGCGTGCCCGCCGGCGGACGTCGACAGCCGGGTCACCACCCAGTAGGCGCCCTGGTTGACCAGCACCAGCAGCAGCGTCCACACCGCCGCCCGCACCGGCGCGGTCAGGCCCGCCCCGCGCCAGTCGAACCGCGGGTGCCAGCGGAAGCCCGCCGCGCGCAGGCTCGGCAGCAGGCCCAGCGCCTGCACCGCGATCCCGGCGGTGCTGCCGAGGCC
This sequence comes from Actinacidiphila epipremni, assembly GCF_012034175.1. Taxonomy (GTDB): domain Bacteria; phylum Actinomycetota; class Actinomycetes; order Streptomycetales; family Streptomycetaceae; genus Actinacidiphila; species Actinacidiphila epipremni. Next base: position 72,100 of record NZ_JAATEJ010000012.1, read on the forward strand.
CAGCAGCAGCGCGTCCCGGTCGTCCACCCCGCCGCGGGCGGTGCCGAGGTAGAGGCCGAACACCGCGATGACGACGAGGTTGTTGAGCACCGGCGTCCACATCTGCGCGCCGAACCGGTCGCGGGCGCCCAGCACTTGGCCGAGCAGGGTGAAGACGCCGTAGCAGAGGATCTGCGGCAGGCAGTAGCGGGCGAGGGTGACCGTCAGATCGCGCTGCGCGCCGCCGAAGTCCGGCGCGTACGCCGACACCAGGAGCGGGGCCGCCAGCACCGACAGGGCGGTGACCAGGACGAGGCCGGTCGCGCACAGCGTCAGCAGGCGGTCGGTGTACGCCTGGCCGCCGTCGGCGTGCTCCTTGGCCGCGCGGACCAGCTCGGGGACGAAGACGGACTGGAGGGCGCCGCCGATCATCAGGGCGTAGACGATGTTCGGGACGGTGTTGGCGACGCTGAAGGCGTCCCCGGTGGCGGCGGTGCCGACCGCCGCGGTGATCACCGCGAGCCGCACGAAGCCCGTCGCCCGGGAGGCCAGCGAGCCGGCCATCATGGCGGCGCCGCTGCGCCGCAGGCCGCCCTTGGGCTCCGCCCGGTGCCGATGCCGGCGCCCCGCCGCCGTCGCCGTCAACGTACCCCCTGCTCATGGGGCGCCCGCGCGCCCGTGGGGTCCTGCCCCCCGGGCGCCAGTCTCGTACGGGGCGGCGGGCCGGGGACAGGGGCCCGGGGTGTCGGGAATCTCTCTGTCACATCCCGCCGCGGGCACGCGTGTTCCTCGTGAGCGGGCCGCTTCCGGGCCGCGGGGACGGGGAGGACGACGCCTTGACGATGACCGCACACCATCACCCGCAGGCCGCCGCGGCGCAGAGCGGAAGCCGGAGCGGCAAGCCGGGCGGAAGCCGGAGCGGACGGCCGGGCGGAAGCCGGAGCGGACGGCCGGGCGGCAGCGGCGGCCTATGGCTGCGCCCCATCGCCGCCGACGTGCACGCCGCGTTCCTCCGCCGGCCGGGGCCGTACCCCGTGAGCTTCCTGCAGACCCCCGCGTGGGCGCGGGTCAAGACCGGGTGGCGGGCGGAGAGCCTGGGGTGGTTCGACGACGCCGGGCGGCTGCTGGGCTCCGCGCTCGTGCTCTACCGCCGGCTGCCCGGCGTACGGCGCTTCTTCGCCTACCTGCCCGAGGGCCCGTGCGTGGAGTGGGCCGACCCGCAGCTGGAGCGGTGGCTCGAACCGCTGCTGGACCACCTGCGCGGGACGGGCGCCTTCGCCGTACGGATGGGGCCGCCGCCGGCCTACCGGCGGTGGACGGCGCGCACCCTCAAGGACGCCGCCGGGCCCGGGCGGCGGGTGGCCGACGTGCTGCCCGACCTCGTGGAGCCGCTGGGCGCCGCGGTCGCCGACCGGCTGCGCGAGGCGGGCTGGCGGCGCTGCGGCGAGGACGGCCAGGGCGCGGCGGCGCCCCGGCGGAGCTCCGGGGGAGCGCAGCCCCGGCTGGTGTTCGAGGTGCCGCTCGCCGGGCGCACCCTGGACGACCTGTGGACCGGGCTCAACCAGGAGTGGCGGCGCAACGTCAAGAAGGCCGCCAGGTCCGGGGTGTGGACCGGCGAGGAGGGCCCGGGCACCCTGCCGGCCTTCCATGAGCTGCTGCGGATCACCGAGCGGCGCGACGGCTTCGACCTCGGCCGCGACCTGGACTACTACCGGCGCCAGTACGCCGAGCTGAACGCCGAGCAGCCCGGCCGGATGCGGCTCTACACCGCCCGCCACCGGGGAGAGCTGCTCGCCGCCCACACCCTGCTGACCGCGCCGGACGGCGGTCGCGTCTGGTACCAGACCGGCGCCTCCGCCGACCATCGCCGCGAGGTGCGGCCGAGCAACGCCCTGCAATGGCGCATGATGTGCGACGCGCTGCTCGCCGGCGCCGCCGTGTACGACATGCGCGGCATCCCGGACGACCTCGACCCGGCGGCCCGCGCGTACGGGCTGCTGCGCTGGAAGCTCGGCACGGGCGGCGAGGCCGTCGAGCTGCTGGGGGAGTGGGAGCTGCCGCTCCAGGGCCCGGTCAACAAAACCCTGCACCGCGCCATGAACGCCTATCTGGCCCGCCGCTGACCTCCGCGCCCGGCCCAGGTCAGGGGCCGAGCAACGCGCGTCACACCGGCTGGACGGCCGCCGGCACACCCTGCGTACGGCGCACCGAGCGCAGCACCAGCAGCACGCACAGCGTGCCGCCGACGCCCGCGCCGGCGATGACCGCGTACGGCGGCGCCCACTCGGCCAGCGCGCCGCCCACCGTGATGCCGATGCCCTGGAGCGTCATCAGGCCCGCGCCGAGCAGCGACATGGCCTGCCCGCGCATCTGGTCCGGCACGTCCGTCACGAACCACTTGTCCATGCCCAGCGCGTACGCCGCGCTCAGCCCCGTCAGCACCAGCAGCGCCAGCGCCAGCGGCAGCGACGGGTCGACGGCGAAGAAGGCCAGCGGGATCAGCGAGACCGCGGCGAGCGGCAGCGCGATACGGTCCCGCGAGGCCGGCGTCAGCAGCGTGCCGGCCAGCACCTCGCTGATCGCCGTGCCGGCCGGCATCGCGGCCAGGAACAGCCCGAAGCCGACCGAGCCGATGCCCGCCTCCTTCGCGAAGGGCGCCGCCAGCCCCTCGGCGACGATGAAGAACATCGGCGGCACCCACCACATCAGCAGCAGCGCCCTGATCCGCGGGTCGGCCATGAGCCGGCCGGCCGAGCTGAGCGACTGCCGCATCAGCCGCCCGCTGCCGGTCACCCGGGCCGGCCGGTCCACCGTGCCGAACCGCAGCAGCAGCGCCGAGCCGGCGAAGGTCGCCGCCGTCAGCAGCAGCGCCGAGCGCGGCGAGAGCCACACCAGGACCAGGCCGCCGAGCCCGAAGCCGGCGATCTGCGAGCCCTGCGCGACGATCCGCACCAGCGAGCGGCCGAGCACGTACCGCTCGCCGTGCAGGATGTCGGCCAGGCTCGCGGCACGCGTGCCGGTGAACAGCGGCGAGATCAGCGACACCGCCACCCGCAGCGCGAACAGCAGCGCCACCGGGCAGTGCGGCACCGCCATGGCCGCGACGCACGCGCACGACAGCACGTCGCAGGCCACCAGCACCCGGCGCGAGGGGTAGCGGTCGGCGATACCGGACAGCAGCAGGCCGCTGAGCGCGTACGGCAGGTAGGTCAGCGCGAAGACCAGGGCGGACAGCACGGCGGAGCCGGTCTCGGCGTAGACCAGGACGGCGAGCGCGACCTCGGCCAGCACACCGCCGAGCAGCGACAGGACATGAGCGGCGAAGATCGGCCGGAACTCGCGGACGGCGAAGACGGCTCCGTAGCCGACGGTGGTCTCCTGCTCGTCGCCGGGGGTGGTGGCGGCGTTCTGCGCGACGTCCACGTGGTCTGCCACGTGCTCTTCTCCGGCCGGCGAAGCGGGGTCTGCCCCGCGTGGAGGGTGCTCGCTGTCCGTTGTCATGCCATCACCCTGGAGCCACACGGACCCCACGTGTAGTCTTTCGCGTGCAGCCGAATCTTGGGGGGCATGATGTCGCTTCGCATGCGATTTGCGGCTGAGGACCTGCTCAGGTGCCGTTTCGCCATCTCACCGCTGCGCGAGACGCAGGGCGCGGTACGCACCCTGTCCCGGCCGGACCGGCACGGCCACCACCTGCCCTGGCTGCGGCAGGTCAGGGCCGCCGCCGCGGGCCTGGACCTGGCGCCGCTGTGGCTGCTGGCGCCCGAGCACGGCTACAGCCCCGACTTCCTGCAACCCGTACCCGAGGTGCCGCTCGCCACGCTCGACGAGGAGCTGGACCTGGTGCGGGCCACCCCGCCCGACACCGCCCGCCGGCAGATCTCCGCCGCGCTCGCCCAGACGCCGGGCGCCGCCGACACCCGCAGGGGCCGGGCCATGCTCAACGACCCGTGCGGCACCGTACGGCAGCTGGCGAGCCTGTACGAGCACGTGTGGGCCGCGCTGCTGGCCCCGCACTGGCCGCGGCTGCGGGCGGTCCTGGAGGCCGACGTGGCCTACCACGCCCGGCGGCTCGCGGACGGCGGCATGCAGCGGCTCTTCACCGGGCTGCACCCCAAGCTGCACTGGTCGGACGGCGCCCTGACCACCTCCGGCACCTCGGGGCCGCTGCCCGAGCCCGGCGGGCGCGGCCTGGTGCTGGTGCCCAGCGTCTTCTTCTGGCCCGAGGCCGGCAGCGCCTTCGACCCGCCCTGGCAGCCCGTCGTCATCTACCCGGCCCGCGGCATCGGCGGCCTGTGGGCGCCGGACGGCCCGACCGCCTCGGCGACGCTGGTACGGCTGCTGGGCGCCAACCGCGCGGCGATCCTCAGCGGCCTGGACGCCCCCAGCACCACCACCGCGCTGGCCCACCGGCACGTCATGGCGATGTCGTCGGTCTCCGCCCACCTCGCCGTGCTGCGCGACGCCGGACTGCTCACCTCGCGCCGCTACGGGCACCAGGTGCTCTACGAGCGCACCGCGCTGGGCATCGCCCTGGCCACCGGCGGCGGCCTGCTCTGACCGCGCACCCGGCCCGTATGCAGGCCGGCCCGCACACCGCCCGCGCGCCCCGGCCCGTACGCCGGTGCGCGTGACGCAATTGTGACCGGCGTGCTACGGCAACATGTCCGGATCCGATCGTCAGTCGGCCAGATACCGTTCGACGGTCGCCACCTTGGACTCCAGCCCGTCCGTCACCGAAGGCCGCAGATCCGCCTTCAGCACGAGCGAGACCCGCGGCGCCCGCGCCTCCACGGCGGCGACCGCGCGCCTGACGACGTCCATCACCTCGTCCCACTCGCCCTCGATCGAGGTGAACATCGCGTCCGTGCGGTTCGGCAGCCCCGAGGCGCGCACCACCCGCACCGCCTCGGCCACGTACTCCCCGACGTCCTCGCCCACGCCCAGCGGCGTCACGGAGAAGGCGACGATCACGCGCCCACCGCCTCGGTACGGGCCCGGGCGGCCACGACCACGTCCTCGCACTCGCGCGCCAGCGTGCGCTCGGCGAAGAAGCCGCCGGTCGGCAGCACCGACAGCAGGAGCAGCCAGCCGGCCCGCCGCCAGCCCCAGCGGGCCCGCAGCCACGCCAGCGCCCACAGGACGACGTAGCCGATGAACAGCACGCCGTGCACCATCCCCATCACCGGCACCGCGTTGAAGTCCGTGGTGCGCTTGAGCACCGAGCAGACCAGCAGCAGCAGGAAGGAGACCGCCTCCGGGGCGGAGATCAGGCGCAGCCTGCGCAGAGCGCCGGCGGTCTTCAGATCCACGGGAACCTCACTGTCGGTACGGTCGGGCGTTCGGTACGGTCGGGGCGGCGCCTTGTGAGCGCGTTCACAAGCCCTCCTCCATTATCACCGCCGCGAATCGAAGAACCGTCCCCGGGGTAGGAAACCACCCGGCGGGCGGTAGCGTCCCAGTGCACGAGCCTGTCCGTGGGCTTGCCTGGACTTGTTCACGACAACGAACCACCAACGGGGACCGACACACGATGAGCATCGACTGGGACCGCCGGCACTGCGCCCGCAAGGGCCATATCACCTACGCGCCGGACGAGCTGCTGCTGCGCGCCCGGCTGCACGCCAGCACCGCCGTCGGCGAGGTCTGGCGCTGCCTGCGCTGCGGGGATTTCGTGCTCGGCGCACCGCACGGCTCGGGACCCGCCGAGCGCGCGCCGCTGGTGCCGCGCGGCCGGGCGCTGCGCGACCTGTTCATCCTGCGCTTCCTGGCCGTCGAGCGGATCCTGCGCGGCCTGCTGATCGTCCTGGCCGCCTGGGCGGTGTGGAAGTTCAGCAACTCCCAGGACGCGGTGCACAAGCTCTTCGAGGACGACCTGACGGTCTTCAAGCCGGTCGCCGACCACTTCCACTACGACCTGGACCACTCGCCGGTCGTGGACTCCATCCAGAAGGCCTTCGACTACAAGAAGTCCACCCTCCAGATCGTCGCCGCCGCCCTGCTCGGCTACGCGCTGATCGAGATCGTTGAGGGCTTCGGGCTGTGGTGGGCCAAGCGCTGGGCGGAGTATCTGACCGTCGTCGCGACCGCCGCCTTCCTGCCGCTGGAGGTCTACGAGCTGACCGAGAAGGTCAGCTACTTCAAGATCGGCACCCTGGCGCTCAACGTCCTGGCCGTCCTCTACATCCTGCTCGGCAAGCGGCTGTTCGGCCTGCGCGGCGGCCACAAGGCGTTCGAGGCCGCCCGCCGCGGCGCCTCGCTGCTGGAGGTCCAGGAGGCCGCCGGCGCCACCGGCGAACCGCTGGAGCCGCTGCCGGTACGGCCGCGCGCCGCCGCGACGGACGGGGGCTGAGCCCATGGCGGTCTTCCGGCTCCAGGGCACCCGGGTGCTCGCCGTCGACCTGGCCGGCGACGCGGTCAAGGCCAAGAAGGGCGCCATGGTCGCCTACGACGGCGAGGTGACGTTCAAGAAGATGACCGGCGGCGGCGAGGGCCTGCGCGGCCTGGTCACCCGGCGCATCACCGGCGAGGCCATGGCCGTCATGGAGGTCAAGGGCACCGGCACGGTCTACTTCGCCGACCGCGCCACCGAGATCAACCTCGTCCGGCTGACCGGCGAGAAGCTGCACGTCGAGGCGAGCAACCTGCTGGTCACCGAGCCCTCCCTGCGCACCGGCACCACTTTCACCGGCCTGCGCGGCGCCTCGCAGGGCAACGGGCTGTTCACCACCACCGTCGAGGGCGCCGGCCAGGCCGCGATCATGTCCGACGGGCCGGCGATCGTGCTGCGCGTCACCCCCGGCACCCCGCTGGTCGTCGACCCCGGCGCGTATGTCGCCCACACCGGGAACCTGCGCCAGCAGCTGCGCTCCTACGTGGGCTTGCGCACCCTCATCGGCGAGGGCTCGGGGGAGAGCTTCCGCATCCACTTCGAGGGCGACGGCCTGGTCTACGTCCAGCCCAGCGAGCGCAGCACCATCGGCGGTGACGTCTAGATGCCCTTCACCCGCGTCAACTCCAAGCTGGTCGAGGCCACCGTCGTGCCCGGGCAGCGGATGTTCAGCCAGCGCGGCGCGATGCTCGCCTACCGCGGCGCCGTCACCTTCACGCCCAGCATCGTCGGCGGCCAGGGCGGCGTGATGTCGATGATCGGCCGCCGGGTCGCGGGCGAGGCCACCCCGCTGATGACGGTGGAGGGAAGCGGCACCGTGCTGTTCGGCCACGGCGGCCACCACATCCACACCGTCGACCTCAGCGGCGAGACCCTGTACGTCGAGGCCGACCGGCTGCTGGCCTTCGACGGCTCGCTCGCCCAGGGCACGATGTTCATGGGCTCCCAGGGCGGTGTCATGGGCGTGATACGGGGCCAGGTCACCGGGCAGGGCCTGTTCACCACCACCTTGCAGGGCAAGGGCTCGGTCGCGTTCATGGCCCACGGCGGCGTCTTCGAGCTGCCCATCGCCCCGGGCCGCCCCGTCCACGTCGACCCGCAGGCGTACGTCGCCCACCGCGGCGACGTCCGCAACAAGCTCGCCACCGCGATCGGCTGGCGCGAGATGGTCGGCCGCGGCTCCGGCGAGGCCTTCCAGCTCGAACTGAGCGGCCAGGGCACGGTGTACGTCCAGGCGTCGGAGGAGAAGCTGTGACCCACCCGGCCGGCGGGCCCGTCGTCCACGACGCCGCCACCCTGCCCAGCAACGACAACGTCAACCCGTACGCCTTCAGCGTCGACCTCGAAGGCCAGTGGTTCCTGCAGAAGGGGAAGATGATCGCCTACTACGGGCAGATCGACTTCCACGCCATCGGCCACGGCCCGCTCGACCACCTGATCGCCGCCAACTTCCACTCCCCGCTGCACGCCAGCGCGTGGGTCGTCGCGCAGGGCCGCGGCAAGATGCTGCTGGCCGACCGGGCGTACGACATCAACTCCTACGACCTCGACGAGGGCAACCTCACCATCCGCTCCGGCAACCTGCTGGCCTTCCAGCCCGGGCTGACCCTCAAGCAGTCGATCATCCCCGGCTTCCTGACCCTCCTGGGCACCGGCAAGTTCGTCGCCGCCTCCAACGGCGCGGTGCACTTCGTCGAACCGCCCATCCGGGTCGACCCGCAGGCCCTCGTCGGCTGGGCCGACTGCCCGAGCCCGTGCCACCACTACGACCACGCCTACATGCGCGGCGTCCTCGGCGGCATCCGCGCGCTGACCGGCCTCGGCGGCGCCTCCGGCGAGGAGCACCAGTTCGAGTTCAGCGGCGCGGGGCAGGTGCTGCTCCAGTCCACCGAGCAGCTGATGCCCGAGGCCGACACCGGCGGCGTCCCGGCGAGCGCGGGCCCCGGCGTCCCCGGCGCGCAGCGCCCCGGAAGCCGAAGCTGACCGGCCCAACAGGGCCGCTGCACACGGTGACCGGCTCACTACCCTGGTAAACATACGAATCTCGACGGACGGTAGAATTCCCCGTATGACGACGGAGACCGCGGAAAGCGCCACCACCTGGCTCACCGAGGATGAGCAGCGCGCGTGGCGCATCCATCTCGATGTCAGCCGGCTGCTCATGTACCAGCTGGAGCGCGACCTGCAACCCTTCGGCCTCACCAACAACGACTACGAGATCCTCGTCAACCTCTCCGAGGCCGAGGACCGCCGGATGCGGATGAGCGACCTGGCGAAGTCCACGCTCCAGTCCAAGAGCCGCCTGTCGCACCAGATCACCCGCATGGAGGCCGCGGGTTACGTGCGCCGCGAGAACTGCGAGGAGGACCGCCGCGGTCTCTACGCCGTCCTCACCGAACACGGCTGGGACACCATGCGCCATGTCGCCCCCCGCCATGTCGCCTCCGTCCGCGAGCACTTCATCGACCTCATCCCCCCGCACGCCCTGGCCGCCTACCGCGAAGCCCTCTCCCCCGTAGCCACCCACCTCCGCACCACCCGCCCCCGGTAGGAACTGCCGAGGAGCCGGCCCTGCAGGGGCGCGGGGAACTGCGCCCCGAGCCCCGCGGAGGGCCTGCTTTTCAGGGGCGCGAGGAACTGCGCCCCGAGCCCCGCGGAGGGCCTGCTTTTCAGGGGCGCGGGGAACTGCGCGCCCAGCCGAAACGGCGAGAAGGTCCCGGCACCGGCAGAACGGCCCACCCCCGTGGGGTGCGGACCCGCGGGTCAAAGTCCCCCGTCACCTCAGCGCCCCCTCACGCGTGAGCAATAGCGGGAGGGCAAGCACATGACCGCACAACCCGCGGAGCGCCTCGCGGATTTCGACGACTTCTACGCCGCCACGGCCAAAAAAATGGTCGCCGTCGTCTTCGCCGTCACCGGCGACCTCGCGGAGGCCGAGGACGCCGTCCAGGAGGCGTACGCCCGCGCCTGGACCCGCTGGGACGCGCTCACCGCCGAAGGCGACCCGACCCCCTGGGTCAGAACCGTCGCGCTGCGGCTGGCCGTCAGCACCTGGCGCAAGGCGCGCAACCGCATGCGCGCCCACTTCCGGCACGGGCCGCCGCCCGACGCGCCCGCGCTCGCCCCGGACCGGGTCGCGCTGGTGGACGCGCTGCGCTCGCTCGGCGACGACCAGCGCACCGCCGTGGTGATGCACCACCTGCTGGACCTGCCGATCGAGCAGATCGCCCGGGAGACCGGGGTGTCGTCCGCCGCGGTACGCACCCGGCTCAGCCGCGGACGCAAGGCGCTGGGCGCCCGGCTCCGGGACGATCCCGAGCCCGCGGACCCCGAACCCGCGGCCCCCGCCGCCCGCCGACCCGCCCATCCCGAGCACCTACGCACCCTGGAGGTGCCCCTCCATGGCTGACGCGCCCGACGACCGGCCGCCCGGCACCGTCCCCGGCGACAGCACCGGCCCCGGCCCCGGCCCCGGCGACCGCGACCGCGCCCGTATCGACGACCGGCTGCGCGACCTGGCCCACGACACCGAGCCGCTGGTCGTGCTGGCCGGGCCGGCCGCCGCCCGCTCCCGCGGCGAGCGGCGCCGCGCCCGGCGCAGGGCCGCGGCGGTGAGCGCCGCCGCCGCGCTGGTCCTCGGCGTCGGGGGCTGGCAGCTGCTGCCCCGGCTCGACGCCACCGGCACCCGTACCGCACCGCCCGCCGCGTCCGCGTCCGCGGCCCCCGACCCCGTGCCGTCCGCCTCGGCGCTCGGCGAGCGGCTGCTGGACGGGCTGCTGCCGCCCAGCTCGCTGCCGTACCCGGTGAAGTGGCAGTGGTCGGTGGCCGGTGACGCGGAGGCGAAGAAGATCACCCCGGAGTGCGGCGTGCCGGCCATGGCCGGCACGACGGCGACGGCCTCGCGTACCTTCCGGGCCGCGATGGTGCCCGCGACCGCGTACGAGAAGGTCTTCGTCCTCCCCGACGCGACCGCCGCGGCCGATGTCGCGGACGGGCTGCGCAAGGAGATGGCGCCCACGTGCGGCATGTCCTTCGCCACCACCGACGCCGGCGCCTGGGGCATGCAGCTCGCGCACCGCTCCATGGGCGTGTCCGACGAGCACACCGGCGTGGTCGTGTGGGTGCAGAGCCAGGGGCGGTACGTCGCCGTGCTGGTGCTCGACAGCCCGAAGTCGCCGGTGGCCGTGGGCCTGGGGGACGAGCCCGACGGGCCGCGCCCGGCCGGCTGCCTCGCCGACTCCCTCGACCGGATGGCCCTCGACCACTACCCCGCGGCCCTGCCCTCGACGGCCTCCGGCGGCACCGGCGGCAGCTACGGGAGCCGCGGCGGCACCAGCGCCGGCAAGGGCCCCGCCCAGGGCGCCGGCCCCGCCAAGACGCTCACCGCAGACGACTGCTGACAAGGACCCACCACCGTGTACCGCACCGTGCACCCCACCGCGTCCCGCACCTGCACCGGACCCGCCATACCCGCCCGGCGCCGCCCGCGGGCGCTCACCGTGCCCGCCCTGCTGCTGGCCCTGCTCCTCGGCGCCGCCGGCTGCGGCGGCCACGACGGCGCGGCCACCGCCCCTGGCGCCCCGGGCGGCGACGCCAAGGGCGGCACCTCGGCCGCCGCCCCGCGGCCGGGCGTCACCGTCACCCCCGCCGCCGGCCGCAGCGTCGCCCCCGGCACCCCCGTCTCCGTCACCGCCACGGGCGGCGGCACCCTCGACGCCGTCACCGTCACCCCGAACGGCAGGTCCGGCGACGGCGTCGACCCCGTCGAGGTCACCGGCACGCTCGCCGCCGACCGGCACACCTGGACCTCCGACCGCACCATGACGCCCGGCACCTCCTACACCGTCACCGTCACCTCCTCCGACGCCGCCGGCACGAAGGCCACGACGTCCAGCGGCTTCCGTACGACGGCCGCCGCCAAGGTCAACGGCGTGACCGCGACGCCGCTCAACAACGCCGTCGTCGGCGTCGGCCTGCCCGTCTCGCTCGCCTTCGACAAGCCCGTCACCGACAAGGCCGCCGTCGAGCGGGCCCTCGACGTCACCACCACCCCGGCGGTCAAGGGCAGTTGGGGCTGGCTCACCGACCCGCTCACCGGCATCCAGCGGGTCGACTGGCGCCCCGACACGTACTGGCCGTCCGGCACCGAGGTCACGCTCACCGCGAAGCTCAGCGGTATCGACACCGGCGGCGGGCGCTACCTGCGGCGGGACGTCCACGACACCTTCAGCGTCGGCACCGCCCGTATCTCGTACGCGGACCTGTCCACCCACCGCATGCGCGTCACCGAGAACGGCCGTACCGTCAAGGACTTCAAGATCTCCGGCGGCAGCGCCGCCTGGCCGACCTGGAACGGCACGATGGTCGTGATGACCAAGCAGTCGACGGTCCGCATGACGTCGTCCTCCGTGGACATCGCCACCAGCGAGGACTCCGCCGACTTCTACGACGAGGACGTCCACGACGCGGTGCGCATCACCACCTCGGGTACGTTCGTGCACGCCGCGCCCTGGAACGACCGGTACATGGGCAAGCAGAACAAGAGCCACGGCTGCATCGGCCTCAGCGCCGCCGACGCCGCGTGGTTCTTCGCCGCCGCCACCCGCGGTGACCTGGTCATCGCCACCGGCTCGACCAGGGCCGTCGTCGACAAGGGCAACGGGTACGGCGAGTGGAACCTGACCGCGGCCCAGTGGCACGCGCTCAGCGCCCTGGCGTGAGGCGCGGGCCGCTGCCTGCGCCCGAGGACCGAGACAGCCGTGACCAGCATGTGACCGACGGGTAGGCTCAGGCCCGTGTCAAAGCCCCTGAGCCTCCCCTTCGACCCCATCGCCCGCGCCGACGAGCACTGGACCCAGCGGTGGGGAGGCGTCCCGTCCATGGGCGCGATCACCTCGATCATGCGCGCCCAGCAGATCCTGCTCGGCCAGGTCGATGCGGTCGTCAAGCCGTACGGGCTGACGTTCGCGCGCTACGAGGCCCTGGTGCTGCTCACCTTCTCCAAGGCCGGCGAGCTGCCGATGTCCAAGATCGGCGAGCGGCTGATGGTGCACCCCACGTCGGTCACCAACACCGTGGACCGCCTGGTGGCCTCCGGCCTGGTCGACAAGCGCCCCAACCCCAACGACGGCCGCGGCACGCTCGCCTCGATCACCGACAAGGGCCGGGAGATCGTCGAGTCCGCCACCCGCGACCTGATGGCGATGGACTTCGGCCTCGGCGTCTACGACGCGGAGGAGTGCGCGGAGATTTTCGCGCTGCTCAGGCCGTTGAGGATAGCGGCGGGGGATTTCGAGGAGGGCTGACGAGCGAGCTCCCGGAGCGGTCGGCCGAGGAACGAGGCCGCCCGCGGAGGGAGTGAGGAGGAAGACCGACCAGGCAGGAGGAGGGCTGACGAGCGAGTTCCCGGAGCGGTCGGCCGAGGGACGAGGCCGCCCGCGGAGGGAGTGAGGAGGAAGACCGACCAGGCAGGGGGAGGGGTAGGCAGGGGGAGGGCTGACGGGCGGGGGTGAAAACCGGGGCGGGACGGCCCGGGGTTACGCTCATGGGCATGAAACAAAGCGTGCTGACCCGCTACCGGGTGATGGCCTACGTGACCGGCGTCCTGCTGATCGCGCTCACCCTCGCCGTCATCGGCAAGTACGGGCTCGACATCAGCGGCGCGGGCACCGCCACCACCGTGATCGGCTTCGCCCACGGCTGGCTCTACGTGGTCTACCTGGTCTTCGCCTTCGACCTGTGCTCCAAGGCCAAGTGGCCGATCGGCCGGATGGCCTGGGTGCTGCTGGCCGGCACGGTCCCGACCGCCGCCTTCTTCGTCGAGCGCCGCGTCACCCGTGAGCTGGCCCCCCGGGTCGTCGTCCCGGAGACCGCCGAGCCCGTCAAGGTGTAGCCCGCGCGCGACCGGCGCGTACGGGTAAAAAAACCGGCCCATCCATGTGGTGGGCCGCGTGTCATCGACATTTACTAGGACGTCCTAGTAAATTCGAGGGTATGGACGCTGCGGAGATCGAGACAGGACGCCGGCGCTGGCAGGCACGCTACGACGCCAGCCGCCGGCGGGACGCCGACTTCACGACGCTCTCCGGGGACCCGGTCGAGCCCGTGTACGGACCGCCGCCCGGCGCGGACGTGCCGGGGTTCGAGCGGATCGGCTGGCCGGGGGAGTATCCCTTCACGCGCGGGCTGTACGCCACGGGCTACCGCGGCAGGACGTGGACGATCCGGCAGTTCGCCGGCTTCGGCAACGCCCGGCAGACCAACGAGCGGTACCGCTCCATCCTCGCCAACGGCGGCGGCGGGCTGTCGGTCGCCTTCGACATGCCGACGCTGATGGGCCGCGACTCCGACGACCCCCGCTCGCTCGGCGAGGTCGGCCACTGCGGTGTCGCCATCGACTCGGCCGCCGACATGGAAGTGCTCTTCCACGACATCCCGCTCGGCGACATCACCACCTCCATGACCATCTCCGGGCCCGCCGTCCCGGTCTTCTGCATGTACCTGGTCGCCGCCGAACGCCAGGGCGTCGACCCGGCCATACTGAACGGCACGCTCCAGACCGACATCTTCAAGGAGTACATCGCGCAGAAGGAGTGGCTCTTCGCCCCCGAGCCGCACCTGCGGCTCATCGGCGACCTGATGGAGCACTGCGCGGCGGCCATCCCGGCGTACAAACCGCTGTCGGTGTCCGGCTACCACATCCGCGAGGCCGGCGCCACGGCCGCCCAGGAGCTCGCCTACACCCTCGCCGACGGCTTCGGCTACGTCGAGCTGGGCCTGAGCCGCGGCCTGGACGTCAACGTGTTCGCGCCGGGCCTGTCGTTCTTCTTCGACGCCCACCTGGACTTCTTCGAGGAGATCGCCAAATTCCGCGCCGCCCGCCGCATCTGGGCCCGCTGGATGCGGGACGTGTACGGGGCGACGTCGGAGAAGGCGCAGTGGCTGCGCTTCCACACCCAGACGGCGGGGGTCTCGCTCACCGCCCAGCAGCCGTACAACAACGTGGTGCGCACCGCCGTGGAGGCGCTGTCCGCGGTGCTCGGCGGCACGAACTCGCTGCACACCAACGCCCTCGACGAGACGCTGGCCCTGCCGAGCGCCCAGGCCGCCGAGATCGCGCTGCGCACCCAGCAGGTGCTCATGGAGGAGACCGGCGTCGCCAACGTCGCCGACCCGCTCGGCGGCTCCTGGTACGTCGAGGCGCTCACCGACCGGATCGAGCAGGACGCGGAGAAGATCTTCGACAGGATCCGCGAGCTCGGCGAGCGCGCGGTGCCCAGCGGCGAGCACCCCATCGGCCCGATGACGTCCGGCATCCTGCGCGGCATCGAGGACGGCTACTTCACCGGCGAGACCGCGGAGGCCGCCTTCCGGTACCAGAGCGCGCTGGAGAAGGGCGACAAGCGGGTCGTCGGCGTCAACTGCCACACCGGCTCGGTCACCGGCGACCTGGAGATCCTGCGGGTCGGCCACGAGGTCGAGCGCGACCAGGTCGCGCTGCTCGCCGCCCGCCGGGCCGCCCGCGACGACGCGGCGGTGCGTACCGCGCTCGACGCGATGCTGGCCGCCGCGCGCGACGGCGGCAGCATGATCGCGCCGATGCTGGACGCGGTCAGGGCCGAGGCCACGCTCGGCGAGATCTGCGACGTGCTGCGCGCCGAGTGGGGCACGTACGCCGAGCCGGCCCGCTTCTGAGCGCCCCGCACATCCCTCCATCCGCCCCCTGCGGCGCTGACCAGGCACGCGGTCGCGGTCGGTACATTCGAGGCCGACCCGGTCCCGCTGCTGAGGAAAGGATGTGTGTGGCCCTCGAAGCGACCGTCGGCGACGACGGGATGGTCTACATCAGGGAGACGGAACAGCCGGACGTGGTGGCCGTGACCACCGCGGCGAAATGGGACGCCTTCGTCAAGGGCGTCCTGGCGGGGGAGTTCGACCACTTCGTGGCCGGCTCCGCCGCCGCCGGAATGGCCGGTTCGCCGGCCGGAATGGCCGGAGGTGAGGCAGCCACCGCGCGGAATTTGTCCTGAGCCCGCCGGCTCAGAAGAGGTTCCGGGCGGTGTGCAGACCGCCGAGCCCGACGACGAGGAGCCCGGCGAGCCGGCGCGCCCACTCCTCGTCGACCGGCTCCGACGACACCATCACCCGGTGCACGACCGCCCCGGCGACCACGTCGAAGATCAGGTTGTCCCGCCACGGCGCCGCCGCGCCGCCCGCCGGGGCGTCCGGGTCGGAAGGGTCCGAAGGGTTCTCCGGGTCCGCCGGGTCCGCCGGGTCGTCCGGCGGGATCTCACCGCGCTGCTGCGCCCGCTTCCTGCCCAGCACCACCAGGTGCTTCTGCCGGTCCACGATCGCCGCCCGGATCCGCAGCCGCAGCGCGTCGTCGTGCGTGGCCTCCGCGATCACCGCCATCAGCGCGGTCCTGGTCTCCGGCCGGTCCAGCAGCTCGGCGAAGCGCAGCACCACCCCGCGGATGTCGGCCTCCAGGCTCCCGCGGTCGGGCAGTTCCAGCTGCTCCTCGAACAGCGCCGCGACCGCGTCCACCACCAGCTCGTTCTTGCCCGGCCAGCGCCGGTAGAGCGTCGTCTTGGCCACTCCCGCCCGCGCCGCGACGTCCCCGAGCGTGAGCCGGCTCCAGCCCACCTCGGCCAGCGCGGACCGGGTCGCCGCGAGAATCGCCCGGTCGGCGGCGGCACTTCGCGGGCGCCCGGTGCGTTTGCCCGAGGACAGGCCGGAGCGGATGGCACACATAGGGCGGACCATACCGGCCGGTAGGTAGCGTGACGAGTGAGCGGTCTCACACCGGCCGGTGCCGCGCCGAAGATCCCCGTGCAGTTACGCTACGGGTCGTAGCGAAAGACCCCGCCGCCTCGGCGCGGGTGTTCCGCACACGCGGTTCCGGCGGCAACCACGCTCGTACGGATGGGGATCCGTACCACCGCACACATGTCGCGGCGACGCGGCACGGCACCACACGACCGGGTGGTCGGGGCCTCGCGAACCGGCGGGGAGCCTGGCCCGATCCCGGGTCTGCGCACGTTCGGGTCCGGGAGGGGGGAGGATTGCCTCATGCAGCCACGGAACATGTCCATGAGCGGCGTGGTCGACCTCGCCGCGGTGAAGGCGGCCAACGAGGCCAAGGCGAAGGCCGAACAGGCCAGGGCGCAGCGGCAGGACGCCGGCGCCTCCGCCGCCCCCGCTTCCCCGCTCGTCATCGAGGTGACCGAGGCGACCTTCGAGAGCGATGTCCTGCAGCGCTCCGCCGAGGTCCCGGTCGTCATCAGCTTCTGGGCCGACCAGGCCGAGCAGAGCAAGCAGCTCAACACGGTGCTGGAGCGGCTGGCCGGCCAGTACCGCGGCCGGTTCGTACTGGCCACCGCCGAGGTCTACGCCAACCAGATGCTCTTCCAGCAGTTCGGGGTGCAGGGCGTGCCGGCGGTCTTCGCGGTGCTCGCCGGGCAGGCCATGCCGCTCTTCCAGGGCCTGGCGCCCGAGGACCAGATCGCCCAGGTGCTCGACCAGCTCGTCGCCGTCGCCGAGGAGCGCTTCGGCATCGTCGGCCCCGAGGTGGACCCCGGCGCCGCCGCCGAGCCGGCCGAGGCCGCGCCGCCGCGCCCGGCCACCCCGCAGGAGCTGGCGCTGGGCGCCGCGCACGACGCGCTGGACGCCGGCGACCTGCCGGGCGCGATCCAGGCGTACCGCAACGTGCTGGCCGACGAACCGGCCAACGTCGAGGCGAAGATCGGGCTCGCCCAGGCCGAGCTGCTGCAGCGCGTGGAGGGCGCCGACCCGCAGGCCGCCCGGGCCGCTGCCGCCGCCGCGCCCGGCGACGTGGCCGCGCAGCTCGCCGCGGCCGACCTGGACCTGGTCGGCGGTCATGTCGAGGACGCCTTCGGGCGGTTGGTCGACGTCGTGCGCCGGACGGCGGGCGAGGACCGGGACGCGGCGCGGGTGCGGCTGCTGGAGCTGTTCGAGGTCGTCGGCCCCGACGACCCGCGGGTGGTGGCCGCGCGGACGAAGCTGGCGCGGGTGCTGTTCTGAGCGTGGGCATTTGCTCGGTGATTTAGCGATACGGCGACCGCTCTTTATCAAACCGTGACAATGGGTGGTCGCCGTCACCCCTCGTGATATGTCGGCACCGATGTGTCGGCACATCGTCATATATGCCGGAGTTCACCGGCCCTGTTTCCGCTACCCGGTGTGAGAATCCGCCGGGTGGCCGACGGACGTGCGACACGCATCCGTTACTCGCTAGTAATGAGCCCCTTGTGCGTCGGCCCCGAATGGACCACGATCGGCCAAGCTCGGTCCGTAGCCGGTGCCCGGCAGCCAGCCGGGGCCCTCGGCCCACGGGTCCCCGCCGAGCGGGAGCGCGCGGCAGCCGCCGCGCCCTCCGGGACAGGGGGGTCTCCGTCCGCCGGATGGAACCGGATGGAGCCTGTCCAGCAGGTTGCGCGAGAGCGTGGCCAGTGGTTGTCGCTCGGGGGTGATCGCCGACGTCACGGACACCGCCGTCCGGACTGCCCGCCGGGGCTTCCCCGTGGGCTGGACGGCGCCGCCCGGCCCGGCGCTCCCCTTCCGAGGACGTAGCACTTCTCCCATCACCAGGCCTGGATCCACTTCCCGGCCGGAGATGTACGTCCGAGAAGGAGGAAACATGGAATCGCACGTTCGTGGCGGTACCAGATGGCGCCGGTTCGCCGTCGTCATGGTGCCGAGCGTGGCCGCCACCGCCGCGATAGGCGTGGCCATCGCACAGGGGGCGCTCGCGGCGTCGTTCAGCGTGTCGGGCCAGCAGTTCAAGGTCCGGGCCGACACCCTGCACGGTGACGGCTTCGAGCAGTACGGGGCGCTGGACGTCAAGCAGGACGGCAAGTACGTGCCGGTGGCGGTGTCGGCGTTCACCGACGCCACCATCCACGGGCTGTGCCAGTCGGTCGTCATCCCGACGCCGATCGGCGATGTGACGCTGCGGCTGGAGGCGGGTAAGGGGAGCAAGGCCGTCACGGCCCACAACCTCTACATCGACCTCGACCAGCTCGACGCCAACGCCACGTTCAACGACATCAACATCGGTGTCGCGGCGGGCGCGAAGGGCCAGCCGGGCCCGGGCATCAAGGACAAGGACCTCACCGACCCGGGTTCGTTCGCCCAGACGGCGAAGTCGGCCGACCTGGACAACGTCCAGCAGACGGCCTGGGCCACCAGCGCGGGCACCTTCACGCTCGCGGGCCTGAGCCTCAAGGTGCACCTGGGCTCCGGTTCCGGGGTCGAGTGCTTCTGAGCCCGGCCTGAGCCGCCGTCGGGCGAGCCGTGCGGGGCGCGGCTCGCCCATGGCCCCGGCCACCTTCTTCACGTAACGCCAGTTCCAGGGAGCTGTTTTCCATGAGTGCCGAGTCGACAGGGGCTGTCGCCCAGCTGAACCGCGGCCGTATCGCCTTCCGGCACTGGCGGTGGGGACGCCCCTTCTGGGCCGGGCTGCTGACCATGCTCGCCGGGTTCCCCATCGGGTACATCCCGTACAACAACGTGACCTTCGGCCAGTTGACCGTACGCATGGCGACCACCGCGGGCGCCGGCGCGCTCATCATCGGCGTGCTGCTGGCCGTGCTGGGCCTGACGATGTGGTTCCAGAGCGCGGTACGGATCTTCTCCGGCGTCGCGGCGATCCTGCTCGGCCTGGTGTCGATCCCGGTGGCCAACTTCGGCGGCATCGTCATCGGCTTCCTGCTGGCGCTCGTCGGCGGGGCCATGGCCGTCGCGTGGGTGCCGGGCAAGAGCCTTCCCGACGCGCCGGGGGAGAAGGCGGAGCTGCCGGGCGGCGACCCCGGGGCGTCGGGCGACGAAGCCGGCTCCGATTCCGGCTCGGGTGCTGACGCCGCCGTGCCCGCCGTGCCCGCGGACCCGTTCACACCGCCCGAGCCGGTGCACGCCGGCGTAGGGGCCGACGAAGAGACCACCGAGGAGAACGGGAGGCACCGTGCTGGGTGACGAGGCTCAGCCGGCGGAGAGCGAGGGACCCGGCAGGGCGACGTCCGGACCGCGGCACGCGGCGCCGCGCAAGCCGCTGCTGACCAAGCTGCACATGCCGCTGGGCAAGGCGGTGGCGCTGGCCGCGATGCCGACCGCGGTGCTGATGGGCATGGGCCTGACCCCGCACCTGGCGCAGGCCGACGAGCTGCCCAAGAGCCCGTACACGCCGGGCCCGTGCGTGACGCAGTCCGAGACGCCGACGCCCACGTCGACCGGCTCCGGGTCCAGCTCCGGCTCCGGCGGCAAGGCGACGCCGAAGCCGACGACGAGCCCGAGCGCCGGCGCGAAGGGGGACGACGGCTCTTCCGCGCCTAAGCCGACGACGTCCCCGTCTCCGGAGGGCACCGCCAAGGCGAAGTCGCAGCCGAAGCCGGCGGACCCGACGACCGCGCCGGCGGCGAGCCCGAGCCCCAGCGCGAGTTCGGGCTCCGGTTCGGCCACGTCCTCGAACCCTTCGGACCCGCTGGGCCTCGGCGGCCTGCTGGGCGGGCTGCTCGGCGGCCTCACCGGCTCGTCCTCCTCCACCACCACCACCTCGCCGTCGCCGTCCGCGACGCCCACGCCGCCCACGCCGTCCGCCACCCCGACGACCAAGCCCTCGGACCCGGTGACGTCGACGGTCGACGGCGTGACGAAGACCGTGCAGGACGTCACGGGCACGGTCAAGGACACGACGAAGAAGACGACGGACGCGGCGAAGAAGACGTCCAAGGACGTGAAGTCGGCGAAGCCCGCGGACAAGCCCGCCGCGTCGGGGAGCGGGGCGGAGGGCTACCCCTGCCCGACCTACGACGCGAAGGCGCTCGCCGACGCGCAGACCGAGCAGGGCATACCGCTGCTGCCCGACGACCCGTGGGTGCTCAAGAGCTCGCTGCTGACGCTGTACGGCCTGAAGTACGACGGCATCGTGCAGGTCAAGACGTACAGCGGCGGCGTGAAGGACGTGCTGAAGTTCACCGCGACCGGTATCGACATCGGTGACCTGCACCAGATCGTCAACGGCCCGAACGGCACGAAGACCCACGTCACCGCCCGCTCCGGCTCGACGTCCACCTTCCGCAACGGCACGGTGACGATGTACACGGAGTCCCTGAGCGGCAACCTCCTCGGCGTCGTCCCCATCACCTTCACCCCGAAGGCCCCACCCCCCCTGACCCTCCCGGTCCTCTTCTTCACCGACGTCACGGTCATCCAGGCCGCCCAATTCGGCGGCGACCTCACCGTCCCCGGCATGAAGGTCCTCCCGGGCCAACCCTCCTGACCTCCACCCCAGCCGCCCGCCTCCGTTGCCCGGGGGCGGGCGGACCTGTGTCAGCCCCCGGGCCGCAGGAACTGCCGGGCGCCGCGCAGCGTGGTGCGCAGCCGCTGCCGGGTCGCCCGGCTGTCCAGGCGCACGTCGAGGGCTCCGGGCCGGCCGCTCTCGGCCCGCAGGGCCACGGGAAGACGCGAGGCGTCGAGACCGTCGCGCCGGGCGATGAGGACGCCCAGTTCGTAACGGCTCACAGCGTCGGGCCCCGCGAGATGGTGCACGCCCGCGGCGTCGCCGGCCGCCAGCTCCAGCAGGGCAGCCGCGAGGTCGTCGACGTGCACGGGGCAGCGGATGTCGTCGGTGTACAAGGCGCCCTCGGCAACGCCGGAGGCAAGGTCGCGCACGTGCTGCTCGTGCCGGGAACGCCCGTGACCGATGATCAGCGACGGCCGGGCGACGACGGCCTTCGGGTGGACGGCGAGCACCCCGGTCTCCGCGGCAGCCTTGGCCGCGCCGTACGGGGTGACAGGATCCGGCGGGGCGGACTCGTCGTAGCGTCCCCGGCGCCCGGAGAACACGGCGTCTGAGGACACATGGACCAGGCCGGCCCCCTGCCGCACCGCCACCATCGCGAGCTGAACGGGCCCCGCCGCCGTAACCGCCGAATCCTCACGCCCACTCGACGCGTTGACCACCACCCGCGGCCTCACCTCGGCCATGACGTCATCCACACCCCCCGCGTCCCGCAGATCCAGCCGCCGCCACCCGTCGGGCCCCGCAGCCCCGGGCCCACTCGCATACGTCGCAACCACCGCGTGCCCTGCCGCTCTGGCCCGCCGGACCAACTCGGCCCCCAGAAACCCACTGCCCCCGACGATCAGGATGGTCATGCGCCACACCGTTCCTTGAGGGCGTCCATGATGAGCGCCCGTGACGAGGGGACGTGCTCGCCGGTGCGCCTACGCCTCGGCGAGTTCGCCGGCCCGGACGCCGAGGACGAACGCGCCCCACGCCTCGGCGGTGAACACGAGGGCAGGCCCCTCGCGGTCCTTGCTGTCGCGCACCGCTACCGAGGCCGTTGCCGCGCCGACCTCGACGCACTGGCCGTTGCCGCCGCTGTACGACGACGTCCGCCATTGAACGGACGCCGGGCCGCCCCTCACCTCGCCCCCTTACGCCTGGTCGAACTCGCCTGCGGCGACCGCGTCGACGAAGGCGGACCAGGCGGCGGGGGTGAAGAGGAGGGCGGGGCCGGTCGGGTTCTTGCTGTCGCGGGTGGCTATGCGGTGGTCGTGCGGGGCCACCTCCACGCAGTTGCCGTTGTGGCCCGAGTAGGAGGACTTGGTCCATTCCAGGCCGGCTTCGGCCGCGGATTCCAGGTAAGGCTTCACCTTGTTCAACCCATCTCCTTGAGGGCGTCCATGATGAGCGCCCGTGACGAGGGGACGCGCTCGCCGGTGCGCCTACGCCTCGGCGAGTTCGCCGGCCCGGACGCCGAGGATGAACGCGCCCCACGCCTCGGCGGTGAACGTGAGGGCAGGCCCCTCGCGGTCCTTGCTATCGCGTATTGCCACGGCCTCAGCCGCTGAGGCGACCTCCACGCACTGGCCGTTGCCGCCGCTGTACGACGACGTCCGCCACTCAACTGACGTCAGGTCAATTTCCATCCGGTGGGAACTCCTTTCACGTGATCTCGTGTGCCAGCGCGCCGATCAGGGCGCGGGAGTCGTCAGGACTCTGCGCCATGGCCCGCAGGTGGTCGAAGATCTGCTCGTACCGCCGGATGTCAGCCTCTGCTTCGAGGAACAGGTCACCGGCCATGCTTTCGTTGTACACGACCGCGGGGTCCTCGGTCGCAGGGAAATCGATCAGTACGAAGCTGCCGGGCATCCCCGGATGGGCACCGACGCCGAAGGGAATCACCTGGAGGGTCACGTGCGGCTGCTCGGTCATGTCGAGCAGGGCCCGAAGCTGCGCCGTCATGATCTCCGCTCCGCCGACCAGCCGGTGCAAGGCCGCCTCGTCGACGATGGCCCACAGTTCGAGGGGGTGTTCCTTCGTCAGAACGTGACGCCGTTCAACGCGTGCTCGTACCCGTTGGTCAACCTCCTTGGCGGTGGCTGTCGGGAGCACGCCCCGAATGACGGCCCGCGCGTACTCCTCGGTCTGGAGCAGGCCGGGGACGAAGGAGGACTCGTAGTTGCGGACACTGCGTCCCTCGGCCTCAAAGCTGATGTAGGCAGTGTATTCGTCGGGCAGATCGGCGTGATACGGCCGTAGCCACCCTTGCTCGTCCGCCTGCTTGGAAAGCGCCAAGATCTCCGAGCGCTGCGGGTCCTGCACGCCGTACAGGTCGAGGAGCCCCATCAGCGTGCGCCGCTGGGGGCGGACGCGGGCCGTCTCCAGGCGGTACAGCGTCGCCTCGTTGATGCCCGTGCGCTGGGCAACGTCCTCCCTGGTCAACTGGCTTGCGTCCCGCAGCCGACGCAGTTCGCCGGACAACCGGCGAAGGCGGATCGTCGGCATCTGCCGCTTCGTGGGCACTGGCTCGACCCTTCGTTTGCCGTGCGGATCCAGGCGAGTTTGACCGACAGTCACCCGTGTCGGCAAGTCGTGTTGCGTTCGCACGGTCATCAAATGCATGCCTTGCATAATCCGCATCGGCGGAGGCATGCTGGGCATGCGCAAGCATGGCACGGGCTGGTTCCAGCCACGTACCGGAGCGCTGCCGCGTCATGCCTTCGGGTTCCGGCGCGGCGGACGTGTACCCACGACCGGCTACGCAGAGTGGCGCAGCGCTGCTCTACGTAGCGAGGCTCATGGGACGACCACCTGCACACCTCAAGGAGGCGCCGTGCACAGCCGGCCCGTACGCACCGATCCCCTTGCCGCCGCTGTCTACTTGCGGAGACTGCCCGGCATGGACGAAGCGGCAGTCCACCGTGTGCTCACGGAGTTAGTCGCGTTCGCCGCTCTGCGGGAACTCGCCGTCGCCTGCGTCCAGTTCGAGCAACGCCCCGGCGCCCGGCTGGGGATCTGGGCGGAGCTGATCAGCTGCTGCCGGTCGGAGGGCATCGTCAACGTCCTTGTGCCGAGCGCCGAGCACTTCCACCACGACCGTGTGATCGCCGAGTTCATGCGCGAGGAACTCGCCGCGAAGATCGAGGGCTGCGTCTCGTACGTGAGCAAGCCCGTGACGGTACGTGCCGTGGGGCCCGCCGCCGCGGAGGGCCGCCGTGAGCAGTGAGCCGTCGCTCCGCCTCGCGCGCACCACGCTTCCGGCGCTGCTGAGCACACCCGCCGCCGCCCGCTCCTTTCTCCGCCGGACGCTGGCGGCATGGGGCCTCGACCCCCACCGCGACACCGCGGAACTCGTGATGAGCGAGCTTGTCACCAACGCGGTGAAGGCCACCCCGCACCCCGCCCCACCGCACGCCGACCTGCGCGACGCGCCCCTCGTGACCGTCGAACTCCGCGCGACCGCCCACGTCCTGCGCATCTGCGTCGAGGACACCGCCCCCGGACACCCCACCCTCCGCACCGCCCCCACCGACGCCGAGACCGGCCGCGGCCTCTTCCTCGTCGCCGCCCTCTCCACCCGCTGGAACACCACCCCCACCCCCACCGGCGGCAAATCCACCTGGGCCGAACTCGCCCTCGCCGGGTCCGAGCATGCCGGACCCCTCCCTGGAAGCGCGGTGCCTCGTGGCTGACGCGATGCCGGGCGCCCGTTCCGGGTACCGTCCCGGAACGGGAGTCCAGTACGGGGAGCCTGCGGTGAGCGAAGAACCCACGATCGGCGAGAACCTGGCACGGTTGCGTCGGCAGGCCGGACTCACGCAGGTCGAGTTGGCCACCAGGTCCGGGGTCGGGCTTCCGACGATCCGGGGTCTGGAGCGCAACGCCCGTACGACCGCGCTGATGGGCACGCTCACCAAGCTGGCCCGGACCCTCGACGTGAAACCCTCGGTGCTGCTCGGTCAGCGCCAGACCTTGCATCGGGACGACGCCCCACCGCAGGCAGCGATCCGGGCGCTTCGGCGTGCTGTCCACCCTCTGGAGGGCCTGCCCGGCCCGCAGTTGGCGGAGCAGGAGCGCGGCGCCCTGTCCCTGACAGACCTTCACACCGAGGTCGAGGACGCCTGGCGGAGGTATTGGGACGGCGCCTTGTCGGAGATGGTCGCAGCGCTGCCTGCTTTCCTCTCCGCTGCCCGTCGGGCCGTCGAGGACCTGCGCGGTGCCGACCGCCGAGCGGCCCGCGCCGCGCTTGCTCGCGGCTATCAGGCCGCTGCCTGGGGGGCGGCCCATCTCGGACAGGACGACCTGGCCCGTACGGCGGTGGAGAAGTCCCTGTCGGCCGCGCAGCACGCGGATGATCCGGTGCTGGTCGCGGGTGCCTGGAACGCCCTTGCGTGGATCCTGCTGCGCCAGCAGGAGAACGACCTGGTGGCAACGGTGGCCACCCGGGCCGCCCGGCAACTCGATCCCCTTATCAGCCGCGGGGACTACCACGCAGTGCGGATGTACGGGCGCCTGACGCTGTCGGCGATGACCGCCGCCGCACGGATGGATGACCATGGCACCGCCCACGAACTGCTGGAAGCAGCCCGCCGGTGCACGGCGGTGGTGAGCACCGACACCACGGACCTTGCCAACGGCGCACACCACGCCGCCTTCGGCCCGTCCCTGGTGACGATGCTCGGGGTCGAGCTGGCCATATCCGAGCAGGAGCCGGCCGAGGCCCTGCGGCTGGCCCGGAACGTGCCGCCGACCAGATGTATCCCGCCGGTCGCCCGGGGCCGTCACCTCCTCGACGTCGCACAGGCCCACACCTGGCGGGGCCAGGACGCGGAGGCGGTCCGGGCACTCGGCCGCGTGCAGGCTATGGCGCCGGAGTGGATGCGCCACCAGGTCTATGCCCGGGAGCTGGTACGCCGGCTCCAGGAACGCAAGGGGTCCCGCAGGCTGCCCGGTCTGGCCCCGCTCGCCCGGCACATGAACCTGCCCGGGTAGCGGCCGGGTCCGAAGTGACGCGTGGTGCGTCACATCACCCGAAGTAATTCCCCGATCGCGCGTAGTGCTCTTCCTTTTGTGCGTGCTACGCGATTTGCTGACGGAGAGTTCTTCGGTGCGGCTGGCCCAGCCCGCCGGTTGATCCAGGAGGAGCACCCATGCAGCAGACCGCGGCACGCCCGTGGGCCATCGGCCGGATGCGACCGTACCCGCGAACGACCGTCCAGCCGTTCGCCACCGTGGAGATCGACCCGGCCACCCAACTCGGCGTGTTCCGCGACGCCGGCGGCCTGGTGGTCGAGATGGGGAAGCACGGCACGAGCAAGGGCACCGAGACGAACCCGCAGTCGACCAACCTGGACTCGCGCAACGACTCCGACCACGACCAGGACAGCACCCAGGACTGATGGCGATGACGACGAAGGGCCCGGTCGCGGTCGCCACCGAGGCGGACGACCCGACCGCCGACGCGGTCATCACCGCACTCAACCGGCGCGGTGTGCCTGTCATCAGGTTCAATCCCGCCGACATCGGGCAGGACTTGGCCGTCACCGCCCGGTTCGGCACCGGCCCGGCACCTGCGGACGGGCAGCTCCGCACCGCATCGAGGACCGCCGAGCTGGGGAATATCCGCGCGCTGTACTGGCGGCGTCCGACCTGGCCCGACTTCGGGTACCTGGACGAGCCGGACGCCCGTTTCGCGGTCGCCCAGGTGCGGCACGGTCTCGGCGGGGTGCTGTATTCGCTGCCGGGATGCCGGTACGTCAACCACCCGCTGCGGAATCTGGCAGCCGAGCACAAACCGCTGCAACTCGCCGCTGCCCAGCGCCTGGGGCTGAGAGTGCCGCCGACCCTGGTCTCCAACGACCTCGCCGAGATACGGCAGTTCGTCGCGTCCCATGATGCGGTGGTGTACAAGGTTCTGCGGTGGACGCCGTACCGGCGAGGCGAGACGGGGCTGACGACGTGGACCGAGGCGGTTGCCGCGGAGGATCTGGACGAGTCGGTCACGGTGGTGCCGCACCTTTTCCAGGCGCGCGTGGACAAGGTCGCGGACCTGCGCGTGGTGGTCATCGGGTCGCGGGTGTTCGCGGTGCGGATCGACTCGGACCTGCTGGACTGGCGCAAGGACTACAGCGCGCTCACCTACCGTGCGGTGGACCTGCCCGATCGGCTGGCCAGGGCTCTCGTGGAGTACCTGGAGGACTTCCACCTCACGTCGGGCAGCTTCGACATCGCCGTCGACCGTGCGGGTGACCACCATTGGCTCGAGCTGAATCCCAACGGTCAGTGGGGGTGGTTGGAGGACGAGACCGGCCTCCCGTTGGCCGCCGCATTCGCTGAGTTTCTCGCGCAGGGAGGATCATGACCCGCGATACAGAGGCCGAGCGGCGGGCGCTCGCGGAGCGGTTGACGGTGAGCGGGGAGTTGCGGAGCCGTGGCTGGCGGGCGGCGGTCGAGGCGGTGCCGCGGGAGCGGTTTCTGGCGGCCGGGGTTTTTCTGCCCGAAGAGGGCGGGTGGTGGCGGCCGGTCACGCCGGGGAGCGTCGGGGATGAGGCGTGGGTGGAGATCGCCTACCGGGACGAGTCGCTGGTCACCCAGCTCGACGGGCACCTGACCGCCGACCGGGTCGGCGAGCCGGTCCGGGGGATTCCGACGTCGTCCTCCACCGTGCCGAGCACCGTCGTCGGCATGGTCGAGGCGCTGGACGTACGGGACGGGCAGCGCGTGCTGGAGGTGGGGACGGGGACGGGGTACTCGACGGCGCTGCTGTGCCACCGGCTGGGAGAGGACCAGGTCACCAGCGTCGAGGTCGATCCGGACGTCGCCGCCCGGGCGGACGCCGCGCTGGAGGCGGTGGGCTACTCGACCTGGACCGTCATTGGCGACGGCCTGCTCGGGCACCCGCTCCGGGCGCCGTACGACAAGGTGATCGCCACCTGTGCCGTCCGCCGGATCCCCTACGCCTGGGTCCGGCAGACCAGGCCCGGCGGCACGATCCTGGCCACCGTGGGCTCGTGGGCGTACGGGACCGGGCTCGCCCGGGTGACGGTGGGGGAGGACGGCAGCGCCGAAGGGCGGATCATCCGCCGGGCGTCCTTCATGCCGGCCCGCTCGCAGGCCGCCGTCCCGCCCGCCGGGGACCTCTCGGCCCGCGCCGCCTACCCGGACTCCGAGCGGGTCACTCCGATCGACCCGCGGGTGCTGGAGGAGTGGATGCCGGCCTTGCTCGCCCAACTCGCCGTCCCCGGCGCGCAATTCGTCAAGGCTCTGGGCGAGGACGGTGAGCAGAGCTACCTCTTCGACACCGAGCGGGAGTCCTTCGCCCACCTCCGCGCCGGCCCCGGTGGATGGACCGTGAGGCAGGGCGGGCCTGTCGCACTCTGGGACCGGGTCGAGGAAGCGCTTGCCGGGTGGCAGGAAACCGGCCGGCCCGGCATCGAGACGGTACGGCTGCGCATCACGCCCCGCGCGCACACGTACTGGCTCGAAGGGCGGCTCGCCATGCGGTGGGAGCACCAGGTGGGCTGACGGGTGCGGGAGCAGGCGGACGGCCCGCGTACCCCCGCAGAGGGGGCGCGGGCCGTCGTGGGAAGGAGAGGCTACGCGCCGAGGTGGTGGACGCGGACGAGGTTGGTGGTGCCGGGGACGCCGGGAGGGGAGCCGGCCGTGATGATGACCGTGTCGCCGTCCGTGTAGTCGGAGTGCTTGAGCATCTCGCGGTCGACGATCTTGACCATGTCGTCCGTGGTCTCCACATGCTCGACCACGAACGCCTCGACGCCCCAGGTCAGGGCGAGCTGGTTACGGGTCGAGGGGTCGGTGGTGTAGGCGACGACGGGCTCGGGGACGCGGTAGCGGGCCAGCCGGCGGGCGGTGTCGCCGGACTTGGTGAAGGCCACCAGGGTCTTCGCGTCGAGGAAGTCGGCGAGTTCGGCCGCCGCGCGGGCGACCGCGCCGCCCTGCGTGCGGGGCTTCTTGCCGGGGGCCAGCGGCTGGAGGCCGCGGCCGAGCAGCTCCTCCTCGGCCGCCTCGACGATGCGGGCCATCGTCTTGACCGTCTCGACCGGGTACTTGCCGACCGAGGACTCCGCGGAGAGCATGACCGCGTCCGCGCCGTCCAGGATCGCGTTGGCGACGTCGGACGCCTCCGCCCGCGTCGGGCGGGAGTTGGTGATCATCGACTCCATCATCTGCGTGGCGACGATGACCGGCTTGGCGTTGCGCCGGCACAGCTCCACCAGCCGCTTCTGCACCACCGGCACCTGCTCCAGCGGGTACTCGACGGCCAGGTCGCCGCGCGCCACCATCACGGCGTCGAACGCCATGACGACGTCCTCCATGTTGCGCACCGCCTGCGGCTTCTCCACCTTGGCGATGACCGGGACCCGGCGGCCCTCCTCGTCCATCACCCGGTGCACGTCGCGCACGTCCTTGGCGTCACGCACGAACGACAGCGCGATCATGTCGACGCCCATCCGCAGCGCGAAGCGCAGGTCCTCGATGTCCTTCTCGGACAGCGCCGGGACGTTGACCGCCGCGCCGGGCAGGTTGATGCCCTTGTGGTCGGAGATGACGCCGCCCTCGACGACCAGCGAGCGCACCCGCGGGCCGTCCACCTCGATGACGCGCAGCGCCACGTTGCCGTCGTTGATGAGGATCGGGTCGCCCTGCGAGACATCCGCGGGCAGGCCCTTGTACGTCGTGCCGCAGATGGTGCGGTCGCCCGGGACGTCCTCGGTGGTGATGGTGAACTCGTCGCCCGCGACCAGCTCCACGGGTCCGTCGGCGAAGGTCGCCAGGCGGATCTTCGGGCCCTGGAGGTCCGCGAGGATGCCCACGGCCCTGCCGGTCTCCTCGGCCACCTTGCGCACCCGCGTGTAGCGGCCCTCGTGCTCGGCGTGGCTGCCGTGGCTGAAGTTGAGTCGGGCCACGTTCATGCCGGCCTCCACCAGTGTCTTCAACTGGTCGTAGGAGTCGACGGCGGGACCCAGGGTACAGACGATCTTGGCTCGGCGCATGGGCGCTATCCTATCGGTTTGTTCCGCTCCGGAATATTCCTGGGGCTTCGCGTGGCTGTGCTGCGGTCAGCCGTCCTGCGGGGCCGCCGCCAGTGCGTAAGTATCGCGGGCGATCTCCAGCTCCTCGTCGGTGGGGACCACCGCGACGGCCACCCGGGAGTCGTCGGCCGACACCAGGCGGGGCGCATGGCCCCGCACGGCGTTGCGCACCGGGTCCATAGTGACACCCAGATTGTGAAGTCCGGCCAAAGCCGCCCCCCGCACCGCCGCGGAGTTCTCGCCCACGCCCGCCGTGAAGGTGATCGCGTCCACCCGCCCCAGCACCGCGCTGAACGCCCCGACATAGCGCCGCAGCCGGTGCACGTAGACGTCGAAGGCCAGTTGGGCGGCCTTGTCGCCCTCCGCCATACGGCGGCCGATCTCCCGCATGTCGTTGTCGCCGCACAGGCCCAGCAGCCCGGAGCGCTTGTTGAGTAGCCGGTCGATGTCGTCGGTGCTCATCCCGGCGACCCGCTCCAGGTGGAAGACCACCGCCGGGTCCAGGTCGCCGGAGCGGGTGCCCATCACCAGGCCCTCCAGCGGGGTCAGGCCCATCGAGGTGTCCACGCACACCCCGCCGCGCACCGCGGACGCCGAGGCGCCGTTGCCCAGGTGCAGCACGATGACGTTGACGTCCGCCGGGTCGCGGCCCAGCAGCTTCGCCGTCGCCCGGGAGACGTACGCGTGCGAGGTGCCGTGGAAGCCGTAGCGGCGGATGCCGTACCGGTCGGCGGTCGCGGTGTCGATCGCGTAGCGGGCCGCGGCCTCCGGGAGCGTGGCGTGGAAGGCGGTGTCGAAGACCGCGACCTGCGGCAGGTCGGGGCGCAGCTCGCGGGCGACCTTGATGCCGGTGATGTTCGCCGGGTTGTGCAGCGGCGCGAGCGGCACCAGGTCCTCGATGCCGGCCAGGACGTCGTCGGTGATCAGCGTCGGCTCGGTGAAGCGCGTGCCGCCGTGCACGACCCGGTGGCCGACCGCCGCGAGCCGCGGCGAGTCCAGCCCGAGGCCCTGCTCCTTCAGCTCGCCCGCCGCCCGCCGCAGCGCCTCGCCGTGGTCGGCGACCCCGCCGGGCTCCCCGATCCGCTCCACGATCCCGGACGCCAGCCGCTCGGCGCCCCCGTCGGCATCCGCCCCCGCCATGTCGATGAGCTGGTACTTCAGCGACGACGACCCGGAGTTCAGCACCAGCACCCACGTCGCCGCGCCCACCGCGGAGCCGTCCGCCGCCGAGCCCGCCGCCGCGCCCGCCGCCGAGCGCCCCGCCCCGCCACCGGAGCCCGTACCGTTGCCGCCGCTCACTGCTCGTCCCCCTGCTGCGCCTGGATCGCGGTGATCGCGACCGTGTTGACGATGTCCTGCACCAGCGCCCCGCGCGACAGGTCGTTGACCGGCTTGCGCAGCCCCTGGAGCACCGGCCCGACCGCGACCGCGCCCGCCGAGCGCTGCACGGCCTTGTACGTGTTGTTGCCGGTGTTGAGGTCCGGGAAGACCAGCACCGTCGCCTGCCCCGCCACCAGCGAGCCCGGCATCTTCGTCGCCGCGACCGACGGCACGACCGCCGCGTCGTACTGGATCGGCCCCTCCACCAGCAGCTCCGGGCGCAGCTTGCGCACCAGCTCGGTGGCGGTACGGACCTTGTCGACGTCCGCGCCGGTCCCGGAGGTGCCGGTGGAGTACGACAGCATCGCCACCCGCGGCTCCACGTCGAAGCGCGCCGCGGTCGCCGCCGCCTGGATCGCGATGTCGGCCAGCTGCTCGGCGTCCGGGTCCGGGTTGACCGCGCAGTCGCCGTAGACGAGCACCTTGTCCGACAGGCACATGAAGAACACCGACGAGACGATCTTCGCGCCCGGCCGGGTCTTGATGATCTCGAACGCCGGCCGGATCGTCGCCGCCGTCGAGTGCACCGCGCCCGACACCATGCCGTCGGCCAGCCCCTCCTGCACCATCAGCGTCCCGAAGTACGACACGTCCGCGACGACGTCGTACGCGAGCTCGTACGTCACCCCGCGGTGGGCGCGCAGCCGCGCGTACAGCTCGGCGAAACGATCCCTCAGGGGCGAGGTCTGCGGGTCGACGATCTGCAGCCCCGGGTCGTCCAGCGCGATGCCGAGGTCGCCGGCCTTCTTGCGGACCGCGTCCTCCTCGCCCAGCAGCGTCAGATCGCACACGCCCCGCCGCAGCAGCACCTCGGCCGCCCGCAGGATGCGCTCCTCGGCGCCCTCGGGCAGCACGATGCGCCGCTTGTCGGCCCGGGCCCGCTCCAGCAGCGCGTGCTCGAACATCATCGGCGTCACCCGCGCCGAACGCGCCACCGACAGCCGGTCGGTCAGCTCCGCGGTGTCCACATGCGTCTCGAACAGCCCCAGCGCCGTCTCGGCCTTGCGCGGTGTGCCCGCGCCCAGCTTGCCGTCCAGCGTGAACAGCCCCGCGGCGGTGGTGAACGAGCCCGTGGACACCGCCAGCAGCGGCGTGCCCGGCGCCAGCCGGTTGGCCAGCCGCAGTATGTCCGGGCCCGGCCTCTCGTCCAGCGTCAGCAGCAGCCCGGCGATCGGCGGCGAGCCCGCCGAGTGCGCCGCGAGCGCCCCCACGATCAGGTCGGCCCGGTCGCCCGGGGTGACCACCACGCAGCCGGGCGTCAGCTTCGGCAGGAACGTCGGCAGCATCGCGCCGCCGAAGACGAAGTCCAGCGCGTCCCTGGCCATGCCCGCGTCGTCGCCGAGCAGCACCTCGGCGCCCAGCGTCTCGGCGATCTGCGCGACCGTCGGGGCGGCCAGCGCCGGCTCGTCGGGCAGCACGTACACCGGTACGTCCGGCACGAGGGCCAGCCGCTCGGCGATCTCGCCGGCCTCGGCCGCCTCCACCCGGTTGGCCACTATCGCGATGACGTCGCAGCCGAGGTTGGTGTACGCGTGGTGGGCGTTGCGCACCTCGGCCACGACCGACTCGGCGCTCTGCGCCCGCCCGCCTATCACCACCAGCACCGAGGCGCCGCACTCGTTGGCCAGCCGCGCGTTGACCCCCAGCTCCGCCGGCAGGTTGGTCTCCGCGAAGTCCGAGCCGAGGATCAGCACGGTGTCGTAGTCGGCGGCGACCCGCAGATAGCCCTCCACGAGCCGGGCGGTCAGCGCCTCCTGGCCCTGCTCGGCCTGGAGCTCGGCGGCCTCCTCGTACCCCATGCCGTAGACCGTCGCCGGGTCCTGCGCCAGCCGGTAGCGGCTGCGCAGCAGCTCGTAGATCCGGTCCGGGGTGTCGTGCACCAGCGGCCGGTAGACCCCGACCCGGTCCACCTGCCGGGTCAGCAGCTCCATCACCCCCAGCTCGACCACCTGGCGGCCGTCGCCGCGGCCGATCCCCGTGACGTAGACGCTGCGCGTCACCCGGTTGCTCCGTTTCTCTGCGGTCTGTGCGGTTTGTGCCGTCTGTACGGCCTGTGCGTTTCGCTGTGTCCCGCCGGGCTTCCCGGCGGGGGTCCCGCGGTCCCCCCACCCCCTGTACCGCGTACGTGCCGACGCTAACGTGCCCGCCCCCGCGACGCCCGCCGAGGTCCCTCCCGCGGGGCCGCGGGTCCCGGGCACGGACCCGGGCACGGACCCGCGCACGGACGCGGACACGGACGAAGGAAACGGCGCACACATGTCCGGCTACCCGGCACGCCCGGACCGTACGACACCACCCGTTCGCGCCCTCCCGGGGATCACCGCCGTGCACGTAGGGTGAGGGGAAGCAAGCAAGGAGGGCGGTGCGATGGACGTCCTGGCCATGGGTGTGCAGCGCGACGAGCGACCGCTGCTGGAGGCCGCCTTCGCCGGGCGGCACGACATCCGGTGCCTGGACGTGTCGCTGACGGCCGAGACGCTGCCGCTGGCCGCGGGCTTCGAAGCCGTCTCCACCGGCGTCGACGCGGTGCTGGACGCCCCGGTGCTGGAGGGCCTGGTGCGCGGCGGCACCCGACTGGTCACCCAGCGCTCCACCGGCTACAACAACATCGACATCGCCCACGCCGAGCGGCTGGGCATGACGGTCGCCCGCGTCGCCGCCTACTCCCCGTATGCGGTCGCCGAGTTCGCCTGGACGCTCGCGCTCGCCCTCAACCGCCGCATCGTCCGGGCCGCGAGCCGCACCCGCGACCTCGACTTCCGGCTCGACGGACTGCTCGGCCGGGACTTCCACGGCCGCACCGCCGGCGTCGTCGGCACCGGCCGGATCGGCACCGCCTTCACCGCCGTCGCCCGCGGCTTCGGCATGCGGCTGCTCGGCTGGGACATCACGCCCAACCCGGCGTGCGAAGAACTCGGCATGCAGTACGTCGAACTGGACAGGCTCTTCCGGGAAGCGGACCTGCTCACCCTGCACATCCCGCTCGCGCCGTCCACCCACCACCTGGTCGGCGCCCGCCGGCTGGCCGAGATGAAGGACGACGCGATCCTGGTCAACACCAGCCGCGGCGCCCTGATCGACTCCGCCGCGCTGGTCGACACGCTGCGCGAGGGCCGGCTCGGCGGGGTGGGGCTGGACCTGTACGAGGAGGAGGCCGGGGTCTTCTTCTACGACAAAGCCCTTGAGGTGATGACCGAGGACGTACTGACCCGGCTGCTGGCCCACCCCCGGGTGCTCATCGGTTCCCACCAGGCGTATTTCACGGTGGACGCCGTGCAGGAGATCGCCGCGGCGACGCTGCGCAACGTCGACGACTACGTGGCCGGCCGGATCACCGAGAGCACCCTGATCCCGCGCAGTCCCTGACCGCGCGCCGCACCACCGCCCTTCTTCGATGGAGTGACCGCCATGCGTATCGGAGTCCTCACCGCCGGCGGCGACTGCCCCGGCCTCAACGCCGTCATCCGCTCCGTCGTCCACCGTGCGGTGACCGGGCACATGGACGAGGTCATCGGCTTCGAGGACGGTTTCGTCGGCCTGCTGGAGGGCCGCTACCGCCCGCTCGACCTCAACTCCGTCAGCGGCATCCTCGCCCGCGGCGGCACCGTGCTCGGCTCGGCCCGGCTGGAGCGCGACCGGCTGCGCGAGGCCGCCGCCAAGGCCGACGCGCTGTGCGCCCGCTACGGCCTGGACGTGCTGATCCCGATCGGCGGCGAGGGCACGCTCACCGCGGCCCGGATGCTCTCCGACGCCGGGATGCCGGTCGTCGGGGTGCCCAAGACCATCGACAACGACATCAACGGCACCGACCGCACCTTCGGCTTCGACACCGCCGTGACCGTCGCGACCGAGGCGATCGACCGGCTCAAGACCACCGCGGAGTCGCACCAGCGGGTCATGGTGGTGGAGGTGATGGGCCGGCACGCCGGCTGGATCGCCCTGGAGGCCGGCATGGCCGGCGGCGCGCACGGCATCTGCGTCCCCGAGCGGCCCTTCGACCCCACCGACCTGGTCGGCATGGTCACCGAGCGCTTCACCCGCGGCAAGAAGTTCGCCGTCGTGTGCGTCGCCGAGGGCGCCCACCCGGCCAAGGACACCATGGACTACGGCGTCGGCGAGATCGACAAGTTCGGCCACGAGCGCTTCCAGGGCATCGGCACGACACTGGCCCGCGAGCTGGAGCGGCGGCTCGGCAAGGAGGCCCGCCCGGTCATCCTCGGCCACGTCCAGCGCGGCGGCGTCCCCACCGCCTACGACCGCATCCTCGCCACCCGCTTCGGCTGGCACGCCGTCGAGGCCGCCCACAAGGGCGCCTTCGGCCACATGACCGCCCTCCACGGCACCCGCGTCGACATGGTCCCCCTCGCCGACGCGGTGACCTACCTCAAGACCGTCCCGGACGACCGGATGAACGAGGCGGAATCCGTCTTCTGAGCCCATGCCCTACCGCCGCAGGGGGTACGGTCCCGGCGCCGTGCCCCCTGCGGCGAGCCGCCCCCTACATCAGGTGCACCTCCACGCTGAAGCCCGTCGCCAGGACGTCGTTCAGGTGCCGGGCGTGGGCGCCGAGGGCCTGTTGTGCGTTTGTGCCCTCGGCGGTCAGGGTCAGCTGCACGTAGTCGTCGGCGTCCGCCGTGTCGTCCCCGCAGATGCAGCAGCGCAGCCGCTCGGAGACATACAGCGGCTCGGGGCCGCCGTCCACCACACTCATGACCACTTCCCGCTCTCGATCTTGTTCTGTACGTACCGCTCGGTGGCGTCCTTGAGCACCGTCGTGGGCGCCCCGCTGGGGTTGGACAGGTCGCGGACGACCACATCGTACGTACCGTTGCCGTTGTCCAGGATGCGCACCATCTGGCCGTCGTCCTGGATGTAGAGGTCGCCGTTCTTCCAGACGTGGTCGACGTCCACCCCGCGCTGGCCGACCCGGTTGGTGCCGTGCACGTCCCGGCCGCCGGTGTTGCCGCCGCCCTGCGGGTCCTCCGGGGGCGGGTCGCCGCCGCCGGTCGTCGTCGGCGGCTTGCCGCCTCCGCCGCCTCCGCCGCCCCCGCTGCGGGACTCCGCGGAAGCCATCTCGCGGTCCAGCGCCTGGCTGACCTCGGTGGTCTCGGCGTCCACTGCCTCGACCTCGGGCACCTCCTCGGCGGCCGAGGCGAGCACCGTCTCCAGCTCCGCGATGCCCTCGGCGGCGTAGTCGGCCATCGCGGCGTCCAGGATGCCGTCGACGGAGGCGAAGAGGGCCGCCGCCTCGCCGGCGTCCAGGGCGGCGGCGCCCGCGTCGGAGCCGCCGAGGGTGAAGACCGTGCCGAGGATGCCCACCGCGGTCGTCAGGCCGATCGCGATACCGGCCTCGCTCACCTTGTGCTCGAACTCGCTGTGCGCGTGGTCGATCGCCTGCGCGAACTTGTCGCACACCGCCGCGAGTCTGGTGCACGCCAGGTGCGCGGTGGACAGCGGCGCCATGCCGCCGGGGTCGGAGGTGTGCCAGATCCGCCCCCAGAAGCCGGCCATCGCGATGATCGCGTTGCCCGAGTTGTAGTCCGTGATGGCCTGCACCTGCAGGTGCAGGCTCGTGCCGAGGTTGTTGAGGTCGGTCGCGGCGGCACGGAAGGCGGTCGCGGCGTCGCGCAGCCGGTCCTGGTGCCCGTTCGCCCAGTATTTGTCCAGCGGCGGTGGCCAGTGGTTGCTGCCGGCGCCGATCGCGGAGGGCGGGTCGGGGTAGAGGACGTCGTCGATCACGCCGGGCCACGGGTACTGCTGGAGCGGCTTCTTGGCCGCGCGGGGGTTGGAGTGGTGGTCGGCCTTGAGGTAGTTGTTCGCGGTGCGCACCAGGCCGTCCGCGGACTGGCCGATCGCGCGGACCGCGGCCGACAGCGTACGGAAGAGCGCCTTGACCGCCGGGTCGTAGCTCTTGGCGAACTGCTTGCCGTACTTGTCGTCGCCCGCCATGCCGGCCGCCGCCCGCAGCGCGTCGCCGAGGGTGTCGGCGATACCGTCCAGCCGGGTCTGCCCGCCGGCGAAAGTCGTCGCCGCGGCGTTCAGGTCCGAGGGCGTGACGTCGATCGGGCCGGTCGGCTCGCCGAAACTCACGAGCGGCCCCCGCCCCAGATCCGCAGGTTCGCCGTCTCGGCGGCGTGGTAGTTGCCGTGCGCGGTACCCGTGACGTGATGCATGTCCTTGAGCGCCTGGTGCAGATCCGCCGACGCCTTGCGCCACTGCGCGAAGACCGAGCCGAAGCGGTTGCGGGCCTCGCCCTCCCAGGACTTCTCGAAGCGCTTCATGCCCGCGTCCAGCTGCGTCAGCAGCTCTTCGAGGTCGTCGGCCTTGCCGCCGAGCTCGGTCGACAGCTCGGCCAGCGTGGCCAGTTCCACCTTCAGCCGGGAGGTCACAGGTCCGCCACCCGGCTGCGCGGCTGCCCGGCCGGCGGCGCCGCCGGCGGATCGACGTGCAGCTTGCGGAAGTCCTCCAGCGTCTGGAGGTCCTGCTCGCTGAAGCCGTCCCGGCTCAGCTCGACGGCCTCCCGTACGAAGGCCAGCGTCCGGCGGACCGTGCCGGTGTCACCGGTCACCCGCCGGTGGATGTCGTGGTATTCCGACGCCGCGTCGGACAGCCAGCACTCCTCCGCGGTCTCCGCGAGCGCCGTCAGCCGGCGCTCCAGCGCCTCCAACAGGCCCTCGGCCTCGCTCATGCTCCCCGCCAGGCTCGTCAGGTCCTGCGAGGTGAGCTTCAGCAGCGGCTCCGTCATGGGCCACCTCCCCCGTATGTCCCCCGTGGCACTCCTGCTCCGATCCTGGCACCGGTGCACCCCCGGGCGGCGGGGTAGCGCCGCCAAGACGCGGCAAAGGACTTCCCCGCACACGGCAAAACCGCGGACCCGGTCAACTGCCGGGCCCGCGGCGGGGATTGCGTTACGTCAGCTGCGCTCGGGCCTGAGCCACACCGTCGCCAGCGGCGGCAGCGTCAGCACCAGGGTGTGCGGGCGGCCCTGGTACGGGACCGGCTCGGTCTTGACCTGGTCCGGCAGGCTCACCCCGCTGCCGCCGTAGCGCACCTCGTCGGTGTTCAGCACCGGCGTCCACAGGGCGGCGGGGGAGCCCAGCCGGTAGCCGTGCCGGACGACCGGGGAGAAGTTGCTGACGCACATCAGCGGTTCGCCCGCGGTGTCGAAGCGCAGGAAGGCGAAGACGTTGTCCTCGGCGGCGCCGCCGTCGACCCACTCGAAGCCCGCCGGGTCGGTGTCGCGCTGCCACAGCGCGGGCGTGGCCCGGTAGACCCGGTTGAGGTCGCGCACCAGGTCCTGCACACCGCGGTGGTCGCCGGCCGCGGAGTAGCCGGGGTCCAGCAGCCACCAGTCCGGGCCGTTCTCGTGCGACCACTCGCCGCCCTGTGCGAACTCCTGGCCCATGAAGAGCAGTTGCTTGCCGGGGTGGGACCACATGAAGCCGAGGTAGGCGCGGTCGGTGGCCCGCTGCTGCCACCAGTCGCCGGGTGCCTTGCTCACCAGCGAGCCCTTGCCGTGCACGACCTCGTCGTGCGAGATCGGCAGCACGTAGTTCTCGCTGTACGCGTACACCATCGAGAACGTCATCTCGTTGTGGTGGTACTTGCGGTGCACCGGCTCGTGCGCGAGGTAGCCCAGCGAGTCGTGCATCCAGCCCATGTTCCACTTCAGGCCAAAGCCGAGGCCGCCGAAGCCGGTGTGGCCCACATGGTGGGTCGCGCGCGTCACGCCGTCCCACGCGGTGGACTCCTCGGCGATCGTCACGACGCCGGGGCAGCGGCGGTAGACGGTGGCGTTCATCTCCTGGAGGAAGGCGACCGCGTCCAGGTTCTCCCGGCCGCCGTACGCGTTGGGCAGCCAGTCGCCGCCCTCGCGTGAGTAGTCCAGGTAGAGCATCGAGGCGACGGCGTCCACGCGCAGGCCGTCGATGTGGAAGTCCTCGCACCAGTACACGGCGTTGGCGACCAGGAAGTTGCGCACCTCGGTGCGGCCGAAGTCGAACTCCAGGGTGCCCCAGTCCGGGTGCTCGGCGCGCCGCGGGTCGGCCGGCTCGTACAGCGGCTCGCCGTCGAAGCGGGCCAGCGCCCAGTCGTCCTTGGGGAAGTGCGCGGGCACCCAGTCCATGATCACGCCGATGCCGGCGCGGTGCAGGGCGTCGACCAGGGAGCGGAAGTCGTCCGGCGAGCCGAGGGCGGGCATCGGGGCGTAGTACGAGGTGACCTGGTAGCCCCATGATCCGCTGAACGGGTGAGCGGCGACCGGCATCAGCTCCACGTGCGTGAAGCCGAGGTCCTTCACGTACGCGGGCAGGACGTCCGCGAGCTCGCGGTAGCCCAGGCCCGGGCGCCACGAGGGGAGGTGGACCTCGTAGACGGAGAAGGGGGCGCGGTGCACGGGGGTGTCGGCGCGGTGCTCCATCCAGGCGGTGTCGGCCCACTCGTACGCGGAGTCCGTCACGACCGAGGCGGTCGCCGGCGGCACCTCGCAGGCCCGGGCCATCGGGTCGGCCTTGAGCTGGTGGGAGCCGTCGCGGCGGGTGATCTCGTATTTGTACGCGGTGCCGGGCCCGACGCCGGGCACGAACAGCTCCCACACGCCGGAGGAACCGAGGCTGCGCATCGGCAGGGACGTGCCGTCCCAGTACGTGAAGTCCGCGGCGAGCCGCACGCCGCGGGCGTTCGGGGCCCAGACGGCGAACCGGGTGCCGGTGGCTCCGCCGTGGGTCATCACGCGCGAGCCGAGCGCTTTCCAGAGCTGTTCGTGGCGGCCCTCGTGGATGAGGTGGATGTCGAGCTCGCCGAGTGAGGGCAGGAAGCGGTAGGGGTCGTCGACGAGGACCACGGCCTCGTCGTACGTGACCTCGAGCCGGTACGCGCCGGCGTCCGCCTGCGGCAGCAGCACGGAGAAGAGCCCGTCCCCCTCGGACCCGAGGTCGACCTTGCGCCCGTCCTCGCCGACGAACCGCACGCCCCGCGCGAACGGTTTGAGCGCCCGCACCCTGACGCCTCCCGCTTCGGGGTGCGCCCCGAGCACGCCATGCGGATCATGATGCTCCCCCTCCACCAACCTCCGCCGATCCTCCCCCCCGAGGGTGCCTTCGCGTCCGGGGCTTCGCCCCTCGGGCGTCCCCCCGGCGGGGGTGCCTTCGGCGTCGGACGCGAGCTTTTCAGGGGCGCGTGGGGGTACCTCCCGGGCGGAGCTCCGGGGGAGAACGGAGCGCTCAGCCGAGTCGTCGGCGCGCGTCGTCACCGGCCGGGAGGGGCTGTTGCTGTCGTTTCCGGACCACCGGCCGGTGGGTGGTTGCTCGCGCAGTTCCCCGCGCCCCTGGTGGTTGCCGCCCGCGGCAGAGGCCGGCTCCCGGGGGGCGCCCCGGAGGGGCGCGGAGGTCCCCGAAGCGGCGGGGTGCGGGGTGGTGGCGTCGTAGCCGCGGGCTGCGGCCTCGGAAAGAGCACCTGGCTTCGGTTCGGGGGTCACGGAAACTTCTCCTCGTACGGTCGGGCAGGGTTCGGGGGAGTGCGGCCCTACGTCAAGAGCTACGTGGTCGAGGCCAACCGCGCGAGCGCGGAAAGCGGGATCGGCAGCCAGGCCGGCCGGTGCCTGGCCTCGTAGCGCGCCTCGTAGACGGCCTTGTCCGTCTCGAAGGCCCGTATCAGCACGGGCTGCTCGCGCGGGTCGGTCCCGGCGACCTGCGCGTAGCCGGTGCAGTAGGCGTCGCGGTGCCGGTCGGCCCAGGGGCCGTTGCCGCTGTGGTGGGCGGCGTAGTCGAAGGAGCGCAGCATGCCGGCGACGTCCTGCACCGGCGGCGCCGGCTTGCGCCGTTCGGCGAGCGGCCGGGCCGGCTCGCCCTCGAAGTCGATGAGCACCCACTGCCCGTCGGGCCCGCGCAGCGCCTGGCCGAGGTGCAGGTCGCCGTGGATGCGCTGGGCCGTGACGGGTGCATCCGTACGGGTGATGGCGGCGAGCCGGGCGAGGTCGTCGTACGCGGAGCGCAGCGCGCCGGCGTAGGGGCGTACCGCCGGGACCTCCGCGGCGGTCTCGTCGAGCCGGCGCGTCATGCCGGCGGCGATGCGCTCCAGCGCGGCGCCGTCCAGCGCCCGTACCGGCAGCGCGGCGGCGAGCGAGGCGTGCACCTCGGCGGTGGCGCGGCCGAGCGCCGCGGCCTCGGAGCGGAAGTCGCCGTCCTCGGCGACGGAGGCCAGGGCCAGCGCCCAGCCGTCCGCGGAGCCGGGCAGGAAGCGCTGGAGCACGCCGAGCGTGGCGGGCTCCTCGGCGTCCGGGTCCGGCCCGGCCGGCAGCGACTCGAACCACGCGACGGGCTCGGCCACCCGCCGCGAGCCGGCCCGGGCCAGCGCGAGGGTCAGCTCCAGGTCGGGGTTGGTGCCCGGCGAGACGCGGCGGAAGAGCTTGAGGATGAAGGCGTCGCCGTAGACGACCGAGGTGTTGGACTGCTCGGCGGTGGACACGCGCGGCGCCAGGCCCGGCGGGAAGCCGGCGTGCGGCTCGGCGGTGAAGCGCAGCCGGCCGGCGCGGCCGGGCAGGCTCAGGCGTTCCAGCAGCAGCGCGGCCAGCCGCGGGTCGTGCGGGGCGTCGTAGAGCGTCAGGCCGTCGTACGGGCCGCCCACCGCGGGGCCCAGCGCCGAGCGGATCAGCGCGGAGGGCAGCAGCGGGTGCGCCCCGAGGAGCAGTTGGTAGCAGTCGGCGGGCCGGCCGGGCTGCTCGACGTCGACCAGCACGTGCAGCAGCCCCAGCGGCCCGAGGCGCCCCCCGGGCGGCATCAGCTCGGTCGCGGCGGCCAGCCGGAACCCCTGGATCGGCAGCCCCTTCCCGGCGAACCACCGCTGCCGCGGCAACCACCCCCGCAGCAGCGGGTCGAGCGACCGCAGCAACCCCGCCTCCGGCGCGGCCGGACGCGCCCCGCCCGGCGCGGCAGAAGCGGTCGTCCCCGGCGCGGCAGGGGTATCCGTGCCCTGCGCGGCAGTGCGCGAGCCTCCCGCCCCCGGGGTGGCCGAAGCCGTCCCCGGCGCGGCAGGGCCGTGCGCTGACGCGGCCGGCGTCGCGGGAGCGCGCCCGCCCGGCGTCGCTGCGCCGACCGGCCCCGGCGCGGCGGCGCCGACGGAGCCCGGCGCGGCAGGAGTCGGGCTCGGGGCGGCGGGAGTCGGGCTCGGCGCGGCGGGCGACGGGTCCGGCGGAGGCGGCGTAGTAGTAGAAGGAACGCGGGTCCAGGAGCTGTCCGACATGACGTCCTTTCCCCGGGGAGTCGCGCACCGCGCCGCTTCGGAGCGCGGCGGGGGCGCCAGCCTCCCGGATGACGGGTTCGGGCTGTCCGGCGACACGGGGAGCCTGCCCCGGGCGGGTGACAGGAAACCGCCGTACGGCCCGCCCGCGTAACAGTCCGGTTGCCACTTCGCGCAACCGTCGCGTGGCCGGCCCGGCGGGGCCTGGCGTACTGCGTGGGACGGAGAGTCCGGGGAAGTCGGGTACGCCGGATATGCGGCTGGATTTCTCTGGATCCTGCCAAAGGTGCGTCAGGCCCGCTACTCGGGCGCACACGTGGTGGCCGCCCGGCGGACGGCAGACAGCCGGCGGGCGACCGGCGCACGGCCGGCAGCCGAGGGCACAGGCCCGGCGAAGGCGGCGCGGGGGGCCGGCACATCCCGGCCCCCCGCCGTCAGGACGCGTCGCGGCGCAGCCGGAACCAGTAGAAGCCGTGCCCCGCGAGGGTGAGCAGGTACGGCAGCTGGCCGATCGCCGGGAACCGCACTCCGCCGATGAGCTCGACCGGATGCCACTCGGCGAAGCGGCGCAGGTCCAGCTCGGTGGGCTGGGCGAAGCGGGAGAAGTTGTTCACGCACAGCACGAAGTCGTCGCCGTCCTCGCGCAGGAAGGCCAGCACGGCCGGGTTGCTGGACGGCAGCTCGGTGTAGGAGCCGAGCCCGAACGCCCGGTTCTGCTTGCGGATCTCGATCATCCGCCGGGTCCAGTGCAGCAGCGAGCTGGGTGAGCTCATCTGCGCCTCGACGTTGGTGACCTGGTAGCCGTAGACCGGGTCCATGATGGTCGGCAGGTAGAGCCGCCCGGGGTCGCTGGAGGAGAAGCCGGCGTTGCGGTCGGGCGTCCACTGCATGGGCGTGCGCACCGCGTCCCGGTCGCCGAGCCAGATGTTGTCGCCCATGCCGATCTCGTCGCCGTAGTAGAGGATCGGCGAGCCGGGCAGCGACAGCAGCAGCGCGGTGAACAGCTCGATCTGGTTGCGGTCGTTGTCCAGCAGCGGGGCGAGCCGCCGGCGGATGCCGATGTTGGCCCGCATCCGCGGGTCCTTGGCGTACTCCGCGTACATGTAGTCGCGTTCCTCGTCGGTGACCATTTCGAGGGTCAGCTCGTCGTGGTTGCGCAGGAAGATGCCCCACTGGCAGGAGCTGGGGATCGCCGGCGTCTTGGCGAGGATCTCCGAGACCGGGTAGCGCGACTCGCGCCGCACGGCCATGAAGATGCGCGGCATGACGGGGAAGTGGAAGGCCATGTGGCACTCGTCGCCGCCCTTGCGGAAGTCGCCGAAGTAGTCGACGACGTCCTCGGGCCACTGGTTGGCCTCGGCCAGCAGCACGGTGTCGGGGTACTGCGCGTCGATCTCGGCGCGCACCTTCTTCAGGAACTCGTGCGTGCGCGGCAGGTTCTCGCAGTTGGTGCCCTCCTGCTGGTAGAGGTACGGCACCGCGTCCAGCCGGAAGCCGTCGATGCCCAGGTCCAGCCAGAAGCGCAGGGCGGCGAGGATCTCCTCCTGCACGCGCGGGTTCTCGTAGTTGAGGTCCGGT
The DNA here is from genome assembly GCF_012034175.1 of Actinacidiphila epipremni. GTDB lineage: Bacteria > Actinomycetota > Actinomycetes > Streptomycetales > Streptomycetaceae > Actinacidiphila > Actinacidiphila epipremni. The sequence goes on from NZ_JAATEJ010000012.1 coordinate 116,018, forward strand.
TGGTGGGAGAAGAAGCGGTGCCAGTAGTACTGCTTGCGCACCGGGTCGAAGGTCCAGTTCGACGTCTCGGTGTCGACGAAGATGATCCGGGCGTCGGCGAACTGCTTGTCGTCGTCGGCCCAGGTGTAGAAGTCGCCGTAGAAGCCTTCCGGGTCGTTGCGGGACGCCTGGAACCACGGGTGCTGGTCGCTGGTGTGGTTCATGACGAAGTCGATGATCACCCGCATACCGCGCTGGTGCGCGGCGTCGGTGAACTCCACGAAGTCCGCGAGGTCGCCGAACTCCGGGAGCACGGCGGTGTAGTCGGCGACGTCGTAGCCGCCGTCGCGCAGCGGGGAGGCGAAGAAGGGCGGCAGCCACAGGCAGTCGACGCCCAGCCATTGCAGGTAGTCGAGCTTGGCGGTGAGCCCTTTCAGGTCTCCCACACCGTCGCCGTTGCTGTCCTGGAACGAGCGGACGAGGACTTCGTAGAAGACCGCCCGTTTGAACCAGTCGGGATCACGGTCCTTGGCGGGAGTGTCCTCGAACTTGTCAGGGACGGGTTCGTTGACGATCAACTGAGTGACCCTCCGATCGATGGAGACGGTCGCAGCGACAGGACGTGCGCGGGCGCGCGGCCCGGCTCAAGGCGCACATAGTTGTCCCTGCCCCAGTGGTAGGTCTCGCCGGTGAGCGCGTCGCGCACCGGCACGGACTCGTGCCAGGAGAGGCCGAGTTCCGGCATGTTCAACGACACGGTCGCCTCCTGGGTGTGGAACGGGTCCAGGTTGACGACCACCAGTACGACGTCGTCGCCGCGGCGCTTGGAGTAGGCGAGCATCGCTCCGTTGTCCACCGGGTGGAACGTGATGTCCCGCAGCTGCTGGAGCGCCGGATGACGGCGGCGCAACCGGTTGAGCGTGGTGATCAGCGGGGCCAGCGAGCGCCCCTCGGCCTCGGCCGCCGCCCAGTCCCGCGGCCGTAGCTCGTACTTCTCCGAGTGCAGGTACTCCTCACTTCCGGGCTTGGCGGGGACCGCCTCGCACAGTTCGAAGCCCGCGTAGACGCCCCAGCTGGGGGAGAGGGTCGCCGCGAGCACCGCCCGGATCTCAAAGGCCGGACGGCCGCCGTCCTGGAGGAAGGCGTGCAGGATGTCGGGGGTGTTGACGAAGAAGTTCGGCCGCATCCAGGCCGCCTTCTCGCCGCTGAGCTCGCGTACGTAGTCGGTGAGCTCGTCCTTGGCGGTACGCCAGGTGAAGTACGTGTACGACTGCTGGAAGCCGATCTGGCCGAGCGTGCTCATCATCGCCGGGCGGGTGAACGCCTCGGCGAGGAAGATCACGTCGGGGTCGGTGCGGTTGATGTCGGCGATGACCTTCTCCCAGAACACCACCGGCTTGGTGTGCGGGTTGTCGACCCGGAAGATCCGCACCCCGTGCGCCATCCAGTGCCGCAGCACCCGCAGCGTCTCGCGCACGATGCCGGGGAAGTCCTCGTCGAAGGCGACGGGGTAGATGTCCTGGTACTTCTTCGGCGGGTTCTCCGCGTACGCGATCGTGCCGTCGGCGCGGTGCGCGAACCACTCGGGGTGCTTGTCCACCCACGGGTGGTCCGGCGAGCACTGCAGCGCGAAGTCCAGCGCGATCTCCAGCCGCAGCTCCTTGGCCCGGGCGACGAAGTGGTCGAAGTCCGCCAGGGTGCCGAGATCCGGGTGGACCGCGTCGTGCCCGCCCTCGGGCGAGCCGATCGCCCACGGCGAGCCGACGTCGTGCGGGCCCGCGGTCAGGCCGTTGTCGCGGCCCTTGCGGAAGGCGCGGCCGATCGGGTGGATCGGCGGCAGGTAGACCACGTCGAAGCCCATCGCGGCGATCGCGGGCAGCCGGTCGGCGGCGGTACGGAACGTGCCGTGCCGCACCGGCACGCCGTCCTCCACGACCGCGCCCTCCGAGCGCGGGAAGAACTCGTACCACGAGCCGAACAGCGCCCGTTCGCGCTCCACGTGCAGCGGCAGCGGCCGGGAGGCGCTGACCAGCTCGCGCAAGGGGTAGCGGTCCAGGACCGCGACCACGTCGGGGGCGAGCGCGGCGGCGTGCCGGGCGGCCACCGAGCGGCCGGTGTCGCGCAGCGCGTCCACGGCGGCCAGCACCGTGGGCCGCCCGTCGTTCTTCGGCACCCCGGCCGCCGCCCGCTCGTACAGCAGCGCGCCCTCGGTGAGCACCAGGTCGGTGTCGATACCCGCCGGGATCTTGATGCCCGCGGTGTGCCGCCAGGTCGCCACCGGGTCCGACCACGCCTCCACGGTGTACGACCAGCGGCCCTCCGAGGTGGGCGTGACGCGCGCGCCCCACCGGTCGCTGCCCGGCTCCAGCTCGCGCATCGGGGTGTACGGCCCCGAGCGGCCCGCCGGGTCGCGCAGCACGACGTTGGCGGCCACCGCGTCATGCCCCTCGCGGAACACCGTGGCGGTCACCTCGAAGGTCTCCCCGGCCACCGCCTTGGCCGGGCGCCGGCCGCAGTCCACCAGCGGCCTGACATCGAGTACGGGAATGCGACCGATCATTTCCTCACCTGACAGCGCGCTGGATACGGGACACACACGACACTTGCAGACGACTCTTACGGGACGGCGTCGGGCGGCGTACGGGACGACCTCCGCCTGTTGCGCCACTTCCGCTCTTTTTAACTGTTCTTGGCGTTGTAGGCCTGCCTGCGGGGCCGCGGCCACCGGTGATCACCCGGGTGGCGGTGGCAGGGCCGAGCGGGTGAAACCACCGGTGGCGGCCGGTCCGTGCGCAGGTCGGGTACCCGGGTGTCGCCGGAGTACCCGGTGCGGCCCGGTGCGGCCGGACGCACCCGGGGAGCCTGCCCCGGGTCTACGCGCGACACGCACCACCTGACGGCGTTTCGGGAGCACGGCCGGAGTGCTCTCGCCCGCGCCCCCGGTACCGCCGGGCACCATGCGTTCGAGCCACGCCCGGCCGGTCCCGGCCGGTCCGGTTTCGTACCCCTGCCCATGCCTGCCCGCGCCCCCCAACACGCCCCCGCGTACGCCCTGGAGGGACGCCGAGCCGCAGTCCGACCCGCCGTGAGCCGTGTGATCCGAGCCCCCCGTATCGCCCCGCGCTGACATTTCCCGGTCGCCTCTGGTCCGGATGGTTGAACGCGCCCGCGCCCGCGCCCCACCCGCCCGCACTCCAGTGAGCCGCCGTTCGAGCGTTTGAACCACCGGAATGGGGACAGGACCCGCGGGCCCCGCTCCGACGGGGCTACGGTCGAAGGGTGAAGGCTATCCGTCGATTCACCGTGCGCACCGTCCTGCCGGAACCTCTGCGCCCGCTGGGGGATCTGGCCCAGAATCTGCGCTGGTCATGGCACCAGGAAACCAGGGAGCTGTTCCAGAGCATCGATCCCGAGGGCTGGCGGGCCGCCCAGGGCGACCCGGTGCGGCTGCTCGGCACCGTCGGCAAGGAGCGGCTCGCGGCACTTGCCTCGGACCGGCGCTTCCTGCGCCGGCTGGCCGCCGCGGCCGACGAGCTGTCGGACTACCTGGCCGGCCCCCGGTGGTACCAGGAGCAGACCGACCTGCCCGAGGCCATCGCCTACTTCTCACCAGAGTTCGGCATCACCTCCGCGCTGCCGCAGTATTCCGGCGGCCTCGGCATCCTCGCCGGGGACCACCTCAAGGCCGCCAGCGACCTCGGCGTCCCGCTCGTCGGCGTCGGCCTGCTCTACCGGCACGGCTACTTCCGGCAGACGCTCTCCCGCGAGGGCTGGCAGCAGGAGCAGTACCCCGTCCTCGACCCCAACTCGCTGCCCGTCACCCCGCTGCGCGAGGCCGACGGCTCGGCCGCCCGCACCAGCCTGGTGCTGCCCGGCGGCCGGTCGCTGCACGCCCGGATCTGGAAGGCCCAGGTCGGGCGGGTCCCGCTGCTGCTGCTCGACTCCGACGTCGAGGGCAACGAGGCCGCCGAGCGCGATGTCACCGACCGGCTCTACGGCGGCGGCAGCGAGCACCGGCTGCTCCAGGAGATGCTGCTGGGCATCGGCGGGGTGCGTGCCGTGCGCGCGTACTGCCGCATCACCGGCCACCCCGCGCCCGAGGTCTTCCACACCAACGAGGGCCACGCCGGCTTCCTCGGCCTGGAGCGGATCCGCGAGCTGTCCCTGGACGGCCTGGACTTCGACGCCGCCCTGGAGGCGGTACGGGCCGGCACCGTCTTCACCACCCACACGCCCGTGCCGGCCGGCATCGACCGCTTCGACCGGGAACTGGTTGCCCGCCACCTCGGCGACGGCGCGGAACTGCCCGGCGTGGACACCGGGCGGATTCTGGAACTGGGCATGGAGACCCACCGCGGCGGCGACCCCAACCTGTTCAACATGGCCGTCATGGGCCTGCGCCTGGCCCAGCGCGCCAACGGCGTGTCCACCCTGCACGGCGCCGTCAGCCGGGAGATGTTCGCGGGCCTGTGGCCCGGCTTCGACCCCGAGGACGTGCCGATCACGTCCATCACCAACGGCGTCCACGCCCCCACCTGGGTCGCCCCCGAGGTGCTGCGGCTCGGCGCCAAGCAGATCGGCGCCCAGCGCGCCGAGGACGCCCTCATGACCGGCGGCACCGACTGCTGGGAGGCGCTCGGCGGCATCCCCGACACGGCGCTGTGGGAGCTGCGCCGGGAGCTGCGCGAGCAGCTCGTGGAGGACGTACGCCGCCGGCTGCGGGCCTCCTGGCGGCAGCGCGGCGCCGGCGAGGCCGAACTGGGCTGGACCGACAGCGTGCTGGACCCGGACGTGCTGACCATCGGCTTCGCGCGCCGCGTCCCGTCGTACAAGCGGCTCACGCTCATGCTGCGCGACCAGGACCGGCTCATGGAGCTGCTGCTGCACCCCGAGCGGCCGATCCAGATCGTGGTGGCCGGCAAGGCGCACCCCGCCGACGACGGCGGCAAGCGGCTGGTGCAGGAGCTGGTCCGCTTCACCGACGACCCGCGGGTGCGGCACCGGATCGTCTTCCTGCCCGACTACGACATGCGGATGGCCCGGCTGCTCTACCCGGGCTGCGACGTGTGGCTCAACAACCCGCTGCGCCCGCTGGAGGCGTGCGGCACCTCCGGGATGAAGGCCGCGCTCAACGGCTGCCTGAACCTGTCGGTGCTGGACGGCTGGTGGGACGAGTGGTTCGACGGCGACAACGGCTGGGCCATCCCCACCGCCGACGGCGTCAGCGACGAGGACCGCCGCGACCAGCTGGAGGCCGCCGCGCTCTACGACCTGCTGGAGCACCAGGTCGCGCCGCGCTTCTACGACCGCGGCGCACGCGGGGTGCCGCAGCGCTGGATCGAGATGGTCCGGCACACCCTGACCACGCTCGGCCCCAAGGTCGTGGCCGGCCGCATGGTCCGCGACTACGTCAACCGGCTGTACGCGCCCGCCGCCCGCTCCCACCGCGCCATACAGGGTGCCGCCGCCGCGGAGCTGGCCGAGTGGAAGAACCGGCTGCGCCGCCAGTGGCCGCAGGTGACCATCGACCATGTCGAGAGCGACTCCGTCGAGGGCACCCCGCAGCTGGGCTCCACGCTGACCCTGCGGGCCCGGATCGGCCTCGGCGGCCTCGACCCCGCCGACATCGACGTGCAGCTGGTGTCCGGGCGGGTGGACGCCGCCGACCGGATGGCCGACCCCACGGTGGTCTCGCTCAAGCCCACCGGGCGCGCCGACACCGCCGGCCGCTACTGCTACGAGGGGCCGCTCACCTTGGACCGCACCGGCTCGTTCGGCTACACCGTCCGGGTGCTGCCCGCGCACCCGCTGCTGGCCGACCCGGCCGAGCTCGGCCTGGTCGCCGTACCGCCGCAGGCCGCGGGCATGACGGCCGGCGTGCTGCGCTGAGCCGCCCCCGTCCCCGTCCCCGTTCCGGCGTCCGCCGGCCGCCGGAACGGGGCGAGGCCCGCACCGGTGGGTGCGGGCCTCGCAGAAGGGGAGCCGGGCGCTAGCCGAGCGTCCGGATGTTCTCCGCCTGCGGGCCTTTCTGGCCCTGGGTGACGTCGAACGAGACCTTCTGGCCCTCCAGCAGCTCGCGGTAGCCGGTCGACTGGATGTTCGAGTAGTGGGCGAAGACGTCCGAGCCGCCGCCGTCCTGCTCGATGAAGCCGAAACCCTTTTCCGAGTTGAACCACTTCACGGTTCCGGTTGCCATAATTTCCATCTCCTACGGGTGGGGCACTTTCCAGATCCGCACTGTACGGATGCAGGTCGCCCGGGAGAATCACCCCACACCGGGGAAACCGGTCAAAAAACGAAGGACGCCCGGACCGGCCCATGGACCGGTCCGGGCGCCCTGCGCCGAACGGGTGGATCAGCCGGTCAGCTGACGTTGACGGCGGTGTCGTCGATCAGGAACGAGGTCGCGAGCGTCACGTCCTCGGCCCCGGTGAACTTCAGCGTCACCGTCGAGCCGATGTACGGCGTCAGGCTCAGCGACTTCTGGACGTAGCCGCTGGTCTTGTTGAGGTTGGAGTAGGTGGCCAGCGTGGTGCTGCCGGCGGCGACGGTGAGCTTGTCGTACGCGCTGGACGTCGTGGTCTCCTGCGTGGAGATGTAGACGTAGAAGGTGAGGTTGGCGCTGGTGCAGCTCGCCGGGATGGTCACCGACTGGGAGAGCGTGTCGGTGTGGGTGGTGCCGTAGCCGTCCAGCCACGCCTTGTACGAGCCGGAGTGCGCCGGGGCGCCGCTGCTGCTGTCGATGACGCCCGAGGAGGACGTCCAGCCGGAGCTGCCGCTCTCGAAGCCGGGGTTGGCCAGCAGCTGGCCGGCGGTGCAGCCGCCACCGCCGCTGCTGGTGACCGTCCAGGTGAAGGAGGCGGTGCCGGTGGCGTTGGCGGAGTCCTTGACCGTCACCGTCACGTTGTACGTACCGGTGCTGGTGCCCGTGGTGCCGGAGATCAGGCCGGTCGAGGCGTTGATCGCCAGGCCCGGGGGCAGGCCGGTCGCGCTGTAGGTCAGGGCGCCCGAGGTGGTGGAGCTGGCCTGGATCTGCAGGCTCACCGCGGTGCTGACCTTGGTCGACTGGTTGCCCGGGTTGGTCACCGTCACGCCGGTCGGGTTGGACACCCGGCTGCCGACGCCGATCGCCGCCCAGGTGTTGGCGACGGTGTTGTACGTGGCGCTGCCCTGGCCCCACAGGTCGGCCGCGGCCTGCAGTGACTGGGTGCGGGCCGCCGCGTAGTTGGTGGTGGAGGTGAAGCGCTCGGTCAGCGACTTGTACCAGAGCTTGAGGGCGTTGTCCCGGCCGATGCCGGGCACCGACAGGCCGTCGTAGGTCGGGCTGTTGTAGCTCACCCCGCCGATGACCTTGGCGCCGCTGCCCTCGGAGAGCAGGTAGAAGAGGTGGTTGGCCGGGCCCGAGGAGTAGTGGACGTCCAGGCCGCCGAGGCTGGAGGACCAGTAGTCCTTCGAGCCGCCGTCCTTGCTGGGCTTGTCCATGTAGCGCAGCGGGCTGCCGTCGCCGTTGATGTCGATCTTCTCGCCGATGAGGTAGTCACCGGGGTCCGAGGAGTTGTTGGCGTAGAACTCCACACCGGTGCCGAAGATGTCCGAGGTCGCCTCGTTGAGGCCGCCGGACTCGCCCGAGTAGTTCAGGCCGGCGCTGTTGGAGGTGACGCCGTGGCTCATCTCGTGGCCCGCGACGTCCAGGGCGGTCAGCGGGTGCGCGTTGCCGCTGCCGTCGCCGTACGTCATGCAGAAGCAGGAGTCGTCCCAGAAGGCGTTGACGTAGGAGTTCCCGTAGTGGGTGCGGGAGTACGCCGCCCGGCCGTCGTCGGCGATGCCGTTGCGGCCGAAGGTGTTCTTGTAGAAGTCCCAGGTCTCCTGGGCGCCGTACGCGGCGTCCACGCCCGCGGTCTGCGCGGTGGTGCCGTTGCCGTCGCCCCACGTGTCGTCCGCGTCGGTGAACAGCGTGCCGGTGCCGGACGTCGAGTGGTTCAGGTTGTACGTCTTGTGGCCGCCGCGGGTGTTGTCGGTCAGCTGGTAGGTGCTGCCCGACAGCGTGGTGGTGATGTTCACCTGCCCGCTGTACTCGCTGTTGCCGACGCCGGTCTCGATGCCCTGGTACTCGAAGAGCTCCTTGCCGGAGGTGGCGTCGGTGATGACGTGCAACTGGCTGGGCGTCCCGTCGTCCTGGAAGCCGCCGAGCACGGTCTCCCAGGCCAGCACGGGGGTGCCGGCGGCGGCCCAGACGACCTTGCGGGTCGAGTCGACCGTGGCGGAGTCGTTGTGGACCGCCTTCATGCGCGAGAGGCTGTCGGCCTTCACCTCGGCGGCGCTGAGCCGCGCGGTGGTGGAGGGCACGGCGATCGTCGCGCTGGTCGCCTTGTCCACGCCGGTGGTCGCGCCGAGCGCGCTGGAGTGCACCACCAGGTCGCCGCCGAGCACCGGCAGGCCCTGGTACGTGCGCTCGTAGCGGGTGTGGGTGGTGCCGTCCGCGTCCTGGACCACGGACTTGACGACCAGTTTCTCCTGCGTGCCCAGGTGCAGCGACGCCGCGGTCTGCGCGGTGTGCGCCGCGGCCTGTGCGACCAGCGCCGACTGCTGCGCGGGCGTCAGCGCGGCGGGCAGTGCGCCGGCCCTGGGCTGGGCGTGCGCGGCGGCGGCCTGCGCGGCGGCCGAGCCGGTCTGTGCGGCGGGGTCCGCCGCCGCGGTGCCGGCCGGCAGCGTCACGGCGACCATCGCCACACCGGCGATCAGCGCACCGGCGGCTGCCGCCGTGCGGGCCGTACGGGGGGATCGTGCCACTCGTCACTCCTTCTGCGGCGACCGCGGGTGCGCGGCCGGTGACAGGCCGGGCGGGTGGGGTTGGTGATCCGCCCGGATAGAGCTGTGGATGTGCTGTGGAACGGGGCACAGAGTGGCACTCTTTACCTGTTCATGTCAGTCCCATGGTCTCAACTTGGCCGAAATTCGTTCGATGTCCGGGAGTGGGCGTCCGCATAGCGGGCGATTGTGTGAGCGGTGTTGCGCCCGCGAGAAATCTCGCACGCCCGCGACCGGGGCGGATCTGCGCAAAGGGGACGATACGGCGGGGGTGCGGGGCCGGTGGCGGTACGGCCGGCCGCCGGGACGCCGTACGAGGCGGCGGCCCGGCGGGCACGGTTCAGGCCAGCGTGCGGTGCCGGCGTGCCGGGCGGTTCAGGCCAGGCCGTCGCGCCAGGCGGCGTCCAGGCGGGCGTAGTGGCCCTGGCCGGCGATCAGGGCGGCGGGCGTGCCGTCCTCCACGATGCGGCCGTCGCTCATGACCAGGACCCGGTCGGCGATCGCCACCGTCGACAGCCGGTGCGCGATGACCACCGCCGTACGGCCGGTCAGGACGGTGCGCATGGCGTGCTGCACGGCCCGCTCGCCGGGGATGTCCAGCGACGACGTCGCCTCGTCGAGGATCAGCACCCCCGGGTCGGCCAGCAGCGCGCGGGCGAAGGCCACCAACTGGCGCTGGCCCGCCGAGATCCGGCCGCCGCGCTTGCGGACGTCGGTGTCGTAGCCGTCCGGCAGCGCCGCGATGAAGTCGTGCGCGCCGATCGCCCGGGCCGCCGCCTCGACCTCCTCGCGGGTCGCGTCGGGGCGGCCGATCGCGATGTTGTCCGCGACCGTGCCGGAGAACAGGAACGCCTCCTGCGTCACCATCACCACCCCGCGCCGCAGGTCCGCGAGCGCCAGGTCGGCCAGGTCCACCCCGTCCAGCAGCACCCGGCCGCCGCTCGGGTCGTAGAACCGGGCCAGCAGCTTGGCCAGCGTCGACTTGCCCGCGCCCGTCGCGCCCACCACCGCGACCGTCTGGCCGGCCGGCAGCCGCAGGTCGAACGCCGGCAGCACCTCGCCGCCGGTGCGGTAGCCGAAGCTCACCCGGTCGAAGACCACCTCGCGGCCCGGCCGCCCCTGCGCGGCCGGCGGCAGCGGCACCGGGCGCTCCGGCTCCGGCACGCCCGGCGTCTGCGCCAGCAGGCCGGCGATCTTCTCCAGCGACGCGGCGGCGGACTGGTAGGAGTTCAGGAACATCCCGAGCCGGTCGATCGGGTCGTACAGCCGCCGCAGGTACAGCACGAAGGCCGCGAGCACGCCGAGCGCCATCGCGCCGCCCGCGACCCGGTAGGCGCCCCACACGACGATGCCGGCGACCGTGACGTTCGCGATCAGCCGCGAGCCGACGACGTAGCGGGCCATCTCCAGGATCGCGTCGCCGTTGGCCCGGTAGTGGCGGTGGTTCAGCTCCTCGAAGGCCGCGTCGTTGGGCACCTCGCGGCGGAAGGACTTCACCGGGCGCACGCCGTTCATCGTCTCGGTGAACTTCACGATGACCGCGGCGATCGCCGTCGAGCGGCGCCGGTAGGCCACCATCGAGCGCCGCTGGTAGCCGCGGATCGCCACGTACAGCGGCCCGTACGACAGCAGCGTGACCAGGCCCAGGCGCCAGTCCAGCACGATGAGCAGCACCGAGATGTAGACGGTGCTCAGCACGACGCCGAGCAGCTCCTCCAGGCCGTCGGTCAGCAGCTCCCTGATCGACTCGACGTCGGAGGTCGCCCGTGAGATCAGCCGGCCGGAGGTGTAGCGCTCGTGGAAGTCCAGGCTGAGCGTCTGCGCATGCCGGAACATCCGCGCCCGCAGGTCGATCAGCACGTCCTGGCTGACCCGGGCAGCCGCCCGGATGAAGCCGCGCTGCAGCAGCCCGGCGGCGATCCCGCACCCGAGATACCCGCACGCGACCGCGACCAGCGCCCCGTGCCGCCCGTCCCGCACCTGCGGGATGGCGTGGTCGATCGCATACGCGACCAGCAGCGGCCCCGCCTGCACCGCGGCCTGCTGCACGAGCAGCAGCACGGCCGCGAGCCACAACCGCGCGTGGTGCGGGCGCAGCAGCGACCGCAGCAGTGCCGACTGGGCGTCGGCGGGCGCGGGCAACACGTCCTGCGCGAACGCATCGCCCTCACCCGCCCCGGCCTCCGGGCCGGCGGCGGCCGGGGCCCCGTCGGCTGCCGCGCCGGCGACGGCCGGTGCCGCACCGGGGGCGGTCGATGCCGGGCCGGCTGCCGCGCCGGGGGCGGTTGCGCTTGTGGCTGTGGCTGTGGCTGTGGCTGCGGCTTCGGCGCTGGTAGCGGTTGCGCTCGTGGCTGCGGTGGCGGAGTCGGGTGGGCTCGCGCCTGCGGCTGCGGTGTCGGGGGCCGGCGGCTTCGCGCCGGCTGCCGTGTCGGGGGTGGTCGGGCTTGCGCCTGCCGTACCGGGGGCGGTTGCGCTTGTGGCTGTGGTGCCCGTGGCGGTTGCGCCCGCGCCTGCGGTGTTGGTGCCGGACCGGCTCGCGCCCGCGGTTGCGGTGTCGGGGGCGGTTGCGTTCGCGGCTGCGGTGGCGGAGTCGGGTGGGGTGGCGTCGTCGGGGTCGTGGAGGTGCTGGTCGGTGGCCGAGGTCATCGGGCCTGGCTCCTTTCCAGCGGCGCGGTGGCGCCGGGGCCGTCGTCGGCGCCGGGGCCGAGGCCCGACATCAGGTGGCGGTATTCCGCGCTGCTGCGCAGCAACTCCGGGTGCGTGCCCACCGCGGTGATCCGGCCGCCGGACAGCAGCGCGACCCGGTCGGCGAGCTGCACGGTCGAGGGCCGGTGGGCCACGACCAGCGCGGTGGTCTCCCGCAGCACCTCGCGCAGCGCCGCCTCGACCAGCGCCTCGGTGTGCACGTCCAGCGCGGACAGCGGGTCGTCGAGGATCAGGAACCGCGGCCGGCCGACGACCGCGCGGGCCAGCGCGAGCCGCTGCCGCTGCCCGCCGGACAGGCTCAGCCCCTGCTCGCCGACCTGCGTCTCCAGCCCCTCGGGCAGCGCGTGCACGAAGCCGCACTGCGCGACCTCCAGCGCCCGCAGGACGTCCGCCTCGTCCGCGCCGCCGGGGCCGGCGCCCATCGCCACGTTCTCCCGCACGCTCGCGGAGAAGAGGGTGGGCTCCTCGAAGGCCACCGCGACGAGTTCCCGGAGCCGCGCCACCGGCAGCAGCGCGGTGTCCGCGCCGTCCAGCGTGATCCGCCCGGACGTCGGCACATGCAGCCGCGGCACGAGCGCGGTGAGCGTCGTCTTCCCGCTGCCGGTCGCCCCGACCAGCGCCATCGTCTCCCCGGCCCGGATGTGCAGGTCCACACCCGTGAGCAACGGCGGACTGTCCCCCGGCGCATCGGGGTAACGGAACCCGACGCCTTCCATCCGCAACCCCCCGCCGGCACCCGCGCCATCGGCCGGCGCGGAGCCGGTCGCGGCGGTGTTCGCCGGGGGGCGGGTGGCGGGCCGGAGGCCCGCACCGGGGTCGCCGTCCAGCGGCGCGGTGGCCGGAGGCACCGCGTCCTCCGGCGCGCCCCCGGAGGGTTCCGCCCCCGGCGTGTCCATCGGCTCGAAGTAGCGGTCCGCGGCCGTGGCCGCCTCGTTGCTCATGGCGAGGAGGAAGCCGATCGAGTCGACCGGCCAGCGCAGGGCCAGGGCCGTGGAGAGGAAAGCCACCAGCGTGCCTGCGGACAGCTTGCCGTCGGAGACCTGGAGCACGCCGATCACCAGCGCCGCGCCGATCGCGACCTCGGGCAGCGTCATGATCACCGCCCACAGGTCCGCCAGCAGCCGCGCCTTGTGCAGCTCGGTGCGGCGCAGCTCGCGGGCGCGGCCGTGGAAGGCCTGGGACTGCGAGCGGTGCCGGCCGAACGCCTTGATGATGCGGATGCCGAGCACCGATTCCTCGACCAGCGTCGCCAGGTCGCCCGCCTGGTCCTGCGCGCGGCGGGCGGCGAGCGCGTACTGCGACTCGAAGCGCGAGGACAGGATCATCAGCGGCACCGCGGGCCCGAGCAGCACCAGCGTCAGCAGCGGGCTCTGCGCCAGCAGGATGCCCAGGCCCAGCAAAATCGTCGTGCCGTTGACGAAGAGGAAGACCAGCGGGAAGGCCAGGAACATCCGCAGGATCATCAGATCGGTGGTCGCCCGGGACAGCAACTGCCCGGACGCCCACCGGTCGTGGAAGGAGACCGGCAGCCGTTGCAGCCGCCGGTAGAGATCCGCGCGCATCGCCGCCTCGACGCCCGCGAGCGGCCGGGCCACCAGCCACCGCCGCAGCCCGAACAGGCCCGCCTCCGCGAGCCCGAGCAGCAGCACGAGCCCGCCGCCGAGCCACACCCCGGACGGGTCCCGGTCGCCGACCGGCCCGTCCACCAGCCACTTGAGCACCAGCGGGATGAGCAGCCCCATGCTGGAGGCGACCACGCCGATCACCGCGGACGCCGCGAGCCGGCCGCGGACCGGCCGGACGTACGGCCACAGCCGCAGCAGGGAGCGGAGCGAGGACCGCGGGCGGGCGGCGGGCGCGGGGTCAGGGGCGGCGGCAGACATCACTCCTGACACTACGGTCGCCCACTGACACTCTTCACCCCGTTTTCCGCCGCGCCGCGTGCCGGCACCGGACCGCGTGGGGCCGCACGGGCCCGGACAGGGGCCGGACGGGTGACGCCCGGCCCCCGGCCCCGCCCGGCCCCGCCGGGCCCCGCGTCAGACCGTGAAGCCGCCGTCCGCGTGGACGACCGCGCCGGTCATGTACGACGCCCCGCCCGACGCCAGATGCGCCACGACCTCGGCGATCTCCGCCGGCTCCGCGTACCGCCCGAGCGCGGTCAGGCCGCGTACGGTCTCCGCGAACGGGCCGTCCGCCGGATTGGCGTCGGTGTCGGTGGGGCCGGGGTGCAGCAGGTTGACGGTGATGCCGAGCGGGCCGAGATCGCGGGCCAGGCCCTTGGTCATACCGGCGAGCGCGGACTTCGTCAGGGCGTAGAGGGTCAGGCCGGGGAAGGGGGTGCGCTCGGCGACGTTGCTGCCGATGCTGACGATCCGGCTGCCGGGCCGCATGTGCCGCACCGCCGCGCGGGCGGCGAGGTAGGGGCCGCGGACGTTGACGGCGACCGTGCGGTCGAACGCGTCCGGGCCCAGCTCGGTGACCGCGCCGGTGGTGTAGACGCCGGCGTTGCAGACCAGCACGTCCAGCCGCCCCCACTCCGCCGCCGTACGCTCGACCGCGCCCTCGACCTCGGCGGCGTCCCCGCTGTCGGCCCGCAGCGCCAGCGCCCGGCGGCCGAGGCCGCGGATGCGGGCCGCGACCTCCTCGGCCCGGTCCTTGCCCTGCTCGTACGTCAGCGCCACGTCCGCGCCGCCCGCCGCCAGGCGCAGCGCGACGGCCGCGCCGATACCGCGGGCGCCCCCGGTGACCAGCGCCGTTCTCCCTCGGAATTCGGTGGTGTCCATGGCTCACGATCCTGGTGCGCGGCCCCGCCGGGGTCTGGCGGTAATCGGCCGTCGAAACCGTCAGCGCGCCCGGCGCAGGCCCCGTACCGCGGGGATGCACAGCAGCGCGGTGCCGGTGCAGACGGCGACCACCGCGCCGGCCTGGAGGACGTGCCGGGTGCCGAAGGCCGCCGCCGCGGGGCCGGCGAGGGCCTGGCCGACCGGGAACATCGCGACGGAGCCGGCGACTTCGTAGGCGTGGATGCGGTTGAGGATGTCGCCGGGCACCTGGGTCTGCACGCTGGTCGCCCAGTTGATGCTCCACACCGCGCCGCCGACGCCCGCGACGAACACGCACGCGCACACCCACGGCACCGGCAGGTCCAGGCCCACCGAGAGCGGCATCAGCGCCATCGCGAAGATCCCGAAACTGCCCGCCCGCAGGGGGTGTTCGGCCCGCACGCGCATCGCGGTCAGCGCGCCCACCGCGGTGCCCGCGCCCAGCGCGGAGTTGACCAGGCCGTACGCGCCCGCGCCGTGCGCGGGGATGATCCGGCCCGCGGCCAGCGGCGTGAACGGGCCCATGACGCACATCGTGTAGAGCGTCCAGACCAGGATGACCGCCCACATCCACGTCCGGGCCCGGAACTCCCGCCAGCCCTCGGCGAGATCGGCCCGGAAGCTGCCCGGCCGCCGCTCCCCGGTGCCGGCCTTCGCGCCCTCAGGCCGCTTGACCGGCGCGAGCCGCAGCGTCAGCAGGCACAGCGCGCTGGTCAGATACGTCGCCGCGTGCACCGCGAACACCGCGCCGGCGGAGGTGAACCCGACCAGGACGCCGGCCAGCGCCGGTCCGGCCAGCGTCGCCCCGGACTCCGCGGTCCTGGTCACGGCGTTGGCGCCCTGCACATCCCGCGCGACCCGCACGAGGGTGCTGGCCACGCCCGGCTGGAAGGTCGCCGCGCACGTGCCGTTGACCATCCCGACCACGACCACCTCCCACAACCGCACGCTGTGGGTGAGGAAGAGCACCGCGACGGCCGACTGCGTGCACACCCGCACCAGGTCCGCGCCGATCATCATCCGGCGGGCGTCGAACCGGTCCGCGACGACCCCGCCGAATATGACGAAGCCGGCGAAGCACGCGGTGGTCGCGGCCATGGCCAGGCCGATGTCACCCGCGGAGTAGCCGTACGACAGCAGCCCGGCCGACAGCGCGACCGGCAGCATCGTGTCGCCGAGCATCGCGACGGAGCGGGCGGTGAAGTAGAGCCGGAAGTTGCGGGACCAGATCGCGGGGCCGGCCGCCGGCAGCGACGGCGCGCCGGACAGTGAGTCTGCTGCGGGCCCGGAGCGGGGTGCGGAGGAGGTCACTGGGCACATATTGGACTGGACCATTGCCCGCGTCCAGTGCAATTCCGCTCCCCGGGCGGCGCCGGGATGGACCTCACACCGCTGTGCCGCCCGGGCCCTCGCGCACCGCCCGGTACAGCCGCACCGAGCGGGCCCCCAGCCGTACCGCCGTGCCCGCCGCGGCCGGCTCCCGCGGCGGCGGCGCGGACTGCTCCTCCAGCGCGGTGTCCAGCAGCAGGTCGTACGCCGAACCCCACGGCAGGCCCGGCAGGGTGAAGGTGGCGTCGCGGTGGTCGGCGTGCACCAGCAGCAGGAAGCTGTCGTCGACGACCGGCTCGCCGCGGGCGTCGCGGTGCGGTATGTCCGCGCCCGACAGGTACATCCCCAGCGTCGCCGACCGCGCGAACCACTCCTCGTCGGTCAACTCCCGCCCGTGCGCGCCGAACCACGCCACATCGCGCAGCCCCTCGGGCGCGGTGGCCAGGCCCGAGAAGAAGCCGCCGCTGCGCAGCACCGGATGGGCCCGGCGCAGCGCGATCAGCCGGGCGGCGAGGTCGCGCAGCGCCGCCCAGCCGGGGTCGGCCAGCAGCGACCAGTCGACCCAGCTCGTCTCGTTGTCCTGGCAGTAGGCGTTGTTGTTGCCGCCCTGCGTGCGGCCCATCTCGTCGCCCGCGACCAGCATCGGCACCCCGGTGGACAGCAGCAGCGTCGCCAGGAGGTTGCGCAACTGCCGCCGCCGCAGGGCCAGTACGTGCGGGTCGGAGGTCTCGCCCTCCGCGCCGCAGTTCCACGACCGGTTGTCGTCGGAGCCGTCCCGGCCGTCCTCGCCGTTGGCCTCGTTGTGCTTGCCCTGGTAGCTGACCAGGTCGCGCAGCGTGAAACCGTCGTGCGCCGTCACGAAGTTGACCGACGCGTACGGCCGCCGGCCGCCCCAGTCGTACAGGTCGCTGGAGCCCGACAGCCGGTAGCCGAGGTCCCGGACGTCGGCGGTGGCGCCGCGCCAGAAGTCCCGTACGGTGTCGCGGAAACGGTCGTTCCACTCCGTCCACAGCGGTGGGAAGGCGCCCACCTGGTAGCCGCCCGAGCCGACGTCCCAGGGCTCGGCGATGAGCTTGACGCGGCGCAGCACCGGGTCCTGGGCGATGACGGCGAGGAAGGGCGAGAGCATGTCGACGTCGTGCATGGCGCGGGCCAGCGCCGCGGCCAGGTCAAAGCGGAAGCCGTCGACGCCCATCTCCGTCACCCAGTAGCGCAGCGAGTCGGTGATCAGCCGCAGGACGTGCGGCTGCATCACGGCCAGGGTGTTGCCGCAGCCGGTGTAGTCGGCGTAGCCGCGCGGGTCCTCGGCGAGCCGGTAGTAGCCGCGGTTGTCGATGCCGCGCAGCGACAGCGTCGGGCCGCCCCGGCCGCCCTCGGCGGTATGGTTGTAGACGACGTCCAGGATCACCTCGATACCGGCCGCGTGCAGCGCCCGCACCATCCGCTTGAACTCGCCGACCTGCCCGCCGCCCGAGCCGCTGGCGCTGTAGCCGGCGTGCGGGGCGAAGTAGCCGATCGAGTTGTAGCCCCAGTAGTTGGCCAGGCCGCGCCGCTCCAGGTGGTCCTCGTGCGCGAACTGGTGCACCGGCAGCAGCTCGACCGCCGTCACGCCGAGCGAGGTCAGATGCGCGATCGCCGCCGGATGCGCCAACCCGGCGTACGTGCCGCGCAGTTCGGGCGGCACACCGGGGTGGCGGCGGGTGAAGCCGCGTACGTGCAGCTCGTAGATGACGGTGTCGGACCACGGGGTCTTGGGGCGGTGGTCGTCCTCCCAGTCGTCATCGTCGTCCACGACCACGCCCTTGGGCACGAACGGCGCGGAGTCCCGGTCGTCGCGCACGGTGTCGGCGACCTCCGGCTCGGGCCAGTCGCGTACATGCCCGTACACCTCGGGGACGAGCCGGAACTCGCCGTCCACCGCCCGGGCGTACGGGTCGAGCAGCAGCTTCGCCGGATTCCAGCGCGCCCCCGTCCACGGGTCCCAGCGACCGCCGACCCGGAAGCCGTAGCGCTGCCCGGGCAGCACGCCGGGGACGAAGCCGTGCCACACCTCGTGGGTGAGCTCGGCCAGCGGGGCGCGGGTCTCGGTGCCGTCCGGCGCGAACAGGCACACCTCGACCGACTCCGCGCCGCCCGCCCACAGCGCGAAGTTGGTGCCCGGCGTCCCGTCCGGCCCGGCGTGGAAGCGGGCGCCCAGCGGCTGCGGCGAGCCCGGCCACACCGCGGCCCGGCGCGGGGCGGGGTGCGCCCGGCGCGCACCGGCGGCCGAGGGCGCGGGGCGCTGCGGCGGGGGAGCGGTGAGCGCGCCGGGCGTACCGGCGGCGCCTGGTGCGCCGGGCGTACCGGACACGGCGCCGGATACGCCGGATTCGCGTGCCTGCGACACGTAGGTCCTCCCGCGGCTCGGACCCGGCCTCGGCCTCGCCTGGGCGTCCCGTGCCCGGCGGCCCGCCGTGTCCCTGCCCCTTACCTTCCCCTCCCGGGACCCGGTTTCACACCGCGGGGCGCGCGCCCGCCGCACGTGCGCGCCCCGGTGGCGTTTCCCCGGCCGCGGTGGCGTCGTTGACGGGGCGTGAGGAATGCGGTGAGGCGCGCGTGGCGTGCGGGTGCGGGTGCGGTGCTGTGTGCGGCGCTGGTCGCCGGCTGCGGCGGCGCGGCGGACGGCGGCGGGGGTGGCGGTACGGGCGGCGGTGCGGGCGGCGGCAGCGGCCCGGACGGGAAACCGGGGGCCGGCACCGCGGCGGACCGCCGGCTGTCCGGCGCGGTGATCACCGTCGCGCCCGGCGACGGCGCCAAGGACGTCGCCCCCGACGGCGCCCCCGTGGTGAGCGTCACCCACGGCACCCTCACCGGCGTCCGGCTGCAGGCCGCCGACGGCACGGCGGTGCCGGGCGCGCTCGCCGCCGACCGCCGCAGCTGGCGCCCGGCGCGGCGGCTCGCACTCGCCACGCAGTACACCGTGGACGCCCTCGCGACCGATACGCACGGCCGGGAGGCCGCCCGGCACACCGTCTTCACCACCTTCGTCCCGCAGCACACCGTCATCGGCTTCTTCAGCCCCGAGGACGGCACCACCGTCGGCGACGGCATGATCGTCTCGCTCGACTTCAGCCGCCCGGTCGCCGACCGGGCCGCCGTGGAGCGCGCCGTGACCGTCACCGCCGAGCCCGCCGTCCCCGTCGTCGGCCACTGGTTCGGCGACCAGCGCCTGGACCTGCGCCCCGCCGCGTACTGGCGGCCCGGCAGCCGCGTCACCCTGCACCTGCGGCTGCGCGACGTGCAGGCCGCCCCCGGCGTCTACGGCACGCAGTCCAAGGACGTGCACTTCACCATCGGGCGCGACCAGCGCTCCACCGTCGACGCCGCCGCGCACACCCTGACCGTCCGGCGCGGCGGCCGGGTCGTCCGCAGCCTGGACGTTTCCACCGGCGCGCCCGGCCACACCACGTACAACGGCGTGATGGTCATCGCCCAGAAGTTCGCCGTGACCCGGATGGACAGCCGCACCGTCGGCTTCGGCGGCGAGTACGACATCCCCGACGTCCCGCACGCGATGCGCCTGACCCGCTCGGGCACCTTCGTGCACGGCAACTACTGGTCCGCGCCCGACGTGTTCGGCCGCACCAACGTCAGCCACGGCTGCATCGGCCTGTTCGACACCAAGGGCGGCGGCGCCGACACCCCGGCCGGCTGGTTCTATGACCACTCGCTCGTCGGTGACCCGATCCGGGTGGTGAATTCACACGACGTCACCGTCGCGCCCGACAACGGAATGAGCGGCTGGAATCTCTCCTGGGCGCAATGGGTCGCCGGTTCGGCACTGTGAGTGGCGAAATTGACGTCAACTCCGTGGCGGAGCTGTGAAAAGTCGCGGTAATGCTGTGAACTCCCTTGAGAGGGAACCGAATCGCCTCGCTGTGCGTCGATCTTGACGACCGCGCGTCGGAACCGCACTCCTGTGCGGCGCGCCGCCGCGCCCAGGTCGGAACGTCTGCACGACAGCACAGCAAGGAGTGAGGCCCATGTCCTGCTCGAACCCGGACTGCCGGAAAATGGGATGCGGCACCGAACCGGCGCCGCGACCTTCACAGCCCCGCGGACCGCGCACGGCCACCTGAGCCGGTCCCGCCGTCCCGCCATCCGCCGCGCCCGTTGCGCACATCGCGCTCGTTTCGCTCGTTGCGCGCATCGCGTTCTCAGTGATCTGGGACGCAATGGTGACATTCCTGGGAGCCCCGGCACGCCGAAGGTGTGGTTTTCTTGCGCCAGCCGGGGGTGTCCAGGGCGTTGGGTGCGGGAAGCGGGCAAGGGGAGTAGCGGACGTGAAGCCGATAGGCGTTGCGCCTGGTGTCAGGAGGAAGGCGTCGGCGTTCGCGCTCGGCGCGGTGCTGCTGCTGGTGGCGGCATGCGGCGGCGGGGGCGGCGGCGATTCCGCGTCCGGTGACCACAAGGCGCCGCCCGGTGCCTCGGCGCCGGCGACGACCGACACGGTCGCCTCGACCGCGGTCGTCACCATCGCGCCCGAGGACGGCGCGGACGGTGTCGCGACGACGGGCGCGCTGAAGGTCGGCGCGACCGGCGGCAAGCTGTCCAGCGTCGTGGTCAAGGACGACAAGGGCACCGTCGTGCCCGGCGACATCAGCGCGGACGGCACCGGCTGGACGCCCAGCGGCCACCTGGACACCTCCACGCAGTACACCGTCGACGCGACCGCGAAGGACGCCGCGGGCCGCGAGTCCGACAAGCACGCGACCTTCACCACCGTGACCCCCAAGGACACCTTCGTCGGCTACTTCACGCCCGAGGACGGCTCCACGGTCGGGGTCGGCATGGAGGTCTACCTGCGGTTCAGCCGCCCGATCAGCAACAAGAAGGCCGTCGAGGACGGGGTGCGGGTCAGCGCCGCCCCGTCCGTGCCGGTCGCCGCGAAGTGGAACGGCAGCCAGGAGCTCTACATCCGCCCGGCCGACTACTGGACGCCCGGCACCAAGGTCACGCTGAGCCTGGACCTCAAGGGCGTCGAGGGCGCCCCCGGCGTCTACGGCAAGCAGCAGAAGTCCGTGCACTTCACCATCGGTCGCCGCCAGGTGAGCATCGTGGACGCCTCGAAGCACACGATGACCGTCTACCGCGACAACAAGGCGGTCAGGACCATCCCGATCTCCGCCGGCGGCCCGACGCACACCACGTACAACGGCAAGATGGTGATCTCCGAGAAGTACGTCACCACCCGGATGAACGGCGACACCGTCGGATTCGGCGGCGAGTACGACATCAAGGACGTGCCGCACGCGATGCGCCTGACGACGTCCGGCACCTTCATCCACGGCAACTACTGGGCGGGGCCCTCGGTCTTCGGCCACAGCAACACCAGCCACGGCTGCGTGGGCCTGCACGACGTGCGCGGCGCGCACGACCCCGACACCCCGGCCGCGTGGTTCTACAACAGCTCGATGATCGGCGACGTCGTCGAGGTCGTGCACTCCAAGGACAAGACCGTGCAGTGGTACAACGGCCTCAACGGCTGGAACCTCAGCTGGAACGACTGGACCGCGTGACGCCGTAGTCTCGCCGCATGACTGTGACCCTCGAAGTCGACGACGGCGTCGGCACCGTGACGCTCGCCAGGCCGCCGATGAACGCGCTGGACAGCGCCATGCAGGACCGGCTCACGCAGCTCGCCCGGGAGATCGGGACGCGGCCCGACGTGCGGGCGGTGGTGCTGTGGGGCGGCGAGAAGGTCTTTGCGGCCGGCGCGGACATCAAGGAGATGCAGGCCATGTCCTACGAGGACATGGCGCTGCGCTCCGGCCCGCTGCAGGAGGCCTTCACCGCGATCGCCCGCATCCCCAAGCCGGTGGTGGCCGCGGTGACCGGGTACGCGCTCGGCGGCGGCTGCGAGCTGGCGCTGTGCGCGGACTTCCGGATCGCCGCGGAGGACGCCCGGCTCGGCCAGCCGGAGATCCTGCTCGGGCTGATCCCGGGCGCCGGCGGCACGCAGCGGCTGGCCCGGCTCGTCGGTCCGTCCCGCGCCAAGGACCTGATCTTCACCGGGCGCATGGTCGGCGCGGCGGAGGCGCTCTCGCTCGGGCTGGTCGACAAGGTGGTGCCGGCCGCGGAGGTGTACGACGCCGCGCGGGAGTGGGCCGGGCGGCTCGCGCGGGGGCCGGCGCTGGCGCTGCGGGCCGCCAAGCAGGCGGTGGACGGCGGTATTGAGACCGACCTCGACAGCGGGCTCGCGCTGGAACGCGCGCTGTTCGCCGGGCTGTTCGCGACCGCCGACCGCGAGACCGGAATGCGCAGCTTCGTGGAGCAGGGCCCGGGCAAAGCCGAATTCCGCTGAGGCGGGAACGGCGGCCGGTGGCGGGCTCTTGAGTTCTGTACGAATTTCGTACATGCTCTCGAACAGTGGTCGCCCGCCGGTGGCGGCATACCTTAAGGCGGCCTTAGCGCGACCTTAAGGAATTTCGTGCCGCCACCGATCACCGGGATGGTTGGCTTCGCCAACACTGCAGGTGGGAGCGGTCGCTCCGAGCTGTTTCATGCCAGTGGAATATGCCTGGACGCAGGTGCGGAACCCCTCATTCCCCCGCGTCAATTCCGCCGGTTGGCACCCGGAGCCGGGTGCTTGCGGCCATGATGAACCCATGGCGGGCCGGGGTGGATCTGAGCAGTCGCAGCGGGCGGAGTCCGGTCCCGCGGTGGGCGCCTTACCTTTACTCACCGGGGAAGGCGCTGTCACGGACGGGGCGGCGGAGGTTGCCGAGGGCGGTGTGCTGGAGCGGCTGGGCGATCCCTCGATCGCCGAGGTCCTGTTGATCTCGCAGCCCGAATCGGCAGGCAGAGCCCGCCAGATGGTGGTGGCGGTGATGCACAAATGGGCGCTCGCGCCCTACGGCGAGACCGTGGAGCTGCTGACGTCGGAGCTGGTGGGCAACGCCGTGCGGCACACCGGCGCCCTCAGCATCGGGCTGCGGACACGGCGCCAGCGCGGCTGGATCAGGGTCGAGGTGCGCGACCCCTCGCGGGCGCTGCCCTGCCTGCTGCCGGTGCGCGAGCTGGACGTCACCGGGCGCGGCCTGTTCCTGGTCGACCACTTCTCCGACCGCTGGGGCGTCAACCTCCAGTCGCGCGGCAAGACCACCTGGTTCGAGCTGCGGGTCCAGGACCGCTGAGGCCGGCCCCGGCCGGCGCGCGAGGCGTCAGGCCGCCGTCCAGTGGCGCAGCTTCTCCGGATTGCGCACCACCCAGATACGGGTGATCCGGTCGCCGTCGACGTCGAAGGCGAAGACCGTCACGACGGTGCCGTCCTGCTCGGCCACCAGCCCCGGCTGCCCGTTGACCGTACGCTCCAGGAACGTCATGCCGGCCGGCCTGCGGCGGGCGATCTCCGCCCAGGCGTACGCGATCGCCTCGCCGCCCGCGATGGGCTCCACGAACGTCACGGCCAGGCCCCCGCCGTCGGCGACCGCCGTGGCGCCGGGGTCCAGCAGCGCGATCAGGGCGGCGATGTCCTGGGCCTCCCACGCGTGCCGGAACTTGCGGACCACGCCCGCGCGCTGCGCCGCCGGCGTGGCCGAGGGCCGCGCGTCGCGGACCCGGCGGCGGGCGGAGGAGGCCAGCTGGCGGCAGGCCGCGGGGCTGCGGCCGAGGACCTCGGCGACCTCGGCGAAGGTGTGGCAGAAGACATCGTGCAGGACGAACGCGACACGTTCGGCCGGCGTCATCGATTCCAGGACGACGAGCAGCGCGAGGCTGACCGACTCGTCCAGCGTGACCCGGTCGGCCGGATCGGCGCCGCCCGCGCCCGGCCGCCCGCCGCCCCACTGCGCGCCCTCGGGCAGCGGCTCGGGGATCCACTCGCCCACATAGGTCTCCCGCCGGGCGCGGGCCGAGCCGAGCACGTTCAGGCACACCCGGCTGGTGACCGTCGTGAGCCACGCGGCGGGCGAGGCGACGGCCTGCCGCGCCGGCGGGGACATCGCGTACCAGCGGGCGTACGCCTCCTGGACGGCGTCCTCGGCCTCGGCGAGCGACCCCAGCAGCCGGTAGGCGACGTTGATCAGCCGGCGCCGCTCACCGGGACCGGCGTCCGGGCCGGCGTCCGGGCCGGCGTCCGGGCCGGCGTCCGGGCCGGCGTCCGCGCCACGTGCGGACCCGGCGGATGGGGTGGTCATGGCGCGGACGCTCCTTCGCTCGTTGTGCTGCCCCTCACCCATATGACAAGGCAGCCGGCCGGAACGTGAGGCCGGCCCCGCGGCCCGCGCACCCGCCAGCGCCGCCGCCTCACATCCGCGGCAGCTGCGTTGTCGAACCGCTGGAACATCATCCAGCCAGCAGAAAGCCCGGGACCACCATGACCACCCGCACACCGGCCCGCCCCTTCGCCGACCCGGCCCCCGCCGACCGCCTGGAGCGGGCAGCCGCCGCGCTGACCGTCCACGGCTTCACCGTGGAGATCCTCGACGACCTCGCCGCCGCCCGCTCCCGCGTCGCGGAGCTGATACCGCCCGGCGCCGCCGTCTTCACCGCGGCCAGCGAGACGCTGCGCCTGTCCGGCATCGAGCAGGACGTCAACGCCGGCGAGACGTACGAGGCGATCAGGCCGCAGGTCCTGGCCCTCGACCGGGCCACCGGCGCCGACCGGATCCGCAAGCTGCTGGCGAGCCCCGACGTCGCCGTGGGCAGCGTCGCCGCGGTCACCGAGACCGGTTCGCTGGTGATCGCCTCGGGCAGCGGCAGCCAGCTGCCCGCGTACGCCGGTGGCGCCGCCCGGGCGATCTGGGTCGTCGGGGCGCAGAAGATCGTGCCCGACCTGGAGACCGCGCTGCGGCGGGTCGAGGAGCACTGCCTGCCGCTGGAGACCGCCCGTACGATGGCGGCCCACGGGTGGCCGAGTGCCGTCAACCGGCTGCTGGTCCTCAACGCGGAGTTCGTGCCCGGGCGCGGCACGGTCCTGCTGCTGCGGAAGGCCGTCGGCTTCTGAGCCCGGGCGGCCCCGCGGCAGCCGCCGGGAACAAGTGAAGAGGCCCTTCGCGTCGGGGTGCCGACTGCGTGAAGGGCCTCTTCATGACCGCCGCGGAGCAGGGGGGTGTGGTCCGCGGCGCTTGGGGAACGGCCGGGCTCGGGTCAGGCGGCCGTTGGTACGACTGTCGCACGGGCGGTACGGCAGAGCAAACGTCTCTATGCGGCATAGCGGGCAAAAGGGACAATATGCCGAGTGTTCAGCGGGTGATGTGCGCCACCCGCCTTGTAAACGACGGAAAATTCTTCTGCCGGTCTTCCAATGTTCTGATGATCTCATTTCCCAGGCGGCCACTACCCGGGACGGCCAGGATGGAGGCGACGGTGCTGTCCCGGCACCACCGACGCATACGAGGACTGTGCGACATGACCCAGACCAAGGCCATCGCCTTCACCGAGTTCGGCTCCGCGGACGTCCTGCACCCGGTGGACGTCGACATCCCCGAGCCCGGCCCCGGGCAGGTGCGGATCGAGGTGCGCGCGGCGGGCGTGAACCCGCTCGACCACAAGATCAGGTCCGGTGCGATGAACGACGCCTTCCCCGTGGAGCTGCCGCACGTCCCCGGTGTCGAGGCGGCCGGCGTGGTCGAGGCCGTGGGCGAGGGCGTCACCGGGCTGATGGCCGGCGAGCCGGTCTTCGGCCGCACCCTGACCGGGGCGTACGCGCGGCTCGCGCTCGCCGACGCCGGCAGGCTGGTGATCAAGCCGGACACCCTCGGCTTCGCGGAGGCCGCCGCGCTGCCGGTCGCCGGCGAGACCTCCTACCGGGTCTTCGAGGCGCTCGCCCTGCGCACCGGCGAGACGCTGCTCGTCCACGGCGCGGCCGGCGGCGTCGGCAGCCTCGCGGTGCAGATGGCCGCCGGCCGCGGGGTGCGGGTCATCGGCACCGCGAGCCCGGCCAACCACGCGTACCTGCGGGCGCTCGGCGCCGAACCCGTCGCGTACGGCGAAGGGCTCGTGGAGCGGGTGCGGGAGCTGGCCCCGGACGGGGTGGACGCCGTCCTGGACACCACCGGCCTGGAGGAGTCCATCGCCGCCTCGGTCGCCCTGGCCCCCGCCGAGCGGGTGGTGACCATCGGCAGCCCGGTCGCCGCCGGGAAGTACGGGGTGGCCTTCAGCAGCGGCGGCGGCCGGGGCGCCGACCGCGGCGGGCCCGCCGCCGAGGAGCTGCTGGCGCTGCACGCGGCCGGCCGGCTCCAAATCGCCGTGCACCGCGCCTACCCGCTGGAGCAGGCCGCGGACGCGCACCGGGAGAGCGAGGCCGGGCACCTGGCCGGCAAGATCGTGCTGGAGCCCTGAGGCCCGGACGACGGCGGGGTGGACCGGACCCGGCGGCCCGGCCCACCCCTTTCCTCACGTCCTTGCGCCGTGCGCCCTCATGCCCTTACGTCCCTGCGCCGGCTAGCTGCCGAACACCTGGAACTCGTAGAGCGAATAGCCGTACTGCGTGGCGCGTTGCGTGCCGTACATCCGCACATAGCGCCCGCTGCCCGACACGTTGAGCGTCTGGTTGCCGCCGGTGCCGGCCGTCGTGGAGTAGATCGTCGTCCAGTTCGTGCCGTCGTTGGACGTCTGGATCTGGAAGGCCTTGGCGTACGCCGCCTCCCAGTTGAGCTTCACCTGGCTGATGGTGTGGCTCGCGCCGAGGTCCACCTGGAGCCACTGCGGGTCGCTGAACGCGCTCGACCAGCGGGTGCCGGTGTTGCCGTCCACCGCGTTGGGCGCGGTGAAGCTGCCGTTCTCCGTCGAGGACGCGGTCGCGGTCCTGCCCTGCGACAGGTTGCCGCCGGCCGGCGGCGGAGTGGTGCTGCCCGGGCCCTTGTTGTAGACGGCCACGTAGTCGATGTTCATCTGGCCGCCGGAGACGGTCGCGGCGTTCGGGCCGCCGCCGAAGGCGTCGGGGAAGCCGCCGCCCATCGCCAGGTCGTAGATGATGAAGAACGGGTGGTCCACCGCGTCCGCCCACGTCTGGGCGTCCACCTGCGTGGAGTTGACGGTGAAGTAGTTGTTGCCGTCCAGGTACCAGCGGATCTGCTCGGGCGAGACCGAGCGGTCGATCTGCACCGCGTACGTGTGGTAGGCGGTCTGGCAGCCGGAGCAGGCCCGCTCACCGCTGCCGATGCCCGTCGTCTCGTGGCACGGGCCGCCGGAGCCGGTGCCGCAGTGCAGGGTGCCGAAGACGGAGCTGCGGGAGTTGATGTCCTCCAGGATGTCGATCTCGCCGGACTTCGGCCAGCCCACGCCGCTGCGCAGCGTCGAGCCCAGCATCCAGAACGCCGGCCAGTAGCCGGCGCCGTTGGCCGTGGTGAGGTTCGGCTGCTGGATCGAGGACTGCATCATCACCACGCCGCCGGCCGGCGCGCCGAACGTCGCGGCCTGCGTCTCGACCCGGCCCGAGGTCCAGCCCGAGCGCGGGTCGCTGCCGCTGTGCAGCGCCTTGAGCACCAGGTGGCCGTTGCCGTCCTGGTAGACGTTGGAGGTGCTGTTGGTCATCGTCTCGATCTCGCCGGTGCCGAAGCTGCTGCCCGGGCCGGTGTCGTACTTCCAGGTGCCGGTGTTCAGGCCGGTGCCGGCCGCGCCGCTGAAGTCGTCGCTCCAGGTGGTGGTGAATCCGGCGGGCGGCGCCGGCACGGCGTTCGGCGCAGCCGCGGGGGCCGCCTGCGCCGCGTGGGCCGCCGGGGCGGCGGCCGGGGTGGCCGCGCCGCCGGGCGCCGCGGCGACGGTCAGCCCCGCGAGGCTGAGCGCGCCGACGGTGAAGGCGGCGAGCGTGAGCCGCGCCTTCGTCCGGGTCCTGCGGTGGCCGGTGGGGCGGCCTTCCGCCGGCGGTGTTGCTGCGTGTCCGTAGGACATGCGTGGGTCTCCTGTCCCGAGGTGCCCAAAGGTGGGGGGTGCGCACGGGGACGCAAGCAAGTAACCGCTTCCGTCCCCGTAGGTCGGGCTGAGAGCGCTCTCTTGACCAGAGAGTTGTCTAATACCCCGCCAATCCGGCGTCAAGATGTTGCGCACGATACGCACGTGACACTTCGGCGGGCCGTCCGGCCCGAAAGCCCTTACCCGCGGGCCGGCCTGCACACCTCGCGGAGCCCGGCGCTCCGCTCCCGCGGGCGGGCCGCCCGGGGCCGCCTCAGCGGGACATGACGAAGTCCAGCGCGTCGCCCTGCGCGGTGGTCCAGTACGTGACGCGGGCGCCCTCGTCGAAGGAGGCCACCGCGGGCAGCTCGAACGGCACCGGGTCGCCCGTGGTGGAGCCCGGGTCGCGGTCCTGCAGCAGCAGCGCGATCGCCTTGGTCTCGTACGCGTCCGTCCTCCCGCCCCCCACCAGCAGGGCCGCGTACGCCTGTGCGCCGGGCGCGAGGGTGACCGTGCCCCGCGGGGCGCTGTCCTCGATCGCCGGGACCGGCGAGCGGGAGTACGTGCCGAGCCGGACGTAGGGGTAGCGGTAGAGGGTGCACGGCTTGTCGCCCGCGTTGGTGAGCGTGAGCAGCAGATGGCGCGGGTCCCGGCCCTCGCCGTCCTCGTTCGTCGCGGCCGGCGAGACGGCGTCCGGCTTGCAGGCGTCGGCGGCTCTGCCCGCGTCGCCGGAGTCGCCGGAGTCGGCCGAGTCGCCGGAACCGGCCGGTGTCGCCGGGGCGCCCGAGCCGGCGCCCGCCCCCGCGCCGCCCGCCGCTCCCGCCGCGGCCGGGCTCGGCGGGTGCGACGCCTTCCCGCCGTGCGAGCCCGCGCCGCACCCGGTGACCGCGAGCACCGCGGCGAGCGCCGCGGCCCCCAGGGCGTACCCGGTGGCGCGCCGGACGGCGTGGTCGGTGACGGCAGAAATTCTCACGGTTTTCCCCCCGTTGGCCTGCCGGAAGCCCCCTCGTGCATTTCCGGTACGGGGCGAGTATGCGACAACCCTCCGACACTGCTTGCGGGGGCCATTGATCTGTTACCGACCGCGTACAGGGAGGGATCGGCTCCGCCGAAACCGGCCACCGGACGCGGTTCATCCGCCGGCGCCTTACCGCCCGCGGTGCACTCGCCGCGGTTCACCGGCCGCGGCTCACCGGCCCGCGGCGACCTGCTCGCGCACCCACCGCGGGTCGGGGTTGGTGTACGCCCGGCCCGCCACCACGACGGTCGGCACGGTCTCGTCGCCGTCGTTGGCCGCCCGCACCGCCGCCGCGCCCTGCGGGTCGCGCCAGATGTCGACCCAGTGCAGCCGGCGGCCACCGCGGCCGAGCCGCAGCCGCAGCCGCAGGCAGTACGCGCAGCCGGGCCGCCAGTAGACGACCGGCCGGCCGTCGGCCGCGCTGCGGCGCTGCGCCTCGGCGGCGCCGACCGGGCGCGGGAAGAGCAGCGGCGAGGTCAGCCACGCCAGCGCCGCGAACACCACCGCCTCGGCCGCGGCGAGCGCCGGGTTCCCGCCGGCGGCCGACCCGCCGGCGACGACCGCGCCGCACGCGACGAGCGCCACCGGCATCCTCCACGCGCGCATCATGAGGCCCCAGGCTACCGGCGCACCCAACCACCCGCCCCGGCACGGCCGGTGGCCGCAACCCGCCCCGGCAACGCCGAGGGGGTGGGCCCGCCCCGCCGGGCAGGCCCACCCCCTCGTGCCGCGGCTGGCTACGGGCGCAGCCGGACGACCTGCGGGTCGTGGTCGCTGGTCTGCGCGGAGAACTCCGCGTTGATGTGGACGACGTCGTAGGCGACGCGGTTGTCCAGGTTGGGGGAGACCAGAATGTGGTCGAGGACCTGGGAGTTGCCCTCGTAGACGTAGGAGTAGCGCTCCTTGACCGGGAGCGTGTTGACCAGGTCGGTCAGGGCGGAGCCGTTGCCGGTCAGGCTCTGGACGGCCGGCGAGAACTGGTAGTCGTTCAGGTCGCCCAGGACGACCACGTCCGCCTTCTTGTCGGCGGTCTCCAGCTGCTGCACGAAGTCGTGCTCCAGGATCGCCTGCCGCACCCGCTGCACCTCCGAGCTGCGCACCGGCGGCTGGAAGCGGGAGTCGATGCCCTGGTCGCCGCCCTTGCTGTCGAAGTGGTTGGCGATGACGAACAGCTTCTTGCCGCGGAAGGTGAACTGGCCCACCAGCGGCTTGCGGCTGGTGTTCCACGCCTGGTCGTTCGGGGCGATACGGCCCGGCGAGGCGGTCAGCGACGTCGCGTCGCCGGTGCCCTTGATGCCGACCGCGGTGGTCGAGTCGCCGCCGGCGATGTCGGTGAAGCCGACCCGCTGGGCGTTGAACAGGAACACCTGGCGGATGTTGCCGCCGGGCTCGCCGCCGTCCTTGTCGTTGACCGGGTCGATCTCCCGCCACTGGTAGCGCGGGCCGCCGGCCGCCACGATCGCGTCCGTCAGCTTGGTGAGCGTCTGGTCCGCGGCCACCGTGCCGTCGTCGGTGGCGCCGTTGTTGTCCTGGATCTCCTCCAGGGCGACGATGTCGGGCGCCCGCAGGTTGTGCACCAGCCCCTGCGCGAGCGCGTCGAACTTCGACTGGGGGTTGCCCGGCGCCAGGTTCTCCACGTTGTAGGTGGCCACGGTCACCTGGTCGCCGGCCGCCTTCGCCGTGACCTCGGGCTTGAGGCCGCCGCTCTTGACGGTGCCGATCTGCCGGGCCTGGACGGCGTACGTACCGGCGAACTGGTTGTAGTCCAGCGGCCCGGTGGTCGTGCCGCGCAAGGTGTCGCCGACGTTGGCGACCGGGAAGGGCGAGGTCGCGGTCGGGATGAGCGACTGGACCATCAGCCGGCCGGAGTTGGGCTGGTCGTAGCCGGTGTAGAGGGTGCCGCCGCTCTTGGTCGGATTCTGCTTGGGCTTGACGGTGACCCACAGCTCGCCGTACGTGTCGGTCGCGCCGACCACCCGGGTGTCCTTGACCTGGACGTTCATGCCCTCCAGCGAGGCGTACAGGTCGAGGGCGTACTCGGTCGGCCGCAGCGGCAGGTCCTCGATGCTGCCGCCGCCCGCGCTCGGCGCGAACGCGCCCGGCACGTCCTTGTCGTCGAGCACGACGGGGGCGGGCAGCGCGTTGCCGGCCGAGAGCTTGGTCACGACCGGCTTGGTGATCTCGGTGACCGCCTGGACACCGGTGTCGGCGCCGCCCGGGTAGTACTGCGAGACCGTGCCGGCGACCGAGACGCCGTCGCCGACCGCGACGGTCGGGCTGGAGCTGGTGTAGACGAAAATGCCCTCGCTGGTGCGGGGGTTGGCGTCCGGCGTCGGGTCCTGCATCCAGAAGCCGCGCGAGGAGCCGTAGTCGCGCACGCCCGTGACGACGCCGGTGACGTCCTTGACGGCCTTGCCGGCGAGCGGGGAGTTGCGGGTGTCGCCCTGGATGTCGTGGATCCGCGCCGACACACCGCTGACCGGCGGGGTCGTCGGGGGCGTGGTGGGCGGGGTGGTGGGCGGCTGGGTCGGGCCCGAGCCGCCGGAATTCTGCGGGGTCGGGTCGCCGGCGGTGAAGTCCGCCGCGTTGTCGTCGGTGTCGGCGAGCGAGCTCGCGCGGGCCACGGAGGCGGAGTTGCTCGCGCCGGCCGCGGCGCCGCCGCCCTCGTGCACCAGCGCGGTGCCGAAGCCGACCAGGTCCTTGACCCGCGGGTCGGCGGCGCAGTCCGCGGCCGTCAGGCAGGTGAGCGGGTCGGCACCGGTGACCAGGGCGACCGTGCCGCTGGTGCCGGACATGTTGATCGCGCCGGTGGCGTCGGGCGCGGGCAGCGGGGTGCTGCCGCCGGTGCCCGCGGCCTCCTGGACCAGGTAGCGCGCGCCGCCGGCGAGCGAGCCGGTCAGCGGGGTGGCCTGCCACTTGGAGGACGCGGTGGGCGCGCCGGGCAGGTACTGCACGCTGTAGGCGCCCAGGTCCACCGGCGCGGCACCGGCGTTGGCCAGCTCCACGAAGTCGTTGGTGTACGTGGCCCCGGAGTTGCCGCCGCCGCCGTACACCTCGGAGATGAGGGCGTCGGCGGACGGCGCGGCGAAGGCGGCGTGCACGCCCACCATCCCGGCCAGCACCATGGCGCCGGCTATGCCGATCGGCAGGAACCGCTTGCGGAGCCCGGCGGGCGGCTGCGCGGCGGGGCGTGGTGGGGCGTCCGTGGCCTCAGAGGGGTGCGACACCGGAGGGTTTCTCCTTCGTGCGGGGCAGATGGCGGTGACGGCGCGTCACCCCGCATGGGGCGGCGCACGATCGGGCCTCAAGATACGCGCGTAGACCGGCCCGTGAAGGGGCTTTCCGGTGAATTCTGGGTGCCGCGGGCGACGGCTGCGGCTTATGCTCCGATACATCCCGATCGTGCAGGTGACATGCAGTCACGTACGGCCCTGGGGTACGGGGGTGTACGCAACGGGGTGCGCGGGTGCGGCGGCGGGCGTACGGCGGGCGTACGAGGGGTGTACCGGGGGCGTACGGCGGCGGCTCAGTGGCCCGCGGCGGCGGCCTCCGCGCGGGCGGCGTCGCGTATGCCGGTCACGACCATGTCCACCCCGCGGT
The DNA here is from genome assembly GCF_012034175.1 of Actinacidiphila epipremni. GTDB lineage: Bacteria > Actinomycetota > Actinomycetes > Streptomycetales > Streptomycetaceae > Actinacidiphila > Actinacidiphila epipremni. Next base: position 148,157 of record NZ_JAATEJ010000012.1, read on the forward strand.
CGAAGTACAACTCCGGGTCCGAGCACGCCGCGAGGGTGTCCGCGGCGGCGACGATGTGCGGATAGCGGCGCGGCGACAGCGCGAGCAGCGTCGCGCGCTTGGCGCGCACCTCGTCCTCGCGCGCCTCCGGGTCGGGGCCGGGCAGCGGCACGGGCGCCGCGAGGGCGAGCGCGACCAGCGAGCCCAGGATCTGGCTCGCGCACTCGGCGCTGCGCTCGGCCGACATACCGCCCTGCGCCATCAGCTCCAGCGACCGCTCGGTGACGGCCAGGCCCGGCTCGGTGGTGACCATGCCCTGGAAGACCAGCAGCGCGGCGTTCGGGTGCGGGCGCAGCGCGTCGACGAAGTTGCCGAGCAGGTCGCGCAGTTGCTCGTACCAGGGCCGGTCGTCCGGCGCGGGCAGCACGGTGCCGGCCAGCAGCCGCTCGGCGATCGCGAGCAGCAGCCCGTCCTTGTCCTCGAAGTGCCGGTAGAGGGCCATCGGGGTGACGCCGTGCAGCTGCGCGACCCGGCGGACGGTGACCGCGTCCAGCCCCTCGGCGTCCGCGACGGCCAGTGCGGTGGTGACCAGGTCGTCGCGGTTCAAACGCTTCTGCGCCGCCATCTGCGCCCACCTTCTCCCTGTCCGCCGCCGCCCCCACCGGGGTCTACAGCGTACACAGGCGGCGGAGGTTTACATCGTAAGCTCTGCCTGTATGGTTGCGCTGTAAGCATACGCTGTAAACACCGTTGAGGTTGCTATGCGACGCAGTCCCTGGGCCACGCTCACCGTGCTGGCCCTCGCCCAGTTCATCGTGGTGCTCGACGTGACGATCGTGAACGTCGCGCTGCCCCACATCCAGACCGACCTCGGCTTCACCCCCGACGGCCTGCAATGGGTCATCAGCGCCTACACCCTGGTCTTCGGCGGCTTCCTGCTGCTCGGCGGGCGGGCCGCCGACCTGCTCGGGCCGCGCCGCGTCTTCGTCGCCGGCCTGGTGCTGTTCGGCGTGACCTCGCTCGCCGGGGGCCTGGCCGGCTCACCCGGGCTGCTGATCGCCGCCCGTACCGTGCAGGGCCTCGGCGGCGCCCTGCTCTCGCCCGCCGCGCTCGGCATCCTCACCGTGACCTTCCCGCGCGGCCGCGAGCGCAACATCGCCATGAGCGTGTGGGGCGGCCTGGCCGGCCTCGGCGGCACCCTCGGCGTCGTCGCCGGCGGCTTCCTCGTGGACTCGCTGAGCTGGCGCTGGGTCTTCATCGTCAACGTGCCGATCGTCGTCGCGCTGGTCGCCGTCACCCCGCTGCTCGTCCCGCACATCAAGCCGCACGCGGGCAACCGCTCCTTCGACCTGCTGGGCGCGCTGCTGGCCACCGGCGGGCTGCTCGCCGTCGTCTACGCGGTCGTGCGCGCCGAACCGCTCGGCTGGTCCTCCGCCGAGGTCGTCGGCTGCCTGGCCGGCGGGGTGCTGCTGCTCGTCGCCTTCGTCCTCGTCGAGACCCGCACCGACGCGCCGCTGGTGCCGATGCGGCTGCTGCGCTCGCGCGCCCTGAGCAGCTCGGGCGGCGCCATCGCGCTGACCGGCGCGGGCTTCCTGTCGATGTTCTACCTGACCGCGATCTTCCTGCAGCAGGTGCGCGGCGACAGCGCGCTGCGGGCCGGCGTGGAATTCCTGCCGATGGGCGGCGCGGCCATCGCCTCCGCGGTGCTCGCCACCCCGCTCATCCACCGCTTCGGCACCCGCCCGGTGCAGACCGCCGGCACCCTGCTCGGCGCCGCGGGGCTGCTGCTGCTCTCCCGGGCCGACGCCACCGGCGCGTACGCGAGCCAGATCCTGCCCGGCACGGTGCTGTTCGGCATCGGCATCATCGCGGTGTCCGTGCCGGCGCAGATCGCCGCCGTCGTCGAGGTCAAGGACACCGACGCGGGCGCCGCCTCCGGGGTCTTCACCGCCTTCCAGCAGGTCGGCGGCGCGGTCGGCCTTGCCGTCGTCACCACGCTCGCCACCTCCCGCACCACCCACGCCCTGACCACCGGCGCCACGCAGTCCGACGCCCTGGTCGCCGGCTTCCACCGCGGCCTGCTGATCGCGGCGGCCTTCTGCGCCGGCACCTTCCTGGTCACCCTCTTCTTCTCCCCGCGGCTCGCCCCGACCGCCGACCAGATCGCCGGCGCGGCGGCAGCGGCGTAACACCCGAAGGAGCCGGGCCCGCCTCGACGGGCCCGGCTCCCGGGTGGGTTGCGGCGGACGTGCTACGACGCGGTGCACACCGGGACGGGCAGCGGTGAGCCGGGGGCGCCGTTGGCGGTGAAGCCGAAGGAGACCGAGGCGCCCGGCGAAACGGCGCCGTTGTAGGGGGCGTTGGTGACCGTCACCGACGAACCGCTCTGTGAGAGCGTGCCGTTCCACAGGCTGGTGATGGTCGCGCCCGGCTGCGACCACGTGACCTTCCAGCCGCCGAGCGCGGACGTACCCGGGTTGGCGACGGCGACATCCGCCTGGAAGCCGCCGGACCAGGAGTTGGTCACCGTCAGCGTCGCCGTGCAGCCGCTCGCGGGCGGCGTGGTCGGCGGCGGGGTGGTGGGCGGCGGCGTCGTCGGGGGCGGGGTCGTGGGCGGGGGAGTGGTCGGCGGCGGCGTCGTCGGCGGGGGAGTGGTCGGCGGCGGGCTGGTCGGCGGGGTCGTGCCGCCGTACGTCAGGCCGTAACCGTACGCGAACAGCGGCGTCTTGCCGTCACCGTCGTTGATCGGCTCCTGCGACACGCTCTGCATCCACGACACCGGCAGCTTGCCCGTCGGCGCGTAGTCCCCGAAGAGCACGTCCGAGACGCCGTTGCCCTCGGTGCCGGGCAGCCAGGCCGCCAGCAGCGCCTTCCAGTCCGGGAGTTGGGCGGCGATGTCCAGCGGGCGGCCGGACACCAGCACCGTCACGACCGGCACACCGCTCGCCTTGAGCTTGGCCAGCACGCCCAGGTCCGTCTGGTCCAGGCCCATCGACCCGGTCCGGTCGCCCTGGCCCTCCGCGTACGGCGTCTCGCCGATCACCGCGACGGCGACGTCGTACGACGAGCTGATCCCGTCGCCGGTCTTGCTGTACGTCACCTGCGAGGAGTTGGCCACCGCGGACCTGATGCCCTGCAGGATCGACGTGCCCGGCGTGGTGTTGCCGCTCGCGCCCTGCCAGCTGATCGTCCAGCCGCCGCTCTGGTTGCCGATGTCGTCGGCCGACTTGCCGGCCACGAAGATCTTCGCCGACTTCGACAGCGGCAGCACATTGCCGTCGTTCTTCAGCAGCACCTGCGACTCGCGCACCGCCTGCCGGGCGATCGCCCGGTGGTCGGCGGAGCCCACCGTGGCGGTGTACGAGCGGTCGGTCAGCGGGTGCTCGAACAGCCCGAGCTGGAACTTCTTGGTCAGGATGCGGCGGTTGGCGTCGTCGATCCTGGCCGTGGTGACCGTGCCGCTGCTCACGTCGCTCTTCAGGTCGGCGATGAAGGACTTGTAGTCCGTCGGCACCATCACCATGTCGATACCGGCGTTGACCGCCGTCGCGACCTCCGCCGCGGTGAAGCCCTGCCGCCCGTCGATCTGGTCGATGCCCGCCCAGTCCGACACCACGAAGCCGGAGAAGCCGAGTTCGCCCTTGAGCAGGTCGGTGAGGAGGTAGTGGTTGGAGTGGTCCTTGACGCCGTTCCAGCTGCTGTACGACACCATGACCGCGCCGACCCCGCGGTCCACGGCCGCCTTGAAGGGGGGCAGGTGGATCGCCCGCAGGTCCGCCTCCGACAGCGTGGCGTTGCCCTCGTTGACACCGCCGTCCGTGCCGCCGTCGCCGATGTAGTGCTTGGCGGTGGCCAGCACCGATGCCGGGCCGCCGAGCGTCTCGCCCTGGAGGCCGGTGATCTCGGTGGTCATCTGCGTGGGCAGGTCGGGCGTCTCGCCGAACGACTCGTACGTACGGCCCCAGCGGTCGTTGCGCGCCACGCACAGGCAGGGCGCGAAGTCCCAGTCGATGCCGGTGCCCGACACCTCCTCGGCGGTCGCCCGGCCGATCTTCTGCACCAGCGCCGGGTCGCGCGTCGCGCCGAGGCCGATGTCGTGCGGGAAGATCGTGGCGCCGTAGACGTTGTTGTCGCCGTGCACCGCGTCGATGCCGTAGACCATCGGGATGGCCAGCGGCGTACTGAGCGCGGTGCGCTGGAAGTTGTCGTACATGTCGGCCCAGGAGCCGGCGTTGTTGGGGCTCGGCGCCGAGCCGCCGCCGGACAGGACCGAGCCGATCCGGTACGTGGCCAGGTCGTTGGGGGCGGAGGTCAGCGCGGTCCTGTCGACCTGCGTCATCTGCCCGATCTTCTCGTCGAGCGACATGCGCGAGAGCAGGTCGTCGACGCGCTGCGCGACCGGCAGCGAGGGGTCCTGGTACGGCAGCCCGGCCGCCTGGGCGCCGGGCTGCGAGGTCGCGGCGGTCGCGTGGACCGCCGCGTTCGTGAGGGAGAGCATCGCGAGGACGGCGCCTAGGGCGACGCCCGCTCTGCGGTACGTACGTCTGGACATGACGACTCCGGGTGGGGGGAGGCCGTGGGGGGCCCTGGAGTATGGGAGCGCTCCCATAGATGAGGCCAGCGCGCACGATCCGCTGTCAAGGGCGCGTACGGGTCTGGCGCGCCGGGTTTCTGCTCAGGCGCTCGTCGGTCGCTTTGTCGGTCGTCCCTCAGCCGCTCTTCAGCCGCTCTTCGGCTGCCCTTCAGTGGCCCTCGGCCTGGCGGATCCGCCGGTCGGCGTCGGCGGGTGCGAGCTGCGCGTCCTGGAACTGCCGGGTCGTCGGCAGGTTCAGGTGCAGCTCGGAGGCGGTGCTGATCTCGGCGGTGCCGTGCGCGAGGCGGAAGTCCAGCGCGTGGCCGCCGCGGCGCCGCTCGTCGTCGAGGAAGTGCAGGTGGTAGCCGGCGACCGAGACGCCCTGCTCGAAGGCGGGGGTGCGAAAGCCCGCGAGCGTGCCGGCGGCGTCGCGGACCACGCTCTCCCGCTGCCCGGCCGTCGCCTCGTTCAGCGGCGGGTAGGGCGGTTGCTGCTCGCGTACGGTCCGGGTGTGCACGGCCTCGAAGGTGCCCGTGACGCGGACGGCGTGGATGAGGTTGGCGCTGCCCGCGATGGCCTCGTCGAGCTGCCGTAGCAGGTCGCGGCGGTCGCAGGGTGCGGTGAGCGGCACCCGGAGGTCGGGTGCGAAGCGGGTGACGGCGGCGAAGGGCGTCCGCTCGTCGCCGGCCGCGAGGGCGACGCTGCCGTCGGCGTGCAGGTGGTGGCAGGTGCCGTCGAGGACCAGCATCTCGCCGTCGAGCCGGTTGAAGGTGCCGAGGCCGAAGTCGCCGTGCTCCAGCAGTTCGGCGACGGTGACGTCGCCGTCGTAGACGCCGTCGAGCAGGGCGCCCATCGTGGAGGTCTGGTACACCTCGCCGGTTGGGGTGGGCGCGCCGGGCGCGGGGGTGTCGTCGGGGGTGGGGGTCATGGTCGGCCGCTCCCTCCTGTGGGGTGCGGGGCTCTTCTGGGCTTTACGGGCTTTACGGGCCTGGGGCTCGCTCGCCGTGCCTGCTGTCGAGTGTGCGCGCGGGCGGGGCGGGGCGGCGAATCCCCTGGCCCGGGCCGGTGGGGCGGGGCGGGAAAACCTGTCCGCCCGTTTTCCGCCTTTCGGGCGTAGCCTGAAGGGACTGTGCCCGGCTGCGGGGAGGTCCGCGTGTTCAACATCCTCGAAGGTTTGTTCGCGCCCTCGCGTAAGCACACCGACGACGAGCGCAACCGCCTGGAGCTCTTCCGCGAGGAGGAGGGCAACGGCGATCCGGCCCGCGGGCCGATAGACCTCTCGTCGGGGAAGGTCGTGATGCGCGCGACCCCGCGTACGTCGCCCGAGGCGACGGGCGCCTGAGCTTATCTCGCACGGCCGGGTACGCCGGGTAGGTATCCGGCCGGCCGCTGCGGTGTTTCTACGGCCTGCTCAGCCGGCGCGGAGGTGCGCCGGCCGCCCCGGGGTGTCCGCCCGGCGCCGCAGCACCGCGCCGGACAGCGGCCACCGCCGCAGCTGCTCCTCGGTGAGGCCGCGGGAGGCCGTGGTGACGTACATGGTGCGCAGGTCTGGGCCGCCGAAGGCGATGCTCGTCGGGCGCGGCGCGGGCACGTCGAGCCGCTCGCGCACCGAGCCGTCCGGCGCGAAGCGCGTGAGGTGGGCGCCGTCCCAGAAGGCGCACCACACGTCGCCGGCCGCGTCCACCCGCAGCCCGTCGGGCATGCCGTCCAGGGCCGAGGTGTCGGCGAAGACCTCGCGCTCGCCGAGGGTGCCCGAGGCCGCGTCGAAGGGGTAGCGGTGGATGCGGTCGGCGAGGGTGTCCACGAGGTACATGTGCCGGCCGTCCGGCGACCAGTCGATGCCGTTGGGGCACGCGAAGCCCTCGTCGGCGGTCGCGTACGTGCCGTCGCCGCGCAGCGCGTAGAGCCGCCCGCGCGGGCGGTGCGCGTCGTCGTCCAGCGAGCCGCTCCAGAAGCGCCCGGCCGGGTCGACGGCGCCGTCGTTGAAGCGGTACGACGGCCGGGCGGCCTCCGGGTCGGCCAGGGGCCGCGCTGCCCCGGTGCGCAGGTCCACCAGGTGCCAGCCGCCGCGCATCCCGGCGACCAGCACGTCCGGCTCCGCGGTGAGCCCCAGGCACCCGACCTCCGCCCCGACCGCCACCACCCGGGCCCGGGCCCGGGTCCCGTCCTCGGCCCGGCGCCATATTTCGCCGGCGGGGATGTCGACCCAGTGCAGCGTCGCCGTCCGGGCGTCCCACAGCGGGCCTTCGCCGAGCTGGTGGCGCCCGGGCGAGAAGACGTCGAACACGGCGCGGCTCTCCTCTGCCGGGGGCGGTCGCGTCCACCCCGTACGGGTGGAGTCTGCCGTACGGGGTGGGGCGGGGGCGCGGGGGCGCCGGTTGGGGCGCGGGCTGGCGTGCTGACCTGGGCGCGGGCCCGGGCGCGGGTCGGGTTGCCGGCGAGGGCGCCGGCCGGGGCGTCGGGTGGTGGGGTCAGGCGATGGTGGTGGCGCCGCCCAGCGGGAGGGCCACCTCGAAGCGGCAGCCGCCGGGGACGTTGCGGACCTCGGCGCGGCCCGCGTGCGCCTCGACGATGCCGCGGACGATCGCCAGCCCCAGCCCGGCGCCGGAGGGCGGGGTGCGGGCCTGGCTGCCGCGCCACCCGGTGTCGAAGACACGCGGCAGGTCCTGCTCCGGTATGCCGCCGCACGCGTCGGTCACCGCCAGCAGGGCCGTGTCGTCGCGGCAGCTCACCGAGACCGCGACCGTACCGTCCGGCGGGGTGTGGCGGATGGCGTTGCTCAGCAGATTGGTGAGCACCCGGGCCATCTCCTTGCCGTCGACCTCGACGGGCACATGCGCGATGCCGTTGCCCACCAGGCGCACCCCGCGCTCGCGGGCGAGCGGGTCGGCGCCGAGCATCGCGTCCGCGGCGAGGTCGCGCAGCGAGACCCGGCTCGGGGACAGCGCGAGGGCGCCGGCGTGGATGCGGGACAGCTCGAAGAGGTCGCCGACCATGCCGTTGAGCCGCTCGACCTCGGTACGGATCCGCCGGTGGTAGCGGCCGGGGTCGTCGGCCACGCCGTCCTCCAGCGCCTCGGCCATGGCCCGCAGGCCGGCCAGCGGGGTGCGCAGGTCGTGCGAGATCCAGGCGACCAGCTCCCGGCGTGAGGTCTCCAAGGTGCGCTCGCGCTCCCGCGAGGCGGCGAGCCGGTCGCTGGTGGCGGCCAACTCGCGTGTGAGGTCGGCGAGTTCGGCGGTCGCCGCGACGGGCGGCGGGGCGAAGCTGCCGCCGTCCCCGAAGGCGCGGGCCGCGAGCGCGAGGGCGCGGCTGCGGGCGACCACCCAGCGGCCCATGACCAGCGCGGTCGCGAGCGAAACGACCGCGGCGATGGCCGCGACGAGCGTGACGACCCGCAGGTCGTGCGGCGACAGGAACATCGCCCACGCCACCGTGAGGGTCCCGCCGAGCATCGCGGTGACGGCGACCCCCGCGACGACCGCGAGCGACACGGCGACGGAACGGTGCCGCAACAGCCACAACGCCCCGGCCCCGACCACCCCGGCACACCCGGCTCCCCCGAGCGCGAGCAACGCGATGACAATTAGCCCCCTCACGCGATCCCCCCGGGGGCCGCGGCGCCGCCCGCGAGGCGGCCGGGAACGCCCTCGGGGCTTGCAAACTCGCCCCCGGGGTTTGCGCTGGCGCCTTCCGGCCGCCCACCGCCGGGTGAGGTACCGTCCGCCCCGTGGCTCGGGCCCCTCTCGGTGCCTGGGGCGGGGCCTTCCGGCCGCCCACCGCCGGGCGGGGTGCCGTCCGCCCCGTGGCTCGGGCCCCTCTCGGTGCCTGGGGCGGGGCCTTCCGGCCGCCCACCGCCGGGTGAGGTGCCGTCCGCCCCGTGGCTCGGGCCCCTCTCGGTGCCTGGGGCGGGGCCTTCCGGCCGCCCACCGCCGGGTGAGGTGCCGTCCGCCCCGTGGCTCGGGCCCCCCTCGGAGCCTGGGGCGGGGCCTTCCGGCAGCCCACCGCCGGGCGTTGCGGTGCCGTCCGCGGGGCGGCCGGTGCCGCCTCCCGGCCCTGCAGCGCCGTCTTCGCGTCGGCCGGGGCTGTCAGCCGGTCGGCCGCGGTCGCCCTCAGGCCGCCCGCCGCCCGGCGGTGCGGGTGCGGCCGGCGGCGCGGTGGGGGTGGGTGCGGCGGGCGCGTCCGACGCGACCGGGGCGGCGGCGTGGGCGTCCCGCTCCACGTCGCCCGGGTCGAAGCGGTAGCCGACGCCCCACACCGTACGGATCAGCCGCGGCGCGGCCGGGTCGTCCTCGATCTTCGAGCGCAGCCGGCGGACGTGCACGGTCACGGTCGACAGGTCGCCGAACTCCCAGCCCCACACCGCCCGCATCAGCTCCTCGCGGCTGTGCGCGCGGCCGGGGTGGGCCAGGAACCAGGCGAGCAGCTCGAACTCCCGCAGGGTGAGCGTCAGCTCCCGCCCGCCCTTGGCCGCCTGCCGGGCCCCCGTGTCCAGGACGAGCCCCGCCGCCCGCAGCACCTTGGCCGGGCCGGCCGCCGCCGCGTTCCCGGCGCGGCTGCGGCGCAGCACGGAGTCCACCCGCAGCGTCAGCTCCCGCGGGCTGAAGGGCTTGGTGACGTAGTCGTCCGCGCCGACTTCCAGGCCGGTGATCCGGTCCTCCTCCTCACCCCGCGCGCTGAGCATGATCACCGGCAGCGGGAGGCCTGTGGCGCGCAGCCGGCGGCACACCTCCAGCCCGTCGATGCCGGGCAGCATGAGGTCCAGCACCACCAGGTCCACCGCCCCGTCCGCGGCCTGCGCGAGCGCGGAGAAGCCGTCCGCCGCGTGCAGGGCGATGTGGCCGGCCCGGCGCAGGTAGCCGGTGACGACCTCCGCGACGGTCGGGTCGTCCTCGACCACCAGGATCCGGGCGGGCGCTGCTGGCGTACTCATCCTCACAGCGTCGCACCACGCGCCCCCGAACGTCCCGGCCCGCCCCCCGCCGAGCCGACCCCGTCCCCATTCCGTAAGGTCCGTCACACGGTGACGACGGAGAACGTCGCCGGCCCCAGCGCGAGCGCGCCGTCGGTGAGCGGGGTGCAGCGGACCCCGCCCTTGCCGCGCAGGGCGCGCTGCGCGCCCGGGCCGATCACCGCGTCCATCCACGCGCACGGCCGCGCGGGGCGCCGTACGGCCAGCACGACACTGCCGCCCTCGCCCTCCAGCGCCACCGTCTCGCCGACGTGCGCGTCGATGTCGACGCCCCGCAGCAGCACATTGCGCCGGGTCTGCCGCAGGTCCGCGCGGGGGTCGATGTCGTGCGGCAGATTCTCCGCGGCCATGAGCGTGATCGACGCATTGCGGTGCGCGGGCTGGTTGAAATACCGGTCCCCGACGATCCCGAGCCCGCCCCTCACCACGATCCGCCCCACCAACTCCCCCTCACCCCCCGGCACCGGCCCGTCCGCAGGCCGCCCCTCATACCGGTGCACCGGCGACACCAGCAACTGCACGACCTCCACCGCGATCACCCACCCCACGATACGGCGCCGCCTTTCTTCCGCAGCCGCTGCGGCCGGCCGCGTCGATGAGGGATGATCCCGCGGTGAGCGAGGCGAGGGTGCAGGCGGCGCAGGCCGTCGAATCACATGTCCGGGCGTACTTCGAGGGCCATCTCGTGGAGGCCGTCGCCTACGACCCCGGCGAGGCACGGCGCGCGGTGCTGCCCGACCTGCGCGTCCTCGTCGCGGGCCCCGGCCCCCGCAGCGACACCTGGGCCTACGTGACCGCCGGCTGCTGGGCCGCGACGGCGGAGGACGGCCACGGACTGGAGTTCGTCATGACCGCCCACGTCCGCGACCAGCGGTTCATCGACCTCATGGCGATGATCGCCTACTACCACTGCGGCGGGCACCGGCTCGACCTGGAGCACAGCATGCCGATCGGCGAACCATGGGTGCCGGGCTCGACCTGCGACCACCTCCTGATCAGCCTGCCCTACCTCCACGGCCCCGCGCTGGAACACTGCCCCCTCCCAGGCGGCCACGCCCGCATCCTGTGGACCCTCCCCGTGACCTCAACCGAGATCGCCTTCCGCCGGCACCACGGCCACGAGGCCCTGGAACGCCTCTTCGACGCCGCGCACATCATCCCCACCGACCCCTTCCGCCCCTCGGTCATCTGAGACCGACGCGCACTCGGGGGCTGGAGGTCAGCACTCGATGACGTTGACCGCGAGGCCGCCGCGGGCGGTTTCTTTGTATTTGACCTTCATGTCCGCTCCGGTCTGCTTCATCGTCGTGATGACCTTGTCGAGGGAGACATGGTGGCGGCCGTCGCCGCGCATCGCCATCTTCGCCGCGGTCACCGCCTTGACCGCCGCCATGCCGTTGCGCTCGATGCAGGGGATCTGGACGAGGCCGCCGACCGGGTCGCAGGTCAGGCCCAGGTTGTGCTCCATGCCGATCTCCGCGGCGTTCTCGACCTGTTCGGGGGTGCCGCCGAGGATCTCGGCGAGGCCGCCGGCGGCCATGGAGCAGGCGGAGCCGACCTCGCCCTGGCAGCCGACCTCGGCGCCGGAGATCGAGGCGTTCTCCTTGAAGAGCATGCCGATCGCGCCGGCGGCGAGCAGGAAGCGGACGATGCCGTCGTCGTCGGCGCCGGGGACGAAGTTCGTGTAGTAGTGCAGGACGGCCGGGATGATGCCGGCCGCGCCGTTGGTGGGGGCGGTGACGACCCGGCCGCCCGCCGCGTTCTCCTCGTTGACCGCCATCGCGTAGAGGGTGAGCCACTCGGTGGCGTGCGCCGCCGCGTCGCCCTCGGCGCGCAGCTGGCGGGCTGAGACCGCGGCCCTGCGGCGGACCTTGAGGCCGCCGGGCAGGATGCCCTCGCGGGACATGCCGCGCTCCACGCACTCCCGCATCACCTGCCAGATCTCCAGCAGCCCGGCCCGGATCTCCGCCTCGGAGCGCCACGCCTTCTCGTTCTCCAGCATGAGCGCCGAGATCGACAGACCCGTCTCCCGGGCCAGCCGCAGCAACTCGTCGCCGGTGCGGAACGGATGGCGCAGCACCGTGTCGTCCAGCTTGATGCGGTCCGCGCCCACCGCGTCCTCGTCCACGACGAAGCCGCCGCCGACGCTGTAGTACGTCTTCGCCAGCAGCACCGCGCCGTCCGGCCCGTACGCCGTCAGCGTCATGCCGTTGGCGTGGTACGGCAGCGCCCGGCGGCGGTGCAGCACCAGGTCGGCGGCCGGGTCGAAGGGCACCTCGTGCGCGCCCAGCAGCAACAGGCGGCGCGAGCGGTGCACCGCGGCCACCTCGGCGTCGGCCGCCTCGACGTCCACCGTGCGCGGGGAGTGCCCGGCCAGGCCCAGCAGCACCGCCTTGGGGGTGCCGTGGCCGTGCCCGGTCGCGCCCAGCGAGCCGAACAGCTCGGCCTTCACGCCCGCGGTGGCGGTGAGCAGGTCCTCGGTCTTCAGCCGCTGCGCGAACATCCGGGCAGCCCGCATCGGCCCCACGGTGTGGGACGAGGACGGGCCTATGCCGATGGAGAAGAGGTCGAACACGGAGATTGCCATGGGTTCACTGCTCCCGGGTCTCCGCGGACGCCGTTGTCCGCGGGATATTGCTAGGTGGTGCGCGGAGGGCGACCGCGCGGCGGGGGATATGCCCCGCGGTCGCCCCGAAGGGGTCAGGGCGCGAGCGTCGGATACAGCGGGTACCGCTCGGCCAGCGCCGTGACGCGGGCCCGCAGCGCGTCCGCGTCGAAGACCGGCAGCAGCGCGGCGGCGATGACGTCGGCGACCTCGCGGAAGGCGTCGGTGTCGAAGCCGCGGGTGGCCAGCGCCGGCGTCCCGATCCGCAGGCCCGACGTCACCATCGGCGGGCGCGGGTCGTTCGGCACCGCGTTGCGGTTCACGGTGATGCCGATGTCGTGCAGCCGGTCCTCGGCCTGCTGCCCGTCCAGCGCGGAGTCGCGCAGGTCGACCAGCACCAGGTGGACGTCCGTGCCGCCGGAGAGCACCTTCACGCCGGCCGCCGCCAGATCCTCACCGCCCAGCCGCTCGGCGAGCACCGCCGCGCCCTCCAGCGTCCTGGCCTGGCGCTCCCGGAACTCCTCGGTCATCGCCGCCTTGAAGGCGACCGCCTTGCCGGCGATCACATGCTCCAGCGGCCCGCCCTGCTGGCCGGGGAAGACCGCCGAGTTGATCTTCTTCGCCATCTCCGCGGTGGACAGGATCACCCCGCCGCGCGGGCCGCCCAGCGTCTTGTGCGTCGTCGTGGTGACCACATGTGCGTGCGGCACCGGCGAGGGGTGCAGCCCCGCCGCGACCAGGCCCGCGAAATGCGCCATGTCGACCATCAGATACGCGCCGACCTCGTCCGCGATCCGCCGGAACTCCGCGAAGTCCAGCTGCCGCGGATACGCCGACCAGCCCGCGATGACCAGCTTCGGGCGGTGCTCCTTGGCCAGCCGCTCCACCTCCGCCATGTCGACCAGGCCGGTGTCGGCGTCGACATGGTAGGCGGCGACCCTGTACAGCTTCCCGGAGAAGTTGATCTTCATGCCGTGCGTCAGGTGCCCGCCGTGCGCCAGGTCCAGGCCCAGGATCGTGTCGCCCGGCTTGAGCAGCGCGAACATCGCCGCCGCGTTCGCCTGGGCGCCCGAGTGCGGCTGGACGTTCGCGGCCTCGGCGCCGAACAGCGCCTTGACCCGGTCGACGGCCAGCTGCTCGATCACGTCGACGTGCTCGCAGCCGCCGTAGTAGCGGCGCCCGGGGTAGCCCTCGGCGTACTTGTTGGTGAGCACCGAGCCCTGGGCCTGCAGGACCGCGACCGGCGCGAAATTCTCCGACGCGATCATCTCCAGGGTGGACTGCTGGCGGCGCAGCTCGGCGTCGACCTCGGCGGCGACCTCCGGGTCGAAGTCGTGCAGTGACTGGTTCAGGAGCGACATGGGATCTTCCCTCGGGTACGGGGGCGGGGCGGGCTCAGCCGGCGATGAAGGCGTCGTACTCGGCCGCGGTCAGCAGCTCCGCGTCCTCCCCCGCCACCTTCACCCGGAACAGCCAGCCGTCCTCGAAAGGCGCGGAGTTGACCAGCGACGGATCGTCGTTCACGTCCTGGTTGACCTCGGTGACCTCGCCGGAGACCGGGGCGTACAGCTCGCTGACGGACTTGGTGGACTCCAACTCGCCGCAGCTCTCGCCCGCGGTCACCGACGCGCCGACCTCGGGGAGCTGGACGAAGACGACGTCACCGAGCGCGTCGGCGGCGTGCGAGGTGATGCCGACCGTGCTGACACCGTCCTCGGGGGCGCCGACCCACTCGTGTTCCTTGCTGTAGCGCAGCTGCTCAGGATTGATGCTCATGACGGAATTCTCCCGGATGCGAAGAGGTGATGTCGGGGACGGCGCGGCGGCCTGTGGAAAACCCGGCGTCCGCGCCGCCGCCCCAAGGGACCTGTGGAAAACTTCCGCGGGCTCAGCGCTCGCGGTGGTAGAAGGGCAGCGCCACGACGCGGTACGGCTCCCGGCTGCCCCGGATGTCGACCGCGACGCCCGGCGTCCCCGGCTGCGCGACGGACCCGTCGACGTACGCCATCGCGATCGGCACCCCGAGGGTCGGCGACGGCGCGCCCGAGGTGACCTCGCCGACGACCGTGCCGTCCGGGCCGGTCACGGCGAAGCCCGCCCGCGGCACCCGGCGCCCCTCGGCGACCAGCCCGACCAGCGTGCGCGGCGGCTGCTCGGCGGCCCGCGCCGCGGCGGCCTCCAGGGCGGCGCGGCCGACGAAGTCGCCCGGCTTGTCGAACTTCACGACCCGCCCGAGGCCCGCGTCGAACGGCGTCACGTTCGCGGTCAGCTCGTGCCCGTACAGCGGCATGCCCGCCTCCAGCCGCAGCGTGTCGCGGCACGACAGCCCGCACGGCACCAGCCCGGCGTCCGCGCCGGCCGCCAGCAGCGCCTCCCACAGCCGCTCGGCGTCCCCGGGCGCCACGAACAGCTCGAAGCCGTCCTCACCGGTGTAGCCGGTCCTGGCGATCAGCGCCGGGACGCCCGCGACGGTCCCCGGCAGCCCGGCGTAGTAGCGCAGGCCCGCCAGGTCCGCGTCGGTGAGCGCGGCCACGATGCCGGGCGCCTGCGGGCCCTGCACGGCCAGCAGCGCGTAGCCGTCCCGGTCGTCGGTGACGGCCGCGTCGAAGTCCGTCGCCCGCAGCGCGACGGTGTCCAGCACCGTCTGGGCGTTGGAGGCGTTGGCGACGATCAGGAAGCGCTCGTCGGCCAGCCGGTAGACGATCAGGTCGTCGAGGATGCCGCCGTCCGGCGCGCAGATCATCGTGTAGCGGGCCCGGCCGACGGCGAGCGCCGACAGATGGCCCACCAGGGCGTAGTCCAGCGCCTGCCCGGCCTGCGGCCCGGTCACGGTGATCTCGCCCATGTGGGACAGGTCGAACAGCCCGGCCCTGGTGCGGACGGCCTGGTGCTCCTCGCGCTCGCTGCCGTAGCGCAGCGGCATGTCCCAGCCGGCGAAGTCGGTCATGGTCGCGCCGAGGGCGCGGTGCACCGCGTCGAGTGCGGTACGGCGCGGGGACGCGGCGGGCGGGGCGCTGGGCTGTGTCATCGGAGGTGCTCCCGGGGGCGGCGGACGGCGGACGTGGATCTGCGGGCCGGGACGTCTGCCCCGGCCTCCCCATCTGTCATCGGAACCTGAGAGGTTCACCGTGACCCTGCGGGCCGCGGTTTGCACCTTGGGTGGGGTGGGACCGGTGACGCCGGGCCGCCCGCTTTTCAGATCTGCCTCGCCCGCGCGGTATCTGTGCCTGAGAGATTCAAGGGAGGACTTGCTCCTTCGGCGCCCGCCCCCGTCGGTCATGGGGCCGGAACTCTCCCGCGCGGCCTCCAACGGCCGGTATGCGATTTGTCGTGGTGTGGCGTTGCTGACTTGCGCCGCCATCATTGCATGCCCGGGCGTGCCGGGCGCGCAGCCGCTAGTGTTTCCGGGCAGGACACGGGCCCCGACAGTGGCACAAGCGCGGACAAGGGTGGACATGGAGAATCCGGCACCGTACATATGGCCGGCCAACGAGCTGGAGGAGGTCCTCGCCGCCAGCCTCGGCAACCCCTCGGCGACGCCGCGGCTGCTGGAGGTCCTGGGCCGCTCCCATGTGTGGGTGCCGCTGCCGGGCGGCGGCTCGCCGGAGTCCACCGAGCTCGACCTGCCCACCATGGAGCTGAACGGCGCGCCCTATGTGCCGGTCTTCAGCTCCGAGCAGCAGTTCCGCCGCGGCGCCGAGGGCATGTCCTGCACGGTCGCCCCGGTACGCGAGTTCGCCCGCGGCCTGCCCCCGATGGTCGGCATCGCCGTCAACCCCGGCGGGGCTGTCGGCGTACCGCTGCCGCCGGGCGCCGTGGCGGAGCTGTGCCGCGGCGAGGGGCGGCTCGGCCCGTACGGCGAGCAGGGCCCCGGCGGGGCCAGGGTCCGGCTGTGGGAGCCCTCGCCGGACGAGGAGCCGGTGGACTTCCTCGCGGTCGCCGCCGCCGAATACGCCGTCACCCCGGTCGTGCTGAGCGCCCGCCGCGCCATGGCCGCCGTCGAGGAGGACCCGCCGGCGCTCTACATCGGCGTGGAACTCGACCGCTGGCAGGAACCCGACCGCGCCGTCGCCATGGACGCGCTCGGCCGCGCACTGGGCGCGGTGCCGCTGCCCTGGCCGGTCCACCTGATCCTGCTCGACATCGCCCAGGACCCGGTCAGCGACTGGATGCTGGAGGCCGTGCGTCCCTTCTACGCCAGGGACTGACCGGCCCGGCGCCCGGACGGCGGCGTATACGCGTCGTATACGCGGCATATAGCCGGCGCCGCTTGAGTCGGTCACCGTTCCACCGGTAACAGCCGACCTGATTTGATGGCGGAAGACGTACGAGGGGAAAGGGGCGGTCCGACGTGATCGCGGGCGCGCACGGCGGCGCGGCGGCCGGCCATGTGGAGCAGATGCTGCTCCAGGTGGCGCCGGGCCGCTACGACGCATACGAGAACCTGCTCGCGTCGCTGGCCGACGGCCAGGTCTGGATGCTGCTGTGGCAGGGCGCGCCCGGCGGGCCCGACGCGCAGTACGCCGCGATGGAGGTCGCCGGGCACCGCTACGCGCCGTGCTGCACCTCCCCCCGGGAGCTGGCCGCCAGCGGCTGGAACCGCGCGCACGAGATCGTCTCGGGCCGCGACATCGCCCTGACGCTCTTCCCCGACCACTGCGGCCTGTGGCTCAACCCGCACGCCCCCGGCGGCGGGGTCGGCATCCCCTGGCCCGACCTGCGCCGCGTCGCCGCCGGCCTGGACCTGCTGCCCGCGGGCCCGCTCCAGATCGGTGAGCCGTCGCTGCAGATCCCGCAGTTCTACGCGCTGCTGGCCACCGCTGCGCAACGCACCCCCGCGGTGCGCGCCCTGCGCCAGGCATGGGTGCAGCCGGCGCTGGGGGAGCCGTACCTGGCCATAGGCGTCGAGGTCTACGACTCCTCGCCGCAGGCGGTGGAAGCGGTGCGGCTGATGATGCAGCAGGCGGTCGCGGGCGTGCCCGAGGGCCTGCCCGTCTCGACGGTCGCGATGGCCGACGTCCACGACCCGGTGGCGATGTGGCTGCGCGCCAACACCCACCCATTCTTCGACCGCGACGCCTTCTCCAACCCCCCGTCCTGGGGCCCGCCCCCGCGCTACTGAGCGGCTACGGCAGCAGGCCCAGCGGCGGCGCGCCCAGCGCCAGCAGCCCGGCGTGGAAGGACGGCACACTGAACCCCGGCGAGCGCTGCGCGCGGTCCCGGGCGCGCCGGATCTCCAGCTTGCCCCAGGTGTAGCGGCCGTAGCCCGCGTCGAAGGTGCCCCGGCGGGCCTCGGAGGAGGCGCCCGCGGGCGCGAGGTGGGCGTCCCGCACGAACAGGCGGGTGGCCTCGGCCACGTCCATTGCGCCGGTGTGCAGCCCGATCGCGCATGTCAGCCGGGTCACCCGGACCAGCGCCTCCAGGGCCACGCCGATCGCGAAGCGCGGGTCGCGGGCGCGGAAGCCCTCGTCGAGGCAGACCTCCTCGACGTAGTGTGCCCAGCCTTCGCAGAAGGCGAGGCTGTGCAGGACCCGCCGGACCGGGCTGGAGGCCCGCCGCAGGGCGCGGCCATGGGCGAAGTGTCCGGGCGCGACCTCGTGCACGGTGATCGACGGCAGACTGGTGCGGCTGAAGACCGTCAGCCACTCCTCCCGCTCCTGGGCCGGCCAGTCCGGCTCGGGCGGCGTGACGTGGTACCAGGACGGCGTCTCCGGCTCGCCCGGGCCCGCCCACGTCATCATCGCCATGGCCCAGCGGCGTGACGGCGGCGCCGGGCCGACCAGGCACTCGCCGTCCAGATACGGGGCGAGCCGCCGCTCGCGGGTGAAGGCGATGACCTCCTCGGTGAGCCGGGCGGCCTCCGGGATGACGCCCTCGGCGCCCGGATGGTCGGCCAGCAGCTCCGGGATGAGGTCGTCGACCGCGCGGCGCGGGTCCAGGGCGCGGCAGGAGTCGGCGAGCAGCTGGCCGAGCCGTACGCGCTCCTTGCCGGCCGCGTCGGCCAGCGCCGTCAGGTCCACCCGCAAGCCCTCCTGGGAGCCCATCAGCGCGGCCAGGGCGGGCCCGCCGAGCCGCGGGTCGGGGTCGCCGTGCTCGGCGGCGTCCTCCAGGTGCGCCATGAGCCGGGCGTGCGCGCCCAGGGCCGCCGCCTCGACGGGGCCCTGCCCGGGGTCCAGGTCCGCCGCCAGGCCCTGCGCCGAGCCCAGCAGCGCCGCGGCGACCGGGGAGCTGACCCGGTCCAGCGAGGCGATCGCCGCGTCCACGGCGTCCGGCCACTGCGCCAGGTGGTTGCGGCGGGCCGCGGCCCGCTCCTTGCGCGGCGCGTACTCCCGGTCGTAGCAGGCCAGTTCCAGGTTGGACAGATGCGGGTACGGGTCGCGCCGGTGCAGCTCCAGCTCGCCGTACTGCACCCGCAGCGCGTCCTCGAAGACCCGCAGGTGCGCCTCGTCGTGCGGGTCCTCAAGGCGCGGCGTATTGCGCCGGGCCGTGTTGACGGCGGCGAGGGCCCGGCGTATTCCGTCGGGGGACAGGTCCTGCACGCGGCCGTCGTACTCGTGCAGCCCGGCCATCTCGCGGACGGTGGGCATCATCAGGTCGCAGACCGCGCGGAGCCGATCATCCATTCCACGACCGTAGCGTTGCCGCCGCCGCGCGTCTGCCCGGGGCACCGGGCGAGTCGGCACGGCGTGTCATGGCGCCATGGGCGGGGCGGAATTCACCCGGCCGGACCTCTGACGTCCGCCCGCCCCCGGCGTCCGGCGTCAGGTCTGCCCGGCGGTCCTGGCGCGGGCGACGGCCGGCCCGATGGCCCGGACGAGCTCGGCGACCTCGTCGGCGGTCGTCGTGTGGCCGAGGGAGAAGCGCAGCGTGGCGCGCGCGTGCGGGGCCGGCTGGCCCATGGCGAGCAGTACATGGCTGGGCTGTGCCACGCCCGCAGTACATGCCGAGCCGGTGGAGCAGGCGATGCCCTGGGCGTCCAGCAGCAGCAGAAGGGCGTCGCCCTCGCAGCCGGGGAAGGTGAAGTGCGCGTGCGTGGCGAGCCGGCCGCCGGGCGCCGGGTCGCCGTTGAGGACCGCGTCGGGGACCGCGTCCAACACCCCGCGTGCCAGCTCGTCCCGCAGCCGCCCGACGTGCGCGGTGAACTGCTCGCGCCGCTCGGCCGCGAGCGTGCCCGCGGCGGCGAACGCGGCGATGGCCGGCACGTCGAGCGTGCCGGAGCGGCTGCGCTCCTGCTCGCCGCCGTGCAGCAGCGGCACCGGGGTGTCGTCGCGGCGCAGCAGCAGGGCGCCGACGCCGTACGGGCCGCCCACCTTGTGCCCGGTCACGGTCATCGCGTCCAGGCCGCTCGCGGCGAAGTCCAGCTCCTCCTGGCCGAAGGCCTGCACCGCGTCGGAGTGCATCGGGACGCCGAACTCGGCGCATACGGCCGCGAGATCGGCGACGGGCAGGATCGTGCCGACCTCGTTGTTGGCCCACATCGCGGTGACCAGGGCCACGTCGTCCGGGTTCGCCGCGAGCGCCGCGCGCAGGGTGTCCGGCCCGACCCTGCCGTAGGCGTCGACCGGCAGCCATTCCACGACGGCGCCCTCGTGGTCGGCGAGCCAGTGCACCGCGTCCAGGACCGCGTGGTGCTCCACCGGGCTGGACAGGACGCGCACCCGGCGCGGGTCGGCGGCCCGGCGGGCCCAGAACAGGCCCTTGACGGCCAGGTTGTCCGACTCCGTGCCGCCGCCGGTGAAGACGACCTCGCTGGGCCGTGCGCCCAATGCCGCGGCAAGGGCCTCGCGCGCCTCCTCCACCGTCCGCCGGGCCCGGCGGCCCGCTGCGTGCAGGGCCGACGCGTTCCCCGTCACCGTCAGGTGCGCGGTCATCGCCTCGACCGCCTCCGGGAGCATGGGCGTGGTGGCGGCGTGATCGAAGTAGGCCATGATTTTCCGATTCTACGGTCCGCCCGGCCCGGCTCGCCCCGCCCGTCCGCCGCCGGCACCCCGCAGCCCATTGCGCCGCGGCGCGCAGCCCATTGCGCCGCCGCGGCCGGCGGCCGTCAGGGGCGCGGCGCGCGGGCCAGTTGCCGGGACTGCGCCACCAGGCGGTCCTTGCTGTCCCAGACCTGCGCGTCCTCCTCCAGCAGCCCGCCCGCCAGGTTGCGGGTCGTCAGGGCCACCCGGACCGGTCCCGGCGCCGGCTGCGCCCGCAGATGGACGGTCAGTTCGAGGGTCGGCACCCATCCCGCGAGGCCCAGGTCGAAGGCGGTCGGCGGCAGCGCGTCGACGGCCAGCAGCAGCGACAGCGCGTCGTGGTCGCGCCCGTCGGCCAGGCCCAGCCAGCCGCGCATGTCCCCGGCGCCGGAGGGCGCGCCCACCGCCCAGCCGGCCGTCGCCGGGTCCAGGCGCAGGTCGAGCCGCTTGAGGATCTCGGTGGAGCCGGTGACCGGACCGCCCTCGGGCGCGTCGTCGGAGCCGACGCAGTCCTCGTACGGGGGCATCTCCGGCGGTCGCGCCGCGGTGCGTACGTCGTCGGGCAGCGCGGCGAGGTCGCCGTACGCGGCGATGACCCGGATCCGCTCCACCTCGCGGCCCTCGGCGTCCCGCTGGAAGAGCGACGCCTGGCCGGTGGACATGCTGCGCCCGGCGCGTACGGTCTCGGTCCTGATCACCGCGGGGCCCGGCTCCGAGGCGGTCAGGTAGTGCGCGGTGACGGTCAGCGGGTCGGGGTGGGGGAGCGCGGCACGCAGCGCGCGGCCCACGACGGCCAGCAGATAGCCGCCGTTGACGGCCCTGATGATCGTCCAGCCCGCCGAGAGGCCCGCGTCGTACAAGCCGGGCTCGCCGGGGCGCGCGGCCACGGCGGTGTCGCGGTCGAACTCGCTGTCCCCGAGGGCCGCACGGGCCGATGCATATGCCATGAGTCGATGTTACCCGTCAGTAGTCGCCGGTTGTCCAGCCCCGGCGGTGCCCGTCAGCCCCGGGCGTGCACCGGCCGGTCCCGCTAGGCCCCGCTCGCCCCTGTCCGCCCCCACGATGCCCGGCCGCTCCCGGCCGCCGGCCACCGCCCCCTGTGGATAACCCCGAGGGCCGCCGCGGCCGGGCCGTTACCCTGGACCGGTGAACGACTTCTCCCCGCCCGCCGCGCCCAAGAGGCTGCGCGTGCTCGCCGCGATGAGCGGCGGTGTCGACTCCGCGGTGGCCGCCGCCCGCGCTGCGGAGGCCGGGCATGACGTCACCGGCGTCCACCTGGCCCTGTCCGCCAACCCGCAGAGCTTCAGGACCGGCGCCCGCGGCTGCTGCACCGTCGAGGACTCCCGCGACGCCCGCCGCGCCGCCGACGTCATCGGCATCCCCTTCTACGTGTGGGATCTCGCCGAGCGCTTCCGCGAGGACGTGGTGGCCGACTTCGTCGCCGAATACGCCGCCGGCCGCACCCCCAACCCGTGCCTGCGGTGCAACGAGAAGATCAAGTTCGCCGCGCTGCTCGACAAGGCACTCGCCCTCGGCTTCGACGCGGTGTGCACCGGCCACTACGCCACGATCGTCACCCGCGACGACGGCACCCGCGAGCTGCACCGTGCCAGCGACGCGGCCAAGGACCAGTCCTACGTCCTCGGCGTGCTCGACGAGCGGCAGTTGGCGCACGCGATGTTCCCGCTCGGCGACACCCTCACCACCAAGGACGAGATCCGCGCCGAGGCCGAGCGCCGGGGCCTGGCCGTCGCCAAGAAGCCCGACAGCCACGACATCTGCTTCATCGCCGACGGCGACACCCAGGGCTTCCTCGCCCGGTCCCTCGGCAGCGCCGAGGGCGCGATCGTCGACGAGGCCGGCCGCCGGGTCGGCACCCACCAGGGCGCGTACGGCTTCACCATCGGCCAGCGCAAGGGCCTTCGGCTCGGCGTGCCCGCCGACGACGGCAAGCCCCGCTATGTGCTGGACATCTCACCGGTCGACAACACCGTCACCGTCGGCCCCGCCGAAGCCCTCGACGTGACCGCGCTCACCGCCATACGCCCCCGCTGGTGCGGCACCCCGCCCACCGGCCCCGCCGCGTACACCGCGCAGCTGCGCGCCCACGGCGAGGACGTGCCCGTGACCGCCGAGCTGACCGGCGGCGAGCTGCGGGTCGGCTTCGCCGAGCCGGTGCGCGGCGTCGCCCCCGGCCAGGCCGTGGTCCTCTACGACGGCACCCGCGTCGTCGGCTCCGCCACCATCGCCACCACCGACCGCGCCGCCATCGACCGCGCCACCACCGCGCACGAGCAGAAGCCCCCGGTGACCGTATGAACATCGGCGTGTTCCTGTCCGCCGCGGACCTGTCGGAGCAGTACACCGAGCCGGCCCGCGAGTTCGGCAAACTGCTCGGCGCCGGCGGCCACACCCTGGTGTGGGGCGGCTCCGACGTCGGCCTGATGAAGGTGCTCGCCGACAGCGTCCAGGAAGCCGGCGGGCGGCTCGTCGGCGTCTCGGTGGAATTCCTCCAGGCCAAGGCGCGGGCCGGCGCCGACGAGATGATCGTCACGCCCGACCTCGCCCGACGCAAGGCCGAACTGCTGCGGCTGAGCGACGCCCTGGTCGTCATGGTCGGCGGCACCGGCACCCTGGACGAGGCCACCGAGATCCTGGAGCTGAAGAAGCACGGCCTGCACGCCAAACCGGTGGTGCTGCTCAACAGCGCCGGTTTCTACGACGGCCTGGAGCTGCAACTGCGCAGGATGGACGCCGAGGGCTTCCTGCCCCTGCCGCTGTCCCAGCTCGTGTACGTGGCCCAGGACGGCGCCGACGCACTGGCCTACCTCCAGGAGCAGCTGTGAGCGACCCGCGCATCCACCTGGTCACCGGTGCCGGGTCCGGTATCGGCAGCGCCGTCGCCGCCCGGCTGCTGGAGCGCGGCGACGAGGTCTGGCTGCTGGCCAGGGACGCCGCGCGGGCGAAGGAGCTGGCCGCGCGGCACGAGGGCGCCCGCACCCTGGTCGGGGATCTCGCCGAGCCCGCCCGGCTGTCGTGGGCGCTCGGCCACCAGGCGCCGCCGGACCGCCTCGACTCGCTGCTGCACATCGCCGGCACCGTCGAGCTCGGCCTGGTCGGCGACCTCACGCCGAAGATCTGGCAGGAGACCCTCGCCGTCAACCTGCTGGGCCCGGCCGAGCTCACCCGCCTGCTGCTGCCCCAACTGCGGCTGTCCCGCGGCCACGTCGTCTTCGTCAACTCCACCTCGGGCCTGGCCGTCAGCGCCGAGTGGAGCGCCTACGGGGCCAGCAAGTCCGGCCTGCGCGCCCTCGCCGACGCGCTGCGCGCCGAGGAGCACCCCGCCGGGGTGCGGGTGACGTCGGTCTACCCCAGCCGCACCGCGACGCCGATGCAGCGCAAGGTCCACCAGCAGGAGGGCAAGCCCTACGACCCGGCGCGCTGGATCGCCCCCGAGTCGGTCGCCGCGACCGTGCTCGCGGCCCTGGACCTGCCGCGGGACGCCGAGCTGACCGACGTCACCGTCCGCCCCGGCCGATAAGCCCGGTGGCGGCCCGCCCGCCCGGGCGCCCCACGCCGGCGGGCTACCCTTCCGGCGTGAGCAACGACCTGCACCTTCCCCCGGCCACCGGCACCGGCGTCGGCTCGATGCCCGGCACCGACGCCCGCGAGGCCGCCCGCGTCGCCACCGAGGCCCCGCAGGGCATCGCCTTCCTGCCCGAGCTGCCCGCCCGCGGCCCCGGCGCGGACATGACCGGCCGCACCCTCGGCCTGCTGGTGGAGCTCTACGCCCAGCTGGAGCCCAGCGGCTGGCGCTTCGCCGACCGGCCCGGCCGCGACACCCGCAGGGCCAGGTCGTGGCTGGGCGAGGACCTGGACGCCGTCGAGGAGTTCACGCAAGGCTACGCGGGCCACCTCAAGGTCCAGGCCGTCGGCCCGTGGACGCTCGCCGCCGCCGTGCAGACCCGGCAGGGCGAGGCGGCGCTGCGCGACCCGGGCGCCTGCCGCGACCTCGCCGGCTCGCTCACCGAGGGCCTGGCCGCCCACCTCGCGGACGTGGCCCGGCGGGTGCCCGGCGCACAGGTCGTGCTCCAGCTCGACGAGCCGTCCCTGACGGCGGTGCTGCGCGGGCAGGTCCGCACCGCCAGCGGCTACCGCACCTACCGGGCGGTGGACCGCGCGGTCGTCGAGTCGGTGCTGCGCGACGTGGTCGCCGCGGTGGACGTGCCGGTCGTCGTCCACTCCTGCGCCCCCGAGGTGCCGTTCGCGCTGCTGCGCGCCGCGGGCGCGGCGGGGGTGTCCTTCGACTTCGGGCTGCTCACCGAGCGTGACTGGGACGCCATCGGCGAGGCGGCCGAGGCGGGCACCGCGCTGTTCGCCGGTGTCGTGCCGGGCACCGACGCCCCGTTGTCGGACCCTCCCGGTAGCGTGAGTGGTGTTCGGGCGCTGTGGCGCAGGTTGGGGCTGGCACCGGGGGCACTGGGTTCCTCCGTCGCCGTCACCCCGTCCTGCGGCCTGGCGGGGGCCACACCGGCCTACGCCCGGGCCGCTCTCGCGCACTGCGCGAAGGCGGCACGGTCGCTCGTCGACAACCCTGAGTAGCCGGGTCCCGCAGCGGGGGCCGGCGCTCGGGACCGGAGCCGGGAACCCGGGGAGTCGGGCCGGGAAGCGAGGAAGGACGCGGTCGTGGAGGACACGCAGATTCCGGCGGAGGCACGCGAGGAGCACGCCCGCCTTGCCGAGCAGGTCGAGGAGCACCGCTTCCGGTACTACGTCAAGGACGCACCCGTCGTCAGCGACGCCGAGTTCGACCGGCTGCTGCGCCGCCTGGAGGAGATCGAGCAGGCCCACCCGGGCCTGCGCACCCCCGACTCGCCCACCCAGAAGGTCGCCGGCGCGTACGAGACGGAGTTCACCTCCGTCCAGCACCGCGAGCGCCTGCTGTCGCTGGACAACGCGTTCACCGACGAGGAGCTGACGACGTGGGCCGACCGCGTCGCCGCCGAGCTCGGCCCGCCCGACAACGAGCGCAGCCCCTACCACTTCCTGTGCGAGCTGAAGGTCGACGGCCTCGCGGTCAACCTCACGTACGAGAACGGCCGGCTGACCCGCGGCGCCACCCGCGGCGACGGCCGCACCGGCGAGGACATCACGCCGAACGTGCGGACCATCGCCGACATCCCCGACCGGCTCGCCGGCGACCGGGTGCCGGCCCTGGTGGAGATCCGCGGCGAGGTCTACTTCCCCGGCGAGAAGTTCGAGGAGCTCAACGAGCGGCTGGTCGAGGCCGGTGAGAAGCCCTTCGCCAACCCGCGCAACGCGGCGGCCGGTTCGCTGCGCCAGAAGGACCCGCGGATCACCGCCTCGCGTCCGCTGCGGATGGTCGTCCACGGCATCGGCGCCCGCGAGGGCTTCGACATCGACTGCCAGTCGCACGCCTACGAGCTGCTGCGCGAATGGGGCCTGCCCACCGCCGGCCACAACAAGACGGTCGGCTCGCTCGCCGAGGTGCGCGACTTCATCGCCTACTACGGCGACCACCGGCACGACGTGGAGCACGAGATCGACGGCGTCGTCGTCAAGGTCGACGAGATCCCGCTGCAGGGCCGGCTCGGCTCGACCTCGCGCGCCCCGCGCTGGGCGATCGCCTGGAAGTACGCGCCGGAGGAGGTCAACACCCGGCTGCTGGAGATCCGGGTCGGCGTCGGCCGCACCGGCCGCGTCACGCCCTACGCGGTGGTCGAGCCGGTCACCGTCGCCGGCTCCGAGGTGGAGTTCGCCACCCTGCACAACCAGGACGTGGTCAAGAAGAAGGGCGTCCTGATCGGCGACACCGTCGTGCTGCGCAAGGCCGGCGACGTGATCCCGGAGATCCTCGGCCCGGTGGTGGACCTGCGGGACGGCACCGAGCGGGAGTTCGTGATGCCCGCCGAGTGCCCCGACTGCGGGACGGCGCTGCAGCCGATGAAGGAGGGCGACATCGACCTGCGCTGCCCCAACGCCCGCTACTGCCCCGCCCAGTTGCGCGAGCGCATCTTCTACCTCGCCGGCCGCCGCAGCTTCGACATCGAGGCGCTGGGATACGTCGCCGCGACCGCGCTGACCCAGCCGCTGGACGCCGAGCCGCCGCTGCGCGACGAGGGCGACCTGTTCTCGCTGGACATCGAGCGGCTGCTGCCCATCCGCTCCTACGTCCTGGACCAGGACACCGGCCTGCCCAAGCGCGACCCGGAGACCGGCGAGCCGAAGATCGTCACCTTCTTCGCCAACCAGAAGGGCGAGCCGAAGAAGAACGCCCTGGCGATGCTGGACAACATCCAGGCCGCCAAGGAGCGCCCGCTCGCCCGCGTCATCACCGGGCTGTCCATCCGGCACGTCGGCCCGGTCGCCGCCGCCGCGCTCGCCCGCGAGTTCCGCGACCTGGACCGGATCAAGGACGCCGCCGAGGAGGAGCTGGCCGCGGTCGACGGGGTCGGCCCGACGATCGCCGCCTCGCTCAAGCAGTGGTTCGCCGAGGACTGGCACCTGGAGATCATCCGCAAGTGGCGGGAGGCCGGCGTCACCTTCCACGAGGAGGGCTCCGACGAGGGGCCGCGGCCACTCGAAGGGGTGACCGTGGTCGTGACCGGAACGCTGTCGACATATACCCGGGATGGCGCAAAAGAGGCGCTGGGCAGCCAAGGTGCGAAAGTCACCGGCGCGGTGTCCAAGAAAACGGACTTCGTCGTGGTGGGCGACAACCCCGGCTCGAAGTTCGACAAAGCCGTGCAGCTGAAAGTGCCTGTTCTGGA
This sequence comes from Actinacidiphila epipremni, assembly GCF_012034175.1. GTDB lineage: Bacteria > Actinomycetota > Actinomycetes > Streptomycetales > Streptomycetaceae > Actinacidiphila > Actinacidiphila epipremni. The sequence goes on from NZ_JAATEJ010000012.1 coordinate 175,032, forward strand.
CGAGGAGGGCTTCGCCGTCCTGCTCGCCGACGGCCCCGACGCGGCCCGGGTAAAAGCGGTGAACCCCGTGGAAACGGACACCGCGGCGGACGGGGCGGCGCCCGCGGAAACGGGTGGTGAATCCGACTGAATGGCCCGGGGATGTCACCCCATCGGCCTATATCAGAATACGTCGATGTGCCTGGTCGCATTCGGGCAACCCCGGTCGATCGGTGCCCGGGACGGCACCGGCGGGCCTAGTGTTGAGACGCGCCACCGCCGCGGAGATACGTTCCGGCACCCGACGGAACTCGCCAACGGGCAGGGCGCGGTGAGACCTGCTTGCTTCACCGGGCTGTGAGAGGGACGGGCATGCATTCGACGGAGAGTGCCGCAGCGACGCCGCTGCCTGCCGCCGCCGCGCCCGTCACCGCCCCGCCGCCCCCGGCGCCGTCCCTGTCCCGGTCCGTGGTGCGCACGCTGGCGCCGCCGGCCGCCGCGGCCTGCCTGGTCGCCGGCGTCGTCCGGGTGCTCGGCCACGGCCACGCGCTCTTCCCCGGCGGCACCGGCGGCTGGGGGTTCGCGATCCTGACCGGCATCATCGTCGGCCACCTGGTGGCGATGGGCCGCGACCGCTGGTGGGGCGGCACCGGATCCGGTGCCGCCCTCACGCTCGCCATGCTGCTCGTCCACGGCTGGGTGGCCGCCCTGCTGGTCAGCCTCGCCGTGGTCACCCTCGTCGGCGCCGCCCGCCGGCACCGCTGGCGGCAGGCCGTGCTCTACGGCTCCATCGACGTCCTCGGCATCAGCGCCGGCGCCGCCGTGCTGGGCCTGTGCGGCGTCCACCCGTGCGTCGAGCAGCCCTGGGACCCGCACGACTGGACGATGACCGCCGTGCCGATCGTCGCCCTCACCGCGCTGACGTACATGGCCGCGACCCGCGCCCTGCTGTGGTTCGCCTTCGCGCCGCGCGGCGACGGCCTGCCCACCGTCACCAAGGCCGCCCTCGTCCGGCAGGGCATGCTCGGCGGCGCGCTGCTCGGCATCTCCCCGCTGATCCTCGTCGTCGGCTGCGCCAAGCCCGCCCTGCTGCCGCTGTTCTCCGTGCCCCTCATCGCGCTGGACTCCACCTTGTGGATCGCCCACGCCCGCGCCGAGGAGCAGTTGCGCGACCCGCTCACCGGGCTGCCCAACCGGCAGTGGCTGCTGGAGCGCGCCTGGGCCGCGCTGGACGAGGGGCTGGAGGACTGCGAGCGCGCCGAGCCCGGCTTCCTCGCCGCGTCCGGCGGCGCCGGCTGCCACCCGCCCGAAGGGTGCGGCCGGGTCGGGCTCATCCTGATCGACCTCGACAAGTTCCGCTCCGTCAACGACACCCTCGGCCACCTCGCCGGCGACCGGCTGCTGCTCCAGGTCGCCGACCGGCTGCGGATGGCGCTGCCGCGCGGCGCGGAGGCGGCCCGGCTCGGCGGCGACGAGTTCGCCGTGCTGCTGCCCGGCTGCGACTCCGCGACCCGCGCCCAGCGCATCGCCCGCACCCTGGTCGCCGCCCTCGCCTCGCCGCTCAGCCTCGACGGGCTGTCCCTGGTGCTGGAGGCCAGCGCCGGCGTCGCCGTCTTCCCCGACCACGCGCTGGACGCCGAGGGGCTGCTGCGCCGCGCCGACGTCGCGATGTACCAGGCCAAGCGGGACAACAGCGGCGTCGAGGTCTACGAGGCCACCCGGGACGGCAACACCCCCGACCGGCTCGGCCTGCTCGGCGATCTGCGCCGGGCGCTGGACTCCGGCGACGTCGAGCTGCACTACCAGCCCAAGGTGCGTTTCGACGGCCGGGTGGCCGGCCTGGAGGCGCTGGTCCGCTGGGAGCACCCCGAGCGCGGCCGGGTCAGCCCCGAGGAGTTCATCACCATGGCGGAGACGTCGGGGCTGATGCCGCTGCTCACCGAGTACGTCCTGGACACCGCGCTCAGCCAGGTCGCGCAGTGGCGGGAGATGGGCCTGGACGTGCCCGTCGCCGTCAACGTCTCGCCGCGCGACGTCCACAGCCCCGGCTTCGCCGGCCTGGTCGCCGCCCGGCTGGCCCGCCACCAGGTGCCGCCCGGCTCGCTCCAGCTGGAGATAACCGAGCACGTCCTGCTGGAGGACCCGCAGCGCGCCGCCGACACCCTGCACGGGCTGACCGGCCACGGCGTGAAGATGTCGCTGGACGACTTCGGCACCGGCTACTCCTCGCTGGTGCACCTGCGGCGGCTGCCCGTCAGCGAGCTGAAGATCGACCGCTCGTTCGTGGCAAGGCTCGTCGTCGACACCGAGGACGCGGAGATCGTGCGCTGCACCGTCGACCTCGCGCACTCGCTGGGCCTGATGGTCGTCGCGGAGGGCGTCGAGGACGACGAGACCTGGGAGCGGCTGCGCGACCTGCACTGCGACGCCGTGCAGGGCTGGCTGGTCGCGGCGGCGATGCCGCCGGCCGAGGCGACGAAGTGGCTGCTGGCCCGGGGCGAGCGCGGGGCGCTCCCGCCGGGCGCCCGCAAGCTCCCGGCGCTGCCCGCCGCCGAGGGCGCCCCTTCTGCCCCCTCTGCCCCGCCCGCTCCGTCCGCCGCGCCTGCCGCGTCCGCCCCGGCCGCTCCTTCCACTCCGCCCGCCGCGGCGGTCGAACGGGCCTGAGGCCGGCGCACCCCCGGGAGTTATCCACAGGGACGGGGAACGGCTGCGCGGCGCGGTGTCCGCGCCCCATAGGATTGGGGCTCACACCGTAGACGTCTCACCCGCAGAGGATCGTATGAGCATCACGCGCGAGGAGGTCGCCCACCTCGGCCGGCTGGCACGGCTGGAGCTGTCCGGCGACGAGCTGGACCACTTCGCCGGGCAGCTTGACGACATCATCGGCGCGGTCGCCCGCGTCTCCGAGGTCGCCGCCGAGGACGTACCGCCGACCTCGCACCCGCTGCCGCTGACGAACGTGATGCGGGCGGACACCGTGCGCCCGTCGCTCACGCCGCAGCAGGCGCTGTCGGGCGCGCCGGCGCAGGAGCAGCAGCGCTTCAAGGTGCCGCAGATCCTCGGGGAGGACTGATCGCGATGACGGAGATCATCAAGCTCACCGCCGCGCAGACGGCGGAAAAGATCGCCTCCGGCGAGCTGACCGCGGTCGAGGTGGCCGAGGCCCACCTGGCCCGGATCGAGGCGGTCGACGAGAAGGTGCACGCCTTCCTGCACATCGACCGCGAGGGCGCCCTCGCGCAGGCCCGCGCGGTCGACGCCAAGCGCGCCGCGGGCGAGCCGCTGGGGCCGCTGGCCGGGGTGCCGCTGGCGATGAAGGACATCTTCACCACCGAGGGCGTGCCCACCACCGTCGGCTCGAAGATCCTGGAGGGCTGGATCCCGCCCTACGACTCCACGGTCACCAGGAAGCTCAAGGCCGCCGACGTCGTCATCCTCGGCAAGACCAACATGGACGAGTTCGCCATGGGCTCCTCCACCGAGAACAGCGCCTACGGCCCCACCGGCAACCCGTGGGACCTGACGCGTATCCCCGGCGGCTCCGGCGGCGGCAGCGCCGCGGCGCTCGCCGCGTACGAGGCACCGCTCGCGCTCGGCACCGACACCGGCGGCTCCATCCGCCAGCCGGCCGCCGTCACCGGCACCGTCGGCGTCAAGCCCACCTACGGCGGCGTCTCCCGCTACGGCATGGTCGCCTTCTCCTCGTCCCTGGACCAGGGCGGCCCGTGCGCCCGTACGGTGCTGGACGCCGCGCTGCTGCACGAGGCGATCGGCGGCCACGACCCGCTGGACTCCACCTCCATCGACGCGCCGGTCCCGCCGGTCGTCGAGGCCGCCCGCAGCGGCGACGTGCGCGGCATGCGGATCGGCGTCGTCAAGGAACTCGGCGGCGAGGGCTACCAGCCCGGCGTGGTGCAGCGCTTCGAGGAGTCCGTCGAGGTGCTGCGCGGGCTCGGCGCGGAGGTCGTGGAGATCTCCTGTCCCTCGTTCGTGTACGCCCTGGCCGCGTACTACCTCATCGCCCCCTCGGAGTGCTCCAGCAACCTGGCCCGCTTCGACGCGATGCGCTACGGCCTGCGGGTCGGCGACGACGGCACGAAGTCCGCCGAGGAGGTCACCGCGCTCACCCGCGAGGCCGGCTTCGGGCCCGAGGTCAAGCGCCGCATCATCCTGGGCACGTACGCCCTCAGCTCCGGCTACTACGACGCGTACTACGGCTCGGCCCAGAAGGTCCGCACCCTGATCACCCGCGACTTCGAGAAGGCCTTCGAACAGGTCGACGTGCTGGTCTCGCCGACCACCCCGACGACTGCGTTCCCGCTGGGCGAGCGGGTAGACGACCCGCTGGCGATGTACCTGGTGGACCTGTGCACCATCCCGGTCAACCTGGCGGGCAATGCGGCGATGTCGCTGCCCTGCGGGCTCGCGCCGGAGGACGGTCTACCGGTGGGCCTGCAGATCATCGCTCCCGCACTCAAGGACGACCGGCTCTACCGGGTCGGCGCCGCTGTCGAGGCCGCCTTCGTGAAGAAGTGGGGCCACGCGCTGCTTGAGGAGGCACCGCAGCTATGAGCAAGAAGAGCGACACCAAGAGCGACACGAGCACCAAGGGCAAGAAGAAGGGCACGGCCGGTACGTACCTGGCCATCGGCAGCACGCTGTTCGCGGCGTTCAGCAACGCCAAGAAGGTCCGCAGCGCCCGCCACGAGGACGACACCCTGCAACTGGTCGACGGTCTGATCCGGATCGCCGCCGTCGCCACCGGCGTCGCCCTGCTGGTGCGCGAACTGCGCCGGCCGGACGACGACGTGCTGGCCGGCTGACGGACCGGCGATGCCAGCAGGAAGCCAGGAGGAAGAACGACTGTGACCGTCACGGAACTGCTGTCCTACGAGGACGCGCTCGCCGCCTACGACCCGGTGATGGGTCTTGAGGTCCATGTGGAGCTGGGCACCCGTACGAAGATGTTCTGCGGCTGCTCCACCGAGCTCGGCGCCGAGCCCAACTCGCAGGTCTGCCCCACCTGCCTGGGCCTGCCCGGCTCGCTGCCGGTGGTGAACCGGACCGGCGTGGAGTCCGCGATCAAGATCGGTCTTGCGCTGAACTGCGAGATCGCGCAGTGGTGCCGCTTCGCCCGGAAGAACTACTTCTACCCGGACATGCCGAAGAACTTCCAGACGTCGCAGTACGACGAGCCGATCGCGTACAACGGCTACCTGGACGTCGCGCTGGAGGACGGCGAGGTCTTCCGGGTGGAGATCGAGCGCGCCCACATGGAGGAGGACACCGGCAAGTCCACCCATGTGGGTGGCGCGACCGGCCGCATCCACGGCGCCTCGCACTCCCTGCTGGACTACAACCGGGCCGGCATCCCGCTCATCGAGATTGTCACCAAGCCCATCGAGGGCGCCGGCGCCCGCGCCCCCGAGGTGGCGCGGGCCTATGTGGCGGAGCTGCGCGAGCTCATCAAGGCGCTCGGGGTGTCCGAGGCCCGGATGGAGATGGGCCAGATGCGCTGCGACGTCAACTTGTCGCTGCGCCCGCACGGCCAGAAGACGTTCGGCACCCGCAGCGAGACCAAGAACGTCAACTCGCTGCGCAGCGTCGAGCGCGCCGCCCGGTTCGAGGTGCAGCGGCATGCCGCGGTGCTCTCCTCCGGCGGCACGATCGTGCAGGAGACCCGGCACTTCCACGAGGAGGACGGTTCCACCACCTCCGGGCGCATCAAGGAGGAGGCGGAGGACTACCGCTACTTCCCCGAGCCCGACCTGGTGCCGGTCGCCCCGCCCCGCGAGTGGGTCGAGGAACTGCGCGCGGGCCTGCCGGAGCTGCCGCGGCTGCGCCGCAAGCGGCTCCAGGAGGAGTGGGGCATCGCCGACCACGAGATGCAGTCGGTGCTCAACGCCGGCGCGCTCGACCTGATCCTCGCGACCATCGCGGAGGGCGCGGACGCCACCGCGGCCCGCAAGTGGTGGATGGGCGAGCTGGCGCGGCACGCCAACGAGTCCGGCGTGGAGCTGGCCGCGGTGCCCATCACCCCGGCGCAGGTCGCCCGGGTGGCGGCGCTGGTCGCGGCGGGCGACCTCAACGACAAGCTGGCCCGCCAGGTCATCGAGGGCGTGCTGGCCGGCGAGGGCGGGCCGGACGAGGTCGTGGACGCGCGCGGCCTGAAGGTGGTCTCCGACGAGGGCGCGCTCGGCGCGGCGGTGGACGACGCCATCGCGGCGAACGGCGCGATCGCCGACAAGATCCGCGGCGGCAACCTCGCGGCGGCCGGCGCGCTGATCGGCGCGGTCATGAAGGCCACCCGCGGCCAGGCGGACGCCAAGCGGGTGCGCGAGCTGGTCCTGGAAAAGCTCGGCGTCCAGGGCTGAGTCCGGCCCGCCGCCGAGCCGGCCGGGCACACCGGACGGGCGCACCGACAGGGCGCACCGGCCGCCGCCCGAACCGGCCCGGCGCATAAGGCAGTTGTAAGGACGGCACCCCTCCCCGGGGTGCCGTCCTTATCTGCTTTTTACCCCTTGTGAGGAACGGCACGAAAGTCCCAAAGGATCATTTCCTCCTGGCAGAGTGAAGCGGACGTTCGAGCACACAGGAGCAGCTGGTTCATGGCCGCACTCGCACGGTGGTGTCTGCACCGCCGCCTCCCCACCGTGCTGCTGTGGCTCGTGGCTCTCGCGGGCCTGACCGCCGCGGCCGGCGTCGCCGGCTCCGCGTACTCCCGCCACTACGAGGCGTCCGGCACCGAGTCAGGCCACGCCGCCGCACTGCTGCGCGACGCCTTCCCGGCGCAGGCCGGCGACACCGACACCATCGTCTGGCACACCTCGGGCCACGGCACCGTACGCGCCGCCGACGTACGCGCGCAGATGACCCAGGTCCTCGGGAAGGTCCGGCACCTGCCCGGCGTCGCCGCCGTCGACAGCCCCTACGCCCCCGCCGGCGGCGCGCAGATCAGCGCCGACGGCCGCACCGCGTACGCCTCGGTCACCTTCACGCAGGACGCCGACGACATCCCCGCCGCCCAGGCGCGGGCCCTGGTCGACACCGCCAAGGCCGCCCAGCACGGCAACCTGCGGGTGGAACTCGGCGGGCAGGCCGTCGGCAGCACCGAGAGCGCCGGCGCCCACCTCAGCGAGGTCGTCGGCGTCGCCGTCGCGGCCGTCGTGCTGCTCATCGCCTTCGGCTCCTTCGCCGCGATGCTGCTGCCCATCGCGACCGCGCTCGTCGGCTGCGGGACCGCGTACATGGCGATCGTGCTGCTAGGCCACGCCATGACCGTCGCGGACTTCGCGCCCATGCTGGGCATGCTCATCGGGCTGGGCGTCGGCATCGACTACGCCCTCTTCATCGTCAGCCGGCACCGCAGGGGCCTGCGGCGCGGGCTGACGGTCGCCGAGGCCGCGCAGGAGGCGGTCGCCACCACCGGGCGGGCGGTGGTCTTCGCCGGCGGCACGGTGTGCGTGGCGCTGCTCGGCATGCTCGTGCTGCGGCTGGGCTTCCTCAACGGCGTCGCCGTCGCCTCCGTGCTCACCGTCCTGCTCACCGTCGCCGCGTCCATCACGCTGCTGCCCGCGCTGCTCGGCCTCATCGGCATGCGCGCCCTCAGCCGCCGCGAACGCCGGGCGCTCGCCGAGCACGGCCCGCGCCCCGAGGCACCCGGCTCCTTCGCCGCCCGCTGGTCGGCCTTCGTCGAGCGCCACCCGCGGCTGCTCGGCGTGCTCGCGGCCGTCGTCATGGCCGTCCTGGCGCTGCCCGCGCTCACCTTGCACCTCGGCACCTCCGACCAGGGCAACGGCCCCGCGAAGGCCACCACCCGGCAGGCGTACGACCTGCTCGGCGCGGCCTTCGGGCCCGGCAGCAACGGCCCGCTCACCCTCGTCGCGACCACCGACGGCGCCCAGGCCCGGGTCGCCCTGGACCACCTGCCCGCCGTCCTGCGCGACACCCCCGGCGTCGCCTCCGCCGGCCCCGTGGAGCTGTCCGGCGGCACCGGCGTCATCACCGTCGTGCCCGACAGCGCCCCGCAGTCCCGCGACACCTCCCAGCTCGTCCACCGGCTGCGGCACGACGTGCTGCCCGCCGCGGAGCGGGGCAGCGGGCTGCGCGTCTACGTCGGCGGCCCCACCGCCAGCTACGACGACTTCGCCGGCGTCGTCGTCGGCAAGCTCCCGCTGTTCGTCGGCAGCGTCGTGGGCCTGGGCTGCGTCCTGCTGCTGGTCGCCTTCCGCTCGGTCGGCATCCCGCTCAAGGCCGCCGCCATGAACGTCGCCGCCGTCGCGTCGTCCTTCGGCGTGGTGACGGCGATCTTCCAGCGGGGGTGGGGCAGCGAGTGGCTGGGCCTGGGCAGGGCGGGCCCGATCGAGCCGTTCCTGCCGGTCATCATGGTCTCGGTGCTGTTCGGGCTGTCCATGGACTACCAGGTCTTCCTCGTCAGCCGGATGTACGAGGAGTGGCGCGAGACCGGTGACAACTGCCGGGCGGTACGGGTCGGGCTCGCCGAGACCAGCCGGGTGATCACCTCGGCGGCGGTGATCATGATCGCGGTCTTCCTGGCGTTCGTCCTCAGCGGCGACCGGGTCATCGCGATGTTCGGCATCGGACTGGCCGCGGCCGTCGCGCTGGACGCGTTCGTGCTGCGTACGCTGCTGGTCCCGGCGCTCATGCATGTGCTGGGCGACGCGAACTGGTGGCTGCCGGGCTGGCTGGACCGCAGGCTGCCGCGGATCAGCATCGAGGCGCCCGCGGTACGGCCGCCGCGGCCGGCCGCCGCGCCGGTCCTGGTGCCTCAGGGGGTCAGCGTCGGGTTGCCCAGCACGCCGATCGGGCAGGAGGAGTCCTGGTCGTCCGAGAGCCACTCCACGCGCAGCCGCAGCACCCCGGAGACGTCCAGGCTCGGCTGAGCCGGGTGGCCGACCGTGACCCGCTGGCGGAACAGCCGCTTGCCGTCCGCGAGGACGGTGAAGGTCTTGCCGGTGTCGGGGCTGTTGTCGTCCAGGCCGACCGTGAAGGTGAGCTTCTTGTAGGACCGGCCGAGGTTGTACTCGGCGAAGCCGTCGTAGCCGGCGGTGGCCCCGTAGCAGTACGTCGTCTTCAGGGCGTCGTCGTAACGCACGCCGTCGACGGAGGCGGTGCCGCGCTCCAGGGTGAACAGGCTCTCGTCGGTGGGCTTGAGGTCGGCGAGCGACGTCTCGCCGGCGGGCGCGTCGCCCTGGTCGCCGGCGGTGCTGCCGGAGGTGTCCCCGGTGGAGTCGCCGGAGGCGCCGGTGCCGTCCCCGGTGCCGTCGCCGGCGGAGTCCTGCGCGCTCGGCCGCGGCGCCGTGGGGCTGTGCGACGCGGACCCCGAGGCCGGGGCGTCCCCCGCGGCGGGGTCGCCCTTGCCGCCGCCGAGGGCCACGCCCAGGGCGACCCCGCCGCCGAGCAGGGCCACCGCCACGACGGCGGCCAGCGCCACCCGCAGCCCCCGCCCCCTGCGCGCCACGGGGGCCGGCGCGGGCTGCGGCGGCGGCGTCAGGAACACCGGCTGCGGCGCGTGCCCGGGCGGCGGCGGTACGGGCGCCGCGGCGGGCGCCGGCGGTACGGCGGGCGGGGCCGGCGCCTGCTCGGGGCGGGTCAGCGGCGGGCCGGCCAGCGGAGGTCGGGCGGCCGGAGGACCTGCGAGCGGCGCGCCGGCGAGCGGCGGGTTGGCCACCGGCGGGCGGGTCGCCGAGACCACGTACGAGCGCAGCTCGCGCACCCACCCGGTCAGCGACGCGGGACGGGCCCGCGGGTCCACCGCGAAGACCGCCGCGATGCGCGCGGCCTGCTCCGGGCCGGCGCCGGACAGCTCCGGCAGGGCAAGCAGCGCCGCCCGCAGCGTCTCCGGTACGGGCGCGGGGGCGTTGCCGCTGAGCAGGAAGTAGGCGATGGCACCGAAGGCGTACCGGTCGGTCGCCGGGCTCCTGATGCCGTCGAAGACCTCGGGCGCGGCGAAGCCGGGGGTGAACCACACCTCGGCCGTGCGGTGCTCGGCGGCGAGCTTGCTCAGGCCGAAGTCGACCAGGGTGGCCTGGCCGTGGCCGTCGACCATCACATTGCCGGGGGAGAGGTCGCCGTGCACGACCTGGCGGCCCGAGGGGGTGGCCGCGCCGCTGTGCAGCCAGTCCAGCACCTCGGCCAGCTGCTCCAGGCAGCGCACCGCCTCCCGGCGTTCTGCCGGGGACTCCAGGGTGCGCTCGGCGCGCCAGTCGCGCAGGTCCAGGCCCTCGACGTGGTTCATCACGAGGTAGAGGGCCCGGCCGCCGGGGGCGGGTAACTGCCCGCCCGGATGCGCGGAGGGCCCCTCGAAGTGTTCCCTGATCCCGACCACGCCCGGGCGGTGCACGAACCGCAGCAGCTCGGCCTGCTCGCGCCACTTCGCGCTGACCCGCGCGAAGAGGTCGGGGGCGAGGGTGTGCCGGGCGTCCAGCATCTTGACCACGACCGGCTCGGTCGCGCCCCCCAGCTCCAGCTCGGCCAGATACAGCACGGCCTCCCCGCCGCGCCCGATCGACCTCAGCAGCCGGTACCGGTCCGGCTCCCCGTCGGGCCCGATGAACAGACCACCGTCCACGACCCCCTCCTCCCCGACCGCCGACTCCCCACCACCCGCGCGATTCTTTCTCTTCCCCGACCCCTCGGCAAACCTCGGCGGCCCCCGGGAACCCCGGCAGACCTCCGCGCCCCGGGCCGCTAGGGCGCGGGCCTTAGACCGCCCGTGCGGGGCGCGCGGGCATAAGGCGGGGCCGGCGGGCCCTAAGGCATCCCGCGGCGCGGATAGGTACCGCGCGGGCGGGGAGTTCGGGAAGGTGCCCGATGCGGGGCGGGGGCCTGGGAGACGAAGCTTGAGGACGTCAAGAGAAGTCCAACCCCAAGGAGCAGACCCCGTGTTCGCCTACGAACTCCAGGAAGCCCACCGCGCCGACCTCCAGAAGCGCGCCGACGAGTGGCGGCTGGCCCAGCAGGCGCGGGCGGCCCGCGCCGAGCGCCGGGCGGCCGGGCGGCGCGCCGTCGCCAGGCCCGCCGTACGCACCGATCAGGAGGGCGCGGAAAGTCCCGCGCCCTCCCGCCGCGCCGCGCTGCGCCCGCACCGCGCGTCATGACGACCGCGCCGCAGGCCCCGGCCCGCCGGCCCGCCGCGCCGCACCCGAGCGCGGTGGATCCGGCGGGCCCGTCGCGCACCCGCCCCAAAAGCGGCGGGCGGGAAGAATTCGGTGTCGCCCGGGACGCCCGGCGTGACATGCTCGCAAGCGTGCAGACCCAGTCACTCAGCCCCGTGTTCATCGGCCGGCACGCCGAGCTGGCGCGGCTCGCCTCGGTGCTGGGGTCGGCGGACGCGGGGGAGTCGCAGGCCGTGCTCATCGGCGGCGAGGCGGGGGTCGGCAAGACCCGGCTGACGGAAGAGTTCCTGGCCGCGGCCCGCGCGGCGGGGGCCGTGACCGCGCTGGGCAGCTGCGTCGAGATCGGCGCGGAGGGGCTGCCGTTCACCCCGGTGTCCGCGGCGCTGCGCGACCTCTACCGCACGCTCGGCCCCGAGCTGACCGCCGCCGCCGGCGGCCAGCAGGCCGAGCTGGCCCGGCTGCTGCCCGAGCTCGGCAGCCCCGACGGCGTCCCCCGCGAGGCGCACGACGAGGACGGCAGGGCGCGGCTGTTCGAGCTGACCACCCGGCTGCTGGAGCGCCTGGGCGCCGACCGGACGATCGTCGTCGTCGTGGAGGACCTGCACTGGGCCGACCGCTCCACCCGCGAGCTGCTCGCGTACCTCTTCCGCTCGCTGCAGCGCTGCCGGGTGGTCGTCGCGGCCACGTACCGCAGCGACGACATCCACCGGCGGCACCCCTTGCGGCCCTTCCTCGCCGAGACCGACCGGCTGCGCCGGGTGGAGCGCTTCGAGCTGTCGCGGTTCAGCCGCGACGAGGTCCGCAGCCAGCTCGGCTCGATCCTGCCGGAGCAGCCGGACGAGGCGTTCGTCGACCAGGTCTTCGCCCGCTCGGACGGCAACCCGTTCTTCGTCGAGGAGCTGGCCTGCACGCTGAGCAGCGGCTGCGCGAGCAGCGGGCTGAGCGATTCGCTGCGCGATCTGCTGCTGGTGCGCGTCGAGGCGCTGTCCGAGGACGCCCAGCGGGTCGCGAAGTTCGTCGCCGAGGGCGGCAGTACGGTCGCGTACCCGCTGCTCGCCGCGGTCACCGGGCTGCCCGAGGACGACCTGCTGGACGCGTTGCGCACCGCCGTCGGCGCCAATCTGCTGCTGCCCACCGACAGCGGCGAGGGCTACCGCTTCCGGCACTCCCTGGTACGGGAGGCCGTCGGCGACGACCTGCTGCCCGGCGAGCGCAGCCGGATCAACCGGCGGTACGCGCAGGCCGTCGAGGCCGACCCGACGCTGGTGCCCGCCGACGAGCGGGCCGCCCGGCTCGCCAACTACTGGTACGCCGCCCACGACACCGGCCGCGCGCTGCCCGCCGTGCTGAGCGCCGCCGTCGTGGCCCGCCGCCGGCACGCCTACGCCGAGCAGTACCGGCTGCTGGAACGCGCCCTGGAGCTGTGGGACGACGCCCCCGCCGATGTACGGGCCGGACTGCGGCCCGCGGACTACACCGACGCGTACCCCCCGTGCGACTGCCCCGAGGACACCCCGCTCGACCTGGTCGACCTGCTCGCCGAGATCACCGTGGCCGCCCGGCTGAGCGGCGAGCAGGAGCGCTCGTACGCGATGGCCAAGCGCGCGCTGCGGCTGCTGGAGCGCAGCGGCGGGCAGGACCCGCTGCGGGCCGCCTGGTTCTGGGCGCAGCGCTCCCGGTCGACCGAGAGCCTGGGCCGCGGCGACGGCTGGGAGGAGCTGTCCCGGGCCCGTGAGCTGGTACGGGGCCTGCCGCCGTCGGCGACGCACGCCGAGGTGCTGGTACGGATCGCCGGCTGGATCATGGTCCACAAGTCCGGCGCGGAAGGCGCCGCGATCGCCCGGCAGGCCGCCGAGCTGGCCAGGATCGCCGACGCGCCCGACACCGAACTGCACGCCCGCATCACCCTCGGGCTGCTCCAGGCCGACGCCGGCGACATCGACGGCGGCGTCGCCCTCGTCGACGACGTGCGCCGGCAGGTGGCCGACCGGCACGCGCCGCAACTGGCGTCCCGCACGTACGGCAACCTGTCGTCCGTGCTGGAGGGCGCGGGCCGCTCGTCGGAGGCGGTACGGGTCAGCCGCGAGGGGCAGCAACTGCTCGCCGGGCAGGTCGCCAACGCCACGCACTCCTGGCTGCTGGCCAACGAGGGCGAGTCGCTGCTGATGCAGGGCCGCTTCGAGGAGGCCGCGGTCACGCTCGTGGCCGCCCGCACGGCCAGGATCGCCGAAGGGCCGCTGCTGTGCGCGGGCGTCGAGACCTTCCAGGGCTACCTGGCGCTCGCCGTCGGCGACACCGGCACCGCGGCGAAGTTCTACGCCTCCTCCAGCGAGGGCTTCCGCTTTGACACCCAGCCGCAGCACCAGATCCCGCTGCGCGGCCTGGGCCTGCGGGTCGCCGTCGCGCAGGGCCGCTACGAGGACGCGCGGCGCATGCTGCTCGCCGCGATCGACGCGGGGTTCCCCAATGGCACCGCCCGCTACGCCTGGCCGCTGCTCGCCGCCGGCGCCGCCGCCGAGGCCGACGGGCCGTGGCCGCTGACCGGCGACCCGGCGCGCGGCCAGGTCCTGGAGCGGATCAGGACCGCCGCGCGCGAGACGCCGCGGCCCGCGCCCGTCCACGAGGCGTACGCGCTGCTCGTCGACGCGGAGCTCGCGCGGGCGGAGGGGCGGCACGAACCGGAGCTGTGGGCGGCGGCGGAGGCGGCCTTCGAGAAGGAGGAGCGGCCGGTGGAGCTGGCCGCGGTGCGGTACCGGCACGGCGAGGCGCTGCTGGCCCGCGGGGCCGACGCGCGGGCCGCCGCGGGGTGCCTGCTCTCCCGGGCGCACGCGGCGGCGGTGGAGCTCGGGGCGAAGCCGCTCGCCGCGGAGGTCGCGGCGCTGGCTCAGCGGGCCCGGTTGCCGCTGGACGCGCCGCCGCCCGAGCCGGCGCCGGCCGAACCCGCCGACCCGGCGGACTCGTTGGGCCTGACGGCCCGGGAGCGGGACGTGCTCCGACTGGTGGCCGATGGGCGGACGAACCGTCAGATAGCGGAGGAGCTGTTCATTTCGCCCAAGACGGCGAGCGTCCACGTCTCGAACATCCTGGCCAAGCTCGCCGTAGCCACCCGCGGCGAAGCCGCCGCCCTCTCCCACCGCCTCCACCTCTTCACCCCCGCGAGCTGATCCCCACCCTGAGCGCCCCGACGTGCCCGGACCCGCCGTCCCGCGACCTCCCGCCGCGGTGGGCTGGTCGCTCCGTTCTCCCCCAGCGCTTCGCCTGGGGGTACCCCCACGCAGCCCCTGCTTTAGCGATCTCTGGGCGTGGCACGCCCCGGGCTGCCCCTTTCGGCTGTCCTGCGACCTTCCGCCGGTCGCTGGCTGGTCGCTCCGTTCTCCCCCAGCGCTTCGCCTGGGGGTACCCCCACGCAGCCCCTGGTTTGTTGCCCTGCGCGGCAGAAGCGAACTCCCAGGCCAGGGCCGGGGGTATGCCTCGCCCCGGAGGGGCGGGCACCCACCCGCGAGGGTGAGCTTTTCAGGGGCGCGGGGAACTGCGCGCTCAGCCATGCACCGGCGGGTGGTCGCGGGACGGCGGGACGGGGCAGCCCGGGGCGTATAGCCCTCCACCGGCGGGTGGTCGCGGGACGGGCGGGACGGGGCAGCCCCGGGGCGGGGGTCAGGTCACTGTTACGCGGAGGATGCGGTCGTCCTGCGAGGTAGGGGTTCCGCGGCCGTCCGTGTTGCTCGTGGTCAGGAGGAGCGTGTGATCATCCGCCGCGATCACCGTCCGCAGGCGGCCGTACGTCTTGGGGAAAAACGCCTGCGGCGCCGCCGCGGCCTTCGTGCCGTCGAGGGGGATGCGCCACAGGCGCTCGCCCTTGAGGGAGGCCATCCAGATGCAGCCCGCCGCGTAGGCGATACCGCTCGGGGACGCCTCGTCGGTGTGCCACTGGACGACCGGGTCGACGTACGGCGCCCGGTGCGCGACGCCCTCCACCACCGGCCAGCCGTAGTTCTTGCCCGGCTCGATGAGGTTCAGCTCGTCCCAGGTGTCCTGGCCGAACTCCGAGGCCCACAGCCGGCCCTGGCCGTCCCAGGCCAGGCCCTGGACGTTGCGGTGGCCGGGGGAGTAGACGAGCGAGCCGGGGGTCGGGTTGTCCGGCGGGGCCTGCCCGTCGGGCGTCATGCGCAGGATCTTGCCGCCGAGCGAGGACATGTCCTGTGCCAGCCCGCGGTTGCCGGTCTCGCCGGTGCCGGCGTAGAGCATGCCGTCGGGGCCGAAGGCGATCCGCCCGCCGTTGTGCAGGGCCCCGGTGGGGATGCCGCGCAGGATCGTGTCGGGCGCGCCGAGCCGGTCGCCGGGCGAGCGCGTCGGGTCGTACAGCATGCGCGCGATGCGGTTGTCGGAGTCGGTGCTGAAGTACGCGTAGAGCAGATGGTCCGTGCCGAAGTCGGGCGACAGCGCGAGCCCCAGCAGGCCCGCCTCGCCGCCCTGCGTGTGGGCGACGCCCGGGACGGTGCCGACCGGCGTCGTCGTGCCCTTCTGCGGGTCGACCAGCACGATCCTGCCGGTGTCCCGCGAGCCCACCAGCAGCGTGCCGTCGGCGAGTTGCACCATGCCCCACGGCGAGTCCAGCTTGGAGGCGACGGTCGCGTCGACCTTCGCCGTACCGGTCGCGGGCGCGGCCGACGCCGCCGCGGACGGCGTGCCGCCCGGCGAGGCGGGGCCGGTCGTCGCGGGCGGCGCGGCGGGCGCGCCGGAGGTGTGCGAGGGCGTGGGCGAGTCCGCGCGCAGCGGCGGCCCGTCCGAGCACCCCGCGGCGAGCACCGCGGCGACCGCCGCCCCCGCCGCCGCCCGTACGACCCTCCGCGCCCGCGCCTGCCCCCGCGCCCCCGACTGCGTCCGCTCCCGACGCCCTGTGCCCACCGTTCGCCCCTCGTCCAGGTCCGCGCCGCGGCGACCCGGGCCGCCGCGCCTGTCGTGCCACTTCCCGGGACCCACCCAAGCACACCCCCACCCGCCCCGCCCGCAGAACACCGCCACCCACCGCCCTGCCGGCCCCACCAGCCCGTGACCTAGCCTCCTGAGCATGAACGATTCGCTCCAGGCCCCCGCCACCGGCGGCGTACGGCCGCAGGTGTGGCTGTCCCTCCCGCCGCACGAGATCGACGCGCTGCCCGCCGCATTCGACTACGTCTACTGGGACGGCAGCGGTGACTTCCCGGCGGATCCCGCCGACGCCGCCTTCTACGTCGTGCCCTACATGAAGGGCGCCGCCTCCGGCGCGCTCCCGCTGCCGCGGATGACCTCCGTGCGCGTGGTGCAGACGCTGAGCGCCGGCGTGGACCACCTCACGCCGCACCTGCGCGACCTTCCGCCGGGCGTGCGCGTGTGCAACGCCCGCGGGGTGCACGAGGCGAGCACCGCGGAGCTCGCCCTCACCCTGATCCTCGCCTCGCTGCGCGGCATCCCGCGCTTCGTGCACGGCCAGGACGACGAGCAGTGGCACAGCGGCTTCTACCCGGCGCTCGCCGACCGCCGGGTGCTGATCGTCGGCTACGGGTCGATCGGCGCGGCCGTCGAGGAGCGCCTGCTGCCCTTCGAGTGCGAGGTCGAGCGGGTCGCGCGCGGCGCCCGTACCGCACCGCGCGGGCCCGTGCACGCGCTCGCCGACCTGCCCGAGCTGCTGGCGCGGGCCGACGTCGTGGTGCTCACCACCCCGCTCACCGAGCAGACCAGGGGGCTCGCGGGGCGGGACTTCCTCGCCGCGATGAAGGACGGCGCGCTGCTGGTGAACGTCGCGCGGGGCCCGGTCGTGGACACCGGCGCGCTGCTCGCGGAGCTGGACAAGGGCCGGCTGACCGCCGCCCTGGACGTCACCGACCCCGAGCCGCTGCCCGCCGGGCACCCGCTGTGGCACGCGCCCGGCGTGCTCGTCAGCCCCCATGTCGGGGGCAGCACATCGGCCTTCCTCCCGCGGGCCACGCGTTTGATCCGCTCACAGCTGGTCAGGTTCGCAAGCGGAGAGGAACTGGCGAACGTGGTCCATGTGACCGGCTGACGGCCTCCCACCGGCCGCGGAACGCCACCGGGTGACTGCGCGCGGTGGTCGGCGGCCCCCATATGGTTACGCTCGGTAGAAGGGACCTATCGCTGAGTGACCGTTCTGGTGTATCGTCCGGAACCGGGGGACGCGCCGCGCCGTACGACCGACGGCCGCGGTGAGGGAACGACGAGCGAGTAAAGGGGGGCGACGGGCGATGCACGGACCGAAGCGGTTCCCCGGCAGGCACACCCACCGCGCCGCACCACCCGGCCGACCGCACACCCGCGCCCCGCGTGACGGAGCGGCACCGTGAGCACCACCGGCGCGGTGCTCGCCGGAGCCGGAGCCGGATCACCGCCGCGGCCCGGCGGCGGCCTGCTGCCGCAACTGCTGCTCGCCCTGGTCTGCGGCGGATACACCACGGGCGCGGTGCTCGGCTGGGGCACCGACGACATCGCCGCCTTCATGGGCGACTTCGGCCTGTCGGCCGCCGCCGCGACGGCCGCGCTGTCCATGCTGCTCTACGCCCGCAGGATGCCCCCCGGCCACCGCGCCGCCTGGGTGCTCTTCGCGTGCTCCTCCACGATGACCGCGCTCGGCAACGCCATCTGGGGCTGGTACGAGGTGGTGCTGCGCCACCCGGTGCCGCAGACCTCGCCCGCCGACTTCTGCTTCCTGCTGTTCGCGCCGCCCGCCGTCACCGGACTGCTGGTGCTGGCCAAGCGCCCGGTGACCCGGGCCGGCTGGATCTGCCTGGGCCTGGACACCTGGCTCATCGGCGGATCGCTGCTGACGCTGTCCTGGAGCCTGGCGCTGGCCCGCGCCGCCACCTACGACGGGCCCAGCACCGCCAAGGTCGCCCTGTCGCTGGCCTATCCGCTGCTGGACATCGTGCTGGTCAGCATGGTCCTCGCGCTGCACTTCCGCCGCTCGGCTGCCAACCGCGCCGCCATCAACACCGCGCTGGCCGCCCTCGCCCTCACCGTGCTGTGCGACGCGCTGTTCACCTCGCCGCTGCTGCGCGAGCACTACCGCTCCGGGCAGATCCTGGACGCCGGCTGGTTCGCCGGCAGCATGCTGATGGCGTACGCCCCCTGGGTCGGCCGCCGCGAGCAGCCGCTGCTGCGGCACGGCACCACCACCCGCCGCGTCACGACCTCGCTGTCCGCGCTCACCCCGTATCTGGCCGCCGCGGTGTGCACCCTCGGCATCCTCTACGACGTCATCACCGGCGAGAAGTGCGACAAGGTCGTGCTGCTCACCGGCAGCACCGTCGTGCTCGCCCTGGTCGTCCGGCAGGGCATCCTGCTGCTGGACAACCTCGCGCTGACCCAGGAACTGGCCCAGAAGGAGAACCACTTCCGCTCCCTGGTCCAGGGCTCCAGCGACGTCATCATGATCGCCGCCCCCACCGGGGTGCTGAACTACGTCAGCCCCGCCTCCGTCGGCGTCTACGGGCGCGATCCGGAGGAGATGATCGGCACCGAGCTGTCCGCGCACATCCACCCCGAGGATCTGGGCCGGGTCGTGCACGAGGTGCGCCGCTTCCTCGCCGCCCCGCCCGGCGAGGAGCCCGCCACCAGGATCGAGTGCCGGATCAGATCGGGCCGGCGCGGCGGCCCGCACGGCGAGGACGGCTGGCTGTACGTGGAGTCCAGCGTCAACCGGTATCAGGGCGGCCTGATCTTCAACAGCCGCGACGTCACCGAACGCGTCCGCCTCCAGGCCCAGTTGCAGCACAACGCCTCGCACGACCCGCTCACCGACCTGCCCAACCGCTCGCTGTTCCTGGACCGGGTCGGCAAGGCGCTCACCGGCCGCCGCCCCGGCGACGAGCGGGTCGCGCTGCTCTACGTCGACCTCGACGGCTTCAAGGCCGTCAACGACTCCGTCGGCCACCAGGCCGGCGACCACCTGCTCACCCAGGCCGCCCGGCGGCTGCAGAGCGCGCTGCGCTCCGGCGACACCGCGGCCCGGCTCGGCGGCGACGAGTTCGCCGTGCTGGTCTGCGGCGCCGACGAGGAGCAGGCCCTGGAGATCGCCGAGCGGCTGATCGCCACCCTGTGCGAGCCCTACCACGTGGACGGCGCCGAGGTACGGGTCGGCGCGAGCGTCGGCGTCGCCTTCGCCGAGCCCGGCGGCACCGCCGGCGAGCTGATGCGCAACGCGGACCTGGCGATGTACCGCGCCAAGCAGGCCGGCAAGGGCCGCGTCGAGCTGTACGCGCCCCGGCTGCGCACCGAGGCCGTGCACCGCACCGCACTGGCCACCCGGCTGCACCAGGCGCTGCACGACGGCGAGTTCACCCTGCTGCACCAGCCGGTGGTCGAGCTGTCCGGCGGCCGGATCGCCGGCGTCGAGGCCCAGGCCCGCTGGCGCTCCGCGCAGGGCATCCTCTTCACGCCCGCAGAATTCCTGCGCGCCGCCGAGGACACCGACCGCACGTGCGAGCTCGGCCGATGGCAACTGGAGCAGGCCGTCGCCCAGGCCGCGCTGCGTTACGGGGCCGGCCACCGGGTGCCCGTCACAGTCAAGCTCTCCGCCCGCCGGCTGCTGCACCGCGACCTGCCGCCCGGCACGGTGGAGGACCTGCTGGAGCGGTACGGCCTGCCGCCCGGCGGCCTGGTCGTGGAGCTCACCGGCGGTGTGCCCGGCGGCTCACCGGACGAGCTGGAGCGGCGGCTGACCAAGCTGCGCAGAGCCGGGGTGCGGATCTCGCTCGGCGGCTTCGGCTCCGGGCACGCCGCCTTCGGCGCGCTGCGCACCCTCCCGGTGGACGCCGTCAAGCTTGACAGGGGCATCGTGGAGGGCATGGTCGACTCGCCCCGCCTGCACAAGATCACCCGCGGGCTGCTCACGATGGCCGCCGACCTCGGGGTGCGTACCGTCGCCGACGGCGTGGACCGGCCCGAGCAGGTGCACGCGCTGCGCGAGATGGGCTGCGCCCAGGGCCAGGGCATGGCCTTCTCCGGGCTGCTGGACGAGCACCGGCTGCGCGGCAGCCTCACCCGCGGCGAATATCCGCTGCCGGGCGACCCCGGCCGCCGCCTCGGGCCGGGCTCCGGCTCGGGCTCGGGCTCCGGCTTCGGGGCCGTGGCCACCGAGACCGCCCGTGAGCAGCTCACCCAGCGCAGTGTGCAGCTGCCGTCCTGCCGCTCACATAATGAGACGCGTGTCCCACCGGCTTGACACCCCCAGGGGGCTCGGAGGAAGGTCGAGGCCATGCGCACCCGAATTCTCGTACTTGGAAAGCGCGTCGGCTGACCGAGGCCATCACACCGCCTCGCACACGCACCGGCGCGCTCCCCTCGCTTGCCTCCCGGCACGAGGGGTTTTTTGTTGTCCGGCGTCCGGGCACCGCCCCTCCCCGCCGCCCTCACCACCTCACCACCCTCATCTTCGAGAGAAGAGAACGCAGATGACCGAGCAGGCCTCCGGGTCCCACCACCCGCAGCCGCGGGCCCGTACCGCGGCCCCCGCCGCCCCCGCCGAGCGCATGACGGGCGCGCAGGCGCTCATCCGCTCCCTTGAGGCCGTAGGCGTCGACACGGTGTTCGGCATCCCGGGCGGCGCGATCCTGCCGGCGTACGACCCCCTGATGGACTCCTCCAAGGTCCGCCACGTCCTGGTCCGGCACGAGCAGGGCGCCGGCCACGCCGCGACCGGCTACGCGCAGGCCACCGGCCGGGTCGGGGTCTGTATGGCCACGTCGGGACCGGGCGCGACCAACCTGGTCACCCCGATCGCCGACGCCCACATGGACTCGGTGCCGATCGTGGCGATCACCGGCCAGGTCGCCTCGAAGTCCATCGGCACCGACGCCTTCCAGGAAGCCGACATCTGCGGCATCACCATGCCGATCACCAAGCACAACTTCCTGATCACCAACCCGGACGACATCCCGCACACCATCGCCGAGGCCTTCCACATCGCCGCCACCGGCCGCCCCGGGCCGGTCCTGGTCGACATCGCCAAGGACGCGCTGCAGAACCAGACCACCTTCTCCTGGCCCCCGCAGCAGGACCTGCCCGGCTACCGCCCGGTCACCAAGCCGCACGCCAAGCAGATCCGCGAGGCCGCCCGGCTGATCAACGAGGCCCGCCGCCCGGTCTTCTACGTCGGCGGCGGCGTGCTCAAGGCCGGCGCGACCGGCGAGCTGAAGATCCTGGCCGAGCTGACCGGCGCCCCCGTCACCACCACGCTGATGGCGCTCGGCGCGTTCCCCGACAGCCACCCGCAGCACGTCGGCATGCCCGGCATGCACGGCGACGTCTCCGCGGTCACCGCGCTGCAGAAGTCCGACCTGATCGTCGCGCTCGGCGCCCGCTTCGACGACCGCGTCACCGGCCGGCTGGACACCTTCGCGCCGCACGCCAAGATCGTGCACGCCGACATCGACCCGGCGGAGATCTCCAAGAACCGCGTCGCCGACGTGCCGATCGTCGGCGACGCCCGCGAGGTGCTCGCCGACCTGATCGTCGCGGTCCAGGCCGACCACGACGCCGGCCACAAGGGCGACTACACCGAGTGGTGGAACCACCTGAACTTCTGGCGCAACACCTACCCGCTGGGCTACGACGTCCCCGAGGACGGCAGCCTCGCCCCGCAGCAGGTCATCGAGCGGATCGGCAAGCTCGCCCCCGAGGGCACGCTGTTCGCCGCGGGCGTCGGCCAGCACCAGATGTGGGCGGCGCAGTTCATCAAGTACGAGCAGCCCGGCACCTGGTTCAACTCCGGCGGCGCCGGCACCATGGGCTACGCCGTCCCGGCCGCCATGGGCGCCAAGGCCGGCCGCCCCGATGCCACCGTGTGGGCGATCGACGGCGACGGCTGCTTCCAGATGACCAACCAGGAACTGGTCACCTGCGCGCTCAACAACATCCCCATCAAGGTCGCCGTCATCAACAACGGCGCCCTGGGCATGGTCCGCCAGTGGCAGAACCTGTTCTACGGCGAGCGCTTCTCCAACACCGTGCTGCACGACGGCGCCGAGCACGTCCCCGGCTCCACCCAAGGCGTCGGCTCCATCACCAACCGCGGCACCCGCGTCCCGGACTTCGTCAAGCTCGCCGACGCCATGGGCTGCGTGGGCCTGCGCTGCGAGTCCGCCGACGACCTCGACAAGGTCATCGAGGAGGCCAACGCCATCAACGACCGCCCCGTCGTCGTCGACTTCATCGTCCACGAGGACGCGATGGTCTGGCCCATGGTGGCGGCCGGCACCTCCAACGACGAGATCATGGCGGCACGGGATGTCCGCCCTGATTTCAGCGACGACCTGGATGACTGACGCACGAGGTCCAGGAGTGGCCGGCCGAGGAACGAGGCTGTCCGCGACGGGACCGAGCAGGAAGACAGCCCAGAAAACGCAAGCCGACTGAACCGCGGCGAAGAGCGAGAGAAGGAAACCCCGACCATGTCCAAGCACACGCTCTCCGTCCTGGTGGAGAACAAGCCCGGCGTCCTCGCCCGGATCACCGCGCTGTTCTCCCGCCGCGGCTTCAACATCGACTCCCTCGCCGTCGGCACCACCGAGCACCCCGACATCTCCCGGATCACCATCGTCGTCAACGTCATCGACGAACTTCCGCTGGAACAGGTGACCAAGCAGCTCAACAAGCTGGTCAACGTGCTGAAGATCGTCGAACTCGACCCCGCGGCGGCGGTCGCCCGCGAACTGGTCCTGGTCAAGGTGCGCGCCGACAACGAGACCCGCTCGCAGATCGTGGAGATCGTCCAGCTCTTCCGGGCCAAGACGGTCGACGTCTCGCCCGAGGCCGTCACCATCGAGGCCACCGGCTCGGCCGACAAGCTGGAGGCCATGCTGAAGATGCTGGAGCCCTTCGGCATCAAGGAGCTGGTGCAGTCCGGCACCATCGCCATCGGCCGCGGCGCCCGCTCCATCACCGACCGCTCGCTGCGCGCGCTGGACCGTTCGGCGTAACGCCGCCGGCGGACCCCGGACCGTATCGCGAGACCCGACAACCCGATCCCGCCCGCCAGGCATACGGTGGGCCGCACAACCCGAACCAAGGAGAACCCCAAGTGGCCGAGCTGTTCTACGACGACGACGCCGACCTGTCCATCATCCAGGGCCGCAAGGTCGCGGTCATCGGCTACGGCAGCCAGGGCCACGCCCACGCGCTGTCGCTGCGCGACTCGGGTGTGGACGTGCGGGTGGGTCTGCACGAGGGCTCGAAGTCCAAGACGGTGGCCGAGGAGCAGGGCCTGCGGGTGCTGCCGGTCGCCGAGGCCGCCGCCGAGGCCGACGTCATCATGATCCTGGTGCCGGACCCGATCCAGGCCCGCGTCTACGAGGAGTCCGTCAAGGACAACCTCAAGGACGGCGACGCCCTCTTCTTCGGCCACGGCCTGAACATCCGCTACGGCTTCATCAAGCCGCCGGCCGGCGTCGACGTGTGCATGGTCGCCCCCAAGGGCCCCGGCCACCTGGTGCGCCGCCAGTACGAGGAGGGCCGCGGCGTCCCGTGCATCGCGGCCGTCGAGCAGGACGCGACCGGCAAGGGCTTCGCGCTCGCGCTGTCGTACGCCAAGGGCATCGGCGGCACCCGCGCCGGCGTCATCAAGACCACCTTCACCGAGGAGACCGAGACCGACCTCTTCGGCGAGCAGGCGGTGCTGTGCGGCGGCACCTCCGCGCTGGTCAAGGCGGGCTTCGAGACGCTCGTCGAGGCCGGCTACCAGCCGGAGATCGCGTACTTCGAGTGCCTGCACGAGCTCAAGCTCATCGTCGACCTGATGTACGAGGGCGGCCTGGAGAAGATGCGCTGGTCGGTCTCCGAGACCGCCGAGTGGGGCGACTACGTCACCGGCCCGCGGATCATCACCGACGCCACCAAGGCCGAGATGAAGAAGGTCCTCGCCGAGATCCAGGACGGCACCTTCGCCAACAACTGGATCGCCGAGTACAACGCCGGCCTGCCGAAGTACAACGAGTACAAGAAGGCCGACGAGAACCACCTGCTGGAGACCACAGGACGCAAGCTGCGCAAGCTGATGAGCTGGGTCGACGAAGAGGCGTGAGCCCCTGCCGCCGGCGGCCGGTCGGACGACCGGCCGCCGGCGGCTGCCCGGCATCTGGTACGCACTTTGTACGAAGCGACGCAACCCCTGCGGGTGATCCTTCCATTTCGGCGAAGGCGCGAAATCCCCCCGTCGATACACTCCTTTAACAAGCGCGTTCAGGCTCACAGCGTCGTGCGTCTTCCACGCGGCAAGCCATCCCCCGAAACCTCCCTGGTAGCGGTCGTACGGGACTCGGCCGCCCACGAAGGACAAGTGAGGACCACGTGAGCCAGAAGCCTGTCGTACTCATCGCAGAAGAGCTGTCGCCGGCCACGGTGGACGCGCTCGGGCCGGACTTCGAGATCCGGCACTGCAACGGTGCCGACCGAGCCGAACTGCTGCCCGCCATCGCCGACGTGGACGCGATCCTGATCCGCAGCGCCACCAAGGTGGACGCCGAGGCCATCGCCGCCGCCAAGAAACTCCGGGTCGTCGCCCGCGCCGGCGTCGGCCTGGACAACGTCGACGTCGCCGCCGCCACCAAGGCCGGCGTCATGGTCGTCAACGCGCCGACCTCCAACATCGTCACCGCCGCCGAGCTGGCCTGCGGCCTGCTGATCGCCACCGCCCGCAACATCGCCTCGGCGAACACCGCTCTCAAGGGCGGCGAGTGGAAGCGCAACAAGTACACCGGCGTGGAGCTGAGCGAGAAGACCCTCGGCGTGGTGGGCCTGGGCCGGATCGGCGTCCTGGTCGCCCAGCGGATGAGCGCCTTCGGCATGAACGTCGTCGCGTACGACCCCTATGTGCAGCCCGCGCGCGCCGCCCAGATGGGCGTCAAGCTGCTGTCGCTGGACGAGCTGCTGGAGCAGTCCGACTTCATCACCGTCCACCTGCCCAAGACCCCCGAGACGCTGGGCCTGATCGGCGACGAGGCGCTGCACAAAGTCAAGCCGTCGGTGCGGATCGTCAACGCCGCGCGCGGCGGCATCGTCGACGAGGAGGCGCTGGCCTCGGCGCTCAAGGAGGGCCGGGTCGCCGGCGCGGGCCTGGACGTCTACGCCAAGGAGCCGTGCACCGACTCGCCGCTCTTCCAGTTCGACAACGTCGTGGCCACCCCGCACCTGGGCGCCTCCACCGACGAGGCGCAGGAGAAGGCCGGTATCGCGGTCGCCAAGTCGGTGCGGCTCGCGCTCGCCGGCGAGCTGGTCCCCGACGCCGTCAACGTCCAGGGCGGCGTCATCGCCGAGGACGTCAAGCCCGCGCTGCCGCTCGCCGAGAAGCTGGGCCGGATCTTCACCGCGCTGGCCGGCGAGGTCGCCGCCCGGCTCGACGTCGAGGTGTGCGGCGAGGTCACCCAGCACGACGTGAAGATCCTCGAACTGAGCGCCCTCAAGGGCGTCTTCGAGGACGTCGTCGACGAGACGGTGTCCTACGTCAACGCGCCGCTGTTCGCGCAGGAGCGCGGGGTCGAGGTCCGGCTGACCACCAGCTCGGAGTCGCCCAACCACCGCAACGTGGTCACCGTGCGCGGCACCCTGGCCGACGGCACCGCGGTGTCGGTGTCCGGCACGCTGGCCGGCCCCAAGCACCTGCAGAAGATCGTCGCGGTCGACGAGAACGACGTGGACCTCGCGCTCGCCGACCACATGGCCTTCCTGCGCTACACCGACCGGCCCGGTGTCGTCGGCACCATCGGCCGCATCCTCGGCGAGGTCGGCGTCAACATCGCCGGCATGCAGGTCGCCCGCGCCACCGCCGGCGGCGACGCGCTGGTCGCCCTCACCGTGGACTCCACGATCCCGGCGGGCGTGCTCACCGACATCGCCGGCGAGATCGGCGCCACCTCGGCCCGCGCGGTCAACCTCGCGGACTGACCCCGGCCCGCACTTCGTATACGGCGCCGCCCCGCGCAAGGGGCGGCGCCGTATACGTTCCGGGCCGCACCTGCGCGCGGCGCCGCGGGCGCACAGCGCCGCGGACGTCACAGCGCCGCGGGCTCACAGGCTCACAGCCGCGCCGCCTTCAGCGCCATGTGCAGCAGCAGCCGGGCCTCGCCGTCCGCCAGGTCCAGGCCGGTGAGCTGCTCGATGCGGGAGAGCCGGTAGTAGAGGGTCTGCCGGTGGATCGCCAGCGCCGTGGCGGTGCGGCCGGCCTGCCCGGCGTGGTCGAGGAAGACCTCCGCCGTGTGCGCCAGCTCCTGGTGCGCCTCGGTCAGCAGCGGGGCGACCGCCGGGTCCGGCGGCGCGCCGGCCGGCAGCGCGGTCAGCAGCCGGTACGGCCCGAGGTTGGACCACTTCGCGATCGGGCCCAGCTCCCCTTGCGCGTGCGCGGCCCGCGCCGCCGCCGTCGCCTCCCGCCACGCGCCGGGCAGCTCCGCGAGCGCGCCGCGGGACGCGCTGAGCCCGGCCACCGCGCCCGGCGCGCCGATCGCGTCCAGCAGCCGCGCCGCCGCGGTACGGGCCGGCGCCAGCACCTGCCGGGACCGCAGCCGTACCAGCAGCGCCACCAGCTCGCCGCGGCCCCGCTCCGGCACCCGGGCGAGCGCCGCGGCCGACGGGATGGTGCGCAGCCCCGGCAGCGCGCCCGGCTGCTCCCCGGCGGCGGCGCGTACGCACACCAGCGCGTGCGGCTCGTCCGCGTCCCGGTCCAGCGCGAGCCGCAGCGCGTCCTCCGCGGTGTCCCGGTCGGCGCGGGAGGGCGCGGTCAGCAGCGCCCGCAGCGCCCGCCCGGTCTCGGCGCCGGCCTGCGACAGCGCTGCCAGCCGCTCGCCGATCCGCCCGGCGACGGCCATCGCGGCGGCGAGCTGCGCGGGGGAGTGCTCGGCCTCGTCCAGCAGCCACACATAGCCGTAGACGAACCCGGAGTGCCGCACCGGCAGGCACAGCCGCCCGCGCACCACGCCGGCGTCCGGCGCGGCGGGGATGCGGACCGGGCCGGTCGCCCGCGCGATGCCGAACCGCTCGAACCACGCGCGCACCTCGGCGGTGGAGTGCCGGGTCAGGATGGAGCGGGTGCGGACCGGGTCGAGCGCCGCCGCGTCGTCGCTGTCGTGCACCCCGAAGGCGATCAGCCGGAAATCGCGGTCCTCCAGCGTCGCGGGGGCGCCGAGCAGCGCCGACACCTCGTCGACCAGGTCCTGGAAATCGCTGTAGTCCCCGTACTCGGCTCGCACAGGACCATTGTTCCTCATACATCTGTATGAGGGACGGCGGGGTGATGCGTGACAGGTGTCGATGGTCCGGCGGGTAGACGAATTCTAGATTCACGGTGACGGAGCCTGTCCGCCGCAAGAACCCCTGGAAAACCCGTCCCGGCCTGGAAGGACACCCCGTGTTCGGTCCCGTGTTGCTCGCCGCCTCGCGCAGCGACCGTATGCGCCGCGTCGTCGCCGCCGCGCCCGTCACCCGGCCGGTGGTGAACCGGTTCGTTGCCGGTGACGCCCTGCACCCCGCGCTCGACACCGTCCGCGCGCTCACCGCGAGCGGCCTGGACGTCACCCTCGACCACCTCGGCGAGGACGTCACCGACCGCGCCACCGCCCGGGCCACCCGGGACGCCTACCTGCGGCTGCTGGAGACGCTGCGCGACGAGGGCCTCGGCGACCGCGCCGAGGTCTCGGTCAAGCTCTCCGCCTTCGGCCAGGCGCTCCCCGACGGCGGCCACGACGTGGCGCTCGCGAACGTCACCGAGGTGGCCGAGCTCGCCACCGCCGTCGGCACCACCGTGACCCTCGACATGGAGGACCACACCACCGTCGACTCCACCCTCGCGGTGCTTGCCGACCTGCGCAAGAACCACCCGCGCACCGGCGCCGTCCTGCAGTCGTACCTCTTCCGCACCGAGGAGGACGCCCGCGCGCTCGCCGTCGCCGGCTCCCGGGTGCGGCTGGTCAAGGGCGCCTACAAGGAGCCCGCGCGGGTCGCCTTCCAGCACAAGCGCGACGTCGACAAGGCGTACGTCCGCGCGCTGCGCATCCTCTTCGCCGGCGACGGGTACCCGATGGTCGGCTCGCACGACCCGCGGATCATCGCCATCGCCCAGGACCTCGCCGCCCGGCACGGCCGCGCCCCGGGCACGTACGAGTTCCAGATGCTCTACGGCATCCGCGCCGCCGAGCAGCGCCGGCTCGCCGAGCAGGGCGAGCGGGTGCGCATCTACGTGCCCTACGGCGCCGACTGGTACGGCTACTTCATGCGCCGGCTGGCCGAGCGCCCCGCCAACCTCGCCTTCTTCCTGCGCTCCTTCGCCCCGACCGCCGGCCGCTGACCCCCACCCGCCCCACTGCGAGGAGGAACCCCCCATGGACGCCGTGACCCAGGTCCCCACCCCGGTCAACGAGCCGGTGCACACCTACGCGCCCGGCAGCCCCGAGCGGGCCCGGCTGGAGGCCAGGCTCAAGGAGCTGGCCGGGCAGCGCGCGGACCTGCCGATGACCATCGGCGGCCGGGAGCGAATGGGCGGCGGCGAGCGCTTCGACGTCGTCCAGCCGCACAACCACAGCCAGGTCCTCGGCACGTACGCCGCCGCCACCGCCGACGACGCCCGCGACGCGATCGACGCCGCGCTCGCCGCCGCCCCCGCCTGGCGCGCGATGTCCTTCGACGACCGCGCCGCGATCTTCCTGCGGGCCGCCGAGCTGATGTCCGGGCCGTGGCGCGAGACGATGGTGGCCTCCACCATGCTCGGCCAGTCCAAGACCGTGCAGCAGGCCGAGATCGACAGCCCCTGCGAGCTGGTCGACTTCTGGCGCTTCAACGTCCACTACGCCCGGCAGATCCTCGCCGAGCAGCCGGCCGTCAACTCGCCCGGGGTGTGGAACCGGCTCGACCACCGGCCGCTCGAAGGCTTCGTCTACGCCATCACGCCGTTCAACTTCACCGCGATCGCCGGCAACCTGCCGACCGCCCCCGCGCTCATGGGCAATGTCGTGGTGTGGAAGCCGTCGCCGACGCAGACCCACTCGGCGGTGCTGACCATGCGGCTGCTGCGCGAGGCCGGCCTGCCCGACGGCGTGATCAACCTGCTCACCGGCGACGGCCTGGCCGTCTCCGAGGTCGCGCTGCCGCACCCGATGCTGGCCGGCATCCACTTCACCGGCTCCACCCGCACCTTCCACCAGCTGTGGCGCACGGTCGGCGAGAACATCGCGGGCTACCGCTCCTACCCGCGGATCGTCGGCGAGACCGGCGGCAAGGACTTCGTCGTCGCCCACCCCTCCGCCGACCCCGCGGTGCTCAAGACCGCGCTGACCCGCGGCTCCTTCGAGTACCAGGGCCAGAAGTGCTCGGCCTCCTCCCGCGCCTACATCCCGCGCTCGATCTGGGAGAACGGCTTCAAGGAGGAGTTCGCCGCCGAGGTCGACGGCATCACCATGGGCGATGTCACGGACCTGTCCAACTTCGCCGGCGCCCTCATCGACGAGCGGGCCTTCGCCAAGAACAAGGCCGCCATCGACCGCGCCAAGGCCGACCCGGCCGTCGAGGTCGTCGCCGGCGGCACGTACGACGACTCGGTGGGCTGGTTCGTCCGCCCGACCGTGCTGGTGTCCACCGACCCGGACAACGAGATCTTCACCGAGGAGTTCTTCGGCCCGATCCTGGGCGTGTACGTCTACGAGGACGCCGACTTCGAGGCGATGCTCACGCAGATGGAGGCGGTCGCGCCCTACGCGCTCACCGGCTCGGTCATCGCCCGCGACCGCGCGGCGGCGGCGTACGTGGCGGACCGGCTGCGGGACGCGGCCGGCAACTTCTACATCAACGACAAGTCCACCGGCGCGGTCGTCGGCCAGCAGCCCTTCGGTGGCGGCCGGGCCTCGGGCACCAACGACAAGGCCGGCGCCGCGCAGAACCTGATGCGCTGGACGTCCACCCGGGCCATCAAGGAGACCCTGGTGCCGCCGACCGACTACCGCTACCCGCACATGGGCTGACCTGGGCGGTTCCCGGGGGCGGACGCCCGGGGCGGGCAGGGACGCGATCACCCGTTCGCGGCGCAGGGAGCCGCGAACGGGTGATCGTCGTCTCAGATAGTAGGAAGTCCGAGTAATTGTGGCGACAGGACGAGCGGGCTGACCTAGCTTTGTAGGAGCCGAACGTCTCGCCCATCCGGCGAGCGGCGGGCATGCGTCCTGGCAGCCGACGAGCGGGTCACCCCCGCGGCCGGACCTCCGCCCCCTCCGCGGACCTCTCCGCCCGCTGTACCCGTTTTCCCCCAGGCTTCCCAGGAGTTGATCCCCCATGGACGACACCGCCCGCCAGAACGCCCTGCGTGCCCTGCAGCGCAGCCTCGACCGCCGCGACAACGGCGGCAGCACCGGCCACGAGAACCGCTGACCCGTACCCCCGCGCGCGGCGGCCCGCCGCGCTCACCGGCGTCCGGCATGCGGACATCGGATGTCAGCCGCTGGGATGGGGAGTACGGTTCCCGACATGTCTCGAAGCCTCAGCCTCGCAGTGATCCCCGGTGACGGAATCGGCCAGGAAGTGGTCGCCGAGGGCCTCAAGGTCCTCTCCGCCGTCCTGCCGCCCGACACCAAGCTGGAGACCCGGGAGTTCGACTTCGGCGCCAAGCGCTACCACGCCACCGGGCAGACCCTCACCGACGAGGACCTGGAGCAGCTGAAAGAGCACGACGCGATCCTGCTGGGCGCCATCGGCGACCCGTCCGTGCCGTCGGGAGTGCTGGAGCGCGGCTTCCTGCTGAAGCTGCGCTTCGCCTTCGATCACCATGTCAACCTGCGGCCGAGCAAGCTCTACCCCGGCGTCGGCACCCCGCTGGCCGGCAGCCCGCAGATCGACTTCGTCGTCGTCCGCGAGGGCACCGAGGGCCCCTACACCGGCAACGGCGGGGTCATCAGGACCGGCACCCCGCAGGAGGTCGCCACCGAGGTCAGCCTCAACACCGCCTTCGGCATCGAGCGCGTCGTGCGCGACGCGTACGCCCGCGCGCAGGCCCGGCCGCGCAAGAAGCTCACCCTGGTGCACAAGAACAACGTGCTGGTGCACGCCGGCCGGCTGTGGACCCGGATCTTCGAGCAGGTCGGCCGCGAGTACCCGGACGTCAGCACCGACTACCTGCATGTCGACGCCGCCACGATCTTCCTGGTCACCCAGCCCGAGCGGTTCGACGTGATCGTGACCGACAACCTCTTCGGCGACATCATCACCGACCTCGCCGCCGCCGTGTCCGGCGGGATCGGCGTCGCGGCCAGCGGCAACATCAACCCCGGCCGCGAGTTCCCGTCGATGTTTGAGCCGGTCCACGGCTCCGCGCCGGACATCGCCGGCCAGTCCAAGGCCGACCCCACCGCGACCGTGCTGTCCGTGGCCCTGCTGCTGCGCCACCTCGGCTACGACGCGCAGGCCGACCGGATCGACACCGCCGTCCAGGCCGACCTCGCCGAGCGCACCGGGCGCCCCGCCCGCAGCACCGTCGAGATCGGCGACGCGCTCGCCGCCCGCGTTTCCGGCTGACCGCGCACCGGAGGTAGGTACCCGGCCCCGCCGCTGCGATAATCAGAGGCGGGGCCGCGTCACGACGGGAAAGTCGGACGTCCTAGCAGTCCGGGCATCCCCAGCGGCAGCAGCGCCACACGACACACGGTGAAGGACACACACATGACGACGCCCACGATCGAGCTGAAGCCGTCCGCGCACCCGCTGCCCGCCGCCGAGCGCGACGCGATCCTCGCCCGCCCCGGCTTCGGCCGGTACTTCACCGACCACATGGTGACCATCAAGTGGACCGAGGGCCGCGGCTGGCACGACGCGCAGCTCGTCCCGTACGCGCCGCTGTCCCTCGACCCGGCCAACATGACGCTGCACTACGCGCAGACCATCTTCGAGGGCCTCAAGGCCTACCGGCAGCCCGACGGCGGCGTCGCCACGTTCCGGCCGCGGGCCAACGCCGAGCGCTTCGCCGCGTCCGCCCGCCGGCTGGCGATGCCCGAGCTGCCCGTCGAGACGTTCATCGAGGCGTGCGACGTGCTGGTGCGGCAGGACAGGGCGTGGGTGCCCAGCGAGGGCGAGGCGTCCCTCTACCTGCGGCCCTTCATGTTCGCCACCGAGGTCGGCCTCGGGGTGCGCCCCGCCAACGAGTATCTGTTCGTCGTGATCGCCTCACCGGCCGGCGCGTACTTCTCCGGCGGCGTGCAGCCGGTGTCCGTGTGGCTGTCCGAGGAGTACGTGCGCGCCGCCCCGGGCGGCACCGGCGCCGCCAAGACCGGCGGCAACTACGCGGCGTCCCTCGTCGCCCAGGCCCAGGCGATCGAGCACGGCTGCGACCAGGTGGTGTGGCTCGACGCGATCGAGCGCCGCTGGATCGAGGAGATGGGGGGCATGAACCTGTACTTCGTGTACGGCGACCGTATCGTCACCCCCGAGCTGACCGGCTCGCTGCTGCCGGGTATCACCCGGGACTCGCTGCTGCGCATCGCGGCGGACCTCGGCTACGAGGTGGCCGAGGGCCGCATCAGCGTCGACGACTGGCGTGCGCACACGCAGGACGGCACCCTCACCGAGGTCTTCGCGTGCGGCACCGCCGCGGTCATCACGCCGGTCGGCTCCGTGAAGTCGACGCGCGCGAGCTGGATTGTGGCGGACGGTGCGCCCGGCGCGGTCACCATGCGCCTGCGCGAAGCGCTCCTCTCCATCCAAACGGGCCACGCCCCCGACCCCCACACCTGGATGCACCCCCTCGGCGCCTGACGCTGCGCTTGCCTCCCCCGCCCTAGGGCCGCGGCTGCGCCGCGGGGTCACCACCAGGGGCGCGAGGAACTGCGCGAGCAACCGGCCACCGGCCGGTGGTCCGGATCGAACCGAACAGCCCCTTTGGGACGGTGGCGACGTGCACGCCGGTTCCTGGCTGGTCGCGCAGTTCCCCGCGCCCCTGAAAAGCTCACCCCGCGGCGCAGCTGTGCCCTCCGGCAGGTCGCGCCCGCGCGGCGGCAGCCGCAGATCAGATACAGCCCCGCGCCCCTGAAAAAGCGCCCCGCGGCGCAAGCCGCAGCCTCTGGGGACCGGATGGTGAGACCCCTGCGGCGGGGGGCGCGGAATGTGCAAGACTGGGCTCGTGCATAGCGCCAGCATTATTGGCAGCGCGCACGCCGGTCCGCAGTGACGCCCCTCTGACCCCAGTGGAACGTCACCGTGTCCCAGACCCGCGTGCAGACCTCTCGCATCCGCGAGGGGTTTTTTCGTTTCCGGACCACCCGCGCCGGAGGCGGAACCGCGCGAGGGATGCTGGGGGCAAGTGGAGCGGGACCCGCCTGGCGCAGGGACGCCCCGCGGCACCCCACTCACCACCCGACAGGAGTTACGAAAGCCATGACCGCCGCACCGGACGACAGCTT
This sequence comes from Actinacidiphila epipremni, assembly GCF_012034175.1. GTDB lineage: Bacteria > Actinomycetota > Actinomycetes > Streptomycetales > Streptomycetaceae > Actinacidiphila > Actinacidiphila epipremni. The sequence continues at coordinate 208,555 of NZ_JAATEJ010000012.1, forward strand.
CCACGTCTTCGACACCACGCTGCGCGACGGCGCCCAGCGTGAGGGGATCAACCTCACCGTCGCCGACAAGCTGACGATCGCCCGGCACCTGGACGACTTCGGGGTGGGGTTCATCGAGGGCGGCTGGCCCGGCGCCAACCCCCGCGACACCGAGTTCTTCGCCCGGGCTGGCCAGGAGCTGGACCTCAAGCACGCCACCCTCGTCGCGTTCGGCGCGACCCGCAGGCCCGGCGCCAAGGCCGCCGAGGACCCGCAGGTCAAGGCGCTGCTCGACTCGGGCGCCCCGGTGATCACCCTGGTCGCCAAGTCGCACGACCGGCATGTCGAGCTGGCCCTGCGCACCACACTGGACGAGAACCTCGCGATGGTCGCGGACTCCGTCTCGTACCTGGTGGCCCAGGGCCGCCGGGTCTTCGTCGACTGCGAGCACTTCTTCGACGGCTACCGCGCCAACGCCGCCTACGCCACCGCGGTCGTCCGGGCCGCGCACGAGGCCGGCGCCTCGGTCGTCGTGCTGTGCGACACCAACGGCGGCATGCTGCCCGCGCAGGTGCAGGCCGTCACCGGGCTGGTGCTCGCCGACACCGGCGCCCGGCTCGGCATCCACGCCCAGGACGACAGCGGCTGCGCGGTCGCCAACACCCTGGCCGCGGTGGACGCCGGCGCCACCCATGTGCAGTGCACCGCCAACGGCTACGGCGAGCGGGTCGGCAACTCCAACCTCTTCCCGGTCGTCGCCGCGCTGGAGCTCAAGCACGGCCGCCGGGTGCTGCCCGAGGGCGCGCTCGGCGAGATGACCCGGATCTCGCACGCCATCGCCGAGGTCGTCAACCTGCCGCCGTCCACGCACCAGCCGTACGTGGGCATCTCGGCGTTCGCGCACAAGGCGGGCCTGCACGCCTCGGCGATCAAGGTGGACCCCGACCTCTACCAGCACATCGACCCCGAGCAGGTCGGCAACACCATGCGGATGCTGGTCTCCGACATGGCCGGCCGCGCCTCCATCGAGCTCAAGGGCCGAGAGCTCGGCATCGACCTCGGCGAGGACCGCGAGCTGGTCGGCCGGGTGGTGGCCCGGGTCAAGGAGCGCGAGCTCCAGGGCTACACGTACGAGGCCGCCGACGCCTCCTTCGCGCTGCTGCTGCGCGGCGAGATGGACCGGTCCGGCGACGGCGCCCCGCGGCGCTTCTTCCGTACCGAGTCCTGGCGGGTCATCACCGAGGACCGCCCCGACGGCACGCACGCCAACGAGGCGACCGTCAAGCTGTGGGCCAAGGGCGAGCGGATCGTCGCCACCGCCGAGGGCAACGGCCCGGTCAACGCGCTGGACCGGGCGCTGCTGAGCGCGCTGGAGCGGATCTACCCCAAGCTCGCGGAGTTCGCCCTGGTGGACTACAAGGTCCGCATCCTGGAGGGCACCCGGGGCACCGACTCCACGACCCGGGTGCTCATCACCACGACCGACGGCGTGGCCGAGTGGTCGACGGTGGGCGTCGCGGACAACGTGATCGCCGCGAGCTGGCAGGCACTTGACGACGCGTACGCCTACGGGCTGCTGCGCGCGGGCCTGGACCCGCAGGAGTGAGGCGGGGGCAGGCCCCGGGGGGCCGGGGCCTGCCCGGTCGGCGCCGTCAGCAGCCGCAGGAGTAGTACAGCGCGTCCCAGTGGTTGCCCTCGTCGGCGTAGATGTTGCCGGACGCGGCCTGCCACTGCGGGTAGCCGTCGCCGCGCAGGCCGATGTACGTGAAGGCGTTGTGCACGTAGTTGTTCAGGCAGGTGTTCTTCGCGTAGTCGAGCTTGTAGCCGTTCCAGTGCGAGTACGTGCCGCTCGCGTGGCCGGTCTCGGTGCCGCCGGTGATGTTGATGGCGCAGCCGCTGGCGTTCTTCAGCGTGACGGCGCCCTGCGCGGTGGCCTGGTTCAGCCCGTCGAAGGACGTACACGTCGACACGTTGCGGTTGGAGCAGCCGCCGGACGAGGACCAGGTGATGCCCGCGGCGCGGAACATCGCGGTGGCCTGGGCGTGGGTGAGCTTGGTGACCGCGAAGGCGTCGGTGGACGCGGCCACCCCGACACCGGGCGCGAAGAGCGCGGTGGCGACGAGGGTGAGCGTGCTCATGGCGGTACGGACACGCAGTCGCATGGGTTCCTCCTGCTGGTTCCGCTGGGGTGGGCGTGGTGCAGGTGGCGCAGGAGGAGTGTGCCCGAGGTCTACGCGCGTCGCCAGACCCTTGTGGTGAACATGACGTAACCGGCCGCCGGGGGAAGGCGCCCGGCCGCTGAGTACGGCCCTGGTGCGGACTGAGTACGCGCACTCAGGCGGCCCCGCCCCGAAGGGACCTAGCCTCGCAGGGAGGCCGGGGTCAGGACGGGGGGACGGGGGAGAGCCATGATCGTCTCAGCCGTGCTGCTGCTCGGCAGGGCCGCGTCCCTGCCGGCGACCCGCCGCGCCCGCCGGCTGGCCGCGGCGGCGGCCGAGCGGCACTTCCCCGGCCGGCTGGAGGTGATCTCGGCGCAGTCCCGCTTCCCCGCTTCCGGCGGCGCCGAGATCCTCCTGCGGCTCACCGGCGACCCCGACGCCGCCGTCCGGCTGCACGTCGACAGGGCCGCGCCCGGCGCCGCCCGGCTCGCCGAGGCCGTCGAGGACGCCCGCGCCGCCGCCGACCGCTGGCGCGCCCTGCGCGACGCGCTCGCCTCGGGCGGCCACGAGGTGCACGCCCTCGGCAGGGTCGTCGCCGACCCGTGGATCGCGGCGGACCTCGGCAACGACACCGTCACCGGCGTCCTCGCCGCCCTGCACGCGAGCCTGGCCGCCCACCCCGGCGGCACGACGGCCGGCTCCGTGCTGATCGCCGCCCCGCGCACCCTGCGCACCCTCCCGCGCGACCGCCGGGACCTGCCGACCCTGCTCCGGCTGACCTCCCGCCGCCGCCTCGCGGCGCTGAGCGCGGCCCCGTACCACCGGGCCTCCTTCGGCCCGGACGGCGAACCGGTGCTCAGCCTGCTGCGCCCCTTCCCCCTCCAGCGGGCCTACGAGGCCGCCGTCACCGCGAGCGCCCGGCGCTGGCTCGCCCGCCACCTGCCCGGCGCCGAGGTCACCGCGGTCCTCGGTGCCACCCGGCTGCTGCCCGGCCGGGTCGACCGGCTCACCGCGCACCTGGTGCTGCGCGACGCCGGCACCTCCCGGCTCGGCGACCACGTCCTGCGGGTCACCACCACCCTGGACGGCGCCCTGCTCGGCACCCCGGTCCTGCACCGCGACGTCCGCGAGGGCACCGGCCTCCTGCGGCTGCCCCCGCAGTGAGGGAGACGTACGCGCGTCAGTGGCCGGCGCGGCGCGGCCGATCGCGCACCATGGGGCTCACCGGGCATGGCGCCCGGTGAGCAAGAGCACACATACTGACGGGTAATATCCGCGCGCCGGCGGTCATAGGGTGAGCGGCGAACCCTCGACCCGACCCACCGGGAGACCGCATGCGCAGCGCGAAGGACTTCTTCCGCCCGCTGGCCGTGGGGGCGCCGGCCCCCCTGCGAGAGGTGCCGTTCCGGCCCTCCCGCATGATCCACTTCTTCGACCCCGGCAACGCGAAGATGGCCGCGAAGGTGCCGGCCCTCGCACCGACGGTGGACGTGCTGCTCGGCAACCTGGAGGACGCCGTGCCCACCGACCGCAAGGAGGCCGCCCGCGCCGGGCTCGTCGCGGTCGCCAGGGCCCACGACCTCGGCGGCACGCAGCTGTGGACCCGCGTCAACAGCCTGGACTCGCCCTGGGCGCTGGACGACCTGGTCACCCTGGTCACCGAGATCGGCGACCGGCTGGACGTGGTGATGGTGCCCAAGGTGGAGGGCCCGCAGGACATCCACTACGTGGACCGGCTGCTCGCCCAGCTGGAGGCCAGGGCCGGACTCGACCGGCCGGTGCTGGTGCACGCCATCCTGGAGACCGCGGCCGGCGTCGCCAACGTCGAGGCCATCGCCGGGGCGAGCCCCCGTATGCAGGGCATCTCCCTCGGCCCGGCCGACCTGGCCGCCAGCCGCCGGATGAAGACCACCCGGGTCGGCGGCGGCCACCCCGGCTACCTGGTCCGCGAGGACCCGCCCCCTACCTCCGGCGGGGGGACCCCCGGGGACATGCCCCGGGTGACGTACCAGCAGGACCTGTGGCACTACACCATCGCCCGGATGGTGGACGCCTGCGCCGCGCACGGGATCCTGCCCTACTACGGGCCCTTCGGCGACATCCAGGACGTCACCGCGTGCGAGGACCAGTTCCGCAACGCCTTCCTGCTCGGCTGCGTCGGCGCCTGGACGCTGCACCCGGTGCAGATCGACATCGCCAAGCGGGTCTTCTCGCCCGCCCCGCAGGACGTCGCCTGGGCCGAGCGGGTCATCGAGGCCATGGGCGACGGCACCGGCGCGGTGATGATCGACGGCAAGATGCAGGACGACGCCACCTACAAGCAGTGCCGGGTGGTCGCCGAACTCGCCGCCGCCCTCGCCGCCCGCGACCCCGAACTCGCCGCCTCGTACGCGGCGGCCCGGAAGGCGGCCCTGTGATGGCGGACGACCTGACGCCCCGTCCGGCCGGCACCCCCGCCCAGGACGGCGACGGGCACCTGCGCCCGCGCCGCTCGGTGCTCTACATGCCCGGCGCCAACGAGCGCGCCCTGGACAAGGCCCGCACCCTGCCCGCCGACGCGCTCATCCTCGACCTGGAGGACTCCGTCGCCCCCGACGCCAAAGCGGAGGCCCGCGAGCGGGTCGCCGCCGCGGTCGCCGCCGGCGGCTACGGCCACCGCGAGGTCACCGTCCGGGTCAACGCCCCCGGCACCCCCTGGCACGCCGACGACCTGCGGGCCGCCGCGCAGGCCGGACCCGACGCCGTCGTCGTGCCCAAGGTCGACGACCCCCGTACCGTCACCGCCGTGGTCGAGGCGCTGGAAGCCGCCGGCGCCCCGGACCGTACCGCCGTGTGGGCGATGCTGGAGACGCCCGCCGCGATCTTCGACGCCCGCCGGGTCGCCGCCGCGTGCGACCGGCTCACCGTGCTGGTCATGGGCACCAACGACCTCGTCAAGGAACTGCACGCCGAGCACGTCCCCGGCCGGGCGCCGCTGCTGACCGCGCTGTCCCTGGCGCTGCTCGCCGCGCGCGCCGAGGGGAGGGTCATCTTGGACGGTGTCTACAACGACGTCCGGGATCTGCCCGGCTTCGAAGCGGAAACCCTCCAAGCCCGCCGGCTCGGCTTCGACGGCAAGACCCTCATCCATCCGGGGCAGATCGAGCCCTGCAACCGGGTGTTCGCCCCCGCCGCGGAGGACGTCGACCGGGCCCGTAGGATCGTGGCGGCCTTCGATCAGGCCACGTCACAGGGCCGCGGGGTGGTCACCGTGGACGGCAGGATGATCGAGAACCTGCATGTCGAGGAGGCCAGGCGGCTGCTCGCGCTGGCCGCCGCCGTCGAGGGCCGCTGACTGTTACGGCCGTGTGTCGCCCGGCGCCGCAGATGAAACGCCGGGTGCCGCGGCCGTAAAGCGGAACCCCCAGGTGGACCGCCTCTGTCGGAATCCACCATGAAGCCGCGAGTGACACTGTACGAAGTCGATGGCTCTTTTGCGGCCGACGGCTCGTACTGTCGTTGCATGACCACATCGCAAGAGGTGCCCGCCGAGGTGAACGACGCCCGGGGGCGGGTGGCCGAACTCCACGCCATCCGTGCGGAGGTCGCCGCCGGACCCAGCGAGAAGGCGACCGAGGCCCAGCGCGCCAAGGGCAAGCTCACCGCCCGCGAGCGCATCGACCTGCTGCTCGACGAAGGCACCTTCCGCGAGGTGGAGCCGCTGCGCCGGCACCGCGCGACGGGCTTCGGCCTGGAGGCCAAGCGTCCCTACACCGACGGTGTGATCACCGGGTGGGGCACGGTCCACGGCCGGACCGTCTTCGTCTACGCACACGACTTCCGGATCTTCGGCGGCGCGCTCGGCGAGGCGCACGCCACCAAGATCCACAAGATCATGGACATGGCCATCTCGGCCGGCGCCCCCCTGGTCTCCCTCAACGACGGCGCCGGCGCCCGGATCCAGGAGGGCGTCTCCGCGCTCGCCGGCTACGGCGGCATCTTCCAGCGCAACACCCGCGCCTCCGGCGTCATCCCGCAGATCAGCGTGATGCTCGGCCCGTGCGCGGGCGGCGCCGCCTACTCCCCGGCGCTCACCGACTTCGTCTTCATGGTCCGTGAGACCTCGCAGATGTTCATCACCGGGCCCGACGTCGTCCAGGCCGTCACCGGTGAGCAGATCACCCAGAACGGCCTCGGCGGCGCCGACGTCCACTCCGCCGTCTCCGGCGTCGCGCACTTCGCGTACGACGACGAGCAGACGTGCCTGGAGGAGGTGCGCTACCTGCTCTCGCTGCTGCCGCAGAACAACCGGGAGAACCCGCCCACGGTCGACAGCCACGACCCGGCCGACCGCCGCGGCGACGTCCTGCTGGACCTGGTGCCCGCCGACGGCAACCGCTCGTACGACATGCACAAGGTCATCGAGGAGATCGTCGACGACGGCGAGTACCTGGAGGTCCACGAGCGCTGGGCCACCAACATCATCTGCGCCCTGACCCGGCTCGACGGCCAGGTGGTCGGCATCGTCGCCAACCAGCCCGCCTCGCTCGCCGGCGTCCTGGACATCGAGGCGTCCGAGAAGGCCGCCCGCTTCGTGCAGCTGTGCGACGCCTTCAACATCCCGATCATCACCCTGTTGGACGTCCCCGGCTTCCTCCCGGGCGTTGCCCAGGAGCACGGTGGAATCATCAGGCACGGTGCCAAGCTGCTGTACGCCTACTGCAACGCCACCGTGCCGCGGATCTCGCTGATCCTGCGCAAGGCCTACGGCGGCGCGTACATCGTGATGGACAGCCAGTCCATCGGCGCCGACCTGACCTACGCGTGGCCGACCAACGAGATCGCGGTCATGGGCGCGGAAGGCGCGGCCAACGTCATCTTCCGCCGGCAGATCGCCGACGCCGACGACCCCGAGGCGATGCGCGCGCGCATGGTCAAGGAGTACAAGGCCGAGCTGATGCACCCGTACTACGCCGCCGAGCGCGGCCTGGTGGACGACGTCATCGACCCGACGCAGACCCGCGAGGTGCTGATCAGCTCGCTGGCGATGCTGCGGACCAAGCACGCGGACCTGCCGTCGCGCAAGCACGGCAACCCTCCCCAGTAGCCATGGAGACCACAGTGAGCACTCCCGCCGATTCCCTCGTGCGCGTCGAGAAGGGCCAGGTCGCCCCGGAGGAGCTGGCCGCGATCACCGCGATCCTGCTCGCCCGGGCCGCCGCGGGCGGCGCCGACGCCCCCGCCGCGCCCTCCCGCTCGGTGGCCGGCTGGCGCCGGCTGGAGCGCACCCCGGGCTTCCGCGCCCCGCACTCCTGGCAGGGCTGAGCACGACGGCCGGGCACGACCCGGGCACACGAAGAGCCCCGCACCTCCACGGTGCGGGGCTCTCGTACGTTCCCGGCGCTCAGCGCAGGCGGGCGAGCAGGGCGTGCTCGACGAGGGTGATCAGCGCGCTCTTGGCCTCGCCGCGGTTGCGGGCGTCGGTGGTGATGATGGGTGCCTCGGGGCCGATCTGCAGGGCTTCGCGCACCTCCTCGGGACC
>NZ_JAATEJ010000013.1 GCF_012034175.1 Actinacidiphila epipremni
CTCGCACCGAGTGGCCCGGCCCCTTCGCGATGTCCTGCGGCCCCGCGGGGTCAGCCGGCCAGGGCCGGCGTGTCGGTGGGGGTCGACGCCAGCGCGACGACCCGCTTGACCTCCGCCTGGATCTTCGAGGTGAGCGACTGCGGCGTCAGGCTCGTCCTGACGTCCTTGACCGGCACCCCGTCGATCAGCACGACCGGCACGTCGCCGTAGCCGGAGGCGGCGAAGTCCTGCTGCGACTTGATGACCCAGCCCTCGTGGTCGCGCTGCTCCACGCACGGCTCGAAGGTGTCGGCCTTGATCTTGCCGGCCTTGTGCGCGAGCTTCTTCATCAGCTTGACGCTCGCCAGCGCGTCGTCCTTGGGGTCGGCGGGCTGCGCCTTCCACAGCTGCTCGACGAACGCGCTGTAGCGGCCCTGGTCCTGCGCGCAGGCCGCGGCGTTGGCCGCCACCTGGGCGCCCTTGCCGCCGTAGGTCTTGTCGGACGCGGTCACCAGGCGGTACTGGAACTGCACCTGGCCGCCGGCCAGCAGCTTCTGGATCGTCGCGCCGTACTCGTCCTGGAACGCCTTGGAGTCGGGGCTGCGCAGGTCCTCGTAGACCGTGACGGTGACGGGCACCGACGGCTTGACGGGGATGTCCAGCAGCGGTCCGCCGGCGGTGGGGCTCGGTGACGCGCCCGGCTGCGCCGCGGCGGCCACCGCGCCGCTGGGGGCCGAGACCTTGTCGTCCTTGCCGGCCCGGACGTGGGCGCCGATCACCGCGGAGATGCCGAAGACCACCACCATCGCCGCGACGGCGACCGCGTACGGCCGCAGCCGGGCGACCAGGCCCTTGCGCTTCTTCATCCCGGGGGCCGAACCGCCCTTGGTGCCGGGGCCCTTGGACTGCGTCATGTGCTACGCCACCTCGATCATCGCACTGCCTTCGCGCATTTCTACCATCGGCTCCGGGCCCGCGGGAAACGGGCCTGCCACCGCCTCGGGGGCCGCCGCCCGGCCGCGGGGCGGGGCGGCGGCACCGGCTCGGGGGCCGCCGGTCAGCCGGCGTCGGGCTCGCCGAGGACGGCGCCGGCCTCCTCGTCGGAGAACCGGGCGTCGATCGTGGCGACCACACCGGTGACCTGGCGGGCGATGTCCGGGGCGGTCAGCCCGATCGCCGCCATGACGTCCTTGCGGGAGCCGTGCTCCAGGAAGCGCGGCGGGATGCCGAAGTCGCGCAGCGGCACGTCCACCTCGGCGTCCCGCAGCGCCTGGGCGACCGCGGAGCCGACACCGCCGACCCGGCCGTTGTCCTCGACGGTGACCACCAGGCGGTGCCGGGCGGCGAGCCCGGGCAGCTCGTCGTCGACCGGCTTGACCCAGCGCGGGTCCACCACGGTGCTGGTGATGCCCTGCGCGTCCAGCAGCGCGGCGATCTCCAGGCACATCGGGGCGAGCGCGCCGACCGACACCAGCAGCACGTCGGGCTGCTCGGTGCCGCCCGCGGGCTCGCGCAGCACGTCCATGCCGCCGATCCGGCCGACCGCGGGCACGGCGGGGCCGACCGCGCCCTTGGAGTAGCGCACCACGGTGGGCGCGTCCTCGACGGCGACGGCCTCGCGCAGCTGGGCGCGGACCTGGTCGGCGTCGCGCGGCGCGGCGATCCGCAGGCCCGGCACGACCTGGAGGATCGACATGTCCCACATGCCGTTGTGGGAGGCGCCGTCGCTGCCGGTGACGCCGGCCCGGTCCAGGACGAAGGTGACCCCGCACTTGTGCAGCGCGACGTCCATCAGGACCTGGTCGAAGGCGCGGTTGAGGAAGGTGGCGTAGACGGCGAAGACCGGGTGCAGGCCGCCGGTGGCCAGGCCCGCCGCCGAGACGGCGCCGTGCTGCTCGGCGATGCCGACGTCGAAGACCCGGTCGGGGAACGCCTCGGCGAACTTGGTCAGGCCCACCGGGTGCAGCATCGCGGCGGTGATCGCGACGATGTCGGAGCGCTCCTTGCCGAGCTCCAGCATCTCGTCGCCGAAGACGGAGGTCCAGTCCGCGCCGCCGGCCGACAGCGGCAGGCCGGTGTCGGGGTGGATCGGGCTGATGCCGTGGAAGCGGTCGATGCGGTCGCGCTCGGCCGGGGTGTAGCCGCGGCCCTTCTCGGTGATGCAGTGCACCAGGACGGGCCCGTGGAAGCGGCGGGCGCGCTGCAGCGCGGACTCCACGGCCTCGATGTCGTGGCCGTCGATCGGGCCGACGTACTTGATGCCCAGGTCCTCGAACATGCCCTGCGGGGTGATGAAGTCCTTCAGGCCCTTCTTGGCGCCGTGCAGCGTCTCGTAGAGCGGGCGGCCGATGAGCGGGGTGCGCTCCAGGACCTCGCGGGTGCGGGCGAGGAACTGCTCGTAGCCGTCGGTGGTGCGCAGTGTCGCCAGGTGGTTGGCCAGGCCGCCGATGGTCGGCGAGTACGACCACTCGTTGTCGTTGACGACGACGACCAGCGGGCGGTCCTTGGCGGCGGCGATGTTGTTGAGCGCCTCCCAGGCCATACCGCCGGTCAGGGCGCCGTCGCCGATGACGGCGACGACGTGGTCGTCGCGGCCCAGCAGCTCGTTGGCCTTGGCGATGCCGTCGGCCCAGCCGAGGACAGTGGAGGCGTGGCTGTTCTCGATGACGTCGTGCGCGGACTCGGCCCGCGAGGGGTAGCCGGACAGGCCGCCGGTGCTCTTGAGCCGGCTGAAGTCCTGCCGGCCGGTCAGCAGCTTGTGGACGTAACTCTGGTGGCCGGTGTCGAAGAGGATGCGGTCCCGCGGCGAGTCGAAGACCCGGTGCAGCGCGATCGTCAGCTCCACCACGCCGAGGTTGGGGCCGAGGTGGCCGCCGGTCTTGGAGACCGCGTCGACGAGGAAGGAGCGGATCTCGGCGGCCAGCTCCACCAGCTGGGGCTGGGCGAGCCGGTCGAGATCGCGGGGTCCGTTGATCCGGGTCAGCAGTGCCACCCGTTCCTCCTTAGCCTGTCGAGCCCGGCGCTCTGCCGTGCGACCGCGTTGTCGCACCGGCCGGTCCGGCCTCCGGAAGATTCTAGTGTTCCGGTTACCGGCGCGTCGGCCGCCCCGTGCGATGTCCGTCACGCGCCGCGCCGCCGGGCGGTCCTGGAGGCCCAGGTCCGCCCGGCGGCGCGGGTGGTGCGGGTGGTGCGGGTGTTTCCCGGGTTACGCGGTCACGCGCGGCCGGAGCTGCGCTGGGTGCGCCGGGAGACCGAGTCGACGACCACGGCGGCCAGCAGGACCGCGCCGGTGATCATGTACTGGATCGACTGGTCCATGTTGAGCAGGTCGAGACCGGTCTGGATGGACTGGATGACCAGCATGCCCAGCAGCGCCGACCAGACGTTGCCGCGGCCACCGAACAGGCTGGTGCCGCCGATGACGGCGGCGGCGATGGCGAGCATCAGCAGGTTGCCGGTACCGGCCTGCAGGGTCGCGGTGTAGGTCTGGCCGGCCAGGAACAGGCCGCCCAGAGCCGCGAAGCCGCCGGAGATCGCGAAGACGGTGATACGGATCAGCGCGACGTTGATACCGGCGCGGCGGGCGGCCTCGATGCTGCCGCCGACCGCGAAGATCTTCCGGCCGTAGGTGGTGCGGCGCAGGACGAAGTCGCAGATCACCAGGGCGGCCAGGAAGAACACCAGGGCGTTCGGGATGCCCGCGGACTTGTTCAGCACGTACGCGGCCACGTACGACACGACCGCCAGCGCGACGGTGCGCAGCAGGATCTCGCTGGTGGGCCGGAAGGGCACCCGGGCCTTGCGGCGGCGGGCCTGGTCGATCAGCGAGCCGATGAGCAGCAGGGCGACGCCGAGGGTGGCCAGGATGTAGCCGCCGGCGATGGACTGGTCCATGAAGAAGGAGCGCTGGCCCAGCATGTGGAGCAGGCCCTTGTCCTCGATCGTGAGGCTGCCGGTGCCGCGCAGCAGCCACTGCATCAGGCCGGTCCAGCCGAGGAAGCCGGCCAGGGTGACGACGAAGGCCGGCACGCCGATCTTGGCGAAGAAGAAGCCGTGGAAGGCGCCGATGGCCACACCGGTGAGGATGGTCAGGACGACCGCGAGCCAGTCGTTGAGGCCGTGGTTGACCGTCAGGGTGGCGAACACCGAGGCGGCCAGGCCGCTGACGGAGGCGACCGACAGGTCGATCTCGCCGAGCAGCAGGACGAACACCAGGCCGATGGACAGCATGCCGGTGCCGGCCATGAAGAAGCTGATGTTGACCATGTTCGCCGAGCTGAGGAACAGGTCGTCCTTCACCTGGAAGATGGTCCAGATGATGATCAGCGCGACGATGACCGGCAGCGAGCCCAGCTCGCCGCCCTTGAGCTTGCGCTTGAACTCGGTGAGGTAGCCCTTGAAGCCCTCCTCACGCACCAGCAGCCGGGGGTCGACGGTGGCGACCGCCGGCGGCGGAACCTCGTCCACCGGCTTGCGGATCGTGGTCTTGTCGCTCACTTCGCTGCCTCCGCGTTGCGCGCCAGGCGGCGGGTCACGGCGTTGTCCGTGGCGCCGGTGATGGCCGCGATGATCTGTTCGTTGGTGGTGCCCTTGACCGGGAAGACACCGTTGTTCCGGCCGAGGCGCAGCACGTGCACGGTGTCCGCGACGGCCGTGACGTCGGCCATGTTGTGGCTGATCAGAATCACGCCGAGGCGGCGCTCGCGCAGCCGCTCGACGAGGTCGAGGACCTGGGCGGTCTGCTCGACGCCGAGGGCGGCGGTGGGCTCGTCGAGGATCACGACCTTGGGGTCGCCGATCAGCGCGCGGGCGATGGCCACCACCTGGCGCTGGCCGCCGGAGAGGCTGGCGATCGGGATCCGGACGCTGGGGATGCGGATGGACAGCGTGTTCAGAAGATCACGGGAACGCTGTTCCATCGCGACCTCGTCGAGGCTGCCGAACCGCAGCAGCTCCCGGCCGAGGTAGAGGTTGCCGACCACATCGAGGTTGTCGCACAGCGCGAGGTCCTGGTACACGGTGGCGATACCAAGACCCTGGGCGTCCTGCGGCCGGTTGACGTGCACCGGCCGGCCTTCCCACTCGATGACCCCGTCGTCGACGGGGTGGACGCCCGCGATGGTCTTGACCAGGGTCGACTTGCCGGCACCGTTGTCGCCTACGAGGGCGACGACTTCTCCGGCGTGGACCTCCAAGTCGACGTCGGTGAGGGCCTGGACCGCACCGAATCGCTTGGAGACCCCGCGCAACGCCAGCACGGGCGTAGCGGACACGTAAACCATCTCCTTCGCCGCCTGACCGGCGGGGATGCCGCGTGCTGAACCGAACAGCCGCGGAGGGAGTGCGTAATGCACGGATTACAAGATTACAAAGTGAACGGAGAAGGGGTAGACCCCCGTGCTCCGAAAACCCGCCCACCGCAAGCGTTTCCGCCCGGCGCCCGTCCCGTTAGCGGGGTGTTTGAGTCGGGACGGGGCGCCGGACAGGCTCACGGTGCGGGTTCAGGCCGTGGAGACGACCGGAACCCGGCGGGAGGTGGGACTAGTTGATGCCCGCGGCGGCGCAGGCGGCGGCGAACTGCGCGGTGCAGATCTGGTCCTTGGTGTACAGACCGTCCTGGATCACGACGTTCACGTTGGCCTTGGTGATGGACGTGGCCGGCAGCAGCTTGGCCGGGACCTCGGTGCCCGAGGTCTGCTTGGCGGTGGTGTCCGCGACGGACTTGAAGTCCTTGCCCTGCAGCAGGTCCACGGCGATCTCGGCGGTGGCGTCGGCCTCCGGCTTGTACGCCTTGTAGATCGTGGCGGTCTGGGTGCCGGCGAGGATCCGCTGCAGACCGGCGACCTCGGCGTCCTGACCGGTCAGCGGCGGGTTGATGCCGGCGCCCTTGAGCGCGGTGGCGATACCGCCGGCCATGCCGTCGTTGGCGGAGTAGACGCCCGCGATGTTGGCCTTGCCGAGCTGCGTGATGGCGGCCGACATCTTCTGCGCGGCGACGGTGTCCTTCCACAGGCCGGACTGCTCGTAGGCGATCTTGACCTTGCCGTCGAGGATCTTGTGAGCGCCCTCCTTGAACATGGCGGCGTTCGGGTCGGCCGGGTCACCGTTGATCATGACAACGTTGGCAGACGGCGTCGCCTTGGGGCCCATGGCGTCGAGCAGCGCCTGGCCCTGGAGCTCACCGATCTTCTCGTTGTCGTACGAGACGTACGCGGAGACCGGGCCCTCGGCGAGACGGTCGTACGCGACGACCTTGATGCCCTTGTCGACCGCGGCCTGGACCGAGGACTTGATGCCGGTGGAGTCCTGCGCGTCCAGGATCAGGACGCCGACACCCTTGGTGATCATGGTGTTGACCTGCTGCGCCTGCTTGGCGGGGTCGCCGGCCGCGTTGGCGTAGTCAACCGTGCAGTCCGGGCACAGCTCCTTGATCTTCGCCTCGATCAGCGGCCGGTCGAACTTCTCGTACCGCGTGGTGGCGTTCTCCGGGAGGAGGAGGCCGATCGTCTTGTTGGCGCTCTTGCTGGCGCCGGCGGTGGAGCCGGAGTCCTTCTTGTCGTCGCCCGCCTTGCCACACGCGGCCAAGGTGACCGCCATCGAAACGGCTGCCGTCCCGATGACGATCCGACGCGTCATTGCGTTCATGTGAAGTTGCCTCCCTGACAGGGCCGCAACACCGCGGCCGAGGTGCTGGGAAGTCAACTCCGGCTGACGCCCTGTCGTCAAGAAGTAAACACTTAACGAGATGGCAACGGCGCGTTTCGTTAGCAGCGTGAACGCTCAGTTATGCCGAAAAGGCCGGTGTGTCGACAGGGTGGTTTCCATCCAAAAGGGTCGAATCACCCATTTCGGACAGCACCAGGGCCAGCGCGCCCAGGACCTCGGCCCGCGCCCCCAGCGCACCCGGCACGACCGACAGCCGCTGTGCGGCGCTGGGGATAGCGTATCGGGACACCGATTCCCTTATCGGCCCGAGTACCAGCTCACCGGCCTCGGCGAGATCGCCGCCGAGCACCACCCGGCTGGGGTTGAGCAGGTTGCACAGGCTCGCCACGCCCATCCCGATGTGCCGCCCGACGTCGCCGGTCACCCGGCGGCAGCCCGGGTCGCCCTCGCGGGCCAGCTGCACCATCCGCGGGACGGTCAGGCCGTCGCCGTGGCTGCCGCGCAGCAGCTCCAGGACGTAGCGGGCGGCGGTGAAGGTCTCCAGGCAGCCGCGGTTCCCGCAGCGGCACACCGGGCCCGACTCGTCCAGCGTGATGTGGCCGATCTCGCCCGCCGTGCCGCCCGGGCCCCGGTAGATCCGGCCGTCGATGACCAGGCCCGCGCCGACGCCGCTGGCCACCTTGATGTAGGCCAGGTCCTTGACCCCGCGCCCGCCGCCCCACACCAGCTCGCCCAGGGCCCCGAGGTTGGCGTCGTTGTCGACCTGGACCGGGACGCCCAGCCGGTCGGAGAGCTCCTGGCGCGGGTTGATGCCGCTCCAGCCCGGCAGGATCGCGGTGGAGCCCAGCGCGCCGGTCTCCACGTCGATCGGGCCCGGCACGCCCAGGCCCACGCCCAGCACCTTGCCGGGGCTGATGCCGGTGGACTCCACCAGCCGCGCGACCAGCTGCTCGGCCCGGTCGAAGCCCTGCGAGGCCGAGGCGTCCACGTCGATCGGCTCGGACTGCTCGGCCAGCACCTGGTGGGCCAGGTTGCCGACCGCCACCCGCAGGTGGGAGTGGCCGAAGTCGACGCCGACGACGATCCCGGCGTCCCCGGACAGCGCCACGCTGCGGGCCCGCCGACCACCCGAGGAGGTCGGCGTGACCTGCACCGTCCCGTTGTCCCGCAGCTCGCGTACGATGTTCGACACGGTCGCGGCCGACAGGCCGGTGCTGCGCGCGATCTCCGCCTGGGTGAGCGATCCGGCCAGCCGGACGGCGCGCACGACACGCTCCAGATTGGCCCGGTGCAGTGACGACTGCGAACCCGGTGTCTCCACGACATCCACTCCTGCCCGGCAGGCGGCCCGTGTCCGCTTGCCCGCACGGGACGGGGCCGTTCCGCAGGAAAGCCGGCGGCGGCATGTGCCGCCAGCACACCAGTGAGACCCCGTCGTCTACAACATGTGAACTCTAAGTTGAGTGTTTGGGGTGATGTCCCGTCAAGGGGGAGAACCACACCGTTACGCGATTCGCCACCGGGAACGCCGAGCGGCGGCTCCGCGCGAGCGGAGCCGCCGGGCCCGTCGAAGCCGGCGGGCGGTAGGGTGTGCGGGCGGGGGATCGCGGGCCGGCGGGCTACTTCAGCGCCCCCGCGGTGAGTCCGGCCTGCACCTGGCGCTGGAAGACGATGTAGACCGCGAGCACCGGCAGCATGGCGATCGACAGGCCGGCGAACAGACCGCCCCAGTCGCCCTGGTAGCCCTGCTGCACGGCGAGGTCGGCCAGCCCCTGGGTGAGCACCCACTTGCTGGTGTCGCCCTGGTTGAGCACCAGCGGCAGCAGGTACTGGTTCCACTGCCCGAGCACGTTGAAGATCCCGATGCTGATGATGCCGGGCCGGGCCATCGGCACCATGATCTGGAAGAACGTCCTGGTGTGGGACGCGCCGTCCACCAGCGCCGCCTCCGCCACCGAGGTCGGCAGGGTGCGGAAGAAGGACGTCATGAAGAAGACGGTGAAGGGCAGCGAGTAGGCGATGTAGACCAGGATCAACCCCGGCAGGGTGTTGATGATGCCGAGGTTGGTGGTCACGAAGAACAGCGGGACCAGCACCATCACCACGGGGAAGGCCATGCCGCCGACGAACAGGAAGTAGATCAGCCGGTTGAGGGGGAACTCGAACCGGGCCAGCACGTAGGCCGCCATCGACCCGAAGAGCATCGTGCCGGCGGTGGAGAAGCCGACCACGATGATCGTGTTGACGAAGTAGCGGCCCATGTGCGCCTTGGTCCAGGCGTGCGACCAGTTGTCGAACTTGAAGTGGGTCGGGAACGACATCGGGTGGCTGAGGATGTCACCCGAACTCTTGAAGGAGCTCCACAGCGCCCACAGCAGCGGCAGCCCCACCATGAGCGCCCAGATCACCAGGAAGGCGTGGCTGAAGGCGTTCAGCACCCCGCCCTCGCTGCGCCGCCACTTCCAGCCCGTGGCCGAGGCGGCGGGCGAGCCGGGCTTCCGCGGCGCGGAGCCGGGGACCTCGTCGATCGTCTCGGTAGTCATCGCGCCACCCCTAGAACTCGATGCGCTCGCGGCGCGAGAGCCGCAGCGTCAGTACGGCGAACAGCAGCGTCACGACCAGCATCGCGACACCCATGGCCGCCGCGAGGCCGTACTGGCTGTTGTCCCGGAAGGCGGTCTTGTACAGCAGCAGCGGCACGACGTCGGTCTTCTCGTTGGGACCGCCGTTGTTGACCGACATCAGCTGGACGAACGCGAAGGCGTCCATCGCGATGATGCCCATGTAGACCCAGCCGGTCGCGACGGTGTCGGACAGCAGCGGCAGCGTGACCTTGAAGAAGGTGGTGAAGCGCTTGGCGCCGTCCAGCAGCGCCGCCTCGTAGATCTCGGTCGGGATGGAGGACATGCCGGCCGAGAAGAGCACCACGTAGAAGCCGACGTTCGCCCACACCATCACCGCCATGATGCAGGCGAGCGCGAGCTTGGGGTCGCCGAGCCAGGACTGGGTGAGCGACCCGAGCCCGACGTCCTTGAGGATGACGTTGAGCACGCCCTCCTCGGGATCGGGGTTGTAGATCTGCTGCCACAGGATCGCGATCACGGTGACGGACAGCACCTGCGGGAAAAAGAAGACGATCTTGTAGAAACCCGAGCCCCTGACGCCGGCGACCGACGCGCTGCCTTTGCGCCGGCCGCCGACGTTGAGCATGAAAGCGAAGAACAGACCGAACGCCAGGGTCACGATCGGCACGATCAGCAGCAGCAGCACGTTGTGCCACAGCGACTGCCAGAAGAGATGGTCGTGAATGATCTTCCGGTAGTTGTCGAACCCGATGTAATGCTTGTCGGGAGTGAGCCCCGTCCAGTCCGTCAGGGAGATCTGGAAGTCCTGGACGAAGGGCGAGATCACAAGGGTCCCGTACAGCGCCAGGGGAATCGCCAGAAATCCGATGATGAACCGGTACTTGCCGTGTCGCATGTCGCCGGTCGCTCTCGTCTCAGCCGTTAGGGGGAATGCGGATCAGACGTGCTTGAACTTGGGCACGGACGAGTCCTTCTTGGTGGCGTCGCAGGCCTTCTGGGCCTGCTCGATCCACTTGGCCGCGTTGATCTGTCCGGTCAGCAGCTGCGCGGTCAGGTTGCCGATGGTCTCGTTGTTGAGCTTGACGTACCAGTCCTGGATGCGCGCGTTGAGGACGTTGTCGCCGGCGGCCTTGAGCGCGGCGCTGGCCGAGGCCAGGCCGGGGGTCAGGGTCAGCCCGTCGGCGGCGCCCTGGACGCAGGTGAGCGACTTGATGGTGTTGGTGAAGTTGTCGGTCTGCTTCTTGGAGAGCATGATCCGCAGCAGCTCCATGCCGCCGGCGGGGTTCTTGCCGTTGGCGGCCACGATGAAGGGCTCGCCCGCGGCTGCGTAGACGGTGCCGAAGGGCAGCTTGTCGCTCGGGCCGCCGCCGACGAGCGGGCCGACGGCGAGGTCGAAGTCCTTGGGCATGGTCGGGGCGGCCTCGTTCTCCACCCACGAGCCGTCGGCCACCAGGGCGGCCTTGTACTTCGTCCAGTCGGTCTGCATCTGGATGTGGGTCTTGCCCTCGGAGCCGGCCAGGAAGAGCTTCTTGGCGGCCAGCTCCTCGTAGTACTGGACGACCTGCTTGACCGCGTCCACCTGCAGGGCGCCGTCCTCCAGGTCGTCGATGGCGTTCAGCACGTCCTTGCCGCCGACCTTGCCGAACTGGGCGAACATGTCGAAGTGCACGTAGTACGGGTACTTGCCCGGGTACGTGAACAGCGCGATGCCGGCCGCCTTGGCCTTGGCGCCCAGCGCGATGGCCTCGTCGAAGGTCTGCGGGTACGTCCAGCCCTTCTCCTTGAACAGCTTGTTGCTGTACCAGCTGCCGTAGACGGTGAAGGCGTAGTTGAGCGCGTACATCGCCTGCGAGCCGAACTGGCCCTGCTGGACCGTGCCGGCGATCAGCACGTCGCTGACCTTCTTGGACGGGTCGTCGATGGTCGGCGCGTTCAGCAGCGGGGTGAGGTCGAGGAGCTTGCCCTCCTTGGCCAGGGCCGCGGTGTCGAGGTTGTCGGCGCCGGAGTTGTCCATGAAGTCCGGCGGCGTGTTGTTGGCGAAACGCGGCTGCAGCTTCGGACCGATGGCCTGGGTGCCGGTGTGCTTGACCGTCGTGCCGTAGGTCGAGTTGTAGACGGCTTCGGCCGACTTGATGTAGTCGTCGCCGAATCCGCCCTTGAAGACGAACGCCTCAAGGGGCGCCCCGTTCTTGACGCCCAGTGGATTCGCCGCGGACTTCGTGCCCGTGGCCACCGGCTTGTTCTTGTCCCCGCCGCTGGACGTGGCACACGCCGTCAGCACCGACGCCGACGGAATCGCCACCAGGCCCACCGCCATTGCCCGCTTGAGTGCATCGCGCCGGTTGATCTCGGATCCCATGCTCAAGTCCTCGCCTTCTCCACAGGACTCATGCGGTGCAGCGACATCCGCCGACGACCGCGAACGTTGAAGCTTGAGTGAAACCGTGCATCCAGTGAGGCAGGGAACTCTACCGATCACCGGCAGTCCCGACCTGCCGATTCCCCCGCCCGGGTCCCGCGCCGAAGCGGGGTTCCTTGGACGCGACAGGTATAGTCCACTTCTCTCCAGCAGGGCAAGATCAAGTGCGCGTTTGGTCGGCAAGCTTTCCCGAGTTGAGACCTGTCCGAAATGCGGGACGACAAAGCCGCAGGTCAGAGCGTCGCCGTTGGACACTTCGCGGACGATCCGCTGATTGGCCTGCGCAAAACGGACGGACCGCGCCCCCCGTCTCAGGGGGCGCGGTCCGTGTTACTCATGAGTTACCTCGGCCTGGGAGGTGCCGTCCTACTGCCGGATGAGGGACCGCAGGACGTACTGCATGATGCCGCCGTTGCGGTAATAGTCCGCTTCGCCGGGCGTGTCGATGCGGACCACCGCGTCGAACTCCACGCCGGTGTCGGTGGTGACCTTCACCGTGCGCGGGGTGGTGCCCTCGTTGAGCGCGGTGACGCCGGTGAAGGAGAAGGTCTCCTCACCCGTCAGGCCCAGCGTGAGCGCGCTCTCGCCCTCGGGGAACTGCAGCGGGAGCACGCCCATGCCGATGAGGTTGGAGCGGTGGATGCGCTCGTAGGACTCCGCGATGACCGCCTTGACGCCGAGCAGCGCGGTGCCCTTGGCCGCCCAGTCGCGCGACGAGCCGGAGCCGTACTCCTTGCCCGCCAGGACCACCAGCGGGATGCCCTGCTCGATGTAGTGGCGCGAGGCGTCGTAGATGAACGCCACCGGTGCGTCCGGCTGGGTGAAGTCGCGGGTGAAGCCGCCCTCGGTGCCGGGGGCGATCTGGTTGCGCAGCCGGATGTTGGCGAAGGTGCCGCGGATCATGACCTCGTGGTTGCCGCGGCGCGAGCCGTAGCTGTTGAAGTCGCGGCGCTGCACGCCGTGCTCGGTGAGGTACTGGCCCGCGGGCGTGTCGGCCTTGATGGCGCCGGCCGGCGAGATGTGGTCGGTGGTGACGGAGTCGCCGAGCTTGGCGAGCACCCGGGCGCCCTCGATGTCGGTGACCGGCACCGGCTCGGTCGTCATGCCCTCGAAGTACGGGGGCTTGCGGACGTAGGTGGACTGCGGGTCCCATTCGAACGTGTTGCCGGTCGGGATCGGCAGCGCCTGCCACTGGGCGTCGCCGGCGAAGACGTCGCTGTAGGAGCTGCGGAACATGTCCTCGCCGATCGCCGAGGCCACCACGTCGTTGACCTCGGACTCGGTCGGCCAGATGTCCTCCAGGTGGACCGGCTTGCCGTCCTGGTCGGTGCCCAGCGCGTCCTTGGTGATGTCCAGCTTCATCGAGCCGGCGATCGCGTACGCGACCACCAGCGGCGGCGAGGCCAGGTAGTTCATCTTGACGTCCGGGTTGATCCGGCCCTCGAAGTTGCGGTTGCCCGACAGCACGGAGGTGACGGCGAGGTCGGCCTCGTTGACCGCCTTGGAGACCTCCTCCGGCAGCGGGCCGGAGTTGCCGATGCAGGTGGTGCAGCCGTAGCCGACGAGGTTGAAGCCGAGCTTGTCCAGATACGGGGTGAGGCCGGCCTTGTCGAAGTAGTCGGTGACGACCTTCGAGCCCGGGGCCAGCGTGGTCTTGACCCACGGCTTGCGGGTCAGGCCCTTCTCGACCGCCTTCTTGGCGACCAGCGCGGCGGCGACCATGACGTACGGGTTCGAGGTGTTGGTGCACGAGGTGATGGCGGCGACCGTGACGGCGCCGTGGTCCAGCTCGTACATCGTGCCGTCCTCGGCGGTGACGAGGGTCGGCTTGGACGGCACCCCTCCCCCAGAGCCTGCGGCCTGGGAGGTGCCCCCAGGCGCCGCCGGCGAGTCGGACGCCGGGAAGGACTCCTTGCCGGCCTCCTCGTCGTCGGTGACGTAGTTGCGGACGTCCGTGGCGAACTGCTCGGCGGCCCGGGACAGCACGATGCGGTCCTGCGGGCGCTTGGGGCCGGCGATCGACGGCACGACCGTGGACAGGTCCAGCTCCAGCTTCTCGGAGTAGTCCGGCTCGGCGGCCGGGTCCAGCCACAGGCCCTGCTCCTTGGCGTACGCCTCGACCAGCGCGACCTGCTGCTCGGAGCGGCCGGTCAGCCGCAGGTAGCTCACCGTCTCGGCGTCGATCGGGAAGATCGCCGCGGTGGAGCCGAACTCCGGCGACATGTTGCCGATGGTGGCGCGGTTGGCGAGCGAGGTCGCGGCGACGCCCTCGCCGTAGAACTCGACGAACTTGCCGACGACGCCGTGCCGGCGCAGCATCTCGGTGATGGTGAGCACCAGGTCGGTGGCGGTGGTGCCGGCGGGCAGCTCGCCGGTGAGCTTGAAGCCGACCACCCGCGGGATGAGCATGGAGACCGGCTGGCCGAGCATCGCGGCCTCGGCCTCGATGCCGCCCACGCCCCAGCCGAGCACGCCCAGGCCGTTGACCATGGTGGTGTGGGAGTCGGTGCCGACCAGGGTGTCGGGGTACGCCTGGCCGCCGCGGACCATGACGGTGCGGGCCAGGTGCTCGATGTTGACCTGGTGGACGATGCCGGTGCCGGGCGGGACGACCTTGAACTCGTCGAAGGCGGTCTGGCCCCACCGCAGGAACTGGTAGCGCTCCTTGTTGCGGCCGTACTCCAGCTCCACGTTCTGCGCGAAGGAGTCGGGGGTGCCGAAGCGGTCGGCGATCACCGAGTGGTCGATGACCAGCTCGGCGGGCGCGAGCGGGTTGATCCGGGCCGGGTCGCCGCCCAGCTCCTTGACCGCCTCGCGCATGGTGGCCAGGTCCACCACGCACGGCACACCCGTGAAGTCCTGCATGATCACGCGGGCCGGGGTGAACTGGATCTCCTGGCTGGGCTGCGCCTGGGAGTCCCAGCCGCCCAGCGCCCGGATGTGGTCGGCGGTGATGTTCGCGCCGTCCTCGGTGCGGAGCAGGTTCTCCAGCAGCACCTTCAGGCTGTACGGCAGCCTGGCGGAGCCCTCGACCTTGTCCAGCCGGAAGATCTCGTACGACTCGTCGCCCACCTGCAGTGTGCTGCGGGCGTCGAAGCTGTTCGCCGACACGGCAGTCTCCTTCATGCGTCGTCTTGCGTGCTTGCGCGCGTGTCCGCACGACCGTCTGCACCACGGTCGCGGTACGGCTCGGCAGATATCTCGATGTCGAGATAACTCTAGTACATGACGGCCGGGGGGTCATGTGCAGCCGGGGCCTTCCCGGCCCGGCCTTGCGCCGACCGGGTGGGCCGATGGTACGAAGGAGTGGTGATGAGGCGTCATGCCTCCTCGCACACGCGCCGATACGGGGGGCCCGCGCCATGCACGGTGGAGTCGCACTCACCGCCTATCTCGTCAACGAGTCACGGGCCCGCCGCCCGGACCTGGCCGCCGACCCGCTCGCGCAGGCGTGGATACCCGAGGCCGACCGGCCCGGGGTGCGCGCCCTGTGGCAGGAGTACGCCGAGGCCGTCTACCCGCACGACGACCTGGTCGTCGCGCTGCGTGGCCGGGTGATCGCGGACGTGCTCGCCGCCGCGCTGGCCGCCGACCCGGCGACCGTGCTGGTGGTGTGCGGCGCGGGCTTCTCCTCCTACCCGTGGCTGCTGCCCTTCCCGGCCGCCCTTGAGGTGGACCTGCCCGCGATGGCCGAGGCCAAGCAGCGCCGGGCCGAGGAGCTGACCGCGGCCGGGACGCTGCCGGCGCGGGAGGTGGTGCACCTGGGGGCGGACCTGGGCGCCGAGGCGGACCGGGCGCGGGTGGCCGCGGCGGTGCGCGAGCTGGCGGCGGGGCGGCCGGTGGCCTATGTGGTCGAGGGCGTCCTCTTCTATCTGCCGCCGCGGGACGCGCTCGCGGTGGCCGGGCTCGGGGCGGGCTTCGGCGCGGGCGGCGCGGCGGTCAGCGCGGTCAGCTACTGGCCGGCGGCGGCCTCGGGCAGCCGGGTGCTGGAGGCGCAGCGCGCCTGGTTCCGCGGCCGGCAGGTGCCGCCGGAGGCGTCGTACCAGACCAACGCCGAGCTGACCGCGCTGTTCGGCCGGCCGCTGCGGGACGTGGGGCCGGAGGACCTGCAGCGCCGGTATCTGGGCGGGGTGAAGGTGCCGGAGTCCGAGCTGATCCCGGAGTACGTGGCCGTGGCGGGGGCCGGGGCTGCCGGGGCCGCCGGGGCGGTCGCCGGATGAGCGGGGCGGGGGCGGCGGGGGCGCTCGGGGCCGGGCCGGTCGGCGAGGCTGGGGGCGCGGCGGGGGGCGCCGGGGGGCGGGAGGTGCTGCATCTGCAGGCGCGGGCGTATCCGCTGCACCACCACACCCCCGACGTCGTCCCGGAGCGGGTGGAGGTGCCCGGGTTCGGCGAGCTGCGGCCGGTCGCGGGCGCCCTGCGGTCGCTGGCGTACAACCCGGACGGCACGATCGAGCTGGACCTCACGGCGGTCGTCGGCGCGGTGGTGGCGCTGCCGGGCACCGAGATCGCGGCCTGCCGGGCGCGGATCCTCACCGCCGGCACGGTCCTGGTGGTGTACGCGCTGAGGCACGCGCGGGACCTGCGCGCCCTGGACCTGGCGGAGCTGGACGCGCTGGACGCCGCGACCAACCGGGCGCTGCGGGAGGCCGATGCGGCGGTGCTCACGGCGGTGCTCGCCGCGTCGGTGGGCGCGGGCCTGGTGCAGGACGTCGCGCTGCGGCCGGACCTGGCGCTCGGCGGCGGGGGCGCGCCGGTCGACCGGCAGTCCGCCCGCTACAACTGCCACTTCGTGACGCGGGAGCCGCCGTGGGCCGCCGACGCCCGGGTGCCGTCGCTGGCGGCGGGTCCCGGCTGCCGGATCCTGCTGCCGTACACCTATGCCTGGGACCGCGACCCGGACACCGCGCTGGACGAGCTGCTGACGATGACCGAGCCGGCCGACATCGCGGTGGCGCAGCAGTCGCTGCTGGTCGGGGCGCTGATCGCGGGCCGCTGGGTGCTCGCCGACCTCGCGCGGGGCCGGCAGGAGGGCACGGACGTGCACGGCTTCCGCCGCTTCCTGGACGGGCTGTGGGCCGACTTCCACCACCTGGACGGCTACCGCATCGAGTCGGTGCAGACGCACCGGGCGAGCTATCTGGCCGCGCGTCAGGTCATCGGGCTGGACGACACGCAGGAGCGGGCCGACAAGCTGCTCGGTTACGTCAGCAACTCGCTGATCGCCGCCTCCTCGCAGCGGGCGGAGGAGCTGGACACCCGGCTGAACCGGCTGGCGGCGGCGCTGGCGGTGGTGAGCGCGGCGTCCTTCGGGCTGGACATCGCGGTGTTCGTGCTGCCGAAGGTGTCGCTGGAGACCAAGCTCGGGGTGGTCGCCGGGCTCATCGGGATGGCGGTGTCCTGCCTGATGGCGGTGATCGTGCCGCGGGCCCGGCGCGGGGCGGCGCGGACCGCGCGGCTGCCGTTCGCCGCCCGGCGGGCGGCCCGGCGGGCGGCCCGGGCCGCGTCGGCGGCGGTGGCCTCGGCGGGGATGCCGGCGGCGGAGCCGGGCGGCGCGGCGGCCGTACCGAACGAGGGGTGAGCGGCGGGCCTACGGCGTCACCCGGGTGGCCGAAGGGCGGGGGTGGACCGGCCGGGCGGTGCGGCGGCGGCCGGTGTGCCGGCGGCGAGCCGGGGAAGACGGGCCGGGGAACGGCGGGGAACGGCGGGGAACGGCGGGGAACGGCGGGGAACGGCGGGGAACGGCGGGGAACGGAAGGGAACGGCGGGGTCGCGGCATGACCGGCGGCGTGCCGTACGGCGGAGCCCCTGGTCAGCCGGGTTGTGACGGGTGGGGCAGGGGTTGCGTCCCGGGACCCGCTGGGTACGGTGAGTCCGGCGGCACAACCGGACACGCCACGATCGCGTGAGGCACGCCACGGACGACAGCACTGGCGTTGCCTCATCTCATATATGAGATAGGGTCACCCTTATGACCGACGACTACCTGGTACGTATCGGCAGGCTCATCCGCGACGCCCGACAGCACCGGAACTGGACACAGACCCAGCTCGCGGAGGCGCTCGGCACGAGTCAGAGCGCGGTGAACCGGATCGAGCGCGGCAACCAGAACATCAGCCTTGAGATGATCGCCAGGATCGGTGAGGCCCTGGACAGCGAGATCGTCTCGCTCGGCTACTCGGGCCCGATGCATCTGCGGGTGGTCGGCGGTCGCCGGCTGTCCGGCGCCATAGACGTCAAGACCAGCAAGAACGCCGGTGTCGCGCTGCTGTGCGCCACGCTGCTCAACGCCGGCCGCACCACGCTGCGCCGGGTCGCCCGGATCGAGGAGGTCTACCGGATCCTCGAAGTCCTCGGCAGCATCGGCGTCAAGGCCCGCTGGATCAACGACGGCAACGACCTGGAGATCGTGCCGCCGGCCACGCTGGACCTGCCCGCGATGGACACCGAGGCCGCGCGCCGCACCCGCAGCGTCATCATGTTCCTCGGCCCACTGCTGCACCGCGCCGACCGCTTCCGCATCCCGTACGCGGGCGGCTGCGACCTGGGCACCCGCACCGTCCAGCCGCACATGAACGCGCTGCGGCACTTCGGCCTGGACGTCACGGCCACCGACGGCTCGTACCACGCGGAGGTCACCGGCGGGGTCCGGCCGCACCGGCCGATCGTGCTGACCGAGCGCGGCGACACCGTGACGGAGAACGCGCTGCTGGCCGCCGCGCGGCACGACGGCGTCACCGTCATCCGCAACGCCAGCTCCAACTACATGGTCCAGGACCTGTGCTTCTTCCTGGAGGAGCTGGGCGTGAAGGTCAAGGGCATCGGCACCACGACGCTCACCGTGCACGGCGTGGCCCACATCGAGCGCGACGTCGACTACGCGCCCTCCGAGGACCCGGTCGAGGCGATGAGCCTGCTGGCCGCGGCCGTCGTCACCGAGTCGGAGCTGACGATCCGCCGGGTGCCGATCGAGTTCCTGGAGATCGAGCTGGCGGTGCTGGAGGAGATGGGCCTGGACTTCGAGCTGGCCCCCGAATACCGCGCGGACAACGGCCGCACCCGGTTGACCGACCTGACCGCCCGGCCCTCCAAGCTGCGCTCCCCCATCGACAAGATCCACCCGATGCCCTTCCCGGGCCTCAACATCGACAACGTGCCCTTCTTCGCGGCCATCGCCGCGACCGCGCAGGGCTCGACCCTCATCCACGACTGGGTCTACGACAACCGGGCGATCTACCTGACCGAGCTGACCCGGCTGGGCGCCCAGGTCAAGCTGCTGGACCCGCACCGCATCATGGTCGAGGGCCCCACCCGCTGGCGCGCCGCCGAGATGATGTGCCCGCCGGCCCTGCGCCCCGCGGTCGTCATCCTGCTGGCGATGATGGCCGCCGAGGGCACGTCGGTGCTCCGCAACGTCTATGTGATCAACCGCGGTTACGAGGACCTGGCGGAGCGGCTGAACACGATCGGCGCGCAGATCGAGATCTTCCGCGACATTTGATACGACGATGCCGCCGCACCCGGTCTGACCTGCTGATTAGCGCGTCAGGGAGGGGTGCGGCGGCATCTCTGGGACTTCTCTGGGACTTTGGGCCTGCGGCAGGCTACGAGCCACGCTCCACGGGCTCTACCGACCGGCCACGGCTGAAGCTACGCGAAGATCGCGTCGATGGCAGCGCTGCCTCGTGCGCCGGCGCGGGGCAGGAAGTGGGAGTACTTCCGCAGCGTGAACCCGGGGTCGGAGTGCCCCAGCCAGCGTGCCAGGGAGACAACCGATTCGCCAGCCTCCAGTTCCTCGGAGGCGAAGAAGTGGCGCAGGGCGTGGAAGCCGTGCTCCCGGGACGGCTCCCACACGCGAGCGGCGTCTTTGGTGCCTTCCTCCAGCGGTGTGATCACACCCGCCGTGGCCAGCGCGGGCTTCCACACGTAGGAGTTGAAGTAGTTCCGGTTGATGGCCTTCCGCTCGCGTCCCGTCACCAGGAGGCTGTAGGTCCTCGGCCGCCGGTGTTTGGCTTCCACCGGCGTCTCGGCAGGAGTCGGGTCATCCCAGGGCAGCGTGACCGGGACCGGTGCGAACTGCTCCGTGTGCTGCCGGATTGCCCGAGCCACACTGGGCGGAAGCGGTACGTCGCGGACCTTGCGGCCTTTGGGAAGCGCGAAACAGAGCTTGGCCCGCACCATCTTGATCTGCCGCCGGATGTGGACGACTTCCTTGACGAAGTCGATGTCCTCCAGGGCGAGCCCGAGCGCCTCCCCTTGCCGGAGCCCGAGACCCGCTCCGATCACGAGGAGGAGCTGGTAGCGGTCCGGCAGGGCCGCCCGCACCGCCAGCACCCGCTCGGGCTGCCACGCCTCGACCCTGCCGGGCGTGGCAGCCGGAGGGCCGACCGTGCTGGAACGGCACGGGTTGCGTCCGAGGCGACGATCCTCGACGGCGGCCTGGAGGATGCTGGAGAGCGTCGCCCAGACGAGACGGATCGAGGTCGGCCCGAGGTCCTTTTCCAGCCGCTTCTTCCAGTGGCGCAGGACTTCCGTGCCGATGGCGTTGAGCGGCTGAGCACCCAGGTGGGGAACGATGTGCCGACGTACCCTCTGCTCGATCCGCTCGATCGTGGACGGATCCCCGCTCTGGGTTGGCCACCAGTGGGTGGCGATGTAGTCCTTGAGCGAGATGGCCCCATCGCGCGGATCGACGAACTCGCCACGGCGAGCGTCGGTCTGAGCCTGGGCGAGCCAGGTCTTGGCGTCCTGGAGAGCGTCAAAGGGGTGTGTCAATTTAACGGCTGATCTTGGTGGTTGCGGTTCAGTTGTTGGCCGGGGTGAGCCGGCCCTCGAAGGCGATCTGGAAGGCGTTCAGGGGTGCCTTCCAGCGCATGGTCCAGCGCTTGCGGCCCTTGCCGGTCGGGTCGAGGCTCATCAGCGCCGTGTAGACGCACTTCAACGCGGCGGCCTCGGTGGGGAAGTGCCCGCGGGCCCGGACGGCCTTGCGTATCCGGGCGTTGACGGATTCGATCGCGTTCGTCGAGCAGATGACGGTGCGGATCTCGACGTCGAAGGAGAGGAAAGGCACGAACTCGGCCCAGGCGTTCTCCCACAGGCTGATGACCGCCGGGTACTTCTTCCCCCAGGCGTCCCGGAACTCCGAGAAGCGTTCGGCCGCCGCGCTCTCGTTCGGTGCTTGGTAGACGGGCTTGAGTGCCTTGGCGATCTTGTCCCAGTCCGCGCGCGAGGCGTATCGGAAGCTGTTGCGCAGGAGGTGGACGATGCACGTCTGCACGATGGTGCGGGGCCAGACGGCCTCGACCGCGTCGGGCAGGCCCTTGAGCCCGTCGCAGACCAGCATCAGCACGTCGTCCAGGCCGCGGTTCTTCAACTCGGTGAACACCTGCAGCCAGTACTTCGCGCCTTCGCCGCCGTCGCCTGCCCAGATGCCGAGGATGTCCCGGGCGCCCTCGACGGTGACGGCCATGACGACGTAAACGGGCCGGCTGGCGACCTTCCCGTCCCTGATCTTCACGTTGATGGCATCGACGAACAAGACGGGGTAGACGCGGTCGAGGGGCCGGTTCTGCCATTCGGCCATGCCCTCCATCACCTGGTCGGTGATGGTCGAGACGGTCTGCTTGGAGACCTCGGCGCCGTAGATCTCGGCCAGGTGCGCGGAGATCTCCCCGTGGGTGAGGCCCTTCGCGGACAGCGACAGCACCATCTCGTCCACGCCCGTCAGCCGCCGCTGCCGCTTGCGCACGATCTGCGGTTCGAAGCTGCCGGCCAGGTCCCGGGGAACCTTGACCTCGACCGGACCGACATCGGTCAGCACGGTCTTGGCCCGGGTGCCGTTGCGGCTGTTGCCACTGTTCTTCCCCGCCGGACCGTGCTTGTCATAGCCCAGATGATCGGTGATCTCGCCTTCCAAGGCGGACTCCAGCACCCGCTTGGTCAGCTGCTGCAGCAGACCGCCCGCACCAGTCAGCTGCACACCCTCGCTCCGGGCCCGCTCGACCAGCATCGCGATCAACTGCTCATCCCACCTGGCCGCACCGGCCGACTCAGCCACGGACTCGCGCTCGATCGTCATCTCACTCACTTGGCGTCTCCATGATCAACAGATCCGCCGTTTATTAGACACTCCCCCATCACCCGCCAACACGTCCGCCCGGTCCACGGGATGCTCATCACCGGCCACGAGCCGTTCGAGCAGTGCGTGTTCCGTTCATTCGGGCCAGACTGTCGATCCACGATCACCAACCCACAGCGCAGTCGCCTGCCCTGTACAGAGCCGAAAGTGTGGCTCCTGCCCGTGCTGAGTCCTCTGGGACTTTCCTGGGACTTCCAGCCCCGTCAACCGGCACGAGCGTGAAACAGCCGAAAGGTCATTCGTGCAGGTCAGCGGCCATCGCTCGCCCATTGCTGCGGGTCACGGGGTTCGCCAATCTCTTCCGCGACATCTGACGCCCGGTGTCGGGGCGGCGGCTAGAGTCCGGGGCATGCCGCCCTCCTCGCCGCCGTCGCCGTCCGAGCCGGAATCGTCCGAGCCGCCGAAGTCGTTTGAGTCACCCGCCAACGCCCCGTCGTCCTCGCGCAGTTCGACCGAGGGGGCGGGGTGGGGCGGCCAGGAGACGGGGACGTACCCGCAGTTGATGCCGGCGCGGGTGGCGAACCTGTCGTGGCTGGACCCGGGGACGCTGTGGAAGGCGCGCAACGGGCCGCTCGCGTCGCTGTTCGGCGACCCCACCGGCGAGCAGCGCGGGCAGTGGGTGCACCGGCAGGTGGAGAGCGGGGCGGCGGGCGCGGACCTGCTGATCGAGCGGGACGACCCCGGCACCTTCTCCTTCCTGCTGCTCGGCGACACCGGCGAGGGCGACGCCCCGCAGTACGCCGTCGTGCCCGGGCTGCTCAAGGCCGGGGCCGGTACGCGTTACGCGGTGCTGTGCAGCGACGTGCTCTACCCGGTGGGCGACGGCAACGAGTACGGCACGAAGTTCTTCCGGCCCTACCAGGACTACGACGCGCCGATCTACCCGATACCCGGCAACCACGACTGGTACGACGGCCTCACCGGCTTCATGCGGGTCTTCTGCGACGCGCCCGCGCTGCCGGCCGCGCCCCGCCCGCGCGCCGGGTCGGCGGCATGGTGGCGGTCCCTGCTGTGGCGCGGGCCCGAGGTGATCGACGAGGAGCGGCTGGCGCAGGCCCGCCGGCTGCGGGACAGGCCCGCGCAGGCGGCCCGGCACCCGGGGCCGTACTGGGCGATGGACTCCGGGCCGCTGCGGATCATCGGGATCGACACCGGGCTGCTCGGGCGTATCGACCGTGAGCAGGGCGAGTGGCTGGCCCGGGTGGCGCGCGGGCCGCGGCCGAAGATCCTGGTGACCGGCTCGCCGATCTACGTCGACGGCGTCCACCACCCGTGCCCGATCGACGGCGGCGGCACCGTCGACGCCATCGTGCGCGACCCGGACAACCACTTCGTCGCGGCGATCGGCGGCGACATCCACAACTACCAGCACTACCCGGTCGACGTGGACGGGCGGCGGATCGAATACGTCGTCTCCGGCGGCGGCGGGGCGTTCATGCACGCCACCCACACCATCCCGCCGGTGACGGTCGGCGGCGTCACCGAGGACCGCTTCCGCTGCTACCCGCTCCGCGCGGACTCGCTGGCCTTCTACAGCCGGCTCTACGGCCGCAGGCTGCACCTGCGGCGGCTGTTCGACCTGACGCCCGGGCAGGCCGCCGCGGTGATCGCCGCCCGGCTCGGCATCACCCCCGCCCGCCCCTCGGCGGAGCCGGTGACCCGGCGGGCCCGCTTCGTGGCGTCCGTGCTGGGCGTGGCCGCGCGGCCCGGCAGCCGGCGGCGGATACGGCTGCCGGTGCGGCGGATGCTGACGCGGGTGCTGTCGCCGGGCTCGGCGACGTACACCCCGCCGTTCTTCAAGAGCTTCCTGCGGCTGGACGTCACGCCGGAGGCGGTGCGGGTGCGCTGCTTCGCCGCGACGGGGCTGCGCGAGCACGAGATCGATCCGCCGGTCGAGGACGACTTCACCATTGCGCTGCCGGCGGCTGCGCCGGTGCCTGCGCCAAGAGCCGCTCGGTGAGCTGGTGCAGGCGCGCGGCGTCCGCCGGGTCGAACGCCGCGGTGTCGGTGGCGACCCGGCGGCCCTCGACGACAGCGGTGAGCGGGGCGGCGGGCGCGTCGAGGTGGGGCAGGATCTCGGCGACGGCGGCCGAGACCGGTTTGCCCGAGGTCCGCAGCCGGGCGACATGGGCGGCCGTCGCGGGGTCGTACTCGCCGGCGAAGCTGGTGGCGACGACGCCGGGCAGGTTCAGGACGTAGCTGATCCCCGGGTAGGTGCGGGTGAACTGCACCGCGAGCAGGTCGCACAGGGCCGCGCCATGGGCGAGGGCGCCGGTGCCGGGGTAGCCGCGGCGCAGTTGGAGGTCGTTCCAGCGGACCGGGCCCATGAGGCCGCAGCCGCCGAAGTTGAGCACGGTGGGGCTTTGCGCGCGGCCGAGGTGGCCGGCGAGTCCGTGGCCGAGCAGGTAGCGGCTGAGGTAGTACAGCGCGAAGTTGCTCTCGAAGCCGTCCGCGGTCTTGACCCGGGTGGAGCGGTGGAAGCGCGCTCCCAGGACCAGGACGTCGACCGCGGGGCAGGTGCGGGTGACCAGGTCGACGACGCGGCGGTTCTCCGCGACCAGGCTGAGGTCGGCGCGCAGGAAGCGGGCCCGTCCGCCGGCGCCGGCCCGCTCGGCGGCGGCCAGGAACGCCTCGCCCTTGTCCTGGCTGGTGCCGATCACGAGCACGTCGTGGCCGCGCCCGAGGTAGGTCTCGGCGAGGGCGCGGCCTATGCCGTCGGTTCCGCCGGTGAGGACTGCTGTGGCCATGGGGTTCCCTCGCGGGTTGCTGGGAGCGGTGCGGCACGGGTCGGCGGCACTGGATTCGCATTGGTTTTATCAATCAAAACAGATGCCCCGTGGGGCGGGCAACTGCGATGTTCGGTGGGTGGGTTGCCCGAGCGGTCGCGCAGCCGGTCGGCCGGTCGGCCGCTCAGTCGATCGGCCGGTCGGTCCGGGTGACGTGACCCGCGTCGGCCATCGCCGCGAGCATGTGGTCCTGGACCCGGATGAGGACGTCGGAGGCCAGCCGGAGGTCGCCGGGCGGGACGTCGCCGAGGAATTCCGCGAGCAGGTCGCGGCGGGCCGCCCGTACCCGCTCCAGCACCCGCCGGCCGTGCGGGGTGATCGCGAGGACGCCGGAGCGCCCGTCGGCGGGATCGCGGTGCCGGCTGACGAGGTCGCCGGCCCGCAGCTGGCGCAGTTGCAGCGAGGCGGTCGAGATGTCGATCCGCAGGCACTCGGCGATGTCGGACACCCGCATCGCGCCGGCGACGTCGAAGTGCTCCAGCAGCCGCAGCGCGCTGGGCGCTATGTCGCTGCCCGCCCGGCGCGCCACCTCGGCCCGGGTGTGCTTGCTCTCGCTCCAGCGCACCAGCGCCGAGAGCGCGACCTCCAGCCGGGCCAGCTCCGCCCCCGCGTCCTTCGGGATCGCGCCGGACGCCGTCTCGGGTGAGGCCATTGCCCCAGGCTATCGCGCCGCCCTGCCCATGGGGCCGGCCGGTGACCGGCGACGGCGGGCGGGACCGGCGTGCGGGGGTGTGCGCCCGCGTGTTCTGCGTCAACTCGGGGGTTTACACCACCTGTTGCGCGTAGCTCCCCCTTTCGCGCCATACCCGGGTGCACCGGCCGCTGCTTGACTGAGTGCGTGGGTGGCCGGCGGGAGCGTCGCGGGGGGCGCGGGTCCGGTCGGCCGTGGGATTCGCCAGTGTCGGCCGCGCGGCCGAGTGAGGGAAGTGGAGTACGCGATGAGCGCGCCCGCGAACGCCGGTCAGCGGCGACTGCTGCCCGGGCCGCCGAGCCTGCGGCGTTCCGGCGGCCGGCGGGGCGGGCCGGTGCCGGGCCTGCGGTACCAGCCTGCGCCGCCGGCCGATCCGGCGAAGGTGGCGGAGGTCGACCGCAGGCTGGAGGCATGGGCGCGGCAGCTGGACCTCTTCCCGCCGGCCTGGAGCGGCGACTTCGCCGGCTTCCAGTTCGGGCGGGCCGTGGTGCTCCAGCACCCGGCGGCGCTCGACCTCGACCGGCTGACGGTCGCCGGTGAGCTGCTGCTCGCCGAGAACCTGGTCGACAGCTGCTACTGCGAGGAGGACGAGGGCCGCGGCGCCTCCCGCCACGGCCTCGGCGGCCCGCTGCTGATGGCCCAGTCGGCGATCGACCCCTTCCACGGCACGCCGGAGCTGGAGAAGGAGTGGGAGCTCGGGATGCAGGCGGACGGGCCGCTGCGCTCGTACCACTGGGCGCTGAAGGACTTCGCCCGGTTCGCCACCCCGAGCCAGACCGACCGCTTCGTGCACGACATCGCCCGGCTGCACCTGGGCTACCTCGCCGAGGCGGCGTGGGCGCAGACCCGCTACCGGCCCAAGGTGTGGGAGTACCTGGTCATGCGGCAGTTCAACAACTTCCGCCCGTGCCTGTCGATCGTGGACGCCGTGGACGGCTACGAGCTGCCCGAGGCGCTGTACGCCCGCCCCGAGGTCCAGCGGATCACGGCGCTGGCGTGCAACGCCACGACGATCGTCAACGACCTCTACTCCTTCGCCAAGGAGCTGGAGAGCGACCCGGAGCACCTCAACCTGCCGCAGGTGGTGGCCGCCGACGAGGGCCGCGGGCTCAAGCACGCGTACTTCCGCAGTATCGACATCCACAACGAGGTCATGGCGGCCTTCGAGGAGGAGGCCGCCGCGCTCGCCCTGACCTCTCCCCTGGTCGGCCGCTACGCCCGCGGCCTGTCGGACTGGGTGGCCGGCAACCACGAGTGGCACGCGACCAACAGCCACCGCTACCACCTGCCCGGCTACTGGTGACCGCGGGCCGCCGGCGGGCGGTCGCCAGTAACCGGCATGTCTTGCTGTCTTTTCCGTTTTTTCCGTTTCCGTACGACCCCGTCACCAGTGCCATGAGGAGCCCAGCGTTGCCCATGCCCAAAACCGGTACCACCGTCTCGCTGCCCGCGCAGTCGACGTACCAGAGCCGTATCGCGGACTACTGGAACGCCGAGGAGAACCCGGTCAACCTCGAACTGGGGAAGATCGACGACCTGTACCACCACCACTACGGGGTCGGCGACGTCGAGTGGTCCGTCCTGGACGAGACCGACCCGGTGCGGCGGCAGCAGCGGGTGACGGCGGAGCTGCACCGTCTGGAGCACGCGCAGGCCGAGCTCCTCGCCGCGCACCTGGGCCCGCTGACCCCGGCGGACCGGGTGTTCGACGCGGGCTGCGGGCGCGGCGGCGGCAGTGTGGTGGCGCACCAGCGCTACGGCTGCCGCACCGACGGTGTGACGCTGTCCACCAAGCAGGCGGACTTCGCCAACGCGCAGGCGCGGGCGCGCGGCATCGACGACAAGGTGCGCTACCACCACCGCAACATGCTGGACACCGGCCTGCCGACCGGTGAGTACGCGGCGTCGTGGAACAACGAGTCGACGATGTACGTCGAGCTGGACCTGCTCTTCGCCGAGCACGCCCGGCTGCTGCGCCGCGGCGGGCGCTACGTGGTGATCACCGGCTGCTACAACGACACCTACGGGCAGGCGTCGCGGGAGGTGTCGCTGATCAACGCGCACTACATCTGCGACATCCACCCGCGCTCGGAATACTTCCGGGCGATGGCCAGGCACCGGCTCGTCCCCGTGCACGTCGAGGACCTGACCGCGGCGACGATCCCGTACTGGGAGCTGCGCAGCACCGCAGAGCACCTGGTGACCGGCATCGAGGAAACGTTCCTGAGCGCGTACAAGAACGGCAGCTTCCAGTATCTGCTGATCGCGGCCGACCGGGTCTGACCGCAGGTCCGGCCCCCGGTCCCCGGCCCGCGGCGGGCCGGGGGCCGGACTGCGTCGGGCGTCGGACGTCGGGCCTGCGGCGCCGGGCTTCAGGCCAGGGTGGCGACCATGACCGCCTTGATGGTGTGCATCCGGTTCTCGGCCTGGTCGAAGACCACGGAGTGCGCCGACTCGAAGACCTCGTCGGTGACCTCCAGCTCGCTCAGCCCGTACTGGTCGTGGATGAGCCGGCCGACCTCGGTGCCGAGGTCGTGGAAGGCGGGCAGGCAGTGCAGGAACCGCACGTCAGGCTTGCCGGTGGCGCGCAGCACGTCCATCGTCACCGCGTACGGCGCGAGCGCGGCGATCCGCTCGGCCCACACCTCCTTGGGCTCGCCCATCGAGACCCACACGTCGGTGACGACGAAGTCGCAGCCCCGTACGCCCTGCGCGATGTCCTCGGTGAGGGTGACGGTGGCGCCGGTGGTCTCGGCGAGCTTGCGGGCCTCGGTGACGACGTCCTCGGCCGGCCAGTACGCGCGCGGGGCGGCGATCCGCACGTCGAGGCCGAGCAGGGCGCCGGTGACCAGGTAGGAGTTGCCCATGTTGAACCGGGCGTCGCCGAGGTAGGCGAAGGCGGCGCCGCGGGAGCGCAGCGCGGCGACCGAGCCGCCGGCGTACTCGGCCATGGTGAGCACGTCGGCGAGCATCTGGGTGGGGTGCCAGTCGTCGGTCAGGCCGTTGTAGACGGGCACGCCGGCGTGCAGCGCCAGCTCCTCGACGGCGGCCTGGCTGGCGCCGCGGTACTCGATCGCGTCGAACATCCGGCCGAGCACCCGGGCGGTGTCCTTGACGGACTCCTTGTGCCCTATCTGCGAGCCCGCGGGGTCCAGATACGTCGTGGCCGAGCCCTGGTCGGCGGCGGCGACCTCGAAGGCGCAGCGGGTGCGGGTCGAGGTCTTCTCGAAGATCAGCGCGATGTTACGGCCGCGCAGCCGGGGCACCTCCGCGCCGGCCTTCTTGGCGGCCTTCAGCTCGGCGGCCAGCTCGACCAGGCCCCAGAACTCCTCGGGCGTGAAGTCCAGCTCCTTCACGAAGTGGCGGCCCTTGAGATCGACGGCCATGCGGGGACTCCTCGGTCGGTGGTTCATCGGCAACCATGGAAGTCTATACGAGGGCAGGCATTCTTATACAGCCCCTCGGCTACCGCGCTTCGGCTCTCCTAATGGTGCAATTCCCTGCTCAGGTGCTGCTCACACCGCATCCCCCGCATGCACCGCCGCGCGTCTCCCGGCTCACACGGCGTCCCGCTCGACGGGGCAGCTCATGCAGCGCGGGCCGCCGCGCCCGCGGCCCAGCTCGCTGCCCGGGATCTCGATCACCTCGATGCCGCGCTTGCGCAGGTAGGTGTTGGTGGTCGCGTTGCGCTCGTAGGCCACCACGACGCCGGGCTCGACGGCCAGCACGTTGCAGCCGTCGTCCCACTGCTCGCGCTCGGCCGCGTGCACGTCCTGCGTGGCGGTGAGGACCTTCACCGAGTCCAGGCCGAGCGCGGCGGCGATCGCCCGGTGCATGTGCTCGGGCGGGTGGTCGGTGACCTTCAGCTCGCCCTCCTCGCTGCCCGGCTCGATCGTGTAGGACGGAAGCATCCCCAGGCCCGCGTACTGGGTGAAGGTGTCGCCGTCGACCATCGTCATCACGGTGTCGAGGTGCATGAAGGCGCGCCGCTTGGGCATGTCCAGCGCCACGATGGTGCGCGCGGAGCCGGCCGCGAACATCCCGCGGGCCAGCATTTCCACCGCCTGCGGGGTGGTGCGCTCGCTCATGCCGATGAGCACCGCGCCGGCGCCGATCACCAGCACGTCGCCGCCCTCGATCGTCGAGGGGTAGGCGTGCTGGCCCTCCGACCACACGTGGAAGCCGCCGCCGGCGAAGAGCGGGTGGTGCCGGTAGATCGCCTCGAAGTGCACGGTCTCGCGCTGCCGGGCCGGCCAGCGCATCGCGTTGATGCTCACCCCGTCGTAGACCCACGCGGAGGTGTCGCGGGTGAAGATGTGGTTGGGCAGCGGGGCGAGCAGGAAGTCGTCCAGCTCCAGGGCGTGGAAGCGCACCGAGACCGGCTCGGCGAAGCGCTCCAGGAACTCCCGCTTGGTCATGCCGCCGACCAGCGCCTCGGTCAGCTCCGGCGGGGGCAGCTCGTCGAAGGCGGCCCGCAGATGGCCGGTGGCCAGCGGGCCGTACTCCTTCTCGTCGAAGACCCGGTCCAGGACCAGCGCCTTGGCGGCGGGCAGCGCCAGCGCCTCGGTGAGCAGATCCCCGAACAGGTGGACCTCGACGCCCCGGTCGCGCAGCACGTCCGCGAAACCGTCGTGCTCGGCACGCGCCCTGCGCACCCACAGCACGTCGTCGAACAGCAGCGCGTCCTTGTTGCTGGGCGTGAGCCGCTTCAGCTCCAGGTCCGGCCGGTGCAGGATGACGCTGCGCAGGCGGCCCGTCTCGGAGTCCACGTGAAATCCCATGAGACCAGACCTTCCCACCTGCGGCGGGCTTTATCACGCACGGGCCGGTGGGGCCGGGCGGCGGGGCCCGGTGGTGGAGCCGGGCGGCGGGCTCCGGTGGTGGGGCCGGGCGCGCGGCCCCACCGGCGGGGCGGTCGGCTACAGCCGCGGGTCGACCGGCTCGGACTCCAGGGCCAGCACCGCGAAGACCGCCTCGTGGACGCGCCACAGCGGCTCCTCGGCGGCGACCCGGTCCAGCGCCTCCAGGCCGAGCGCGTACTCGCGCAGGGCCAGCGAGCGCTTGTGGGACAGGGCGCGCTGCCGCAGCCGGGCCAGGTGCTCGGGGCGGGTGTACTCCGGGCCGTAGATGATCCGCAGGTACTCCCGGCCGCGGCACTTCAGGCCGGGCTGGACCAGGCCGCCGCCGGCCTCGCGGGGCTGGGCCGCGAGCGGCTTGACGACCATGCCCTCGCCGCCGCCGGCGGTCAGCTCCAGCCACCACGTGGTGCCGGCGGCCACCGACGCCTCGTCTGCGGTGTCGACGACCAGGCGGCCGGTGGTGCGCAGCAGCCCGGAGGTGTCGGCGCCGACCATGGCGTCGACGAGTGCGAGCTGCTGGTCCTGGCCCAGCTCGGCGGCGAGGTTGCGGCCCCGGACGGCGAGCACCTGGAAGGGCGCGAAGCGGACGCCGTCCAGGCCGTCGGTGGTCCAGCAGTAGCGGCGGTAGGCGTCGGTGAACGCCCGGGCGTCCGCCGCCCGTTCCCGCTGCCGGGCCAGCAGCGCCCCGACGTCGCCCTTGCCGCGGGCCGCCGCCGCCTCCAGCGCGGCGAGCGCCGGCGGGAAGGCGGCACCGGCCGCGGCGCCGACGGCCGCGTACTGCGTACGCAGCAGGCCCGCGGCCTTCAGCGACCACGGCAGCAGCTCGCCGTCCAGCAGCAGCCAGTCGGTGTCCAGCCGCTCCCACAGGCCCGCCGCCGTGGCGGCGGCCCGCAGCCGGGCGAGCACCTGCTCGGTGACGGCCGGGTCGTCGAAGAACGGCCGCCCGGTGCGGGTGTGCAGCGCCCCCGTCACGCCCGCGCCGGCGCCCCCGCTCACGCCCCCGCTCACGCCGAAGCGGCGGCTCGCGGCCTCCTCGTCCCGGCAGACCAGGGCGACGGCGCGGGAGCCCATGTGCTTCTCCTCGCACACCACCAGGTCCACGCCGGCGCTGCGGTACGCGGCGAACGCCTCGGCGGGGTGCTCCAGGTAGCCTTCCTCGGTGGACGTGGCGCAGGGCGCCATGGTCGGCGGCAGGTAGCACAGCAGCCGCGGGTCGATCGCGAAGCGGCTCATGACCTCCAGGGCCGCCGCCGCGTTCTGCTCGCGCACCGCAAGCCGGCCCATCCGGGAGGTCTCCACGATCCGCCGGCCCGCGACGTCGTCCAGGTCCAGCGGGCGGCCCTCGCGCCCGCCGGGCGCCTGCGCGACCAGCGGCCTGACCGGCTCGTACCAGACCCGCTCGGCCGGCACGTCGACGATCTCCCGCTCCGGCCAGCGCAGCGCGGTCAGCTTGCCGCCGAAGACGGCGCCGGTGTCCAGGCACAGGGTGTTGTTGACCCAGGACGCGACGGGCACCGGGGTGTGGCCGTAGACGACGGCGGCCTTGCCGCGGTAGTCCTCGGCCCACGGGTAGCGCACGGGCAGGCCGAACTCGTCGGTCTCGCCGGTGGTGTCGCCGTACAGCGCGTGCGAGCGGACCCGCCCCGAGGTGCGGCCGTGGTACTTCTCCGGCAGCCCGGCGTGGCAGACCACCAGCCGGCCGCCGTCCAGCACGTAGTGGCTGACCAGGCCCTCGATGAAGGCCGCGACCCGGCCGCGGAAGGCGGGGTCGCGCGCGTCCTCGGCCGCGAACTGCTCGACGGTCTCGGCCAGGCCGTGGCTGAGCTGGACGCGGCGGCCCTTGAGGTGGCGGCCGAACTTGTTCTCGTGGTTGCCGGACACGCACAGCGCGGTGCCGGCCTCGACCATGCCCATGACGCGGCGCAGCACGCCGGGGCTGTCCGGGCCGCGGTCGACCAGGTCGCCGACGAAGACCGCGGTGCGGCCCTCGGGGTGCCGGCCGTCCACGTAGCCCAGCTCGGCCAGCAGCGCCTCCAGCTCGGCGGCGCAGCCGTGGACGTCGCCGATGATGTCGAACGGGCCGGTCAGGTCCCGCTTGTCGTTGTAGGTGCGCTCGGGCACGACGACGGCGGCCTCGATCTCCGCGGTGC
The DNA here is from genome assembly GCF_012034175.1 of Actinacidiphila epipremni. GTDB lineage: Bacteria > Actinomycetota > Actinomycetes > Streptomycetales > Streptomycetaceae > Actinacidiphila > Actinacidiphila epipremni. The sequence goes on from NZ_JAATEJ010000013.1 coordinate 32,271, forward strand.
CGCGCAGGATGTGGACCTTGCGGAAGCCCTCGCGCTCCAGGCCGCGCAGCGAGCGGCGCAGCTCGCGCTGGTGCCGCTGGATCACATGGCGTGGCAGGGCGGCCCGGTCGGGGCGTGCCGCGTTGCGCTCGGCGCACACCCGCTCAGGGACGTCCAGGACGATGGCGATCGGCAGCACGTCGTGCTCGCGCGCCAGGTTCACCAGCCGGCGGCGGGACTCCTGCTGCACGCTGGTGGCGTCGACGACCGTACGGCGGCCGGCCGCCAGGCGCTTGCCCGCGATGTAGTGCAGGACGTCGAAGGCGTCGTTGGTCGCGCTGTGGTCGTTCTCGTCGTCGCTGACCAGGCCGCGGCAGAAGTCGGAGGAGATCACCTCCGTGGGCGTGAAGTGCCGGGCGGCGAAGGTGGACTTGCCGGAGCCGGTGGCGCCGATGAGCACCACGAGGGCCATGTCGGTGACCGCGAGCGTGCGCGGCGCGGCGGCAGTGTCGGCGGCGGTGGCGGTGGCGGTGCCGGTGCTTGCGCCGGTGGTGGGTTCGGTGCTCATGCCGCCTCCTCCTTCTCCTTGGTGGCGAGCTGCGGGTCGGTCGTGGTGAACAGGGCGAGCTGGGTCGGCGGGCCGACCTCCGGGTCGTCGGGGCCGACGGGCGCGAACTCCACGGCGTAGCCGTAGCGGTCGGCCACCGCCCGCGCCCAGTCCCGGAATTCGCCCCGGGTCCACTCGAAGCGGTGGTCGGCGTGCCGCACATGGCCTGCGGGCAGCGTCTCCCAGCGCACGTTGTACTCGACGTTGGGCGTCGTCACGACGACCGTCCGGGGCCGGGCGGCGCCGAAGACGGCGTATGCGAGCGCGGGCAGCCGCGGCGGGTCCAGGTGCTCGACCACCTCGCTGAGCACCGCTGCGTCATAGCCCTTGAGCCGCTTGTCGGTGTACGCGAGCGAGCCCTGGAACAGCTTCAGGCGGGCGGACTGCCGCTCCCCCATCCTGTCCAGCCGCAGCCGCCGCGCGGCCATCTCCAGCGCCCGTACGGACACGTCCACGCCGACGACCTCGGTGAAGCGCGGCTCCTTCAGCAGCGCGGCCAGCAACTGGCCCTGCCCGCAGCCCAGATCCAGCACCCGGGCGGCACCGGCGGCCCGCAGCGCGGCCAGGATCGCCTCCCGGCGCCGCACCGCGAGCGGCACATGCGGCTCCACGGGGTCCGCGGGGTCCGCGGGGTCCGCGGGGTCAGCCCCGCCCGGCTCACCCGGCGTGCCCGCGCCGGTGGTCCGGTCCGGCTCCTGCGTGCCCTCAGCTCCCTCGGCTCCCTCCGTTGCTTCCGCTCCCTCCGGTCCGTCCTGCTCCACCGCGTTGTCCAGGTCCTCGACCTGCGAGTCGTCGGCGTCGGCGAGCCGCACCAGCTCAAGACGCTCGTTCGCCTCCCTGGTCAGCGCCCAGCGGCGGGCCAGATACCGCCGGGTGATCAGCTGCTGCTCCGGGTGCCCGGCGAGCCATCCCTCGCCGAACCGCAGCAGCTTGTCCACCTCGTCGGCCGACACCCAGTAGTGCTTGGCGTCGTCCAGCACCGGCAGCAGCACGTACAGATGCCGCAGCGCGTCGGACAGCCGCAGCTCGCCCTCCAGTTCCAGCCGTACGTAGCGCGAGTCGCCCCACTCGGGGAAGCCGGCGTCCAGCGGCACCGGCTCGGCCGTCACCCGCCAGCCCAGCGGCTCGAACAGCCGGACCACCAGGGCGGCCCCGCCCCGCGCGGGCAGCGCGGGCACCTCGATCCGCAACGGCAGCGGCGCCGCCGCCCGCTCGGGAAGCGTCCGGCACTCGCCGCGCAGCGCGCTGGCGAAGACCGTCCGCAGCGCCACCGCCATCAGCGAGGACGCCGCATACGGGCGGTCGTTCACATACTGCGCCAGCGCGGCATCGGCCGCCGCCCCGCTCCTGCCCTTGCCCCGCCCCCGCCGGGCCAGCGCCGGCGGATCGACCTCCAGCAGCAGCGCGGCGGTGCACCGCTCCGCGCCCGCCTCGGGGTAGAAGACATGGGCGTCTCCGTAGGACGTGGCGAAGACCTGGGCCTTGTCCGGGTGCTTGTGCAGCAGGAAGCCGAGGTCCGTGGCAGGACCGGCGGCCGTACGCGTCGTCGAGATCGTCAGGAACACCCGCCGAGTATCCGCCCGCCGCCACCCCCGCGACCATGGCTTTTTGCGGGCACCGGCCGGGCGGCCGGCGGCAGGTCAGGCGTGGAGGTGGGCGCGCAGGGCGGCGATCTGGGCCGGGCCGACGCGGCAGCAGCCGCCGATCAGCCGGGCGCCGGCCGCCTGCCAGGCGGTGGCCAGCGCCGGGGCGAAGGCGGGCGTGCCCTCGAAGCGGCGGGCGGCGGCGTTCCACTGCTCACCGCTGTTCGGGTAGGCCACGGCCGGCTTGCCGGTGACCGCGACCGCCAGCTCGACCGCGGGCAGCACGTCCTGCGGCGCGCAGCAGTTGACGCCCACCGCGACCACCTCCTCCCGGCCCGCCGCCAGCGCGAAGGCCTCGGCCAGCGGCTGCCCGGCGCGGGTCAGCCCGCCCTCGACGGTGTAGCTCAGCCACACCGGCAGGCCCGTGGGCGCCGCCGCCCGCAGCATCGCCTCGGCCTCGTCGATGTCCGGCACCGTCTCCAGTGCCAGCACGTCCGGGCCCTCGGCCGCCGCGGCCTCGATCCTCGGCCGGTGGAAGGCGGTCAGCTCCCGCACCGACTTCCCGTACCGCCCGCGGTATTCGCTGCCGTCGGCCAGCACCGCGCCGTACGGCCCGACCGACGCGGCCACCCGCACCCCCGGCCGGGCAGCCGCCGCCCGCCGGGCGAGGGTCACGCTGCTGCGCAGCAGGGCGGTCGCCTCGCTCCTGCCGATGCCCCGGCGGGCGAAGCCCTCGTAGCCGGCCTGGTAGCCCGAGGTGATCAGCACCTGCGCGCCGGCCCGCGCATAGGCGGTGTGGGCGGCCAGGATCTGCTCCGGGTCGTCGGCGAGCAGCCGGGCCGTCCACAGCGCGTCGGACAGGTCGCAGCCCTGGTCGGCGAGTTGGTTGGACAGCCCGCCGTCCAGCACCAGGGCGGACCCCGCCGCCGGCAGCCGCCAGCGCCGCCCGGCGGGGCCGGGCGGAACGGCGGGCGGCGGCGAGGACCGCGGCGGCATGCCTCAGCCCAGCTGCGGCGCGACCTGGGAGGCGATCAGCTCCAGGTGCTCCAGGTCGCTGAGGTCCAGCGTCTGGAGGTAGAAGCGGGTGGCGCCCAGCTCCGCGTAGCGCCCGATCTTCTCCACGACCTCCGCGGGCGATCCCGCCAGCCCGTTCTCCTTCAGCTCGTCCACCTCGCGGCCGATCACCGCCGCCCGGCGGGCCACCTCCGCGTCGTCCTTGCCGACGCACACCACCAGCGCGTTGGAGTACGTCATGCTCTGCGCCGGACGCCCGGCCGCCGCCACCGCCTCCCGGACCCGGCCGAACTGCGTACCGGTCGCGTCGAGCCCGTTGAAGGGCACGTTGAACTCGTCGGCATAGCGCGCCGCGAGCTCCGGGGTGCGCTTGGCGCCCATGCCGCCGATCAGCACCGGCACCTTGGCCTGCGCCGGCTTCGGCAGCGCCGGGGAGTCCTTGAGCTGGTAGAACTCGCCGTCGAAGTCGAACGTCTCGCCGACCGGGGTCGCCCACAGGCCGGTGATCACCGCGAGCTGCTCGGCCAGCCGGCCGAACTTCTCCTTCGGGAACGGGATGCCGTACGCGGTGTGCTCCGCCTCGAACCAGCCGGCGCCGAGGCCGAACTCGACACGACCGCCCGACATCGCGTCCACCTGCGCGACCTGGATCGCGAGCACTCCCGGCAGCCGGAAGGTGCCGGCCGTCATCAGCGTGCCGAGCTTGATCCTGCTGGTCTCCCGGGCCAGGCCCGCCAGTGTGATCCACGCGTCCGTCGGGCCCGGAAGGCCCGCGCCGCCCATCGTCAGATAGTGGTCGGAACGGAAGAAGGCGTCGAAGCCGAGCTCCTCCGTGGCCTTGGCGACCTTGAGCAGCGTGTCGTAGTCGGCCCCCTGCTGGGGCTCGGTGAAGATTCGCAGATCCATTCCCCCATCCTGCACTCTGCGCGCGCCACCACGTCAAACGCCACATGACGACTCCCCCGCGCCCGGGCCGCCCGCGACCCGCTCGCCCCGCGCCAGCGCCCGCACCTGCTCGCGGGCCTCGTCCACCGCGTCCAGCGCCTCCACGCAGGACCAATACGCCCCTTCGTGCTGCTCGGCCCTGGCCAGGGCGACCAGCGCCTGGTGGAGCTCGCCCAGCAGCACCCGCAGCGCCCGCAGCGTCCCCGCCGGATCGCGTACCGAGGTCAGCCGGGCGGCCCGCGGCGGGCCGGCGCCCGGGGCCGTGAGCAGCGGCGCCGCCCGGCGCCGGCGCGGCTCCTCCGCCGAGTCCAGCAGCCGGGCCACCGCCTCGACCAGCTCGCCCGCCTGCCATGCCTCCTCGATGACGTCCTCGGGCCGCGGCGCCTCGCGCATCACCCGTTCGCACTCCGCCACCAGCCGTGCCGCGTCCATCTCCGGCGCACCCCCTCGTGAGCGGCGATGGTGACCCTCACCACCTGCCGACATCACCCAGCGTGACAGATCGCGCACGCGCCGCGAAAGGGACTTCCTGCCGCCTGTGGATAACTTCCCGCCCGTGCAGACGGCGGAGCGTCCCGCCGCGCGCCGGCGGGGGCCCTTACCCCGCCGGCGCGGCCCCCGGCCGGGGAAAGCGCCGCTCGTTCCGGTCGATCTTCGCCGCCAGCGCGGCGAGCACGTCCACCTCCAGCACCGCGCAGAACTGGAGCAGGTACGCCAGCACGTCGGCGACCTCGTCGCGGACCCGGTGGGCCGACTCCGGGTCGGCCATCACCGCCGCCGCCTGCTCGGGGGTCAGCCACTGGAAGATCTCCAGCAGTTCGGCCGCCTCGACGCTCAGCGCGGCGGCGAGGTTCTTGGGGGTGTGGAAGGGCTGCCAGTCACGGGCCGCCGCGAAGTCGACGAGGCGGCGCTGCAGTCCCGCGAGGTCCAGTTGCTGTCCGGTCACCCGGACTGGTCTACCGCATCGCCGCCCGCGCCGGCCCCCAGCCCGTCGGACTCACCGCCGAGCCGGGTGAGCGTCACCCCGCCCAGCCCCGCCGCGCACGCCGCGTCCTGCACCGTGCCCAGCAGCCGGATGTGGCCGCGGCCCGCGGCCACCCCGGCGAGCCGCAGCAGCTCCCGTACCTGCCCGCGGTCCAGGCCCAGGTCGAGCCCGTCGCCCAGCACGGTGAGCACCTGCCCGGCCGGCAGCAGCTCCGTACTGGTGTCGACGTCCAGCACGCCCGGGCCGGTGAGCAGCACCAGCGCCAGTGCCACGAAGCGCAGTTCGCCGTCGCCGAGCCGGTCGACCGGCAGCATGCCGAGCGGCCCGCGGTCGACCGCCGCGATGACCGCCTCCAACGGCGCCCGCCCGTCGCCCTGCGGCAGCGTGGCGGGCAGTACCGTCAGCCCTGCGACGGGCCCGCTGCACACCGCCCGTACCGCCTGGACCAGCGCGGCGTGCCGTGTGCCGCACTCGCCCTCGGTCCTGGCCAGCACCGCCGAGAGGTTGTCGCAGGCGGCGCGCAGCCGGCCGTCGCCGCGCGGGACCGGCGCGCGCATGTGCTCGGGCCGCGGGGCGACGGGGAAGACGCCGCGCAGCGCCACCACCAGCTGCTCGGCCGCGGCGAGCACCAGCCGCTGCCCGGCCGTGCGCCCGGCGACCCGCAGCGGCAGCAGCGCGCTGGCCAGCACGTCGTCGGGCAGCGGGGCGCGGGTCACCGCGACCTCGCCGCCGGTGTGCCAGGCGGCCTGGACGGTGGGGCGCGCGGGGTCGCGCAGCGCGGTCGCCAGCAGCGTCTCGCCGGCGCCGGTGAGCCGTTCGCCGACGACCCGCAGCGTCGGCTCCACCTGCACCGCGACGTCCAGCCGGACCGGGCCGACCGGGCCGGTCACCGTGCAGCCGATACGCAGGCCGCGCCGCCCCTGCGCGTCCGGCCGGGCGGACTGCGGCACGCACGCCGCGGCCCCGCCGCGCACCCCGGTACCGAACGCCTCGGCCAGGTGCGCGCCGCACGCGAGCCGGCCGAGCGCGGCGAGCCCTTCGAGCACGCTGGACTTGCCCGTGCCGCTGCCGCCGGTGAGCAGGGTGAGCGGGCCGAGTGCGAAGGCGGCCCCGCGGTGCGACTTGAAGGCGGACAGCCGCAGTTCGGTGACGGTGGGGCGGACGTCGGGCCGGTCGTGGCCCGCTTCCCTCAGCGGCTGGATGCTCATGGCCGCGAAGGTAGCCAGCGGTTGCCCTGCCGAACCGTTCCGGCATGCAGGCGTTACCCGAACGAGGGACATGGAGGGTGTTCTCCGGGCAGCGGGCCGTCCCGCTACCGTATGGGCGTGACCACCATGAGGTACGTGGCGCTGCTGCGCGGGATCAACGTCGGGGGCCGGGCGAAGGTCCCGATGCAGACGCTGCGCGACCTGCTGGCCGGTCTCGGCGCGAGCGATGTGCGCACGCATCTGCAGAGCGGCAACGCGGTGCTCTCGCACGGCGAGGAGGACCCGGACGTGCTGGCGGAGGGCCTGCACCGGGCGCTGGCCGCGGAGTTGGGCCTGGACGTGACGTGCATGGTGCGTACGGCCCGGGATCTGCGGCGGGTGGTGGAGGGCAACCCCTTCGACATGACCGGTGTCGACGGCTCGCGCTTCCTGGTGGTCTTCCTCGCCGGCCCGGCGCCCCTGGACCGCCTCGCGGGAATCGACCGGATCGCGTACGCCCCGGACGACTTCCGGGCCGGCGAGCGGGAGATCTACGCCCACTTCCCCGACTCCATCCGCAACTCCAAGCTCGCCGCGCAGCTCACCGACCGGCGGCTGGGCGTGGCCGCCACCGCCCGCAACTGGAACACGGTGACCAAGCTCCTTGAGCTGAGCGGCAGTTGAGCAGCAGGGCCGTGCGGCAGGAGGTAGGCGGTGGGCGGCAGGTCGGTGGGCGATAGCCCCTGGGGGCCCCGGATAAGTAGTCCGTAATCAGCCAATCGCCACCACGTACGTAATTCCACTGATGCGCGGACGCCGCCCGTCCGGGGACTGTGAGAGCGGAGCACGACCGCAAGACTGTTCCCCTATCGCATGAGGTGTCGATGCGTTACGAGCTACTGGGTCCGCTACGGGTGGCGAACGGCCAGGACCACTTCACCCTCAGCGCGCCGAAGATGGAGACCCTGCTCGCCCTGCTGCTCACCAGCGCGGGGCAGAGCGTCACCAAGGACCACCTGATCACGGAGTTGTGGGGGGCGAGGCCGCCGCGGCGGGCGGCGGCGGCCGTCCATGTGTACATCTCGCAGTTGCGCAAGTTCCTGGTCTCGGCCGGGGACAGCGAGGGACGGGCCATCGTCACGACCCCCGCGGGCTACCTATTGCGGCGCGGCGGCGCCGAGTTGGACGTCGACGACTTCCAGGCGGCCGTGCGGGTCGGCCGGGAGCATCTGCACGCCGGGCGGCACGAGCGGGCCGCCGCGGAGTTCGACCTCGCCCTCGCGCTGGTGCGCGGGCCGGTGCTGGCCGGCACGGCGGAGGGCACGGCGCTGGCGGCGTTCGCGACCTGGGTCGAGGAGGAACGGCTGGCGTGCCTGGAACTGCTGGTGGAGGCGCGGATCGCGCTGGGCCGGCACCGCGAGGTGATCAGCCTGCTGTCGTCGCTGACGGCGCAGTATCCGCTGCGCGAGTCCTTCTACCGGCAGTTGATGCTGGTGCTCTACCGCTCGGAGCGGCAGGCCGAGGCGTTGCAGGTCTACCGGTCGGCGCAGCGGGTGCTGCGCAGTGAGCTGGGCCTTGAGCCGTGCCGCTCGCTGCGCCGGATGCACCAGGCGATCCTGACCTCGGACCGCTACCTCGACCTGTCGCTGGCGGGCTGACGGTGACCGGGCCCACGGTACGGGCGGGCGCCGGCTGGCTGCGGACGCTGCGGCCCGCGGGTCCCGGCGCCACCGCGCGGCTGGTGTGCTTCGCGCACGCGGGCGGCGCCGCCGGTTACTGGCAGCCGCTCGCCGATGCGCTGCCGGGCCGGGTGGAGGTGCTGGCCGTGCAGTATCCGGGCCGGCAGGACCGGCACCGGGAGCCCGCCGTGGAGGACCTGCACGCGCTGGCGGCGCGGGTCGCCGACGTGCTGCGGGACAGCGTGGGCGGGGCCGAGGCGCCCTGGGCGTTCCTCGGGCACAGCATGGGCGCGTCGGTGGCGTACGAGACGGCCGCGCTGCTGGGCGGCGCCGGGCCGCGGGTGCTGTTCGTCTCCGGGCGCCGGGCCCCCTCGCGCCCGCGGCGCACCGCGGAGTCCTTCCGCGACGACCGGGCGCTGCTGGACAAGGTACGTAGGCTCGGCGGTACGGCCGCCCGGCTGCTGGACGACGCGGACGTGCAGGAGCTGATCCTGCCGGCGCTGCGGGCCGACTACCGCGCGGTCGCCGCCTATACGGGCACGCCCGGCGCGCCGCTCTCCTGTCCGGTCGTGGCGCTGACCGGCGACAGCGACTCCGAGGCGTCGCTCGCCGACGTCTCGGCGTGGCGGCAGCACACCACGGGCCCCTTCGACCTGCGGGTCTTCCCCGGCGGGCACTTCTTCCTCGCCGACCACTGGGCGGCCGTGGCGCAACTGGTCGCCTCGCGCCTGCCGGCCGCCCGGGTGTGACGCCGCCACCGCCAGAAGGGCCGCGCGCAGCGCCGCGACCGCGGGCAGCCCGCCGCCACGGTGCCGGGCCCGGCGCCGGGTCAGCCCGCCGCCATCAGCCGTACCAGCGCGGCCTTGGAGTCCACCCCCAACTTGGTGTAGATACGCGCCAGATGGACGTCCACCGTGCGCGGGCTGATGTGCAGCCGCTCGGCGACGTCCTTGGTCTTGAAGCCCTGCCCGGCGAGCCCGGCGACCTCGCGTTCGCGCGAGGTGAGGTCGGCCAGCAGCGTGCCGGCGCCGTCCCGGCCGGCCTCGGCGCGGGCGGTGCGGGCCAGTTGGCGGGCCCGGACGCCGGCCGGGGTGTCGGCGCCGAGCAGGTCGACGGCGTCCTCGTACGTACGGGCCGCGGTGTCGTGCCGGCGGCGGTGGGTCAGCAGATGGCCGCGGGCCAGCAGGGCGTGGCCGCTCTGCTCGGGCAGGCCGGTGCTGGCGGCGGACTCGCCGGCGTGGCCGACCCACTCCTCGATGTCGGCGTCCTGCGCGCCGCTGAGCAGCGCGGCGGCGGCGAGGAGTTCGTAGCCGCGTGCGGCGAGCACCGGGACCGGCTCGGAGACCCGCCAGGCCGCCCCCGTCGGCGCCAGCAGCGCGAGCGCGCTCGCCCCGTCGCCGCAGGCCAGCGCGGCCTCGGCGTGCAGCAGCGAGTTCAGCGGGGTGCGCGGCACCTCGGGGGTCGGCCCGGTGCCGGCGCGGCGGCGGGCGGCGCTGCCGCCGAGCTGGGCCAGGGCGGCGGAGATGACGGCCTCGGCGAGGCCGACCTGGTCGGCGCGGCCGACGGCCCGGCCGGTGCTGCGGGCCTCCTGGGCGGCGTCGAGGGCGTCGGCCATCCGCCCGGACTGGTAGTGGGCGTAGGCCAGGGTGTTGAGCAGCGGCGCCAGCAGGTGCGTGTCGCGGTTCTCCCGCACCGCGGGCACGGCCCGCTCGACGTGGCCGAGGGACGCGCCGTGCCAGCCCATCAGGGCCTCGGCCCAGCCGAGGACGAGCAGATGCTCGGCCAGGTGCGGGGCGGGGACGCCCTCGACGCCGTCGAGGATCTCCGCGGCGGCGCCCAGCCGGACCTCGGCGGCGCAGGTGTCGCCGGTGAGGACGGCGCACAGCCCTTGCAGCGCGAGCGCGCCCGCGGAGGTGACAGGGTCGGCGTGCCGGGTGCCGCGCATGAGCGCCTCGACGTCGGAGCGGGTCGGCAGGGAGCCGCCGATGACCTGCACGAGCTGCATGTGCAGCTGGAGCAGCGCCTCCTCGTCCGGGTCGGCGTCGGGCGGCAGCCGTACGAGGTGGCCCGCGATCAGGTCGCGGGCCTCCTCGGGGCGGCCGAGGCCGGCGTGCACGGTGGCCAGGAAGGCGACGTCGGCGCACGGCGCGCCGCACCCCTGGCCGGGCACGCCGAGGTAGGCCCGGCTCACCGCCCGGACCCGGTCGGCGGCGCCCTGCGCGGCCAGCGCCCGTACCACCGAGCGCCACAGCCCGCGCAGGGCGGGCGCGGCGGGGCCGGCGAGCCGCAGCGTCACCGACAGCCAGTGCGCGGCCTCGGCGGGGCGCCCGAGGTGCAGGGCGGCGCGGGCGGCGCCGGCCAGGACGTCGGCCTCGGCGTCGGAGACACCGGCGCCGGCGCGTTCGATGTGCGGGGCGAGTTCGAGGGGCTGCGCGCCGGCCGCGGCGAGCCGCACGGCGGCCCTGCGGTGGGCGGTGCCGCGCCAGCAGCCGTCGGCCTCGGCGTACAGGCCGCGGCGCAGCAGCGGGTGCCGGAAGACGAGTTGGCCGGGTTCCGCGCCGTTGCGGACGAGGTCGCGGGCACGCAGTCGGCCGATGGCGCGGCAGGCGTCGTCGCGGTCGACGCCGGCGACCTCGGCGACGCCGTCGACGTCGAAGGGGTCGCCGAGGACGGCGGCGGCGTGCAGGACGGCGCGTTCGGTGGCGTTCAGCCGGGCGGTCTCGGTGAACAGCCGGGCAGTCAGGGTGGGCGGGGCGCCGGCGAACGGGCCGTCGTGGCCGCCGAGCCGGGCGGTCTCGGCGAGGGTGCCCAGGTAGAGGGGGTTGCCCTCGGCCCGGCGGTGCAGGGCCGCCAACTCATCGACGCCGCCCGCCCATTGGAGCACCGCGGCGCTCTGCGAGAGGGTCAGCGGGTCAAGCCGGACGACGTCGACGGCGGCGAGTTCGGCGCCGCGTTCCAGGACGGCGCGCAGTTCCGCGGGGCTCTGCCGGGGGCGGTGCGCGACCACGACCGCGGGCTGGCCGGTGAGCGGCCAGCGCACCAGCATGTCGAGGAGCTCGACGGTGCCGAGGTCGGCCCAGTGGGCGTCGTCGAGGACGAGCAGCAGGCCGCCGCCGGTGGTGGCGACGCATGCACTGAGCAGCTTGCGCAGTTCGGCGAAGAAGCGGCAGCGGCTGGTGAATTGGGCGGGCTCGGTGCCGTCGGGCGGGGTGGCGAGCGCGCGGATCAGCTCGGGGAGGGCCTGCGGGGCGTCGTCGGTCCAGTTGCCGAACGCCTCGATGAGCGGCTGGAAGGGCAGGTGCGCGGTCGCCTCGGCGCAGGTGCCGCGCAGCACGGTCACCCCGCGGTCGCGGGCCTGCTGCGAAAGGGCGGTCAGCAGCCGGGACTTGCCGGTGCCCGGGTCGCCACCGACCTCGGCGAAGCCGCCCCGGCACGCCGCGGCCTGCTCCAACACGGCGAGCAGGCGGTGGAGTTCGCCGTCCCGGACGGTGAACGGCGCGGAAGATCGTATTCGGGTCGTGGTGGTGGCCAACGCAGCGGTCTCCTTCCCCCCGTCCCGCTGCGCGCGGTCTTCAGGGTACGAGGACCCGAGACGGCGCACGGGAACGCTTCGACTCGCCCAAGAGTACGTAACAGGTTCCGCACAGGGCAGCACGTAACAGCAGCTTCATACGCCTTTCATGGCAGACAGGGTATGGGAGGCGGCCGGAAAGGGCCGACCGGAGCCCTTAGGCCAGCTTTAGAGGGCCGGGTGAGGCTGGCGTTCCGCCGACCGGAACGAGGAGCCCGCCCGTGAGCCTGTCCCCTTCCGACCCCGTGACCGACGCCGCGGTGTGGCGTTTCCCCGTCGGCGACGGGCAGCGGCTGCATGTCGTCCTGGCCACCGGTGAGTTGGTGTTCCGGGCGCAGGACCTGTTCGTGGGCGGCGCTCCCGGCCGCGAGGTGCGGGTGGTGCGCGAATACCGGGCGAGCGGCAAGTCCCCAGAAGGCGAGCCGGGGTTCGGGCCGGGCTGGGCGCTGCGAGGAGCCGGCGGGGCCGGGTCGGAGGCGCTGCGGGACGAGGACGGCCTAGTCGTCGCGCTGCTGGACCCGCTGGAGCTGCCCGCGGCCCGCTACGCCTACGACGTGGACGGCACGCTCGCCCGGCACACCGACGCCACCGGCCACGTCACCGGCTACCGGTGGGACGAGGGGGGCCGGCTGGCGGCGGTCGTGCCGCCCGAGGGCGGCCCGGTGGAGGTGCGCTACACCGCGTCGGGCGCGGTCGCGGAGGTCGCCTGGCAGGGCCTCGGGGGCCGCGCGGCGGTCGGTTTCGGCTACGCGCCGGGCCGCACCACGGTGACGGACCCGCTGGGCCGGGTCACGGTCCACGAGTCCGACGCGGAGGGCCGGCCGCTGGCGGTGACCGGCCCGGCGGGCGGCGTGCGCCGCTGGACGTGGGACGAGCACGGCCAGCCGGCGTCCGTCACCGACGCCACCGGCCACACCGTCCGCTTCACGCGCGACGCGCAGGGCCGGCTCACCGCGCTGACGCTCCCGACGTCGGCGCGCTCCACCGCGCGCTACGACGACCCCGCCCACCCCGCGCTGCCCACCGCGCTGCACGACCCGGCGGGCAGCGCCCTGCTGCTGGCCTACGACGAGCGCGGCCGGCTGGTGCGCACCGCGGCGCCCGGCCGCGAGACCCCGCTCGACACCCGCGCCTACGACCCCGGCAGCGGCCGGCCGGCCGCCCTCACCGACGGCAACGGCCGTACCACGTCCTTCGGTTACGACGGCGCGGGCCGGCTCACCACCGTCACCCCGCCCGCGCCGCTCGGCCGCACCTCCTACGCCTACGACGCGCTGTCCCGCGTCACCGCCGTGACCGACGGCGCCGGGCGCCGCACCGGCTACCGGCACGACGCGGCCGGCCGGCTCACCGAGGTGACCGACGAGGACGCGGGACAGGTGCTGCTGAGCCTCGCGTACGACGGGCTGGGCCGGGTGGTGCGCAAGGCCGCCGCGGGCTGGCGCTACGACTTCACGTGGGTGCGCACCGCCGCCGGCAGCCGGCTGGCGACCGCGGTACGCACCGAGGGCGCCGCGCGCGAGGAGGTGCGGCTGGCGTACGACGCCTCGGGCGCGCCGCTGTCGCTCACCACGGCGGGCGGCACGACCCGGTACGCCTACGACGCCGCGGGCGCCCTGGAGTCCGTCACGGGCCCCTCCGGGCGCGCCGTGCGGTTCGCCCACGACGCCGCGGGCCGGCTTACCCGGCTCGACGTGGGCGGCGCGGTGCAGGAGATCGACCACGACGCGGCGGGCCGCCGCACCTCCCTGGTGGTGCGCGGCGCGGACGGTGCGGAGCTCTTCCGCGCGGCCTATGGCTACGCCGCGCCGGACGGCACCGACACCGACGTGCTGCGTACGGCGACGGTCGACGGCGAGACCACGGCGTACGGCTACGACGCCCTGAAGCGGCTCGCCCGCGCCGGCGACGTCACGTACGCCTACGACGCCGCCCACCACATCGTGCGGCTCGGCGAGGTCGGCTTCACCCTCAACGACGCCGGCCAGGTGGTGCGGTTCGGGCAGACCGAGTTCGGCTACGACGGCGCCGGGAACTTCACCGACGAGGTCAACCCGACCGGCTCGTTCAGCTACAGCCCCACCAACCAGACGCTCACCGGCGTCTTCGGCGGGCAGTTGGTGGCCGACATGCGCTACGACGCGCTCGGCCAGGAGCAGCCGCGGCGGATCACCGAGACCGCGCTGGACGGCCGCACCGTCACCCATGTGCTGACCTACTCCCCGCTCGGCATCGTGCGGGTCCTCGACGACGGGGTGCCCACCGAGGTGGTACGCGCCCCCGACGGCACGCTGCTGGCGGTGCTCACCGCCGAGGGCCGGCACTACTGGGCGGTCACCGACCAGCAGGGCTCGGTGCTGGCGCTGCTGGACGAGGACGGCACGGTCGCCGCCCGCTACCGCCACACCCCGCACGGCGCCGTGACACCGTCCGGCGACGCCGCCGCGGCGAACCCGTTCCGCTACCGGGGCGGCTACCAACTGCTGCGCAGCGCCCACCTGCTGGACCACCACTTCTACAACGGCTACTGGGGCCGCTTCACGCAGCCCGACCCGACGCGGCGCAACTACGCGCCCTACACCTTCAGCGACAACGACCCCGTCAACTCCGGTACGTGGACCCGGCACGGCCTGTGGACGGTGCTCGCCACCGGCGACGGCCGGGAGGGCTTCTTCCCCCGGCCGCCCGCGCCGGCCACGCCCGCCGGCGGCCCCGTCTTCGACGTGACCGGCCCCGGTGTGCTGCCCGACCGGCAGCCGCTGATCGCCGGGCCGACCCCGCGGCGCGACCCGCACACCGACTGATCCCCCCACGCCCCGATCCCCCCACCGCAGCACCCCTCGCACCCCCACCGCAGCACACGAGACCCCGCGACCCCGCGATCCCGCGACCAGGAAAGGACCCACCGTGGCTGACCAGATCACCCTGCGCGTGCCCAAGGAGATCGTCGTCAAGGTCGTCGACGACGTGACGAACCTCGCGGACCCGCAGATCGGGCAGGGCGGCACCTTCGACGACGAGCTGTACGACGAGGGCGGCAAGCTGATCGGCACCGCCCACGGCACCTTCACCATCCGCTACATACGCCCCGGCGACAACGGCCTGCTCAGCTGGTACTCCGAGGACATCACGCTGGAGGACGGCACCATCCACGCCGAGGGCTGGGCGGACTTCAACGACGTGAAGACCAGCAAGTGGGTCTTCTACCCCGCCGTCGGCACCAGCGGCCGTTACGAGGGCCTGACCGGCTTCCGCTCCTGGCGGATGACCGGGGTGCGGGCGTCCGCCGAGGCGCGGATCCTGCTCGCCGACTGACCACGGCCGCGGCATGCGGCCACGGTTCCCGAGGCTTCGAGAGAGGAACGGCACATGTCCCAGCGGGACGTGCACATTCTGTCGGCCGCGTCGGCGCTGCCCGGGCCGCCGGTGGACAACGCGGCCCTGGGCCGGCGGTTCGGCATGGACGCGCTGTGGGAGCAGTGGGTCGACGCGTTCATCGGCACCCGGTCGCGGCACCTGGCCCTGGACCTGGCGACCGGTACGGTCACCGGCAGCCTCGCCGACCTCGCGGAGGAGGCGGGGCGCCGGGCGCTGAAGGCCGCGGGGCTCGCCGCGCAGGACGTGGACGCGGTGGTGCTGGGCACCGCGACCCCGGACCGGCTGATGCCGGCCACCGTCAACATCGTCGCCGACCGGCTCGGCATCGACCAGGTCCGCACCTTCCAGCTCCAGTCCGGCTGCTCGGGCGCGGTCCAGGCGCTGGACCTGGCACGGCAGTTGGTGCTCGCCGGCACCGCACGGCGGGTGCTGGTGCTGGGCGGCGACGTCATCGCCCGCTTCTACGACGTGACCAAGGACCTGCGCAAGGCGGCGCCCGCCGAGCTGGTCAGCTTCGTGCTGTTCGGCGACGCGGCGGGCGCTGCCGTGCTGTCCGCCGACCCCGCGCCGGGCGCGGCCACGGTCCGGTCGCTGTTCACCCGGCTGGTGGGCCTCGGCCGCGAGCCGGGGGCCGTACTGGAGTGGTACGGCCCGCTGGACCGCGGCAGCGACCGGCCGGCCGCGACCGAGGACTACAAGGCGATCGAGGAGCACGTGCCGCGGATGTCGCAGGAGGTGCTGCACGAGCTGCTGGACGACGCCGGGTGGCGCCCCGAGGACGTCGCGCTGCTGCTGCCGCCGCAGCTGTCGGGGCGGATGACCGCGCTCATCAGCAAGCGGCTCGGGCTGCCGCAGGCGCGCGACGTGTCGGTCGTCGACGAGGCGGGCAACTGCGGCAACGCCATCGTCTTCCTGCAACTGGAGCGCGCCCTGGCTGAGTTGGGCCCGGGGCGGCGGGCGCTGGGCATCTCGATCGAGTCCAGCAAGTGGATCAAGTCCGGTTTCGCGCTTGAGGGGAGTGCGCCGTGACGCAGGAGGCCGTGCGGCGCCAGGAGCCGCCGTCCGCGCCGGCCGACGCCTGGGCGCGGCTGGTGGAGTTGCACGAGGCGGGCGAACTCGCCGCCCATTACCCGCGGGTGCGTGAACTGCTGGCCGAACTGGACGACGCGGCCGTGCTGCGCGCCGGGAACCTGCTGGCCCGGCTGGATCCGCAGCAGGTCCTCGCCGCGCATCCCGGCACGCCGGCGCCGGGGATCGCGGTGACCGGGCACGGCACGCTCTCCGCGCTGCGGCCGGCGCTCGTCGCGCAGGCCGCGCGGCACGGGCTGCTCGCCCGCGTGGAGCTGTCGGACTTCGACAGCTGGGTCTTCGACCTGCTCACCCCGGACAGCGATCTCTACGCCGCCCGCCCGCAGTTCGCGCTGTGCGTGCTGGACGCGGAGGTCGTCGCGGGCGAACTGCCCGTGCCGTGGAGCGTGGCGGACGCCGAGCGCGTCCTCGCCGCCAAGCTGGCGCTGGTCGAGCGGGCCGCCGAGGTCTTCGCGCAGGCCGCGCCGGGCGGCACGCTCGTCCTCAACACCCTGCCGCTGCCGCGGGAGTTGACCGCGCAGTTGGTGGACCTGCGCTCGCGCGCCCGGCTGGGCGTGCTGTGGCGGGAGGCCAACGTCCGGCTGCTGCGGCTGCCGGAGCGGTGGTCGCAGGTGGTCACCGTCGACCTCGACCCGCTGCTCGCGGCGGGGCTGCCGGCCCGGGACGTACGGCAGAGCGTGTACGCCAAGGCGCATCTGTCGGCGGAGCTGCTCGCCGGTTACGCCCGCGAGGTCGGGCACCTGCTGCGGCAGGCGGCCGGCGGTGGCAAGAAGGTGCTGGCGCTGGACCTGGACGGCACGCTGTGGGGCGGGGTGCTCGGCGAGGTCGGGCCGGAGGGCATCGAGGTGTCCGAGGGCTACCGCGGCGAGGCATTCCAGCGCTTCCAGAAGGTCGTGCGCCAACTGGCGGCGCAGGGCGTGCTGCCGGCCGTGGTGAGCAAGAACGACCTGGAGCCGGTGCTGAAGGTGCTGCGCGAGCACCCCGGACTGGCCGTGCGCGACGAGGACTTCCTCCAGGTGCGGGCCAACTGGGCGCCCAAGCACGAGAATCTGGCGGCGATCGCCCGCGAGCTGAACCTGTCGGTGGACAGCGTGGTCTTCGTCGACGACAGCTCCTTCGAACGCGGCCTGGTGCGGCGCGAGTTGCCGGGCGTCGCGGTGGTGGCGGTGGGCGAGGAGCCGGCCCGGCACGTCGAGGACCTGCTGCGCGACGGCTGGTTCGACGTACGGGAGCTGACCGCCGAGGACCGGGCGCGGCCCGAGCGCTACAAGGAGGAGCGGGCCCGGCAGGACTTCCTGGACACCTTCGACTCGCTGGAGGGCTATCTGCGCGAGCTCGGCGTCTCGGTGACGCTGGCGCCCGCGGCGGCCGAGCAGATCCCCCGGGTCTCGCAGATCACCCTGCGCACCAACCAGTTCAACCTCACCACGCAGCGGTTGCAGCCGGCGGACGTCGAGGCGCTGGCGCAGTCACCGGACGCGCAGGTGCTCACGATCGCCTCCGCCGACCGGTTCGGCGACAACGGGCTGGTCGGCGCGGTGCTGCTGCGGCGGGCCGGGGACACCGTGCACGTGGACAACTTCCTGCTCAGCTGCCGGGTGTTCTCCCGCGGCATCGAGCAGGCCGCGCTCGCGACCGTGCTCGCCGACGCCCGCGCCACCGGTGCGCGCCGGGTCGTCGGCCGCTATGTGCCGAGCGCGAAGAACGGCAAGGTCGCCGATTTCTACCTCCGTTCGGGCTTCGTGCCGGTGGCCGGCCGGGACGGCGAGCCGGGCGACGGCCCCGGCGGCGAGCAGGCCGGCCCGGCGGAGGCGGTCTTCGAGCACGACCTCGCGGACGTGCCGCCGCCGCCCGCGCACATCCGTCTGACCGCGCGGCTGCGGCCGGCGCCGGAAGGGAACGAGACCGCATGAATTCCATCGACGACTTCGTGGTGCTGCTGCGCGACGAACTCGCCCTGTCCGTCACGCCCGAGCAGGTCCGGCAGGGCTTCGACGCGGTCCCGTCCTGGGACTCGGTGCACCTGCTGTCGCTGTGCACGGTGCTGGAACGCGAGACCGGCCGGCCGCTGGCCCTGTCGGAGGTGCTGGAGGCGCCCTCGCTGGAGGCCGTCTACCGGCTGGCGACCGGCTCATGAGCGTGCCGGAGGCGGAGGTGGGCGCACCGGACACCGCGAACAGGCCGGACACCGTGGATGCACCGGACACCGCGAACGTGCCGGACACCGCGAACGTGCCGGGGGCCGCCGGTGAGCCGCTGCCGCGCCGGCGCCGGCACACGCAGTTCTTCCTGGAGGTCGTACGGGACTTCGCCCCGGTCTTCCTGGACACCGAGGTCGACATGAGCGCGGTCCGCGCGCACCGCGCCGCCGCCCGGGAGTCGGCCGGCGTGCACTACTCCACGACCGCCTACGTCCTGCACGCGGCCGGCCGGGTGCTGGCCGGGCACCCGGACGCCAACGCGGCGGTGCAGGGCCCGCCGTGGGACCTGCGGATCGCCCGCTACGACACGGTGGCCGGCAAGCTCACGCTGGACGCCACACTGGACGGCCAGCGGGTGGTGCTCGGCACCGTCGTCCCCGATCTGCAGCAGGCCGAACTCGCCGACATCCAGCGGCACATCGAGCACGCCCGGGACAGCGATCCGCAGACGGCACCCGAATTCGCCGGCATCCGGGCGGTGCACGAGGGCCCGGCGCAGGAGGCGCGGCTGAGGTTCCGCGAGGTCGCGGCGAACCTGGAGCTGCGGCCGAGGCTGACGGGCACCTTCGCGGTGACGTCGCTGGGCCACCGGGCGGTGGACTCCTTCCACTCGGTGGGCGGCACGACGCTGACCTTCGGCGTGGGCCGGGTCGCCGACCGGGCGGTGGTGCGCGACGGGCGGCTGGCGGTCGCGCCGGTGATGCGGCTGAGCATGAGCTTCGACCACCGGGTGATCGACGGCGCCGAGGCCGCGGACGTCCTGACCGAGGTCAAGGAGGCACTGGAAAGCGTGGGAGACGTACGGAACGTGGGGGACGTGGGGAACGTGGGGAACGTGGGAGACGCATGAGCGACATCGCAGAGCTGAAGAACTTCGTGGTGGCGCACACCAGTTCGCAAGGACTGCCGCCCGAGCACTACGACCCGATCCTGGACCGCGTCGCCCACGACGACCCCGGCGGCGGCCCCGGCTCGTGGGTGGCGGAGTGGACGCGGGCGGCGGACCTGCTGGCGGCGCAGGGCAAGCCGCTGGAGGCGAGCGTGCACTACAACATGGCCCGCTTCCCGTTCGTGGACGGCGCGCCGCGGCAGGCGGCGCTGGAGCGGTGTACGGCGGCCTTCGACGCCTGGCGGACGGCGGCCTTCCCGTCGATCGGGCGGCTCGACGTGGAGCTGCCCGGCGGGCGGGTGCGCTGCTGGACGGTGGGCCTGGACACCGCGCAGAAGCGGCCCCTGCTGGTGATGACCGGCGGGATCGTGTCGATCAAGGAGCAGTGGGCGGCGGTGCTGCCGCAGCTGGACGCGTTCGGCTTCGCGGGCGTCGTCACCGAGATGCCGGGCGTCGGCGAGAACACGCTGCCGTACGACGCGGACGCGCCCGCGATGTTCCCGGCGCTGCTGGACGCGGTCGCGGCCCGCGCGGACGTGTCGCGTACGTATCTGCTCGCGCTGAGCTTCAGCGGGCACCTGGCGCTGAAGGCGGCGCTGCGCGACGACCGGATCAAGGGCGTGGTGGGCGCGGGGCTGCCGGTGCGGGACTTCTTCACCGACACCGGGTGGCAGCCGCGCGTCCCGCGGATCACCACCGACACGCTGGCCCATCTGACCGGCAGCACCCCGGAGAAGGTCTACGACCTGATCCGCGACTGGGCGCTGACGCCCGCGGAACTGGCCGCGCTGCGCGTGCCGGTGGCGCATGTGACGAGCCTGCGCGACGAGATCATCCCGCCCGGCGACGCCCGGCTGCTGCGTGAGCACGTGCGCGGCATACGGCTGCTGGCGCACGACGACGTGCACGGCTCGCCGTCGCACTTCGCGCAGACCCGGCTGTGGACGCTGCTGTCGGTGCTGCGGATCGCGGGCGGCTACCGGGCCGAACGCACCGCGCTGACGCGGGAGTTCGCGAAGCTGCGGTACGGCGCCGACCGGGCGCGGGTCGCATGAGCGAGGCGCTGCTGGAGGGCGGCACGCGATGTCTGCGCAATGTACTGGGCCGGTTCGCCACGGGTGTGGTCGCGGTGGCCGCGGCCGACCCGGCGGACGGGACGCGGGCGGGGCTGGTGGCGAACTCGTTCTGCTCGGTGTCGCTGGAGCCGGCGCTGGTGTCCTTCTGCGTCGCGCACACCAGCGGCAGTTGGCCGCTGATGCGGGGCGCCGGGCTGCTGGCGATCAGCATCCTGGGCGCGCAGCAGCGCGCGGCGGCCGACCGGCTCGCGGCGTCCGGCACGGACAAGTTCCACGGCCTGCCCTGGATCTCCTCGCCGGGCGGCGCGCCGGTGCTGGAGGGGTCACTGGCGTGGCTGGAGTGCACGGTGGAGGCCGAGCACCCGGCCGGCGACCATACGATCGTCGTGGCCCGGGTGCGCGCCCTGGACGCGATCGCCGACGGCGAGCCGCTGCTCTTCTACCGCGGTACGTTCGGCGGTTTCAGCCGCTGACCCGGCGGGCGCCGGCCCGCCGGCCGGCATGCCCTGCCCGCTCAGTCCGTCCCGGCCCCGTCGGCGCGCTCGCCGTCGGGGCCGAACGCGCGCAGGAAGGTGTCGACGCCCGCCGAGACGACCTCGGAGACCTCCGCCGGGTCCAGCGCCCGGGTGCCCAGCGCGCTCATGCCGGGCAGCTCCTCGTAGATGAGGGCGATGAACTGGTTCGCGGCCCGCACCGGGTCCTTGATCGTCAGGTGGCCGGCGTTGGCGAGCCGGGCGAGCCGGCCGGCCAGCGCCTCGGTGAACTGGTCGGGGCCGCTGGCGCGCACCGCGTCGAAGAGGTCGGGGAAGCGCACCGCCTCGGCGTACAGCAGCCGGCGTACCGCCTCGGAGCGCTCGTCGCAGTAGCAGTCGACGAGCTTGTGCGCCACGTCCTGCAGGCCCGGCCGCAGGGCTCCGGGGTCGGTGGGGAAGTCGAGCAGGACCTGGAGCGTCTTGGCGTTGGACCGGGCGGCGGTCTCGGTCATGACGTGCCGGAACAGGTTCTCCTTGGAGCCGAGGTGGTTGTAGATCGTCGGCTTCGACACGCCCGCCTCGGTGGCGATCATGTCCAGGCTGGCCTGCGCGTAGCCCACCCGGGCGAACACGTGCAGCGCCGCGTCCACGATCGCCCTGCGCTTGTCCATGCGCCCGCGCTCGCCCGGCACGCCCGCCGGCTTCTCGCCCGGCTTCTCGCTCTCGCCAACCGTCATACGGCCATGCTACCGTCTCACGCATAGAATTTAACTACCCGGTTTAGTTTGTAGCGTGGGACAGTAAAAAGGAGTTGCTGTGTCTGTAACGAAGACGGAGGAGGGCGCGCCCCCGGGGCTGGACCGCGCGCTGCTCACCGTGGTCGGCGTGATGGTGCTCGGCGGGATGATGTCCTACCTCGACGCGACCATCGTCAACGTCGGTATCAGCACGCTCGGCGGGGAGTTCGACGCCTCCCTGTCGACCATCGAGTGGGTGACGACCGGGTATCTGCTGGCGGTGGCGCTCGCCATCCCGATCGCCGGGTGGGCGCTGGTGCGCTTCGGCGCCAAGCGGATGTGGCTGCTGGGCCTGACGCTTTTCCTCGCCGGCTCCGCGCTGTGCGCGGTGGCGTGGAACGCCGACAGCCTGATCGCCTTCCGGGTGCTCCAGGGCCTCGGCGGCGGCATGGTCGACCCGATCATGATGACGGTGGTGGCGACCGCGGCGGGACCGCAGCGCATGGGCCGGGTCATGGGCCTGATCTCGATCCCGATCACGCTGGGCCCGGTCGTCGGCCCCATCGTCGGCGGCCTGATCCTGGACCACCTGTCGTGGGAGTGGATGTTCCTGGTCAACGTCCCCTTCGCGCTCGCCGCGATCGTCGCCGCGCTGCGGGTGCTGCCGCCCGACCCGCCGCGCGGCTCCGACCCGGTGCCGCTGGACGGGCTCGGTGTGGCGCTGCTGTGCCCGGGCTTCGCCGCGATCGTGTTCGGCCTGTCGCGGGCCGGCGCGAACGGCTTCGGCAGCGCCGAGGTGGTCGTCGGGCTCGCGCTCGGGGTGGTGCTGTTCGCCGGCTACACCGCGCACGCGCTGCGCACCCGGCAGCCGCTGGTGGACGTCCGGCTGTTCTCCAGCCGCGGCTTCTCGGCGAGCGTGGCCACCATGTTCCTGCTCGGCGGCGGCCTGTTCTCGCTGCTGTTCCTGCTGCCGCTGTACTACCAGCAGGTGCACGGGCACTCCGTGCTGGAGTCCGGGCTGCTGCTCGCGCCGCTCGGCTTCGGCACCCTGATCGGCATGCCCGTCGCGGGCAACCTCGCCGACAAGTTCGGGGCCAAGCGGCTGGTGCCGACCGGGGCCCTGCTCATCGGGGCCGGGGCGCTGGTCTTCACGCAGTCCGACGCCGGCAGCTCGCAGGTGCTGCTGACGATCGCGCAGCTCGCCGCGGGCTTCGGCATGGGCCTGGTCGGCGCGCCGACCATGGGCTCGGTCTACCGGACCGTGCCCGGCGAGGCCGTCGCGGGCGCGACCGGCGCGGTGTTCATCCTGAACCAGATCGGGGCCTCGCTCGGCATCGCCGTGGTCGCGCTGATCCTCACCGGCGGCGGGTCGCACCACGCGCCCACCACGGGCACGTTCGGCAACGCCTTCTGGTGGCCGGTGGCCGCCGCGGTCGTGGTCTTCGTCGCCGGGCTGCTGCTGCCCGGCCGGCCGCAGCCGGTCCCCGCGGCCCCCGCGCCCGAGCCGGTCGCGGACCCCGCCTGACGGTACGCCGGGCGTCCGACCGCCCGCCGGTCCGCTCCCCCGAACCGGCGGGCACCCGCCTGCCCGGCGTCCCCCGTGCGGCACCCCTGTCCGGCAACTCCTGTCCGGAACCGGGCGCCCCGGCCGCGCCGGGCCCCAGCGCCCCGGAAACCCCCTTGCGCGACAACCCCTTTGCGGAGAACGAGGAGTCCCCGAGATGAGCCAGTCCGCGATACCCCTGTCCGTCCTCGACGTCGTACCCGTCTTCGAAGGGGGCACCGCCACCGCCGCCCTGCGCGACACCGTCGCCCTCGCGCCGCGGATCGAGGCGCTCGGCTTCCGGCGCTACTGGGTCGCGGAGCACCACAACACCCCGTCGCTGGCCACCTCCGCGCCCGGCGTCCTGATCGGCCGGCTCGCCGCCGCGACCAGCACGCTGCGGGTCGGCTCCGGCGGGGTGCTGCTGCCCAACCACGCCCCGCTGGTCGTCGCCGAGCAGTTCGGCACCCTGGAGGCGCTGCACCCGGGCCGTATCGACCTGGGCCTGGGCCGCGCTCCCGGCACCGACCCGCTCACCGCCCGCGCCCTGCGCCGCGCGCCCGAGCGCGGCGGCGACGACTTCGCCCAGCAGATCGCCGAGCTGGACGGCTACTTCGCGCCCGCCGACCCGGCGTCCGGCATCGTCGCCGTGCCCGCCGCCGACGGCCGCCCCGAGCTGTGGGCGCTGGGCTCCAGCCCGTCGAGCGCGCAACTGGCCGGCGTGCTGGGGCTGCCGTACGCGTACGCCCACCAGATCAACCCGTTCGCGACGGTGCCGGCGCTGGACGCCTACCGCGCCGCCTTCCGCCCCTCCCCGCACCTGAGCGCGCCCAGGACGCTGGTGGCCGCGCTGGCCACGGTCGCCGACAGCGACAAGGACGCCTGGCGCGTCGCGGCCCCGTACCTGCTCGGCAAGATCGCCATGCGGTCCGTGCCGCGCTTCGACGCCTTCCCGTCGGCCGCGACCGCCGCCGCGCACGCCTTCACGCCCGCCGAGCGGGCCTTCCTCGACGACCTCGCCGAGCCGCAGCTGATCGGCGGACCCGACACCGTACGCGGCAAGCTCGCCGCGCTGGTCGCGGCGACCGGCGCCGACGAGGTGATGGCGCTGACCGTCGTGCCCGACCAGCAGGAGCGGCTGCGGTCGTTCGAGCTGCTCGCGCAGGCCGCGCAGGCGGTCGTGCCGGGCTCTACGCGCAGTGTTTCAGCTCCGCTTTAGAAGCAGTGGCGACAGTTCCCTCGGCACACGCACCCTTCGCTTCCACGGAGCTCCCATGCACCCACGCCGGACCGTCCGCACCGCCGCCCTGCTCCTCCCCCTCGTCGTCGCCGCGGCCGGCTGCAGCCTCGGCGGCGGTGACGACGACACCAGCAAGCCCGGGGCCGGGGCCGCCCCGCGGTCCGGCGGCTCGCTGACCTACGCCACCGACCAGGAGCCGGACTGCTGGGACCCGCACGTCAGCGCCCAGGACGTCACGTCGTTCGTGCAGCGCCCGGTCTTCGACTCGCTGGTGTACCAGACGCCGGACGGCACGCTGGAGCCGTGGCTGGCGTCGTCGTGGACGATCGGCGACGGCGGGAAGACGTACACCTTCTCGCTGCGCAAGGACGTGACCTTCACCGACGGCACGCGCTTCGACGCCGCCGCGGTGAAGGCCAACTTCGACCACATCACCGCCAAGGCCACCCAGTCGCAGTACGCGGCCGGCATCCTCGGCCCGTACGTCTCCACCACCGTCGTCGACCCGTACACCGTGAAGGTGTCCTTCAGCCGCCCGTACGGGCCGTTCCTGCAGGCCGCGAGCACCACCTACCTCGGGATCGCCTCGCCCAAGACGCTGACCGCGGGCGCCGACAAGCTGTGCGCCGGCACCGACTCGGTCGGCACGGGGCCGTTCATCGCGAGCACGTACGTACGCGGGCAGCAGCGGGTCTACCGCCGCAACCCCGCCTACAAATGGGCGCCCAAGGACGCGGCGCAGTCCGGGCCGGCGCGGCTGGACAGCGTCACGATCCGCTTCGTGCCAGAACCGGCCACCCGGGTCGGCATGCTGAACTCCCGGCAGGTGGACGCGGCCGGCGCGCTGCCCGCCAACCAGCAGACCGCCGTCGCCCGCAACAGCAGCCTGACGGTGCTCAGCAAGGCCGACCCCGGCGCCGTCGACAGCTTCTACCTCAACACCAAGAGCCCGCTGTTCTCCGACATCCGGGTCCGGCAGGCCTTCCAGCGCTCCATCGACCTCGACGCGCTGGTGAAGTCGGTCTTCCTCGGCACGGGCAAGCGCGCCTGGGGCCTGCTCGCGCCCACCACGCCCGACGGCTACGACGCCGCGCTCGACAACTCCTGGCCGGTGGACCGCACGCTCGCCGGCAAGCTGCTGGACGAGGCCGGCTGGACCGGCCGCGACGCGCAGGGCTACCGCACCAAGAACGGCAAGCGGCTCACCGTGCGGGCGCCCGTCTACGGGCAGGCCACCGTCTTCTCGCAGGCCGTCCAGGGCGACCTGAAGAAGGCCGGCATCCAGCTGGACCTGGAGGCGTCCACCGACGCGGCCGAGGTCTCCGGCAAGCTCGACAAGGGGCAGTACGACGTCGTCGAGACCGGCTGGGCCAGCACCAACCCCGACATCCTCAGCCAGTTCTACCTGTCCACCAACACCTCCGTCGGCGGCGGCCACAACTTCTCGCACGTCGCCGATCCGCAGGTCGACTCCTGGCTGAAGGCCGCGCAGGCCGCGACCGAGCCCGCCGACCGCGCCGCCGACTACGCCAAGGTGCAGCAGTGGGCGATCCAGCAGGCCGTCGTGGTGCCGATGTACGTGGAGAACTCCAGCGTCGGCGTCGCCAAGAACGTCAAGGGCCTGCGCATGTCGGTCTCGGCGTGGCCGGAGTTCTACGGCGCCTGGGTGGAGGGCAAGTGAGACGCCCGCCCGCCCTGCTGCGGTACGCCGCGACCAGGCTCGCCTCCGCGGTCCTGGTCGTGTGGGCGGCGGCCACCGTCGCCTTCCTGGTGCTCCAACTGGTGCCCGGCGACCCGGTGAAGGCCATCGTCGGCTCGCACGCGCTGGTCGACGCCGACCAACGCGCGCAGATCCGGCACCAGTACGGCCTGGACCAGCCGCTGATCGTGCAGTACCTGCACCAGCTCGGGCGGCTCGCGCGCGGACAGCTCGGCGACTCCTACCAGTTGCAGCAGCCGGTCAAGGACGTGCTGGCCGACCAGCTCGGGCCGACCGCGACGCTCGCGCTGTGGGCGAGCCTGACCGCCGTCGCGATCGCGGTGGTCGTGACGCTGCTGACCACCGGGCGGGCCCGCTGGCCGCGCCGGGTGGCGCAGGTGACGGAGCTGGTGGTGGTCTCCACGCCGGCTTTCTGGCTGGGCATCCTGCTGCTGACGGTCTTCTCCTTCAAGCTGGGCTGGTTCCCGGTCAGCGACACCGGCGACCCGCGCTCGCTCGTACTGCCCGTGCTGACACTGGCGCTGCCCATCGCCGCGGTGCTCGCGCCGGTGCTGCGCGAAGGGCTGCTGGGCGCGCTGGACCAGCCTTTCACGCTGACCGCGCGGGCCCGGGGCCTGGCCGAGCACCGGGTGCGCTCGCACCACGCGCTGCGGCACGCCGCGCTGCCGGCGCTCACGCTCGCCGGGTGGTTCACCGGCACGCTGCTGGGCGGCGCGGTGGTGGTGGAGAACGTCTTCGCGCGGCCCGGCATCGGCCGCGTCACGCTCCAGGCGGTCGGCGACCGCGACCTGCCGGTGGTGCAGGGGGTGGTGGCGCTGTCCGCGGTGGTGTTCGTCGTGGTGGCGGCGCTGGTGGATCTCGCCGCGGTCGTGGTGGACCCGCGGCTGCGCAGGGAGACGGGGGTGGCGGCGGCATGACCTCGGTCCCCTCCCCCTCGCTCGCGCCACCCGCGGTTCCCGAAGCGGCAGTTGCGAAAGCACGACGCCAACTGCCGGTGCGCTCGGTGGTGGTGGCGCTCGCCGGGCTGTTCCTGCTGCTGGTGCTGGTCGCGACGGCCTTCCCTTCGCTGCTGGCCTCCGGTGACCCGTCCGCGACCGACCCGGCGGGGGCGCTCGCCGCGCCGGGAGCCCACCACTGGTTCGGCACCGACCAGTTGGGCCGGGACGTCTTCGACCGGGTCGTGCACGGCACCCGCTACTCGCTGGCGATCGGCGCCGCCGCGACCGGCGTCGGCATGGGCGCCGCCGTGGTGTGGGGCCTGGCCGCGGCGCTGCTCGGCCGGTTCGGCGACGCGGTGCTGATGCGGGCCGCCGACGCGCTGCTGGCGCTGCCGGGGCTGCTGCTGGCGCTCATGGTCATCCTCATCACCGGCAAGGGCGTCGTCGGCACGACCTTCGCCGTCGCCGTGGGCGTCGCACCCGGCTTCGCCCGCGTCGTCCGCTCCCAGGCGCTCGTCGTACGCCGCTCCGGTTACGTGGACGCCGCCGTCGGGCTGGGGGTGCCGCGCCCGCTGGTGGTCGTGCGGCACATCGTGCCCAACACCGTCGGGCCGCTGCTGGTGCTGGCGACGCTGACGCTCGGCGCGGCCATCTCCACCGGCGCGGCGCTCAGTTACCTCGGGCTCGGGGCGCAGCCGCCGACCCCGGAGTGGGGCGCGATGCTCACCGAGGGCCAGGGATACCTGGACCAGGCGTGGTGGATCGCGCTGTTCCCCGGCCTGCTGCTGGTCGGCACGGTCCTCGCGGTGACGGTCGTCGGGCGGTACGCGCAGGGCCGTGACGAAAGGCGGTCCGTCTCATGAGCGACACCTCCCTGCTCGGCAAGGACACGTCCCTCCCCGGCGAGGGCGGCGCGCTCCTCGACGTCGAAGGGCTCGATGTGCGCTTCGGCTCCGGGCCGGGCGCGGTGCACGCGGTACGGGACGCCTCGCTCGCGCTGCACGCCGGGCGCTGCCTGGCGGTCGTCGGCGAGTCCGGGTCCGGCAAGTCGACGCTCGCGCACGCCCTGCTGGGCCTCGCCGGGCCGACCGCGCACGTCACCGCCCGGCGGCTGCGGATCGACGGGCGGGACGCGCTCGGCTTCGGCCCGCGCGAATGGCGGGCGGTGCGCGGCCGGCGGGTCGGCCTGGTGTCGCAGGACGCGCTGGTCGCGCTGGACCCGCTGCGGCCGGTCGGCCGGGAGATCGCCGAGTCGCTGCTCACCCACCGGCTCACCACCCGCAAGGACGCCCCGCAGCGGGTGGTGGAGCTGCTGGAGCGCGTCGGCATGCCCGACCCGGCGGCCCGCGCCCGCGCCTACGTCCACCAGCTGTCCGGGGGCCTGCGGCAGCGGGCGCTGATCGCCTCGGCGCTCGCGGCGGGCCCGGCGGCGCTGATCGCCGACGAGCCGACGACCGCGCTGGACGCCTCGGTGCAGGCGCGGGTGCTGGAACTGCTCGCCGGGCTCAAGGAGGACGGCACCGGCCTGCTGCTGATCAGCCACGACCTGTCGGTGGTGGCGGCGCTGGCCGACGACATCGCGGTCATGCACGGCGGCGACGTCGTCGAGCAGGGCCCGGCCGCCGAGGTGCTGCAGGCGCCCCGGCACGCGTACACCCGGCGGCTGCTGGCGTCGGTGCCGGGCCGCGGACGGCCGCGGACCGCGCCCGTAGCCCTGGGCAAGGAGCCGGGCGATGGGCCGGGCATGGTGTCGGGCAAGGCGCCCGGCGAGGCGCCGCTGTTGGACGTCACCGGGGTCGTCAAGCGGTTCAAGGGCGCGGGCGGGGTGCACCGCACCGCCGTCGAGGACGTGTCGCTGACGCTGTATCCGGGGCAGACGCTGGGCGTCGTCGGCGAGTCCGGGTCGGGCAAGTCGACGCTGGCGCGGATGGTGCTGGGGCTGCTGGAGCCGGACGCCGGGACCGTACGGCTGGCCGGCGAGGCGTGGAGCGGGCTGCCGGAGCGGGCGCGGCGGCCTCGGCGCGGGCTGCTGCAGCTCGTGCCGCAGGACCCGCTGAGCGCCTTCGACCCGCGCTGGCCGGTGCGCCGGATCATCGCCGAGGCACTGGCCGTCGCCGGGACACCGCGCGAGCGGCGGCGGGCCGAGACGCTGGGGCTGCTTCGCCAGGTCGGGCTCGGCGAGGAGCACCTGGAGCGCAGGCCGCTCGCGCTGTCGGGCGGCCAGCGGCAGCGGGTCGCGATCGCCCGGGCGCTGGCGCCGCGCCCGCGGCTGCTGGTGTGCGACGAGCCGGTCTCCGCGCTGGACGTGTCCGTACAGGCGCAAGTGCTGGATCTGCTGCGGACGTTGCAGCAGGAGCTGGGCCTGGCCACGGTGTTCATCTCGCACGACCTGGCGGTGGTGCGGGAGATCAGCGAGCGGGTGCTGGTGATGAAGGACGGCCGGGTCGTGGAGACCGGGCCGGTGGCGGAGGTCTTCGCCGGCCCCCGGCACGCCTACACCAGGGCGCTGCTGGACGCGGTGCCCCGGCCCCGCCTGTGGGAGCCCGTGGGGGAGCCCTCGTGACCTGCTCCCCCGCCCGGCCGCCGCTGCCGCCACCGCCGTGCGCGGGGCGGCAGCGGTGGCGGCCGGACGGGGCCACGACGGGATACGGGGGCCGGGTGCCGCGTGGAGGCCGGGTGCGGGTGCCGCATGGGTGCCGGGTGCGGCACTGCGGCCTGGTGCGGCACGGACACCGGCCAAAGGACAGCTTTAGATCCGGCCAATCGGCGGCTGCGAGCCTCGGCGTGCCACGTCACCTCGACTCGGGAGCGACCGAACATGCCGGATTCCCCCACCGCGGCCGGCGCCGCGAGAACCGTGAGCGACGACCCGAGAGCCGCGCGGAAGCTGCCGTCCCTGACCGGGCTGCGCTTCGTCGCGGCCTTCCTGGTCTTCGCCTTCCACGCCACCTTCCTGCCGTCGCGTTACATCGGCGGCGGCCTGGGCGACACCCTCGGCGACATCCTGGCCAAGGCCGGTTTCTACGGGGTGTGCTTCTTCTTCGTCCTCAGCGGCTTCGTGCTGACCTGGTCGGCCCGGGCGGACGACACCGCGCCGCGGCTGTGGCGCCGCCGCCTGGTCAAGATCTACCCCAACCACCTGGTCACCTTCGTGGCGGCGGCGGTGCTGATGGGCATCGCCTCGCAGAAGATCATCGCCGACCAGGCCGTGGAAAACCTCTTCCTCGTCCAGTCGTGGGTGCCGGACCTGGCGACCACCAACTCGATGAACGGCGTGAGCTGGTCGCTGTCGTGCGAGGCGTTCTTCTACCTGTCCTTCCCGCTGCTGCTGCTCGTGGTGCGGCGCATCCCGGCCCGGCACCTGTGGACGGCGCTGGCCGCCGTCGCGGTGCTCGCGGTGCTGCTGCCGCTGGTCGCGCAGTACGCGATCGGCGGCGCGAAGCTGCCGGGCATCGCCTCGGGGCAGTATTCGTTCGAGCAGATCTGGTTCGTGTACTTCTTCCCGCCGGTGCGCGCCCTGGAGTTCGTGCTGGGCATGCTGCTGGCGCGGATCGTGCAGACCGGCCACTGGCCGCGGGTCGGCCTGCTGCCGGCGCTGGCGATCGCGGTCGGCGGCTACGTGGTCGTCTCGCACCTGCCGTATCTGTTCTCGGTGGGCGGCCCGGCGGCGCTGCCGCTGGTCCCGCTGGTCGCGGCGGCGGCGCTGGCCGACGTGGGCGCCAAGCCGACCGGCGGGCTGCGCAGCCGCGTCCTGGTGCGGCTCGGCGAGGTGTCCTTCGCCTTCTACATGGTGCACAGCCTGGTGGTCGACTACGGCTACCGGTGGCTGGTCTCCCACCACACCTGGTCCCCCGCGGCCGGCGTCGGCGTGACGCTCGTCGCGCTCGCGCTCTCCCTGGCCCTGGCCCACGCGCTGTTCAGCTGGGTCGAGACCCCGCTCGTACGGCGCCTGTCCACGCCCCGGTCCCGTCCCACGGCGGTGCCGTCCGCGCCGGCGCCCGCGACCGCACCGGTCGGGGCCGGCCCCGCAGTCCTGGAGGTCAAGGAATGACCGAGACGACCACGGCCCCCGCCGGCGCCCCGGAGGTCCCGGAGTACCCGCTCCCGCGCAGCTGCCCCTACCACCCGCCGGCCGGCTACGACCGCTACACCGCCGAGGGCCCGGTGACCCGGGTGCGGCTCTACAACGGCCGCCAGGTGTGGGCCGTCAGCGGCCACGCCGAGGCCCGGCAGGTGCTGCTGGACGCGGCGACGTACTCCTCGGACCGCATCCACCCGCACTTCCCGGCGCTCGCGCCGCGCTTCGAGTCGGCCCGCAAGGTCCGCAACTTCATCGGCATGGACCCGCCGGACCACACCGTGCAGCGCAAGATGATGCTGTCGACGTTCACCGTCAAGAAGGTCGCGCAGCTGCGGCCGGGCATCCAGAAGCTCGTCGACGACCTGATCGACCGGATCGAGGAGCGCGGCCCGGTCGCCGACCTGGTGCCCGACTTCGCGCTGCCGGTGCCGTCGATCGTCATCTGCGAGCTGCTGGGCGTGCCGTACGACGACCACGCCTTCTTCGAGCAGCAGTCGCGCCGCGTCGTGACCGGCTCGACGACGCTGGAGGACAGCGCGGCGGCCTTCGGCGAGCTGAGCCGCTACCTGGACGGGCTGATCCGGCGCAAGCAGGCCGAGCCCGGTGACGGGCTGCTGGACACGCTCATCGCCGAGCAGGTCGACACCGGCGCGCTGACCCGCCGCGACCTGGTCGACATCGCGCTGCTGCTGCTCGTGGCGGGGCACGAGACGACCGCAAGCGCGATCGCGCTGGGCGTGGTGACGCTGCTGGAGAACCCCGACCAGCTCGCCGCGCTGCGCGCCGACGCCTCGCTGCTGCCGACCGCGGTGGAGGAGCTGCTGCGGTTCATGGCGATCGCGGACGGCGTCGCCCGGTTCGCCACCGTCGACACGGAGCTGGCCGGGCACCGGATACGGGCCGGAGACGGGGTCGTGGTGGTGATCTCCACCGCCAACCGCGACGAGCGGGCCTTCGCCGGGGGCGACGCCTTCGACGTGGCGCGCGGGGCGCGCAACCACATCTCCTTCGGGCACGGGGTGCACCAGTGCATCGGCCAGAACCTGGCCAGGGCGGAGATGGAGATCGCGCTGAGCACGCTCTTCCGCCGGCTGCCCGGCATCCGGCTGGAGGTGCCGTCGCGGCGGCTGCCGCTGAAGGAGGCCGGCGGGGTGCAGGGCGTGTGGGAGCTGCCCGTCACCTGGTGACGGGGTGTCCGCCGGTACGCGGGCGGCGGTGCTGGAGGTCCGCCGGTGCGCCGGACGGACCGGGTGGCCGGTCGCCGGTGCGCGGCGGGTGAGGGGCCGGTCGCCGGTGGGCGGCGGGCGGACGTAAGGGACAGGTGCGGGCGGTGCCCGCCAGGAGGTGGCCGCCCGGCGGGGGCGGCCGGAGGAGGAGGCGCGGATGCGCATCACGGCGGATTCCGACAGGTGCCTGGGCGCCGGGCAGTGCGTGCTGTCCGCGCCCGACCGGTTCGACCAGTCGGACGAGGGCACCGTACTGGTCCTCGACCCGCGGGTGGACGGCGACGAGGACGCCTCGCGGCTGCGCGAGACCGTCGCGCTGTGTCCCTCGCAGGCCATCGCACTCGTGGCGGAGGAGGGCTGACGATGCCGGTGACCGGACGGCTGGTCGACGCGCTCGCCGACTACCGCGCGGCGCCGCTGGCGCTGCACCGGCTCCCGCCCGTGCCGGGCGTGCGGGTCAGACAGGAGCTCGTCCCCGGGCCGTCCGGCGCGCCCGACGTCCTGGTGCGGGTCTACCGGCCCGACGACACGACGGCCGCGCTGCCCGCGGTGCTGTGGATCCACGGCGGCGGCTTTGTCCTGGGCGGCATCGACTCGGTGCACCTGAGCGCCGCCCAGGCCGCTGCCGCCGCCTCCGCGGTCGTCGTCGCCGTACGCTACCGGCTCGCGCCCGAGGCGCGGTTCCCCGCGCCGCTCGACGACTGCTACGCCGCCCTGACGTGGCTGGCCGGCAACACCGCCGAGGTCGGGGCCGATCCGGCGCGGCTGGCCGTCGCGGGCGGCAGCTCCGGCGGGGCGCTCGCGGCGGGCCTCACGCTGCTGGCGCGCGACCGCGGCGGGCCGCGGCTCACCTTCCAGCACCTGAGCACACCGGTGCTGGACGACCGGCTGACCAGCGGGTCCATGACGGCGTTCACGGACACGCCGATCTGGAACCGGCGGCTGGCGGAGGAGAGTTGGCAGCTGTACCTGGGCGACCTGGTGGGCGACGCGCCCGTCTACGCGGCGCCCGCGCGGGCGGCGGACCTCAGCGGGCTGCCGCCCGCGTACATCTCCACCGCGCAGTTCGACCCGCTGCGCGACGAGGGCATCGCGTACGCGCTGCGGCTCGCGGACGCCGGTGTGCCCGTGGAGCTGCACAACTTCCCCGCCGAATACCACGCGTTCGGGCAGGGCGGCGACCCGCGCGACCAGCGGCGGATCGGTGCGGAGCACCTCCAGGCGCTGCGCCGCGGGCTGCACCCGTGACGACGGAAGAGGCCGGGCCGCCCGGGTCGCGGGCGCGGCTGCGACCGCCGTCACGGCCGGGGCTGCGGGTCGGTGTCGGGTACCTCAACTTCGTGGCCTCGCCCGAAACGGCCGACGCCCGGGGGCTGTTCGGCGAACTGCTGGACGACGCGGTGTGGGCGGACGGCGCCGGGTTCGCCGGGCTGTGGGTGACCGAGCACCACTTCTCGACCTACAGCCTCACCTCCTCGCCGCTGCTGCTGCTCGCGCAGGTCGCCGCGGTCGCGCCGCGGCTGCGGCTCGGCACATCGGTGCTGGTGCTGCCGCTGTGGGACCCGGTGCGGCTGGCGTGCGACGTGTCGAGCCTGGACGTGCTGTCCGGCGGGCGGCTGGACATCGGGATCGGGCGCGGCTACCAGCCGCACGAATTCGCCGTGTTCGGCCGCTCGCCGCAGGACAGCCGGGCGCGGTACGAGGAGACGGCGCTGGCGCTGCGGGCCCTGCTGGGCGCGCGGGACAGCACCTTCGCGGGCACGCGGCACCGGCTCGACGTGCCGGCGACGGTGCTGCCGCGCACGGTGCAGCGACCGCATCCGCCGATCTGGGCGGCGGCCCTGAGCCCCGACTCGGTCGCCTTCGCGGTGCGGGAGGGCTTCCACTTCATGGTCAACGCGGCGATGCCGGAGAAGGCGGTGCTGGAGCACTGCCGCAGGGTGCGGCGGGCGCTGGCGGACGAGGCGGGGGCGGCGGGATCTGCGGGCTCGGCGGCGGCTGGGGGTTCGGCGAGGTCTGTGGGCTCAGCGGCGGGTTCGGCGGCGGGCGAGGGTGGTGCCGGTGTGCGGGAGATCGCCGTCAACCGGTTCCTCCACGTCGGTACGGACCCGGCGCTCCGGCGACTTGCCGTGCGGGAAGTGGCTCGGCAACTTGCCACGTCCAAGGCGCTCGCCGAGGGCGGTGCGCCGGTCGGCGGGGCGGCGCCGGCCCCGCTGCCGGAGGAGCTGACGGCGGACGAACTCGCCGCGGCCGAGGAGCTGTTGGTCGCCGGGACGCCGGACGAGGTGACCGAGCAGCTGGCGCGGTACGCGGACGCCGGGGCCACGTACCTCATCGCCGGCTTCCGCTACGGCCTCTTCCCGTCCGAGGCCGCCCGTGCCTCGATGCGGGCCTTCGCGGCGCGCTGCCTGCCGCGGCTCGCGGCCGGGTCGGCCGTACAGCCGTGACCGGAAGCCCGCCCTCCCCGCTTTAGCGCGCCCAAAGAGCACCGTTAGGCCCCGCAACGACGCTGGCCGGACGTGATAGCGCAGGAACACCTGTGCGTCACGGACTGTATGTGCCCGTCGTCGACGAGGGAGCCGGTAGCCCAGATGCGCACAGATCCCGCAGCCCGTTCGCAGTCGCCCGCCGGATCGTCCTCCGCCGGGGTCGGACCGGTCGCCGTCGTGGGTGCCGCGTGCCGGCTGCCCGGGGCGCCGGACGTCGCGGCCTTCTGGGAGCTGCTGGTACGCGGCGGGGACGCCGTCGGCGAGGCCCCGGCCGGCCGCGACCTGGGCGACGGCCCGCGGCGCGGCGCCTTCCTCGACGAGGTCGACCGCTTCGACGCCGAGTTCTTCGGCATCGGCCCGCGCGAGGCCGCCGCGACCGACCCGCAGCAGCGGCTGCTGCTCGAACTGGGCTGGGAGGCGCTGGAGAACGCCCGCATCGTGCCCGCCGCGCTCGCCGGCACACGCACCGCCGTCTTCACCGCCGCGCTGTGGGACGACTACGCGGCCCTGCACCACCGGGCCGGCGCCGCCGCGCTCGGCCGGCACGCGATGACGGGACTGGCGCGCGGGGTGCTGGCCAACCGGCTGTCGTATGTGCTGGGGCTGGCCGGCCCGAGCCTGACGGTGGACTCGGCGCAGTCGTCCTCGCTGGTCGCGGTGCACCTGGCGTGCGAGAGCCTGCGCCGCGGCGAGTCGGACCTGGCGATCGTCGGCGGCGTCAACCTCGTTCTGGGTCCGGACAGTTCGGCCGCGAGCGCGGTCTTCGGCGCGCTGTCGCCGGACGGTGTGTGCCGGACGTTCGACGAGCGCGCCAACGGCTATGTGCGGGGCGAGGGCGGCGTCGCGCTGGTCCTCAAGCCGCTGGCGGCGGCGCTCGCCGACGGCGACCGGGTGCTGTGCACGCTGCTGGGCAGCGCGGTCAACAACGACGGTGCGACGCCGGGCCTGACCGTGCCGGACCGGGCCGCCCAGGAGGACGTGGTGCGCGCCGCCCACCGCCGCGCGGGCACCTCGCCCGCGTCGGTGCAGTACGTCGAACTGCACGGCACCGGAACGCCGGTGGGCGACCCGATCGAGGCCGCCGCGCTCGGCGCCGCGTTGGGCGCCGGGCGGGATGCCGGCGACCCGCTGCTGGTGGGCTCGGTCAAGACGAACGTGGGTCATCTGGAGGGCGCCGCGGGCCTGGTGGGGCTGCTCAAGACCGCGCTGGCCGTCCGGCACGGCCGCATCCCGGCGAGCCTGCACTTCAGGACGCCGCCGGCCACGATCCCGCTGGCCGAGCTGCGGCTGGACGTCGTCACGGAGACCAGGAGCTGGCCGCGCGGGGACGGGCAACTGCTGGCGGGCGTCAGCTCGTTCGGGATGGGCGGCACGAACTGCCATGTGGTGGTGGGGTCGGTGACCGCCGACGTCGTCGCGGCGGGTTCCCCGGGCCCGGGCGGGTCCGCGGCGGCCGGCTCGGCGGCGGGTGGGACCGCGCAGGAGGGCGCGGGCGAGGGCGGGCTGCTGCCGTGGCTGGTCTCGGGGCGCGGGGCCGAGGCGCTGCGCGGGCAGGCGGCGCGGCTGCGCGACCGGGTGCGCTCGGCCACGGAACCCGGTGCCGGGGAGCGCGGCGAGGAGCGGGGCGGCGAGCGGGCCGTGGACGCGGCCTACGCGCTGGCCGCGACCCGTACGCACTTCGCCGACCGGGCCGTCGTGCTGGCCGCCGACCACGCGGCGGCGGGCGAGGCGTTCGACGCGCTCGCGGAGGGGCGACCGCACCCGGCGGTGGTACGCGGCCAGGCTGCCGCGTCCGGCGGGGTGGCGTTCGTCTTCTCCGGGCAGGGCAGCCAACGCCCCGGTATGGGCAAGGAGTTGTACGAGGCGTATCCGGCGTACGCGGCGGCGTTCGACGAGGTCTGCGCGGCCCTCGACCCGCACCTCGACCGGCCGCTGCGCCCACTCGTCCTCGACGGCGACGAGTCGATCCACCGGACGCAATACGCCCAGCCCGCGCTCTTCGCCCTCCAAGTCGCCCTTGTCCGGCTGCTGGAGAGCTGGGGCATCACGCCCGACGTCCTCGCCGGGCACTCCCTCGGCGAGCTCACCGCCGCCCACGTCGCGGGCGTGCTCACCCTGGCGGACGCGGCCCGACTGGTCGCCGCCCGGGCCCGGTTCATGGGCGAGGCCACGCCCGGCGGCGCGATGACCGCGCTGGAGGCGACCGAGGACGAGGTCCGGCCGCTGCTGGACGAGACCGCCGTCTCGATCGCCGCCGTCAACACCCCCTCGAACCTGGTGGTTTCCGGCGACCCGGAGGCCGTGCAGCGCATCACCGGGCATTTTGCCGCGCTCGGCCGCCGCACCCGCGCCCTCACCGTCAGCCACGCCTTCCACTCCCCGCACATGGAGCCGGTCCTGGACCGCTTCCATGTCGCGGCCCTGGGCGTCGCCTACCGGGCACCCCGTATCGCGCTGCTCACCAGCGGCGACCCGACGAGCGCCGCGTATTGGACCGAGCACATCCGCGGCACGGTCCGCTACCACGACGCCGTCCAGGCCCTCACCTCCCGCTACCACCCCGCCGCCACGCTGGAGATCGGCCCGGACGCCGCCCTCACCCCGCACACCCCCGACGCCGTCCCGCTGCTGCGCCGCAAGAAGGCCGAGCCGGAGACCGTGCTGCGCGCCCTCGCGGCGGCGCATGTCCGGGGTGCGGCGGTGAACTGGGCGGCGCTGCTGGGCAGTCGGGGCGGCCGGCCGGTGGACCTGCCGACGTACGCCTTCCAGCGGCAGCGCTACTGGCTGGACTCCGTCGCGGCCTCCCCGGCGCCGGTGCGACGGCCGCAGGCGGTGCCCGAGGCCGGCGAGAGCCCCGCGCCCACCGCGCCCGAGCCCGCGGCGCTGCTGGACCTGGTCCGTACGCACACGGCGATCGTGCTCGGGCATGTGACCGCCGAGGCCGTGGACACCGAACGGACCTTCAAGGACCTGGGGTTCGACTCGCTCGCGTCCGTCGAGTTGCGCGACCGGCTCCAGGAGGCCACCGGGGTCGGGCTGCCGTCGGCGCTGGTCTACAACCACCCGACGCCCGAGGCCGTCGTACGGCTGCTGCGCGAGCGGCTGTCGGGCGAGGCGCGGCCGGGCGGCGCGCGGGCGGCGGGGGCCGTGGCGGCGGCCGGCGACGACCCGGTCGTCATCGTCGCGATGGCGTGCCGCTACCCGGGCGGCGTCAGCTCCCCCGAGGAGCTGTGGGAGCTGGTCGCGGCCGGCGGCGACGCCATCGGGCCCTTCCCCGACGACCGCGGCTGGGACCTGGACGCCCTCTACGACCCGGACCCGGACCACCCGGGGACCGCGTACGTCCGCGAGGGCGGCTTCCTGCGGGACGCGGGCGCCTTCGACCCGGCGCTCTTCGGGATCAGCCCGCGCGAGGCCGAGGCGATGGACCCGCAGCAGCGGCTGCTGCTGGAGACCGCGTGGGAGACCTTCGAGCGGGCCGGCATCGCCCCGGACTCGCTGCGCGGCACGCGCTCCGGCGTCTTCGTCGGCGCGACGGCGCAGGACTACGGGCCGCGGCTGCACGAACCGGCCGAGGGCTTCGACGGCTATCTGCTGACCGGCAGTACGGCGAGCGTCGCGTCGGGCCGGGTCGCGTACACCTTCGGTCTTGAGGGTCCGGCGGTCACCGTGGACACGGCCTGCTCGTCGTCGCTGGTGGCGCTGCACCTGGCGGCCCAGGCGCTGCGGCAGGGCGAGTGCGACCTGGCGCTCGCGGGCGGCGTCACGGTGATGGCGACGCCGGGCATGTTCCTGGAGTTCAGCCGGCAGCGCGGGCTCTCCGCGGACGGCCGCTGCAAGCCCTTCGCCGCGGCGGCCGACGGCACGGCGTGGGCCGAGGGCGCGGGCCTGCTGCTGCTGGAGCGGCAGTCGGACGCACGACGCAACGGCCACCACGTGCTGGCCGTCGTCCGCGGCTCGGCGATCAACCAGGACGGCGCGTCCAACGGCCTGACCGCGCCCAACGGCCCGTCCCAGGAGCGGGTGATCCGCCAGGCGCTCGCGCAGGCCGCGCTCGATCCGGCCGACGTGGACGCCGTCGAGGCGCACGGCACGGGCACGCGACTTGGCGACCCGATCGAGGCGGAGGCGCTGCTCGCGACGTACGGGCAGCACCGGCCGGCCGAACGGCCGCTGCTGCTGGGCTCGTTGAAGTCCAACATCGGGCATGCGCAGGCCGCGGCGGGGGTCGCGGGGCTCATCAAGATGGTGCTGGCGATGCGGCACGGCGTGCTGCCGCGCACGCTGCATGTGGACGCGCCGACCCCGCATGTGGACTGGACGGCGGGCAACATCCGGCTGCTGGCCGAGGACACGTCCTGGACGACGCCGGACGACCGGCCGCGGCGGGCCGCCGTGTCGTCCTTCGGCATCAGCGGCACCAACGCGCACGTCATCGTCGAACAGCCGGTGGAGGAGCGGGAGTCGGACCCGGTGCCGGTCGCACCGGCGCTGTGGCCGCTCTCGGCGCACAGCCCGGAGGCGCTGCGGGCCCAGGCGGCGCGGCTGCGGGCGTACGTGGCGGAGCGGCCGGCGGTGGACGCGGGGCTCGTCGGGCGCGTCCTGGCCGCGGGGCGGGCGGAGTTGGCGCACCGGGCGGTGGTCCTGGCCGACGACCGCGACGAGGCGCTGGCCGCGCTCGCCGCCCTGGCCGAGGGCGCCGATCACCCGGCGGCCGTGCCGAGCACCCGGGCACGCGGCGGCAGGGCCTTCGTCTTCTCCGGCCAGGGCAGCCAACGGCCCGGCATGGGGCGGGAGTTGTACGCGGCGTATCCGGCGTACGCGGCGGCCTTCGACGAGGTCTGCGCGGCCCTCGATGCGCACCTGGACCGGCCGCTGCGCCCACTCGTCCTCGACGGCGACGAGTCGATCCACCAGACCCGGTATGCGCAGCCCGCGCTCTTCGCGCTCCAAGTCGCCCTTGTCCGGCTGCTGGAGAGCTGGGGCATCACGCCCGACGTCGTCGCCGGCCATTCGCTGGGCGAGCTGTCGGCTGCGCACATTGCCGGCGTTCTCACGCTGCCCGACGCGGCCCGCCTCGTGGCCGCGCGCGGGCGGCTCATGTACGCGGCCGTCCCCGGTGGCGCGATGACGGCGCTGGAGGCGACCGAGGACGAGGTCCGGCCGCTGCTGGACGAATCCGCGGTCTCGATCGCCGCGGTCAACAGCCCCTCGGACCTGGTGGTTTCGGGCGACGCCGACGCCGTGCGGCGCATCGCCGACCATTTTGCCGCGCTCGGCCGCCGCACCCGCGCCCTCACCGTCAGCCACGCCTTCCACTCCCCCCACATGGAGCCGGTGCTCGACGACTTCCGGGCGGTCGCCGAGACCGTCGACTACCGGCCGCCTCGTATCCCGCTGGTCGGCGGCGGCGACCCGACGAGCGCCGCCTACTGGACCGCGCACATCCGCGGGGCCGTGCGCTACCACGACGCCGTCCGGGCCCTCACCGCCGAGCACCGCCCCGCCGCCACGCTGGAGATCGGCCCGGACGCCGCCCTCACCCCGCACACCCCCGACGCCATCCCGCTGCTGCGCCGGGACCGGCCCGAGCCGCGGACCCTC
Organism: Actinacidiphila epipremni; assembly: GCF_012034175.1. Classification (GTDB taxonomy): domain Bacteria; phylum Actinomycetota; class Actinomycetes; order Streptomycetales; family Streptomycetaceae; genus Actinacidiphila; species Actinacidiphila epipremni. Next base: position 72,505 of record NZ_JAATEJ010000013.1, read on the forward strand.
GCGCTCGGCCTCGCGGCGGCCTTCGCGCCGCCCCGCCCGGCCGGCGCCGGGCACCCGGTCGTACAGGACCTGCCCACGTACGCCTTCCAGCGGCAGCACCTGTGGCTGCGGCCGGCCGCGGCGGGGGCCGGCGCGCAGGGGCTGGGGCTGGACGCGTCGGGGCATCCGCTGCTCGCGGCGGCGGTCGAGCAGGCGCAGGACGGCGGGCTGCTGCTCACCGGGCGGCTCTCCCGGGACGCGCAGCCGTGGCTGGTGGACCACGCGATCCTGGGCGCGGTGCTGCTGCCGGGCACGGCGTTCGTGGAGTTCGCGCTCGCCGCGGGCGAGCAGGCCGGGGCGCCGCGGGTGGCGGAGCTGACGCTGGAGGAGCCGCTGGTGCTGCCGGCGCGGGGCGCGGTGCAGGTGCAGGTCGCGGTGTCCGCCGCCGGGCCGGACGGCCGCCGGGCGGTGGGCGTCCACGCGCGGGCGGAGGGCGGCGAGTGGACCCGGCACGCGTCGGGGACGCTCGCGCCCGGCACCGCTGCCGCGCCGGGCCCGGCGGGGGCGTGGCCGCCGCCGGGGGCGGAGCCGGTGGACGTCGAGGAGCTGTACGCGTCGCTGGACGCGCTCGGCTACGCGTACGGGCCGGCCTTCCGCGGTGTCCGGGCCGCGTGGCGGCTGGGTGAGGGCGAGCTGGCGGCGGAGCTGGCGCTGCCCGACACCCGGGAGGCCGCGGGGTATCTGGTCCACCCGGCGCTGCTGGACGCGGCCCTGCACCCGCTGGTGGCCCGCGCCGCCGAGGGGGCGGCGGGCGGCCTGCCGCTGCCCTTCTCCTGGTCGGGTGTCGAGCTGTCGGCGACGGGCGCGGACGCGCTGCGGGTGCGGTGGTCCGGCGACGCGTTGACGGCGTGGGACGGGGCGGGGCAGCCGGTGCTGGGCGTCGAGGCCCTGACGCTGCTCCCGGCGGACCCGGCGCGGCTGTCGGGGGCCGGCGCGCCCGCCGGTGACCTGCACCGCGTGGCGTGGGTACCGCTGCGCTCGCCGGCGGCGTCGGGGCCGGCCGGTGCCGGTGCCGTTCTCGTCGCCGGGCCGGCCGAGCTGCCCGCCGACGTCCCGCCGGTCGTCGCCGTGCCCGTACCGCCCGGGCGCGGCGCCGCCGGCTTCGCGCTGGGCCTGGTACGGGACTGGCTCGCGGAGGAGCGGTACGCGGACGCGCGGCTGCTGCTGCTCACCCGGGACGCCGTCGCCGCGGTCGAGGGGGACACGCTCGCCGACCCGTGGGCCGCGGCGGTGTGGGGCCTGGTCCGCTCGGCGCAGGCCGAGCACCCGGACCGGTTCGCCGTCGCGGACACCGACGACCTCGACGCCCTGCCGGCACTGGCCGCCGCGCTGCCGGACGAGCCCCAACTGGCTTCGCGGGGCGGGGTTTTGTACGTGCCCCGGCTGGTCGCCGCGCCCATGGCCTCCGCCGCGGAGGGCGGCTTCACCGGGCGGAGGGTACTGGTCACCGGCGCCACCGGCGGGCTCGGGCGGCGCCTGGTACGGCACTTGGCCGAGCGGCACGGAGTGCGGGACTTCCTGCTGCTCAGCCGGCGCGGCCCGCTCGCGCCCGGCGCCGGCGAACTCGCGGACGAGCTGCGCGGCTTCGGGGTCCGGGCCACCTTCGCGGCCGTCGATGTCGCCGACCGGGGCGCCCTGGCGGACGTCCTGGCGCAGGCGGTGCACGAAGGGCCGCCGCTGGGCGCGGTGTTCCACCTGGCGGGCGGGCTGGACGACGGCACCGTCGCCGGGCTGACCGACGAGCGGCTGGACGCGGTGCTGCGGCCCAAGGCGGACGCCGCGCACCATCTCCATGAGCTGACACAGGAGTTGGCGCCCGAGCTGGCCGCCTTCGTGCTCTTCTCCTCCGTCACCGGTGTGACCGGCACTGCCGGGCAGGCCAACTACGCCGCCGCCAACGCCGCGTTGGACGCGCTCGCCGCGCACCGGCGGGCCCGCGGGCTGCCCGCGGTGTCGCTGGCCTGGGGGCTGTGGGCGGACGCCGACGGCATGGCGTCGGGGCTGGGCGGCGCCGAACGGGAGCGCTGGGCGCGCTCGGGCCTGCTGCCGCAGGGCACCGACGAGGGCCTCGCGCTGCTGGACCGGGTCCTCGCGGCCGGCGCCGCCGGGAGCCTCGTCCCGGTGCGCCTCGACCGCGCCGCCCTCCGCACCCGGGCCGTGGCGGGCCCGCTGCCCGCCGTGCTGCGCGATCTCGTACGGGCCCCGCGCCGCCGGGCCGCCACCGCCGCCGTGCCAGCCGCCGACGGCTCCTGGGCCGGCCGGACCGCCCGCCTCCCGGTCGCCGAACGGACCCGGGCCGTACGCGAGTTGGTACGCGGCACGGTCGCGACCGTGCTCGGGTACGCGACACCGGCGACCATCGACACCGGCCGGGCGTTCAAGGAGCTCGGCTTCGACTCCCTCACCGGCGTGGACCTGCGCAACCGCCTCGCCGCGGCGACCGGCCTGCGGCTGTCCGCCACGGCCGTCTTCGACCACCCCTCGCCCGGGTCCCTGGCGGCCCACCTGCTCACCCTGCTCCCCGGGGCGGACCGGGCCGACACGGCAGCCGCGGTGGCGACGGCGGCCGGCGTCCAGGATGACCCGGTCGTCATCGTCGGGATGGCGTGCCGCTACCCCGGCGACGTCACCTCCCCCGAGGAGCTGTGGGAGCTGGTCGCGTCCGGCGGCGACGCCATCGGGCCCTTCCCCGACGACCGCGGCTGGGACCTGGACGGCCTGTACGACCCGGACCCCGACCACATCGGCACCTCCTACTCCCGCGAAGGCGGATTCCTCTACAGCGCAGGCGAGTTCGACGCGGAGTTCTTCGGGATCAGCCCGCGCGAGGCGGTCGCGGCGGACCCGCAGCAGCGGCTGCTGCTGGAGACCGCGTGGGAGACCTTCGAGCGCGCCGGGCTGGACCCGACGGCGGTGCGCGGCTCGCGGACCGGCGTCTTCGCCGGCGTCATGTACAACGACTACGGCTCGCGCGTGGCCAAGGCCCCCGCGGAGCTGGAGGGTTACCTGCTGACCGGCAACACCTCCAGCGTCATCTCGGGCCGGCTCGCCTACACCTTCGGCCTGGAGGGCCCGGCGGTCACCGTGGACACCGCCTGCTCGTCGTCGCTGGTGGCGCTGCACCTGGCCGCGCAGGCGCTGCGGCAGGGCGAGTGCGACCTCGCGCTGGCCGGCGGCGTCACGGTGATGGCGCGGCCGGACACCTTCGTCGAGTTCAGCCGGCAGCGCGGGCTCTCCGCGGACGGCCGCTGCAAGTCCTTCGCGGCGGGCGCGGACGGCACCGGCTGGTCGGAGGGCGTGGGCCTGCTCCTGGTGGAGCGGCTGTCGGACGCACAACGCAACGGCCACCGCGTGCTGGCCGTCGTGCGCGGCTCGGCGGTCAACCAGGACGGCGCGTCCAACGGCCTGACCGCGCCCAACGGCCCCTCCCAGGAACGCGTCATCCGCCAGGCCCTCGCGCAGGCCGCCCTCGGCCCGGCCGACGTGGACGCCGTCGAGGCGCACGGCACCGGCACGAAGCTCGGCGACCCGATCGAGGCGCAGGCGCTCATCGCCGCCTACGGTCAAGGCCGCGCGGAACCTTTGTGGTTGGGCTCGCTCAAGTCCAACATCGGCCACACGCAGGCCGCCGCGGGCGTCGGCGGCATCATCAAGATGATCCAGGCCATGCGGCACGGCCTGCTGCCGCGCACGCTGCACATTGACGAGCCGACACCGCACGTCGACTGGTCCGAGGGCACCGTCCGGCTGCTCACCGACGCGCGGCAATGGACCACGCCGGACGACCGCCCCCGCCGCGCCGCCGTCTCCTCCTTCGGCATCAGCGGCACCAACGCCCACGTCATCCTCGAACAGCCCCCGGCGGACGCCGAATCCGCTCCCGAGCCGCACGCCGACCGCCTCACCCCGTGGCCGCTGTCGGCCCGCAGCCCCGAGGCCCTGCGCGACCAGGCGGCCCGCCTGCACGCACACGCCCAGGCCGAACCCTCACTCCCCGCCGCGCAGATCGCCCGCACTCTGGCAACGGGCCGCGCGGCCCTGGAGCACCGGGCCGTCGTCCTCGCGGACTCCGCTGCCGACCGGCTCGCCGCCCTGGCGGCCCTGGCCGCGGACGAGGACCACCCGGCGGTGGTACGCGGCCAGGCCGCCGCGTCCGGCGGGGTGGCGTTCGTCTTCTCCGGCCAGGGCAGTCAACGCCCGGGCATGGGGCGGGAGTTGTACGAGGCGTATCCGGCGTACGCGGCGGCGTTCGACGAGGTCTACGCGGCCCTCGACCCGCACCTGGACCGGGCGCTGCGCGAGCTGGTCCTGGACGGGGACGAGGCCATTGACCGGACGCAATATGCGCAGCCCGCGCTCTTCGCGCTCCAAGTCGCCCTTGTCCGGCTGCTGGAGAGCTGGGGCATCACGCCCGACGTGCTCGCCGGGCACTCGCTGGGCGAGCTGTCGGCTGCACATATTGCCGGCGTTCTGACCCTCCCGGACGCCGCCCGGCTCGTCGCCGCGCGGGCCCGGCTCATGGGCGCGGCAACGCCCGGCGGTGCGATGACGGCGCTGGAGGCGACCGAGGACGAGGTCCGGCCGCTGCTGGACGAGACGGCCGTCTCCGTCGCGGCCGTCAACAGCCCTACCAACCTGGTGGTTTCCGGTGATCCGGCTGCTGTCCGGCGCATCGTCGAGCACTTCGCCGCGCTCGGCCGCCGCACCCGCGCCCTCACCGTCAGCCACGCCTTCCACTCCCCCCACATGGAGCCCGTCCTCGACGACTTCCGCGCCGTCGCCGGGACCGTCGACTACCGGCCGCCCGTCCTCCCTCTCGTCAGCGGAGGCGACCCCACCGCCGCGGACTACTGGACCGCGCACATCCGCGGCACCGTCCGCTACCACGACGCCGTCCAGGCCCTCACCGCCGAGCACCACCCCGCCGTCACCCTGGAGATCGGCCCCGACGCCGCCCTCACCTCGCACACCCCGGACGCCGTCCCCCTGCTGCGCCGCAAAAAGTCCGAGTCGGCGAGCCTCCTGGCTGCCGTCGCGGCGGCCTATGTCGCGGGCGTGGCCGTGGACTTCAGCGGCACGCTCCCGGCCCCGTATCCCCTTGTCGATCTACCGACATACGCCTTCCAGCGGCGCCGCTACTGGCTGAGCGCCACCGCGGACGACGACGCCGGGCCGCTGCTCGGTGAGCCGGTGGAGCTCGCGGAGGACGGCGGGCTGCTGTTCTCGGCGCGGGTGGGGCGCGACCGGCTGCCGTGGCTGGCGGATCACGCGGTTGACGGGGTGCCGCTGGTGCCGGGCGCGCTGCTCGTCGCCCTGGCGCTGGAGGCCGCGGGCCACACGGACGCGCCGGCCGTCGAGGAACTGGCGCTGGAGGCGCCGCTCGTGCTGCCGGCCGACCGGGCGGTGGCGCTCCAGGTCGCGGTGTCCGCGGCGGACGAGGACGGCCGCCGGCCGTTCTCCGTGCACGCCAGGCCCGCCGACGACGCGCCCTGGGAGCGGCACGCCGCGGGCCTGCTCGGCCCCGAACCGCAGCCGGTGGGAGCGGCGCCGCTGGGTGCGTGGCCGCCTGCCGGGGCGCGGCCGGTCGAGGTCGCGGAGGCGTACGCGGACCTCGCCGCGCTCGGTTACGGCTACGGTCCGGCTTTCCGCAACCTCGCCGCCGCATGGCGGGCCGCCGACGGCACGCTCTTCGCCGAGGTGCGGCTGCCCGACGAACTGGCCGACTCCGCAAGCGGTTTCGCCCTGCACCCGGCGCTGCTGGACGCGGCGCTGCATCTGCTGCCGCTCCAGGGCGACGGCGGCGTGCGGCTGCCGTTCGCGTGGTCGGGCGTGCGGCTGCGCGCGGTGGGCGCGACGTCGCTGCGGGTACGGCTGGCGCCGGTGCCGGGCGGTGACGCGGTGGCGGTGCTGCTGGCCGACCCGGCGGGCGGCACCGTCGCCGAGGTCGACCGGCTGGCGCTGCGACCGCTGCCGCAGGGCGCGTTGGCCGCCGCGAGCGGTGGCAGCCCGCTGTACGAGGTGGCCTGGGTCGCGGCCGGCCCCGCAGCCGCCCCGGCCGCACCCGCCGCGCGCCTGGTCCGTATCGGGGCGGCCGGCTCCCCCGCCGAGGCTGCGGGCAGCGCGCTGGCGCACGTCCAGGAGTGGCTGGCGGACGGTGCGGAGGGCACGCTCGCCCTGGTCACCTCGCATGCCGTCGCGGCCCTCGGCGGTGAGGGTGTACGGGATACGGCGGCGGCTGCGGTGTGGGGCCTGGTGCGTACCGCGCAGAGCGAATACCCGGACAGGTTCGTGCTGGTCGACACCGACGGTACGGCCGCGTCCGAGGCGGCACTCGGGGCGGCGGCCGGCTCGGGTGAGCCGCAACTGGCGCTGCGTGACGGCCGGTTGCTGGTCCCCCGGCTGGCGAGGACGGCCGCCACGCCTGCCGGGCCCGGTGTCTTCGGCGCCGGTACGGTGCTGGTCACCGGCGCGACCGGGGCGCTCGGCGGGCTCGTCGCCGAACATCTGGTCACCCGGCACGGCGTGCGGAACCTGCTGCTCACCAGTCGTCGCGGGCCGGAGGCACCCGGCGCAGCCGAACTCCTCGACCGGCTCCACGCGCTCGGCGCGCACGCCGAGTTGGCGGCCTGCGACGCCGCCGACCGGGACGCGCTCGGCGCGCTCCTCGGCGCCGTCCCCGCCGAACGCCCCCTGACCGGTGTCGTCCACGCGGCGGGCGTGCTGGACGACGGCCTGCTCACCGACCTCACCCCCGGCCGGCTGGCACATGTGCTGAGCGCCAAGGCCGACGCGGCGCAGCATCTGCACGAGTTGACGCGCGGCAGCGACCTCGCCGCTTTTGTGCTCTTCTCCTCCGTCGCCGGTGTCGCCGGGACCGCCGGGCAGGCCAACTACGCGGCAGCGAATGCCGCGTTGGACGCGCTGGCCGAGCACCGGCGCGGGCTCGGGCTGCCGGCGCGGTCGGTGGCGTGGGGGCTGTGGCAGGGCCTCGACGGCATGGGCGCGGAGCTGTCGGCGGCCCACCTGGCGCGGCTGCGGCGGACCGGTATCGCGCCGCTGCCCGCGGAGCAGGCGCTGCGCCACTTCGACGCGGCCCTCGGCGCCGATGGGCCCGCGGTGCTCGTCGCCTCGGCCTTCGACACCGCCGCGCTGTCCGCGGCGGACCCGGCGCCTCCTGCGCCGCTGCGCTCGCTGATGCGGGCCCGCCCGGTGCGGCGCACCGCCGCCGCGGCGGGAACGCGGCGGGAGGGCTCGTTCGCGGAGCGGCTGGCGGGGCTCGCCCGGCCCGAGGCGCGGCGGCTGGTGCTGGACCTGGTGCGGCGGACGGCCGCGACGGTGCTCGGCCACAGCGACGCGGGCGCGGTCGCGGACGGCCGCGCGTTCACCGACCTGGGCTTCGACTCGCTCGCCGCGGTCGACCTGCGCAACCGGCTCGGCGCGGCGACCGGCCTGCGGCTGCCGACCACGCTGGTCTTCGACCACCCGACGCCGGTGGCGCTCGCGGAGCAGCTGCTGGCCGAACTGCCCGCCGAACTCACCGCCGCCGAGGGCAAGTCGGTGGCCCCCGGCTCCGCCGCGGTCCCTCGTGACACGGACCCCATCGCGATCGTGGCGATGGCCTGCCGCTATCCGGGCGGGGTGCGCTCGCCCGAGGACCTGTGGCAGTTGGTGGCCGACGGGGTGGACGCGGTCTCGGAGTTCCCGGCCGACCGCGGCTGGGACCTGCGGACGCTGTACGACCCGGAGGGCGCGCGGACGGGCAGTTCGTACACCCGCCACGGCGGATTCCTGCACGACGCCGCGGACTTCGACCCGGACTTCTTCGGGATGAGCCCGCGGGAGGCGCTCACGACCGACCCGCAGCAGCGGCTGTTGCTGGAGACCGCGTGGGAAGCCTTCGAGCGGGCGGGGGTGGACCCGCACACGCTGCGGGGCTCGCGGACCGGAGTGTTCGCGGGCGTGATGTACAACGACTACGGGGCGCGGCTGCACCAGGGTGGGCAGGCCCCGGACGGCGTCGAGGGCTACCTGGTCAGCGGCAGCGCGGGCAGCGTGGCGTCCGGCCGGGTCGCGTACACCTTCGGTCTTGAGGGGCCCGCGGTCACCGTGGACACGGCGTGCTCGTCGTCGCTGGTGGCGCTGCATCTGGCGGCGCGGTCGCTGCGTGCCGGTGAGTGCGACCTGGCGCTCGCGGGCGGTGTCACGGTGATGGCGAGCCCGGCCACGTTCGTGGAGTTCAGCCGGCAGCGCGGGCTGTCCGCGGACGGCCGCTGCAAGCCGTTCGCGGCGGCGGCCGACGGCACCGGCTGGAGCGAGGGTGCCGGGCTGCTGCTCGTCGAGCGGCTGTCCGACGCCCGCCGCAACGGCCACGAAGTGCTGGCGCTGGTGCGGGGTTCCGCGGTCAACCAGGACGGCGCCTCGAACGGGCTGACCGCCCCCAACGGCCCTGCCCAGCAACGGGTGATCCGCGCGGCGCTCGCCGACGCGGGGCTGGCGCCCGCCGACGTGGACGCCGTCGAGGCGCATGGCACCGGGACGACGCTCGGTGACCCGATCGAGGCGCAGGCGGTGCTCGCGACGTACGGCCAAGGCCGGCCTGCGGAGCGGCCGTTGCGGCTGCGGTCGGTGAAGTCGAACATCGGGCACACGCAGGCCGCGGCCGGCGTCGCGGGCGTCATCACGTCGGTGCTGGCGATGCGGCACGGTGTGCTGCCGCGCAGCCTGCATGTCGACGAGCCGACGCCGCACGTCGACTGGGCGGCGGGCGCGGTGGAGCTGCTGACGCAGCAGGCGCCGTGGCCGCAGGTGGACCGGCCGCGCCGGTCGGCGGTGTCGTCGTTCGGCATCAGCGGCACGAACGCGCATGTGGTGCTGGAGCAGGGCGACTTCCCGGCAACCGCGGACGAGCGGGAGCCGGGGCGGCCGGTGGCCGATCCGGTGGTGGTGCTCGCCGCGCACTCGGCGGAGGCGCTGCGTTCCCGGGCGGCCCAGCTGCGCTCCCTGGCCGAGTCCCGGCCCGAGCTGGACGCGGCGGCGCTGGCCCGTACGTCCGCCGGCCGGGCGGCGGCAGGGCTGGCCCACCGGGCGGCGATCGCGGCGGGCGCCGATGTCCCGGCGGTGGTACGGGCGTTGGCCGCCCTGGAGGACGGCGGTACGGCCCCCGGGCTGATCCGCGGAACCACTTCAGGGGCGGCGCCCCGGGTGGCCTTCCTCTTCACCGGGCAGGGCAGCCAGCGGCTCGGCATGGGGCACGAACTGTACGACTCCTACGGTGACTTCGCCGCCGCGTTCGACGAGGTGTGCGCGGCGCTCGACCCGCACCTGGACCGGCCGCTGCGGGACGTGGTCTTCGGCTCCCCCGGCGCGGAGCCGGTGCTGGACCGCACCGGCTACGCCCAACCGGCGCTCTTCGCACACCAGGTGGCGCTGCTGCGGCTCGCCGCCACGCGCGGGGTGCGGCCGGACGCGGTGCTCGGCCACTCGGTGGGTGCCATCGCGGCGGCGTACGCGGCGGGCGCGCTGACACTGCCGGACGCGGCCCGGCTGGTCGCCGCGCGCGGCCGGCTGATGCAGCAACTGCCGCCGGGCGGCGCGATGGTGGCACTGTCGGTCGGCGAGGACGAGGCGGCGGCGCTGCTGGCGGGCTACGCGGACCGGGCGGGCATCGCGGCGGTCAACGGGCCGCGGGCGACGGTGGTTTCGGGCGCCGAGGACGCGGTGCTCGCGGTGGCCGAGCGGGCCCGGGCGGAAGGCGCCCGCACCCGGCGGCTGACGGTCAGCCATGCCTTCCACTCGCCGCTGATGGAGCCGGTGCTCGCCGACTTCCGCGACGTCGTCGCGGGGATCGACGTCTCCGCGCCACGGCTGCCGTTCGTCTCCGACGTCACCGGCCGGATCGCGACCGCGGACGAACTGGCCTCCCCCGACTACTGGGTGCGGCACATCCGGCAGGCGGTGCGCTTCGCCGACGGGGTGCGGGCGCTGCACGAGGACGGCGTGGGCGCGTACGTCGAGATCGGGCCGGACGCGGTGCTCATGACGATGGCCGAGGAGACACTGGCCGAAGTGGGCGCGTCCGCACCGCTGTTGCCGCTGCTGCGGCGCGACCGCCCGGAAGGCGCGGCCTTCTCCGCCGCGCTCGGCGGACTGTACGCGGCGGGCGCCGGCATCGACTGGCGGGCCCAGCACGGCGAGGGCGAGCGCGCGGACCTGCCCACGTACCCCTTCCAGCGCGAGCGCTACTGGCTCGACGCACCCGCGCCGCGCGGCGGCGGCATCGACGCGGTGGGCCTGGCGGACACCGGCCACCCGCTGCTCGGCGCGGCCGTCGAACTTGCCGGCGGCACCGGCACGGTCCACACCGGGCGGCTCTCCCTGGCCGCGCACCCGTGGCTGGCCGACCACGCGGTCTCCGGTGCGGCGGTGCTGCCCGCGACGGCCGTGCTGGACCTGGCCCTGCACGCAGCCCGCCGCTCGGACGTGCCGGTGCTGCACGAACTGACCCTGCACGCGCCGCTGTTGCTGCCGGACCTCGGCTCGGTGCTGCTCCAGGTGACGGTGGACGGCCCGGGCGGCCCGGACGGCGACGGCCTGCGGACGGTGACCGTGCACGGCCGCGAGGACGGCGGCGAGTGGACGGTGCACGCGAGCGGTGTCGTGGGCCCCGAGGACGAGGCGGAGCCCGCGGCGGACGGTGGGGAGTGGCCGCCCGAGGGGGCCGAGGCCGTGCCGGTCGCGGACGCGTACGAGCGGCTGGCCGCGCTCGGTTACGCGTACGGGCCGGCCTTCCGCGGGCTGCGGGCCGCGTGGCGCGGGGCCGGCGGGGAGCACTACGCCGAGGTCGCGCTGCCGGCGGCCGGTGACGGTTTCCTGCTGCACCCGGCACTGCTGGACGCGGCGCTGCACCCGCTGGCGCTGGACGGCCCGGGGCCGGGCGGCGGGCTGCGGGTGCCGTTCGCCTGGCACGGCGTACGGCAGCACCGGGCGGCGGCGCACGGCCCGCTGCGGGTGCGGCTCACCCCGGTGCCGGACGGCGAGCAGGAGGCCGTGGCGCTGGAGGTGACGGACCAGGAGGGCACGCCCGTGCTGTCCGTCGCGGCCCTGGCGATCCGCGAGGCCGACCCGGCGCTGCCGGCGTCCGGCCGGCCGCTGCACCACGTGGAGTGGACCCCGGTCACCGCGGACGCAGCGGCGCCCGCCCCCGCGTACGACGTGCTGCACATGGCGGAGGAGTGGGCGCACGACCCGCACGCGGCGGTCCTCGGCGTCCTGGCCGCGCTGCGGGAACGCATCGAGGACGAGTCGGCACAGACCCCGCTGGTCGTCCTGACCACGGGCGCGGTCGCCACGACGCCCGGCGAGCCCGTCGAGGCCCTGGGCCACGCCGCCGTCTGGGGCCTGGTCCGCACGGCCCAGACCGAACACCCCGGCCGCTTCGTCCTGGCCGACACCGACACCCCCACGGCCCCTGCCCTCCCCCCGGCCCTCACCACCGCCGAGCCCCAACTCGCGCTCCGCGCGGGGAGGGTGCTGGTCCCCCGGCTGACCCGGGTGCCCACTCCCGCCGGCCCGACGCCCCTCGCCGGGCCCGGCTCTGCGACCAGTACCCCGGCGGAGACCAGCGCCCTCGGTGCGCTGCCCGCCGACGGCCCATCGCCCGTCACCATTACCCCGAGCACGGCGGCGACGGCCGCCCCCGACACCGCCCCGATGGCCGGTGACACGCCCGAGGCGCGCGACCCCGACGACACCCCGCCCGCCACCGGCGTCTTCGGTGACGGCACCGTGCTCGTCACCGGCGCCACCGGGGCGCTCGGCGGGCTCGTCGCCGAGCACCTGGTCACCCGGCACGGCGTGCGGAACCTGCTGCTCACCAGCCGCCGCGGGCCGGACGCACCCGGCGCCGCCGCACTCCTCGACCGGCTCCACGCGCTCGGCGCACACGCCGAGTTGGCCGCCTGCGACGCCGCCGACCGCGACACACTCGGCGCCCTGCTCCGCGGCATCCCCGCCGAACGCCCGCTCACCGGTGTCGTGCATGCCGCCGGGGTCACCCGGGACGCGACGCTGAGCTCGGTCGGGGAGGACGCGGTCGGCGAGGTGCTGCGGGCCAAGGCGGACGCCGCGTGGCTGCTGCATGAGCTCACCGCCGAATCCGCCCCCGGCATACGGGCGTTCGTGCTCTTCTCGTCCGTCGCCGGCCTGGTCGGCAACGCCGGGCAGGCGCCCTATGCCGCGGCGAACGCCTATCTCGACGCACTGGCCGAGCACCGGCACGCGCGCGGGCTGCCCGCCGCCTCGCTCGCGTGGGGCCTGTGGCAGGCCGAGGACGGCATGGGCGGCGCCCTCAGCCCCGCGGACCTGGCCCGTATCGCCAGGACGGGCATCGCACCGCTGACCGTGGCGGACGGACTCGCCCTGTTCGACGCCGCGTTGGCCTCGGGGCTGCCGGTGACGGTGCCGGTGCAGCTGGAGACCGCGGCGCTGCGGGCGGCCGGCGACCCGGCGCGCGTACCGGTGCTGCTGCGCTCGCTGGTACGGCTTCCGCAGCCGGCCGCCGCACCGCAGGCCCGCACCGGACAAAGCCCGGCGGCAGCCGCGACGTTGCCGTGGCTGCGCAAGCTCGCCGAGGCCGCGCCGGCGGACCAGCCGCGGGTCGCGCTCGACCTGGTGCGCGGCACGATCGCCGAGGTGCTGCACCACGCCCCGAACCGCACCGTGCCCGCCGACCGCGGCCTGATGGACATCGGCTTCGACTCGCTCACCGCGGTGGAACTGCGCAACCGGCTCGGTGCCGAGACGGGCCTGCGGCTGCCCACCACCGTGCTGTTCGACCACCCCACGGCGAGCGCGCTCGCCGCGCACCTGCACGGCGAGCTGTCCGACCGGCTGCCCGGCGCGGCCTCCGCGGCGCTCGCGCACCTGACGGACCTGGAGGCCGCCGTCACCGGCGCCGACCTCGACGAGGAGGACAGGGGCCGGCTCGCCGCCCGACTCGCGGCGGTACTGGGCCGGTTGAGCCCCGGCGCCCTGCCCGGCACCGTGCCGGGCGCCGCCCCCGCGCCCGGCACCGACCTGCTCACCGCCGCCTCCGACGACGAACTGTTCGACCTCATCGACGGCCAACTCGGCGCCGACTGACCCCGATCCGCTCCGCCTCGCCCACGCGATCCCGGACATGTCCCGTCCGACAAGGAGAGTTGAGGACCACCCATGACGACGAACGAGGACCGGCTGCGCGACTACCTCAAGCGCGTGACGAACGACCTGATGCAGACCCGGCAGCGCCTGTCGGACAGAGAGGCCGAGCGGCACGAGCCGATCGCGATCGTCGCCATGGCGTGCCGCTACCCAGGCGGGGTGCGCTCGCCCGAGGACCTGTGGCAGGTCGTCGCGTCCGGCACCGACGCCGTCTCCGCCTTCCCCGGCAACCGCGGCTGGGACACCGCGGGCCTGTACGACCCGGACCCGGCGCGGACCGGCAAGTCGTACGCGCGCGAGGGCGGATTCCTGCACGACGCCGACGAGTTCGACCCGGCGTTCTTCGGCATCAGCCCACGTGAGGCAGTCGCGATCGACCCGCAGCAGCGCCTGCTGCTGGAGACCGCGTGGGAGGTCTTCGAGCGCGCCGGCATCCCCGCCGAGACCGTCCGCGGCTCGCGCACCGGCGTCTTCGCCGGTGTGATGTACGGGGATTACGGCGGCCGGATCCGCAAGGCCCCCGAAGGGCTTGAGGGTTACATCGGCACCGGCAGCGCGGGCAGCGTCGCCTCGGGCCGGCTGTCCTACACCTTCGGCCTCGAAGGGCCCGCGGTCACCGTGGACACCGCGTGCTCGTCCTCGCTGGTGGCGCTGCACCTGGCGATCCAGGCGCTGCGCGGCGGCGAGTGCGACCTGGCGCTGGCGGGCGGCGCGACGGTCATCGCCTCACCCGGCCTGTTCGTGGAGTTCAGCCGGCAGCGCGGCCTGTCGCCGGACGGCCGCTGCAAGGCCTTCGCGGCGACGGCCGACGGCACCGGCTGGGGCGAGGGCGCGGGCCTGATCCTGGTCGAGCGGCTGTCCGACGCCCGCCGCAACGGCCACCCGGTGCTGGCCGTCGTACGCGGCTCGGCGGTCAACCAGGACGGTACGAGCGGGCAGTTGTCGGCGCCCAACGGCCCCTCGCAGCAGCGGGTGATCCGCGCGGCGCTCGCCGACGCGGGGCTCACCCCGGCCGACATCGACGCGGTGGAGGCGCACGGCACCGGCACGACGCTGGGCGACCCGATCGAGGCGCAGGCGATCATCGCGACCTACGGGCGGGACCGCGCGGAGCCTTTGTGGTTGGGCTCGCTCAAGTCCAACATCGGGCACACACAGGCCGCGGCGGGGGTCGGCGGCATCATCAAGATGGTGCAGGGCATGCGGCACGGCCTGCTGCCGCGCACGCTACATGTGGACGAGCCGACGCCGCACGTCGACTGGTCCGAGGGCACGGTCCGGCTGCTCACCGACGAGCGGGAGTGGGCGACGCCGGAGGGCCGGCCGCGCCGCGCCGCCGTCTCCTCCTTCGGCATCAGCGGCACCAACGCGCACATCGTCCTCGAACAGGCCCTGGCGGGCGACGGGGAGGGCGCCGAGTCGGCGGAGGGCGCCGCGCCCACGGCCCCCGCCCCGTGGCTGCTCTCCGCGTCGTCGCAGGCCGCGCTGCGCGACCAGGCCCGGCGGCTGCACGCCTTCGTCGCGGCCCGCCCGGACCTGGTGCCCGCCGACGCCGCCCGTGTCCTCGCCGAGGGGCGCAGCCATCTGGAGCGGCGGGCGGTCGTGGTGGCCGACGACCGTGCCGAACTGCTGGCCGGGCTGGAGGACTTGGCCGAGGGGGTGCCCTCGGGCAACGTCGTCGAGGGCTCGGCGCGTGAGCACGGCAGGACGGTGTTCGTCTTCCCGGGGCAGGGCTCGCAGTGGGACGGCATGGCCCGCGAACTCCTCGCCACCTCACCGGTGTTCGCGAAGCACCTGACGCAGGCCGCCGAAGCCGTGGGTGAGTTCACCGACTGGGACCTGCTGGATGTGCTGAACGGCGCACCGGACGCGCCGCCGCTGGACCGGGTCGATGTCATCCAACCCGCCCTGTTCGCCGTCATGGTGGCCCTCGCCCGGCTGTGGGAGCACCACGGCGTGCGGCCCGACACCGTCGTCGGCCACTCCCAGGGCGAGATCGCCGCCGCCCACATCGCCGGCGCCCTCAGCCTGCACGACGCCGCCAAGGTCGTCACCCTGCGCTCCCAGGCCATCCACGCCCACCTCGCCGGCACCGGCGGCATGGCCTCCATACCCCTGTCACCGGAGGAGCTGGCGCCGCGGCTCAGCGCCTACACCGACCTGCACATCGCGGCCCTCAACTCCCCGACGTCCACGGTCGTCGCGGGGGACGCGGCGCAGCTTCAGGAGTTCGTCGAGGCGTTGAACGGCCAGGACGTCCAGGCCCGTACGATCCCGGTCGACTACGCCTCGCACACCCCGCACGTGCACACCCTCAACGACACCCTGCACGACCAACTCGCGGACCTGGCGCCCGTCGCGTCGGCCGTCACCTTCCACTCGACCCTGCACAACGAGGCCCTCGACACCACGCAGCTCACCGCGGCGTACTGGTACGACAACCTCGCCAACCCCGTCCAACTCGCCCCGGCCGTCCGCGATCTCACCGAATCCGGGCACACCACTTTCGTCGAGATCAGCCCGCACCCGGTCCTCGTCCACGCGCTCACCGACACCACGAGCGCTGCCGCGGCCCCCGTCCTCATCACCCCGACGCTGCGCCGGCACGACGGCACCCTGCACCGCTTCCACCTCAACCTCGCCGCCCTCACCGCCCACGGCCGGCCCTCAGCCTGGGCCGCCCTGCTCCCCACCGCGGCAACTCCCCCGCACGACCTGCCCACTTACCCCTTCCAGCACCGCCGTTACTGGCTGGAGGACGCCGCGGGCGGCGGCGACCCGGAGAGCCTGGGCCTGCGTACCACCCGGCACCCGCTGCTGACGGCCGCGACGACGCTCGCCGAGGGCGACGCGCTGCTGCTCACCGGCCGGGTCTCGACCCGCACGCACCCGTGGCTCACCGACCACGCCCTGCACGACACGCCGCTGCTCCCCGGCACCGCGCATCTCGAACTCGCGCTGCACGCGGCGCAGTTGCTGGACGGCCTGCATGTCGAGTCGCTGGCGCTCGGCACCCCGCTCGCGCTGCCGCCCGGCGTGGCCCTGGACCTCCAGCTCACGGTCGGGCCGCCGCGTGAGGACGGCCGCCGTGAACTCGCCCTGCACGCGCGGCCGGTCGACCAGGAGGCGGACGACGCCGACGAGGCCGCGCCGCTGCAACTCCCGTGGCTCCAGGCCGCGTCCGGCGTCCTCGCCCCCGCCTCCACCGCGCCGCCCGCCGAGCCGTCGCCGGCGGCCACGCCATGGCCCCCGCGCGATGCCGTCGAGGCCGATCCCGCCGCGATACGTGACCGGCTCGCCGACCTCGGGCTCGCGCCCGGCCCGGTCTTCGACGGTCTGCGCAAGGTGTGGCAGCACGGTGAGGCGGTGTACGCGGAGGTCGTGCTCCCGGAGCAGGACGCCGCGCAGGCCGGCCGCTTCGGCGTGCACCCGGCGCTGCTCGCCGCCGCCCTCCAGCCGGTGCTGGCCAGCGCGGGCGGCGTGGGCGGGGCCGTGCTGCTTCCCACCGCGTGGCAGGACGTCACGCTGCACGCCGTGGCCGCCACCGAGCTGCGGGTCGCCCTCACCCGTGAGGCGGAGGGGTACGCCCTGGCGGCGTACGACCCCGCGGGCGGGCCGGTGCTGACGGCTGCGGCGGTCGTGCTCGCCCCGGTGCCGGTCGGTGTCGCGCATGCCGTGTCCGGGGCGCGCCCGGACTGGCTCAGCGCCGTGGACTGGCCCGAACTGCCGTTGCCGCAGGGGGCGTCGGAGCCTGGCGCCTGGGCGGTGGTCGGCGGCGGGCTGCCCGGCGTCCAGGCAGCGCCCTACGCCACCGTCGAGGCCGTCCTCGACGCCCTCGCTCCGGCGGACGGCTCCGGCGCCGACCCGCGGCCCGACGAGGCCGCCGCGCCCGTACCCCCCTCCCACGTCGTGCTCGTCGCCCCCTCCGCCGCCGACGCCCTGCCGGCGTTGCGCGCCTGGCTCACCGACGCCCGGGCCACCGCCGCCCACCTCGTCGTCGTCACCCGGCACGCCGTCACCGCGGGGCCGGACGACGTGCAGGACCTGGCCCCCGCGCCGGTGTGGGGCCTGGTGCGGGCCGCGCAGTCGGAGCACCCGGGCCGGATCACGCTGGTGGACCTCGACGGCGAGGAGCGCTCGGCCGGCGCCCTGCCGGCGGTCGTCGCCTCGGGCGAGCCGCAGGCGGCGGTACGGGCCGGCGCCGCCCGGGTGCCGCGGCTGGTGCGGCAGACGCATGCGGACCTGCGCGACGGCGGCACGGGCATCGCCGCGGACGGCACGGTGCTGGTGTCGGGCGGTGGGGACCTCACCGCCGCGGTCGCCGGCCACCTGGTGGCCGCACTCGGCGCCCGCCGCCTCGTACTTCTCGGCGCGGACGACGAACTCCCCGAGCAGCTGGCCGCGTTGGGTGCGGACGTGGTCGTTGCGGACGGTACGGCGGCGGATCGGGACGCGCTCGCCGCGGCGCTGGCCGCGCTGCCGGGTGGCCAGCGGCTCACCGACGTCGTCCATGTGGCCGCCGCCCAGCCCCGCGAGCTGGTGACGTCGCTGGAGCCGGACGCCTTCGCCGCGGCTCTCGGCACGGCCGCCGACGCGGCCTGGAATCTGCACGAGCTCACGCTGGGCGAGGAGTTGACGTCCTTCACCGTGCTGTCGCCGGAGCCGGCGGCGACGCTCGGCGGTACGGGCCGGGCGCTCGCGGCAGCCGTGGGCGCCCAGTTGGACGCGCTGGCCCACCACCGGCGGGCCCTCGGGCTGCCGGCGGTCTCCGTCGGGTGGGGCCCGCGCGCGGAGGCGGCCGACGACGCGGCTCGCGGCGGCGGCCTGGTGCGCTTCGCGGCGGGCCGCAGCGCCGAGTTGGCCGGGCTCGCCCTGCGCGCCGCCCGGCCCGCGCTGCTCGCCGCGCGGCTCGACCGCTCGGGCCTGGCCGCCGCCGCGGAGGCCGGGCTGCTGGCGCCGCCGCTGCGGTCGCTCGCCGGGACCGTACGCACCGCGGCCACGGGCGGTGCGGCGGCGGGCGGTTCGCTCGCCGCGACGCTCGCGGGCTTGCCGCGGCCCGAGCAGAACCGGGCGCTGCTGGACGTCATCCAGGCGCATGTCGCCGCCGTGCTCGGGCACTCCGACCAGGGCGCGGTCGAACCGGCCCGCGCCTTCAAGGAGTTGGGCTTCGACTCGCTCACCGCGGTCGAGCTGCGCAACCGGCTCGCCGCCGCGACCGGCCTGAAACTGCCCAGCACCCTGGTCTACGACCACCCGTCGCCGCGCGCCCTCACCGACTTCCTGCGCACCGAACTCCTCGGCGCCGCGGCCGAGTCGGCAGCCGGGGGCGTGACGCGCGGCGGCGGGTACGACGGGGAGCCGATCGCGATCGTCGCGATGGCCTGCCGCTACCCGGGCGGGGTGCGCACGCCCGAGGACCTGTGGCGGGTCGTCGCGGACGAGGCCGACGTCATCTCGCCCTTCCCCGGCAACCGCGGCTGGGACCTGGACCACCTCTTCGACCCCGACCCCGAGCACGCCGGCACCTCGTACGCGCGTGAGGGCGGCTTCGTGCACGACGCGGACGGCTTCGACCCGGCGTTCTTCGGGATCAGCCCGCGCGAGGCCACCAGCATGGACCCGCAGCACCGGCTGCTGCTGCAGACCGCGTGGGAGGCCTTCGAGCGGGCCGGCATCGACCCGACGTCGCTGCACGGCTCGCGCACCGGCGTCTTCGCGGGCGTCGTCTACACCGACTACGGCTCGCGGGTGCGGCTGCCGGCCGACATGGAGGGCTATCTGGGATTCGGTGCCGCGGGCAGCATCGCCTCGGGCCGGATCGCCTACACGCTGGGGCTGGAGGGCCCGGCCGTGACCGTGGACACCGCGTGCTCGTCGTCGCTGGTGGCGCTGCACCTGGCGGTGCGGTCGCTGCGCAGCGGCGAGTGCGACCTGGCGCTCGCGGGCGGCGCGACGGTGCTCGCCCACCCCGACATCTTCGTCGGCTTCAGCCGGCAGCGCGGCCTCGCGCCGGACGCCCGCTGCAAGGCGTTCGCGGCGGGCGCCGACGGCACCGCCTTCGGTGAGGGCGTCGGGCTGCTGCTGGTCGAACGGCTGTCGGACGCCCGGCGCAACGGCCACCACGTGCTGGCCGTCGTGCGCGGCACCGCCACCAACCAGGACGGCGCCTCGAACGGCCTCACGGCCCCCAACGGCCCTGCCCAGCAACGGGTGATCCGTGCGGCGCTCGCCGACGCGGGGCTGACGCCCGCCGACGTGGACGCCGTCGAGGCACACGGCACCGGCACCACGCTCGGCGACCCCATCGAGGCGCAGGCCATCATCGCGACCTACGGGCAGGAGCGCGCGGAGCCTTTGTGGTTGGGCTCGCTGAAGTCCAACATCGGCCACACGCAGGCCGCCGCGGGCGTCGGCGGCATCATCAAAATGGTGCAGGCCATGCGCTATGGGCTGCTGCCGCGCACGCTGCATGTGGACGAGCCGACACCGCACGTCGACTGGTCGGCCGGCGCGGTGGAGTTGCTGACGCAGGCCCGGGAGTGGGCGCCGAACGGCCATCCGCGGCGGGCCGCCGTCTCCGGCTTCGGGATGAGCGGGACGAACGCGCACGTCGTGATCGAGGAGGCGCCGCCGGCCGCGCAGGAGGAGGCGGCGGTGGCCGCGGACCCGGGCGCGGCGGACGCGGCCGTACCGCAACTGCCCGCGCCCTGGCTGCTGTCGGCGTCCACCGAGGCCGCGCTGCGGGACCAGGCGCGACAGTTGCACGCCTACGTCCTCGCGCACCCGGAGCTGCGGCCGGCGGACGCCGCGCGCGTCCTCGCCGAGGGCCGTCCGCTGCTGCACCACCGGGCGGTCGCCGTCGCCGACGACCGTACGGAGCTGCTGGCGGCACTGGAGGCCCTGGCGGCGGGTGCGGAAAGCCCGGACGTGGTCCTGGGCACGCCGCGGGGATCGGCGGGGAAGACGGTGTTCGTCTTCCCGGGGCAGGGCTCGCAGTGGGACGGCATGGCCCGCGAACTCCTCGCCACGTCACCGGTGTTCGCCGACCATCTGACCCAGGCCGCCGAAGCCGTGGGGGAGTTCACCGACTGGGACCTGCTGGATGTGCTGAACGGCGCACCGGACGCGCCGCCGCTGGACCGGGTCGATGTCATCCAACCCGCCCTGTTCGCCGTCATGGTGGCCCTCGCCCGGCTGTGGGAGCACCACGGCGTGCGGCCCGACACCGTCGTCGGCCACTCCCAGGGCGAGATCGCCGCCGCCCACATCGCCGGCGCCCTCAGCCTGCACGACGCCGCCAAGGTCGTCACCCTGCGCTCCCAGGCCATCCACGCCCACCTCGCCGGCACCGGCGGCATGGCCTCCGTACCCCTCTCACCCGAAGACCTGCACTCCCGCCTGGACGCCTACACCGACCTGCACATCGCCGCCCTCAACTCCCCCACCTCCACCGTCGTCGCCGGGGATGCCGCCGAACTCCAGCACCTGGTCGAGACGTTGAACGGCCAGGACGTCCAGGCCCGCGCCATCCCGGTCGACTACGCCTCGCACACCCCGCACGTGCACACCCTCAAGGACACCCTGCACGACCAACTCACCGGCCTGGCGCCGGCCACCTCAGCCATCACCTTCCACTCCACCCTGCACAACGAGGCCCTCGACACCACCCGGCTCACCGCCGCCTACTGGTACGACAACCTCGCCAACCCCGTCCAACTCGCCCCTGCCCTCCAGGCGTTGGCCGAGACCGGGCACACCACCTTCGTCGAGATCAGCCCGCACCCGGTCCTCGCCCACGCGCTCACCGACACCCTCGCCGACACCGGCACCGACGCGCTCATCGCCCCGACCCTGCGGCGCCACGACGGCACCCTGCACCGCTTCCACCTCAACCTCGCCCACCTCACCACCCGCGACCACCCCAGCACGTGGACGGCCGCGCTCCCCGCCGCCGCGACTCCCCCGCACGATCTGCCGACCTACCCCTTCCAGAACCAGCGCTACTGGCTGGAGGGCCCGCCCGCGCAGGCGGACGCCGGCAGCCTGGGCCTGACCGCCGCGGACCACCCCTTCCTCACCGCCGTCACGACCCTCGCCGAGGGCGACACGCTGCTGCTCACCGGCCGCATCGCGCCCCGCACCCACCCCTGGCTCACCGACCACGCCCTCACCGGCACCCCGCTGCTCCCCGGCACCGCCCTGCTCGACCTCGCGCTGACCGCCGCCCAGGAAGCCGGCGGCCTCGCCGTCGAGGAGCTGACGTTGGAGGCCCCGCTGGTCTTCACGGCGGCCGGCGGTGTACGGGTGCAGGTCGCGGCCGAGGCGCCGGACGAGGCCGGGCGGCGGCGGGTCACCGTGCACTCCCGGCCCGACGACCCGGACGCGGAAGCGGACGAGTGGACCCGGCACGCGACCGGCGTGCTCGCCCCGGCTCCCGCCCCGGCGCAGGCGTCCGGGACCGGCACGCCGTGGCCGCCCGCCGGCGCGGCACCGCTCGACACCGAGGACCTCTACGAGCGGCTGGCCGGGCTCGGTTACGCGTACGGGCCGGCGTTCCGCAACCTGACCGCCGCATGGCGCTCGGCGGACGGCGCAACGGTGTACGCGGAGGTGGAGCTGCCCGACGAACTGCACGCGGACGCGGCCCGGTTCGCCGTCCACCCGGCGCTGCTGGACTCCGCGCTGCACGCGCTGGCGCTCGGCGAATTCCTCGGCGAGGGCGTGCGGTTGCCGTTCGCCTGGTCCGGCGTGCGGCTGCACGCGGTGGGCGCGACGGCGCTGCGGGTGTCGGTCGCGCGCGGTCCGGCGCAGGACACGGTGGCGGTTGCCGTCGCCGACCCCGAGGGCGCGGACGTGCTGGAGGCGCGGGAGCTGACACTGCGGCCGGTCCCGCAGGACCAGTTGCCCACCCGTCCGGCCCACCCCTCCGCCGGGGACGCGCTGTTCGCCCTGGAGTGGACACCGCTGCCCCAACCGGCCGCCACCGACGAGCCGTTGCCGCCGTACGCGCTGCTCGACACGGGTGACGCGGCGGCTCTCGACCCGGAGGTGCTGGGCACGCCGGTACGGGCCGGCGACGCGGTGCTGGACCTGCTGTCCTGGCGCGGCGGCGAGTCGGAGGCCGACGTCCCGGAGGCCGTCGAGGAGGGCGTACGGGCGCTGCTCGCCCGGCTCCAGGGCTGGCTCGCGGCCGACGACCGGCCGTACGCGCGGCTCGTGGTCCTCACCGAGCGGGCGGTCGCGGTGCGGCCGGGCGACCCGGTGGACCTCGCGGCGGCCCCCGCGTGGGGCGTGCTGCGCAGCGCCGCGACCGAGAACCCGGGCCGGGTCGCCGTCGTGGACTGGGACGGCACGCCCGCCTCGCTGCGGGCGCTGCCCGCGGTCCTGGCCACCGCGGAGCCGCAGGCGGCGCTGCGGGACGGCGCCGGATACGTACCGCGGCTGGCCGCCGCCGCGGTGCCGGCGGAGCTGCCGCTGCCCGCGGACGGTGCGGCCTGGCGCCTGGAGACGCCCGGCGGTTCGCCGGACGACCTGCGGGCCGCGCCGCACCCGGCGGCCGAAGCGCCGCTCCGGGCGGGCGAGGTGCGCCTCGCGGTACGGGCCGCGGGGCTCAACTTCCGTGACGTGCTGACCGTGTTGGGCATCGTGCCGGTGGGCGCGCCGCTGGGCACGGAGGCGGCGGGCACGGTCCTGGAGACCGGCCCGGGCGTCAGCGGACTCGCCGTCGGCGACCGGGTGTTCGGGCTGGTGCCCGGGGCGGTCGGCCCGGTGGCCGTCGCCGACCGGCGGCTGCTCGCGCGTATCCCCGACGGCTGGTCGTACGCGCGGGCCGCGGGAGTCCCGGCGGTCTTCGCCACCGCCTACCACGGACTGGTGGAGCTCGCGGGCCTGCGCGCCGGGGAGCGCGTGCTGATCCACGCCGCCACCGGCGGGGTCGGCCTCGCCGCGCTGCAACTGGCCCGGCATGTGGGCGCGGAAGTCTACGCCACGGCGAGCCCCGGCAAGTGGGGCGTGCTGCGGGCGGCGGGCCTGCCGGCCGAGCGGATCGCCAACTCCCGTGACACCGGCTTCGAGCCGGCCTTCGACGGGGCGACCGGCGGTGCGGGCGTGGACGTCGTCCTGAACTCCCTGACGGGCGAGTTCATCGACGCCTCGCTGCGACTGCTGCCGCGCGGCGGCCGGTTCGTCGAGATGGGCATCGCCGACCTGCGCGACGCCGCCGAGATCGCCGCGCGGCATCCGGGCGTCGCCTACCAGCCGTTCGAACTCCTCGACATGGATCCGGAGACCGTCGGCCGCTCGTTGGCGGCGGTGCTGGACCTCTTCGAGCGGGGTGTCCTGGAACCGCTGCCGGTCACGACCTGGGACGTACGCCAAGCGCCCGCCGCCTTCCGGCACTTCGCCCAGGCGCGGCACATCGGCAAGAACGTGCTGACGCTGCCGGCGTATCGGCCGGCGGCTGACGAGCCCGGCGCCGGCGGCTTCGGGCCGCACGGCACCGTGCTCATCACCGGCGGCACCGGCACCCTCGGCTCGTCGCTCGCGCGGCATCTGGTCGCGGTGCGCGGGGTGCGGCAACTGCTGCTCACCGGGCGGCGCGGGGCCGACGCTCCGGGCGCGGCGGAACTCGCCGCGGAGCTGGCGGAGTTGGGCGCGGATGTACGGATCGCGGCGTGCGACGTCGCCGACCGGGCCGCGCTCGCGCGGCTGCTGGCGTCGATCCCGGCGGAGCAGCCGCTGACGTCGGTGATCCACGCGGCGGGCGTCCTCGACGACGGCGTGCTGGGCTCGCTCACCGGTGAGAAGGTCACCGCGGTGCTGCGGCCGAAGGCGACCGCGGCCTGGCACCTGCACGAGCTGACCCGCGGCCACGACCTCGCGCACTTCGTCCTCTTCTCCTCCATGTCGGGGCTGCTCGGCGGCGCGGGCCAGGCCAACTATGCGGCGGCGAACGTCTTCCTGGACGCCCTCGCCGCCCACCGCCGCGCCGAGGGCCTGCCCGTGACCTCGCTCGCGTGGGGCATGTGGGCCGACGCGAGCGGCATGACGGGGCACCTGGACGCCACGGACCTGGCCCGTATCGCGCGCGGCGGGCTCGCCCCGATGTCCTTCGAGGACGGCTGGGCCCTCTTCGAGGCCGCGCTCGCCACCGGTCTGCCCGCCGCGGCCCCGGCGCAACTGGACCGGGCGGCGCTGCGGGCCCGCGCGGGGTCCGGCGACCTGCCGGCGGTGCTGCGCTCGCTGGTCAAGGCGCCCGCGGTGCGCCGCGCGGCGGCCGGCGGCCGGGCGGGCGGCGGCGAAGGCGGCCGTTCGCTCGCGGAGCGGCTGGCGGCCCTGCGCGAACCCGAGCGCGAGCCGCTGCTGCTGGCGCTGGTACGCGACCAGGTCGCGGCGGTGCTCGGGCACGGCCGGGGCGACGACATCGCGCCCGAACGGGCCTTCAAGGAGATCGGGTTCGACTCGCTGACCTCCGTCGAGCTGCGCAACCGGCTCGGCACGGCCAGCGGGCTCAGGCTGCCGACGACGCTGGCCTTCGACTTCCCGACCCCCGCGGCGCTCGCCGGTCACCTGCTCGGCCTGCTGGTCCCGGAGGCCGACCCGGTGGCCGAACTCGACCGGCTGCTCGCGTCCGTGACCGCGGAGCACGCCGAACTGCCCGCGCTGCGGGAGAGGTTGCGGGCCGCGCTGCGGCAGTGGGAGTCGGCGACCGGGCCGGCCCCGCAAGAGGAGGAGGACCTGGCGGCGGCGACCGACGAGGAGCTGTTCCGCGCGCTGGACGAGGAGTTGGACGCGCAGTGAGCGCGCCACGGGCACATGAGCCGCGGATGCGGCGTACGGGACGGTGTGTGGAGCGGCGTGCGGGACGGCGTATGGGACGGCGTATGGAGCGTTCAGGACGTTCGGGAGAGGGAGCATGAACAACGAGGACAGGCTGCGCGACTACCTCAAGCGCGCCACCGCGGATCTGCGCCAGGCCCGGCGCCGCATCCGCGAGTTGGAGGACCGGGAGCACGAGCCGATCGCGATCGTGGCGGCCGGCTGCCGCTTCCCCGGCGGGGTCGACTCGCCGGACGCGCTGTGGCGCCTCGTCGCCGGCGGCGTGGACGCGGTCGGCGGCCTGCCCGACGACCGCGGCTGGGACCTGGACGCGCTCTACGACCCGGACCCGGACACCCCCGGCACCGCCTACACGCGCGAGGGCGGCTACCTGCACGACGCGGCCGGCTTCGACGCGGCCTTCTTCGGCATGGGCCCGAGGGAGGCGGTGGCCGCCGACCCGCAGCACCGGCAGCTGCTGGAGGTGGCGTGGGAGACGTTCGAGCGCGCCGGCATCGCGCCGGGCGGTTTGCGCGGCAGCCGTACGGGGGTCTTCGCGGGCGTCGTGTCGCAGGCGTACGTGCCGCCGCCGGACCGCGTACCGGACGGCTACGAGGGCCACTTGATGACCGGCAACGCCACGAGCGTGGCCTCCGGCCGGATCGCCTACCACCTGGGTCTTGAGGGCCCGGCGGTCACGCTGGACACGGCGTGCTCGTCCGCGCTGGTCGCGATGCACCTGGCCGCGCAGTCGCTGCGCCGCGGGGAGTGCGACCTGGCGCTCGCGGGCGGCGTGACGGTCATGGCGACGCCTGTGCTGCTGGTGGAGTTCAGCCGGCAGCGCGGCCTGTCGCCCGACGGCCGCTGCAAGGCGTTCTCGGCGGCGGCCGACGGCACCGGCTTCTCCGAAGGCGTCGGGCTGGTGCTGCTGGAGCGGCTGTCCGACGCGCGCCGGGCCGGCCGTACGGTGCTGGCCGTGCTGCGCGGCTCCGCGATCAACCAGGACGGCGCGTCCAATGGCCTGACGGCCCCCAACGGCCCCGCCCAGGAGCGGGTCATCCGCGCCGCCCTCGACGACGCGCGGCTGCATCCGCACGACGTCGACGCCGTCGAGGCGCACGGCACCGGCACGGTGCTCGGCGACCCGATCGAGGCGCAGGCGCTGCTCGCCGCGTACGGCGCGGGCCGCCCTGCGGACCGGCCGCTGCGGCTCGGCTCGGTGAAGTCGAACATCGGCCACACGCAGGCCGCGGCGGGCGCGGCGGGCGTGATCAAGATGGTCCACGCGCTGCGCCACGGCCTGCTCCCCCGCACCCTGCACGTCGGCGAGCCGACGCCGCACGTGGACTGGGAGCGCGGCGGCGTCGAGCTGCTGACCTCGGACGTGCCGTGGCCGGCGACCCCGGACCGGCCGCGGCGCGCGGGCGTGTCGTCCTTCGGCATCAGCGGCACGAACGCCCACGTGATTTTGGAGGAGGCCCCGGCGGAGCCCGTTGCCTCCGGCACGAAGCCGGGCACGCCGGCCGCCGGGGCAACGCTCGCGGGGGCCGCCGACGCAGGGGCCGCGCCCGCGCAGGCGTCGGCTGGGGAGCCGGACGCCGCGGCTGCGGACTCCGTGCCCGGGCGGGCCGCCTCCGCCAGCTCCGAGTTCACCCCGGCCTCCGTGGAGGCCACCACCGGCGCCGAAGACGCCTCCGCCGTATGGCCGTTGTCCGCCCGGACGGAAAGCGCCCTGCGGGCGCAGGCCGGGCGGCTGCTCGAACGGCTCGCGGGTGAGCCGGAGTTGGACGCCGTGGGCGTCGGGCGGACGCTGGCGCTCGGGCGGACGGCGTTCGCGCACCGGGCGGTCGTGCTGCCCGGCGGGCGGGACGCGCGGCTGGCCGCGCTCGGGGCGCTCGCCGCCGGGCGGGCGTCGCGGCACGCGGTGCGCGGGACGGCGGGCGGGCGGGTGCCCGTGGCCTTCCTGTTCACCGGGCAGGGCAGCCAGTACCCCGGCATGGCAGCCGACGCCGCAGCCGCGTACCCGCTCTTCCGTACCGCGCTGGACGAGGTGTGCGACGCCTTCGCCCCGCACCTCGAACGGCCCCTGCGCGAGCTGCTGTTCGCCGCCCCGGGCAGCGCGGAGGCCGAGGCGCTGGACCGCACGGCTTATGCGCAGCCCGCGCTCTTCGCGGTCGAGGCCGCCCTCCACCGGCTGCTGACCCACCTGCTGGGCGCGCCCGAGCATGTCGCCGGCCACTCGCTGGGCGGAGTGAGCGCGGCCTATGCGGCGGGCGTGTTCTCGCTGGAGGACGCCGTACGGCTGGTCGCCGCGCGCGGGCGGCTGATGCAGGCGCAGCCCCAGGGCGGCGCGATGCTCGCGTGCGAGGCGTCCGAGGACGAGGTCGCCGCCGTGCTCGCCGGCATCGAGGGCGCGTTGGCGGTCGCGGCGGTCAACGGGCCGCGGGCCACCGTGGTTTCGGGCGACGCGGCAGCCGTCGAGGCGGTCGGTGCCGTCTTCGCCGGGCGTGGCCGGCGCACCAAGCGGCTGCGGGTCAGCCACGCCTTCCACTCCCCGCACATGGACGGCGCGGTCGAGCCCTTCCGTGCGGTGGTGGCCGGCCTGACCTTCCACCCGCCCGCGCTCGGCCTGGTCTCGGACGTGACGGGCGCACCGCTGACGTACGAAGAGCTGCGCGAACCTGGCTACTGGGCACGGCAGTTGACGTCGCCGGTACGGTTCGCCGACGCCATGGGCACCCTGCACGCGGCGGGCGTACGGGCGTATGTGGAGGTCGGCCCGGACGCGGTGCTGACGTCGATGGTGCCGGGCGTGCTGCCGGACGAGGAGCCGGTCGCGGTGCCCGCCCTGGTACGGGACCGGCCGGCGCGCGAGTCGCTGGCCGCGCTCGTGGCACGGCTGCACACGGTGGGCGCGCCGGTGCGCTGGGACGCCTGGTACGACACCGGCGGCACCGGCCCGCTGCCGCCCGCGGACCTGCCGACATACCCCTTCGAGCACACCCGCCACTGGTGGACCGGTGTGGACGTCCCCGCGGGGCCCGCGCCGCGCGCGGAGGTCACCGCGCTGACGCCCGCGCTGCGGGAGGCGTCGCTGCTGGACCTGGTGCGCGAGCACGCCGCCGACGTGCTGGGCCACGGCTCGGCGGACGCGATCGACGCGGAGGCGAACTTCCTGGAGATCGGCTTCTCGTCCTTCACCGCGCTGGAGGTGCGCAACCGGCTGTGCGAGGTGACCGGGCTGCTGCTGCCGCCGGTGCTGCTGTACGACTACCCGACGCCGGCGGCGGTCGCCGGGTTCCTGGAGGAGCAGATGGCCGCGGCGTGACCGGCCCGGTGGCAGCGCGAAGGAGCCGGCCCCTTCTCCAGGGGGCCGGCTCCCGTTGTGCACCCCACCCGGACCAGCGCCTCGCAGGCCGGGAGTCCTCGCGCCGCGCTACCAGACGACGGGCAGCCGCAGGATGCCCTGCACGGACCCGCCGGGCTTGACGCCCAGCGCGTCGACGGGCGCGGCGGCCCGCAGCGTCGGGATGCGGGTGACCAGTTCGCGCAGCGCGATCTCCAGCTCCGCGCGGGCCAGGTTCTGCCCGATGCACTGGTGGACGCCGTAGCCGAAGGCCAGGTGGTGGCGCGTCCCGCGCAGCACGTCGAAGGTGTCGGGGTCGTCGAAGACCTCGGCGGAGCGGTTGGCGGCGGCGTTGGGCAGGTAGACCGCGTCGCCCTCGCGCAGCACGACCCCGGCGATCTCGATGTCGGCCTTGACCACCCGCTGGATCTCGTCGGCGACCGACAGGAACCGCAGCAACTCCTCGACGGCGCCCGGCGCGACGGCCGGGTCGGCGCGCAACCTGTCGGCCTGCTCGGGGTGTTCGAGCAGGGTGAGGACGCTCAGCGCCATCATGTTGGCGGTCGTCTCGTGGCCGGCGACGAGCATGAACATCGCGATGGTGGAGAGCACGTCGCGCTCCAGCTCACCGGTGTCCAGCCGCTCGGTGATCAGCTCGTCGAGCAGTCCCTCGGGCCGGGCCCCGGCGGCGAGCCGCGCCTGCTTGTCGACGACCAGCCGCTCGAAGTACGCGATGAGCGTGGCGCTGGCGTCGGCGGCCTCCTGCGCGGTGCTGGTGGCCATGAGCATCTGCCGGGTCTGCTCCTCGAAGAACTCGTGGTCCTCGTAGGGGACGCCGAGCAGCAGGCAGATCGTCGTGGACGGCACGGGCAGCGCGAAGGCCGGCACGAGGTCCACGCCGGGGCCGGCCGCCAGGACCGCGTCGATCCGCTCGGTGACGATCCGCAGGATCGCCGGCCGCAGGTCGTTGACGCGCTTGACGGTGAAGCTGCCGATGAGCATGCGGCGCAGCACGTCGTGCTCGGGCGGGTCCATGCCGACCAGCGCGGTCAGCTTCGTGGCCGCCATCCGCGGCACCAGCACCGGGAAGTCCGGCCGGCTGCGGTCCGACGACAGCCGCGGGTCCACCAGCAGCTGCCGCGTCTCGGCGTATCCGGTGACGACCCACGCGACGCGCCCGTCGTAGAGCTGCACCTGGGCGAGCGGCCCCTCCTCGCGCAGCTCCGCGTATCCGGCGGGCGGGTGGTACGGGCACCCCCTGGCCATCGGGAACCGCGGCAGCGCCTCGGTCACCGCCCCACCCGCGCCGACCCCGACCGTACTCATGAAGGCCCCCTCGCCCACCCGGCATTGGTGACGAGCATGATGAGCAGCCCCGGTAAAGCCGCGCTAAATCCGGCCGCGGACCCGCTCGCGGTCACCGTGCGTGACACTTCTCCACCCTCGGGTGGGGGGCGAATTTCCACCTGCGTTCCACCCGAGGGTTGAGGGAATCGGAGCGCTCACGGCCGATATTCGAAGCATGACGACTTCCGACTGGATCATCGACATCGCCCTGCTGCTGGTGGTCTTCCGCCAGATGCGCGAGGAGCGGCTCACCGCCCGGACGATCCTGCTGCCGCTCGCGCTCGTCGGCTGGGCGGCCAGCCGCTACCTGCACGACGTGCCGACGGCGGGAAACGACCTCGTCCTCATCGGGCTCTTCACCGGGATAGGAGTCGCCTTCGGCGTGGCCGGCGGCCTGCTCACCCGGGTCAGGTACGCCGAAGGGCACGTCCGGATCAAGGCCGGGATCGGCGCGGCGGCGCTGTGGGTGATCAGCATGGGCTTCCGCCTCGGGTTCGCCGTGTGGTCCTCGCACGCCTCGGGCGAGCGGCATCTGGGCCACTTCTCCGTGGCGCACGACATCACCGGCGCCCAGGCGTGGGTGGCCGCGCTGATACTCATGGCGTTCGGCGAGGTCATCTTCCGGCTGGGCACGATCGTCGCCCGCGGCCAGGTCCTCAGCAGCCGTGTCGCGCGGGCCCGATCGACGACACTGGTGCCCGGGCGCGACACGGCCGCCCGGGAGCGAACCCGCCAGGAGGCGTAAGTGACGGGATGTGACGGTACGGGAAGGGGGCCGCGCGGATGGTGAGCGTCCGCCGGCAGCCGGTCTCACGACGGGAGGCGGCCGGGGCGGCGACCGTGATCGCCGGCGGGGCGTTCTCGGTCGTCGCCGCCTCCGGGACTGCGGCGACGATCGCGGTGGCGGTCCTGGCGGTGTGCGGCGAGCTGGCCTTGTTCCTGCGCCGCCGGATCGTGCCGGCCGAGCTGTCCGCCGTGGCCGTGGCGGTCGTGATCGGCACGGGCCTGGCCATCACCGTCGTGGCGCCGCAGGGCCTCGGGCTGATCCCGGTGCTGGCCGGCGCGTCGGTCCTGCCGCTGAGCCTGCCGGCCGGCCCGTCGCGGGGTGCGGCGATCGCGGTGGTCTCGGTCGGCTTCGGCGTCACGATCGCGGCGGTGTCCGACAGCTACGCCGGGCTGCTGGCGGGGACGGGCGCCTGGTTCGTCGCCGACCGGACGGTCGAGCACGAGGCGGTGCAGGTGGAGCGGGACCGGGCGCTGGCCCTGCTGGCGGAGGTGGAGGCGTCCCGGCACGCGGTGCGGGAGGCCGCGGCCGGTGAGGAGCGCAACCGGATCGCCCGGGAGATGCACGATGTGCTCGCGCACAGCCTGGCGGGGCTTTCGGTGCAGTTGCAGGCGATCCGGGCGGTGGCCGGCCGGGAGGGCGCGCCGCCGGCGCTGACCGGGCCGATCGACCGGGCGGCGCAGCTGGCCAGGGACGGCGTGCAGGAGGCGCGGGCCGCGGTCGGGGCGCTGCGCGCGGCGCCCTCCTACGGGGTGGAGGCCGTCGAGGGCCTGGTCGCGGGCTTCCCCGGCGAGGCGCGCCTGGAGGTCACCGGCCGGCCCCGGCCGCTCGCGCCCGAGACCGGGCACGCCGTGTACCGTGCGGTCCAGGAGGCCATGACGAACGCGGCGCGCTATGCGACCGGCAGCACGATCGAGGTCCGCATGGCGTGGGAGGAGCGGCAGTTGCTGGTCGGCGTGCGCGACGGCGGGCTGCCGGCCGGCCGCCGGCCCTCCGGCGTCAAGGGCGGCGGTACGGGTCTGCGCAGCATGGCCGAGCGGATCGAGGCGGTCGGCGGCACGCTGGCGGCGGGACCCGAGCCCGGCGGCGCGGGGTGGCGGATCGGCGTCCGGGTGCCGGTCGCGCCGGGCGGCCCCGGGGAAGCCGGCGGGAAGGCGGAGAAGTGACCATTCGGGTGCTGGTCGCCGACGACCAGGCGGTGGTACGGGACGGGGTCGTGCTGCTGCTGACCTCGGCGGAGGACATCGAGGTGGTCGGCGAGGCGGGCGACGGGCGTACGGCGGTACGGCTGGCCGCGGAGCTGCGCCCGGACGTGGCCCTGGTCGACCTGCGGATGCCGCTGCTGGACGGCGCCGAGGTGACCGCGCGGGTCACGGCGGCGGAGATCGGCGTACCGGTGCTGATCCTCACCACATACGCCGACGACGACGCGGTGCTGCCGGCGCTGCGGGCCGGGGCGGGCGGCTACCTGACCAAGGACGCCACCGGCGAGGCGCTGCTGGCCGCGGTGCGTGATGTCGCGGCCGGGCGCACGGTGCTCGACCCCGCCGTGCAGCGCCGCCTGGTGCAACTGGTCGTCACCGACCCGTCCCCGACGCCCGCGCCCGGGATGCCGCCCGAGGCGGAGGGGCTGACCCGCCGGGAGATCGACGTCGTACGGCTCGTCGCGCAGGGCCTGAACAACCGCCAGGTGGCGAAGGAGCTGGTCGTCGGCGAGGCAACGGTCAAGACACACCTCAACCACGTCCTGGCCAAGCTCGCCATGGACGACCGCGCCACCCTCATCGCCTGGGCCTGGCACCACGGCCTGGCAGACCGCACCCCCAACGACTGACCCACCGCCCGCCCAAGCCACGCCAGCCCACCCGGCCTGCGCACCTGCCCGGCCCGCAGGGTTCGCATGCCCACCCGGCCAACACGCCCGCCTGCCCCGGGCGCCGGCCCGCCCCGCCGCCCGCGGTAAATCGGTTTCCGCCGCCCGGCGCCCCCGCTAGGGTTCGGCCAAGCCCGAGAACCCTCGCGAGGAGTTGAGAGATGCCCGGTCGTCCGGGCGCGCGTTGACGTCGTAGGCCGTCGCCGGCCCTGTCATCGCGTGCCGCCAGCGAAGTGGCACAGCGAGCCCTCCCCGCCCCACCCCACGCATGCGGTTGCCGTGCCCGGGTGGCGGATCCTCGTTCTCAGCAGCTCAAGGGGTCCCTGTGCCGTCCGCTTCCCGTGCCCTGTCCGACGTGTCCCGTCCGGTTCCATCGCTGTGGCGGGATGCCGACTTCCGTCGGCTGTGGGTGGGGCAGACCGCCTCCCAGCTCGGGGAGCAGGCGAATCTCGTGGTCCTGCCGCTGCTCGCCGTTCTGACGCTGGGCACCGGAGCCGGCGGGCTGGGGCTGCTGCGGGCGGCGGGGCAGGCGCCGGTGCTGGTGCTGTCGCTGTTCGTGGGCGCGTGGGTGGACCGGTGGCGGACCCGGACGGTGATGGTGCTGGCCGACGCCGGCCGGGCGGTGGTGCTCGGGGCGGCGGTCGTCGCGGGGGTGCTCGGCGTGCTGGGCCTGCCGGCCCTGTTCGCGGTGGCCGTCGCGATCGGCGCCCTGTCGGTGTTCTTCGACGTGGCGTACCAGGCGTCCCTGGTGCGGCTGGTGCGCCGCGACCAGCTCGTGCGGGGCAACAGCGCCCTGGAGGGCAGCCGGTCCGCGGCGCAGATCGGCGGCCCGGCGCTCGGCGGTGCGTGGGTGTCGGCGCTGCCCGCGCCGGTCGCCGTCGCGTCGAGCGTGCCGTTCTTCGTGCTGTCGTTCCTGACGATCCGGCGGATCCGCGGCAGCGAGTCCGTCCCCGAGCGCGCGGAGCGCCCCGCCCCGGTCCGGCGGCGGATCCACGAGGGCCTGCGCTTTGTCGCCCGTGACCCCGCGCTGCGGGCGGTGGGCGCGGCCTCGGCGGCCTTCCAGTTCTTCTTCGCGGCCACCATGACCGTCTACCTGCTCTTCCTGCCCCGCGAGCTGCATTTCTCGGGCACCGCCGTGGGCCTGGCGCTCGCCGCGACGGGGCCGGGCGCGCTGCTGGGCTCACTGCTCGCCGCCCGGCTGCCCCGCCGCTTCGGCCACGGCACGGTCCTGGTGACGGCGGCGGCGCTCGGTGACGGGGTGATGCTGTGCGTGCCCGCGCTGCACGGCCCGGCCGCCCTGACGGTCCCCGCGGTCGTGGCGGTGAACTTCGCCTTCGGCGCGGTCGGCCAGCTGGTCAACGTCACGGTCATGGCCGTGCGGCAGGCCGTCACCCCGGACCGTATGCAGGGAAGGGTCGCGGCCACGATCACCTTCGCCGGCATGGGCCTGGCCCCGCTCGGCTCGCTGCTCGGCGGTCTCCTCGCCCAGGTGTGCGGGCTGCGCACCGGCCTGGCGGTGACGGCCGCCGGGATGCTGCTGTCGCCCGCCGTGATGGCGCTGTCCCCGCTCGCCCGGCTGGGCCGTACGCTCCCGGCGCCGCGGGACGCGGCCCCGGCAGCCGCGCCCCCGGCAGAACCACCCCCGGCGTAAGGAAGAACTCAGGCCGGCCGGCCGAGCTCCGCGGAGATCCTGGCCAGCGCGTCCAGCCGGCGCTGCAGGCTCGGGTGGGTGGAGAAGGCGGTGGCCAGCGGCGAGTCCTCGCGCAGCGCGGGGGTGAAGAAGAAGGCGTTGAAGGACCGGGCCGTCCGCAGGTCCTCCGTCGGGATCCGGGCGATGTCGCCGCTGACCTTGACCAGCGCGGACGCCAGCTCCGACGGCCGCCCGGTGAGCAGCGCGGCGGAGCGGTCGGCGGCCAGCTCCCGGTAGCGGGACAGGGCGCGGGTCAGCAGGAAGCCCAGCGCGTACGCGAGCACCGAGACCCCCATGACGAGGGCGAGCAGCGCGGCGGTGTTCTGGTCCTGGCGCCGGCCGCCGAACAGCTCGGAGTAGAAGGCGAACCGCACCAGCAGCCCGGCCAGCACGCCGATGAACGAGGCGATGGTGATCACCGCGACGTCCCGGTGCGCGACATGCGACAGCTCATGGGCCAGCACGCCCTCCAGCTCGCCCCGGTCCAGCCGCCGCATCAGCCCCCTGGTCACGCACAGCACCGAATGGTCGGCGTTGCGTCCGGTGGCGAAGGCGTTCGGCAGGTCGGTCCCCGACACCGCGACCACCGGCTTGGGCATGTCGGCCAGCGCGCACAGCCGGTCCACCGCCCCGTGCAGCTCGGGCTCCTCGGCCGGCGTGACCGCCTTGGCGTGCATCGCGAACAGCGCGATGCGGTCGGAGAACCAGTATTGCGCGGCCAGCAGCGCCGCGACCACGACCACCACCAGCACGATCGACTTCAGCAGCGCGACCAGCGCGGCGACGAACGCCACGTACACCAGCCCGAGCAGGAAGACGACCGCCACCATCCGGACGGTCAGCTGCCGGTCGGGCGCGAAGCGAGAACGCATGGACACCGCCTCCCACCGGCCCCCCGACGACCGCCGGCGGACCGGAATGCACCTTTCCCCCTCCTTCCAGCATGCCGCGCCGGCACGCCCGGCGGCCCGCCCGGCGGCCCGCCCGCCGTCAGGAGCCCTTCTTCACCGGCGCGAGGATCGCGACGCACTCCATGTGGTGGGTCATCGGGAAGAGGTCGAAGGCACGCAGGGTCACCGGGCGGTAGCCGGCTTCGGCGAAGTAGGCGAGGTCGCGGGCGAGGGCGGCGGGGTCGCAGGCAACGTAGGCGATACGGCGCGGGCGCAGGCCCGCGACATGGTCGACGACGGTGCGGCGGGCGCCGGTGCGGGGCGGGTCGAGGACGACGAGGTCGGCCTCGGTGATGCCGGTACGGGGCAGGACGTGGTCGACCTTGCCCTGCTCGACGCGGACCCGGGGCAGGTCCTGGAGGTTGTGCCGGGCGTCCTGGACGGCCCGCCTGCCGGACTCGATACCGAGGACGGCGCCCTGCTCGCCGACGCGCTCGGCCAGCGCCCCGGCGAACAGGCCGACACCGCAGTAGAGGTCGAGGGCCATGTCGCCCTTGCGCGGCATCAGGCCCCGCATGACGGCCTCGACCAGCAGGTCGGCGGCCTGCCGGTGGACCTGCCAGAAGCCGCCCTCGCCGACCCGCCAGGTGCGGCCCGCGGCGCGCTCGCGCACGAAGTCGCGGCCGTGGACGCGGTGCACGGCCTGGTCGCGCTCGCCGATCCGCAGCACCGAGACCGGGCGGTCCAGCTCCACGATGGGCAGCCGCCCGCCGGGGCGCGGGGTCAGCACGACCTGGCGGTCGTTCGAGCCGGTCGCGGCGATCGCCTCGACGGAGGCGATCTGCGGCCACTGCCGGGCCTCGACGCCGAGCTCGGACACCTCGGGCGCGGCGATCATGCAGTGGTCGATGACCTCGACGTCGTGCGAGCGGTGCCGGCGCAGGCCCGCCCGCCCCTCGGCGTCCACCGCGTACTGCACGCGGGTGCGCCACGCGGGCACCTCGCCCTTGGCGACCTTGTCGCCGGGCGCCGGCTCCACCGTGCCGTCCCAGCCGGCTTCCTGCGGGGTGAGCCCGGCGAGCCGGGCCAGCTGCTCGGTGAGGACGGCGGCCTTCAGCCGGCGCTGGGCGCCGGGCGCGGCG
Source organism: Actinacidiphila epipremni (assembly GCF_012034175.1). Taxonomy (GTDB): domain Bacteria; phylum Actinomycetota; class Actinomycetes; order Streptomycetales; family Streptomycetaceae; genus Actinacidiphila; species Actinacidiphila epipremni. The sequence continues at coordinate 108,633 of NZ_JAATEJ010000013.1, forward strand.
TGCTGCCAGTCGCAGCCGCCGCAGCGGCCGGGGCCGGCGAAGGGGCAGGGCGCCTCGACGCGGTCCTTGGACGCGGTCAGGACGCGTACGGCGTCGGCCCGCAGGTAGCGGGCCCCCTCCTCGCCCTCGGTGACCCGGGCCACGACCCGCTCGCCGGGCAGCGCGTGCCGGACGAAGAGCACCTGGCCCGCCTCGTTGCGGGCCAGGCAGTGGCCGCCGTGCGCCACCGGCCCGATCTCTACCTCGTACTCCTGGCCGACCAGTGACAAGGCGGGCTCGGTCTGCATGGCGCTGCTGCTCCAGGTGTGCTGCGGGGTGGGCGACAGTCCACTGTACGGGTCCTGCGCCCGCCCCCCGAACCGCGAGCCCGGCCCGCGGAGCCGTAGGCCCCCGGACCGTCAGCAGCCCCCGGACCGTCGGCAGCCCCCGCCTCCGGAAAGCGAGCAGCGCTCAGTGCTCGCGGGCCTTCTCCCGCGGCTGGTGGTGGTGTACGGGGCCGCGGCGGATCGAGCCGGGCGCGTTCCAGTCGGCCCGGCGGCGGGCCCGGACCCGGGCGAGCTCGGAGGACTCCAGCTGGTACGGCACGGACGTCACCATCACGCCCGGCGTGAACAGCAGCCGGCCCTTGAGCCGCAGCGCGCTCTGGTTGTGCAGCAGGTGCTCGTACCAGCGGCCGACGACGTATTCGGGGATGTAGACGGCGACCACGTCACGCGGGCTGTTGCGGCGCAGGCCCTTGACATAGTCGATGATCGGCCGGGTGATTTCCCGGTAGGGCGAGTCGAGGACCTTCAGCGGTACGTCGATGCCGCGCCGCTGCCAGTCGGCCTGCAGGGCCCGGGTGTCGTCGGGGTCGACGTTGACGCTCAGTGCCTCCAGGGTGTCGGAGCGCACCAGCTTGGCGTACGACAGGGCCCGCAGCGTGGGCTTGTGGAGCTTGGAGACCAGCACGATGGAGTGCACCCGGGAGGGGCGGACGTAGTCGTCGCCGGGCTCCTCCTCGGCGGCGATCTCGTCGGAGACCCGGGTGTAGTGGCGGCGGATCGCGGTCATGGTGGCGTAGAAGACGCACATGCCGAGGACGGCGACCCAGGCGCCGTGGGTGAACTTCGTCAGCAGCACGATGACCAGCACCAGGCCGGTGAGGAAGGCGCCGAAGCTGTTGATGGCCCGGGAGCGGACCATGTGGCGGCGCTTGGCCGGGTCGGTCTCGATGCGCAGCAGCCGGTTCCAGTGCCGGACCATGCCGGTCTGGCTGAGGGTGAAGGAGACGAAGACCCCGACGATGTAGAGCTGGATGAGCCGGGTGGAGTCGGCGCCGTAGATGTAGACCAGGACGCAGGCGAAGCCGGCGAGCAGCACGATGCCGTTGGAGAAGGCGAGCCGGTCGCCGCGGGTGTGCAGCTGGCGCGGCAGGTAGCGGTCCTGCGCGAGGATCGAGCCGAGCACCGGGAAGCCGTTGTAGGCGGTGTTCGCGGCCAGGAAGAGGACCAGCGCGGTGACCGCGGCCAGGAAGACGAACGGGATCGAGTTGTGGCCGAAGACGGCCTCGGCGACCTGGGCGATGACCGGGTCCTGGGTGAATCCGGAGCCGACCGGCCTGCCGTGGTCCAGCAGGTCGGTCGCCGGGTTCTCGGCCATCCGCACCTTGGTGTTTATCGCCAGCGCGATGATGCCGCAGAACATGGTGACGGCCAGCAGGCCCATGGCCGCCAGCGTCGTCGCGGCGTTCTTCGACTTGGGCTTGCGGAAGGCGGGCACGCCGTTGCTGATCGCCTCGACGCCGGTGAGCGCGGCGCAGCCGGAGGAGAAGGCCCGCAGCAGCAGGAAGATCAGCGCGAAGCCGCCGATCCCGGAGGACTCGGCGTGGATGGTGAAGCCCGCGGTGGGCGCGTGCATGTCGTGCCCGGTGGCGATCTTCAGCACGCCCCAGGCGATCATGCAGAAGACGCCGAAGACGAAGGCGTACGTCGGGATGGCGAAGATCGTGCCGGACTCGCGCACCCCGCGCAGGTTCATCAGCATCAGCAGCACGATCATGCCGATCGCGCCGAGCACCTTGTGGGTGACGAAGAACGGCACCGCCGAGCCGAGGTTCTCGATGCCCGAGGCGACCGACACCGCGACGGTGAGGACGTAGTCCACCAGCAGGGCGCTGGCGACCGTGAGGCCGGCGCGCGGTCCCAGGTTGGTGGTGGCGACCTCGTAGTCGCCGCCGCCGGAGGGGTAGGCGTGCACGTTCTGCCGGTAGGACGCGACGACGGTGAACATCAGCACCACGACGGCGACCGCGATCCACGGGCTGAAGTGGTAGGCCGACACCCCCGCGATGGACAGGACCAGCAGCACCTCGCCCGGTGCGTACGCCACTGACGACAGCGGGTCGGAGGCGAAGACGGGAAGCGCGAGCCGCTTGGGGAGCAGCGTCTCGCCCAGTTTGTCGCTGCGCAACGCCCGGCCGATGAGGATCCGTTTCGGCAGGTCGGTCAGTTTGGACACCCCGCGATGTTAAGGGATCGCACACGCCTGCGGGAGCGCCCGTGCAATGGAGGCGACCGGCCGCCGGGGCGCAACCGCGGGCCGCACAGGGCGCGTGTGTAGCTTTGGCCGCGGTCTGAGACGCTGGGAACGCCCCCGCGGACTCGGCGGCAGTGCGGGACGGGTCCGCGGGCACATCCGAGATGACTATGTTGGCAGCCGGAAGGACGGTCGTGCACGTCGTGATTATGGGGTGCGGGCGGGTGGGGTCCACCCTCGCGCACTCCCTCGAACAGCAAGGTCACACGGTCGCGGTGATCGATCAGGACCCGACGGCGTTCCGCCGGCTGGGCTCCGGGTTCGGTGGCCGCCGGGTGACCGGAGTCGGGTTCGACCAGGACACGCTGCGTGAGGCCGGAATCGAGGAGGCGGGCGCCTTCGCGGCCGTCAGCAGCGGCGACAACTCCAACATCATCGCGGCCCGGGTGGCACGGGAGATGTTCGGCATCGAGAACGTGGTCGCGAGGATCTACGACCCCCGGCGGGCCGAGGTCTACCAGCGGCTGGGCATCCCGACGGTGGCGACGGTGCGGTGGACCGCCGACCAGATGCTGCGCCGGCTGCTGCCGGCCGGCGCCGAGCCGCTGTGGCGCGACCCCAGCGGCGGGGTGCAGCTCGCCGAGGTGCACACCTCGCCGGCGTGGATCGGGCACAAGATCAGCAGGCTCCAGGAGGAGACCGGGGCCCGGGTGGCGTTCCTCACCCGGCTCGGCGAGGCGATGCTGCCGAGCGCGCAGACGGTACTGCAGGAGGGCGACCTGGTGCATGTGATGCTGCGCACCGACGAGGTCGCGGCCGTCGAGGCGGCCTTCGCCAAGGGACCCGAGGAGGCCCACTCATGAGGGTGGCCATTGCCGGGGCCGGCGCGGTCGGCCGGTCGATCGCGGCGGAGCTGCTGGAGAACGGGCACGAGGTGCTGCTCGTCGACAAGAACCCCACCTCGATCTCGGTGGAGCGGGTGCCGCAGGCCGAGTGGCTGCTGGCCGACGCGTGCGAGATCACCTCGCTCGACGAGGCCGCGCTCCAGCGCTGCAACGTGGTGATCGCCGCGACCGGTGACGACAAGGTCAACCTGGTGGTGTCGCTGCTCGCCAAGACGGAGTACGGCGTGCCGCGGGTCGTCGCCCGGGTCAACAACCCGAAGAACGAGTGGCTGTTCAACGAGTCGTGGGGCGTGGACGTCGCCGTCTCCACGCCGCGCCTGATGTCGGCGCTGGTGGAGGAGGCGGTGAGCGTCGGCGACCTGGTGCGGCTGCTGCGCTTCAGCCAGGGCGACGCGAATCTGGTGGAGCTGACGCTGCCGGAGGAGGCGGCGCTGGTCGGCACCCGGGTCGGTGACGTGGAGTGGCCGCAGGACACCTCGCTGGTGACGATCATCCGCGGCAACCGGGTGCTCACGCCGTCGAAGGACGACGCCCTCGAAGCCGGTGACGAGCTGCTGTTCGTGGCGGCCCCGCACCGCGAGGAGCAGCTGGAGGACCTGCTGTCGCTCCAGGACGGCAGCGGGAGCTAGAGCCCTGTTCTACGGCACGTGGCCCGGGTCCGCTGCGGACCCGGGCCACCTGCCGTATGACGCGCAGGCGGCTACTCGGCGGCCTGCGCCGCCTTCTCCCGCTCCGTGTCGGCCTTGCGCTCCTCCTCCTCGGCCGCCTCCATCTCGGCGATCACGTCGATCGGCGGCGGCGCCTTCACCAGGAAGATCCAGGTCAGGTACACCGACAGCAGGAACGGCGGGATGCCGAGGGCGACCTTGACCCAGCCCAGCTGCGTGGCGTTGCCCCACCAGTAGAGCGGGAAGAGGATCGCGGACTTGCCCAGCAGGATCAGGCCCCACGCCCAGCTGGCCTTGGTGTACGCCACCAGCCGGCCGGGGTTGCGGGTGCGCCAGGACAGGTTCTCCCGGAAGACCGGGCCGAGGATCAGGCCCAGCAGCGGGAAGCGGGCGAGCGCGGAGACCACGTAGGCGACGCCCAGGCCCAGGGTGTAGAGCATGCCGGGCAGGTAGAAGTTCTTCGCGTTGCCCGACAGCATCGCGAACAGCACGCCGAAGCCGATGCCGAAGACACCGCTGAAGGCGTGCTTGAGGGTGTCCTTGCGGGCCAGCCGGACGACGGCCAGCACCAGGGACAGCGCGAGCGCGGCGAAGGCGGACGGCGCGATGCTGTGGTTGATCGTGTAGATCACCACGAAGACCAGGCCGGGCACGGTGGTCTCGACCATGCCGAGGACACCGCCGAAGGCGTCCAGCAGCGCGGCCTCCGTCGCGGCCCGTACCTGCGCGGACCCCTCCGTGCTGCCGGACGTGCCGCCGGTTGGGGTCCCGGACGTGCCGTCGGGGCCTTCGCGGCCCGCCTTCTCGTGGTCCGTGTTGTCGATCGACGCCACCGGCTACTCCTGTCCGACCGGACGCAGTTCGTATTTGGGGTTGAACAGCACCGGACGGCCACGGTTCATGGAGATCCGGCCGGAGGCGATGATCCGGCGGCCGGGTTCGATACCGGTGATGCTGCGGCGGCCGAGCCAGACCACGTCCAGCGCGGCCGATCCGTCGAACAGCTCCGCCTCCAGTGCGGGCACCCCCGCCCGGGGACGGAGAGTGACCGTACGCAGCGTACCGGTGACCGACACTATCTGGCGGTCGGAGCAGTCCTTGATCCGCGTGCACCCGACCGCCCGGGTCTCCTGCTGCAGCTCCTCGGAGTGCAGCTCCTCCTGGGAGGAGGACAGCCTGTCGAGCATGCGACGGAACCGGCCCGCTGGCCGCTCGTCACGGATGGCACCACTCATGCGTTCCAGCGTACCGGCCGGGGCTCACGCCTCGAAGCGGTAGCCCATGCCGGGTTCGGTGATGAAGTGCCGCGGACGCGCCGGGTCCGCTTCCAGTTTGCGCCGCAGTTGCGCCATGTAAACCCGCAGGTAGTTGCTCTCCGTGCCGTACGCGGGCCCCCACACCTCCTGGAGGAGCTGCTTCTGCGACACCAGCCGGCCGGGGTTGCGCACCAGCACCTCCAGCAGGTGCCACTCGGTGGGCGTGAGCCGTACGTCGGCGCCGTCGCGGTGCACCTTGCGGGCGGCCAGGTCCACGGTGAAGGTGTCGGTGGTGACCGCGGAGGCGTCGTCGTCGGGCCCGGTGGGCGCGGCGCGGCGGACGGCGGCGCGCAGCCGGGCGAGCAGCTCGTCCATGCCGAAGGGCTTGGTGACGTAGTCGTCGGCGCCGGCGTCCAGCGCCTCGACCTTCTCGTCCGAGGCGTGCCGCGCCGACAGCACGATGACGGGGACGCGGGTCCAGCCGCGCAGCCCGCGGATCACCTCGACGCCGTCCATGTCGGGCAGCCCCAGGTCCAGCAGGACCACGTCGGGGTGCCGGGCCGCGGCCAGCCGCAGCGCCGCGGCGCCGTCGTGCGCGGCGTCCACCTCGTAGCCGCGCGCCCGCAGGTTGATCACCAGCGCCCTGACGATCTGCGGTTCGTCGTCGACCACCAGCACCCGGTACATCCGCCGCCCTTTCCCGTCCTCCTGGCCGCGCCCGGCCTGCCCGCGCTCACCGTGCCGGCCCTGCTCCGCCGCCGGCTGCCGGGTCATGTCGCCGCCGTCGCGGGCAGTCCCGGGCGGGCCGGCGCCCCGCCGCCGGCCGCGCGCAGCGTCAGCACCATCGTCAGGCCGCCGCCGGGGGTGTCCTCGGCGACCAGGGTGCCGCCCATGGCCTCGGCGAAGCCGCGGGCGACGGCGAGGCCGAGGCCCACTCCGGTGCCGCGCGGCGCGTCGCCGTACCGCTGGAAGGGCTCGAAGATCTGCTCCTTGGCCCGGTCCGGTACGCCCGGGCCGCGGTCGGCGACCCGGACCTCGACCCGGTCGCCCAGGGCGCTCGCCGACACCAGCACCTTCGCGCCGGGCGGGCTGTACTTCACGGCGTTCTCCACGACGTTGGCGACGCTGCGCTCCAGCAGCCCGGGGTCGACCGCGACCATGGGCAGCGTCTCGGGTATGTCCAGCGCGACCCCGGCCTCCGGGACGCCGCCGAGTGCCCTCGGCACCACCTCGTCGAGGTCCAGGCCGCGGATCAGCGGGTTGACGGTGCCGGTCTGCAGCCGGGACATGTCGAGCAGGTTCCCCACCAGGTGGTCCAGCCGGTCGGCGCCGTCCTCGATGCCGGCCAGCAGCTCCGCCTCGTCGTCCGCGGACCAGGCGACGTCGGCCGAGCGCAGCGAGCTCACCGACGCCTTGATGCCGGCCAGCGGGGTGCGCAGGTCGTGCGAGACCGCGGCCAGCAGCGCGGTGCGTATCCGGTTGCCCTCGGCCAGCTCGCGGGCCCGGCCGGCCTCGTCGGCGAGCCGCTTGCGGTCCAGGACGACCGCGGCCTGCGCCGCGAACGCCGACAGCACCCGGCGGTCGGAGGCCGGCAGCACCCGGCCGGCCAGCGCGAGCGAGAGCCGGTCGCTCACGGCGACCTCCACGTCGGCGTCCTCGGGCCGCACGCACGGGCTCGGCCCCACCGAGGCGGCGCACGTCCACGCGTCGTGCGCGTCGTCCCGCTCCAGCAGCACCGCCGACCGCATCCCGAAGGTCTCCCTGACCCGCTCCAGCAGCGCCTCCAGCGAGCTCTCGCCGCGCAGCACACCGCCGGCCAGATGCGACAGGATCTCCGCCTCGGCCCGCAGCCGCGCCGCCTGCTGGGTGCGTCTGGCCGCCAGGTCCACCACGGAGGCGACGGCGACGCCCACCACCACGAAGATCACTATCGCGATGATGTTCTCCGGCTCGGCGATGGTGAAGGAGTGGGTGGGCCGGGTGAAGAAGTAGTTCAGCAGCAGCGACCCGCCGACCGCGCACACCAGCGCCGGCAGCAGCCCGCCGGCCAGCGCCGCGGCGACGGTCAGGGTGAGGAAGAGCAGCATGTCGGTGGCCTGGCCCATGCCGGGGTGCCACTGGGTGAGCAGCACCGTCAGCAGCACCGGGCCCGCCACGCCCGTCAGCCAGCCCGCCAGCACCCGGGAGCGGCCCAGCTTGGCGCCCCGGGCGGCGGGCAGGCCGCGGCCCTTGGCGACCTGCTCGTGGGTGACGATGTGGACGTCGATGTCGGCGGACTCGCGGGCGACGGTGCTGCCGACGCCGGGGCCGAAGACGTACTGCCAGGGCTTGCGGCGGCTGCTGCCGAGGACGATCTGGGTGGCGTCCACACCGCGGGCGAAGTCCAGCAGCGCGTCGGGGACGTCGTCCCCTATGACGTGGTGGAAGGAGCCGCCGAGGTCCTCCACCAGGGTGCGCTGGACGGCCAGCTCCTTGCCGGAGCCGGACACCGGGCCCTCGCTGCGCACGATGTGCACGGCCAGGATCTGGCTGCCCGACCCTTTGGCGGCCATCCGGGCGGCGCGCCGGATCAGGGTGCGGCCCTCGGGCCCGCCGGTCAGGCCCACCACGATGCGCTCACGCGCCTGCCAGGCGGCGGATATGCGGTGCTCGGCGCGGTATTCGCGCAGGTACTCGTCGGCCCGGTCGGCGGTCCACAGCAGCGCCAGCTCGCGCAGCGCGGTCAGGTTGCCGGGCCGGAAGTAGTTGGACAGCGCCGCGTCGACCTTGTCGGGGGCGTATATGTTGCCGTGCGCCATCCGGCGGCGCAGCGCCTGCGGCGACATGTCGACCAGCTCGATCTGGTCGGCGCGCCGGACCACCTCGTCGGGTACGGTCTCGCGCTGCCGTACGCCGGTGATGGACTCCACGACGTCGCCGAGCGACTCCAGGTGCTGGATGTTGACGCTGGAGACGACGTCGATGCCGGCCCGCAGCAGCTCCTCGACGTCCTGCCAGCGCTTGGCGTTGCGCGAGCCCGGCACGTTGGTGTGCGCCAGCTCGTCGACCAGCACGATCTCGGGGGCGCGGCGCAGGACGGCGTCGAGGTCCATCTCGGTGAAGGTGCTGCCCCGGTAGTCGTGCGCGACGCGCGGCATCTGCTCCAGGCCGTGCGTCATGACCTCGGTACGCGGCCGGTGGTGGTGCTCGACGTAGCCGATGACGACGTCCGTGCCGCGCTCGGCGCGCCGGTGGGCCTCGGAGAGCATGGCGTAGGTCTTGCCGACGCCGGGGGCGGCTCCGAGGTAGATGCGCAAGGTGCCGCGTGCCATGTCACCGACCTTAGAACGACCGAAGCGGACACATCGGACGCAGGTCCCGGTGCGGGGCGCACCTTGACGCCGTCTTGACGCCGGACCCCGCCGGGCGGGGGCGCGTCCGCCTCCATGGTCCCTCCGCGCGGGGACCGGTGCCGGTCAGGCCAAGGTCAGGCCGGGCAGGCCGGGCCGGGCAGGCCGGGCCGGAACCGGCTCGGCTCAGGTGTCGGAGACGATGCGGCCGTCGCGCAGCTCCAGGACCCGGTCGGCCAGTGCGATGAGCTGGTTGTCGTGCGTGGCGACCAGCGCGGTGACGCCCTCGCTGCGCACCACCGCGCGCAGCAGCTCCATCACCGCCAGGCCCGTGTCGGCGTCGAGCTGGCCGGTGGGCTCGTCGGCGATGATCAGGTCGGGGCGGTTGGCGAGCGCGCGGGCGATGGCCACGCGCTGTTGCTGGCCGCCGGACAGCTCGCCGGGCCGCTGCGCGGCGTGGTCGGCCAGGCCCACCAGGGCGAGCAGCAGCGACACCCGCTCCTCGCGCTCGCGCGGTGGTGTCCTGCGCAGCCGCATCGGCACGCCGACGTTCTCGGCGGCGGTGAGGATCGGGATCAGGCCGAAGGACTGGAAGACGAAGCCGATACGGTCCCGGCGCAGCGCCAGCAGGTCGTCGTCGCCGAGCCCGGCGAGGTCGGTGCCGTCCAGGCATATCCGGCCGCCGTCCGGGGTGTCGAGGCCGCCGACGAGGTTCAGCACGGTGGTCTTGCCCGAGCCGGAGCGGCCCTTGAGGGCCACCAGCTCGCCGCGCCCGACGCGGAAGGACACCCCGCGCAGGGCGTGCACGGCGGTGTCGCCGCTGCCGTAGGTACGGCGCAGGTCCTCGACGACCACCATCTCGCCGGCCCGCGGCTCGGTCGCCACGGCCGTGGCGGACTGCTGCTCGGCCATCAGCGCGGCCCCTTCCTGTCGTGTGCGGATTCTCTTTTTACGCGGTCGGGCGCGCGGTCGTGCGCGCGGGCCGGTACGCGGGCTCGTACGTGGGCTCGGGCTCGGGCGCGGGCGGGCGTCCCGCGCCGGCCGCCGGCGCCGCCGCCCCGGTCGCTCATCCGTCGTCCCCCCGCTGCTCGCCGGGCCCCGGCCCGGTCCGCGGGCCCGCCGCCGCGTCGCGGTCGGGCCACACCCCGATGTGGTCGTGCTCCGCGGTGAGCCGGACGCGCCGGTGCAGGCCGTAGCGCTCGGTGTACTCCCGCGGCAGCTGGAGCCGCCCCACCCGGTCGAGCACGGCGTACTCCTCCGCGCCGTCCGTCCCGCCGCCGTCCCGGGTGCCCGCCCCCGGGCGCAGCACCTCGGTCGCGGTGCGGCCGTCGCGTATCCGTACCGTACGCCTGACCTGTCCGGAGACGGCCGGGTCGTGGGTAACGATCAGGACCGTGACGCCCATCTCGGCGTTCGTGCGGCGCAGCGCGGCGAAGACCTCCTCGCCGGTGGCGGTGTCCAGCTCGCCGGTGGGCTCGTCGGCGAACAGCACGCGCGGGGCGTTGGCGGCGGCGACCGCGATGGCCACGCGCTGCTGCTGGCCGCCGGACAGCTCGCCGGGGCGGCGGCCCCGGCAGTCGGCGACGCCGAGCAGGTCCAGCAGCTCCAGCCCGCGCGCGGGGCGCCGGGCGCGGGGGACGCGCGCGTAGCCCATGGGCAGCGTGACGTTCTCCAGCGCCGTCAGGTACGGCAGGAGGTTGCGGGCGGTCTGCTGCCACACGAAGCCGACGGTGCGGCGCCGGTAGTCCAGCCGCTCGCGCCGCCCCATCGCGAGCAGGTCGTGCGCGGCGACCCGGGCGCGGCCGGCGGTCGGCAGGTCCAGGCCGGACAGGATGCTGAGCAGGGTGGACTTCCCCGACCCGGACGCACCGACGACCGCCAGCAGCTCGCCCTCCTCGACGGTGAGGTCCAGCCCTTGGAGCGCCTGCACCTCGACGCCCTCGGCGCGGTAGACGCGCACGAGGTTCTCGCACACGATCAGCCCCTCGTCCGGCACGGCCCCGGCGGAGGCCATGGCACGCGCCTGGAGCGCGGCGAGCTCGGTCATACGGTCTCCCCGTGGTCGTCGGGTGGGTTACGCGGCAGGGCGGACGGACCGGCGCGGGCCGTACGCGTCGGGGCGTACGAGTGGACGCCGCACGTCGTACGCGGCCGGGCGTACACGTGGACGCCGGGAGTCGTACGCGTCGGGGCATGCGGGTGGGCGCCGCATGTCGTACGCGGCCCGGCGTACGGGTGGAGGCCCGGGGTCGTACGTCGTCCGGTCATACCGCCTCCCCCAGGCGGAGCACCGCGCCCAGGCCGCGGCGGCGGCCCGCCCACGTCTCCAGGGCGACGGCGGCGGCGACCAGGGCGGCCAGGCCCGCGCCGAGGGCGGCGGTGAGGGCGTAGTCGGTGTGCAGGGCCGGCGCGGCGGGCCCGCCGGTGAATTCGCGCAGGGTCAGGGCCGGCCCGAGGATGCCGGGCAGCAGCAGGCCGAGCGTGACGCCGCCGGCGACCGCGGCGAGCGCCACGGGCAGCAGCTCCAGCACGTTCAGCGCCGCGATGCCGCGGGTCGGCAGCCCGAGGGTGCGCAGCCGCGAGGCGGTGCGCCCGCGGTCCCGGGCGCTCAGCAGCAGGTCCAGCAGCAGCGCCAGCAGGGCGAGCAGCACGGCGAGCCCGGTGCCGGCGGCGTACGTGCGGCGCACCCCGCGCAGCAGCCCGTCGTGCGAGGCGAGCGCCAGCTCCGCCGCCTTGACCCGGACCTGGCCGGTGGGCCCGGTGAGGCGCGGGGCCGTCGCGCGCAGCTCGTCGGCGTCCAAGTGCGGCCCGTACAGCAGCACGGCCGCGTCGGAGAACTCGCTCGCCTTGAGCATCGCCAGCGCGCCGGCGTCCACCAGCAGCAGCGGGCTGCCCGTGGCGACCGCCGTGCTGCCGGTGCCGCTCTCGCCGCGCCCGGCGTCGTGCTGGTAGACGCTCAGCAGCGGCCCGAGCGCCGGGTCGCGGCGGGCGGCGTCCGGCAGCCGCCCGACGACCCGGATTGAGACCGTGCCGTGCCGCAGCGTCGTGGTGTACGTCCCGCCGGTGCGGCCGTCGGCGAAGTCGCCGGTGGCCAGCGCCGGCAGGACGTAGCGCCCGCCGGCGGGCTGCGGCGCGGGCCGGCCGGCGAGGTGGGCCGCGGCCAGGGCGCGGGCGGCGGCGGAGTCCGGTGCGGCGGCGCCCACCGCGGCGGCGTCGAGGCCGGCGATGCGGGTGGCGTCGAAGCGGGCGCCGTCCGCGGCGCTGGTGAGCTGGACGACGAGGCTGCGGACGGCGGTGGCCCGCGTCACGCCCTGCACGCCGGCGAGCGCCGGGTCGGCCCGGCCGTCCCGCCCGGCGCCGATCACGGCCGCGTCGGCGCCCGCGCTCCACACCGCGGCGGTGGCGCCGCCGTCCGCGACGGTACGGGAGACCAGGCCGCCGAAGACCGCCGTGGACAGCGTCATGACCAGCACCAGCAGCGCCAGCGCGTGCCCGGGCGCCTCACGGGCGGCGCGGGAGAACGCGATGAGCGGCACCGTGCCCGGCCGGCCGCGGGCGGCGTGGGAGAGCAGCCGCAGCGGCAGCGGGTAGAGCCGCACCAGCAGCACCACCGCGGCGGCCCCGAGCAGTGCGGGCACCACCGCGAGCTGCACGTCGAGACCGCCGGCCCCGGCGCCATGCGCCCGCAGGACCAGCACGCCGACGGCGGCGAGCAGCAGCACCGCGCCCTCGGCGACGAGCCGGCGGGCGGCGGGCGGCCGGGCGGCACGGCCGCGCCGGTCGCGGGCGGCGGCCAGGGTGAGGGCCGGCAGCGCCAGCCAGGCCGCGGCGGCGACCAGGAGTCCCGGCAGCAGGCTGCCGGTGCCGCCGGGGGTGACCAGGGCGGCGGCGCCGAGTCCGAGGGCGGCGCCGAGCAGCGCGGCGGGCGCGGTCTGGAGCAGCCGGCCGAGCGCGAGGTCGGTCGCGGAGGCGCCGCGGGCGCGTTGCAGGGCCTGCGCGGCGGCGCGCCGGTGGACGGCGAGCCGGGCGGTGACGGCGACGGTGGCCAGGCCCACCGCGACGAGCCCGGCGAGCGCGAAGGACTCCAGGGTGCGGGCCTGCTCGCGGGCCCGTGCGAAGGGCGCCAGCACGCCGGGGACGCCGTCGGTGGTGGCGAGCGTGGAGGTGGGGTGGCGGCCGGTACGGCACGGGCCGGCCATGTAGTCCTCGGCGCCGGGGCAGTAGGCGTCGGCGACGGCGGCGCTGTAGGTGTCCACGGCGTCCTGGAGGGTGCGCAGCCCGCCCGGGGTGGCGAACCGGGTGGCCTGGCCGGGGGTCATCCGCAGCGAGGTGCGCCAGACGACGGTGACGGCGTCGCCGGTGCCGCGGCTGAGCTGCTGGAGCGCGTCGATCGAGGCGGCGTCGATCACCGCCTGGGCGCGCCACAGGCCGCCGGTGCGGGCGGGGTGGGCGAGCAGCGTCTCCTCGTGCCACAGCGGGGCGGTCGCGCCGGCCGGCGGGGTGAAGAAGCCGCTGACGACGGCGTCGGTGTCGTCGGAGCCGATGTCGCGCGAGAGGTGGAGGCGCTGGCCGAGGGTGAGGTGGAGGGCGTCGCGGGCGGCGGTGGAGAAGGCGACGGGGACGGACGAGGTCGCGGTCGCCGGGCCCGGCGGGGCGCCCTGGGCGTAACTGCCGGCGGCCGGCGCGTCGTCGGCGTAGAGCAGCCCGACCTGGAGCCGGCCGGCCGCGCTGGTGGCGCGCAGCGCCGGGACCTCGATCCGGGTGGAGTCGTGGGCCAGCATGCCCCGCAGCGGCGGCTTGGCGGCCTTGAGCAGGACGTCGCCGGTCGCGGCGAGGTCGCGGCCCAGGGTGGAGCGGGACGGGTCGGGGGCCGGGACGGCGTCGTCGCGCAGCAGGTCGAGGCTGTGGGTGATCCCGGTACCGTCCTGCCGTGCGACGGCGAGCCGGCTCCGCAGCGCGTCCCCCGCCCACCGGTCGAGCAGCCCCGGCCCCGCGGCGGTGACCAGCGCGAGCAGCCCGACGACCGCCGCCAAGCACCCCAGCAGCGCCGCCTCGACCCGCGCCTCCCGCCGCACCACGACATCCCGCACCCCGACCCCAACCCGCAAGCGCCCCCCACGCACCCGAGTCACCACCGCCCCTCCACCCTCCGGTTGACCCCCCGCACTCCGCCCACCCCGAACCGCGTACGCCGTACTCGCCGCACCCCGCCTGCCCCGAGCGGCGTAAGCCCACCGACCACCGGCACCACACGACCACCCCGCCGCACCCCGCCCACCCCGGCCCACATACACCGGCCCCGCCCCACCCCGCCGGCCCCGAGCCGCGTAACCCCGCCGGCCACCGGCACCGCAAGACCGCCCCGACGCCCCGCCGGCGCCCGGCCCGTGCGGGCGGCACGGCCCGGTGCGCCTCGGCGTACAACCCCGCCCCGCAGCGCCGCCGGCACTGGCGCCGGCCCCGTACGCAAGCGCGCCCGCGCAGCGGCTCTCATCCCTCGTCCCCCGCCCGCAGGACGCGCACCAGGTCGACGCGGGCAAAGGCGCGGGACAGGGCGGTGACGACGGCGACGATGAGGAGGGCCGTGCCGAGGGCCACCGCGGCGACCTTCGGCCAGGGCACCGTCACCGCCAGGGGCGGCACGATCGGCGCGCCCGTGCCGTCCACGCTGACCAGCGGGGTGACGACGACGGCCAGGGCGGCGCCCAGCGCGCTGCCGACCAGCACGGCCAGCAGTGCCAGGCCCAGTTGCTCGGTCCACAGCAGCGCGGCCAGCTGCCGCCGGCGGACGCCGATCGCGCGCAGCAGCGCGAACTCGCCGCGCCGGGACCGCGCGGACATCGCGGTGTGCAGGGTGAAGCCGACCACGGCGAAGGCCGGCGCGAGCGCGAGGGCGAGCACCAGGGCCGCGTGGGTGCCGCGTTGCAGCGGGTCCTCGCGGATCCGCCGGGCGGCCTGCGGCACGGTGGTGCCGGTGCCGGCGGCGGGGTCGGCGCGCAGGGCGGTGGCCGCGGCGGTGGCGTCGCCGTGCCGGGCCGACAGCAGCCAGAAGGCGTCCGGCGGCGGGTCCGCGCCGGTCGCGACCATCGCGGCGGCCAGCGCCCGCGAGTCGACGAGCAGCCGGCCCTGCGTGTGGTCAAAGCCGGGGACGGCGCCGATCCGGCCGATCACCCGCACCTTGAGGTCGACGCCGGGCCCGCCGCTGAGCGCCACGACCGCGCCGGTGCCGAACTCACCGGTGGCCCGGAGCGTGTCGTCGGCGAGCGCGGGTACGGGCGGCGGTCCGGTGGGGACGGGTCCGAGGGCCATGTCCCATGTCGGGGGCAGCGCGTCGGGGTCGGGGCCGCGGAAGGTGCCGGCGAAGAGCATGCCGGGCTCGGCGGCGTTGTCGCACAGGTGCGGCCCGGTCACGGCCTCCCGGGCGACGTTGCCGGGGTTGCAGCCGGCGGCGTTGTGGACGGGGTTGGACAGGTCCCGCCACAGCCCGCCGTGCGGCGCCGCGTCGGAGCCGAGCCGCAGGTGGTACGTGCGGCGGGCGTGCGGGAAGCGGATGCTGACGCCCAGTCCGATGATCCGCAGCGGGTAGTGCCGCCCGGCGGCGGTGTGCTCGGTGAAGCCCAGCGGCACCTGCACGGTGTACGGCGTGCCGTCGGTGACGGGCAGCGTGACGGGGATGTGGTCGGCGAGCCCGTCGGCATCCTCGACCGTGAGGGTGAGCAGGACCGGCACGTACGGCCCCGGTCCGCCCGCCGACAGCCGTACCGTCAGCGGCAGCCGGGTGGGCCGGCCGGGTACGGTCCAGCCGTGGTCGGGGACGGCGGCGCCGAGCCGGGCCAGCAGGCCGGCGGCGGGCTCGTCGGTGAGGTCGGGGCGGATGCCGGGGACGGGCCCGGCGCCGGTGGAGCGCCGGGCGGCGAGGATCGCCGCGGTGTCGATGCCCTCCGCGGACAGCCCCTGCTCGCCGCGGCTGAGCGCGAGGTCGGTGACGGGCGTGACGGCGGTCGCGCCGGGCAGCGCCGCGTAGACGTCGTGCCGCTGGCCGGCCGGCGGGGCGGCGCCGACGGTCTGCACCGGCGGCGCGATCCGCAGGTCGCCGCCGACGGCGAAGGCTGCCTGGTCGGTGGCGCCGCGGTCGAGGATGGCCAGCGCGGTCACGCCGAGGGCGCCGACGGCCAGCGCGAGGGTCATCAGCAGCGCGGGGCCGGTGTGCCGGGCGGCCCTGCGGCCGATCTGCCAGCCGCCGAGCGGCAGCACGAAGCCCGCGGCGCGCCGGGCGGCGCGGTCCAGCAGCGGTGCGGTCAGCGGCAGCAGCCGCAGCGAGAGCAGGGTCGCGGCGGCGGTCATCGCGACCGGGGTGAGGATGAGCACCGGGTCGACGGAGCTGCCGGACACGCCGCCGGCCACCGGGCTGCGGTAGTGCCGCAGTTCGAGCCAGCAGGCGACGGCGACCGCGGCGAGCACGAGGTCGGTGCCGGCCCGCTGGAAGGCGGCGGCCCGGGCGCCGCGCAGCCGCAGCCGCATCCCGGCGTGCCGGTCGGCTGCGGCGCGCGCGGTGGGGACGAGCACCGCGGCGCCGTGCACGGCCAGGGCCAGCAGCGCGGCGGTCCAGCCGGCGGGTGTGGCGCCGGAGGCGGGCAGGTCGCCGCCGAGCAGCCCGGCGCGGTGCAGGCCGGTCAGCAGCGGCCCGGCGAGGAAGGGCGCGGCCACGGCGGCGGGCACCGCGATCAGCGCCCACCCGGCGGCGGTCGCGCCGACCAGCCGGGCGGCGCCGGCGCCGCGGGCGCCCATGAGGGCGATCTCGGCGGCCCTGGCCCGGGCGAGCTGCCGGGCGGTGAGGACCAGCGCGGCGGTGGCGAGGGCGGCGAGCAGCGCGGCGGGGATGTCCATTCCGGCCCGGGCGACGGCCATCGGCGCCGAGAGCGCGCCGAGGACGTCGGGCAGCCGTGAGGTGCTGTAGACGTCCGTCATGGCGGGCGGGCGGCCCTGGAAGACCGACAGGGAGGTGTCGCTGCCGGCGAAGCGGGCGGCGCGGTCGCGCAGCGGGCCGATGCGGTCGAGCGTGAGCCGTGCGGTGTCGGGGACGGCGATCCAGGCGGCGACGGCGTCGGCGGTCAGCGCGGGCTGCGCGGTGAAGGCGCCGGGCGCGACGAGGGCGAGGGAGTCGCCGGTGCCGAAGGAGCTGCTCATCCCGGCGAGCACTCCGGGGTCGCCGGGTGCGGGCAGGTAGCTGCCGGTGAGCCGCATCGCGACCCGGTGCGGGCCGACCTGGAGCCCGAAGGTCGCGCCGACGGTGAGCCCGAGCCGGGCGGCGGCGCCCTGGCTGAGGGCGACCTGGACCGGGCCGCCGCCGCCCGCCGCGGCCCGGGGCCAGGCGCCGGCGGTGAGCCGGGCGTGGGCGGCGGGGTCGGGCAGGGCGAGCACGACGCTGGAGGCGCCGCTGACCGAGCCGTCGGCGCGGACGACGGAGTATTCGGAGGACAGCGACGCGGGGGCGCGCAGCGCGGTGTAGGTGCGGTGCGGGACGTCGCCGAAGAGGCGGTCGAGGGCGGCGCGTACGGCCTTGTCGCCGCCGGGCAGGTCCTGTGCGCGGTAGTGGCCCATGACGTCGACGCCGATGTCGGTGTCCGCGGCGAGCCGCTGGCGTACGGCGCTTTCCACCGCGTGGTCGGCGAGCGCGGCGAGGGCGGACAGCACGGTGGCCGAGAGGAGGATCGCGAGGGCGGCGGCGACGAGCACGGCCAGGTGGTGGGTGCCGCCGCGGACGGCGGGCGGTGTCGCGGGCCCGGCCTCGCGCTGCCGCCGCGCCCCCGCGTCCGTCGCCATGCGCCGCCCCGCCCCCCGTGCCCCGCCCCTGCCGGGTGCCGCGGTGCAGCCGCCCGGCGGCAGACGCTAGCTGCGCACTCCGCGGCTGTGCAAGACTTTCGGCGGGCAGAAAACTATTTGCCGTCGCCTGTAAGCCACTTGCCGTTTTCTTGCAGGACGCCGCCTCGGGCTGCGGCGGACTTACCGGCTCCGCGCGAGGCCGGACGCGGACCGGACCCGTACCCCCCTCGTGCAAGGGGTGACGGGTCCGGTCCGCGTCGGCAGGTGGAGCGGGGGCGCCTCGCGGCGTCAGTGCAGCTCGGTGATCTCCGGGCCGCGGCGCATCGGGTCCAGCCCGTCGCCGAACTTGGACTGCTGCTCGGGTGTGGCGCCGTCCGGCACCATCTGGGCGTCGTTGGGCAGCTTGAGCACGATCGGGTCGCGCGGCGCCATCGGGGCCTCGCCGCGCACCACGACGGTGTCGCGGAAGACCGACTCCAGCACACCGGCGGCGGCCGGCTGCACCGCGCCCTGCCCGGAGATCACCCCGCGCAGGAACCAGCGCGGCCCGTCGGAGCCGACGAAGCGCACCAGCTGCACCCCGTTGGTGCCGTCGGGCAGCTGCACCGGCACCTGGGCGCGCAGCTCCCAGCCCAGCGGGCCCTCGACCTCGTCGACGACCCCGCCCTGCTGGGTGATCCCGGAGGCGATCTCCTCGCGCACCTCGCCCCAGATCCCCTCGGACTTGGGCGCGGCGAAGGCCTGCAGCTGCACGGCGCTGTCGCGCAGCACCACGGTCGCGGCGACGATCGCCTCGCCGGCGACCTCCACCCGCAGCTCCATGCCCTCCACCCCGGGCACGAACAGCCCGCCGAGATCGACCCGGCCCTCGCCGGGCTCCCGCACCTCGGACACGTCCCACGGGCCGTCGGGCCGCGGCGCCGGCGGAAGGTTGTAGCGGCGGGAGTCGGCGGATTCCTCCGACTCGTCGCCGGCGTCCTCGGCCGGCTCTTCTTCGGACTCGACGGCCTCGTCGAGCTCGTCGAGGGCGTCTTCGCGCTCCTTGCGACGACGGAACACGGTCACTGTCCTTCCCGGTCGGTCCCGACCGATGTGTATCCGTTGCTGGACGTGCTGGATGTCCCAGGGGTGCCGGCGAGAGGTTTCTGCCCCGCGGCATGACCCCCCGTGGAGCCGAAGCCCCCCGCGGCCCTGGCAGAACCGGGAAGCTCCGCCACCTCGTGGAAGCGGACCCGCTCGACCTGCTGCACGACCAGTTGGGCGATCCGGTCGCCCTTGGCGAACCGCACGGCTTCGCGCGGGTCGAGATTGACGACGATCACCTTGATCTCTCCACGGTACCCGGCATCGACCGTTCCCGGGGCATTCACCATGGCCACTCCGCAGCGGGCGGCCAGGCCCGAACGCGGGTGCACGAAGGCGGCGTAGCCGTCGGGCAGGGCGAGCGAGATCCCGGTGGGCAGCACGGCCCGCTCACCGGGCGCGAGCTCGGCGGCCTCGGTCGTGACCAGGTCCAGCCCGGCGTCACCGGGGTGCGCGTACGAGGGGACGGGTACGGACGGGTCCAGCCGCCGCAGCAGCACGTCCACCGGCGGTCGGCTCACGGGTTCACCTCGAAGGCGCGGGCGACCTTGACCTGGTCGGGGTCGGCCATCGCGGCCCGGATCTCCTCGGGGCGGCCGTTGTCGGTGAAGTGGTCCAGCTTGACCTCGACGAACAGCGCGTCGGCGCGTACCGCGAGCGGGCCGTCGGGGCCGCCGATCCGGCCCTCGGCGCTGCTGTAGATCTTGCGGCCGGCGACCGCGGTGCAGCGCGCCGACAGGTGCAGGGTCGCGCCGACCGGCACCGGGCGCACGAAGTCCGACTCCAGGCGGCCGGTGACGGCGATGACCCGCAGCAGCCAGCTCAGCGCGCCGAGCGTCTCGTCCAGCGCGGAGACCAGCACCCCGCCGTGCGCCAGGCCCGGCGCGCCCTGGTGGGCCGGCTGCACGGTGAACTCGGCGGTGACACTGACCCCTTCGCCGGCCCTGGCGGCCAGGTGCAGCCCGTGCGGCTGGGCGTCGCCGCAGCCGAAGCACTGGTCGTAGTGCGCGCCCAGCAGCTCGCCGGGCGCGGGGGCGTCGGGGTGGCGTACCGGCGCTACGGCGTCGGCGGGCGGCGTCAGGCCGGGCCTCGGCGTACCGGCGGGTGTCGTGGCTGCACTCACGCCCGAGACCCTACCCTCCTGGGCCCTGAATGCGGGCGGCGCGGGGCGCCCACAGCCGCGCATGGCAGTCTGGTGGCATGCAGCCTTACGACGAGCGCCTGACCGTCCCGCGTTCCTGGTGGCTCCTCGCCCTGGCCGTGGGCGTGGCGCTGGCGCTGATCCTGCTCCCGTTCGGCCCGCTGCCGCTGCTCGGGGGGCTGGTGGGCGGGGCGGCGCTGTCGATGATGGCGGTCAGCTCCTACGGCTCGGCCCGGATCCGGGTGGTGGCCGGCTCGCTGGTCGCGGGCTCGGCGCGGATCCCGGTGACGGCGCTGGGCGAGGCGACGGTCCTGGGCCGCGAGGAGGCGATGGCGTGGCGGACGTACAAGGCCGACCCGCGGGCCTTCATGCTGCTGCGCTCGTACGTGCCGACCGCGCTGCGGGTGCAGATCACCGACCCGCAGGACCCGACGCCGTACGTCTACCTCTCCACGCGCTCCCCGCAGCGGCTGGCGGCGGCCCTGGAGGCGGCCAGGGGCGGGGCGGAGCAGGCCGGGGCACGGCGAACGGCACCGGAAGCGGCGCAGGAACCCGCGCAGGCACCGGCGGCCGACGCGCGCTGAGGGCCCGAGGGCGCGCAGAACAGGGCGCCGAAGGGGTATGGCGCCGGATGCGGGGAGCCGGAAGGGCCCGGCGGGTCAGCAGCCGGGATACGGTCCCGGGCCGGCCTCGGAGGCCGGCAGCTCCGGCCAGGGGAACTGGGCCGCGCGCAGGTCGCGGCGGACCCGCTCGGCGAGCCTGCGGGTGTCGCGGCGGTTGACCACCGCGCCGACGGCCGCGCCGATCATGAACGGCGTCAGGGTCGGGGCGTTGCGCAGGGTGCGGCGCAGCAGCTGCTGGCGCATGCCGCGTTTCATGCTGCTGCCCAGGGCGACGTTGACCGTGGACAGTTTCAGCACGTCGATACCGCGCTGCTCGGTCCAGGACCACAGATAGGCGGTGGCCCGCTCGCGGGCACTGCCGGGGACGCGTAGTCCGTAGACCTCGTGCAGCTCGGCGATGAGCTTGTACTCGATGACCGCGACGCCCAGCGTCTCGGTCGCGAGCTCGGCCGGCATGGTCGGCGGGCTGGGCAGCATCGCGGCGGCGCCGACCCCGGCGCCGACCGTCATGGTGCCCTTGACCGCGGCGGCGATCAGCCGGTCGGCGATCTCCTCGGGGCCCAGGCCCGGGAACTGCCTGCGCAGCGCGGCCAGGTCCCGCACGGGGATGCGGGGTGCCACGTCGATCAGCCGCTCGGCGACCGACCCGATCCCTGCCCGGCCGGCTTTCACGGCGCCGCCGCTCACGCGGACGCCGCCGCGCACACCGCTCACGCCGTGCCTGACGCCCCGGCCCAGACCGCGCGCGGTCATGGCCGCGAGCGAGGCCGCACGGCCCCGCTCGGCGCCCTCACGGCCTCCCGGCGTGCCCGACATCCGGATCAGGCCGCGCAGTCGCGGCAGATCGGGTTGCCGTTCTTCTCGGAGGCCAGCTGGCTCCGGTGGTGGACCAGGAAGCAGCTCATGCAGGTGAACTCGTCCGCCTGGCGGGGCAGCACGCGGACCGACAGCTCCTCGTTGGACAGGTCGGCCCCGGGCAGCTCCAGGGACTCGGCCTGGTCGAACTCGTCGACGTCGACCGCGGAGGTCGACTTCTCGTTCCGCCGGGCCTTCAGCTCTTCGATGCTGTCCTCGTTGACGTCATCGTCGGTCTTGCGTGGCGTGTCGTAATCAGTAGCCATTTCGCTCTCCCCCTGTGGGTGTCTGCGGTGTCTCCAGCGCTCGTAACGCGCGGGAGGCCGGACTTGTGCCCGACCTGAAGCGGAGATTTTGCCTCACATCAAGGCCTGTTACTCAATCGACACCCAGCCTCACCCCCGAAGGGGTGATCACGGCCGTGGCCGATCATGGTCTGCGGTGGCTGGGAATGCTTCCGCCCCATCCGCCAGTACGTGTACTTCCCGTGATCATGACCTGCGGAAACATGGATTTTCCGGTCTTTTCCCCATGCTCTTGATCACCGAGTGTAGGCGACGTGGGAATCCTGTGTGCGATCGATCACAACCCTCCCGGGGGTGCCGCAGATGCGCAAAATTACTCGCAAAGCGAACACGTCCCGGGCGGGCCGCCACCCTGCGTGATCATGGACGTGACGCTCTTCACACGATCCGGGCGGGTACGGACCGGGATCCGCCGCTCAGACCGGGATCGCGACCCGCATGACCAGCCCGCCGCCCTCGCGCGGCTCCGCGGTGATCACGCCGCCGTGCGCCCGCGCCACCGAGCGCGCGATGGACAGCCCCAGGCCCACGCCCTTGTCGCTCCCGGTCCGCTCGGTCCGCAGCCGCCGGAAGGGCTCGAAGAGGTTGTCGATCTCGTACGCCGGGACGATCGGCCCGGTGTTGGACACCACGAGGACCGCATGCCCGTGCCGCACCTCGGTACTCACGTCGACCCAGCCGTCCTCGGCGACGTTGTAGCGCACCGCGTTCTGCACCAGGTTCAGCGCGATGCGCTCCAGCAGCACCCCGTTGCCCTGCACGACCGCGGGCGACAGGGCCGCGCGCAGCTGCACGCCCTTGCCCTGCGCCTCGCCGCGGGTCTGGTCCAGCGCCTGGGAGGCGGCCTCGGCCAGGTCCACCGGCTTGCGGTCGATGATCTCGTTGTCGCTGCGGGCCAGCAGCAGCAGGCCCTCCACGAGCTGCTCGCTGCGCTCGTTGGTGGCCAGCAGCGTCTTGCCGAGCTGCTGCAGGTCCGGCGAGGCGTCCGGATCGGAGAGCTGGACCTCCAGCAGCGTGCGGTTGATCGCCAGCGGGGTGCGCAGCTCGTGCGAGGCGTTGGCGACGAAGCGGCGCTGCGCGTCGAAGGAGCGCTCCAGCCGGTCCAGCATCTCGTCGAAGGTGTCGGCCAGCTCCTTCAGCTCGTCGTCCGGGCCCTCCAGCTCGATCCGGCGCTTGAGGTCGGAGCTGACGACGCTGCGGGCGGTGCGGGTGATCCGGCCGAGCGGGGCCAGCACCCGGCCGGCCATCATGTAGCCGAAGGCGAAGGCGACGACCGCCAGGCCGATCAGCGCCAGCAGCGAGCGCTTGAACATGGTGTTGAGCGCCACGTCCCGCTGGTGCTGCATGCACACGTTGATCTGCGCGGTGAACTCCTCCGAATTGGCGTTGGAGGGCAGCGAGGGACAGTTGACCTGCTGGAACGTACCCGTGATGATCTTGAAGGGCAGTTCGCTGCCCTGCTTGGCGGCCTGCGCGGCGAGCAGGTAGATCACCCACAGCAGCAGCACGCCCGCGATCAGGAACATGCCGCCGTACAGCACGGTCAGGCGTATGCGGATCGTCGGCCGCAGCCATGGCGGCCGGCTGTCGGCCGGCGCCGGGTCCCACGGGGGGCGCGGCGGGACGTGCGGGGCAGGCGAGGGCGAGGAGGCGGGGGAAGCGGTGGCCACGTGCATCAGATCCGGTAACCGGAGCCGGGCACGGTGACGATCACCGGCGGCTCCCCGAGCTTGCGGCGCAGCGTCATCACGGTGACGCGCACGACGTTCGTGAAGGGGTCGGTGTTCTCGTCCCACGCCTTCTCCAGCAGCTGCTCGGCCGAGACCACCGAGCCCTCGCTGCGCATCAGCACCTCCAGGACCGCGAACTCCTTGGGCGCCAGGTGCACCTCCACGCCGTCCCTGGAGACCTCGCGGCGGTTGGGGTCCAGCCGGATGCCGGAGCGCTCCAGGACCGGCGGCAGGGCCGCGGTGGTGCGCCGGCCCAGCGCCCGGACGCGGGCGGTCAGCTCGGTGAAGGCGAAGGGCTTGGGCAGGTAGTCGTCCGCGCCCAGCTCCAGGCCCTCGACGCGCTCGCTGACGTCGCCGGCGGCGGTGAGCATCAGCACCCGGGTCGGCAGGCCGAGCTCGACGATCTGCCGGCACACGTCGTCACCGTGCACCACCGGCAGGTCGCGGTCGAGGACGACCACGTCGTAGTCGTTGACCCCGATCCGCTCCAGGGCGGCGCCGCCGTCGTAGACGACGTCGACGGCCATCGCCTCCCGGCGGAGGCCGGTGGCAACCGCGTCGGCGAGCAGTTGCTCGTCCTCGACGACCAGTACGCGCAAGGCGCTGTCCTTCCGTGAGCTGTGGGAATGCTCCCCCATCCTGCACCTGCGACCGGTAAATCGGCGGTAAGTGCCGGACGGGTGGAATTTCCATGGTGTCGGGGAGGTTTCCGCCGCGGGCACGGTGGGGAGGACGACTGCACACCCACCCACCACGCCTGCCGCGTGTCGTCGCGCGCGGCAATTGGCTTGACGCATCCCATCGCGTCAACCGAGAGACGAGGGGGCGCCATGGACGCGTTCACCACCGGAATCCTGCAGCGCATACACACCACGGAGTCGGATCTGCGCAGGGCGCGCGAGACCGGCGACGAGTTCCTTGTCGAAGTCGAGCAAGGTGAGCTGGACGATCTGCGCAGGCTCGCAGCGGAGCACGGCGTGGACGTACGGCCCAAGGTCGCCTGACCGACCCCCGAGCCGCACGCCCCGGCCCCTGGGAGGGAGCCGGGGCGTTCGCATGCCCGGGGCCGGGCCCGGGCGGGGCCAGGGAAGGCGGGCGCGGGCCCGACGGGCTGGGGCGCGGGCCCGGGCGGGGGCGTCAGTCGTGCCAGGCGCCCAGCTCGTCCAGCAGCGTCTGCAGCGGCTCGAACAGCCCGCTCGGCGCCGCCACCGTCAGCTCGCCCGAGGCCCGCTCGCCGGGCCGGCCGCCGGTGCGGGCGCCGGCCTCCCGGGCGAAGAGGTCGCCCGCGGCCAGGTCCCACGGGTTCAGGCCGCGCTCGTAGTAGGCGTCCAGCCGCCCGCAGCCGACGTCGGCCAGGTCGATCGCCGCCGACCCGGCCCGCCGGATGTCCCGCACCCGCGGCAGCAGCCGGGCCGCCACCTGGGCCTGGGCGGCGCGCCGCTCGGTGAGGTAGCCGAAGCCGGTGGCGACCAGCGCCTGCGCCATGTCCGGCGCGGGCCGGCAGCGGGCCCGCACCCCGCCCACGTAGGCGCCGCCGCCGAGCACGGCCTGGTAGGTCTCGCCGCGCATCGGCGCCTCGACGACGCCGACGACGACCTCGCCGTCCTTCTCCGCGGCGATGCTGACCGACCACGACGGCAGCCCGTAGAGGTAGTTCACCGTGCCGTCCAGCGGGTCCACGATCCACCGCACCCCGCTGGTGCCCGCGGTGCTGGCGCCCTCCTCGCCGAGGACCCCGTCGTGCGGGCGGGCCCGCTCGATGCAGGTGGTGATCAGCTTCTCGGCGGCGATGTCCATCTCGGTCACCACGTCGATCGGGCTGGACTTGGTCGCGGCGACCCCCAGGTCGGCGGGCCGGCCGTCGCGCAGCAGGGCGCCGGCCCGGCGGGCGGCGTCCAGCGCGATCTCCAGCAGCTCCGCGTACGGGCCGGCGTCCGGCGCTCCGGTGCTCACGGCGTTCTCCTCGGTCCCCATGGGTTCCCCCTCAGTCCCTGCCCGCGGCGGCGGGCAGCGGTGTCCTGGCCGGGCAGCAGCCCGCCGGGCACACGTCGTGGCTCGGGCCGAGCGCGCCCAGCGCGCAGCGCTCCGGTGCCCTGCCCTGTTCGGTGGCGGCCCGCTCCAGGACCAGCTCGCGTACGGCGGCGGCGAAGCGCGGGTCGGCCCCGACGGTGGCGGCGCGGGCGACCGGCAGGCCCAGCTCGGCGGCCTTGGCGGCGGCCTCGGTGTCCAGGTCGTACTTCACCTCCATGTGGTCGGAGACGAAGCCGATGGGCACCATCACGACCGCGGGCGCCCCGTCGGCGGCCTGCTGCTCCAGGTGGTCGCAGATGTCGGGCTCCAGCCACGGGACGGAGGGGGCGCCGCTGCGCGACTGGTAGACCAGCTCCCAGGGCCGCTCGACGCCGTCCGCGGCGCGTACCGCCTCGGCGACCACCCGGGCGGTGTCCAGGTGCTGGGCGACGTAGGCGCCGCCGTCGCCGTGGCCCGCCACCGGGCCCGAGGTGTCGGCGGCGGCAGTCGGGATGGAGTGGGTGCAGAAGGCCAGCCGCGCGCCGTCCCTGACCTCGGGCGGCAGCGCGGCGAGCGCGGCGAGCGTCGAGTCGACCATGGGCCCGACGAAACCGGGGTGGTTGAAGTAGTGCCGCAGCTTGTCGACCCGCGGGGCGGCCCGGCCCTCCTCGCCGAGCACGGCGAGCGCGGCGGCCAGGTTCTCGCGGTACTGCCGGCAGCCGGAGTACGAGGCGTAGGCGCTGGTGGCCAGCACCAGGACGCGGCGGTGGCCGGCGTCGGAGATCTCCCGCAGGGTGTCGGTCAGGTAGGGCGCCCAGTTGCGGTTGCCCCAGTAGACGGGCAGGTCGAGGCCGTGCTCGGCGAAGTCCTTGCGCAGCACGTCGAGCAGCTCGCGGTTCTGCGCGTTGATCGGGCTGACGCCGCCGAACAGGAAGTAGTGCCGGCCGACCTCCTTCAGGCGCTCGCGGGGGATGCCGCGACCGCGTGTGACGTTCTCCAGGAACGGCACGACGTCGTCGGGGCCCTCGGGGCCGCCGAAGGACAGCAGCAGCAGGGCGTCGTACGGCGCCGGGCCGCCGGTCGGCGCGCCGTTCCCGGGCGCGGGGGTGTCGGGCGTGGGTGACTGCACTGGCATGGTCTTGATCCTGCCACCCGGTGGGGCACGGCGGGAAAACCGGTTGCCGGGCTCCGTAAGCTGTGGAGACCAGCCGTAGTCCTTACCGGGAGCACCACCGTGAGCAGCCCCTACCGTGCGATCTTCGCCGCCCCGGGCAGCCGGGCGTTCTCCGCGGCGGGGCTGGTGGGGCGGATGCCGCTGTCCATGCTGGGCATCGGCATCGTGACGATGATCTCGCAGATCACCGGGCAGTACGGGCTCGCCGGCGCGCTGTCGGCGACCATGGCCCTGTCCACGGCGGTGCTCGGCCCGTACATCTCGCGGCTGGTGGACCGGCACGGGCAGGCGCGGGTGCTGCGGCCGGCGGGGGCCGTCGCCGTGCTGTCGGTGGCCGTGCTGCTGCTGGGGGTGCGGGCCGGGGCGCCGCATTGGCTGTACTTCGTGTGCGCGGCCGGGGTCGGCACGACGCCGAGCGTGGGCGCGATGGTGCGGGCCCGCTGGTCGGCGATCCACCGCGGAGCGCCGGAACTTCTGCACACCGCTTATTCGTTCGAGTCAGTGGTGGACGAGATCGTCTTCATCGTCGGCCCGATCCTCTCCATCGGGCTGTGCACGGTCTGGTTCGCCGAGGCGGGGCCGCTGCTGGCCGCCGTCTTCCTGGGTACCGGCGTGCTGCTGCTGGCCGCGCAGCGCGGCACCGAGCCGCAGCCGCATCCGCGCGCCCACCACGCGGGCGGTTCGGCGCTGCGGGCACCGGGCATGCCGGTGCTCGTCGTCGTGTTCGCCGGCACGGGCGCGATGTTCGGCGCGGTCGAGGTGAACACCCTGGCCTTCGCCGACGAGCGCGGCCACAAGGCGCTGGCGAGCCTGGTGCTGGCGACGTACGCGCTCGGCTCGTGCCTGGCGGGCGTGGTCTTCGGGCTGCTGCGGCCCGGGGGCAGCGCCCGCGGCCGGTTCCTGCTGGGCGTCACCTTGATGGCGGTGAGTATGATCCCGCCACTACTGGTCGGGAACCTGGCGCTCCTGGCCGTGGCGCTGTTCTGCTCGGGCCTGGCCGTCGCGCCCACCATGGCGACGTCGATGAGCCTGGTGGAGCGGCTGGTACCGCGGGCGCGGCTGACCGAGGGCATCGCGTGGACCTCCACGGGCCTGGCGGTCGGGGTGTCCCTGGGGGCCGCGCTCGCCGGGCGGGTGACCGACCGGAGCGGCGCCTCGGCGGCGTTCGCGGTATCGGCCGGCGCGGCGTTCCTCGCCGCGGCGGCGGCAGGTCTCGGGTACCGCCGGCTGCGGCCGGCGCCGGAGCGGGAGGACGTGCACGGTGGGTACGACGACGACGGCAGGCAGGACGGGCCCGCGCCCGGCGCGCTCGAAGGACGCGGGGACCTGGCGTAACTGGGCCGGGAACGTCGCCGCGCGCCCGGCGCGGATCGCGACGCCCGCCTCCGCGGAGGAACTGGCCGCGGTGCTGCGCAAGGCCGCCGCGGACGGCCTGACGGCCAAGGCGGTGGGCTCCGGGCACTCCTTCACCTCGGCCGCCGCCACCGGCGGGGTGCTGATCCGCCCCGAGGGCCTGACCGCGATCCGCGCCATCGACCGCGCGGCCGGCACGGTCACCGCCGAGGCGGGGGTGCAGCTCAAGCAGCTCAACGCGGCGCTGGCCGCCGAGCGCCTGTCGCTGACCAACATGGGCGACATCATGGACCAGACGGTCGCCGGCGCCGTCAGCACCGGCACGCACGGCACCGGCCGCGACTCGGGCGCGATCGCCGCGCAGATCACCGCGCTGGAACTGGTGACGGCCGACGGCTCGGTCCTCACCTGCTCGGCGCAGCAGCACCCGGAGGTCTTCGCCGCCGCCCGGGTCGGGCTGGGCGCGCTCGGCGTCATCAGCGCGGTCACCTTCGCGGTGGAGCCGGTCTTCCTGCTGACCGCCCGGGAGGAGCCGATGTCCTTCGACCGGGTGATGTCGGACTTCGCCGCGCTGACGGCGGAGAACGAGCACTTCGAGTTCTACTGGTTCCCCCACACTGACAACTGCAACACCAAGCGGAACAACCGCAGTCAGGGGCCCGCGGCGCCGCTTCCCGCGGTCCGCGGCTGGATCGACGACGAACTCCTCTCCAACGGGGTCTTCCAGGCCGCCTGCGCGGTCGGCAGGGCCGCTCCCAAGGCCATTCCCGGCATCGCCCGGATATCCAGCCGCGCGCTGTCGGCCCGTACGTACACCGACATCCCGTACAAGGTCTTCACCAGCCCGCGCCGGGTGCGCTTCGTGGAGATGGAGTACGCGGTGCCGCGGGAGGCCGCGGTGGACGCGGTGCGGGCGGTCAAGGCGATGGTGGAGCGGTCCGACCTGCGGATCAGCTTCCCGGTGGAGGTTCGGGTCGCGCCGGCCGACGACATCACGCTGTCGACGGCGTCGGGGCGGGACAGCGCGTACATCGCGGTGCATATGTACCGGGGCAGCCGGTATCAGGAGTACTTCACCGCGGTGGAGAAAATCATGACGGAACGGGACGGACGCCCGCACTGGGGGAAGATGCACACCCGTGACGCGGAGTATTTCCGCGCCGTTTATCCGCGCTTCGCCGAATTCACCGAGCTGCGCGATCGGTTGGACCCCGGGCGGCTGTTCGCGAACGACTACCTCAGGCGGGTGCTGGGTTCGTAGGATTTCGCCCTATTTGCCCCGGGCGGTTCACTCCCAGGAGTGAGCCGCGTCACCCAACTCCCCTCCGGCGCACCACAACTGGCGGCGTTGCAGCCGCCCTGCGGTGGCCCAAATGGAGTACCGTGACGAGTCCGTGCTCCCGGTCGCCCGTCCGGTCGCCCGGACGAAGGGGAGGTTGGCTGCGTCGGCGACTCGTCCCGCTCTGCGCCGAGCGGTCACCCTGGGTGGCCAATCGATCACCGTCCCATAACGGCGTGTCACCATGTTGTGCCGACACGCCGGGCAACTCTGCAAGGTTGTGGCACGCTGCACCCGGGCAGGCCACACTCGTCCAACGGGAGCAGCGACGCATCGGACGTCGGCAGGCACCACCCGGGAGGTAATCGTGCCCGAACTGCGCGTCGTGGCCGTCAGCAACGACGGCACACGACTGGTGCTCAAGGCTGCCGACAGCACGGAATACACACTCCCGATCGACGAGCGGCTGCGCGCCGCCGTGCGCAACGACCGCGCGCGGCTCGGCCAGATCGAGATCGAGGTCGAGAGCCATCTGCGGCCCCGGGACATCCAGGCGCGGATACGCGCGGGTGCCTCCGCCGAGGAGGTCGCGCAGATGGCCGGCATCCCGGTGGAGCGGGTACGCCGCTTCGAGGGCCCCGTGCTGGCCGAGCGCGCCTTCATGGCCGAGCGGGCCAGGAAGACCCCCGTACGGCGGCAGGGCGAGAGCACCGGGCCGCAGCTCGGGGAGGCGGTGGCCGAGCGGCTGCTGATGCGCGGCGCGGAGAAGGAGACCGTGCTGTGGGACTCCTGGCGGCGCGACGACGGTACGTGGGAGGTGCTGCTGGTCTACCGGGTCGCCGGTGAGCCGCACTCGGCGAGCTGGACGTACGACCCGCCGCGGCGGCTCGTGCAGGCCGTCGACGACGAGGCCAGGTCGCTCATCGGCGAGACCACGCAGGCGCAGGCGCAGGAGCCGAGCTTCCCGTTCGTGCCGCGGATCGCGCGGCTGCCGCGCGAGCGCACGATGGACCGGGCGCTGGACCGGCCCTCGGACCGGACCGAGCGGCCGGAGCGCCCGGAGCGGCCCGAGCGGCAGGACCGCGAGTCCGGCCGTACGGCGGCGTCCGCGCGGGCCGACGAGCGGGCCGGTACGGAGCCGGAGGAGCGCGACTCGCTGACCAGCCTGCTGGAGGCGGTGCCGAGCTTCCGCGGCGACATGGTCGTGCCCGCCCCGCCCACCACCCCGCCGGACCAGGCCCCCGCCCAGGAGCCCGCCGCCGAGGCCGAGGAGCCCGCCGCCCCGGCCGCCTCCGCGGGCTCCGCCTACGCGGACGTCCTCATGCCCCGCGCGGTCGCGGGCCACCGCGACCGCCTCATCGGCACGACCGACCGCCAGGCCGAGGCGGACGGCGTCCGCCCCGGCCGCCGCGCGACCGTTCCCAGCTGGGACGAGATCGTCTTCGGCAGCCGCCGCAAGAAGCAGGAGTAGCCCCCTGCCTTGAGGGCTCCCGCCCACGCCCCGACCTCGCGGCTGCGCCGCGGGGTGCCTTTTCGGGTGCGCGGGGACTGCGTGACCAGCCAGACGCGACCCGCAGGTCGCCACCGCCCCAAAGGAACAGTCCGGTCTGATCCGGACCACCGGCCGGTGGACGGCTGAGCGCGCAGTTCCCCGCGCCCCTGGTGTGCCGACGTCCGGCGCCAAGTCGCCCAGCCAACGGGGTCTGCGGCTGCGCCGCCGGGTCTTTTTCAGGGGCGCGAGGAACTGCACGACCAACCACACTCGACCCGCACGTCGCCACCGGCCCGAAGGGGCAGTCCGGTCCGCTCCGGACCACCGGCCGGTGGTGGGTTGCGCGCGCAGTTCCCCGCGCCCCTGATGTGGTGGCGGTCCGTCGCCACGCTGCGGCTGTACCGCACGGGGTCGCGGCTGCGTCGCCGACCAGCAAACCAGGGGCGCGGGGAACTGCGCGACCAACCACACTCAGCCCGCACGTCGCCACCGCCCCAAAGGGGCAGTCCGGTCCGATCCGGACCACCGGCCGGTGGACGGTTGCGCGCGCAGTTCCCCGCGCCCCTGATGTGGTGGCGGTCCGTCGCCACGCTGCGGCTGCACCGCACGGGGTCGCGGCTGCGTCGCCGACCAGCAAACCAGGGGCGCGGGGAACTGCGCGGCCAGCCACACTCCGCCTGCACGTCGTCACCGGCCCGAAGGGGCAGTTCCGTCCGGACCGGGCCACCGGTCGTTCACTGGCCCCCCGGCGCAGCCGGGGTCAGCCGGGGGTGGGGCCCGTGGCGATGGGGAGGGAGTGGGTGGTCCATTCGCTCCAGGAGCCGGGGTAGAGGGCCGCGGGGATGCCGGATTCGGCGAGGGCGAGGATTTGTTGCGCGGCGGAGACGCCGGAGCCGCAGTAGACGGCGACCTCGCGGTCGGGGGTGGCGCCGAGGGCGGTGAAGCGGGCCGCCAGGTCACCCGCCGGGAGGAACGTGCCGTCGGGGGTGAGGTTCTCCGTCGTGGGGGCGCTCACCGCGCCGGGGATGTGGCCCGCGACGGAGTCGATCGGCTCGACCTCGCCCCGGTAGCGCTCCCCCGCCCGCGCGTCGAGCAGCAGCCCCGTACGGGCCACCTCCGCCGCGCCGGCGGCGTCGAGCACCGGCATGCCGCCCGGCCGCGGCGTGAAGTCGCCCTCGCCCGGCGGCGGCTCCTCCGTGCTCAGCGGCAGCCCCGCCGCGCGCCACGCGGCGAGCCCGCCGTCCAGGACGCGCACCCTGCGGTGGCCGGTCCAGCGCAGCAGCCACCAGGCCCGCGCCGGGCCCCATCCGTTCCCGTCGTCGTAGACGACGACGTCCCGCTCCGTGAAAACGCCCGCCGCGCGCATCGCCGCCCCGAACTCCTCCGCGTCCGGCAGCGGATGGCGCCCGCCGGGACCGGGCGGCGCGGCGAGCGTCGCGTCGAGGTCCACGTAACGCGCCCCGGGGATGTGCCCCTTGGCGTATTCGCCGTGCCCGGGCGGCCCGCCCATCCGGTAACGCACGTCGAGCAGCACGGGTTTCACGGGCGCGGCGGCGAGCTCCCGCGCGGTGATGATGAATTCCATGCGCCTATTGTGGAGCCGTGGCCGACGCCTGCGGCGCGGCCGGGCCGCGCGCCACCCTCCGGGGTGCGACGATCACTGTGCCGACTCCCGCCGAACGCCGGGCAGGCAGCGGGCTGCCCATGAGGAGAGCGCATCCATGACGACCGACGTACGGACCCGGCGCCGGCCCGGCACCCCTTGCTGGGCGAGCCTCATGGCGGGCCGGGCCGGCCAGGCCCGGGATTTCTACGGGGCGCTGTTCGGCTGGGAGTTCACCGCGGGTCCGCCGCAGCTCGGCGCGTACATGCTGGCGGTGCGCGACGGCCTGCGGGTCGCCGGCATCGGCGAGGCCCCGCCGGAGCCGCACCGCCCGGTGTCCTGGACGACGATGCTCGCCGCCGACGACGTGGACCGCGCCGCGGAGCTCGTGCGCGAGTGCGGCGGCACCGTGGGCATCGGCCCGCTCAACGTCGGCGACGACGGCCGGCTCGCGATCGCCGTGGACCCGTCCGGCGCGGTCTTCGGCATCTGGCAGGGCGGGCTGTTCAGCGGCGCGGAGGCCGCCGGTGTGCCGGGCAGCGTCGGCTGGAGCGAGCTGGTGACGCAGGACGCCGCGATGGTGGGGAAGTTCTACGAGGCCGTCTTCGGCCTCGGCCTGGAGCGCACCGGCGAGGCGCCGGACGCCGACCGGGCGGTGCTGACGGTCGGCGGCAACGCGGTCGCCGGCATCCGCGGGCTCGGCCGGGCGCTGCCGCGCGACCGCGGGGCGCACTGGATGACGAGCTTCGCGGTCGCGGACATCGACGCCGTCTCCCGGCTCGCCGTACGGCTCGGCGGCCGGGTGCTCACCCCGTCGCACCCGGGCCCCTACGGGCCCACGACCACGCTCGCGGACCCCGAGGGCTCGCCCTTCTGCCTGCTGACCCTCCCGTAAGCGGCCCTCAGGCCAGCAGCTGGGGCGCCGCGCTGAGGACCAGGCCGGCGGCTCCCCGGACCTCCGCGCCGTCGCCGAGGCCGCCGGTGACGATCTCGATGCCGCGCGCGGCCGACGGCAGGGTGTGCCGGCTCACCCCGGCCCGCAGCGGCTCCAGCAGGTCCTCCCCCGCGCTCGCCAGGTCCCCGCCGACCACGATCAGCCGCGGGTTGAGCAGCGTGACCAGCGTGGACAGCGCACGCCCGACCGCGTCGCCGGCGTCCCGGACGGCCCGCAGCGCGCCGGTGTTGCGCTGCTTGATGAGCGCGGGCAGGTCGCGCGCGGCGATCTGCCGGCCCCAGCTCTGGCTGAGCAGCCGGGCGATGGCGACCGGGCTCGCGACGGTCTCCAGGCAGCCGCGGTTGCCGCAGCGGCAGATGAGGCCGTCGGCGATGAGCGGCAGGTGGCCGAGCTCACCGGCCAGGCCCCGTGCGCCGAGCAGCAGTTGCCCGTTGCTGACGATGCCCGCGCCGATGCCGGCCGAGAGCCGTACGTAGACCATGTCGTCGACCTGCCGGGCGGCGCCGTACATCAGCTCGGCGAGCGCGCCGGCGTTGGCGTCGTTGGTGACCTGGACCGGCAGTCCGGTGCGGCGGCGCAGTTCGCCGGTCAGGTGCAGGCCGACCCAGCCGGGCATGATGCCCTCGGCGCCGAGTTCGCCGCTGTCCTTCTCGACCGGGGAGGCGATGCCGGCGCCGATGCCGAGCAC
Organism: Actinacidiphila epipremni; assembly: GCF_012034175.1. Lineage (GTDB taxonomy): Bacteria > Actinomycetota > Actinomycetes > Streptomycetales > Streptomycetaceae > Actinacidiphila > Actinacidiphila epipremni. The sequence continues at coordinate 142,422 of NZ_JAATEJ010000013.1, forward strand.
CCGGTCGCGGTCGACGCCGGTCTCCTGGAGGGCGCGGCCGACCAGCACGGCGACGAGGTCGAGGGTCTCGGCGGGCGCGCGGTCGACGTCCTTGGCGACCCAGTGCTCCCACAGCACCGCGCCGAACAGGTCGCACAGGATGACCCGGACGTGCTGGTGGCCGATGTCGGCGCCGATGGCGTAGCCGGCGGTGGGCACCAGCGAGAGGGTCTGCGCGGGCCGGCCGGTGCGGCGCGGCTCGCTCTCGTCGCCGGGCTCCTCGGTGACCAGGCCGACCTGGATGAGGTCGGCGACCAGCGTGGAGACGGTGGCCCGGGACAGGCCGGTGACCCGGACGAGTTCGGGGCGGCTGCTGCGCGGCGAGGCGTGCAGCGCCTCCAGCACCCGGAGCCGCCCGACCTCGCGCAGGTTGACTGGTGTGTCGATCGTGACCCCCGTGGTGTGTGCGCGCCGGTGCCTGAAGGGTATGTGCTCGGCACACCGGCGTCCTCTTGCGTCCGGCCGGTCAAGAGCCTTGACTTATGACGAACTTCAGGCAGAAACTCGCGAACTGTTCTACCCAACTCGTTGACTTATCGTCGATTCCGGATGAATAACGATTCACGGCCCAGTGCCGCCCGAGGAGGACGCACGTGACGACGACAGCACCGCAGGCCCTGCGGATCGGCATGGTCGGCCATGCCTTCATGGGGGCGGCGCACTCGCACGCGTGGCGCACCGCGGGCCGCTTCTTCGACCTGCCGCGGCCGGTGGAGCTGACCGCGGTGTGCGGCCGTTCGCCCGAGCGGGTCCGGCAGGCCGCCGAGCGGTACGGCTGGCAGTCGTACGAGACGGACTGGCGCGAGCTGGTCGCGCGGCCCGACATCGACGTGGTGGACATCTGCACGCCCGGCGACAGCCATGCGCGGATCGCGCTGGCGGCGCTCGCCGCGGGCAAGCACGTGCTGTGCGAGAAGCCGCTGGCCAACTCGGTGCAGGAGGCCGAGGAGATGAGCGCGGCGGCGGCCAAGGCGGCGGCCGGCGGCGTGCGTTCGATGGTCGCCTTCAACTATCGCCGGGTGCCGGCGCTGGCGCTCGCCCGGCAGCTGGTCGAGCAGGGCCGGCTCGGCACGATCCACCAGGTGCGGGCGCAGTACCTCCAGGACTGGCTGGTGGACCCGCAGTTCCCGCTCGCGTGGCGGTTGCAGAAGGACCGCGCTGGCTCCGGGGCGCTCGGCGACCTGGGCGCCCACAGCATCGACATCGCGCAGTACCTGACCGGGCAGCGCATCTCGTCGGTCGGCGCGGTGCTGGAGACGTTCGTGACCGAGCGCCCGCTGCCGGCCAGCTCCAGCGGCCTGTCGGGCACCGCGGGCAGCGAGCGCGGGCAGGTGACGGTGGACGACGCGGCGCTGTTCACCGCGCGCTTCGAGGGCGGCGCGATCGGGGTGTTCGAGGCGACGCGGTTCGCCACCGGGCACAAGAACGCGATGCGGATCGAGATCAGCGGCTCGGCCGGCAGCCTCGCCTTCGACGCGGAGTCGATGAACGAGCTGTCCTTCCACGACCGTTCGGAGGACGCGGCGACGGCCGGCTTCCGGCGCATCCTGGTCACCGAGGACACCCACCCGTATCTGCACGCCTGGTGGCCGCCGGGGCACCTGATCGGCTACGAGCACACCTTCACCCACCAGGTGCACGACTTCGTGGCGGCCGTCGCCGAAGGCCGCGACCCGCGCCCGTCGTTCGCCGAGGGGCTCCAGGTGCAGAAGGTGCTGGCCGCCGTCGAGTCCAGCGCGGCGGCGCTCGGCGTGCACATCCCCGTGCAGGGCCCGCCCGCCACGCCCTGAACCGCCGGGCCCGGCCCGCGGGTCGAGCCCCGGACCCGCCCCCGTACCCCGCCCACCGGCTGCCCACGAAAGGACGCCACCATGGCACGCCCCGTCACCCTCTTCACCGGCCAGTTCGCCGACCTGCCCTTCACCGAGGTGTGCCGGCTGGCCTCGCAGTGGGGCTACGACGGCCTGGAGATCGCCTGCTGGGGCGACCACTTCGACGTCGAGGCGGCGCTGTCCGACGACGGCTATCTGCCGCGGCTGCGCGACACGCTGGACGAGCACGGGCTCGCGTGCTGGACCATCTCCTGCCACCTGACCGGCCAGGCGGTGTGCGACCACCCGATCGACGAGCGGCACAAGGGCATCCTGCCGGCCCGGATCTGGGGCGACGGCGAGCCCGAGGGCGTGCGGCGGCGGGCCGCGGAGGAGATCAAGAACACCGCGCGGGCCGCCGCGGCCTTCGGGGTGAACACCGTGGTGGGCTTCACCGGTTCGTCGATCTGGCACACCGTGGCGATGTTCCCGCCGGTGCCGCCGGAGATGATCGAGCGCGGCTACCAGGACTTCGCCGACCGCTGGAACCCGATCCTGGACGTCTTCGACGAGGTCGGGGTGCGCTTCGCCCACGAGGTGCACCCGAGCGAGATCGCGTACGACTACTGGACGACGGTGCGCACGCTGGAGGCGATCGGCCACCGGCCGGCGTTCGGGCTGAACTTCGACCCGAGCCACTTCGTGTGGCAGGACCTGGACCCGGTCGGCTTCCTGTGGGACTTCAAGGACCGCATCTACCACGTGGACTGCAAGGAGTCCGTCAAGCAGCTCAACGGCCGCAACGGGCGGCTGGGTTCGCATCTGCCGTGGGGCGACCCGCGGCGCGGCTGGGACTTCGTCTCGACCGGGCACGGCGACGTGCCGTGGGAGCCGGTCTTCCGGATGCTCAACAGCATCGGCTACGAGGGCCCGATCTCGGTGGAGTGGGAGGACGCCGGCATGGACCGCACGCTGGGCGCCCCGCAGGCGCTGGCGCACGTCCGGGCACTGGCCGCGATCGAGCCGCCGGCCTCGTCCTTCGACTCGGCCTTCAGCTCCTCCTCCTGAGCCCGGGCTTCCGGGCCCCGGGCTCGTGGGACGGCCGCCCCGCCCGGGGTCACCGGGCGGGGCGGCCGTTGTCCGTGCACCAAGGGGGGGTTCAGCCGCCGATCGTGACGGAGAACAGGTGCATGCCGACCTGGTGGTCGATCTGGCCCTTGCTGACGTCGGGCAGCGTGATGGCCCGCACGGTCTTGCCCGGCAGCAGGTCCACGGTCGCCGCCGACATGTGCACGGTCTGCGTCTGCTGCCCGCCGCCGTTGTTCAGATACGGCGTGGAGGCGGCGAAGTCGCTGCCCTGCGCGGGTGATCCGGCCCACCAGTCCGACAGCGCGAGCGCGTACGTCTGCGTCGTGCCGTCGGTGTAGACGATGACGCCGGTGCCCGAGGTGCTGCCGAAGGTGCTGGTGCCGACGAAGCCGAGCTTGCTTCCCGTGCCGGTGATCTGCACGGCCTGGCCGCCGGCCACGACGTTGTCGGGCTGCCCGGTGCCGGCGGTCGCGGGCCAGGGGTAGGACAGCCCGCCGTGGTCGGTGCTCCGGCCGGCCGTCCAGCCCAGTGCGGCGAGCGCCTGGAGGGAGAAGCTGGCGCCCTCGGCGTCGATGCTGCCGGTCTTGGTGTTCGCGTCGTCGCTGATGCCGGAGTTGTCGAACGCGGCGGCGAAGGAGGCGTACGGCACGGTGACCGGGGCCTGCGTGGTGTAGTCGCCGGCCGGGGTGGTGACGGTCGCGCCCAGCGTGAGGTTGTCGGGCGTGGCGCCGTCGGGGACGGTGACCGACCAGGTGGTGCTGACCGACTGGCCGGGGGCGACCTCGCCGAAGACGTCCGGGGTGTCCGCGGTGGCGGTCCAGCCGTCCGGGGCGGCGAGCGCGACGGCGATGTCCTGCACCGGCTTCGGGCTGCCGTTGGTGTACGTCGTGGTCGCCTTCACGGTGCTGCCCGCGGCGGCGACCGGCACCGCTGTGAGGGTCAGGGTGTTGCGGACCACGACCGGCGCGGAGCCGGTGACGCCGCCGACGGTGGCCGACAGGGTCGCGACGCCGTCGGCGACCGCATGCACGGTGCCGTCCTTGTCGACGGTGGCGACCGCCGGGTCGCTGCTGGCGTAGGTCACCTTGGTCTTGGTGAGGTCCACGAACGACTGGTCGTTGTTGACCGCCTCGACGATGCCGTCCGCGGTCAGGGAGGTGTCGCGCTGCTCCTTGGAGTGGTCGGTGTCGTCCTTGATCCAGCGGTTCTTGCCGGTGAGGCCGAAGGTGTCGCCGGCGTTCAGGACGACGTTCTCCGGCTGGACGGTGACGGTCTGCACGGTGGGGGTGAGGGTGCCGGTGATCTTCACCTTGGCGGTGCCGGCGGGGTGTGCGGAGTCCGGTCCGACGGAGAAGCGGTAGCCGCCGGCCGGCACGGTCTGCCGGGAGCCGGCGGCGTCCCACACCGCGAGGTCGGCGGCCTTGACGGTGAAGGTGAGGTGCTGGGACTTGCCGGGTGCGAGCACCTTGGTCTTGCCGAAGCCCGCGAGCCGCTGCCGCGGCAGGGTGATGCCGGGGACGGTGAAGGAGGTGGCCGCGTAGAGCTGGGCGACGGCGGCGCCGGCCGTCCTGCCGGTGTTGGTGACGTCGACGCCGATCTTCACGGTGCCGTCCGCGGTGATCTGCGACTTGTTGGCGGTGATGTTTTTGAAGGAGAAGCTGGTGTAGCTCAGGCCGTAGCCGAAGGGGTAGGTCGGGGTGCCGGTGAAGTACTGGTAGGTGCGGCCGAGTCCGCCGGTCTCGGCGGGGGTCAGGCCGTAGTTCTGCTTGTCGGGCAGCTGCGAGTCGTCCTTGTACCAGGTGAAGTTGAGGTGCGCGGACGGGTTCTGCCGGCCGAACAGCACGTCGGCGAGCGCGGTTCCCTGGTCCTGGCCGTTGTAGCCGCTGAAGAGGATCGAGGAGACCTTGTCCTGCACGTCGTCGAGCTTGACCGGGCCGTCGGACTGGATGACCAGCGCCGTTCTGTCGTTGCCGAGGGCGGCGGTCTGGTCGATGAGCGAGTCGTAGTTGCCGGGCATGGCGAGGTTGTCGCGGTCGTTGCCCTCGTCGCCGTTGGCCTGGGTGGTGCCGACGAAGACCACGACGAGGTCGGCGGCCTTGATCGCGGCCTTGGTGGCGTCGCTGAGCACCGCCGGGGTGGTGGCGGTCGAGGAGGTGCCGGCCGCGTCGTAGACGACCGAGGCGTACGGGTCGACGGCGTGCACGGCGTTCTGCACGCCCCGCAGCGGGGTGGTGGTGTGGGAGGGCTTGCCGGAGTAGAGGCCGAGGGTGGTGTCGTCGGCGAGGTCGCCGAGGACGACGACCTTCTTGGACGTGGTCACGTCGGCCGGCAGCAGCGGCGCCTTGGCGCCGGCCGGCTTGCCGTTCTGCAGCAGCACCAGCGAGTTGTCGGCGACCTTGGTGGCGAGCGCCTGGTGGGCCGGGCTCTCGACCTGGTCGGCGGTGAGCCTGGTGTACGGCACCGAGCCGGCCGGGTCGAACTCGCCGGTGGCCATCCGTACGGTGAACACCCGTACCAGCGCGGTGTCCACGACGCCCTCGCTGAGCGCGCCGGCCTCGATCGCCGCCTGGACGTTCGCAGTGGTGGCCTCGTCGCCGGTGCAGTTGAGGTCGGTGCCGGCGCGCAGCGCGTACGCCTGGCTGCCGGCCTGGCCCGGCAGCTTCGTGCCGGTGGCCGTCTCGGTCCAGGTGGGGTTGTTCGCGTCGTGGTCGGTGGTCCAGCCGGGCGGCGCCCAGTCGTGGCCGCCGGGGAACTGCCGCCAGCCGGTGCCGACCGCGCCGCAGTCGGAGGTGGTGTAGCCGCCGAAGCCGTAGGTGCGCTGGGCGAGTTCGTTGGCGGTGTACGTGTCGGCGACCGACGGGGTGCCGTTGATCGCGTTGTACGACGTCATCAGGCCCGCGACATGCGCCTGCTCGATCAGGTCGCGGAACTGCGCGGTGTAGTAGTCGCGCAGTTCGCCGTCGCTGACGTCGGAGCTGATGCCGGTGCGGTTGTCCTCGACGTTGTTGAGGGCGTAGTGCTTGGCGGTCGCGGCGACCTTGAGGTAGCCGGTCGGGGAGCTGCCGTCGGGGTTGTTGCCCTGGTAGCCGTCGATGAACTGGCCGGCCATCTGCCCGACGAAGTACGGGTCCTCGCCGAACGCCTCGTCGGTACGGCCCCAGCGCGGGTCGCGGTCGAGGTTGACGGTGGGCGCCCAGAAGGTGAGCGAGCCGTAGTCGTCGGCCGAGGGCCCGAGGTTGTTCTGGCCCTTGCCGAACAGCGACTTGTCGAGGAAGCCGCGGATCTCGTCGGAGATCGCCGTGGTCTCCTGATACATCAGGTCCTTGTCCCAGGACATCGACGAGGCGAAGTTCACCGGGAAGCTGGTCGCCGCCGGGTTGAGCTCGCCCTGTCCGCCGGCGGCGGTGTCGGCGCCGAGCCGGTTGACGCCGTGCTGGCCCTCGCTCCAGTAGGTGTACTGCTGCACGCCGAGCCGTGGGATGGCGGGGGCGTTGTTGGTGCTGAGCTGGTGCACCTTCTCCTCCAGCGTCATCCGGGACACCAGGTCCGCGGCGCGCTCGGCGAAGGAGTAGTGGGTGTCCCGGTAGATCGGGGTGGCCGCGGCGGTCGCGTGGGGGGTGCCGGGCGCGGCCGTGGCCCCGTGTCCCGCGGTCAGCGCCGCCGCGCACGCCATGGCGCACGCGGCGGCGACTCCCGCACGCCGGCGCTTTCGCTGGTCCATCCTGCCTCCGAACGTCTTGAGCAGGGACCGGTGCCTTCCGCGGAGTTCTGCGCAAGTCCGAAGAAAGTCCCGGGGATTGCGGTAACAACTGGGCAGTGTGTGGCCATGGTTGATGCAAGGTCAAGACGTGTGCTCGGAATTACCCGATGAATTCTGCTGCGAAGTGACGTAAGTGATCACGCAAGTTGCGACAGCGGTTTGCGGGGGCCCGGTCGGCCCGCGTCTCACGCCCGGTCCCGGCCGCGCAGCCGCGGGGTGAAGGTGGCGTGGAAGATGGTCGAGGCGGCGCCGACCGCCGCCGCCTCGGCGCTCAGCACCGACGGCTCCACCTCGACCTGCCGCAGCCGGCGGGCCTGCGGGAAGTCGTTGACGATCCGGCCGATCTCCGCCAGGTAGAAGGACGCGGTGTCGTCGGTGAAGAACGGGCCGCCCAGCACGATCAGGTCGATGTCCAGCAGGTCGACCAGCCCCAGCGCGCCGCGGCCGATCGCGCCCGCGACCTCGCGCAGCGCCGCCGTCGCCGCCGGGTCGCCGGCCGCCGCCGCGCGGCCCACCGCCCGGTAGGCGGCCGTGCTGCCGCCCGCGCCCGCGCCGATCCCCGCCGCCCGCAGGCCGAGCCGGGCGGCGGCGGCCGGCACCGAGGCCGGCGGGTTGCACTCCGGCAGCAGCTCGGGCTTGCCGTCCGGCCCGACCCGGCCGAGCGCGACCGCGCACAGCTGGCCGAACTCCCCGGCGTTGGCGCTCACCCCGCGGTAGAGGTCGCCGTTGAGGTAGAGGCCCGAGCCCACGCCCGTACCGAGGTAGAGGTAGGCGAAGTCGCGCGCCCGGCGGTCGCGGCCGATCCAGCGCTCCCCCGCCGCCGCGGCCAGCGAGTCCTTCTCGATGATGACGGGGCAGGGGAAGTGGTCCTGGAGCAGGTAGAGCAGCGGCAGGTCCTTCCACGCCGACATCAGCGGCGGGTCCAGCACCGTGCCGGAGGCGATGTCCACCGGGCCGGGCACCGCGACGCCGATGCCGAGGAAGCCGTCCTCGCGCACCGCGCCGCGCGCCTTCTCCAGCGCCTCCCGGCCCAGCGCCACCACCTGGGCGACGAACTCGCCCGGCTCGGTGCCGGCGCTCACCGGCCGGGTGCAGGTGCACACGATCGCGCCGTCCAGGTCGATGACCACGGCCGTGATCACCTCGGGGTCGATGTGCAGGCCCAGCGCGTGCGCCGCGCTGCCGCACAGCCGCACCGGGGTGCGCGGCTTGCCCGAGGTCGCCCGGCGCTGCGCGTCCTCGACGAGGATGCCGCGGTCCAGCAGCGAGCGGGCGATCCGGGACACCGACTGCTGGGTCAGGCCGGTGCGGTGGGCGATCTCGCCGCGGGTGATGGTGCCGGACAGCCGTACCGCCTCGATGACGACGCACTCGTTGAAGGAGCCGAGGTCGATCTGGTTGACGCCGCTGGAGGACGCGGTACGCGGCAGCGCTCCGCCGGCGGCGGGGCCGTCCGGGGCCGCCGCGGCGGCGGTACGGGGGCCGCGCAGGTGCCCGGCGACGGACTCGCGCAGCCAGCCGACCGGCCCCTCGGCCTGCTGGAGCGCGGCGATCAGGTCGAGGTAGACCCGGCGGGAGGACTCGGGGTGGCTGGTGCTGTCCAGCGCGACCATCGCGCGCAGGAAGCCGCGCCAGGAGCAGCGGGCCGGCAGCAGGTGCCGGCTCGGGCCCGGCCCCTCGGGCGGCGGCAGCCGCTGCTCGGGGGCGGACTCGTCCCACAGCGTCACGGCGTGCAGCCTGATGTCCGGGTGGTGCTCGGCGGCTGCCGCGAGGAAGGCCGCCAACGCCCCGTCGGGCGCGAGCTGTCGGTCCGACACCCCGCCGGCCGTGAGCTGTCGGTCCGACGTCTTGCCGGCCGTGAGCTGCCGGGCCGCGGAGGTGCCCGGGGCGGCGGGGGACGCCCCGGCGTGCGGGTGCGGCTCGGGCCGTCCGGCGGGGCGCCGCTCCTCCAGGGCGTTGCCCAGCCCGGTGAGCACGTCCTCGCCGATGACCGTCGCGGCCGGCCCGGGGCCGGCCACCGGGCGGGGCCGGGTGCCGGCCAGCAGCACCGCGCGGGCGGCGTCCGCGTACAGGCCCAGCACCCACACGTCGGGGCCGGGCAGCGGCGGCACGGTCGGCACGTGGGGGCCGGGGCCCGCGTCGGCGGTGAGCCGCCAGCGGCGCCGGATCGCGGCCACCGTGGCGTGGGACAGGCCCAGTTCGCGGGCGATGGCCCGGCCGGCGCCGCTGCCGCCGGGGGCGAGCAGGGCGCGGGTGACGACCTCGGCCTCGTCGACGGTCGCCGGCCGGCCGGTGCGCGGGCGCTGCTCCAGGCCGGGCAGCCCCGCGCTCTGCCAGCGGTGCCGCCATGTGCCCACCGTCTGCCGGGATATGCCGAGCCGCCGGGCGATCTCGGCGTCCCGCACGCCGTCCTCGGCGAGCAGCACCACCCGGGCCCGTACCGCGAGCGGCCCGCCCTCCGCAGCCCACTCCCGCAGCACCTCCCGCCCGCCGTCCGCCGCGTCCGGGGCGGGGGGCAGGGGCCGCGCCATGGGCTGGGGTACGGGCGCCGGGGCCGCCGCCGGCTGCGCGTCAGCCACGGGCCACCCCCGGCGCGGCGGCCGGGGTGAGCCGCAGGGTGAGGATCTGGAAGGGGCGCAGGGTCAGCGGGACGCCGTCGGCGGCGTACGTACGGGCGGTCAGCGGGGACTCCAGCAGGTCGGTCTCGTGCGCGGCGGAGACGGGGAAGCCGGCCGTGAGGGTGGCGCGGGCCCGTCCGCCGCGTGATTCGTACAGCCTGACCACGATGTCGCCGCTGCGGTCGTCGGCGAGCTTCACCGTCTCCACCAGCACGTCCGGGTGGTCCACCGCGACCAGCGGCGCCGACGTGTCCGGTCCGGGGCCGGGGCCGGGCCGCAGCGGCAGGGCGAGCGCGTACCCCTCGGCGACGGCGTCGCCGACGTCCGCGCCGGGGCGCAGGGTGTGCCGGAAGTGCTGGGCGCCGCGGTCGGCGTGCGGGTCGGGGCTGTGCGGGGCGCGCAGCAGGGTGCTGCGGACGACGGTGGTGGTGCCGCCGTCGGCGCGGGTGTGCCGGGTGACGTCGTATCCGTAGCCGGCGTCGCAGGCCAGCGCGACGCCGAAGCCGTGCTCGCCGACGTGCAGCCAGCGGTGGGCGGCGGCCTCCTGGTGGGCGGCGTCCGCGGGGGTGTTGTCGTGGGTGGGCCGGGTGACATGCCCGAACTGCACCTCGGCCCGGCTGGTGTCGGCGTGCACGTCCAGCGGCCAGGCGGCCTTGAGCACGGTGTCCTGCTCGCGCCAGTCGACCTCGGTCGTGACGGCGAGCGCCCAGCTGCCGGCGGTGAGCACCAGGTCCTGCACGACGCAGGAGCGGCCGGTGCCGCGGGTCACCCGGACCGCGGCGAGCAGCGGTCCGGCCGCGCGCACCTCGACCCGGTCGGCGGTGTCGAGGTCCCGGCAGGTGGTGCGGTAGTCGGGGTCGAGCTGCAGCGCGCTCCATCCGGGCGGTTCGTCGCGGTGCAGCTGGAGGAGGTTGCCGGCCGCGCCGGGGGCGATGGCGTCGCGGCCGGTGGCGAGGTCGACCGCGGAGCGGACCAGGCCGGCGGCGTCGATACGGACCCGCAGCAGGCCGTTGTCCAGGACGTGCCCGCCGCCGTCCGCGGGGCCGACGGTGACCGCGGCGGTGCCGTCCAGCGGCAGTCCGGCGGGGCCGGCGCCGAGGGCGGGCGCCTGCGCCATGACGGCGAGCATGCCGTCGGGCAGCGGCTGCGCGGTGCCGTAGCGGGGGCCCGCGCCGGCTTCGGGCGCGGGCAGCACGACGACCTCGCGGCGGGCGTGCGGGGCGCAGTTGAGCACGGTGCCGCCCTCGGGGTCGCCGGCCGCGCGGCGGATCAGCCGGTCCAGGCGCCGCTGGACGTCGCGGTGCGTCTGCTCGGCCTCCTCGTGCACCCAGGCGATGGAGGTGCCGGGCAGGATGTCGTGGCACTGCTGGAGCAGCACCTTCTTCCACAGCCGCTCCAGCTCCTGGTACGGATAGCTGGCGCCGTGCCGGACGGCGGCGGTGGCCGACCACAGCTCGGCCTCGTGCAGCAGCGCCTCGCTGCGCCGGTTGCCGCGCTTGGTGCGGGCCTGGCTGGTGTAGGCGCCGGTGTGCGGGGTGAGGTCGATCTCGCCGCGCCAGACCGGGGCGGCGGCGCCGTACTCGGCTTCGGCGTCGCGGAAGAAGTGGGCGGGCTGGCGCGGGGCGACGCGGGGGGCGCCGTCGAGGTCGGCGAGCCGGCGGGCGCGTTCCAGCATGGCGCGGTCGGGGCCGCCGTCGGCGCGGCCGAAGGGCAGCAGGGAGCGGGTGGCGGCGCCCTTCTCGGCGAAGCCGGCGACGGTGGCGGTGATGTCGCCGGCGGTGAGCTCGCTGCCCTCGGGGCCGCCGGGGGCGAGGTGGGTGAACAGCCGGGTGCCGTCGATGCCCTCCCACCAGAAGGTGTGGTGGCCCGGGCCGGTGCCGGGGTCGGGGCGGCGGCTGAGGAGCCACCGGGCGCCGGCGAGCGCGGCGATCTGCGGGAAGGCGGCGCAGGCGCCGGACGCGTCGGGCAGCCACACGCCGTCCGCCTCGACGCCCAGCTCGTCGCGGAAGAACCGCCGCCCGTAGACGAACTGCCGCACCAGCGCCTCGCCGCCGGGCAGTTCCGCGTCGGCCTCGACCCACATGCCGCCGACCGGGGCCCAGGTGCCGTGGGCGACGGCCTTGCGTATCCGCTCGAAGACATGCGGGTGGTGCTCCTTGGTCCAGGCGTAGTGCTGGGCGGCGGAGGCGGCGACGATCAGCTCGGGGTATTCCTCGGCGAGCGCGGCCATGGTGCTGAAGGTGCGGGCGCACTTGCGGACGGTCTCGCGGGCCGGCCACAGCCACGCGGAGTCGATGTGGGCGTGCCCGACGGCGTCGAGGTGGTGGGCGGAGTCGTGGGCGCGGCGGGCGAGCAGCGGGGCGAGGACGGTACGGGCCCGGGCGGCGGTGCGGCCGACCGCGCGCGGGTCGACGGCGGCGACGGCCCGCTCCAGGCCGAGCCGGATCTCGTGCCGGCGCGGGGTGCCGTCGGGCAGCGCGCGCATCAGGCCGAGCAGTGTCTCGACGTCGTGGATGAGCTGCCAGACGTCCTCGTCGCGTATCGCGAGGTCGGCGCGGCGCAGCCGGAACAGCGGGGTGTCGCCGGCGGTCGCGGGGTCGCCGTAGCGGGTGCCGGCGCCGCTGCCGCCCTCGATGAGCGGGTTGGCGGCGGCCTCGACCAGCAGCCGTACGCTCTCGCCGCCGGTCGCGGAGGGGTGCAGCAGGACGGCGTCGAGGTGCGGGTGCAGGCCCTGGAGGGGGATGCCGTGGGCGTCGTGGACGAGGGCCTCGGGCCGGCCGCCGGCCGGGTGACCGCCGCCGGCCGGGTAACCGCAGGCGTCCCGGGCGCCGAGGTCGATGAGCGCCTCGACGCGGCGGCCGGCCCACCGCTCGGGCACGGTGGCGCGGACGTCGAACCAACTGGTCGCCCAGGGCCGGCCCCAGGGCTCGCCGACGGTGAAGGGCGTGTAGTCGGCGCGCAGCGCCACCTCGGCGGGCACCGGTTCGCCCGCGATGTGCCATGCGCCGACGTCCATCGGCAGCCGCTGCGGATAGAGCGCGGGGCGCAGCCTTTCCGCGAGGAAGGCAGCGGTCCGCTCTTCCCCGGAAGTCGTCCGGTCGTGCATGAGCAGCCCTCCTTGTCCAGCCTGTGACCGCTATGTAAAACCATGTGTGTTATCAAGTCAACGCTTATGGCACTGTCGGCTTATCCGCTGGTCGTGACCTGCGAGGACGCTATTGTCAGCGGAATTAACGGCCGAGCCGGGCATTCTTCGGACGATAAGTCGCATGACATCTCGGGCAGAAAAGAGGCGGCGGAAAGTCCGGCCCCCATGACCGGTCTTTCCGCCGCCTCCCGTTTTTCCGGGTGTGCGCGCTTTACGTGAGCGGCACCGGCGCCGGCCGCTCGCACGTGGTGGCCACCGGCAGTGCCCGGCCTTCGTGCGCGGCGTCCAGCAGGGTGAGCATCACGTCCAGGACGTGCTCGGCCAGTTCGGCCGACGCCAGGTGCGGCCGGCCCTCGGCGACCGCGGCGGCGAGGTCGGCGAGCCCGGTGCCGCGCCCGGCGTCCCGGTGCCCGGCCGAGACCGGCAGCTCCTGCCACGCGCCGCCGGTGAACAGCTCCACCGGGCCCACGAAGCCGTTCGGGTCGGGCACGCCGAGCGAGCCCGCGGTGCCGTGGACCTCGATGCGCGGCAGGTGGGCGGCGTGGATGTCGAAGCTCATGACGAGGGTGGACAGCGCCCCGCCCGCGTGCTCCAGCACGCCCGTGACGTGGGTGTCGACCTCGACCGGGAAGTGCTGCCCGGCGCGCGGCCCGCTGCCGATGACCCGCTCGGCGCGCGGGGTGCTCGCGGCCCCGGTGACCCGTACGACCGGGCCGAGCAGGTGCACCAGCGCCGACAGGTAGTACGGGCCCATGTCCAGCAGCGGCCCGCCGCCCGGCCGGTAGTAGAACTCCGGGTCCGGGTGCCATGCCTCGTGTCCCGCGGTGGTCATGAAGGCGGTGGCGGCGACCGGCCGGCCGATGAGCCCGTCGTCGACGGCCTTGCGGGCGGTCTGGGTGCCGGTGCCGAGCACGGTGTCGGGCGCGCTGCCGACCCGTACGCCCGCGGTGCGCGCGGCGGCCAGGATGGCGGTGGCCTCCGCGCGGGTCGCGGCGAGCGGCTTCTCGCCGTAGACGTGCTTGCCCGCGCCGATCGCGGCGAGCGCGACCTCGGCGTGCACGGCCGGGACGGTCAGGTTGAGCACGGCGTCCACGTCGTCGCGGGCGACCAGCTCCGCGACGCTGCCGGCGACCTCGGCGCCGGACCTCTCGGCGGCCTCCTTGGCGCGGCCGGGGGCGAGGTCGGTGACGGCGGTCAGCCGCAGGGACTCCAGCCGCGCGAGGGTGTCCAGGTACTGGCCGCTGATCTTGCCGGCACCGACCATGCCGATCCTCAACGGCTCGCCCACAGCAGTCCCCTCTCGGTGATCGCCCGCACCTCGCGCACGTCGAAGTCGTCGGCCTTGTGGCCGAGCGCGGAGACGAAGACCCGCCCGGCACCGTGCGCCCTGGTCCACACCTGCGGCATGACGACGTCGTGCGCGCGGTCGCCGCCGGCCGGGAAGACCGAGGTGGCCAGCACCTCGTTGGCGGGGTCGGTCGCCATCCAGTAGTGCTCGGTGTGGACGGCGAAGGCGCCGATGCCCTCGGTGATCCGGTGCCCGCCGGGGACGATGTCGACGGTGTAGTCGACGAAGCCGGGCGGGTGCATCAGGAACTGGCCGCCCGTCAGCTGCGTGTAGTCCAGGTCGCCGCGGAAGGCGTCCAGGACCCCGCCGTGCCAGCCGGCGAAGCCGGTGCCGGCCCGGACCGCGGCGGTCAGGCCGCGGCTCTGCTCGGGGGTGATCGCGCCCATCGTCCAGCACTGGACGATCAGGTCGGTGCCGGCGAGCAGGACTTCGTCGGTGTAGACGTCGAGCGAGTCGGAGACCTCGACGGTGAAGCCCTGGTCCTTCAGGTACGGCAGGAACAGGCCGGTGATCTCCACCGGCGCGTGCCCCTCCCAGCCGCCTCGGACGACGAGGGCCTTCCGTATCGGATCGGTCACGGGCGTTGCACGCTCCCATCGGTGTTGCGCAGCAGAGCCCAGCGGTCGTGGGCCAGGGGTTCGGGGACGGGGTACTTGGCGGCGGCGGCCTCGTCGAAGTCGACGCCGTGGCCCGGCGCGTCGTTCGGGCGCAGGCCCCCGCCCTCCGCGACGACGGTACCGGGGTAGACCTCGTGCACGGCCGGCTTGAAGACGGCGGCCTCCTGCACCCCGAAGGCGTGGCTGGAGACGTCCATGGCCAAGGTCGCGGCCTGCGCGACCGGGCTGACGTCGGCCGGGCCGTGCGGGGCCAGCCGCACTCCGCGCAGCTCGCACATCGCGGCGATCTTGCGGGCCGGGGTCAGGCCGCCGAGGGTGGGCACCCTGATCCGGGCGAAGTCGATGTCGGGCCGGGCCAGCAGCGCGGTGAACTGCGCCGGGTCGTGGAAGAGCTCGCCGACGGCGAGCGGGACGGGCGAGACGTCGTGCAGCCGCCTGAAGTGCCCGGCGTCCTCGGGCGCGAGCAGGTCCTCGACGAAGTAGAGCGCGGCGTCCTCGACGCGGCGCAGGAACTCCCGGGCCTGGCGCGGGTCGAGGCGCTCGTGCACGTCGTGCAGCAGCTCGACGTCGTCGCCGACGAGCTCGCGGACCTTGCGCAGCACCGGCGGGACGTGCCGCAGGTAGCCGGCGCTGTCCCAGGGCACCCGCCGGGCGCGTACCGCGTCCTGGTCGGTGGTGCCGCCGCCGGCGGTGCCGTAGGTGTCGGCGCCGGGCACGGCGGCCTGGATGCGGACGTGCCGGTAGCCGTGCGCGCGGGCGGCGAGCACCTTGTCGGCGATCTCGGCGGCGTCGTGGCCGTCGACGTGGGTGTACGCCTCGGCGAAGGCGCGGACCCGGCCGCCGAACAGCGAGTGCAGCGGGGCCCCGAGGCGCTTGGCCTTCAGGTCCCACAGCGCGACGTCCACGCCGCCGAGCGCGTTGCCGGTCACCGAACCGCCGCGCCAGTAGGCGCTGTTGAGCAGCAGCCGGTGGATGTCGTCGATGTCGTCGGGGTCGCGGCCGACCAGCAGCGGGGCGACGTAGTCGTCCAGGACCGAGCGGACGGCGAGCGTACGCTGGGGGTCGCTCGCGCAGCCGAGGCCGTACAGTCCCGGGTCGGAGGTCTCGATCCGGACGATGAGGTGGGGACAGCCGTGCGGGGCCGTCAGGAACGTGCGAACGGCCGTGATGCGTACTGTGGCGCCGCGGTCCTCGACCCAGGGTGCGGGGGCGAGGGGCGCGGGACCGGCATCAGGCAATGCCATACGGGACTCCCACGTACAGGTAGCAGAATGACGTACTGCCACCCGAACGTAAGGAGGCCGGTCCGAGTTTGTCAATGACGTGGACAAACCAGGACCGGCCGGAGCGCGGAGGGTCGATCGGGGCCGGGGTCAGTGCTGCCCGAGGCGCTTGATGAGGGTGCTCAGGTTGTGGGCGGCCTCGGTGACGGCCTGGGCGACCTCCTCCAGCCGGGCGTCGTCCATCCGGCTCTTGGGCGCCGAGCAGCTGATCGCGTCCATGCCCTGGCCGCCGCCGAGCGCGACCGCGACACAGCGGATGTCCACCGAGTTCTCGCCGTCGTCGACCGCCCAGCCGCGCAGCCGGGTCTCGGCGAGCTGGGCGAGGAAGGCGTCGGGGTCGGTCACGGTACTCGGGGTCAGCCGCTCCAGCGGCCAGTCCAGCCGGCGCTGCACCTCGGCCGGATCGAACTGCGAGAGCACCGCCTTGCCCAGTCCCGTGGCGTGCGCCGGCAGCCGGCGGCCGACCGCCGAATACATCCGGAGGGCATGCCGGGACTCGCGTTTCGCCAGGTAGACGACGTGCGTGCCATCCAGCCTGCCCAGGTGCACCGCCTCGCCGGTCTCCTCCGCGAGCGAGTCGAGCACCGGCCCGGCCAGGCTCGTGACGTCGTCGCCCTCCAGGTAGGCGGTGCCGGTCAGCAGCGCCTTCAGGCCGATGCCGTACCGCGTGCCCGAGGCGTCGAGGTCGACCCACCGGCGGGCCTCCATCGTCCGCAGGATCGCGTGCAGGCTGCTCTTGGGCACCGCCATCGCCGCGGCCATCTCCGCGAGCGAGAGCCGGGCGCCCTGCACGCCGAGCAGTTCGAGCACCTCCAGGACCCGCGCCGCGGACTTGACCTCTTCGGGCTTCCGTCCGCGCGCCGCTTCTGCCACCGATTCCACTGATCCTCCGCTCCCCGCGCCGACGCCTCACGGCCGCGCTGCGCCCTTCACGGCCCATCTCACCGCAGCGCGCGTCTTGACGCTATACCAAACACGACCCTAAGTTCAGGTACTCCAACGTCATTCGGCCTTCTGAACGACCAAAGCCTAGGTAGGGGCCCATGCGCACACCATTCGCACGTTTTACCCCGAAAACCAGACTCGCCGCAGGAGCCGTGGCGGCGGTTCTCTCGCTGAGCCCGCTCGCCGCATGCGGCGGCGGCTCCTCCGGCGGCGGCGGGGACGCAAAGTCGCTCACCATGTGGACCTTCAAGCAGTCGCACGTGGCGGCGCTGAAGAACGCGGCGGCCGAGTTCAAGAAGCAGACCGGCATCTCCGTGGACGTGCAGGCCTACGGCCCCGACGACGCCTACACCACCAAGGTGCAGGCCGCGGCCAAGACCCACGACCTGCCCGACGTCCTCGAAGTGCACTCCGACGGCGAGGACTTCGCGCTGGGCGCGACCGGCATCGCCAAGGACATCTCCCAGGACGTCGGCAGCGACTGGAGCGGGCTCTACCAGAAGGGCGTCCAGACCTCCGGCACGGTGACCCCCGCGCACTACAAGGAGTCCATCCCCTCGGACTCCAAGTCGCACGGCGTCAAGCAGGGCCAGCGCTTCAGCGTGCCGCTGACCTCGGGCACCTTCGGCATCGTCATGGGCAACAAGAAGGCGCTGGCCGCGGCGGGCATCACCCAGCCCCCGGCCAGCTACGAGGAGTGGCTCGCGGACCTGAAGGCGACCACCGCCAAGGACCCCAAGAACGGCGGCGTCTCGCTCGGCCTGAAGGTCAAGGCGACCGGCCTGACCTGGGCGCTCCAGCCGCTGGCCTTCGCCGAGCTCGGCAAGGACAAGTACCAGGCGCTGTGGGGCCAGGACGCCTCGGCCGACTTCTCCTCGCCCGACGGCCAGAAGGTGCTCGCCGCATACGCGCAGATGCAGCCGTACTGGATGCCCGGCACCCAGACCCTCGACATCGACGCGGCCGACCAGGCGTTCGCGCAGGGCAAGTCCGCGTGGGACATCGGCGGCACCTTCACGCTGGCCTTCCTGCAGCAGAACGGCATGAACCCCGACGACGTCATGGCCTTCGGCTTCCCCGGCCCGCAGGGCGGCGCCGTGCCCAAGCCCGCGCTCGCCCCGCTGGCCCTCACGGGCCTGACCGTCAGCTCCACCAGCGCGCACCCCGACAACGCGCTGAAGTGGATGAAGTTCCTGGCTCAGCCCGATGTCGCCTCGAAGTTCGCCAAGGACGCCACCGAGGTGCCCTCCACCGAACTCGGCGCCGACGCCGCCTCGGTGATGGGCGCGACGCTCGCCGACATGACCAAGGCGTTCGAGGGCACCCCGGAGAACACCTACGACCCGAACGTCAACGACTTCCGGCCGCCCGGCTACGACCAGGACTCCATGGCGGAGATCCTCGCCGACCTCACCCCGCTGAAGCAGAAGAGCCCCGAGGCCACCGGCAAGGCCCTGGCCAAGCTCAACAACAACTTCTGGGCGACGGCGAACAAGTGAGCACCGTACCCCGTCCCGCGCTGACGGAGACGGCCGCCGCCGGCCGGGGGGCCACTCCCCGGCCGGCCGGTGCGGCCGGCCCCGGCGGCGGCCGGCGCATCCGCCGCCACCGCACGTACGAGGCCGTCTCCGGTTACCTCTTCGTCGCCCCGGCCGTGATCCTCTTCGCGGTCATGGGCCTCTACACGGTCGGCTACGGCTTCCTGCTGAGCTTCGCGCAGTGGAACGGCTTCGCGCCGCACTGGGACTGGGTGGGCCTGCAGAACTACAAGGACCTGCTCTGGCAGAACCCGGCCTACGCGCCCCGGCTGCACCACGCGGCGATGCACACCCTGTACGTGATGATCGCCGTGCCGCTGCTGACCGTCCTGGTGTCCTTCCCGCTCGCGGTGCTGCTCAACTCCGCCAAGCGGATGCAGGGCGTGCTGCGCTCGGTCTACTTCGTGCCCTACGTCACCAGCGGCATCGCGGTCTTCTTCGCCTGGCAGTACATCCTGCAGCCCGACGGCGCCGTCAACACCGTGCTCGGCAGCCTGGGCCTGGGCTCGCTCAGCCAGCCGCAGGGCTGGCTCGGCAACCCGCACACGGCGCTGCCGACGATGATCGTGGTCACCGTGTGGGGCGCCGTGCCGGTCGCGATGCTGCTGTACCTGACGGGCCTGCAGGGCATCGACCGCAGTGTGCTGGAGGCCTCGCAGCTCGACGGCGCCGGCTGGTGGCGCACCAACGTCTCGGTGGTCTGGCCGCTGGTGCGGCCCATCACCTCGATCGTGGTGCTGCTGAACCTGCGCGACTCCCTCCAGGGCTTCCAGACCTTCCTGGTGATGACCAACGGCGGCCCCGGCGACCACACCAATGTGCTGGGCCTCGAAGCCTACCGGCTGGCCTTCCTCAAGGACCTCGCGCCGACGCTGGGCCTGGCCAGCGCGCTGGGCTGGCTGCTGTTCGCCGCCGCGCTGGTCATCGCGCTGATCAACCTGCGAGTCATGCGGAGCAAAACATGACAACGATTCCCCTCGCCTCCCGCCCCGGCCGCGTCCTGGGCACCGGCGGCGCCGGCGCGGCCCGGGCCCGCAGGGTCAGCGCACGCGTCCTGGTCGGCCTGCTGCTCGCCCTCTACGGCGTGATCAGCATCTACCCCTTCCTGTGGATGGTCTCGGCGGCCTTCAAGGACCAGATCGAGGTGGTGCGCGGCGGCCATCTCATCCCGCACCACCCGACCTTCGCCACGCTCGCCCACACCTGGAACCAGCTGCACTTCTTCCGCTACTTCGTCAACAGCCTCGAAGTCACCCTGCTCACCGTGGTGCTGACGCTGGTGGTCTACGCCGCCGCCGGCTACGCCTTCGCGGTGCTGGACTTCCCCGGCCGCGGGGCGCTGCAGAAGCTCTTCGTGGCGCTGCTGTTCGTGCCCGGCGTGACGGTGATGCTGCCGATCGTGCTGCTGGAGAACAAGATGGGCATCCTCGGCACCCACATCGGCCTGGTGCTGCCGTTCGTCAACGGCGGCGCGCCGCTGTCGGTGCTGCTGATGACCGGTGCCTTCGCCGCCGTGCCCAAGGAGCTGCGCGAGTCGGCGCGGGTGGACGGGGCCAACGAGTTCCACATCTTCACCCGCATCTACCTGCCGCTGACCCGGCCCGCGCTGATCACCGTCGCGCTGATCACCGCGATCCCCACCTGGAACGAGTACCTGCTCACCCGTGTGTCGCTCAACGACGAGAGCACCTACACGCTGCCGCTGGGCCTGCAGTCCCTCGCCTCGGAGAACGTGCCGCACTACAACAACCTGATGGCCGGCGCGCTCATCGTCGTCATCCCGGTGGTGCTGCTCTTCCTGTCCCTCCAGCGCTACTTCGTCAACGGCCTGGTCGGGGCGGTGAAGGGCTGATGCGCGTCCTGGTGACCGGCGCCGCGGGGCACATCGGCGGACATGTCACGGACGAACTGCTGGACGCCGGCCACGAGGTGGTGCTCACCGACCTGCTGCCGGCCGACGAGCCGCGCGCGGCGGCCGTCCGCACCGGCGACCTCCGGGACGCCGGCCTGGTCGCCGAGGCCATGGACGGCGTGCAGGCGGTCGTGCACCTGGGGGCGATCCCGCACCCCAACGTCGACGACGCCGGCGCGATGTTCGCCGCCAACTGCCTGTCCGCGCACCGGGTGTTCGACCAGGCCGGCCGCACCGGCGTACGCAGGGTCGTGGCCGCCTCCAGCATGGCGGCGGTGGGCCTGGCGTGGTCGCCGGTGCCGGTCTCGCCGGCGTACGTGCCGCTGGACGAGCGGCACCCGGTCGTGGTGCGGGACCCGTACGGGCTGTCCAAGGTGGTGCTGGAGCAGATCGCGGCGACCGCGCACCGGCGCTACGGGCTGAACGCGGTCTGCATGCGCTTCCCCTTCACCGGCACCGGCGACCGGCTCGACCACTTCCTCGCCGCCTGCGCCGCCGACCCCGCCGCCCAGCGGCACGACCTGTGGGGCTGGCTGGACACCCGGGACGCGGCCCGCGCGGTGCGGCTCGCGGTCGAGGGTGACATACGCGGCTGTCACGTCGTCAACGTCACCGCCGCCGACACCACCTCCGCGGTGCCGTCCGCGCAGCTGATGGCCGAGCACCATCCCGGCGTGCCCGTCCCGGCCTCGGTGACCGGGCACGGCAGCCTGTTCGACACCACGGCGTGCGCCGATCTGCTGGGGTTCGTCCCCCAGCGCACCTGGCGCCGCTGAACCCCCTTGCCATTCAGAGATCCCCGGCAGACCCCTGACAAACCCCCGCCAGACCTCCCGGCAGACCCCCGCCAGACCCCCGGCAGAAAGAGCACACGCGTGCATGACGACCGGCACATCGTCGAAGAGCGGATCACCAAGTTCCTGTCCCACGTGGTCAGACCGGCCCTCTACCGCGACCCGGTGGACCTGGACCTGGCCGCCTGGCACGTCCCCGGCGAACCCGTCCCGGTGGCCGACGCCCTCGCCGCCGCGTACGAGCCCGTCGCGCTCGGCGACACCTGGGGCGGCCCCTGGTCGACCAGCTGGCTGAAGGCCGGCGGGCGCGTCCCACGGGAGTGGGCGGGGCAGCGCGTCGAGGCGGTCTTCGACCTGGGCTTCGATCCGGCGAAGGGGCCCGGCGGGCAGGCCGAGGGGTTTGTGCACGACGCCGCCGGCTCACCGGTCCAGGGACTGCACCCGCACCACCGCAGCGTGCTGATCGCCGAACCGGCCGCGGGCGGCGAGGCGGTGGAGCTGCTGGTGGAGCTGGCCGCCAACCCCATGATCGAGGGCGCCAAGTCGGTCGGCACCCGGTTCGGCTCGAAGGAGACCGCCGGCACCGAGCACCTCTACCGGCTGCGCGAGGCGCATCTGGCGGTGCGCGACAACACCGTGTGGCATCTGCTGCACGACATGGAGGTGCTCGACGAGCTGATGCGGGAGCTGCCGGCCGGCAGCTCGCGGCGGCACGAGATCCTGCGCGCCCTGGCGCACGCGATCGACGCCGTGGACGTGTCCGACGTCGGCGGCACCGCGCAGGCCGCCCGCGACCGGCTCGCCGACGTGCTGTCCCGGCCCGCCTACGCCTCGGCCCACACCGTGACCGCGGTCGGCCACGCGCACATCGACTCGGCGTGGCTGTGGCCGATCCGGGAGACCGTCCGCAAGTGCGCCCGCACCTTCACGAATATGACCACGCTCGCCGAGGAGTACCCGGAGCTGGTCTTCGCCTGCTCCTCGGCGCAGCAGTACGCGTGGATGAAGGAGCGCCGCCCGGAGATCTTCGAGCGGATCAAGAAGGCGGTGACCGAGGGCAACTGGGCGCCGGTGGGCGGGATGTGGGTCGAGGCCGACGGCAATCTGCCCGGCGGTGAGGCGCTGGCCCGGCAACTGGTCTTCGGACGGCGCTTCTTCGCCGCGGAGTTCGGCATCGAGCAGGAGGGCGTGTGGCTGCCGGACTCCTTCGGCTACACCGCCGCCTACCCGCAACTGGCCACGCTCGCCGGGGCGAAGTGGTTCCTGACGCAGAAGCTGTCGTGGAACGAGACCAACCGGCTGCCGCACCACACCTTCCACTGGGAGGGCATCGACGGCACCCGCATCTTCACCCACTTCCCGCCCGTCGACACCTACAACGCCAGCCTGACCGGCGCCGAACTCGCCCACGCCGAGCGGAACTTCGCCGACAAGGGCGCCGCCACCCGGTCGCTCGCCCCGTTCGGCTTCGGCGACGGCGGCGGCGGGCCCACCCGGGAGATGCTGGAGAAGGCCCGCCGGCTGCGCGACCTGGAGGGCTCCACCCGGGTCGAGGTGGGCGGCCCGGCGGAGTTCTTCGCCGCGGCCCGCGCCGAGTACGAGCGGCTGCCGGTGTGGCGGGGCGAGCTGTACCTGGAGAACCACCGCGGCACGTACACCAGCCAGGCCCGCACCAAGCACGGCAACCGGCGCGCGGAGGCGCTGCTGCGGGAGGCCGAGCTGTGGTCGGTGGCCGCGGCGGTGCGCACCGGGGCGCCCTACCCGTACGAGCAGTTGGAGTCGATCTGGCAGCGGGTGCTGCTGCACCAGTTCCACGACATCCTGCCCGGCTCATCGATCGCATGGGTGCACCAGGAGGCCGAGAAGGTGCACGGTGAGCTCCAGGCGGAGCTGGCCGGGGTCATCGGGGCGGCGCTCGCCGGCGGCGCGGGGCTGGCCTTCTTCAACGCCGGGCCGTACGCGCGGCGCGAGGTCGCGGTGCTGCCGGCCGGGTCGGGGGCCGAGGGCGGGCAGGAGCTGTCCGACGGGCGGCGGGCGGTGCTGGTCGAGGCGCCCGCGCTCGGCACCGGGCGGGCGGTGGACCCGTCGGGGCTGCCGGCGGTGGCCGCGCAGGTGGCCGGCGACGGCACGATCACCCTGGACAACGGGGTGCTGCGGGTCCGGATCGACGCGCAGGGCCTGGTGCGCTCGGCCTACGACCTGCGGGCCGGGCGCGAGGCCATCGCGCCGGGCGCGGCCGGCAACCTCCTCCAACTGCACCCGGACGACCCGAACTTGTGGAGCGCCTGGAACATCGACGGCTACTACCGCGACACGGTGAAGGACCTCACCGAGGCGGAGTCGGTGGAACTGATCGAGTCCGGGCCGCTGCTGGCCTCCGTACGGGTCGAACGGGCCTTCGGCGCCTCCCGGTCGGTGCAGCACCTGGAGCTGACCGCGGGCAGCGACCGGATCACCGTCAGGACCGACATCGACTGGCAGGAGCGCGACACGCTGCTCAAGGCCGCCTGGCCGGTCGATGTGCACGCCGAGACCGAGGCCGCGGAGATCCAGTTCGGGCATGTGCGGCGCCCCACGCACGAGAACACCAGCTGGGACGCGGCCCGTTTCGAGCTGTGGGCGCACCGCTGGGTGCAGGTGGGCGAGCACGGCTGGGGCGCGGCGGTCGTCAACGACTCCACCTACGGCCATGACGTCTCCCGGCACACCCGCGAGGACGGCGGCTCCACCACCACGGTGCGGCTGTCGCTGCTGCGCTCCCCGCACAGCCCCGACCCGCAGGCCGACCGCGGCCGGCACACCTTCGGCTACGCGCTGGTGGTCGGCGCGGGCGTCGGGGACGCGATCACCGCGGGCTACGCCGTCAACCTGCCGCTGCGGCCCGCGGGCGCGGCCCCGGCGGGCGGGCCCGCGCTGCTGACCGTCGACAACCCGGACATCACCGTGGAGACGGTCAAGCTCGCCGACGACCGCGGCGGCGACGTCGTGGTGCGGCTGTACGAGTCGCGCGGCGGCACCGCCCGCGGCACGCTGCGCGCCGACTTCGCCGTGGCCGGCGCGGAGGTGACCGATCTGCTGGAGAACCCGGTGGACCGGATCGACCCCGCGCCCGACGGCGGCTACCCGCTGGAGCTGCGGCCCTTCCAGATCCGCACGCTCCGGCTGCGCAGGGCCTGACCCCGCGCCCGCGGCGACCGCGCCGTCCGAGGGGGGCGGCGCGGCCCGCCGCCCCGCCCGCGCGGCGGGGCGGCAGCACGACGCGTACGACCCGGGCCGTACGACCTGCACACCCGCACGAGAACGCACCACCCGCACGAGAGCGCACCGCCGCACGGCCTGCACGACCCGCACGGCCTGCACGACCCGCACGACCCCTGACCCGCACACCTCGTCGCGACCTTCGGAGGTTGTCCCCGTGCCACCCAGACGACGTTTCCGCTTGCGGGCGCTGCTGCGCGCCCCCGCGCTGCTGCTGCTCGCCGCGGTGGCGCTGCTGCTGCCGGCCTCGCTGCCGGCGTCGGCCGCCGCGCCCACGCTCTATCCGCTGGGGGTCGGCGCCGACCTCGGCCCCACGCCCTTCACGCTGGGCCTGACCGCGACCGCCGGGGACGACCCCGGCGCGCTGCGGACCGGCACGCAGGACGGCACGCCCTACTGGCGTACCGATGTCGCCGGCGGCGCCGGCTACCTGGCGTTCGACCTCGACCAGGACTACACCGACTCGGTGACGGCCGGTCAGCTCACCGTCGCCGTCACCTACCTCGACAGCGGCAGCGGCGAGCTGACGCTGAGCCGCGGCGGCGGCCAGCAGCTCGGTGAGGTCGCGCTCGGCGACTCCGGCGCCTTCACCACCGAGGCATTCACCGTCCCCGCCGACTTCTCCGCCGGCCGCGAGCTGCGGATCGCCGGCACCGACGGCGGCTCCCCCGCCGACGTCACGGTCGCCGCCGTACGGGTCGCCGCCGGGCTCTCGGTGGACCTCGGCGCCACCGTCGACGAGCACGGCATCGCGCCGCGCGCCGGCGACAACGACTCCCACCTGGTCACCGGCGTGGTCGACGGCCGCGGCTACTGGCAGACCGACCAGAGCAACCCGGGCGCCGAGACCGGCTTCTTCTACATGAACGCCGACGACACCGTCGTCTACGACACCACCGACCCGGTCGCCGTCAGCATCGACTACTACGACCAGGGCAACGGCAAGATCCAGCTGGAATACGACTCCCCGGGCGACACCATCCCGCAGATGTTCAAGAAGTCGCCGCAGTTCACCTACGGCGACTCGGGGACGTGGAAGACCCACACCTTCCTGCTGGACGACGCGATCCTCACCAACCGCTCCAACGGCTCGGACTTCCGCATCACCACCGGCGACACCAAGACCGAGCTCAAGGTCGCCCGGGTGATCGTGACCGCGCTGCCCAAGGCGCTCGACCCGACGACGGGCCTGAAGCAGCTCGTCGCCCAGGCCGACCTCGCCTACTCCGCCGCCCGCGAGGGCACCCGCGACGGGCAGTACCCGGCCGGCGCCAAGGAGGCGCTGAAGCAGGCCGCCGACTCCGCCCGCGCGGTGGCGGACGGCACGGGCGTCACCGACGAGCAGGCGCGTACCGCCTTCCACGCGCTCCAGGCCGCACTCGACGCCTTCCGCGCGCAGGCCGTCGACACCGACCTGGCGCACCTGGGCACCGCCACCGCCTCCAGCAGCGCGGCCGGCTCCTCGCCCGCCGCGGCCATCGACGGCGACGGCGGCACCGCCTGGACCAGCGGCGACGCCGGCAAGGGCGAGACCTTCACGGTGGACCTGGGCGCCGCCAAGCGCTTTGACCAGGTGCGGACGATCTGGCAGGGCGACTTCGCCTGGGACTACACCGTGCGGGTCTCCTC
The DNA here is from genome assembly GCF_012034175.1 of Actinacidiphila epipremni. GTDB lineage: Bacteria > Actinomycetota > Actinomycetes > Streptomycetales > Streptomycetaceae > Actinacidiphila > Actinacidiphila epipremni. The sequence goes on from NZ_JAATEJ010000013.1 coordinate 168,211, forward strand.
CGACGGTACGCACTTCCGCGACGCCGGCCGCAGCGGCGCCACCGGCTCGGGCTCCGCCACGAACACCGCCTTCCCGGCGACCACCGCCCGCTACGTACGGCTGGTGATCACCGGTTACGCGCCGGGCGCCACGAAGGTGGGCCTGAACCAGCTGGAGGTGCGGCTGCGGCCGGCGGCGACGCCCAAGCCGGTGCTCGTCCACACCCGCTACCCCTCCCCCGACCCGGTGGTCGCGGACTTCGACGTACGCAGCTTCGGCGCCGACGCCACCGGCCGCAAGGACGCCACCGCGGCCGTGCAGGCGGCCCTCTACGCCTGCCAGGACGCCGGCGGCGGCACGGTGTGGCTGGGCGCGGGCACCTACCGCGTCACCACCACCGTGGAGGTGCCGGCCTTCTGCTCGCTGCGCGGCGACCGGCGCGACCCGGACCACGGCTCGGGCGGCTACGGCACGGTGATCAGCGCGGACCTGCCGGCCGGCGCGGACGGGCCGGTGCTCTTCCGGATCGGCGGCAGCGCCTCGGTGCAGGGCGTGACCACCTACTACCCGCGGCAGAGCGCCACGCACCCGGTGCCGTACAACTACACCTTCGAGATCCCCGGTTCGGCGTGGCAGAGCGACGCCAACTTCATGATGGGGACGGTCGCGCACGTCACGATGCTCAACTCGTACCAGGGCATCGGCATCTCCACCAAGCCCGACGACCGCGGACGGCCCGCGGTGCAGGGGCAGGTGCACGAGTCGGCGACGGTCGACGACGTCAAGGGCACGGTGCTCCAGGCCGGCGTGACCGCCTACAACGGCTCGGACGTGGGCACCTGGAGCGGGGTCACCTTCTCCAACTCCTATTGGGCGAAGGCTCCTTCGGCCTACCACCCGCCCAAGCGGGCGGCGCTGGACGGCTGGACGCGCGCGAACGCCACCGGCATGGTGCTCGGTGACCTGGAATGGGACCAGTTCTCGCGCATCTCGCTGGCGGACTTCCACATCGGCATCCAGACGGTGAAGGGCCAACGGGCCACCTTCGTCGGCGCGTTCCTGGACACCTCGGTGGTCCGCACCGATGTCGCGCTCCAGGTGGACGACGTCGACAGCCGCTGGGGCATGTCCTTCGCCGGCGGCACCTTGCAGGGCAGCACCGCCTCGATCCGCAACAACGCCTCGGGATACGTGAAGGTCACCGGCACCGCGCTGAGCGGCCCCACGTCCGGCACGGTGGTGCGGATGCCCGGCACCGTCCCGGCGTCCCCGGCCGCCACCGCCGACCCGGCGCCGAGGCGGCAGGCGCTGTACGTCGCCAACTCGGTGCCGCACGGCGTGGGTTACCAGCCGGCGGCCGACGCGACGGCGCCGTTGCAGAAGCTGCTGGACCGGGCCGGCCGGGAGGGCGGCGGCACCGTCTACCTGCCCGCGGGCTGGTACCGCCTCGGCGGCCATGTCACCGTCCCGGCCGGCGTGGAGCTGCGCGGCGCCGCCGCCTCGCCCAACCGCGACGAGGGCGGCGACAGCGGCGGCACCGTGCTGTTCGCCTACGAGGGCCGGGACACCGCGAGCCCGGACACCGCCACCGCGCTGGTCACCCTGGCCGGCGACCGGTCGGGCGTACGCGGCCTGCGGGTCTTCCACCCGGGCAACAACCCGGCCGACGGCTACGTCCCCTACCCGTACGCCGTCCGCGGCGCGGGCAAGGGCACGTATGTCGTGAACGTGACGATGACCAACACCTGGAACGGCATCGACCTCGGCTCGCCGCGGGCCGACGGCTTCGTCGTGCACAAGGTGGGCGGAGTGTTCCTGCACCGGGGCATCAACGTCGGCGCCAACCACGGCGGTTCGGTCGACGGGGTGCTCAGCAACGGCAACGCCGTCAACCGCACCGGCTTCGACCTGCCGGGCTGGGGCCTGGGAAGCAACCTCTTCCCGCAGACCATCGACGGCGTCACGCGCAAGAACACCGACCTGGTGCATGTCGCGGGCGCCCGCGGCCTGACCGTCCTGGACGTCTTCGGCTACGGCATGCACAACGGCCTGGTCGTGGACTCCGGTGACGTGCACGCCTTCAACCTCGGCACGGACAACCTCGGCGACGGCGGCTACACCGTCAAGGCCGGCCCGTCCGCGACCGTACGGGCGGTCGACGTGCTGCGCTACAACGGCACGACGTACACCGGGCCGGCCAGGCTCGACAACATCATGGTCATCAACGTCGTGCAGCAGGCGGTCGCGGCGAGCGCGTCGCCGGCCGCCGGCGGCACGGTGCGGCTGACCGGCAACGCCACCGAGCCGGGCCGCTACGAGAAGGGCGACACGGTGACCGCCACCGCGGTGCCGGCCCGCGGCTACCGGCTGCTCGGCTGGCTGCTGGACGGCACGCAGGTCCCTGCGGACGGCGCCTCGCTGAGCGTGCCGGTGACGGGTGACCGTACGGTGGTCGCGGAGTTCGGCCCGCTCGCGGGCTGAGGTGACGTAGGCCCGGGTGGTCCGCCGGTGCGGATCGCCCGGGTCTTCGCCGTCGGCCGGGTCAGGCCGGCGGCACCGGTAGGACGTCCGGGGACAGCGCCGCCGCGCCCGCCGAGGCGGCCGTCATCCGGCGCCGGTGGTGGCGGCGGCACAGCACCTCGTAGCCGATCTCCGCGGCCTGGTCGACGTCCCCGACGACCACCTGCGCGCCCTCCACGACCATCTGGCCGCCGACGGTACGGGCGTTGTGGGTGGCGCGGGCGCCGCACCAGCACAGCGCCTCGACCTGCAACGCCTGGACGCGGTCGGCGAGTTCGATGAGGCGCTGGGAGCCGGGGAAGAGCCGGGTGCGGAAGTCGGTGGTGATGCCGAAGGCGTAGACGTCCATCTCCAGCTCGTCGACCGCGCGGGCGAGCTGGTCGATCTGCTCCGGCGCGAGGAACTGCGCCTCGTCCACGACCGTGAAGTCCACCCGGCCGCCGCGGCTTATCAGGCCGACCAGATGCGCGTACAGGTCCATGCCGGCGGTGACCTCGGTGGCGTCGGTGACCAGGCCCAGCCGCGAGGACAGCTTGCCCTCGCCGGCCCGGTCGTCCTTGGTGAAGATCACCGCCCGCAGGCCGCGGGAGGCGCGGTTGTGGACGATCTGCAGGGCGAGCGTGCTCTTGCCGCAGTCCATCGTTCCGGAGAAGAAGACCAGCTCGGGCATGGGTGGGACGGCGGCCTTTCGGACGGGGACGGGACGGCTGGGATCGTTTGCGGGGGGGGGCGGGACAGGCGTCAGGTGCGCACTTCCAGCAGCGGCACGAGCTGTTCGACGGCGGCCATCGAGCCGTGCAGGCCGGTCATCCTGGACTCCCCCGGCTCGGTGCGGTGGGCCACGACGGCGATGTCGTCGCGGGCGACGGCGACCACGTCGCCGATCCGGCCGAGCACCCGCGGCTCGACGGCCGGCCCGAACCAGCCCGCCGCCACCGCCTCGTCGCGGCTCGCCACCCACATCCGGTCGCCCAGCACCTCGCGCCACACCGCGAGCACGTCGGCTGCGGCGCCCGGTACCGCGTACAGATGCCGGGCCCGGCCCTCGCCGCCGAGGACGGCGACCCCGGCGCGCAGCTCCCAGTCCTCGTCGAAGTCGATCCGCGACTCCTCGTCGAAGGGCACGTCGATCATGCCGTGGTCGGCGGTGACGTAGAGGACCGAGCGCGGCGGCAGCCGGTCGGCGAGCCGCTGCGCGAGCCGGTCGACCAGCATCAGCTGCCCGCGCCAGGCGTCGGAGTCCACGCCGTGGCGGTGGCCCATGCCGTCCACCTCGCTGTAGTACGTGTACACCAGCGAGCGGCCGGCGGCGCCGAGCCGCTCGGCGGCCAGGTCCATCCGCTCCTCGCCGGTGAGCCGGCCGAGGAACGAGCCGCCGGACAGGGCGACCTTCGTCAGCGGCGTCTGCGCGAAGGTCGGCGAGGACACCTGGCAGGTGGCGACGCCCGCGGCGTCCGCGAGCGCGAAGACGGTGGGGTGCGGCTGCCACACCGCGGGCGCGGTCCAGGGCGTCCAGCGCAGCTGGTTCATCAGCTCGCCGGTGGCCGGGTTGAGCGCGGTGTAGCCGGGCAGGCCGTGCACGCCGGGCGGCAGGCCGGTGCCGACCGAGGCGAGCGAGGTCGCGGTGGTCGCGGGGAAGCCGGCGGTGAGCGGGCGCCCGGTGCCGCCCAGCGAACTGCCGAGCAGCGAGGTGAGGAACGGGGCCTCGTCCGGGTGCCGGGTGATCAGCTCCCAGCCGAGCCCGTCGACGAGGAAGACGCACACCCGGTCGGCGGGCGCGAGCTCCAGGCCGGTCGGGGGCAGGCCGGGGATGCCGAAGCCGGCGAGGGCGGCGGGGAGCACATCGCTGAGCGACGCCTGCCCGTAGGCGGGCACGGGGGCGGTGTGTGGGTCGAGCGGTACGGGCCGGCCGGCGCTGTCGTGGACGGGCTGGGCCATCAGGCGACGGCCGCGGTGGCCTCGGACAGCGCCTGGGCGAAGGCCAGCGCCTGGCGTACGGTGTCCGGCCCGTCGCCCGCCTCGCTGACCCGCAGCGACAGGTCGTCGGCGGTGGAGGAGCCGGTGTAGCCGTGGTCGGCCTCGCAGTTGGGGTCGCCGCACGCGGCGGGCTCCAGGTCGATCCGGGACACCGCGCCCCAGCCGATGGTCAGCACGACCTCGCGCGGCAGCGTGCCCGGGGTGTACGACTCGGGGTTGGCGACCACCCGGCTCACCACGACCGAGGAGATCCGGCCGATCTTGACCGACTCCGTCGAGGTCGTGGCGTAGGGGGTCGGCGAGGAGTCGTCGTCGGCCTGCTCGTCGGTGTGGCTGACGATGAAGCGGCTCTCGGTGAGCACCAGGACGGTGACGTGCCGGCGGACCTCGTTGGCGTCGAAGGTGGTCTCCTGGTGCACCAGGTACGACGTGACGGGCTCCTGCCCGACGGCCGCCTCCACCGCCTCGGACACGAGCGCCGGATAGTACCCGCTGCGCTCGATCGCCGTACGCAGTCCCTGCACCGAGATCCCGGTCTTCGCCATGCCCACCATCCTAGGGGGTCTGCCCGGGGTCGCCGCGGAGGATGCAGCGGGGCCGCCGGTGCGCCCGCGGCGGCGTGCCCGGGGCGGCGACGCAGGACGGGACCCGGGGCGGCGGCTCAGAACGACGACAGGGCGCGCGGCCCGAGGTCGGTGCGGGCCGGCGGCGGGGCGAGCCGGACCCGGGCGCTCAGCACGGTCAGGCCGCGCGGGGCCACCACCACCGGGTCCAGGACGACGGCGACGACCTCGGGGAGGTCGTCGGCCAGCATCGACACCCGCAGCAGCAGCTCCTCCAGCGCCCGGGTGTCGACGGGTTCCGCGCCGCGCCAGCCGAAGAGCAGCGGGGCGGCGCGGATGCCGCGGACCAGTTCGGCGGCGTCCCGGTCGGTGGCGGGCACCAGCCGGTGCGCGAGGTCGCCCAGCAGCTCGGAGGCGGGCCCGGCCAGGCCGAAGGAGAGCACCGCGCCCGCGGCCGGGTCGACGCCGGCCCGTACGACCGTGTCGACGCCACGCGGGGCCATCGCCTGGACGACGGGGCGCAGTTCGGCCGGCCCGCCGAGCCGGGCGGTCAGCTCGGCGTAGGCGCGCCGCAGGTCGCCCTCGTCGGCGAGGTCGAGCCGGACCGCGCCGAGGTCGGGGCGGTGCCGCAGGTGCGGGGCGGTGGTCTTCAGGGCGACCGGGTAGCCGATGGCGGTCGCGGCGACGGCGGCGGCGTCCGCGTCGGGCGCGGGCAGCGCGGCGGGGACGGTGATGCCGTAGCGGGCGAGCAGCCCGGCCGCGTCCTCGTCGGAGAGGGTGACACCCTCGGGCGGTGAACCGGGCGGCAGCAGGCAGCGTACGTCCTCGGCCGCGGCGGCCTCCTGGATGTCGTCGTACTCCGGTACGCGTCCCGGGTCGGCGGAGCTCGCCCGCCAGCGGGCGTATCCGGCGGCCTCGGCGAGCGAGTGGACGGCGCGGTCGGGCGCCCGGTAGGCGGGGATGCGGGCGCCGGGCGCCCCGGGGGCGACGAGGCGGTCGGCGAACGCGTCCAGCGCGAGGTGGACGACGGTGACGGGCTTGGTGCCGGTGGCGGCGGCCCGGCGCAGCGCGTCGGCGAGCGCGGGGTCGTCGCCTTCTCCGGGGGCGCTCTCGCCGCCGAAACCGCCGTTCGGCCCCGCCGCGGGGTCCGGGGCGTCGGAGGTGACCCGGGGGATGGCGGTGACCACGACCGCGTCGGTCGCCGGGTCGGCGAGCGCGGTGGTGAGGGCGGCGGCGAAGTCGGCGGGGGTCGCGGAGGTGGTGAGGTCCAGGGGGGCGGCGGGGCGCAGGCCCGCGGTGAGGGCGGCGTCGTAGGTGAGCAGGCCCAGGGACTCGGAGTTGCCGAGCACCGCGATCCGGTCGCCGGCCGGCAGCGGCTGGAGGGCCAGGAACAGCCCGGTGTCCAGGAGTTCGGTGACGGTGTCGACGCGGATGACACCGGCCTGCCGGAACAGCGCGCTGACGGTGCTGTCGGGGATGCGGGTGACGGGCACGGCGTGGCCGGCCGGGACCGAGCCGCTGTGCAGGGCGCCCTTGACGACCACGACGGGCTTGGCGGCGGCGGTCCTGCGGGCGAGCCGGGTGAACTTGCGGGGGTTGCCGAACGACTCCAGGTACATCAGGACGGCGTCGGTGTCGGGGTCGTCCTGCCAGAACTGGAGCAGGTCGTTGCCGGAGACGTCGGCGCGGTTGCCGGCCGAGACGAAGGTGGCCGGGCCGGTGCCGCGCCGGTGCAGCCCGGACAGCAGGGCGATGCCGATCGAGCCGGACTGGGTGAACAGGCCGAGCCGCCCGTGGTGCGGCATGCCGGGTGAGAGCGAGGCGTTGAGCCGGACGGCGGGCGAGGTGTTGAGCACGCCGAAGGCGTTGGGCCCGATGAGCCGCATGCCGTGGCCGCGGGCCTGCCGGACGAGCTCGCGCTGCCGCTCGCGGCCCTCGGGGCCGGTCTCGGAGTAGCCGGCGGCGACCACGACCAGGCCGCGTACGCCCGCCTCGCCGCAGTCGTCGACGGCCTGCGGGACGTGCTCGGCGGGTACCGCGACGACCGCGAGGTCCACGCTGTGCCCGGCGTCGGTGATCTCCCGCACGGAGCGGAAGCCGGGCACGCCGTCGAGTGCGGTGCCGGGCGCGAAGGAGCGGTTGACGGCGAACAGCTGCCCGGTGAAGCCGCCCGCGGCGATGTTGCGCAGCAGGGCGCGGCCGACGCCGCCGGGCCGGCGGCCGGTGCCGATGACGGCGACGGACCGCGGGCGCAGCAGGCGCTGCATGGAGCGGGCCTCGGCGCGGTGCTCGCGCGACCGCATGACCTGCACGGACGCGGCGGTGGGCTCCAGGTCGAGGTCGAGGTGGACGACGCCGTCGGCGAAGCTGCGGCGCTGGGTGTAGCCGGCGTCGGTGAAGACCTTGACCATCTTGGCGTTGGCCGGCAGCACATCGGCGGTGAAGTGCAGGATGCCGCGTTCGCGGGCGACGGCGGCGATGTGTTCCAGCAGCGCGGAGGCGACACCGCGGCCCTGGTGGGCGTCCTGGACCAGGAAGGCGACCTCGGCGGTGGTGCCGGCCGGGCCGGAGGCGGCGCGGCCGTGCTCGTCGGTGCGGTCGTAGCGGACGGTGGCGATGAACTCGCCGCCGACGGTCGCGGCCAGGCCCACGCGGTCGTCGTAGTCGTGGTGCGTGAAGCGGTGCACGTCCCGGTCGGACAGCCGGGGGTAGGGCGCGAAGAAGCGGTAGTACTTGGACTCGTCGGAGACCTTCTCGTAGAAGTCGACGAGCCGCCCGGCGTCGTCCGGGCCGATGGGCCGGATGTGGGCGATGCCGCCGTCCCGCAGCACGACGTCGGCCTCCCAGTGGACGGGGTAGGGCCGGGCCTCGGTGTCCGGGTCGTGCGGGTCGGTCATGGCTCCCAGCGTAGGCGGCGTGGCCGTCTGGCGGCGGGCAGGCGCAGGCGGCAGTCTTGGTTCACCGGCGGGTGGGCCGGGGCAGCGTTCAGGGCGTGCAAAAATGGTCTAGACAACATGCACGACCTGACACACACACTGAGGGGCAACACCATGGTTGAGCGCCGCGTCAACGTCGGCTGGGCGGAGGGCCTGCACGCCCGCCCGGCGTCCATCTTCGTCCGCGCGGCGAGCGCCGCCGGGGTGCCGGTGACCATCGCCAGGGCAGGGGGCGACCCGGTCAACGCCGCCTCCATGCTGGCGGTGCTGAGCCTGGGCGCCAAGGGCGGCGAGGAGGTCGTGCTGGCCTCGTCCGCCGAGGACACCACGCAGGCCGAGGCGGCCCTGGACCGGCTGGCGAAGCTGGTCGCCGAGGGCCTGGAAGAACTTCCCGAGACCGTCTGAGGCTTTACGCCCCCGCCGGACCGAGCGGGTCCCGCAGTCCGCCAGGATTGCCGGGGCCCGCTTTTCCGTGCCGCATGCCGGAAACCGCGCACCGGAAAAGGGTCCCGAAATAGCGCGGCACGAAATACCAGGGCCGATTTCCCGACGCTGGGACTCCTGTATACGGTGCGGATGTTAATTGCGGCGGCGTCCCGCGTTTACACGGTGTTTCAGGGTTCTCACGGCCGCGGCGTGCTCGACATGGACCGCGGCCAGCCGGCGCGCCCGCTCGGCGTCACCGCGAGCGACGGCGTCCACGATCGCCGCGTGCTCCTCCCACGCCTCGGCGGCCCGCGCCGCGCCGCCGTCGGCGTACACCCAGGAGATCTTGTGCCGCAGCTGGATCAGCAGCGCGGCGAGCGTGGGGCTGCCGGATGCCTGGGCCAGCGTCTCGTGGAACCAGCCGCTGAGCGAGGGCAGGTCGGAGACCTGGCCCTGCACCGCCCGCTCCTGGCCGAGCCGCACCAGGCCGCGCAGCACCTTCAGATGCGCGTCCGTGCGGCGCTGCGCGGCCCTTGCGGTGCCCAGCGGCTCCAGCAGCCCGCGTATCTCCAGCAGGTCGGCGGCCTCCTGCTCGGTGGGCTCGGCGACCGAGGCGCCGGCGTGCTTGCGGGTGCGGACGAAGCCCTCGGACTCCAACGTGCGCAGGGCCTCGCGCACCGGCACCCGCGAGACGCCGTAGCGCTGCGCGAGCAGTTCCTCGGTCAGCCGGCTGCCGGGCGGGAAGTAACCGGCGACGATGTCGTCGCGGATGGCCGTACACACGACCTCGGCGGAGATACGCCGGGCCGCGCCTTCCGTCCCGTTCACGTCCGATTCCGCATCGCAGGACTCCGTTCTTTCCCCGTTTTAATGCAGTGACTCTATTCCAGCACACCGGGAATTGGGAATGCGGCCCGGGGAAGAGCCCGGGAAGTGCCGGGCGAAGGCACGGGGAAGGCCCGGGGAATGGCGCCGATATGCGCGGGACCCCGGCGCACACGGGGGTGCGCCGGGGTCCGGGGCGGCCGGGGGCGGGGTGGTGCGCGCCCGGCGGGGGCGGGTGCTTCGGAAGCCCGCCGGGGGAGCTCAGCCGGTGACGCGCACCGGCCCGATGCCCAGGGCGCGGACCGGCTCGGCGATCACCGAGGCGTCGCCGACCAGGACGACCACGAGGCGGTCCAGCGGGAAGGCGCTGACCGCGGCGGCGGTCGCCTCGACCGTGCCGGTGGCCGCGAGCCGCGCGTACAGGCCCGCCTGGAAGTCGTCGGGCAGCTGCTGCTCGACCTGGTCGGTGAGCGTCGCGGCAACCGCGGCGGCGGTCTCGTACCGCAGCGGTGCGACCCCGACCAGGTTCTGCACGGCGACATCGCGCTCGCCGTCGGTCAGGCCGCCCTCGGCGAGGGTGCGGATGACCTGCCAGGCGTCGCCGAGCGCGGGCCCGGTGACGTCGGTGGCGACCGAGCCGCTGATCGCCAGCAGCGCCGCGCCCGTACCGTCCGCCGAGCCCAGCAGCACCTGGGTGAAGGCCCGTACGCCGTAGGTGTAGCCCTTCTCCTCGCGCAGCACCCGGTCCAGGCGCGAGGTGAGCGTGCCGCCCAGGCAGTAGGTGCCGATGACCTGCGCCGCCCACACCGGGTCGTGCCGGTCGGCGCCGGTGCGGCCGATGAGCAGCTGGGTCTGCACCGCGCCGGGCCGGTCGACGATGACCACCCGGGCGGTGTCGTCGGAGGTGATCGCCGGGCGCGGGCGCGGCTGCGCGGCCGAGCCGGTCCAGCGGCCGAGGGTGTCGCCGAGCAGCGCCGGCAGGTCGATGCCGGTCAGGTCGCCGACGACCACCGCGGTGGCGGTCGCGGGCCGTACGTGCGCGGTGTAGAAGGCGCGCACCGCCGCCGCGTCGATGGTGCGTACGGTCTCCTCGGTGCCCTGCCGCGGCCGGGAGCAGCGCAGCTCGGCCGGGAAGAGCTCCTTGGACAGCTCCATCGCGGCGCGCCGCGATGGGTTGGCCAGCTCGTGCGGGATCTCGTCCAGCCGGTTGGCGACCAGGCGCTTGACCTCGTCCTCGGGGAAGGCCGGCGAGCGCAGCGCCTCCGCGAGCAGGGACAGCGCCCGGTCCAGCCGGGAGACCGGCACTTCGAGCGAGACCCTGACGCCCGGGTGGTCGGCGTGCGCGTCCAAGGTGGCGCCGCAGCGCTCCAGCTCGGCGGCGAACTCCTCGGCGGTGTGCTGGTCGGTGCCCTGCGACAGCGCCCTGGCCATGATGGTGCCGACGCCGTCCAGCCCCTCGGGCTCGGCGTCCAGCGGCGCGGCCAGCAGCACCTCGACGGCGACGATCTGCTGCCCGGGGCGGTGGCAGGTCAGCACGGTCAGCCCGTTGCCGAGCGCGCCGCGCTCCGGGGCCGGGAAGGCCCACGGCTTGGGGGCGCCGGCCTGCGGCTGCGGGTGGAACGTCATGACGGCGGCGATGTCGCTCACAGCTCGTCCCCTTCCTGGTCCTGGTCGTCGTCCTCGCCGGCCTCGTCCACCTCGGCGCCCTGCCCGCCGCCGGTGGGCTCGTACAGCAGCACCGCCCGGTTGTCGGGCCGCAGCCGCGCCGCGGCGACCGCCCGGACCTCCTCGGGGGTGACCGACAGCACGCGCCGGACCGCGGTCAGCGCCAGCTGCGGGTCGCCGAACAGCACGGCGAAGCGGCACAGTTCGTCGGCGCGGCCGGCGACCGTGGCCAGCCGGTCCAGCCATTCGCGCTCCAACTGCGCCTGGGCGCGCTCCATCTCCTCCGGCGTCGGGCCCTCGGCGGCGAACCGGGCCAGCTCGTCGTCGACGGCGGCCTCGATCGCGCTCAGCTCCACGCCGCTGGACGCCTTGACGTCCAGCCAGCCGAGCGAGGGCGCGCCGGCCAGCCGCAGCAGGCCGAACCCGGCGGTGACGGCGCTGCGGTCGCGGCGCACCAGCCGGTTGTGCAGCCGGGAGGACTCGCCGCCGCCCAGCACCGTCAGCGCCAGGTCCGCGGCATCACCCGCACGAGAGCCGTCCTCGGGCAGCCGGTAGGCGGCCATCAGGGCCCGCGAGGGCACGTCCTCCTCGACGACCTCGCGCAGTTCGCCGCCGATCACCTCGGGCAGCGAGCCGTCGCGCGGCGCGGGCTTGCCGTCGTGCGCCGGGATGGTGCCGAAGTACTTCTCCACCCAGGCCAGCGTCTGCTGCGGGTCGATGTCGCCGACGACGGCCAGGACCGCGTTGCCGGGCGCGTAGTAGGTGCGGAAGAACGCCCGGGCGTCCTCCAGGGAGGCCGCGTCCAGGTCGGCCATCGAGCCGATCGGGGTGTGGTGGTACGGGTGGCCGTCGGGGTAGGCGAGCGCGGTCAGCCGCTCGAAGGCGGTGCCGTAGGGCACGTTGTCGTACCGCTGGCGGCGCTCGTTCTTCACCACGTCGCGCTGGTTGTCCAGGCTCTCCTGGTCCAGCGCGGTCAGCAGGCTGCCCATCCGGTCGGCCTCCAGCCACAGGGCCAGTTCCAGCTGGTGGGCGGGCATCGTCTCGAAGTAGTTGGTGCGCTCGAAGCTGGTGGTGCCGTTGAGCGAGCCGCCCGCGCCCTGGACCAGCTCGAAGTGGCCGTTGCCCTTGACGCTCGCCGAGCCCTGGAACATCAGGTGCTCGAAGAGGTGGGCGAGACCGGTGCGCCCCTTGACCTCGTGGCGCGAACCGACGTCGTACCAGAGGCAGACGGCCGCGACCGGGGTGAGGTGGTCCTCGGAGAGCACCACCCGCAGGCCGTTCGCCAGGCGGTGCTCGGTGGCTGTCAGGCCGCTGGAGTGTGCCTCCGGTGTGGCCGTGTGACCCATGGGCAAGCTGTCCTTCCGGTCGCGTGCAGGTGACTGCTCACTGCTGCTCACTGCGTAGAGTGCTGCCACTCTAGGCAAGCGAGTGCGCGGGCGGTGAAGTTCCCGGTCGCGGGCGTGCTCGTGCCGGGCCGCGGGCGTGTCCCGCGGCGGTCGCGGGCCGGGCTCGCGACGGGTCGTGGTCGGCGATGTCAGCGGGGCGGTCCACAATGGTCCGCGTCAGTCCACCGTTCCCGCCGAACGGCCGTCCGGTCCGCCGACCGGATCAACCAGACGAAGGAGCGCCGCCGAGATGGCCCGCCGCACGACGAAGACCCCGCCGCCCGACGACGGTTTCGAGGAGCGCATCCTCGACATCGACGTCGTGGACGAGATGCAGGCGTCGTATCTTGAGTACGCCTACTCGGTCATCTATGCGCGTGCCCTGCCGGACGCCCGGGACGGCATGAAGCCGGTGCACCGCCGCATCGTCTACCAGATGAACGAGATGGGCCTGCGCCCGGACCGCGGCTTCGTCAAGTGCGCCCGGGTCGTCGGCGAGGTGATGGGCAAGCTGCACCCGCACGGCGACGCGTCCATCTACGACGCCATGGTGCGTATGGCGCAGCCGTTCTCCCAGCGCCTGCCGCTGGTCGACGGGCACGGCAACTTCGGCTCGCTGGACGACATGCCGGCCGCGATGCGGTACACCGAGGCCCGGATGTCGGGCCCGGCGCAGCTGATGGTGGAGTCGATCGACGAGGACACCGTCGACTTCAACCCCAACTACGACGGCCAGGAGCAGGAGCCCGGCGTCCTGCCGGCGGCGTATCCGAACCTGCTGGTCAACGGCTCGTCCGGGATCGCGGTCGGGATGGCGACGAACATGCCGCCGCACAACCTGGGCGAGGTCGTCGCGGCGGCCCGGCATCTGATCCGGTATCCGAACGCGGACCTGGACGCGCTGATGCGGCACGTCCCGGGCCCCGACCTGCCCACCGGCGGCCGGATCATCGGCCTGAGCGGCATCAGGGACGCGTACGAGACCGGCCGCGGCACGTTCCGGATGCGGGCGACGGTGCGGGTGGAGGACGTCACCGCGCGCCGCAAGGGCCTGGTGGTCACCGAACTGCCGTTCAACGTCGGGCCCGAGAAGGTCATCGCCAAGATCAAGGACATGGTCGGCGCGAAGAAGCTCCAGGGCATCGCCGACGTCAAGGACCTCACCGACCGCGAGCACGGGCTGCGGCTGGTCATCGAGATCAAGAACGGCTTCAACCCCGAGGCCGTCCTCGAACAGCTCTACAAGCTCACGCCGATGGAGGATTCTTTCGGCATCAACAACGTGGCGCTGGTCGACGGCCAGCCGCTCACGCTGGGCCTGCGCGAGCTGCTCCAGGTCTATGTCGACCACCGCTTCGAGGTGGTGCGGCGGCGCAGCGAGTTCCGCCGCACCAAGCGGCGCGACCGGCTGCACCTGGTGGAGGGCCTGCTGATCGCGCTGGTCGACATCGACGAGGTCATCGCGCTCATCCGCTCCAGCGACAACGCGGCGCAGGCCAAGGAGCGGCTGATCGAGCGCTTCGGCCTGTCCGACATCCAGACGCAGTACATCCTGGACACCCCGCTGCGCCGGCTGACCCGCTTCGACCGGATCGAGCTGGAGTCCGAGCGCGACCGGCTGAACGCGGAGATCGCCGAGCTCACCCGGGTCCTGGAGTCGGACGCGGAGCTGCGCAAGATGGTGTCGGCGGAGCTGGCGGCCGTCGCCAAGCAGTACGGCACCGAGCGCCGCACGCTGCTGCTGGAGTCGGCGGACACGCCGGTGACGGCGGTGCCGCTGGAGGTCGCCGACGACCCGTGCCGGGTGCTGCTGTCCTCCACGGGGCTGCTGGCCCGCACCGCGACCGGGGACGGGGTCGGTGACGGGGGCGGCAAGCGCGCCAAGCACGACGTGATCGTCTCGGCGGTGCCGACCACGGCCCGCGCCGACATCGGGGCGGTCACCTCGCACGGCCGGCTGCTGCGGCTGACGGTGATCGACCTGCCGATCCTGCCGGAGGCGGCCGGGCCGCTGACGCTGGCGGGGGGCGCGCCGCTGGCGGAGTTCGTGTCGCTGGAGGACGACGAGCGGGTGCTGTGCCTGACGACGCTGGACGAGTCCTCGCCCGGGCTCGCACTCGGCACCGAGCAGGGCGTGGTCAAGCGGGTGGTGCCGGACTACCCGGCGAACAAGGACGACCTGGAGGTCATCGCGCTCAAGGAGGGCGACCGGGTCGTGGGCGCGGTGGAGCTGCGCACCGGCGAGGAGGACCTGGTCTTCATCACCGACGACGCCCAGCTGCTGCGCTACCCGGCCGGCCAGGTGCGCCCGCAGGGCCGCCCGGCCGGCGGTATGGCGGGCATCAAGCTCACCGACGGGGCCAAGGTGATCTCCTTCACCGCGGTGGACCCGGCGGTCGACGCGGTGGTCTTCACCGTGGCGCGCGGTGAGGGCACGCTGGACGGGGACGGCGAGGGCACGGCCAAGCTCACTCCGTTCGAGCAGTTCCCGCGCAAGGGCCGGGCGACCGGCGGGGTGCGCTGCCAGCGGTTCCTGCGGGGCGAGTCGGGGCTGATGCTGGCCTGGGCGGGCGCCGCGCCGGCCCGCGCGGCCACCGCGAGCGGCTCGCCCGCGGAGCTGCCGCCGAAGGACCCGCGCCGGGACGGCTCGGGCGTGCCGCTGGCCAAGGCGGTCGCGGTGGTGGCCGGCCCGGTGTGAGCGGTGGCGGCACGCGCGGTGTGAGCCGCGGCCCGCGGGGGGGGGTGCCCGGCCGGCGGGCGTGACGCTCTGGCGTTCTGACGGCCGGCCTGACGTCCTGACGTCCTGGCGTTCTGACGGCCGGTCGGCGGGGGCCTGGCCGGCCGCGGGGCCGCCGGCGGCTAGGCTCGCCGGGTGAGTACGTGTACGTCCGCGTCGGCGGAGCTCGGCGAACCCGTGGGCGCCACGGCGGCCACCGCCACCACCTGGCTGCTGGTCGAGCAGCCGGGGCCGTGGGGCGCGAAGGCGCTGACGGCGAGCCATCTCGACCCGGCCGTCGGCCGGGAGCTGGACCGGCGGGCGGGCGGCACCGGGGTGCGGGTCGCGCTGATCCGCCGGCCCGGGCGGCATGCCGACCTGCACGCCTCGGCGGCCCGGCGCCGGGTGTTCGTCGCGCACACCGCGCCGGGCGACTCATGGGTGCGCACGGACACGGTCGCCGATCCGGCGGCGCTGACGGAGCTGGACTTCGCGGGGCTGGGCGCGGGCGCGCACGACGGTTTCGGCGCCGCGCACGTGGGCCCGCCGCTGGCGCTGGTGTGCACCAACGGCCGCCGGGACCGCTGCTGCGCGGTGCAGGGCCGCCCGCTCGCCGCGGCCCTGGCCGCATCCGGCGGCGCGGACGCCTGGGAGGTCACCCACCTGGGCGGACACCGCTTCGCCCCGACCATGGTCGTCCTGCCCTTCGGCTACGCCTACGGCCGGGTCGACACGCGGCTGGCCAAGGAGGTGCTGGAGGCGGCGCGCACCGGCCGGATCGTGCCGGACGGCTGCCGCGGCCGGTCGTACTGGGACCGCCCGCAGCAGGCCGCCGACCTCGCCGTACGCGCCCGCTCCGGGGAGGACCGGGAGGGCGCGCTGAACGTCGCCGGCACGACGCAGGACGGCCCCGGCCGCTGGACGGTCCGGGTCGCCCACCTCGACGGCCGGGCCTGGGACGTCGAGGTGTCCCGTACGGCCTGCGAGCCGCCCCGCCCGGAGAGCTGCGGCGCGCCGCTCGGCACTCCGGCCCGCATGACGGCGGACCGGGTCACCCCGGCGGCCTGACCGGCTCCTGGCGCAGCCCGCCGGCCGCCGGGCGGTCACACCGCGCCGGCCCCGGTCAGCGACCGCACCTCCGTCTCGGCGAACCGCTGCGGGTCGGCGGGCTCCGGCGAGAGCACCGTGCCGAGCCAGCCGGCGAGGAAGCCGGTCGGGATGGAGATCAGGCCCGGGTTCTCCAGCGGGAAGACATGGAAGTCCACCCCGGGGAACAGCGCGTCCGGCCGCCCCGACACCACCGGCGAGAGCACCACCAGCAGCAGCGCGGGCACCAGCCCGCCGTAAACCGCCCACACCGACCCGCGGGTGGTGAAGCGCCGCCAGAACAGCGAGTACAGCAGCGCCGGCAGGTTCGCCGAGGCCGCCACCGCGAAGGCCAGGCCCACCAGGAAGGCGATGTTCTGGTCCTGGGCGAGCAGGCTCAGCGCGATGGCCGCGGCCCCGATGCCCACCGCGGCGAACCGGGCGATCCGCACCTCGTCCTGCTCCATCGCGTCCTGCGGCTCGCGCCTGCCGTGCCGGCCCGAGGGGCGGCGCAGCGCGGTGTACAGGTCGTGCGCCACCGACGCCGACGAGGCCAGCGTGATGCCGGCCACCACGGCGAGGATCGTCGCGAAGGCCACCGCGCCGACGACGGCGAACAGCACCGTCCCGCCGGTGGTGCCCGCCCCGCCGCCCAGCGCCTCGGCCAGCAGCGGCACCGCGGTGTTCCCCGCGGCGTTGGACCCGCGCACGGTGTCCGATCCGACCACGGCCGCCGCGCCGAAGCCCAGCACGATCGTCATCAGGTAGAACGCCCCGATCAGCCCGATCGCCCACACCGCCGACTGCCGTGCCGAGCGCGCGGTCGGCACGGTGAAGAAGCGCGTCAGGATGTGCGGCAGGCCCGCCGTGCCGAGCACCAGCGCCAGGCCCAGGCTGATGAAGTCCAGCCGTGACGTCCAGCCCCCGCCGTATTTCAGGCCGGGCGCCAGGAACGCGTCCCCGTGCCCGCTGCCGCCGGCCGCGGACCGCAGCAGGTCGTCGACGTTGCCGTGGAAGCGCCACAGCACCATCACCGTCAGCAGGATCGTGCCGCCCATCAGCAGCACCGTCTTGACGATCTGGATCCAGGTGGTGGCCCGCATCCCGCCGAAGGTCACATAGAAGACCATCAGCGCGCCGACGCCGATCACCGCCCAGGTGCGCGCCGCCGTGCTCTCCCCGCCGAGCAGCAGCCCGACCAGGCTGCCGGCGCCGACCATCTGCGCCACCAGGTACAGCACCGACACCACGACCGACGACGTCCCCGCCGCGATCCGCACCGGCCGCTGCCGCATCCTGGCCGACAGCACGTCCGCCAGGGTGTAGCGCCCGCAGTTGCGCACCAGCTCGGCCACCAGCATGAGCACCACGAGCCAGGCGACCAGGAAGCCCACCGAATACAGCAGCCCGTCGTAGCCGTACAGCGCGATCAGCCCCGAGATGCCGAGGAAGGACGCCGCCGACATGTAGTCGCCGGAGATGGCGAAGCCGTTCTCCATCGGGCTGAACATCCGCCCGCCGGCGAAGAACTCCACCGACGAGCTGCGCCGCCGCCCCGCCCACGCGGTGATCACCAGTGTCACCGTCACGAACACCGTGAACAGCACCACGGCCAGGCCCTGGTGCTCCCCCGCCGAATCCGCCAGATACACCCCCGCCGCCATCCGCCCGCCGCTCACCGCACCCGCTCCTGTCCGGTCCTGGTCGCCAGCGTCCACCGCAGGTCCAGGGCCGCCTGGTCCCTGCGCAGCCTGGCGTGCCGGGCGTAGGCCCAGGTCAGCAGGAACGTCGTGGCGAACTGCGCCAGCCCGGCCACCATCGCCACATTGACCTGCCCGGCGACCCGGCGGCCCATCAGCCCCGGCGCCGTGGTGGCCATCACGACGTAGAGCAGATACCAGGTCACGAATGCCGCGGCCATCGGGAACGCGAACCCCCGATACCGCTGCCGCACTTCCCGGAACGCGGCGCTCAGCTGCACCTCCTCATAGATAGCCCCCCGGTCCCCCGTTGTCCCCGCGGCAGCCGGCGCCCTCTCCTCAGGGGGCGCCGCGGGCACCGTCTGGCCGGGCAGCCAGAGCCCCGCGGCTCCGGCATCCCGCCATGGGTCGTCCACGCGCAGCGCCAAAGGGTCGCCGCCGTCGTGCTTGTCCACCGAACTCTCCTTGCTCCACGGCCAGATGAACCGTGTGCTCAATCATGGACAGAGCGGGAAGATCACGGACGACTATCGCGAAACGTTCAGCACATCAGGTGATCCCGTGGCGGTAGGCGTATCCGACCGCCTGCGCCCGGTCGCGCACCCCGGTCTTCGCGAAGAGGTTGTTGATATGCGTCTTCACCGTGGCCATGCTCACGTGCAGCCGCCCGGCGATCTCGGTGTTGGACAGCCCCGCGGCCACCAGCGCCAGCACTTCCGCCTCCCGGACCGTCAACCCGTCGGGCAGCTCCGGCGTGTCGCGCTGACGGCGCCCCGCTCCCCGCCTCCCCCGCACCCCTTCAGCACCCTCAGCCCCGTAAGCCTCCCTCGCCCCTTTCACCTCCTCCGCCTCCCGTGCCGTCAGCTTCTCCAGCACCCGGGCCTGCAGCGCCGGCGACAGCCCGGCCTTGCCGTCGGTGACATCCGCGATCACCCGGGCGATCTCGTCCCCTCCGGCGTCCTTGGTCAGATAGCCGCGCGCCCCCGCCCGCAGCGCCGGGAACAGCGAATCGTCGTCGTCGTACGTCGTGAGCACCACCACCTGCGTCCCCGGATGCTCGGCCCTGATCCGCCGGGTCGCCTCCACCCCGTCGCACCGCGGCATGCGCAGGTCCATCAGCACCACGTCCGGCCCGCGCTCGGCGACCAGCCGCACCGCCTCCTCCCCGTCCGCCGCCGCGCCCACCACCTCGATACCGGGCAGCAGCCCGAGCAGCATCACGATCCCCTCGCGCACGACCGTCTGGTCGTCCGCGACCACCACCCGCCTCATGCGGGCACCCGCAAGCGCACCACGAATCCCTCCTCCGCCGGCCCGGCGTCCAGTGCGCCGCCCAGCAGTTCGGCGCGCTCCCGCATCCCCACAAGACCGTAGCCGGAGCCGGTGGACCCCAGAGAGTTATCCACAGGCGCCTTGCCGCCGTAGTCCCGGAACTCCAGCTCCACCTCCTGCGGCCGGTACTCCAGCCGCAGCTCCACCCGTGCTCCCGGCGCGTGCTTGCGCACATTGGTCATGGCCTCCTGCGCCACCCGCCGCACCGCGAGCCCGGCCTCCGCCGGCAGCCCGCGCGACGGGCCCGCCACCACCAGCCGGGCGCCCTCGGCCGACACCAGCTCCCGCAGGAAGTCCTCGACCGGCGACATGTCGCCGCGCAGCGCCGACAGCGCCTGCCGGGTCTCGGCCAGCCCCTCGCGGGCCATCCGGCGCGCCGCCACGACCCTTTCCAGCACCACCTCCCGGTCCGCGCCCCGCTCGATCAGCAGCCGGGCCGCCTCCAGATGCACGGTCTGCGCCGACAGGCTGTGCGCCAGCACGTCATGGATCTCCCGGGCGATCCGCGCCCGCTCGTCCAGCGCGGCGGTCTCCGCCTCCGCCTTGAGCGCCGCCCGCTCCTGCGCGTGCAGCCGCTGCGCCTGGCCGCGCGCCTCCGCGTCCAGCCGCGCGGTGTAGCCCAGCAGGCACAGGCCCGCGACCGTCAGCAGCGACACCAGCCAGCCGTCCGAGCGGCCCAGCAACCCGAAGTCCACCAGCGCGACCGCCGCCAGCGGCACAGCCGCGCCCAGCGGCAGCCGCTGGATGGAGACCACCGCCGACGCGCACAGCAGCACCCCGGCCGCGACCGGCGCGCCCAGCGCCTGGCACGCCGCGCCGCCGCCCACCAGCAACGCGATCAGGCCCACCGACGGCCACAGCAGATGCCGCAGCGTGCAGCGGAAGAACAGCCACAGCACCACGCTCCCGGCGGCGATGCCGAGCAGCGCCAACGCCGTCTGCCAGCCCGCCAGCTGGGTCTTCGCGACCGTCGACCACACCGCGAGGGCCAGCAGCACTACCCGGACGCCGGCACCGATCCCGCGCCGGCGCGCCGACCGGTGCGAGCGGTCCAGGGCCTCCCGGGAGGGCCAGGACGTCCACATACTCATGCAACCGTACGGTACGACGGCTCCACGGCCCGGGCCCTGTGCACGAGCAGCGCGGCACGTATCAGCAGCGTCAGGGCGACCGCGAGCAGCACGGAGCCGCTGCCCTCGTGCACCCCGAGCGCGGCGCCCGCGCCGTACAGCCCGATCCGCAGGGCTATGCCGACGCCCCACACGGCCAGGCTCGCCTTCGTGCCCTGCGACCACACCGCGCCGTCCGGCTCCCGCCACACCCGGGTGGTCCCCGCCCAGGCCAGGCCGATACCGGCGCCCACCAGCAGCTCGGCGACCAGCAGCGCGACGGACGCCCCGCGGTGCGCCGGGTCGGTCAGGCCCCCGTCCCGTATCGCCAGCACCAGCAGCACCGCCGGGATCAGCCACCAGCGACCGCCCGCGGAGATCTGGCGCGGGCGGACCTGGCGGGCGATGACCAGGCCGATGACCGCGACGATCACCAGAGCACTGAGCCAAGCGGACATGACGGGCGCCTCCGTAGCGTGGGCCGGCGACTGCCGGCGGACTGCCGATCACCGGCGGACTGCCGATGTCGTCGAATCTACGGAAACCCGCTGGTCAAAGGATCAAGCCCCGGGTTGAACCTTTCCCTCCACCCCCGGGTGGAGATCCCGGCCCCGGCCCACCCCCGCCGGGGTCACGGACACCGAAGGCGCTGTCAGTGGGTGCCACTAGTGTGACCGCCACGTGAGCAGGTGATCATCCGGCCACGCGTTCGGCGGAGGAGGGGCTGTGGGGAGCAGGGCGCAGGCCGGCAACGGCACGGCGGACAGCCGGGACGGCGGCGACGGCAGCGACAGCGGCAGCGACGGCAGAAGCAGCAGCGGGAGCGGGAGCGGCAGCAGCGGCGAGGGAGCCCGCACCGGCGCGGCGACGGCGCCGGCCGGGGTGGTCTTCCCCGACGAGGAGACGTTCACGATGCCCGCGGCATGGCGGCGGATCGTCCTCCCCCGGCGCGGCGGCATCCCGGTGGCCGTCGAGGCGCTGCGCCCGGAGGCGGCCAAAACGCTCGCCCGCCGCCGGCGCGAGGAGTCCGGCTGGATCGAGGAGATGCTCGCCTCGCCGGAGAGCGACCCGGAGGTCTGCGACGCCCTGCGCGCGCACCTGAGCGGCTCCCCCGACCCCCTCGGCGCCGCGGTGCTCGTGCACCTGACGGTGGAGCACGGGCTGCCGGACGGCATCTTCGTCGACGCCTGGTTCCAGACCCACGGTCCGGCCTTCGCCGCGCGGGCGGTGGTGGAACACTGCGGCGTCGCGGCCCACTACAAGCAGGCCGGGTCCCACCGGTGGGACGCCCGCCTCGCGCGCCGCCCGCTCGACCGGGCCGGCACCGACTGGTTGGGGCGGCAACTGGCCGACCGGCTCCGCGCCCTGCTGTCGGTGGCGCGGGAGGACGACTACCGGCAGGCCGTGGCCGCGCTGGCCGCCTGCCGGTCCGACCCCGCCGGCCGCGTCCTGGTGTCCTACCTCGTGCCCGACCGGGAGGACTGGGTCGCCGAGTGCTGCGCGGACCCCGTACCCGCCGACCAGGCACCGCCGGCGATGCTGCTGGCGTCCCTGAACTCCGCCGAGCAGGTGCCGCCTCTCGTGCCGCGGCCCGGCACGACCTGGCACGCCTGGACCCCGCGGCTGTTCGCCACGCTGGCGGAGGGCACGGGCAAGGGCTTCTCGCCGCTGCTCAAGGCGGCCATGGAGGGCGCCTACGACTCGGAGCGGATCAAGTCCCTCGCCGCGATCGCGCTCGAAGTGCCCACGGACGACGCCTTCGCGGTCCTGCTCGCCCGCGCCGGCGACAAGCGCGTGCGCCCGGCCCTGCTCACCGCGATGCGCCGCTACCCCGTACGGGCCCTGCGCCTGATGGGCGAGGCCGCGCGGGGCGAGACCGCGAACGCCGCCACGGTCCGGATGCTGCTCGGCGCGCACGTCCGGTCGTTCGCGGAGCTCGCGGCAGCCGCCCTGCCGGACCTGCCGGCCGAAGTGGCCGCCGTGGTCGGGCCGTTGCTCGTCCCCGCCGAGCGGATCCCCGACGCCGCCCCGCAGGCGCTGCCGCCGCTGCTGGCCGAGCCCCCGTGGGCGGGCAGGCGCACGGCGCGCAAGCCGCGGGTGGCGGCCGGTCGGATGCCGGTCCCGGAGCCGGGGCTGGTCTGGAACGAGGGCGAGCAGGCGGCGTGGGCGGCGACCGAGTCGTGGTACGCCTCGTGGCGCGGCACGTACGACTGGACGCAGGAGATCAAGGCGCTGCAGAACGGCGAGCCGGTCAAGGACGTCCGCGAGGCGCGGCTCTTCGTCGTGTGCGACGCGGACCTGGTGCGTCCGCTGCTGGCCACCTGGGTGCCGGAGGACTTCTGGGACGCCGAGGCGTCGCTAGAGCCGGTGGCCGCACGGTTCGGCCTCGACGCGCTGCCGCTGCTGCTCCATGCCTCGGCCCGGCAACCGGCCTCGCTCGGGGCGCTGCTGCTGCCGTATCGGGACGCCCCGGTTCGCGGGCCAGGTCTGCGACTGGCTGGCCCGGCTGAAGTCCGCCGACGCCACGGCCCGCGCGTGGCTGGCCCGGCACGGCCTGGCGGCCGTCGCCCACCTCGTCCCGCACGCGGTCGGCCCGGCCGGTGTCGCGCGGCGCGGCGGCGAGCGGGCGCTGCGGATCCTCGCGGTCGGCCACGGCGCGGACGCGGTCGTGCGGGCCGCCGCCGCGAACGGGGCGGAGGCTGCGGAGATCGTCGCGGAACTGCTGTCGGCCGACCCGCTGGTGAGCGCCCTGCCGGCCCGCATGCCGGTGGTCGGCGCCTGGGCGGACCCGGCGCTGCTGCCGCAGATCGTGCTGCGCGAGGGCGGCGCGCTGCCCGCCGACGCGGTACGCCACGTGCTCACCGTGCTGGCGCTGTCCAAGCCGGGTGACGTCTACCCGGGGGTGGAGGTGCTGGCCTCGGCGTGCACGCACGACTCGCTCGCCGCCTTCGCCTGGGGCCTGTTCGAGCAGTGGCGGCTGGCCGGGATGCCGGCGAAGGAGAGCTGGGCGCTGCACGCGCTGGGCTGGTTCGGCGACGACACGACGGTGCGCAGGCTGACGCCGATGCTGCGCGCGTGGCCGGGCGAGGGCGCGCACCACCGGGCGGTGGACGGGCTGGACGTGCTGGCGGCGATCGGCAGCGACGTGGCGCTGATGCATCTGCACGGCATCGCCCAGCGGGTGCCGTTCAAGGCGCTGAAGGTCCGCGCCCAGGAGAAGATCGCCGAGGTCGCCGCGGGCCTGGGGCTGACGGGCGAGCAGCTCGGCGACCGCCTCGTGCCGGACTTCGGGCTGGACGCGGACGGCAGCACCGTCATCGACTACGGCCCGCGCCGCTTCACCGTCGGCTTCGACGAGCAGCTGCGCCCGTACGTCCGCGACGGCGACGGCAAGCCCCGCAAGGCGCTGCCCGCGCCCGGCGCGAAGGACGACCCGGAGCTGGCGCCGGCCGAGCGCAAGCGGTTCGCGACGCTGAAGAAGGACGTCCGCGCCGTCGCCGCCGACCAGGTGCTGCGCCTGGAGGCCGCGATGGTCTCCGGGCGGACGTGGACGGCCGGCGAGTTCCGCGAGCTGTTCGTGGCGCACCCGCTGCTGTGGCATGTGGTGCGGCGGCTGGTCTGGCTGAGCGGGGCAGGCGGCGGCGAGGGCCCGGTGACGTCCTTCCGGGTGGCCGAGGACCGTACGTTCGCCGACGTCCGGGACGACGCCTTCGTCCTGCCCGACGACGCCACCGTGACGCTGGCGCACCCGCTGCGGCTGGGAGCGGAACTGGCCGCGTGGGCCGAGCTGTTCGCGGACTACGAGATCCTGCAGCCCTTCCCGCAGCTGGGCCGGCCGGTGCACGCGCTCACCGGCGAGGAGGCCGCGGGCCACCGGCTGGCCCGGTTCGAGGGCGCGAGCGTGCCGGCCGGCCGGCTGCTGGGCCTGACCAAGCGCGGCTGGCAGCGCGGAACCCCGCAGGACGCGGGCGTGGAGCGGTGGTTCCACCGGCAGGTGGGCGACAAGCGGCATCTGGTGATCGCGCTGGAGGAGGGGATCGCCGTCGGCATGGTCGACGCCTCCCACGACCAGGTCTTCGAGACGGTCTGGCTGGACACCGCGCCGGGCGACTACTGGGGCAGCCGTACGTACCCGCTGCGGCTGGGCGACCTCGACCCCGTCATCGCCTCCGAAGTGCTCGCCGACCTCACCGAGGTGACGGCGCGGTGACCACGACCGCAGTCGTGCCGGACGGCGGGCCCGAGCGGTCGCAGCGCCCGCCCGCCGAGGTGCGGCACGCCGCCGAACTGGCCGCGCTGCGGGCCGCGGACGAGGACCCGCGCCCGCCGGGCTGGCAGCTCAGCCTGCGGGCGGCCCGGCGCTTCGTCGTCGGGGACGAACAGGCGGGGATCAGCCGGAAGTTCGTCGGCAACACCTCGCTGGTGGAGCGGGCCCTGGTGAGCAAGCTGCTCCTGCGGCGCCGCGGGGGTGTGCCGGCACCGCATCGCGGTGGTGCTGGCCTACCAGCAGACGCCCGAGGAGGCTGCGGACTCCGGCGAGGTGATCGCGGACTGGTCCCCGGGCGAGTTCGACGACGAGGCGCTGGCCGCGGCGTTCGGCAGGCCCGCGCTGGCCGCCGCCCGCCGCACCCGCGCCCGCGGCTTCACCGCCCGCCTCCACCGCCCCACCCCCGACGCCCCGACCCCCCGCGCGGACCTCCCCAGCTGCACGGTGAGCTTCCCCGTGCCCCACGAGCCGGCCTACGCCCTGACGGACGCCGCGGAGTCGGTCCGCGGCGAGGTCGTGACACTCGCCGTGTGGGCCTTCCGCGCGGGCGACACGGAGGGTACGGACCAGGTGAGCGTGGGTGGGCGTACGGCTGCCGGCACCGCAGCCGAGGACGACGGCGTACGCCCCGACCGCCACCCAACCGCCACCACAGGCCACGCCCCGGCCACGCCAACCGCCGCCCAGCCCGCCAACGCCACCGCCAGGCACCACGCGGCCACGGTCACACCATCGCCGCCCGCCAGCCCCGGCGGCCCCGGCGCGGACCCGCTCCGGGGCGCCGTCGCGCTTGCCGACGAGTTGCTCCTCGACGGCGTCCGGCAGGCCGGACCGGTCTTCGGGGCGGCGTTGCGCCGCAGCCAGGACGCCCTCGCCGGCGCGCGCCTGCACTGGCCGGCCGGGGCTGTCGCGGAGTTGCGCGAGCAGGTGGAGGCGTATGCGGCGCGCGGCACGCGCTACGACCCGGAGCGCTTCGCGCGGCTGCTCGCCGAGTTGCACGCCAGGCAGCGGGCCGGTGGGCGCGACCCCGGCGCGGTGCTCGGCACCGAGGAGGCGCCGAGCACGCCGTTGCGCCGGGTGCGGCTGGTCGCCCTCGGCTGCCGGATCGGCGGCAGCGACCGGGACCGTACCGCCGAGACGTACTTCGCCCACCCGGACGCCGCCATCGTGCTCGTCCTGCGCAAGCGCTGGGAGTCGGCGGAGGGTCAGGAGCCCACCGGCCACGACCTCGCCGGCCGCCGGCTGCTCGGCGCTCCCCTGCGGGCGCTCGCCGCGGCGAACGTCGTGAGCGAGCGCACCGCGCGCAGCGCCGACCGTACGATCACCGTCTCGCGCGGCCGGATCGCCGCCGCCGGCGTCACCCCGGTCGGCTCGGCGTGGACGGAGCTGCCGGAGGCGCTGCTGCTCCGGGACGCCGCCGCGCACCTGCGGTCCCTCGGCGAGGGCCCGCCCCGGCTGGTGCGGCCCCGCGTCGAGGCGGAGTCCGTACGGGTCGTGGAGGTCGCGGCGGTGGCGGCGGTCGGGTACGACCCGGCGCGGCAGGTACTGGAGGCGGTGCTGCGGGACCCGGCGGGCACGGAGGTCGTCGTGCGGGCCGAGCACAACCCGCTGTGCCCGGCGCGGCTCGACGCCCTGGCCGCCGCGTTCGGTGACGGCGGGGCGGGCCCGGTCCGCTGGGTGAGCGGCATGCTGCACCGCGACCGCGGTCGTATCGTGCTCGACCCGCTGGCCGTACTGACGCCCGCCGGCGTCGTCGTGCCCGACCTCGCACCCGGCGAGGGCGCCGGCGCGCTGCCGCCGGCCGCGGCCACCCCGGCCGACCCTCTCACCGGCGCGCTCACGGAAGCCCTCGCCGCGCTGGCCGACGCCGCCCACCACGGGCTGCGCCACCTCGCGCCCGCCGCCCGCGGCCGGCTGGCCGGCGCGGCCGACCGCCTCCACCGCACGGGCCTGCACACCGCGGCCCGGCACCTGCGCGCCCTCGCGGCGGCCCTGCGCGACCAGGGCCTCTCGGCGGCGCCGCCCGTGTGGGTGACGGCGTATGTGCGGCTGAGCGCGACACTCGAAGCCCACCAGGAGTCGCGGCCCGCGTGACGGGGCCGCGCGGGCCGCGCGCCGGTCAGTAGCCGGGCGTCTTCACCAGCCTGTCCCGCCGGGCGGCGATCTTCGGCTGGTAGACCCGCGCGTCCCACTCCTCCGCCGCGACCGGCTCCAGGTCGATGGAGACCGCGCGCTCCTCCACGCCGAAGGCGTCCTGCACGGCGGCGGTGACGCGTTCGACGAGCCGGGCCTGCTGCTCGGGCGTGAGGGCGGCAGGGAAGTGCTCGATGGTCACATGGGGCATGTCGGTGTCCTTTCGGTCGGTGTCCCCGGCTGCGGAACCGGCTGCGGAACCGGCCCCGGCACGGGAACCGCAAGCGGAGCTACCGGCATCGGCGCCGGCTCCGGGTCCTGGCGGCGCTCGGCGCGCCGCAGCGCCTTGGCCAGTTCGTCCACCCCGGGGTCGCGCAGGGCCCCGTAGTGGTCGGCCTCCAGGGGGACGACGGTGGGCGGCAACACCGTACGGCCCGGGGCGCGTTCGAGGAAGGACGGCTCGTCGCCGCGGGCGCGGAAGACGGTGACCGGCGCCTGGATCCGGCGTGCGGCGGGGTCGGCGTCGGCGAAGCCGAGCCCGTACGTGCGGCGGACGACGGCGACGACCCGGCGGATCAGGGCCGGGTCCAGCTGCGGGAAGGCGCGCTCCACGAAGAGCGCGAAGCTCTCCGCGTCGGTCGCCTCGCGCAGGCACTCCGCCAGGCCCGGGCCGCCGACCCGCGCGGCGAAGACGGAGAAGAGGATGGTGGTGAACACCGGGTCCGCGAAGTCGGCCACCGCCGGACCCGTCACCGGAGCAGCCGAGGCACCCGGAACAGACACAGCAGCAGCCGCGCCCGCCCCCGCCCCGTCCGGCTGCGCCACCCCGCCCACCCGGGGCGACCCGGGCGCGAGCAGGAACAGCCGCTCCACCCGCTCCCCGGCCTGCTCCAGCTGCCACGCCGTTTCGAACGCGACCCGCGCCCCGAAGGAGTAGCCCCACAGCGTGTACGGCCCGGCCGGCTGCACCTCGCGCAGCGCGGCGATGTCGGCGGCGGCCATCTGCTCCAGCGACGCGTACGGCGACTCGCCCTCGTTGAGGCCGAAGGACTGGACCCCGTAGACGGGCCGGTCGCCGGGCGCGCGGGCGGCGAGCAGCCGCAGGTTCATGGTGAAGCCGCCCAGGCCCGGCCAGCAGAAGACCGGCGCCCCGCCGTCCCCGGCGCGCAGCGGCGCGAGCCGGGAGGGTGCGGTGGCGGTCCCGGCGGTGACGGCCTCGGCGAGCCGGGCGACGGTCGGCGCCTCGAAGAGCGTCTGCGGCGGCAGCCCGCACCCGAACGCCTCGTTGACGCGCCGCATGAGCGCCACCGCGACCAGCGAGTTCCCGCCGAGCCCGAAGAAGTCGTCGTGCACGGCCACATGGTCGCGCCGCATCGCCGACCGCCACAGCGCGCACAGCCGCTCCTCGACCCGGTTGCGCGGCTCGACCGGCGGCCCGGCCTGCGCGGCGGCCTCCTCGACGCGGGCGGCGAGCGCGAGCCGGTCGACCTTGCCGCTGGGCGTGTGCGGCAGCGCGGGCAGCACCAAAATCCGCGCGGGCAGCATGTACTGCGGGAGGACCGCGGCCAGGTCCTCCCGGATCAGCTCGGCGGGGCCCTTCATGTGGACCTGGTCCTCGTGCATGCCCTCGTGCCGCAGCTGCTCGTCGCTGACCTTGCCGCCGACGCAGAAGTACGAGGGCCCGGCCGGCCGCCCGGCGCCGCGCAGCACGACCGCCATCCGGCGCGCGGCGGGCAGGTCGTCGTCGCCGCGCGAGCTGTACCCGGCGGACATGAAGCCGAGGCCCGAGTCGTTGGTCATCAGGTGCTGCAGGCCGCGCCCGAGGTCGACATACGGCGTCCCGTCCGCCCTGCCCGTGGAGTTCCCACCCGCCGAGTCCGCCCCGCCCGCCGCGTTCCCGTCCGCGGCGCGGCTGACGAAGGTCACTCCGAACGACGCGCGTTCGTAGACCGCCTGGTTGATCGCGATGACGTGCCGTTTGAGCACCAGCTCCGCGCCGATCCGGTGCAGCGCGCCGGCCTCGTAGCGGTACTGCCCGCTGGGCAGCCCCGTGCCGCCGCCCGGGTGGATCTGCACATAGGCGTCGAGCAGCCGGCCGGCGGGCGGCAGGGCGTGCGCCGGGGTCCTGGGGGCCAGCGCGAAGGAGGCGAGCAGCCGGTCGCCCTCGGCGCAGCCGAGCAGCCGCGGCAGGCCGGGGTCGCGCGGGGCGTCGTCGAGGCCGAGGCCGTGGGCGGGCAGCACATGGTCGAACAGGCCGGCCATGTGCCCGGCCTCGATCTCCAGGACCTCCCAGATGTTCTTCTTGTAGACCGGCTCGATGGCCGCCCGGTGCCCCACGAGGTGCACCCGCAGCCCCGGCGCCGGTGTGTGGGCGCGGACCAGGACCAGTTCGTGGCCCACCGGGTGGTAGTAGTACGTGCCCGGTGCGAGCCCGGGCAGGCCACCGGCCTCCACGTACAACTGGGCGGCGTAGAGGGAGCCGGGTGAGGCGTAGGCGTATTTCGGCAGCAGCCGCTCCTGGCTGCGGTGCTGCCCGAAGTTGCGGAGTATGGCGCCGAGTTCGCCGAGCGTCAGCTCCTGCGGGCGGCGCGGCGGGGCTCCTTCGGTGCGGCGGCCGAGCGCGTCGAGCAGGTCGGCGGGCGTCGCGGTGCCGCCCTCGTAGAAGCGGTAGGTCTTGCGGGCGAAGGCCAGCCGGCGCTGCTCGGGGCTCGCGGCGGCGCCGGGCAGCGGCACGGCGGGCCGGCCGGCGAGGTCGGCGGCCGGGCGCACGCCGGGGTCGGACAGCTGGGCCCTGACCTGGAGCTTGGAGGACTTCGACACATGGTGGTCGGCGTGCTCGCCCTGGTCCATCAACGCGGCCTCGCGCGGGCTGAGTTCGACGCACGCAACCAGGCTGGGAATGCCGGTGCGGGCGTCGGTGTGCAGCAGGACCGCGGCGTTCTTGACCCAGTCGTGCGCCTCGATGGCCAGGCACACCTCGTCGAGTTCGATACGGAAGCCGTGCAGCTTGACCTGGTTGTCGGCGCGGCCGGCGAACTGGGCGGTGCCGTCGGGGTTCCACTGGGCGAGGTCGCCCGTGCGGTAGAGCCGTTCGTGGCCGGGCCCGGCGGCGATGCCGGGGAAGTCCGCCGCCGGGCGGAAGCGGTCGGCGGTGAGGTCGGGGCGGCCGAGGTAGCCGCGGGCCAACTGGACACCGCTGATGTGCAGTTCGCCGGTCTGCCCGGGCGGCACGGGCCGGCCGTGGGTGTCCAGGATGTGGTAGCGCAGGCCGCTGACGGGGGTGCCGATCGGCACCGCGTCGGGCCCGTCGCGCAGGGCGGCCGGGTCGACGACGTGCGCGGAGGTGTTGATGGTGCACTCGGTGGGCCCGTAGAGGTTGACCAGGGCGGTGCCGGGCAGCGCCCCGGTGACCTTCGCGGCCAGGGTGCGGGAGAGGGCCTCGCCGCCGCTGAAGAGGTGGGTGAGGGAGCGGCAGCGGTGCAGTTCGTCGGTCTCCACCAGGGCCCGCAGCAGTGTCGGCACGCCTTGCAGGACGGTGACGCCGTAGCGGACGACGGTCTCCACCAGCCGGGCCGGGTCGCGGTGGATGCCGCCGGCGCCGACGACGACCCGGCTGCCGCAGGCGGGCGCGAGGATCTCCCACTGGGCGGCGTCGAAGCTCACCGGCGACTTGAGCAGGACGGTGCTGCGCGGGCCGAGCCCGAAGGTGCGGCCGAGCCAGTCCATCTGGTGGGCGATGGAGCGGTGCTCGATCGCCACGCCCTTGGGCCGGCCGGTGCTGCCCGAGGTGTAGATGACGTACGCCAGGTCCGCCGGGCCCGGCCGGTCGAGGGGCCCCGCGGGGTCGGCGGCGGAGCTGCCGCGGGTGAACTTCACGACGTCGTCCGGCGTGACGACCTCGGGGCCGCCGTCGCCGGGCCCGGTGCCCAGTACGTCGGCGAGCCGGTGCCGCAGCGCGTCCTGGGTGATCACCACCCGCACCCCGGCGTCCCGCGCGATGTGCCGGATGCGCTCGGGCGGGTAGTCCGGGGCGAGCGGGAGGTAGCCGCCGCCGGAGCGCAGCACGCCCCACACGCCGGTCATCAGCTCCAGGGACGGCTCGACGAAGACGCCCACCGGGGTGTCGGGGCCGACCCCGAGGTGCCGCAGGAAGCGGGCCATGTCCTCGGCCTGGTCGGCCAGTTCGCGGAAGGTCAGCGACTCGCCCTCGCACACCACGGCGATGTCGCCGGGCCGGGCGAGCGCCTGCGCGGCCAGCAGATCGGGGAGCAGGCCGGGCGGCGCACCGGGCAGGCGGGTCGCGGCGGCGTTCCGGCTGTGCGTCACGGATTTCCCCCTCGTCCGGCGGTCACGGCCTGGCTCGAACGTACGGATCCGGCCCGGCGCCCGGGACGGCGGCGACCCCCGCAATCAGCGCAGTGCGGCAACCCGAACCATGGACGGCGTGGCCATCGCGCCCCGGACGGCGGCAGGTTGTGGGCGAGCGCGTGCACCGGGCGTACGGCGGCGGCCCGCGGGGCGCACGACCCGCACATCCCGCACGAACCAGCACGAACCAGCAAAGACCGCACGGCCCCGCACGACCCGCACCACGCGCACAGCCCCGCACAGGTACACGGTGATACGGAGGGCCCCGTGACCGAACTGTCCACCGGCGGCGTGACCGGCGTCGTCGGCTCGCTCGACGAACTCGTCGGCAACACACCGATGTTGCGGCTGAGCCTGGACGGGCTGCCGGCCGACGCGCACGTCCTGGCCAAGCTGGAGTCGGCCAACCCGCTGTCCAGCATCAAGGACCGGGCCGCCCTGTTCATGCTGCGGGCCGCCGAGGAGTCGGGCGCGCTGCGGCCCGGCGGCACGGTCATCGAGTCGACCTCGGGCAACACCGGCATCGCGCTGGCGGCGCTGGCCGCCGCCCGCGGCTACGGCTGCCGGATCGTGCTGCCGGACAACGCCTCGCGCGAGCGGGTGCTGACGCTGCGCATGCTGGGCGCGCAGGTGGAGTTCACCGACTACACGCTGGGCTTCGCCGGCTGCGTGGAGCGCGCCGAGCAGCTGCACGCCCGCACGCCGGACTCCTGGTACGCCGCCCAGCACGTCAACGCCGACAACGTACGGGCCCACTACGAGACGACCGGCCCGGAGATCTGGCGGGACACCGGCGGGCGGGTCGACCACCTGGTGTGCACGGTCGGCACCGGCGGCACCCTGACCGGCATCGCGCACTACCTGCGGGAGCGCAATCCGGCCCTGCACGTCGTCGCGGTGGAGCCGGCCGGCTCCGCGCTGCTGTCCGGCGGCGAGCCGGGCCCGCACCGCATCCCGGGCCTGAACGGCGGCTTCACCAGCCCCGTCACGGACGTCGGCGTCATCGACGAGGTGATCGCGGTCGAGGACGAGGACGCCGCGGCCACCACCCGCGCGCTGGCGTCGTCGGCCGGGCTGCTGGTCGGGGTGTCGGCGGGCGCGGCGGCGTACGGCTGTCTTGAACTGGCGCGCCGGCACGACCTGTCGGGCGCTACCGTCGTCACGGTCTTCCCGGACACCGGTGAGCGCTACCTGAGTTGGTGGACCGACGCGCAGTCCTCGGAGCGAGACGGATCGGACGGCATCAGCCATGAATCCTGAGGCCACGCTGCTGCTCGTCGGCGCGACCGACGAGACCGTCGGGAAGGCCAAGCGGCTGGGCCTGGACGTCCTGCTGCTCCAGCACCCCACCAAGACCACCGACCGGCAACGGGAGTTGGCCGACCTGCTGGAGGTCGTGGACTACACCCGCTGGGAATTGGTGCGGCCGATCGCCGAACGCTGGCGCGAGGCCCCCGGTTTCGCCGCCGTCACGTCCATCACCGAGCCGGGGCTGGAGAACGCCGGGCGCCTCAACGACCTGTTCGGCCTCGGCGGCACCGGCTACGAGGTGACGCGGCGGCTGCGCGACAAGGCCGCGATGCGCGCCCACCTGGCGGCCGTCGATCCCGCGGCGGTCCTGGCCCGGCCGCTGGCCGCCCGCGAGGACCTGGACGCCTTCGGCGCCGAGGCCGGCTACCCCTTCGTCGTCAAGCCCACCGACGCCACCGCGAGCATCGGTGTGCAGCGCCTGGACGGCCCCGCGGACGCCGACCGGGTGTGGGCGCGGGTGCGGGAGCTGTCCGGCACCAGGACCGACCGGGTCTCCACGCTGATGCTGCTCCAGGACTTCCTGATGGAGGAGTATCTGGACGGCCCCGAATTCAGCGTCGAGTCCTTCAGCTCCGCGGGGCGGCATGTGGTCGTCGCCGTCACGGAGAAGTTCACCGACCCGGCGCATTTCGCCGAGCTGGGCCACGCCGTCCCGGCCCGGCTCTCCCTGGCCGACGAGGACCGGATACGCGAGGCCGTCATCGCCTTCCTGGACCGGGTCGGCATCCGGGACGGCGTCTGCCACACCGAGATCCGGCTCGGCGCCCGCGGCCCGCGGGTCGTCGAGAGCCACAACCGCGTCGCCGGCGACGCCATCCCCGAGCTGGTGCTCGCGGTCTACGGCATCGACACGATCGAGCTCGCCCTCGCCGCCCCCTTCGGCCTCGCCCCGGAACTGCCCGACCGCCCCGAGCCGCACGGCGGCGCCGCGGTCCGCTCGGTGGTGGGCCGGCCGGGCGACGTCGTGGAGTGCGTCGAGGGCGCCGCCGAGGCGCGGGCCCTCGACGACGTGCTGGCGGTACGGATCAGCGCCGCGCCCGGCGAGACGGTGCGCCCGCTGCGGGACAACTGGGACCGGCTCGGCCTGGTCGCGGTGACCGGCCCCGACACGACCGCGGCGGTCCGGCGCGGCGCCGAGCTGATCCGCGACGTGGTGCAGGTCCGGGTCAAGGACCCGGACGGCCGGCCCGGTGTCGCCGTCGTGGCCGAAGTGCCCTCCGGTGGGCCCTCCGACGTGCCCTCCGGGGCTCCCTCCGGTGCGCCTTCCGGCGTGGGCGAGCCCGTGGAGGCCAGGTCGTGAGCGTGCTGATCCTGCACCGCAACCCGCTGGCCGCCTTCCCGTACCGCCGCTGGCTGGACGGTGACGCCCCCGGCGTCGCCGCGCCCGCCCCGTACGGCGGCGACATCGTCATGCTCGCCGCGCGCGACAAGATCGAGCTGGCGGGCGAGCCGCTGCCCGCGCCCGGCGACCTCGACGTCACGTACTTCGAGCTGTTCGGCACCCTCGACGACCCGGCGGTGCCCGCCCGGGCGCTGGCGCTGGCCGAGCAGTACCGCGTCACGCACGTCATCGCCCACCACGAGGCGGACGTCCAGCTCGCCGCCGGCTTACGCGAACGCCTCGGCCTGGACGGCGCGTGGAGCGCCGACATCGCGCCCTTCCGCGACAAGCTGCTGATGAAGCGGCTCGCGGCCGGCGCCGGCATCGAGGTCGCCCCGCACACCGCCCCTCGAACCGCCGGCCAGGCCCGGGACTTCGCCGCCGCGCACGGCTTCCCGCTGGTGCTCAAGGACCGCGCCGGCTACAACTCGGTCGGCCTGCGCATCCTGCGCGACCCGGCGGAGCTGGAGCCGGCGCTCGCCGACGCCTACCGGGACGGGCCGCGCGAGGACCTGATCGCGGAAGGCTATGTCGCGGGGCGGATGTGCCACGTCGACGGGCTGGTCGTGGACGGCCGCACGGTCGCCGCCTGGCCGTCGCAGTACCAGTACGAGCTGGCGTCGTTCGGCTCCGACCCGGGCCCGCGGGTCGATCTGACCCTCGATGTCGACGACCCGCTCACACCGCGGCTGCTGGACCTCGTGGAGCGGACGCTCGCCGCGCTGCGGCCGGCCGGCTCCCGGCTGCGCACCCACGCCTTCCACGCCGAGGTCTTCCACACCCCCGACGACCGCCTGGTGCTGTGCGAGATCGCCGGCCGCTCGGGCGGCGCGAAGATCCGCGAGGTCTTCGAGACGCTGTTCGGCGTCCAGCTCGCCGTGCAGGTCACCCGGGCCGAGGCGGGCCTGCCGCTGCCGGTGGTCGAGGGCACGCCGGGCGGTCCCGGGCCGCTGCTGCCGCGCTGCATGTCGGGGCAGGTGCTGACGATGAAGCGGCCCGGGCTGGTCCGCGCGCTGCCGGCGCCGCCGCGGGAGGAATGGGTGCGCGGCTTCTGGCTGTTCGCCGAGGAGGGCCAGGTCATCGCGCCGGCCGCCGGCTCAGCGGACTTCCTGACCGCGGCGGTGGGCTCCGCCCCGACCCGTACCGAGTGCGAGCGGCGGCTGCGGGCGCTGGGCGACCGGGTCATCGCCGAGACGAAGATCGTGCCCGCCCCCGAGCCGGGGGACGCCCGGTGAGGGAGCGGCTGTCCTCCGTGCGCTACCGCTACATGCTCGGCATGGTCGTGGACGCGACCGGCAGCGGCATGTACGTCCCGATGTCGCTGCTGTACTTCCACCACGTCACCGGCCTGCCGCTGACCCAGGTCGGCGTCATCATGACCACCGCCTCGGTCATCGGCCTGGTGAGCAACCCGGTCGCCGGTGTCCTCATCGACCGCTTCGGCGCCCGGACGATCCTCATCGGCACCTATGTGCTGCGCGCCGCCGCCTTCTGCGTCTACCCGTTCGTCCACAACGGCGTCGCGATGTTCGCGGTCGTGCTGCCGGTCGCGCTCGGCGACACCTCCTACCCGCCGGCCATCCAGTCCTTCGTCGCCGAGATCGTGCGGGGCACCGAGCGCGACAAGCTGCTGGCCCTCCAGCGCAGCCTGCGCAACGCCGGCCTCGGCGTCGGCGGCCTGCTCGCCGGCGCCGCCCTCGCGCTGGACACCTCCGGCTTCTACGTCGTCGTCATCGGCGCCGCGCTCGGTTACGTGGCCGCCGCCGCGCTGCTCGGCACGATCCGCTCCGGCACCGCCGAGCAGCCGCCCGGCACCCGGGTCTCCCGCAAGGGCGGCTACCGGATGGTCGCCCGCAACCGGCCCTTCCTGGGCCTGACGCTGCTCAACATCCCCACCGCCTTCGGCTACATGGTGCTCTCGGTGGCGCTCCCGGTGTACCTGACGCGGGAGCTGGACGCCCCGGTGTCGCTGGTGGGCTTCGTCTACGCGGTCAACACCGTGGGGATCGCGGTGCTCCAGGTCCCCGTCAGCCGGGTCCTGGTCCGCTACCGCAGGACGCGGGCGGTCGCGCTCGGCGCGGCGGTCTTCGCGCTGTCGTTCACGACCTTCGCGGTGCTGGGCAGCGTGTCGACCGGGGCGGCGCTGATCGCCGGGGTGTTCGCGGCGACCGCGATGTTCACCGCGGGCGAGCTGCTGCACGGCGCGATGGCCTCGGCGCTGGTGGCGCAGGCCGCGCCCGAGGAGACCCGGGGCCGGCACCTGGCCGTCTACCAGCTGTCGTGGGCGGTGCCCATCGCGCTCGCCCCGACCGTGCTGACCGCCCTGCTGTCGTGGACGCCCACCGGGATGTGGCTGCTGCTCGCGGCGGGCGCGGCGGGCGCGGCGACCGGCGTGCTGCGACTGGAGCGCACCCTGCCGCAGGGCGCGGTGCACCCCGTACCGCCCCGGGCGGAACCGGCCCTGACCACCACCGGCCCGTCCAGGAAGGCGGCCTGACATGGGAGTGTCCAGCTGGCGCGTACTCGGCGCGGAGGACCCGGAGTTCGCCGCGGCCGACGCCCCGGGGCAGAGCGGACTGGTCAGCCAACTGCGGCCACTGATCGCCGAGTTCACCGAGCCCGGGGACCTGGTGTTCGACCCGTTCGCCGGATGGGGCACCACGCTGCTGGCGTGCGCGGCCGAGGGGCGGCGCGGGGTCGGCGTCGAGATCGACCCGGAGCGGGCCGAGCAGGCGCGGCGGCGGGTCGCCGACCGCCCCGGGCAGCGCATGCTGTGCGGTGACGCCCGCACCCCGCCGCTCGGCCCGGACACCGTGGACCTGGTCCTGTGCGACCTGCCGTACTTCGGCACGGACCTCAACCAGGAGGCGGCCGGCAGCGGCCAGCTCTACGCCCTGCGCGACTACGACGCCTACCTGGCGGCGCTCGACGCGATCCTCGCGGCGGTGGTGCGGGTGATGCGGCCCGGCGCGTACGCGGTGGTCGCCGCCCAGAACCGCCGGATCGGCGACGGGTTCGTGCCGCTGGCCTGGGACGTGGCGCGGCTGCTCGGCGGCCGGCTGACGCTGGGGGACGAGCGCGTCCACCTCTACGACTGGCCGGTCAAGGACGACGGCGACCCGATGCGGACCAACCGCTCGCACGAGTATCTGCTGACGGCCCGCAAGGAGGGCTGAGCCCGGGGTCGGCCGGCCCGCGGGAAGCCGCCGCGTACTCGCTGCGGGCCAGCCGGTAGCCCAGCTGGAAGCGGTGCTGGGCGCCGTACTGCTCGCGCAGGGTCGCGACATGGCCCTGCACCGAGCGCAGGCTCATGCCGAGCCGGCGGGCGATGGCCTTGTCGGAGCGGCCCTCGATGAGCAGCGCCATGATCGCCCGGCGCACGTCGGGCACCACGTCCTGCGCGGCGTCCGCGGCCCGCACCGGGCGG
Organism: Actinacidiphila epipremni; assembly: GCF_012034175.1. Lineage (GTDB taxonomy): Bacteria > Actinomycetota > Actinomycetes > Streptomycetales > Streptomycetaceae > Actinacidiphila > Actinacidiphila epipremni. Next base: position 205,318 of record NZ_JAATEJ010000013.1, read on the forward strand.
AAGGGGAAGCCCTCGGCCCGTACCCAGGCCCGTTCGTAGACGTCGCGCAGGAACGCCACGACGGCGCGGTCGCGTACCAGCGCCGCGGTGTGGCCGTCCTCGTCGCCGGGGATGAGGGCGGTGTCGCCGTCGACGATGATGAGCCGGTCGAAGAACTCGGGCAGTGTGCGCACTTCCCCGCCGCCGGCCTGGACCTGCCGGACGTAGGTCTTGGTGGGTTCGGAGAAGCGGGCGCTGTGCTGGAAGAGGGTGCGCAGGGCCACCCCGCGCCCCAGCGGGACCCGGACCGTCGCGTAGGCCTCCTCCATGCTCGCCGCCGGGCACCGGCCGTCCGGCTGGGCGGTGCACAGCTCCCGGCGGGCCCCCCACATGACATCGCGGATCGCGTCCTGCACGGCGTCCGGGCCCTCGATGTGCCGGATGCCGCCGTGCGCGTCCGCACCGGGGTCCGGCGCGGACCCGCCCTCGGTGAGGACGAGTTGCACGGCGGTCTCGGTGGCGAAGCGTCTGAGGCTGCCGAGCGCGTCCGCGATCCGCAGCAGCGACTGCGGTAAGTTCGCCTCCGCGGACGCCGGGGATTCCGGGGCGGGGGTGGTGCCTGCGCTCATTCGATCGTCCTTTCCCTGACTCACGTCGGACACGGTGCGAGGTCCGCGGAGCTCGCCCCCGCGTCCCCCGCCGGGTACGGAACCGGGCACGAAGGAACATGTCGCCGCCGGGCCGCCATGATCCGGCCATGGCCCGGCAGCGCGACCGTACACGGAGATCACCCGGACCGACCAGCGCCGCGTACCCCACTCAACGGGCCGCGTACCCCCTACTCCCGTGCCCGCGGACGACACGACGGTGCCCGGCTCGGGGGGAGCCGGGCACCGTGCGAGGGTGGATCAGGCGGTCATGGCGTCAGCTGGCCGGGTCAGTAGTGCCCCGCCTTCCGCGCCACGGTCACCGTGAAGGTGCCGGTGGTGCTGGACAGCGAGTCCCAGACGGTGACGTGCACGGTGTACGTGCCCGGCTGCCGGTACGTGTGGGTCCCGCTCATCGCGCCGGCGGCGCCGACGGTGACGTCCGCGGGGACGCTGCCGTCACCCCACTGGACCTGCGCGTGGTAGCCGGTGGCGTCCGGGACGCCGCCGGTGACCGAACCGAGCGCCGCGGTCAGGGCCTTGCCGGCGGTGGCCTTCTGGTCCTGGCCGGCGGTCGCCGCCAGGGCGGGCGCCGGGGTGCCGTCGTCCGCGATCGCGAACACATGGATCCGGCCGGCGGTACCGGGGTCGCCGGTCTGCTTCGGCAGGGTGATCGAGACCAGTTGCTTGCCCGCGGGGATCTGGTACGGGGCGGTGGCCAGCAGGAACGGCTGGGCGCCGTCCTTGCTGGTGCCGTGCAGCCGGTAGGCGGACTTGGCGACGACGATGTTGCCGTACGCCGGGGTGCCGTTGGCGTTGCCGCCGAGCGTCCAGTCGCTCAGCTGGATCGGGACGGCGGCGGTGCTGCCGTCGCTGAAGGTCGCCGTCGCGGTGGTGCTCTGGTTGCCCTCGGTGCCGGCGCCGACGAAGGAGATGCTCGTGGCGTCGGCCGGCAGGTGCAGGGCGACGGTGCTGCCGTTGCCGGTCGCGTCGTCCGGCGCGCCCGCGCCGGTCGCCGGGATCGTGAAGTGCAGCGTGGTGCCCGGCACGTCGGCCTGCTTGCCGGCGGTCACACCGGCGTCGGCGAGCGCGGCGCGCGAGTAGCCGTAGCCGACCGAGTCGCAGTTCGCGGCCAGGACGCCGTCGTCGCCGAGGCAGACGGTGTCGAAGGCGGCCGTGAGGCTCTGCGCCGGGGCGTAGGAGACGTTCACGCCGACCGTCGCGGCGCCTTGCGTACGGCCGTCGGTGGCCTGGACGCTCGCCTGGTAGTAGCCGGGCTTTGCGTAGGTGTGCGCCCCGGAGACGCCGTAGACGCCGCGCGAGCTGGCCGAGACGGTGCCGGCGGTGGCCGGGGTGCCGTCGCCCCAGTCGACGGTGGCCTTGTAGGCGCTCGCGGTGCCGCCGGTGACGGTCGCCAGCGGCACGGAGACCGCGACGCCCGCGGTCGCCGGCACCGGGTTCTGCGCGGCGGCGACCGAGACGGCCCTGCCGCCGAGCTGGACGTCACCGCCGGCCAGCAGCTCGACCTCGGCGAGGTTGGCCTGCGCGGCCCCCACCGTCTTGCTCACCACCAGCCGGAACTGCGCGAACTTGCCGGGCCTGGCGATCGTGAAGGGCCTGGTCTGGTCGCGCCACGGGAAGACCTCGCCGTGCCGGGAGTCCACCGTGGTCCAGGTGATGCCGTCGTTGGAGCCCTGGAGCTTCCAGTCCTCCGGGTCGCCGGCGGCCGAACCCGAGGTGAGGGTGTAGGTCGTCGGCGCCTGCCGGCCGCCGCGGTACGCCCAGGTGACCTGCGGCGTACCGGTGGCGAAGGTGACCTGCGTCCTGGACGTGTCGTCGAAGAGCTTGGCGGCGTCCTGGCCGCCGTCGGCGGTCGCGGTGCCCAGGCCCGGGCCGGTGGTGTCCTGCAGCGGCTGCGGCACCGCGCTGCCCTTGGTCAGGGACGGCGGGGCGTCGTTGGCGCCGGTGCCCCACGAGGAGGGCCTCGGGCCCATGGCGAAGTCGATCGTCCCGCCGTGCGCGAGCACCGAGAAGTCGATGGACACCGAGCGCTGCGGCTTGCCGTTGACCCGCACGCCCTGCACGTACACGTTCGCCGTGCTGTTGGCGGGCGCGTTGACGACGATGTCGCCGGTGCTGCGGTGGACGGTCATCTTGGTGAACTGCGGCGAGCCGATGGCCCAGTTGGACGAGCCGACCTGGAGCGGGTAGATGCCCAGCGAGCTGAGGACGTACCACGACGACGACTCGCCGTTGTCCTCGTCACCCGGGTAGCCCTGGCCGATCTCGTCGCCGACGTAGAGCCGCTGCATGATCTCCCGCACCAGCGCCTGGGTCTTGGCGGGCGCGCCGGCGTAGTCGTACATGTAGGGGATGTGGTGCGAGGGCTGGTTGCTCATGCCGAGCTGGCCCATCCGCACGGCCTGCGCCTCGACCATCTCGTGGATGGTGCCGCCGTAGCCGCCGGGGTGGTCGGCGTTCTCCGGCGTGGCGAAGAACTGGTCGAGCTTCTTCTCCAGGCCCTTCTTGCCACCGTAGAGGTTGGCCAGGCCCTGGCCGTCCTGCTGGGCGGTGAAGGCGTAGTTCCAGCCGTCGGTCTCGGTGTAGACGCCGCCCCAGTCCAGCGGGTCGCCGGCCAGGAAGTCACCGGCGGCGGTGCGGCCCTCGAAGAACTTGGTGTTCTTGTCGAAGAGGTTGACGTAGTCGCGGGCCCGCTGGAGGAAGTACGCGGACTCCTCCTTGATCCTGGCCCGGTCCGCCTTCGGCGTCTTCGGGTCCTTGGCCAGCGCCGCGCCCATGTTGCCGATGCCGTAGTCGCTGATGAAGCCCTCCAGCGCCCACGACACCGACTCGCCGGTGGTGGTGGGGGTGTAGCCGAGGAAGATCGACGACTCGATGCCCTTGCGGCCCACCTCGCTGCGGCCGGAGGCGACGGTGGCGTCCTTGACGATGGCGTCGTAGGCCGACAGCGGGTCGGGCAGCTTCACGCCGTTGAGGTACGCCTCGGCGATCGCGTTGTCGGCGCTGGTGCCGGTCATCAGGTCGGCGTAGCCGGGCGAGGACCAGCGGGCGATCCAGCCGCCGTCGCGGTACTGCTGGACGAAGCCGTCGGAGATCTTGGCCGCGACGTCCGGGTAGAGCAGCGAGTACGCCGGCCACACCGTGCGGTAGGTGTCCCAGAAGCCGTTGTTCACGTAGATCTGGCCGTCGACGAGCTTCGCGCCGGTGGAGGTGGCGGTCGTCGTGCCGGTCGCGGGCGACACCGGGCTGGCGTACTGCCAGTGCGGGGCGGCGGCCGTACCGGTGTTCTCCGACTGGGAGTTGGGGTACAGGTTGAGCCGGTAGAGGTTGGAGTACAGCGTCACCTTCTGGGTGTCGCTCGCGCCCTGCACCGCTATCCGGCCGAGCCGCTCGTTCCAGGCCGCGGTCGCGGCGGCGTGGATCTGGTCGAAGGTGCGGCCGGTGACCTCCAGGGCGAGGTTCTTGCCCGCCTGGGCGGTGGAGATGAACGACGTGGCTATGCGCAGCGTCACCTGCCGGTCGGCGGAGGTGTCGAAGGTCGCGGCGGTGCCGGTGGCGGCCGTCGGGGCGCGGTCGAAGGTGCCGGAGACGAACATCCGGGTGTGGCCGGCGGACAGGCCGCTGCCGTTGTCGACGTAGCCGGTGAAGGTGCCGTCCGTGCCGATGCTGAAGGTGCCGTTGTAGAAGACCAGGCTTCCGGTGGACTGCCCGGCGGGGAAGGTGAACTGCATGACGCCGCCGTGGTCGGTCGGCGACATCCGGGCGACCAGGCCGTCCTGCAGGGTGACCTGGTAGAGGTCGGGGCGGGCGATCTCGTCGTCATGGCTGAAGGCGAGGGCGCGGCCGGCCGGCTGGCCGGTGAGCGATCCGCCGGCGGGCACGGGCATGACCGACATCTGGTCGCGGTCGCCCATCCAGGGGCTCGGCTCGTGCGAGATCGCCAGGCCCTGGAGCATCGGCAGGTTCGCCGCGTTGTTGGCCTGCTGGTACTCGTACTCCCACGAGTTGGAGGCGGCGTCGGTGACCGGGGTGAAGAAGTTGAAGCCGTTGGGCACCGCGGCCAGCGGCAGGTTGTTGCCGCGGGAGAAGGAGCCGGAGGCGTTGGTGCCGCGGCGGGTGTCGACGTAATTGGTCAGGCTGGAGGCGTCGACCGGCGTCGGCGTGCCCGTGACGGTGACGTCGTCGAGCCAGCCCTGGAAGCGGGTCGCGGCCTTGGCCTTCGGGTCGTCGTAGGCGAAGAGGACGCGGTCGATCGTCTTGCCCGCGGCGACCTTGCCGATGTCGGACTGGACGGCGTTCCACTGGTCGGCGTAGAGCACCTTGGAGGCGCCTTGCCCGGCCGCGGTGAGCGCGAAGCCGTGGCTGTCGACCGCCTTGAGCCTGCTGAGGTACGTCCCGTCGGTGAAGTGCAGGTCCACGGCGGCGTACTGCGACGGGTACTGCGTGTCGTGGCCGGTGAACTCGGGGAAGATCTTGTACGACAGGCGGGTCTTCGGCCCGACCGGGATGTGGACGTCGAAGAGCCGGTTGGTCGCGGAGGACTCACCGTCGGCCTGGGCGCCGCCGGAGTAGCGCAGCGAGGCCACACCGGTGAAGCCGGCGCTGGCCTTCATGTTGTAGCCGCTGACCGGGCCGGCGCCGGGGCTGGTGACCATCGCGGTGGCCGGCGGCTGGGTGGTGGTGCCGTCGCTGATGTCCCAGTCGGCCAACTGGACGATGGAGTCACCGGAGTTGGCGGTGACGTCCAGCCGGTAGTAGGCGTAGGCCGTGGTGTTGGCGAAGCTGTAGGTGTTGGTGGCGAAACGGCCGCTGAAGGTGACCCCGGTGTGCTTGTCGAGGTCCGTCCACGCCTTGCCGTCGTCGGAGCCCTGGAGGGCGAAGTCCTTGGGGTCGCGGGTCGGCGAGTCGTTCGCGGAGGTCAGCGAGTACTTCACCACCGCGGCGGGCTTGCCCAGTTGGTAGGCGGCCCAGCCGGTCGAGGCGAAGGCCAGCCACTTGGTGGACGGGTTGCCGTCCTTGAGGTTGACCGCGACCTCGCCGGGCGGGTTCTCGGCGCTCGCGGTCACCGCGGTGACCTGGCCGAGCAGGCTGCCGGGCAGGCCCGAGGGGCTCGACCCGCTCAGGTTCTTCTGCAGCGGCTTGCCGTGCGCGTCGACCTCGACGGTGTTCACGGCCGGCTGCGGATCGGCCGACTCGAAGGAGGAGCCGAAGCTCCCCGCCTCCGGAGCACCGCCGTGCGCCGACGCCGCGTGCGCCGCCGACGGCACGGCGAGCGCCAGCACCGGCAGCGTCAACGCCGCGGCTGCACTCACCCACCGTCTCAGGGGCAGCAGGCGGGCGTGAGGGTGTTGTGACACGAATGACCCTTTCCATGGGAAAGCTGCCGCGGCCGTCGCCTGCCGCGGGTGGTAGTCCCGGCTGCCGTCCTCCGTCCGTCCCCGGTCCTGGGGGCCGATGGAGACGACCTCGGCCGTCGTCCTGAAAACGCCGCTAGCGTGGCTCGCTTGGACAACGTTGTCAACAACTTCTGACGAAGAAAATGGGGCTGGGGCGGTGGTGAGGCGACTTTCCTCAACAAAAGTCGACCTGACGCGACATCAGGTGGGTGGGGCGGGGCCGGGCCGCGGCGGGCGGCGCGGGGCGCGCGGCGCGGGCGTACGGGGTCGGCGGTGGGCGGCCGGTGGGCGCGTGCGCCGGCCGGCGGGGGGCGCGGCCAGGCGGTCGGGCAGGCCGTGCCGGCGGCAGGCGGCAGAGCGGCGGGGGGGGGGGGGGGGGGGGGGGGGGGGGGGGCGGGGGGGGGGGGGGGGGGGGGGTGGGGGGGGGGGGGGGGGGGGCGGGGGGGGGGGGGGGGGGGGGGGGGGGGGCGGGGGGGGGGGGGGGGGGGG
>NZ_JAATEJ010000014.1 GCF_012034175.1 Actinacidiphila epipremni
ATCACCGGAATCACCCGCAAACCGGATGATCACACGATCCACGCTCTGGACCTTCTTGGTGGAACCGAACGGCGCGGCGGACGACGGTGTGTCGGCCGACGGGTGCTGCACCTCTTCGACCTGGCTGGTCACGTTACTGGGCCTCCTGACGGCCGGATCGGGACGGGGCGGCCACGCCGGCCGCCCCGTCGGGTACGTTCAGCGCGGCGCGTCACTCACCGCCCTTGAGGCGCATCCGGACCAGGCCCTTGCTGGCGTTGATCATGCGCGGGCCGATCTCCGGCGGGGCCTCGCGGCGGCACCAGACGGCGTTGCGGGCCATCTTGCCGGGCGACATGTTGAAGCAGCGGCTCTCGCGCTCGCCGAGCCGGAAGGAGGGCGCGATGAAGTCGGCGTTCCTGATGTGGTCGAGGATCTTGTGGGCGGCGGCTCGCGCCTCGGTCTTGCCCTCCTCGACGAGCTGGCACTGCTCGCGGGCGATCCGGCCCATGTCGTTGAAGCCGGCGCTGACCGGCAGCGGCGAGCCGGGGTACTTGGACTGCTCCAGCTCCAGGAAGACGTCGTCGCGCCCGCTCTTGATGAAGCGGTAGTAGGCGTCCTCCAGCATGACGTTGCCGAGCATGGTGCCGAGCATCCAGGTGCGGTTGACCGCGTTCCACAGCTCGTAGTCGCGGAAGCCCACGAAGGAGCTGTAGACGAGGTCGTCGTGGAAGTCGAACAGGCCCTGCTGGAGCGCCTCGACGTAGCCGAACCGCTCCATCGACCAGTCGCCGTCGCGGGAGGCGGCGATGAGCCGCCAGCCGAGGGCGTTGACGACCTCCAGGGTGTTGGTCAGGCCGCGCGAGTACAGCGCGTCGATGAAGCCGGCGGCGTGCGAGGTCAGGCAGAAGCGCTCGCCGACGACCTGGTGCGCGGAGTACTGGAGCCGCCCGGTGGACACCCACGGGCGGACCGCCTTGGCGCCCTCGAACTGCCAGGCGATCTCCGGGAAGCGCTGCAGGAACGCGTTGAACTCCTGCTCGGCGCTCAGGTCGCCCTTGGGGAACTTGCGCGGGTCGTAGGTGAGCCCGACGCTGCACAGCGGGTTGGTGGAGCCCTCGGCGTTGTCGAAGGGGATGACCCACAGCCAGCCGCCGTCGAAGACGTGGTGCAGGGTGCCGTTGTGCCACGGGTTGGGCTTGTCGTGCGCCTGGGCGGTGGGCGAGTCGTCGAACCGCTTGACGCCTATCATGTGGGTGAACATGCAGCGCGTGTGGGTCTTGGCGCGGGTCGGGGTCTCGCGCAGGCCGAAGCGCTCGGCCAGCGGCGAGCGGAAGCCGCTGCCGTCCACGACGTACTTGGCGCGGAACTCCTCGCCGCTGTCGGCGCGCAGCACCGCCCCGGTGGCCGGGTCGATGTCGATGTCGGAGATACGGGTGCCCAGGCGCGGCGTGGCGCCGTACTTGACGGCGACGTTGAACAGGTACGCGTCGATGTCCTGGCGGAACAGATGGGTCTCGGTGCGGATCGCCGAGGGCACGACCAGCTGGTTGATCTCCTGGGGGTTCTGCTTCTCGCCCTCGCGGTGGTAGACGAAGCCGAAGTTCTGCTTCTGGCCGCACGAGCGGGTGACGTGCTTCTGGATGCCCTTGAAGCTCGACAGCGGCATGAGCTCGGGCACCTGGTAGCGGTCGGCGAGCAGCCGGGTCATGCCGGAGGTGTACGGGATGGTCGACTCGCCCACGGCGAACCGGGGGTGGGTGCCCGCGTCGAGCAGGAGCACGCGGACGCCGTTGCGGGCGAGCACCGAGCCGAGCAGACCGCCGGCCATGCCGCTGCCGAGTATGGCCACGTCGTATTCGTTGCTGCGCGCGTGGGCGGATGTGGACTGCTGCACGTCCCTCACCTAGCCTTCCTTGTCAACACGTCTGCCGGTCGGGAACTGCCGCCAGCGTGCTCTCGGCCGGCAGTTGGGTTCTGGTGGTCACGCCGAGCTTGCGGAAGATCCGGGTGAGGTGCTGTTCCACCGTGCTGACGGTGATGACCAGCTTCTGCGAGATCTCCTTGTTGGTGTGGCCCCGGGCGGCCAGCACGGCGACCCGGCGTTCGGCGCCGCTGAGCTGGGCGATGCCGGCGAGCCGGGGGTCGCGCTCGCCGGCCGGGGAGTCGCTGCCGGCGAGTTCGGCCAGCAGTTCGCGCTCCAGGGTCGCCGCGCCCGCCTCGCGGGCCAGCCGCAGGGCGGACTCGCGGGGGCCGCGGGCCCGGCCGGGGCGGCCGGACTCGGTGTGGGCGCGGCCGAGGTCGGCGAGGGCGCCGGCGAGCTGCAGCCGGTCGCCGCAGACGTTCAGCACCTCCACGGCCTCGCTGAGCAGCGGCACGCGCGCGGCCGGCGGGCCGGCCGCGGCGAGCACCCGCAGCGACATGCCGCGGGCCCGGGTGGGGCGCAGGTCGACCATGTCCATCTGCTCGCGGGCCAGGGCGTGGGCGCGCCCCTGGTCGCCGAGCATGACGTGGGCGCGGGCGGCCTCGCTGCGCCAGGGCACCAGCGTGGGCTGGTCAAAGCCCCAGCGGGTCATCAGGTCACCGCACGCCATGAAGTCGTCGAGGGCGGCGTAGGGGCGGCCGGTGGCCAGGTGGTAGGAGCCGCGGGCCTGCAGGAAGTACAGGCCGAAGCGGCTGGAGAACATCCCCTCGGGGAAGGAGAACTGCAGGTACGCGGCGGCGGCCTCGACGTCGCCGGTGTCGGTGGCGGCCTGCACCAGGTTGGCCAGCGGCCCGCCGATGCACACCCCCCAGCTGTCGGCCGGCACCTGGGCGAGCGCGGCCTCGGCGAGCAGCCGGGCGCGTACCGGGCGGCCCTCGCGCAGCGCGATGCCGGCCCGCAGCGAGGAGAACTCGGCGACCCACAGCGGTACGTGCCGGGCCCGGGACTCCTCCAGCCAGTGGTCGCACCAGCTGCCGGCGGCCTCCAGCTTGTCGGAGAACTCCAGGGCGGCGACGGCGCACATGAGCCATTCCTGGGTGTTCTTGCCCAGCCGCATGGCCCGCATGGCCTCCTCGGCGACCGCGGCGACCGCGTCGTCGGGGCCGTGCGCGAGGACGTACGACAGGGCGGCGGCGCCGCGCACCCGCGGGTCCTCGTCGGAGCGGTTGCGGTGGCCGACGCTGGGGGCGGGGCGCCGGCCGCGGGCCTCCCGGCCGACCAGCACGGGGTAGGAGGCGGACAGCAGCTCGCGGGTGGCGCGGACCTCGACGGCCCAGCCGGGGTCGGCGTGCTCCTCGCGCTCCACCATGCGCTGCACGGCGTCCACGGCCTCGTCGAACCTGCCGTGCCACAGCAGGTACTTGGCGAGCATCAGGGCGTGCCGGTCGGGCAGCCGGCCGTCGCGCAGCGCGACCGCGAGCTCGCCGAGGTGCGGGGCGCTGATCGAGGGGTTGAGCGCCCAGGCGGTGGAGGCCAGCAGCGCCTTCAGGCTGACCTGCTCGCTCTCGTCCGCGCAGATGCGCAGGGCCGCGTCCAGGCACGCGTGCGCCTCGGCGGGGCGGTTGCCGGCCAGGTGGCGTTCGGCGGCCTCGCGCAGCACGGTGCCGGCCCAGGGCTGGCCGGCTTCGTCGCAGGCCAGCAGGTGGGCGGCGACCCGGGTGACGGAGGCGCCCTCGCGGTAGAGCAGCTGGGCGGCGCGCTGGTGGAGGTCGCCGCGCTCGGCGGCGCTGAGGCTGTCCAGGACGGCCTGCCGGGCGGCGGGGCCGCGCAGCCTGCGGCCGTTGAGCAGCCCGGCGGCCTCCAGTGCCTGCTCGGCGCGGGCGACCTCGGCGGGTTCGGCGTCCAGCAGCGCGCCGGGCGGCACCAGGGCGTCGCCGAGGTCGCCGTCGAGGACGCCGAGGACCTGGGCCAGGCGCAGCAGCGGGCCGCGACCGCGGTGCAGCAGGCTGAGGAACATGTCGCGGTAGGCCTCGCCGTAGACGAGCCGGACGTCGGAGTGGTGGCGGTGGCCGGGGGCGGCGCCGAGGTTGTCCTCGGCCAGCGCCCGTACCAGCAGCGGGTTGCCGCCGGTGGCGGCGTGGCATTCGGCGGCCAGTTCGTGGGCGGCGAGCCGGCCGAGGTGGTCGGCGGTCAGCGCGGTGACGCCGGCGGGGGTGAGCGGGCCCAGCGTGATGCGCCGGTAGTGGGGCTGCCGCATCAGCTCGGCGCGCAGCCGCGGGTAGACGGGGCGGGACAGCGGGCACTCGGTGAGGGCCAGCGCGATCCGGGCGGAGCGCAGTTGGCGTACCAGTTGCAGCAGCCAGTACAGCGAGATGTCGTCGGCGAGCTGGATGTCGTCGACGCACACCAGGACGGGGGTGTGCTCGGCGGTGCCGAGGACCCAGCGCACCAGGCGGCGCAGCGCCTCGGTGACGGCGGGGTGCAACGACGCCTCGTCGCTGAGCGTCTCCTGGTCGGCGCCGGGCGGGAACGCGCCGACCTGCTCCAGCAGCGGGGAGACGCCGGCGGTGTCGCCGGTGCCGGTGAGCGGCGCGGTGCAGCGCAGCAGCTGGTTGAGCACCCCGCCGGGTGAGCGCTGCTCGGCGGCGGAGCAGACGGCGTCCAGGACGACATAGCCCTCTTCCGAGGCGCGCTTGACCAGCGCGGTCAGCAGTTCGGACTTGCCGCATCCCATGGCGCCGCTGATCAGCACGGCGCCGCCGGTGCCCGCGGCGGACTGCGCGAGCAGGTCGGCGAGCTCGGCCAGTTCGCCGTCGCGTTCGATGAGCCGCATCGGTGCTCCTCCCCGTGTCGCCGGCTACGCCGACGGCACCTTCTCGGCGTCGCGGTAGCGGGCCCTGGGCGCCGGGTCCGGCACCTCGACCGGGCGGTGGTAGATCCGGGTGAGCAGCGGGCCGGTCATCATGGTGGTGACGACGGCCATCACGACCATCAGCGAGTACAGCGGGCCGTCCAGCAGCCCGAGTTGCTTTCCGACGCCGAGGATCACCAGTTCGGTCAGGCCGCGGGTGTTCATCAGCGCGGCGAGCGCGGCGGCCGGGCGGGCGGGCAGTTTCAGCAGCCGGGCGGCGAGGTAGGTGCCGCCGAACTTGCCGACCATCGCGACCAGCAGGATGACGCCGAGCTCGCCGGCCTGGGTGACGCCGAAGTGCCGCAGGTCCACGCCGAGGCCGGCGACCATGAAGTAGACCGGCAGCAGCAGTCCGGAGATCCGGCCGACGTGGTCGGTGATCTCGCCGTGGAAGGCGTGCACGGCCGCGCCCTTGGGGGTGACCAGGCCGAAGATGAACGCGCCGAAGATGAAGTGCAGGCCCATCGCCTCGGTGGCCGCGGCCGACAGCAGGATGCCGCACATGACGACGACCACGGCGCTGGGGTGCTGCGGGCGCATGGGCGTGCCGTCGCCGACCAGGCGGCGCAGCAGCGGGCGTACCAGCAGCACGACGGCCAGCCCGTACGGGACCGCGAGGCTCAGCTTCCAGTGGTTGCCGTCGTCGGCGGCGACGGCCTGCACCCCGGCGAGCCCGGTCCAGGCGATGACGTCGACGACGGCGGCGCTGGCGAGCGCGATACCGCCGAGCGCGGTACGCGACAGGCCGCGGTCGGTGAGGATGCGCGCGAGGACCGGGAAGGCGGTCACCGACACCGACAGGCCGACGAAGACGATGAACACCCCGTGCCGGTCGGTGGGGTGCTGGTCCAGCAGGTAGAACGCCAGCGCGATGCCGAGGCCGAAGGGCACCAGGGTCGACCCCAGGGCGGATCCGGTGGTCAGCCAGCTCCGGCCGCGCAGGTGCCGGCTCTCGATCTCCAGGCCGACGGTGAACATGAACAGCGCGACACCGACATCGGCCATCCCGGTCAGCAGCGGACGTACTCCCGCGGGGAAGACCGAGTCGACCGCGCCGCCCAGAACCGTAGGACCGAGCAGAATTCCACCGAGGATCTCACCGATCACCGCAGGCTGCCCAAAACGGGCGACGACACGGCCGAGCACACGTGCAACGATCACGATTAAGGCGAGGTCAGCGAATAACATCTGCACTTCGTGACTCGACATGAGTGGGCCTCTCGGTTGCCGCGAGCGTCCGTCGTCACTGCGCGCCGCCGGGTGGCGGTACAACCTTGCTCTACGATTCCACGTGGCGTCTGTCGATTCTGCGGGCCGCCCCTAAAGAGCGTCTATATGCCCACTGGAACGCCCTGACCTGCGAATATCGGCTCCGGCCAGCCGATTCGCAAGGATGAAGAAGACACCGGGGCGGCTCAGATGCAAGGATCAACTCACGCCACACCGGTACAGTACCGCCTCTAAAGCACAGAGCGTGACGGGAACTCACGGGGGACTCTGGGATGAAACGTGCTATTTGCGCGCCGATAACAGGCGCGAAATAAGTGATTAACCCGAGTACTTCCTTATGCGGTCGTGCGCCACTCTGGCTGCCCCGTCGGTTTGTGAGTATTTCGAATGAACCCTCACGACCTGGGAGTTGTTTCATGGAGTACATAGTTCAGCGCGCAGTGGCGGTCATCCGGGACAAGTACGGAGAGCCGCTCACCCTCGACGAACTGGCGCGAATGGTGCTGGTCAGCAAGTTCCACTTCCTGCGCTCCTTCCGGCGGACGACGGGTGTCACCCCGGGGCGCTTCCTGAGCGCCGTGCGGCTGGCCGAGGCCAAGCGGCTGCTGCTGGACACGTCACTGAAGGTGTCCGACATCTCGGCGCAGGTCGGCTACAGCAGCATCGGCAGCTTCACCCGGCGCTTCACCGAGTCGGTGGGCCTGCCGCCCACGCAGTACCGCCAGGCGGCCACCGACGTCCCGCTGCCGCTCGTGCAGCCGGCGGCCGGCACCGGCCGGGGCACCGTCTCCGGCTATGTCAGGCCCTGGCGCACCGGCCGGGCCGAGGTCTTCGTCGGGCTGTTCGACAGCCCCATCCTGCAGGGCCAACCGGTGGTGAGCACGGCGCTGGAGGCGCCGGGCCCTTTCCGGCTCGCCGAGGTGCCGGCCGGCACCTGGTACCTGCACGCGGCCTCGCTGCCCGAGGCGGGCTCCGCCGGCTGCCGCAGCAGACAGTGGCGGCAACCGGTGCAGCTGGTGGACTGTACCGGGCCGCTCGTGATCCGGGAGCAGGACGGGGCACACGGCGAGCGGCACGACCGGACCATCCTCACCCCGCGGCCCGCCGAGTGGTTCCGCCCGCCGGTGCTGCTCGCCCTGCCGCACCAGATCCCGTTCACGGTCCACCAGCAGCTCCGCCAGGACTACCGCGAGCCCTCCGCCACCGCGGTGTAGCCGGCCGGCCGCCGGGCGTACGGGACCCTGCGGGCGGTCGCCCCGGCCGCAGGGGCCGGTGCGATCCTGGCCGGCGGCTGGGGCTGCGGCTGCAACTGGGGCTGCGGCTGGGGCTGGAGCTGCTGCGGCTGCAGTTGGGGCCGCGGGCGCGGCTCGGCCGCGGACCAGCCGTCGGCACCGCCGGCCGGCGCCGCCGTCATCGACCGCAGCAGCTGGACGCTGCCGGGGACCGTACGGGGCATCAGGGCCGGGTGCCCGTTGAGTATCTGCTCGTGCAGCGCCGTCAGCTCCGGGCCCGGCTCCACTCCCAGCTCGCTCATCAGCAGCTCCCGGGTCTCCCGGTAGACCCCCAGCGCGTGCGCCCGGCGCCCGCAGCGGTAGAGCGCCAGCATCAGCAGCGACCGCAGCCGCTCGCGCAGCGGCTCCCGCCCGACATGCCCGACCAGCGCCGGGATCACCTGGTTGTGCCAGCCGGCGGTCAGCAGCAGATCGGCCCACTCCTCCACCGCCACCAGCCGTGCCTCGGTCAGCCGCACCCGCTCGATCTCGGCGAAGGGGCCCGGCACGCTGGCGTACGCGTCCCCGTGCCACAGGCCCAGCGCCCGCTCCAACTGGCCGATGGCCGCTTCCGTCTGGCCGTTCGCCAGCAGGTTGCGGGCGGCGGCGTGGTGACGGGTGAACAGCTGAGCGTCGACCGCCTCGGCGGGCAGCCGCAGGCAGTAGCCGCCGCTGCCGGAGACCAGCACGCCGCCCGAGGCCCGCCGGCCGCGGGCCGGGTCGAGCACCCGGCGCAGGCCCGCCACGTAGGTGTGCACCCCGCTGGCGGCGGACTGCGGGACGTCGCGGCCCCACACCCCGTCGACGATCTGCTCGACGCTGACGACCTCGCCGAGCCGGCCGGCCAGCAGGCCGAGCACCGCGCGCTGCTTGGGAGGGCCGAGTGACACCTCCTCACCGTGTCGCCAGAAGCGAATGGGGCCTAACAATTCCAGCTGCATGATCCCCCGTCCAGACCTCGTTGCTCATTCGAGTAGACACCACCAGCGTGCGTGCCAGGTAGCGGTGTACGCATCGCCCGGATTGCTCAGTTCCGTTCGACAACCGTGCGCCTGGCATGCCTTGACCTCGAACATCGCGGGTGGTTATCGTGACCGAGTTGTCACGTGCGGCCCAATACGGGGAGGCTGAGCACGGGTGCGGACCGAGATCGAATGGGTGGTTCAAGGCATTCATGAGGGCTTTGAGGGCAACCTGTCCATCGCCGACTTCGGGCGGATGGCCAGGCTGAGCCCCTGCCACATGGCCAGGTTGTTCCACCAGGAGACCGGACTGACTCCATCTGGTTTCCTGCTCGCAGTACGTATGGAGCAGGCCCGGCGCAAGCTCCTGAAGTCGGAGCGCAGCATAGCGGACATCGCCGACGAGGTGGGCTACGCCAGCCTCGGGGCGTTCACCTCGCGGTTCACCAAGGTCACCGGGGTCTCGCCGGGCAAGTACCGGCGGCTGAGCTCGCTCGGCAGCGGTATCGTCGACATGGTGACGGGCACCGAGGCGCCGACGTACTTCACCTACGGCTCGGTGACCGGCCGGACCCTCCGCAGTGACGGGCTCACCCGCGAGCCCGTCTACATCGCCGCGTTTCCGATGTCGGCGGTCGGGCGTAAAGCCACCCGCTGCTGCCGCAGCGGAAACTCCACCGATCCCTGGAACATCGCCCACATCCCGTCCGGGAGCTGGTTGATCGAGGCGGTTTCCCGGACCGTGGGCGGCGGGCGCCATGATGTCGTGGTGGGGCAGGCCGGGCCCTTTCGGATAACACCCGGCAGTGTCGTCAACGTCGATGTGGTTTTGTCGGCGCCGTCGAAACTCCGGGTAATCGAGCCGGACCGGGCGCAGCTCGGACTCGCGGTTCCGAATCTCTTCAACTGCTAGTTCCCCTTGCGCGGCCCGGCATTGGCCGCGCAAGGGCAGGCAAGCAATACGGGAGATGCCCCTTCCCCTCCTGGGACGAAGAATCGACAGTGGACTTCTTTGGTCCGAGTCTGCTCTTTGTCCAGTTGGTCGCGAGGCCTTGGAGGATCTGTGGGCACAATAGGTGGACACGCGGTCGTGATCGGCGCCTCCATGGGCGGGCTGAACGCCGCCGCGGTGCTCTCCGGGCGCTTCGAACGGATCACCGTCATCGACCGGGACACCCTGCCCGACGAGGCGTCGGACCGCCGCGGCGTCCCGCAGAGCGGCCATGCGCACGCGCTGCTCATCAGCGGCCGGCAGGTGCTGGACGGCATCTTCCCCGGCCTCACCGACGAGCTGATCCGCGGCGGTGCGGTGCCCTACGACGCCGGGTGGGACCTGCTCTTCCATCAGATGGGCGCGCTGCGCACCCGCTTCAGCAGCGGCAAGCTGGGCATCAGCCTGACCCGGGCGTACCTGGAGCACACGGTACGGCAGCGGGTGCGGGCGCTGCCCAATGTGACGATCCGCGACCAGGTCTCGGTGATCGACCTGCACGGCACCGCCGGCCGGGTCAGCGGCGTGGTCCTGGACGGCAACGAGGTGCTGCGCTCGGACCTGGTCGTCGACGCCACCGGCCGCAGCGGCGACCGCACCGACGCGTGGCTGGCGCGGCTGGAGTGCCCGGCGCCGGCCGTCACCAAGCTCAAGGTGGACGTCGGCTACACCACCCGGGTGCTGCGCCGCGAGCCCGGCGACCGGATCGGCGGCGAGGGCGGCGGGCTGCTCTACCTGATGTCGGCGGTGCCACCGCACGACAAGCGCGCCGCGGCGGTCTTCGCCGTCGAGGGCGACCGGTGGATGGTCACGCTCGGCGGCTGGCACCGCTCGCACGCGCCGACCGACCCGGACGGCTTCATGCAGTTCGCCGAGTCGCTGCCCGACCCGCACGTGGCCAAGCTGCTGGCCTCCGCCGAGCCGCTGGACGGGCCGCGCGCCCACAAGTTCACCTATCCCCAGGCCCGGCGCCGGCACTTCGAGCGGCTGCGCACACTGCCGACCGGCTACGTGGCCCTCGGCGACGCCATCTGCAGTTTCAACCCGCTCTACGGCCAGGGCATGACGACCGGCGCGATGGAGGCGGTGGCGCTCGGCCGGACCCTCGACGAGCACCGGCGCGCCTCGGCGGCGATGGCGCGGGCGTACTACCGGCGGGTGGCGCACGTGCTGGCCACGCCGTGGCAGATGTCCACCGGCAGCGACTTCATGTACCCCGAGACCGTCGGCCCGCGTCCGGCGGGCACGGCGCTGGTCAACCGGTACGTCCGGCAGCTGATGCTCGCCACGCACGTGTCCCGTGAGGCGCATATGACGCTGCTGGACATGCAGCACCTGCTGGCCCGCCCGACGTCCATCTTCCGCCCGGGCCCCGCGGTCCGCTCGCTGCTGGCGGCCCGCCACTCCCCCGCCGCCCGCGCCGAGTAGGCCCCGCGGGGAAGCCCCCCGGCACCGCGCAGGAAGGCCCCGCCGCAGGTCCGGCGGGGCCTTTCCCTGTGCCGTCCTCCCGAGGAGCGGCCGTACGTGCCGCGGGCCGCCCCCTGGCGCGGGGGCGGCCCGGTCACACGGCGGGCAGCACGGTGACGTCGGCGGCCGGGCCGTGCCGGCCGCGCAGGGCGGAGTGCAGGACCGGGCCCGGGTCGGGGTTGCCGGGGCGGCCCGAGGCGGTCGGGAAGACCCGGTCGAAGGCGAGCGCGGGCCCGACCGCGCACACCTCGCCGGCGCCGCCCGGCGGCACCGAGCCGCCGCGCTCGTCGAGCACCTCGATGCGCACGCCGGCGACGGCCTGGCCGACGCTGCGCCCGCGCCGCCGCCGGTCCGGGCTGCCCTCCTCGCGGGTCAGCTCGCGGGCCGTCCACGGCAGGGCGCCGGCGCACGGCGCGAACTCCGCCCACAGCCGGGACGCCGGCAGCAGCTCGCGGTGCCGGGCGGCGAGTTCGGCCGGGCACGGCTCGCCGAGCAGCACCACCGTGCGCGGCCCCGCGGTGCCGGGCACGAGCAGCCGGTCGTACTCGGCCGGGGTGAGGACCGCGGCCGGCGAGCGGGTCAGCGCGCCGTCGGGCGGGCCGCAGTACAGCGTGCCGGCCGAGGCGACCGCCCACCACATCGCGGCGAGCGCGGCGGGCCCGCCGGGCGCGGGCTGCCGGATCTCGACGCCGTGCTCGGCCGCCCCGACCCGCTGGATCCGGGCGGCGGAGGCCAGCTGCCAGGCCCGGTGGTCGACGAGCTCGCCGACCGGTCCCGGCACCGCCCCGGTGCCGGGCGCGATCAGCAGGTACGCCGGGTCGATCGGGCCGGAGCGCGGCAGCGACCCGTCGGGGCGTACGGCCTCGGCGCGCTGCCAGGTGGCCGGGTCGTCCATCGGCAGGGCCAGTGCCACGTCGCCGAAGGCGGTGCGCTGGGCGTGCCCGCACAGCACCGTCTGGGCGCCGCTGAGCCGGGCGATGTCGCGCAGCGCCGAGTCGGGGGTGCCGGCCGGCACCGGCACGCACACCCCGCCGGCCTTGAGCACCGCGAGCTGCGCGATCAGCGAGCGCCGGTGGTCGGCCGAGGAGATGATGACCGGGTCGCCGAGCTGCATCCCGCCCAGGACCAGGAGCGAGGCCAGCTGCCGGGCGCGCTGCTCGGCGCCGCGGTAGGTCAGCCGCCCGGTGCCGACCCGTACCGCGGTGTGGTCGGGCCGCCGGGCGGCGACCCGGGCGAACATCGCGTCCAGGGTGAGCTGCCCTGCGGCCTGTGCGGTGAGCTGGAGCGGGCGTTCGGCCGCTCGGGATGCCGGGGGCGCGACCGTGCCGGCCGCCCGGTCAGGAGATGAAGTCATAGTAGAGGTGGACGTCCTGTCCTGACTCGGCCCAGGCCCCGTAGCGGCGCATGCCGTACAGCAGCGGCCACTGGGAGGACAGCTGGCTGACGGCGACGGCCGCGCCCATGACGACCGCGTGGTCGCCGATCTCGTGGACGTCGGCGACCCGGCAGTCGGCGATGGTGTGCGCGGCCTCGACCAGGTGCGGCCCGCACGCGTCGCCGTCCATCGTCCACGGGGTGCGGTCGAACCGCTCGGGGTCGCCGGAGGCGAACAGCTCGGCGGTGCCGCGGGCGGCCTGGTGCAGCAGGTTGATGGTGTAGGCGCCGCTCTCCAGGACGGCCTGCAGTGTCGGGCTGCCGCGCCGCAGGCACACCAGCAGCGTGGGCGGGTCGAGGGCGACGCTGCACAGCGAGGTGCAGGTCATGCCCCAGGGCACGCCGTCGGCGCCGAGCGAGGTGATGACCGACACGCCGGTCGGGAACGCGCTCATCAACGGGCGTATGTCGGGGACGGGATGCTGCGTCATGGCCGGAACCTTCCCTTCCTTAGATGGTTCCCTGCGGTTCCTTGTCGTTCCGCGTGGTGGCTCGCAGTCCATCGTGGGTGCTGGTGGGGGCGCGCGGTTCGTCGTGGTTGCTCGCGATGTGCGGTTGCCCGCGATGTCAGGCGTCGCTCGTGCGGTACTCCCAGGGGTTGTCGGGGGCCACCCGCAGCGCCTGGGAGATCTCCTCGGTCAGCAGGGCGGCGAAGTCGGGGAAGGCCGGGCCCAGGAAGTGGAAGTGCCCGCCGTTGACGACGACCCGCTCGAACCGGGACAGGGTCTGGGCGACCCAGCCGACCTGGGTTCCGGGCGGGGCGACATGGTCGTCGCTGCCGCCGAAGACGGTGAGCGGGATGCCGAGCGGCGGGCGGGCGGGGTCGGGGCGGTAGTCGGCCACCGCCCGCAGGTCGTTGCGCACCAGGTGCAGGAAGCGCGCCTTGAAGTCCGGGAGTTCGGCGATACGGGGGTGCATGCCGCCCATGTCGGTGAGGTGGCGCATCAGTTCGTCGTCGGGCAGCTCGGTGTCGGGCAGGCCGTCGGGCACCGGGTGGCCGGGGGCGGCCCGGCCGGAGACGCCCAGCCACACCGGCGGGCGGCCCTCGGCCTGGAGCAGCAGCGCCGCCTCGTAGGCGACGACCGCGCCGAGGCTGTGGCCGAACAGCGCCAGCGGTACGTCGCCGGTCCAGGGGCGCAGCCGGTCGGCGGCCCAGGCGGCGAGCCGGGACATGTCGGCCAGCGGCGGCTGGGTGTGGCTCTTGCCGCGGCCCGGCAGGTCCAGCAGCAGCAGCTCCCAGTCGTCCGGCAGCAGCCGGCTCAGCGGGAAGTACGCAGCCGCCGAGCCGCCGGCGTGGTGGACGACCACCAGCCGCACCCGCGGGTCGCTCAGGACCCGCGGGCGGACGAAGGCGCCGATGGTGTGGTCGGCGAGCGAGCCTCCGCTCATCACGCGGCTCCCGCGTGCTCGGCCCCGCTGCGGCCGGCCCCTTCCCGCTCGGCCTGCGCGGTCGCGGTGATGTCGCGGGCCAGCGAGCCGAGCAGTTCGGTCAGCGGCAGGTCGAGCGGCAGCTCCTCGGCGGTCAGGCCGAAGCGGTAGTGCTCCTCGACGCGGGTGATGAACAGCGTCGAGATGAACGAGTCGCCGCCGCCGTCCAGGAAGGACAGCTCCGGGTCCAGCGGCTCGTCGGCGTGCAGCACGTCCTGCAACTGCCGCAGCAGGAAAGCCTCGACGGCCGCGGTGTCCAGCGGGTCGGGCGCGGCCTCGCCGGCCGCCGCTCCCCCGCCGTCGCCGCCCTGCTGCGCGCCGGCGCCGAACATCGCGGGCTCGTCGATCCAGAACCGGCGCCGCTGGAAGGGGTATGTGGGCAGGTCGCCGAGCAGTTCGGCGCCGGGTGCGCGCAGGGCGTCCAGGCGCGGCTCGGCGCCGGCGGTGAACAGCGCGGCGAGCGCGGCCAGCAGCAGGCCCTGGGCGTCCTGCGGGCGCTCGCCGGTGAGCGGGGCGGTGTGCGGGCGGCCGGCGGACTGCCAGGTCAGCCGCGCGGGTCCCGCGCCGGCCGCCCCGAGGCCGACCCGCAGCCCGAACCGGCCGAGCAGCGCGGCCAGCCCGGCGGCGGGCGGCTGCGACTGGTCGCCCTGGAGCGCGGGGTAGGCGCGCACCAGCTCGCGTAACGCGGCGGTGAGGGCGGCCTCGTCGCCGCCGGGCAGCAGGGTCAGGTCGCGCGGGGTGCGGTCGGCGCGGGGTGCGGCGGTGTGGGCCAGGCCCTCGACGGCGGCGTCGAGCTCGTCGGCGAGCGCGGCGGCGGAGGTCGCGGTGACCGCGAGCCGTACGGGGTGGGCGGCCCGGCCGCAGCGCTGGGTGTGGCACAGCGACGGGGCCTGCGCGGGATCGCCCTTGCGCAGCCGGTCGGCGAGCCGGCCGGCGAGGATGCCGAGCGCGACCGGGTCCTTCGCGGAGACGGTGAGCAGTTCGGGCCCGCCGTCCACCGCGCCCGGCCCGGCGGGCGCGTCCGCCGCGGCGGCGCCGGTGTCGTACGCCTCCAGCAGGGCGTGCGCGTTGGTGCCGCTCATGCCGAAGGAGTTGACGCCGGCGATGCGGCGCGGCAGCTGCTCGGGCCAGGGCTGGTTGGCGCGCGGCACGGTGAAGCCGAGGGTGTCCCAGGGGATGTGCGGGTTGAGGGGGCCGTCGTCGGGGCTCGCGGCGGCGGGGATCTCGCCGTGCCGCAGCATCAGCACCGCCTTGATGAGCGCGGCGATGCCGGAGGCGGCCTCCAGGTGGCCGAGCCGGGACTTGACGCTGCCGATGGGCAGCGGGAAGCCGCGGGCGCGCACGGCGTCGCCGATGACGCCGTCGAGCGCGCCGACCTCGATCGGGTCGCCGAGCGCGGTGCCGGTGCCGTGCGCCTCGATCCAGCCGATCTCGGCCGGGTCGACGCCGGCGTCGTCGAGGGCGGCGCGGATGACCTCCTGCTGCGCGGGCCCGTTGGGGGCGGTCAGGCCCGAGGCGGCGCCGTCGTGGTTGACGGCGGTGCCGCGCAGCACGGCCAGGATCGGCCGGCCCTCGGCCTCGGCGTCGGCGAGCCGCATGAGCACCAGCACCCCGACGCCCTCGCCGCGGCCGTAGCCGTCGGCGGAGGCGAGGAAGGAGTGCGAGCGGCAGGTCGGCGACAGCGCCCTGGTCTGGCTGAGCGAGACCATCAGGTTCGCCGACAGCAGCAGGTTGGAGCCGCACAGCAGCGCGTAGCGGCACTCCTTGGCGCGCAGGCCGCGGGCGGCCAGGTGCAGCGCGGTCAGCGACGAGGAGCAGGCGGTGTCGACGCTGAGCACCGGGCCGCTGAAGCCCATGGTGTGGCTGATCCGCCCGGCGCCGAAGCACAGGCCGCCGCCGGTGGTGAAGTACGGGTCGATGCCGCTGGTGTCGCTGCGGTCCTCCAGCCGCTCCAGGTACTCCGAG
Source organism: Actinacidiphila epipremni (assembly GCF_012034175.1). Taxonomy (GTDB): domain Bacteria; phylum Actinomycetota; class Actinomycetes; order Streptomycetales; family Streptomycetaceae; genus Actinacidiphila; species Actinacidiphila epipremni. Next base: position 15,563 of record NZ_JAATEJ010000014.1, read on the forward strand.
GCCATCATGCCGAGGTAGACCCCGACGTTGAGCCGGTCGGGGCGGCGTACCGGGATGCCGGCCCGCTCCAGCGCCTCCCACGCGGTCTCCAGCAGCATCCGCTGCTGCGGGTCGAGGAGCTTGGCCTCGCGCTGGGAGATGCCGAAGAAGTCGGCGTCGAAGTGCGCGATGTCGTCGAGGAAGCCGGCCTGGTCGGCGTAGGAGCGGCCGGGCTTGCCGACCACCGGGTCGTAGACCGCGCGCAGGCCCGGGCGGTCCTCGGGGATCGGCCCGTAGGCGGTGCCCTCGCCGCGCAGGAAGTCCCAGTAGCCCTCGGGCGAGTCGAGGCCGCCGGGCAGCCGCAGGGCCATGCCGACGACGGCCAGCGGGGCGCGCCGCTCCTCCTCCAGCTCCTGGATTCTGGCCTGGAGGCGGCGGGAGTGCCTCAGCTGGTCCTCCATCAGCCGGCGTATCTGATCGGCGTCCATGGTTTCCCGCCTCATTTCTCTCGGGTCACGTCTGCTTGTACGGCCTGCAGCAGTTCGTCGAAGGACAGTCCTGCGAGATCCGCGCCGGCCTGCCCGCCGGGGTCGCCGGCGAGGTCCGGGGTGTCCGTCCCGGCGTCGTCGCCGGGGACGGGGGGTGTGCCGGGGTCGGGTACGGGGGGCCCGGCGGGTGCGGGGAAGAGCACGCCGAGGGCGTGCGCGGCCAGCCGGGCGACCGTCGGGTGGTCGAGGGCGACGGTCGCCGGGAAGTCCCGGCCGAGCGCTTCGGACAGGGCGCCCCGCAGGTCGATGATCATGATGGAGTCCAGGCCCGCCTCGGCGAAGCCGAGGTCGTCGTCGGCGGCGGTCTCCGCGCCGACGGTGGCCGCGACCATCCGCCGCAGTTGCGCGCGCAGCTGCTCGTCGCGGTCCTCGGCGGGCAGCGCGGCCAGGTCCTCGTACAGCCATCCGCGTGCGGGCGTGCCCGCGGCGGGGCTGCTCGCGGGCGGGGCCGGGCGGCGCAGCAGGGCGGTGTCCAGCAGCCCGGCCAGGGCGCCGCCGGTGCGGGCGGCCCGCGCCTCGGCGTAGGCGTCGGCGTCCAGCGCGACCGCGACCAGGCGCTGCGGGGTGCCGCCGAGGGCGGCCAGCAGCAGGTCGCCGGCCTCGTCGTCGCCCAGCGGGCGCAGGCCCTGCCGGGCGACGGCGGCCCGGGCGGCGGCGGAGTCGGCCAGTCCGCCGCCGCCGGCCGGGATCCACGGGCCCCAGTCGACGGCGCTCGCCCGCACCCCCGAGGCCCGCAGCCGGCGGGCGAGCCCGGCGAGGAAGCCGTTGGCGGCGGCGTAGTTGGCCTGGCCGGCGGAGCCGAGGACGGCGGAGGCGGAGGAGAACAGCACCAGCGCGGCCCCCTCGCCCCGGTCGCCGTCCCCTCCCCCTTCGCCGAGTGCGGCGGCGAGGTTCTCCGCGCCGGCGGCCTTGGCGGCGAAGACGGCGGCGAAGTCGTCGGCGGTGAGCTGGTCGAAGGAGCGGTCGGCGGTGGCGCCGGCCAGGTGCAGCACGGCCCGCAGCGGGGCGTGGGCGCCGGCGGCGGCGATCGCGGCCCGGCAGTCGGCCGGCTCGGTGACATCACCGCGTACGGTCGCCACCCTGGCGCCGCCGGCGGCCAGTTCGTCGAGCGCGGCCTGCGTGTCGGGGCCCGGCTCGGAGCGGCCCATGAGGGTGACGGCGGTGCAGCCGGCGCCCACGAGGGTGCGGGCGGCGCTCAGGCCGAGGGCGCCGAGGCCGCCGGTGATCAGCGCGGCCCCGCCGGTGGGGGCGCCGTCGCCGGTCTCGGCCGCGGCGGCGAGCCGGGCCGCCCGTACGCCGTGCGCGCCGATCAGCAGCCGGGGCTCGGCCACGGCCGCGGCGGTCTCCCGTTCCAGCGCCGCGGCGGCCACGGCGGGCTGCCAGTCGGCGGTGAGGGTGAGCCGCAGCAGCAGCCGGCCGGGCTGCTCGGCCTCGACGGAGGCGAGCATGCCCCACAGGGCCTCGGTGACGGGCGCATGCTCGTCGGCCTCGGGCGCAAGCACCGCGTAGGGCAGGTCGGACTCCCGCAGGGAGCCGGCGAGTCGGCCGGCTGCGGCCAGCGCGGTCTGCGCGGTCGCGGGGGCGCAGGCGTCCTCGGCGAAGCGGGCGTCGACGACCAGCTCGGCGCCGGATGCGACCACCTGGTGGCCGCGGGCCTCCAGGGCGTCGCGCAGCGCCCGGCCGGCCTTGCCCTCGCCGCCCAGCAGCGCGATCCGCAGCGGGCGGGCGGCGGTGTCGGCGGCCGGCAGCGCGGGGGTGTCGCGCCAGACGAGCTGGTAGGCGTGCGGGACGCCGCCGCGCAGCGAGCGCTCCAGCACCGTGCGCGGGGCGCGGCGGAAGCGGAAGTCGTCGGCGGCCAGCACCGTACGGCCGGTGTCGTCGAACAGGTGCAGGTCCGCGGACTCGACCTGCATCAGCCCGTCGCCGTCCGCGCTGTGCCGGGTGGCGGTGATGTGGCCCCACAGGGTGCGGCCGGCGGTGGGGCGGCCGGGGAAGGACACCCGGGCGAGCGCGAAGGGGATGGCGAGCGCGGCCTCCTCCTCGGGCAGCCCCTCGGCGGCCGGGCGTACCGCGAAGACCACGGCGCTCTGCAGCACCGAGTCCAGCAGCCCGGGGTGGATCTCGTACGAGGCGGGGTCCTCGCGCGGGTCGTCGGGGGTGGCGTAGCGGATCAGGGCCTCGTCGCCGCGGATCCACACCTCGTCGATCCAGCGGAAGGACGGGCCGAGGTGGTAGCCGAGCGCCCGCAGGTGGCCGTAGAAGTCCTCGCCGGTGAGCCGGCGTTCGGCCGCGGCGGCGAAGCGCTGCGGGTCGGGGGCGGTGGCGGCGGGTCCCGTGGCGGGCAGGACGCGGGCGGACAGGTGCTGCTGCCATTCGCCGCGGGCGGCGTCGACCAGGCTGCGGATGCTCACCTGCCCGGTGTCGGGGTCGTCGACGACTTGGAGTTCGTAGGTCTCGCCGTCGTGCAGCACCAGGGCGCGCGGGAAGTACAGGTCGGCGAGCTCGACCGGGGCGCCGCCCTCGCCGAGTGCGGACAGCGCGGTCGCGGTCTGCGAGGCGCCGGGCACGGAGACCACGCCGAACAGCCGGTGGTCGGTGAGGTGCGCGGGGTAGGCGGTGGTGCGCTCGGTGCGCCACACCCGGCCGCGCAGGCCGGGCGAGTTGAGCCGGGTGCCCCACGGCGGGCCGGCCTGCGGCTGCGGCGCGGCGGCCGGCGGCAGGGCGGCGAGCTCGGCGGGCGCCCAGTGCCGGGTGCGGGCGAAGGGGTAGCGGGGCGCGGTGCCGTCGTGGGCGGGCGCGGGGTGCAGGCGGGCCCAGTGGAGGTCCTGGCCGGCCTCGTAGAGCACCTTGGCCGCGTTGAGCAGGGCGGCCCGGTCGGCGGAGCCGCGGCGCAGGCTGGTGGCGGTGCCGCGCGGCGGGGTGACGCCGGCGCCCTTGAGCATGTTGACCAGGGTGCGGTCGGGGCCGATCTCCAGGCAGACGTCCACGTCGAGTTCGCCGAGCTGGCGCAGTCCGTCGAGGAAGCGGACGGTGCCGCGGGCGTGCCGCCGCCAGTAGCCGGCGTCGATCTCGCCGGGCCGGGCGAGCCGGCCGGTGACGTTGGTGATGAGCGGGGTGTGCGGGTCGGCGAAGGTGAACTCCCGCAAGGCGGCGCTGAAGTCGTCCATCGCCGGGTCCAGCAGCCGGGAGTGGAAGGCGTGCGAGACGGTGAGCCTGCGGGCCTTGACGCCCTCGGACTTCAGCCGGGCGGCGAGCGCGTCCACGGCGTCGGGGTCGCCGGAGATCACGGTGGCCTCGGGGCCGTTGAGCACGGCGACGTCCAGTTCCAGGCCCTCGGTCCAGGCCCGGGCCTGCTCCTCGGGGGCGGCGACGGCGAGCATCGCGCCGCGCCGGGTGCCCTGCATGAGGCGGGCCCGCTCGGCGATCAGCGCCAGGCCGGTGGCGCGGTCGACGACGCCCGCGGTGATGGCCGCGGAGATCTCGCCGACGCTGTGGCCGAGCACGACCGCGGGTGTCACGCCCCAGGAGGCCCACAGGGCGGTGAGGGCGGTCTGCAGGGTGACCAGCGCGGGCTGGGTGACCCGGGTCTCGTTGACCGCGGTGCGGTCGTCGCCGTAGAGGACGAGGTCGGTGAGCGAGGCGCCGAGCGAGGGTGCGACGACGGCGTCGCAGGCGTCGAAGACCTCGCGGAAGACCGGCTCGGTCTCGTACAGCTCGCGGCCCATGCCGAAGAACTGGCTGCCCTGGCCGGTGTAGAGGAAGGCCACCTTGGGGCCGCCGGGGCGGCCCTGCGCGGGGGCGCCGGGCGCGTCGAGGGCGGCGAGCAGCTGCTCGCGGCCACGGCCGGTGACCGCCCTGCGGTACGGGAAGTGGCTGCGGCCGGCGCCGGCGCGGGCGACCAGCGCGGGCACGTCCTGGTCGGCGCAGCCGGCCAGCCGCTCGCGCCAGGCGGCGGTCAGCCGCTGCACGCCGTCGGCGTCGGGGGCGGACAGCGGCAGCAGGTGGTGCTCGTACGCGGCGGTCTCACCGGGCTGCGGCCCGGTCTCGGACGCGTCGTCGAGGAAGGGGGACGACGGCGCGTCCGAGAGCACCAGGTGGGCGTTGGTCCCGGTGAAGCCGAAACCGGAGACGCCCGCGACGCGCGGCCGGTCGCCGCGCGGCCAGGGGTGGGCGCTGTCGACGACCTTGACGTGCATGGCGTCCCACGGCACATGCGGGTTGGGGGCGCCGAAGTGCAGGTCGGCGGGGATGGTCTCGTGCCGCAGCGCCAGCACCGTCTTGAAGACCGCGGCCATGCCGGAGGCGGTCTCGCAGTGGCCGACGTTGCTCTTGACCGAGCCGAGCAGCAGCGGGTCGCCGGCGTCGCGGCCGGCGCCGAGCACCCGCCAGGCGGCGCCGACCTCGATGGGGTCGCCGATCGAGGTGCCGGTGCCGTGCGCCTCCAGGTACGACACCTCGCCGGGCTCGGTGGCCGCGTCGGCGAGGGCGGCGGTGAGCATCGCCTCCTGGGCGGTGCCGTTGGGCACGGTCAGGCCGGAGGAGGCGCCGTCCTGATTGACGGCGCTGCCGCGGATGACGGCGAGCACCCGGTCGCCGTCGCGGCGGGCGTCGGAGAGCCGCTTGAGGACCAGCACGCCGACGCCCTCGGAGCGGGCGAAGCCGTCCGCGTCGGCGGCGAAGGTGCGGCAGCGGCCGGTCGGCGAGAGCATGTGCGCCTGGCTGACGGCCGTCCAGGAGCTGGGGTCGAGCAGGATGTTGACGCCGCCGGCGAGCGCGGTGTCGCTCTCCCCGGAGCGCAGCGACCGCACCGCCAGGTGCAGCGCGACCAGCGAGGAGGAGCACGCGGTGTCGACGGCCATCGCCGGGCCGTTGAGCCCGAGGGTGTACGCGATCCGGCCGGCCGCGGCGTTCAGGGCGGTGCCGGTGCTGTAGTAGGCGTCGATGTGCGGGATGCCGCCGCGGGCCAGCAGCCGGGCGTAGTCGGCGTATCCGATGCCGACGAACACGCCGGTGCGGGTGCCGCGCAGCCGCTCGGGGGGGATGCCGCCGTCCTCCAGGGCGTGCCAGGCCGATTCGAGCAGCAGCCGCTGCTGCGGGTCGAGGCTGTCGGCCTCGCGGGCGGGGACGGCGAAGAAGGCGGAGTCGAACAGGTCGACGTCGGTGAGGTAGCCGCCCTCCAGCGTGGTGATGCGCTCCGAGCCGAGGGTCGCCTCGTCCCAGCGGCCCTCGGGGGGCGCCGTCACCCCGTCGCGGCCCTCGGCCAGCAGCGTCCAGAAGTCCTCGACGCTGGGGGCCTGCGGGAAGCGGCCGGCCATGCCGACGATCGCGACCGGCTCGGCGTTGCGGTCGCCGTGCGGCGCGTCCGGCTCCCCGGGCGCGGCGGACGGGGTCTGCCGTACGGGCGCGGGCGCCGCCGGGCGGCGTACCGGGGCGGCCGGGGCGGCGGGTCCGGCGAGCAGGTGGGCGGCGAGCGCGGCGACCGTCGGGTGGTCGAAGACGTCGGTGACCTGGACGGTGGTGCCGAACGCGGCGCTGAGGGAGACGGCGAGGTCGACGGCGGTGATGGAGTCCAGGCCCTGGTCGTAGAAGCCGACGTCGGTGCGCAGGTCGGCGGCGTCGGCGTGGCCGAGCTGGCGGGCGACGAGCCGGGCGACGTGGGCGCGGGCGGCCTCGGCGCGGTCGCGCTCGGGCAGCGCGGCCAGTTCCGCGGCGAGGGAGGGGACGCCGGGGGCGGCGGGCGCCGGGGGCCGGGCGGGGCCGGTGAGCAGGCCGCGGGGGCGCAGCACCGCCATGGTGGCGCGCAGCCGGGCGGTGTCCAGCGGGCACGCGATGAGCAGCCCGTCGGGGCCGGGCGCGGCGGCGGTCAGGGCGGCGCGGCCGGCGGTCGCGTCGAGGGCGCCGATGCCCAGCCGGGCGGAGCGCTCGCGCAGTTCGGTGTCGGCCATGCCCTGCCCGGCCAGGTCCCACGGGCCGAAGGCGACGCTCGCGGCGGGCAGGCCGAGGCAGAGCCGGTGGGCGGCGAGCGCGTCGAGGGCGCCGTTGGCGGCGGAGTAGGCGGCGTGGCCTTCGGTGCCCCACACCGAGGAGACCGAGGAGACCAGGACGAAGAAGTCCAGCGGCCAGTCGCGGGAGGCCAGGTGCAGCCACCAGGCGCCGGCGGCCTTGGCGTCGAGCTCGGCGCGCATGCCCTCGGCGGTCAGCTCGGCGGCGGGCGTGTGGTGGACGACGCCGGCGGCGTGCACGACGCCGCGTACGGCCGGCATGCGGCTGAGCGCCGACAGGGCCGCCTCCAGGGCCTGCGGGGTGTCGCTGCCGCCGCCGCGGTAGACCGCCTGGACGCCGGCCTGCTCCAGCCGGTCGAGGAAGGCGGCGGCCTCGGGGGTGAGGGCGGCGCGGTCCCGGCGGCCGAGCAGCAGCAGGTGCCGGGCGCCCTGGCGGACCAGCGCGTCGGTCAGCTCGCGGCCGACGGCGCCGAGCGCGCCGGTCACGACGTAGGTGGCGTCGGCGGTGACCCGCGGCGGCGCGGGCGCCTCGGCGGGCGTGAGGCGGGCGGCGTGCACGGCGCCGGCCCGGACGGCGGTGAGGTCCTCCAGCGGCTCGGCGGTGGTGGCCTGGGCGGCGAGGTGGCCGAGCAGCGCGGCGAGGTCGGCGTCGTCGGGGGCGTCCGGCAGGTCGGCGAGGCCGGCCCACGTCTCGGGGAACTCCAGGCCGAGGACGGGCCCGAGGCCGTGCAGCATGCCGCCGGACCCGGCCCGCACCGCCGGCTCGTCGGCGGTCCTTCGTACGGCCGAGGTCACGACGGTGGCGCGGCCGTGCCCGGTGCGGGCGAGGGCGGCGACCGCGGTGGTGACGGCGGCGCACTGGGCGGCGCCGGGCGCGGTGAGGCCGGGGCCGGCGCCGTCGGTGAAGTCGGTGAAGTCGGCGGCGGCGGGCACGAGGACGAGGGCCGTCCCGTCCCCGGCCGGGGCGGCGGCCCAGAAGCCGTCCCACCCGGCGGCGTCGCCGGGCGGCTCCTGGTGCGCCCACCCGTCGGGTACGTCCACGCCGGGCGGCGCGAGCAGCGTGCCCCGTACCCCGGCGGCGTCGGCGGCCCGGGCGAGCCGGCCGAGCAGCCCGGCGTCGTCCCCGGCGAGCACGAACCGCGCGGCGGGCGCGGCCCCGGGCGCGGATGCCCGCGCGGCCCCGGGCGCATCCGTGCCGCCCGCGTCCGGCGCCGCGGCGGCCCGCGGGGGCGTCCCCCACAGCGCCCCCGCCGCCCCCGGCTCCGGCGCCGGCAGCTGCGTCCACGTCAGCCGGTGGTGCACCGGCAGCGCGGGCGTGGCCGCCGGCGCCGCAGTGCCGGCCGGCGGCTCCGCCGCCTCGGGGGCGAAGCGGCGGCGCTGCCAGGGGTAGGGCGGCAGGGCGGCGACGACCCGCGGCGCCTCCGGCAGCCCGTCCGGCACCGGGGCGGGCTCCTCGGCCCCGGAGGCCAGCGCCCGCAGCTTGGCCGCCGCGCTCCGCGCGTCGGGGGCGGCGATCCACGCCACCTCCTCCATCCGGGTCCGCCCGGTCGCCGCGCTCGCGGCGAACGCCGGGTAGTCCGCGCCGTCCAGCGTGTCCAGGTGCGCGGCGTAGCGGGCGGCGAGCGCGCGCAGCGCCTCCGGGGTGCGGGCGGAGACCGGGAAGCCGGCCGGCGCCGGGACGTCGACGGGGGCTGCCTCGGGGGCGGCGCCGAGCACGACATGCGCGTTGGTGCCGCTCATGCCGAACGAGCTGACGCCCGCATATTGCCCGGACTCCGGTGCCCAGTCGGTGAGTTCGGCGGGGACGGTGATGCCGGTGCCGGAAAGGTCGATGCGCGGGTTGAGGGTGCGGAAGTGCACCAGCGGCGGGATCTTGCGCTCGCGCAGGCACAGCACGGCCTTGACCAGGCCGGCGACGCCGGCGGCGGACTCCAGGTGGCCCAGGTTGGTCTTGACGGCGCCGACCTGCACCTGCCTGCCCCCGTTGCGGCGGCCCAGCGTCATCGCCAGGGCCTCCATCTCGATGGGGTCGCCGAGCGCGGTGCCGGTGCCGTGCGCCTCGACGTAGCCGATGTCGGCGGGCTCCAGGCCCGCCTCGGCGAGCGCCTGCTCGATGACCGCGCCCTGCGAGAGCACGTTGGGCGCGGTGAAGCCGCCGGAGCGGCCGTCCTGGTTGACGGCGGTGCCGCGGATCACGGCGTGCACCCGGTCGCCGTCGCGTAACGCGTGGTCCAGGCGCTTGAGCACCAGAACCCCGCAGCCCTCGCCGCGGGTGAAGCCGCCGGCCCGGGCGTCGAAGGTGCGGCACAGGCCGTCCGGGGACAGCGAGCGGGTCTCCTGCACCAGCCGCATCGAGCGCGGCGACATCATCAGGTTGGCGCCGGCGGCGAAAGCGGTCTCGCACTCGCCGCGGCGCAGCGCCTGCACGGCCAGGTGCACCGAGACCAGCGAGGACGAGCAGGCGGTGTCGACCGACAGCGCGGGTCCGTTGAGGCCGAGCGCGTAGGCGATGCGCCCGGCGGCGAAGTTGTGGCCGTTGCCGGTGGTCCAGTACGCGTCGGGCTCGCCGGCGAGCCAGTCGCGGTAGTCCTGCCACATGATGCCCAGGTAGAAGCCGGTGCGGCTGCCGGCGAGCCGGTCGGCGGGTAGGCCCGCGTCCTCCAGCGCCTCCCAGGCGACCTCCAGCAGCAGCCGGTGCTGCGGGTCGAGGTGGCGGGCCTCGCGCGGGCTGATGCCGAAGAATGCCGCGTCGAAGTCCAGCACCTCGTCGAGGTAGCCGCCGCGCTGCGGCAGCCCGTCCCATTCGGCGCCGAAGGGGCCCTTGCGGTGCTCGGGCATCGTCGTGACGAGGTCGCGGCCCTCGGCGAGCGCCGCCCAGTAGCCGTCCAGGTCCTCGATGCCGCCGGGCAGCCGCAGCCCGATGCCGACGACGGCGACGGGCTGGTTGCCCTGCTGCTCGTCGAGGCGCTGCCGGAGCTGGCGGATGGTGTCGAGCGCGCGGGTGAGCGGGGTCTGTTTGGCCGGCGCCGCGGTGCTCTTGTCGTCCATGGTGGGTGTCCTCGCTGTCGGTCAGGCCGTCGCGTCGGCTCGGGTGCCGTCCGTCGCGGGCAGTTGCCCGCACAGCGCGCCCGCCAGGGCGCGGGGGGTGCCGTAGGCCCACAGCAGCGTGGGAGAGAGCTTGAGGCCGAAGGCGGCCTCCAGGCGGTTGCGCAGCTCCAGGCTCATCAGCGAGTCCAGGCCCAGCGCCTTGAAGGGGGTGTCGGGCTCGACCCGGGCGGGGTCCATCCGCAGGATGCGGCCGGCCAGTTCGCGGATCTTGTCCTCGGCGGGGGCGGTGCGCTCGGCGGGGGCGGTGCGCAGCAGCGCGGCCAGGAACTCCCCGCCGGTGGCGGCGGTGTTGTCGCGGGAGGCGGCGTAGAGGTCCTGCCAGCTGCCCAGCGCCGCGGTGTCGGGGTAGGCGTCGAACCACTGGCGCAGCTGGATCGGTACGTACCCGGTGACGGTGTCGCCGCGTTCCAGCATCCGCAGCAGCGCGGGCCAGGCGTCGGCGGCGGGGAAGCCGCCCATGCCGCGTTCGGCGAGCCGGTCGCCGCGCTGCTCGTCGCGGGCGGCCAGGCCGATGCCGGTGAACGGGCCCCACTGGACGCTGAGGGCCGGCCGGCCGCGGCGGCGGCGGGACTCGGCGAGGGCGTCCATGAAGGCGTTGCCGGCGGCGTAGGCGGCCTGTCCTGCGTTGCCGACCAGGGCGGCGGCCGAGGAGAACAGCACGAACAGGTCCAGCGGGTCGGCGGCGGTGGCGGCGTCGAGGTTCGCGGCGCCGCCGGCCTTGGGGGCCAGCACGTCGTCGAGCTGGGCCGGGGTCAGGTTGCGGATGGTGGCGTCGTTGAGGAGGCCGGCGGCGTGCACGACGCCGCGCAGCGGGTGGGCGCCGGTGCGCAGGTCCGCGAGGGCGGCGTCGAGGGCGGCCCGGTCGGCGACGTCGCAGGCGAGGGTGACGACCTCGGCGCCGGTGGCGCGCAGCGCCTCGATACGGGCGGCGGCCTCGGGGCGGGGCGCGGACCGGCCGAGCAGCGCGAGCCGCCCGGCGCCCCGCTCGGCCATGAACTGCGCGAGGGACAGGCCCAGTTCGCCGAGGCCGCCGGTGATGAGGTAGGTGCCGTCGGGGCGGAACCGGCCGCCGGGCAGCGGCACCGCGCTGACGGCCTCCACGGTGGAGGGGCCGACGAGCACGGGGATCGCCGCGGAGTCCGCCGCTGTGTCTGCGGCCTCCGCGAAGCCGCGGGCGGCGACCGGCAGTGCCGGGAACTTCCCCCCGGCCACGAGCTTCCAGCCGGAGTCCAGGGCGCGGACGAAGCGGGCCGGGGCCCGCTCCAGCAGGCCCTGGACGTCCACCGAGGCGAGGGTGAGCCCGTCGGGCAGCGGGCCCTGCGTCGCGGCGACGGGGCCGAGGACGACGAGCCGGCCGTCGGGGGCCAGTACGGCCGCGCCGGCGTCGGGCGCGGTGCCGGCGGGCAGGCCGATCACCAGGTCGACGCCGCGGCCCTCGGTGGCCGCGGCCACCTGGTCGGTCCACGCCGGGTCCGCGCTGTCGAAGACGTCGGCGACGCCCGCGGCCCGCAGCGCCTCCCGTACGGCCGCGGAGGGCGCGGTCGCCAGGACCCGGGCGCCGAGCAGCCGGCCGATGAGGACCGCGGTACGGGCGGCGGCGTCGCCGTCCGCGACATGGACCAGCACCGACTCGCCGGTGTCGAGCCGGCCCAGGTGCGCGAGGGCGTAGCCGGCCAGCGACAGCGCGAGCGGCAGCGGGGCGGCTGCGGTGTCGTCGAGGCCGTCCGGCACGGGCCGCACCAGCGCGGCGCGGACCGTGACATGGCTCGCGGGCGCGCCGGTGCCGGGGGTGGCGACCCGGTCGCCGGGCGCGAAGCCCTCGACGCCGGGGCCGGTCGCGGTGACCCGGCCGGCGCACGAGCCGGTCAGGGCGGACGCGGTGACCTCGATCTCGATCTCGCCCTCGCCCGGTGCGCGCCGGGTCAGCGGCAGGGCCAGCGGGGCGGTGCCGGGCACGGCGGGCTCCAGCGTGAAGGGCTGCGGCGCGGTGTACGCGGGCGGCAGCGTGTCGGCGGCGCCGGGCGCGGGCTCGCCGCGGTGCAGCCGGGCGGCGAACCGGCGGCCCTGGCGCAGCGCGGTCTGGTCCTCGCCGTCCTCGGCGGCCAGCGCGGCGGCGCTGCCCTGCGCGGGGTCGGCGGCCGAGCCGTCGAGGTCCAGCAGCCGCGGCGTCAGCTCCGGGTGCTCGCGCCGCAGTACCCGCCCGTAGCCCCAGAACAGCGCGGCCCCGGGGTCGGGCAGGTCGCCCTCGGCGGGGCCCTGCGCCCCGACGGTGACCAGGGTCAGCGCGGGCGGCGCGGTGCGGTCGGCCAGGCCCGGGACCAGCGCGGTGAGCTCCTCCAGCGCGGCCCGCTGGGCGTCCTGCCCGGCTGCGGCGGGCGGCACGGCGAAGACGACGGAGTCGGCCGCCTCGGCGGGGGCGCTCCGCGCGCCGGCCGCGGCGAGCACGGCGCCGAGCCCGCGGGCGAGCCCGTCGTGCCCGACGACGGCCCAGGTGCCGGCGACAGCCGCGGCTCCGTCGCCGATGAGGGCTCCGCCGGCCGTACCGGCGGGTGCCACGCCGGTGCCGGCCGCGCTGCCGGGCGTGCCGGCCGCGTGCGCACCCGCCGCCGAGCCGGGCGTCCCGGCCTCCGCGGCATCCTCGGCGCCTTCCGTCCCCCCGCCGCTTTCCGCGCCCTCAGCGCTCTCCGCCCCCAGCTCGATCCACTCCAGCCGGTGCAGCCGCTCCCCCTCCACCGTGTTGGCCGCGTCGCCGAGGGCCAGCGGCAGCAGGTCGACGCCCTCCATGGCCAGCAGCGGGGTGCGGTCGGCGGCGTAGAGGGTGACGTCGGTGCGGCCGTCCGGCGTCCGCACCGCGTGGGACCACACCTGCGTCACCGGCTCGGCGAGGTCCGCGTACGTCACGACGCGGCGGATCGCGGTCGGGACGAGTGCGGTGCCGGCCGGGGTGTCGTCGTGCAGGGCGAGGGCGACCTGGAGGGCGCTGTCCCACAGCGCGGGGTGCAGGGTGCCGGGCCGGGCGCCGGAGCGCAGCCGGTCGGCGAGCCGGATGTCGCCCAGCGCCTCCCGCCCGGGCCCGCGCCGCAGCGCGGTGATGCCCTGGAAGGCGTCGCCGTATTCGAGCCCGCGCGCGGCCCACGCCTTGTAGAAGTCCGCGGTGTCGACCTCGGCGCCGAGGTCCCCGGCGGCGTCCGGCGCGGCGCCGGCGGCGTCCTGCGCCCACGCCGGGAACTGCGGCGCGGCCTCCTGCCCCCGCGTCACGGCGGCGCGGGCCGCGGCGTTGGGCTGCCAGGCGTCGGCGTCCTCGGGCAGCGAGAGCAGGCGGAAGCCGCCGCCGCCGGTGATGTCCTCGCGCCAGCGGGCGGTGAGGCGGGTCACGCCGTCGTCGAGGGTCACGCCGCGGTCGAAGGTGACCTTCTCCAGCCGGGCCGGCAGCGCGCCGGTGCGGCGGCCGATCGTGTCGAGGGCGACGGAGAGCGTCGCCGCGGCGGGCAGCACCGCGGTGCCGTACACGCGGTGGTCGCCGAGCCAGGGCTGGTCGGTCAGGGAGAGTTCGAGCGCGGCCTGCCAGGTGTCGTCGGTGCCGGGGACGGCGGTGACGGGCACGTCGAAGCCGCGGGCGGCGCCGGTGCCGCCGCGCCGCTCCTGCGGCCAGTACGGGTCCTCCCGCAGCGGGTAGCCGGGCAGCGGCACGCCCGGGTCGCCGGGCAGCGCCGCGAAGGGCTCCAGTCCGCGGGTGTAGGCGCGGGCCAGGGCGAGGGCGAAGTGCGCGGGGGTGCCCTGGTCGCGGCGCAGCGTGGTGAGGACGGCCATCGAGTCGGGCATCTCGGCGGCGATCTGCTCGACGGCGGGCGCGAGCACCGGGTGCGGGCTGATCTCCACCACATGCGTGACGCCGTCGGCGAGCAGCGCGCCCATGGTGTCGGCGAAGAGCACCGGGCTGCGCAGGTTCTCCACCCAGTAGGCGGCGTCCATTTCGGGGCCGTCGAGCGAGCGCACCCGTACGGTGGACATCAGCTCGGTGGTGCCGGCCCGCGGCCGGACGGGGGCGAGCGCTGCGAGCAGGTCCTCGCGCAGCGGGTCCATCTGCGGGCTGTGCGAGGCGTAGTCGACGTTGACCAGCCGGCAGTACGTGCCGTCGGCCTCCAGCAGTTCCTTCAGGACCAGGACGGAGTCCTCCTCGCCGGACAGCACGCAGGAGCTGGGCCCGTTGTGCACGGCGAGCGAGACGGTGTCCTCGAAGCCCTCCAGCGCGGCGAGCGCGCTCTCGCGGTCGAGGTCGACGGCGAGCATCCGGCCCTGGCCCGAGGTGCGGCGGGCGATGGCGCTGCGGCGGGCCATGACGAGCGCGGCGTCCTCGTAGGAGAGGATCCCGGCGACGGTGGCGGCGGTGATCTCGCCCTGGCTGTGGCCGAGCACGACGTCGGGCTCGACGCCGGCGGCCCGCCACAGTTCGGCCAGGCCCAGCGACATGGCCCACAAGGTGGGCTGGAGCATGTCGATACGGGTGGTCCACTCGTCGCCGGCCCGGCCGGCGAAGATCTCCAGCAGGTCCCAGTCGCAGTGCGGGCGCAGCGCCTGCGCGCAGCGGGCGACGACGTCGGCGAACAGCGGGCTGTCGCGGTAGAGGGCCAGGCCCATGTCCTTCCACTGCGAGCCCTGGCCGGGGAAGACGAAGGCGACCCGGCGGCGGGGCACGGCCCGGCCGGTGACGACGCCGGGCGCCTCGGGTTCGGTGTCGGCGGCGCCGGCCACCGCCCGCAGGGACGCGGCGAGTTCGGCGGCGTCGGCGGCGACCACGGCGGCGCGTACGGGGAAGTGGTCGCGCCGCTTGGCGAGGGTGCCGGCGATCGCGGACAGCACCTCGCCGGAGGCGTCCGCGGGCACGGCGGCGAGCAGGTCGGCGGCGCGGGTGGCGAGCACCGGGCGTTCCTTGGCCGACAGCGGCAGCACGACGGGCAGCCCGGTGGCGGGCGCGGCGGGCGGCACGGGCAGCGGGGTGGCGAGGGTCTGCGGCGGGGTGGTGAGCACGACATGGGCGTTGGTGCCGCCCCAGCCGAAGGAGTTGACGCCGACGTGCAGGGGTCCGTCCGCGGGCAGCGCGACGGCCTCGCGGGCGACCCGCAGGCCCAGTTCGTCGAAGGGGATGGCGGGGTTGAGCTCCTCGGCGTGCAGGCTCGGCGGGACGGTGCGGTGGCGCAGTGCGAGCAGCAGCTTGAACAGGCCCGCCATGCCGGCGCAGGCTTCCAGGTGGCCGATGTTGGTCTTGATCGAGCCGATGAACAGCGGGTCGTCGGGGGCGCGCTTGCCGCCGAGTATCTCGCCGATGGCGGTGGCCTCGATGGGGTCGCCGCGGCCGGTGCCGGTGCCGTGGGCCTCGACGTAGGACGGGACGAGGGGGCGCTCGCCGGCGAGGTAGGCGCGGGTGAGCAGGTCGCGCTGGCCGGCGGGGCTGGGGGTGACGAGGCTGTCGCCGCCGCCGTCGTTGTTGACGACGGTGCGCTGGACGACGGCGTGGATGCGGTCGCCGTCGGCGAGCGCCCGGGCGAGGGTCTTGACGTAGAGCGCGGCGACGCCCTCGCCGCGTACGAAGCCGTTGGCGTACTTGGAGAACGCCTTGGAGCGCCCGTCGGGCGACAGCCCGCCGAAGTGGGTGAGGCCGATGGTGACATGCGGGTCGAGCATGAGGTTGACGCCGCCGACGAGGGCCGCCTCGACCTCGCCGGTCCGCAGCGCCTGGGCGGCCAGGTGCAGGGCGACCAGCGAGGAGGAGCAGCCGGTCTCGACGGTGAGGCTGGGGCCGATCGCGCCGAGGAAGTACGACATCCGGGTGGCGATCATGTCCAGGGCGTTGCCGTAGAGGCTGTGCGGGGTGGGGCGGGCGCCGCGGTGGATGCGCAGCAGCTCGTAGTCGTGCCAGCTGGCGCCGACGTAGACGCCGGTGCGGGTGCCGGCCAGGTCGCTCGCGCGCTGGCCGGCGTCCTCCAGGGCGCGCCAGCCGAGTTCGAGCATGAGCCGCTGCTGCGGGTCGATGGCCGCGGCCTCGCGGGGCGAGACGCCGAAGAAGGCGGCGTCGAAGTTCTCCACCCCGTCGAGGAAGCCGCCGACCGCCTGGATGTCCTTGTCCGGGTCGAGCGGCCGGCCGGTGTCCCAGCGCTGCGCGGGTACCGGCACGATCGCCTCGCGGGACTCCATGAGGAGGGTCCACAGGCTCTCGGTGTCCGGGGCGCCCGGGAATCGTCCGGCCATGCCGACGATGGCGATCAGGTCTTCCGGTCCGTACGCAGTGTCCGCGTGCATGGGTAGCCTTTTCGTCGTGCCCGGCGGAATTGACCGGGGCGGTCGTCAACAGCCACGTGGAATGTCGGGGGGAACCGCGGAAAACACCGCGCCCGCCACTACCCTACGGAGCGCGCTTCCGCCGGGAAAACCCCCTGATCCGACCGGCGCAATTCGGGAGGGAAAACCCCTACCACGGGCTAGGGGTGAACGGCTGCCACCCCGCTTCCGTTTCACCGGTATTTCGTTTCCGGGAAAAGCGCGGGAGGACGCCGGAAATCCACAGCCAGTCCGCATGGGCATGGATGCGGACCGGCTGTGGATGTCGGGTGCCCGGCGGGTCAGGCCGAGGCGGTGAACTCCGCGGCGGCCTCGTCGCCGATGAGGTCCTCCAGGTGCAGGTTGAGCATCGGGTGCTTGCCGCTCAGACCCGAGATGAGCTGCACGAAGTCGGCGGAGGGGGTCCGCTCCTTCTCCGGGTCGACCATCTCCTGCGCGAGGCTGTAGTAGAACTCCTTGTACTTGGTGCGGTCGTAGAACCGCTCCACGAACAGCCGGATCTCGTCGAAGAAGTTGTGGTAGGCGCCGGCGTAGCGGTTGAGCGCCTCGGCCTCGATGTGCGGGTGCTCCAGGATCTGGTGGACGATCTTGGACAGCACGCTGCCGGCCAGCGTCGCCAGCGCCACGCCGGTGGAGAACAGCGGGTCGACGAAGGCGGCGGAGTCGCCCACGCACACCCAGCCGTTGCCGTGGAACTGCGTGCTGGTGTACGACCAGTCGCGCGCCGAGCGCCAGCCGGCGGCCTGGTTGGCCGGACCGAGCATCCGCTTGAGCTTGGTGGACTTCTCCACCTCGGACATGAACAGGTCGGGCAGCTTCTCGTCCGACTGGCCGGCCAGCGAGGACCGGGTGACGTAGCCGACGCTGATGGTGCCCTTGTCCAGCGGGATCGCCCAGAACCAGCCGTCGTCCAGGCCCTCGATGAGGATGTTGGTGTACTCGTCGCCCGCGAGCCGCTCGCAGTTGTCGAAGTACGTCCACACCGCGACGTTGCGCAGCTCCTCGTGCCAGGTGACGTCGGCGTACCGGCGGCTGAGTAGCCGGGACTGGCCGGAGGCGTCGATCACCAGCTTGGCCTTGGCCTCGTACGGCTTGTCGGCGCCGCGCATGGTGTAGCGCACACCGGTGACGCGGCCGTCCTCCTCGATGGGCTCCTTGACGGTGCAGTCCTCGAGGATGAAGCAGCCGAGCTCGCGGGCCCGGTCGAGGATGAGGGAGTCCATGTCGGCGCGGCGGGTGTGGAAGGCGTGCGGGTAGCGGGTGCCCTCCACGAAGGAGAAGTTCCACGGGACCTGCTCGTTGCCCCACACCAGGGTGCCGCCGTACTTGCGCTCGAAACCCCGCTGGTCCATGCGCTCGGTGATTCCCAGCTCCTCCATGGGGCGCATGAAGGCGGGGATGAGCGATTCGCCGACGTGGTAGCGCGGGAAACGCTCGCGGTCGAGCACGAGCACCTTGTGGCCCTGCTTGGCGAGAAGCCCGCCGGTCGTCGCACCGGCCGGCCCTCCGCCGATCACGATGACATCGTATTCTTCCGGTACCCCGTAGAGATTGGGTCGCATGCGAAGACCTTCCGCTAGTCCGATCCGGTCGCGGTCCTTCTACCGCGCAGCGGCATTTCGACTTCTGGTCGGTTGCGCTCATCAACCGCACTGGGAAATATTATTCCGCGCGGGGTCTGACTGATTTCTATATGCATTCTGGAACCGTGCGGGGCGCGGCGGACCTGCGCCGGTGGCGGCCCGGGTGGTGACGGTGGTGGGGGTGGTGACGGTGGTGGTGGTTCAGCGCCGGCCGCGCATCGCCCGCAGGCCGCGCCAGGTCCGGCGCAGCTTGCGGTACTGCGTGTCGGCGATGTCGTAGGCGGTGCCCGCGGTGAGCAGGGCCACCAGCATGGTGCCGGAGACGGCCATCAGGGGCGGCCGGTACTCGTTGCCCTTGACGTACGTCCACTCCGGCTCGTCCCTGGGCGTCATGGACAGGTCCGG
This sequence comes from Actinacidiphila epipremni, assembly GCF_012034175.1. Taxonomy (GTDB): domain Bacteria; phylum Actinomycetota; class Actinomycetes; order Streptomycetales; family Streptomycetaceae; genus Actinacidiphila; species Actinacidiphila epipremni. The sequence goes on from NZ_JAATEJ010000014.1 coordinate 33,524, forward strand.
CCGCGGCGCCTTCTCCGCGAACGGCAGCCGCCACAGCTCCGGCAGGGCTGCGTAGGCGCGCTGGACGGACTTGATCGACGGCAGCTTCTCGCCGTGCTCCAGGCGCCAGACGGCCCGGCGCTCCAGGCCCTTGTGCCAGTTCTCGACGATGGTCGCGACGCGCTGCGGGTCGAGCCGGTGGAAGGGCGCGGACTGCGACAGGTAGAGCCGGCGGGTCAGGCCGCTGCGCAGCCGGCGGTGCTCGTCCTTCTCCGCGGCGATCCGGCCGTCGGTCTCCAGCAGCCAGCGGGTGGCCCGGAAGCGGCCGAGCATGGCGGCGCCGAAGATCGTCAGGTCCAGCAGGTGGTCCAGCAGGAAGAAGCGGCTGTCGGCGATCGCCGGGCTGTACTTCGACTGGACCATCGAGCGCATGATCCGCCAGTCGGCGGTCAGCGAGTTGTTGACGTGGTCGATGTAGTCGGTGTCCAGCCGGTTGTCCTTGACGTCCTGCATCGCGATGTTGGCGATGTGCCAGGAGCCCACCATGGACAGCGAGATGCCCTGGCTGTAGTAGGCGTCGATGATCGAGGAGGAGTCGCCCACCATGGCGTAGCGGCGGTCGGAGACGAAGGTGTCGGTGATGTGCTGGACGTCCTTGTAGGCGCTGAACTCCAGGACGTCGTCCTCGCGCAGCCAGTCCAGGACCGGGTAGCGGCGCAGGATCTTCCAGAAGACGTCCCGGGCGTTGCCGTCCTCCGGGGGCCGGCCGCGGTGGTAGGAGACGCCGACGCTGACCCGGTCGCCGGTCAGCCGGATGATCCAGATCCAGTAGTTCTCGCCCCACAGGTGCAGGGTGTTGCGGTCCCGGCGGGTGACGACGCCGTCGGCGAACTCGTACTGCCAGCGCTCGTCGAACAGGTCGTCGGTGCAGTTCTGGAACTGGGCCCAGGCGGCGGTGGTGCTGAAGTCGTCGCGCAGCGGGGTGTCGTGGCCGAACTTCTTGGCCAGCAGTTGCGCCCGGCCCGAGCAGTCCACGATCCAGCGGGCGGCGATCTCGCCGCTCTCGCTGCGGTCCCGGGACATCCAGGTCAGCAGGTGGTCGCCGTCGCCGGACCCCAGGTCCACCTCGCGTACCAGGCCGCGGTCCAGGTAGGTCACGCCCTCGGTGTTCCGCACCCGGTCGCGCAGCACGGCCTCGATCTCGGGCCGGACGATCTGCGAGTCCTGGAACATGTACCGGGCGAACCTGGGGTCGTAGTAGTTGTCGATCCAGCGCTGCGGGAGTTCGCTCTCGAAGGCCCACTCGGAGACGTTCTCGTCGAAACTCGTCCGGCCTTCCATGCCGTAGGCCATCCAGAAGCCGGCTTTGTGGAAGGAGTCGTTGAGTTCGTCGTCGAGTTCGCCGAGCACCCGCAGGAACGCATTGGTGTAGATGAGCAGCGACTCGCCGACCTTGTAGCTCGACAGCTGCTTCTCGGAGGGCTGGTCGACGCAGACGACGGACAGTCCGCGTTTGGCCATCGCAAGCGTGTTGATCAGCCCGACAATGCCGGAGCCGATCACGCACACATCCGCGCGTATGCGTTCCCGCGGTGCCTCCTGCGGTGCGGTCGCCTTTCGTTGTGCAGCCACGACAGGCCCTCCTCAGATTGGTCCGTGAGCCGATCGTAGGAACCGGGGCGGCCGGCTGCGACTTCCGCATTGCTCTGTCTCACCGGCCGCTTCCCGCACTTCGGCCACGGGAAATAATCGGCAAGGACTTGGCAAAGGGCGAATGCGGTTGTCAGCCCGCGGCGGGCAGCGACTCGGGCGCGTACGCGCGGACGATCCCGACGGTGTCGGAAATTCCGGAGCCCTTGACGACCTTGCCGTCGCGGAAGTCCCAGAAGTGCACGAAGGCGACGTCGAACTCGCCGCCGGAGGCGCGGAAGCGGCCGGTCCAGCGGCCGATGGCCGCGGCCCAGTCGCCGTCGACCTTCACCTGCTCGACGATGAAGCCGGTCTCCTCCAGGTACTCCAGCGCGCTGGTGAAGTACGCGACGGCGCCTTCGATACCGGTGTAGCTGCCCTTGGACCACGGCAGCGACGGGGGCGTCTCGATCTCCACCGCGGGGTCGAAGAGGGCGACGATCGCCTCGACGTCCGCCTTGCTCAGGCCGTCGTAGAGCTTGCCCACCAGGTCCTTGATCTGCTCCGACACGGTGTTCCTTCCGTCGGGTCGTGCCATGCCGCGGGGCTGGCGTGGCAGGGGCTTCGAGTCTTGCGCGGGGGCTCGTGGCGGGTCATCGCCACGATTGCTCAATTTTATGGGAGAGTTGACCTGTACAACTGGCGCATGGCATGGCACGGGTGCCACGCTGACAGTGATCCGTTCCCGCCCCTCCGGAATCACCGGACCACAACAGGAGCACTCTTGACTACGGACCAGTTATCCGTTGCCTCGGCCCAGGGCGCCGCCCGCCGGGCCGGACGGCCCGGAATCGCGCTTGCGGTGATCGTGACCTGCCAGCTGATGGTGGTTCTCGATTCAACGATTGTGAACATCGCCAACCCGCACATCAAAGACGCGCTGAACTTCTCCACCTCGGGCCTTTCCTGGGTGGTCAACGCGTACACCCTGACGTTCGGCGGGCTGCTGCTGCTCGGGGGGCGCGCCGGTGACATCCTCGGCCGGCGGCAGGTGTTCATCGCCGGCATCTCGCTGTTCACCCTCGCCTCACTGGCGGCGGGATTCGCCCAGGAGCCCTGGCAGCTGCTGGCCGCCCGCGCCGTGCAGGGCGTCGGCGGCGCCATCGCCTCCCCCACCTCGCTGGCCCTGATCACCACGACCTTCCCCGAAGGGCCGGCGCGCACCAAGGCGTTCGGTGTCTACGCGGCCGTCTCCGGCGGCGGCGGCGCGATCGGCCTGCTGGCCGGCGGGCTGCTGGTGCAGTATCTGGACTGGCGCTGGATCTTCTTCGTCAACCTGCCGATCGGGCTCGCCGTGGCGCTGCTGGCGCCGCTGTACATCGACGAGTCCCCCAAGCAGGCCAGCCGCTTCGACCTGGCGGGCGCCCTCACCTCGACGCTCGGCATGGCCTCGCTGGTCTACGGCTTCATCCGCGCCGCCGACCAGGGCTGGCGGGACGGCTGGACGATCGGCGCCTTCGTCGCGGCGGTGGTGCTGCTGGCGGCCTTCGTGGTGCAGGAGCGCCGCACCCCCAACCCCATCACCCCGCTGTCGCTGTTCGCCGACCGCAACCGGGCCGGCAGCTACGTCATCATGCTCGCGCTCGGCGGCTGCCTGCTCGGGCTGGTGTTCTTCCTGGTCATCTATGTGCAGACGGTGCTGGACTGGAGCGCCATCAAGACCGGCATCGGCTTCCTGCCGGTGACCGCCGCGATCGGCGTGGCCGCGACACTGGCGCAGAAGCTGCTGCCGCGGTTCGGGCCCAAGCCGTTCCTGATCGCCGGCACCGCGATCACCACGGTGGCGATGGTGTGGTTCACCCAGATCTCCCCCGGCAGCGACTACGTCAGCGGCGTCATGGGGCCGATGATCGTCTTCGGTCTCGGGCTGGGGCTCACCTTCGTCACGCTCACCCTGACCGCGGTCTCCGGGATCTCCCAGGAGCAGGTCGGCGCGGCCTCCGGGCTGCTCAACGCGATGCAGGGGGTCGGCGGCGCGCTGGGCCTGTCGATACTGGTGACCGTCAACAGCTCGGCCGGCCGCACCGAGGGCAAGAAGCAGATCGCGGACTTCATGGCGCACGGCAGCGCCGCGCAGAAGGCCGCCTTCGCCAAGACCCAGGCGCTGCCGGCGAAGTGGGCCGACGCCATCTTGACCCACGGCGTCACGACCGCCTACCTGGCGGGCGTGGTGATCATCGGGGTGGCCTTCCTGGTGTCGGTGTTCGCCATCAAGATGCGCAAGGAGGACCTCGCGGCGCTGGCCGGCAACGGCATGCCCGGCGCGGTCTGAGCAGCACGCACCACCCCTCGCGGACGGGACGCCGTGGACGACGGCGGTCCCGTCCGTCATGCGTGCGCGCCCCCGTGCCCGGCGGCCGGGCGGGCGCAATCCAGGAGTCGAGGATCCACGGCGCTGCGGCAAGGCTGATGTCCCCCGGTGCGCCCACCGACCGACAGGAGAAGGGCCTATGACCACCGACTCGGTACAAAAAGCCGTCGCACCGGCGAAGGCACCGCCGCGCGTACTGGTCCCGCTGCTGGCCGGCGGCATGGGCCTGTCGATGTTCATCCTCTACACCATCGGCTCGCTCGCGCCGTTCCTCATTGCGGATCTGCACATCACCAAGTCGCAGCTGGGCGCGCTGACCTCGGCGGCCTTCGGCACCGCGACCGTGCTGTCGCTGTTCGCCGGGCACTTCACCGACACCTTCGGCGCCCGGCGCGCGTTCATCCTGCTGACGACGCTGATCGCGCTGGACTTCGCGCTGGTCGCGGCCGGGCACACGTACTGGCTGCTGCTGGTCGCGGTCTTCCTCGCCGGCATACCGCAGGCGCTGTCCAACCCCTCGACGAACAAGCTGATAGCCGCCCATGTGCCGCCGCAGCAGCGGGCGTTCGCGGTCGGCGTCAAGCAGTCCGGGGTGCCGCTGGCCGCGCTCACCGCGGGCCTGGTGCTGCCCAGCCTGGCGCGCTGGACGTCCTGGCGCACCGCGGTGCTGCTGGTCGTGCCGATCGCGGCGGTCGCCGCGCTCGCGGCCATCGGCCTGCCGCGCGACGCGGCACGGACCCAGGGCCGGGCGTTCGCGCTGCCGGCGCCGCCCAACCGGGCCACGCAGTGGCTCATGGGCTACTCGCTCTTCATCGGCGCCGGGCTCGCCTCGCTCAACACCTACCTGGCCCTGTACGCGCACGAGCGGCTGGGGCTGGGCAGCACCGAGGCGGGCTGGCTGATCTCGGCGATCGGCGTGTCGGGGGTCGCCTCCCGGCTGCTGTGGGCGCGCTACGCCGGGAAGATGGCGGACGTGCCCTGGTCGCTGCTGGTGCTGGCGCTGACCTCGATCGTCTTCGCGGTGCTGATCCCGGTGGCGACCGGCGGCCACTGGCTGGTCTGGGTGGGCGCGGTGGGCCTGGGCGGTTCGGCCGCCGCGGCGAACGCCGTGACGATGGTCGCGGTCACCCAGGGCGGCGGGTTCGGCAGGACCGGGCACGCCTCGGGCCTGGTGTCGATGGGCTTCTTCGCCGGCTTCGTGCTCGGCCCGAGCGCCTTCGGCCTGCTGTCGGACCACGGCGGCTACCGGGCCGGCTGGCTGCTGGTGGCGGCCGAGTTCGCGGTCTCGGTGGTCGCGGTGGCGGCCGGCCGGCGCGCCATCCGGTCCTGCACCGCCGTGCCGGCTGCGCCGAACGGCTGAATTTCGCAGACGGTTCCCCTCCGCATGACTCCGCCCGCGGACGCGTCTCGGCGCGGTCCGCGGGCGGGTCGTCCTCAGGGGGCGGCCGGCGTCAGTCGCCGTGCATCTGGTGCATGTCGAACGGGTCGGTGACCCCGTCGTAGGCGAGGTTCATCGACATCCCCTGCGAGGCGTGCACCAGGTTGTGGCAGTGCACCATCCACAGGCCCAGGTTGTCGGCGGTGAAGGCGACCTTCCACACCTCGCCGGGCTTGACGTCGAAGGTGTCCATCTTCAGCGGGCTGCCGCTGACCGGATCGCCGTTCCTGGACAGCACCCACACCGAGTGGCCGTGCAGGTGCCAGGGGTGCGTGGCCAGGCTCCGGTTGACCACCGTCATCTCCACCACGTCGCCCTTGCGCACCACGAGCGTCGGCACGTCGGGGAAGGCATGGCCGTTGATGGTCCAGTCGCGGCCCTTGGTCTGCCCCGACAGCGACAGCCCGCGGTCCAGGACCAGCGTGAAGCGGCGGTCGAAGCGGCTCGCCGCGGTGAGCGGCTGGGCGCCGGGGGTCCCGGGGGTTCCGGGGGTGCCGTACGAGGTCAGGTCGAGCTCCGGCCAGCCGGCGGTGTCCGGTGCGGCGGCGGCCTTCGTGCCGGCCGGGACCAGGCGCAGCCCGTCGGAGGTGTCGTCGTCGACGAGCAGCGCGACGGACGTGGACGGCATGGTGAAGGCGAGGTCGTAGCGGCCTCCCGCGGCAAGGCTCAGCGCGGTCCCGGTCAGCCGGCCCGGCCCGTGCACGTCGTTGCCGTCGACGGCGGAGAGGGTGAAGGGCACCCCGGCGAGCGCCAGCCGGTGGGTGACGTTGTCGGTGTCGATCACCCGCAGCCGCACCGGGCTGCCGGCGGCGAGCTGCCGGGTGTCGACGCCGTCGTGGTCGCCGACGGCGGTGGCGCCGGCGAAGGTGTGCACCGGCAGCGTCAGGTCGGTGGGCGAGGGGGTCGTGCCGCGCGGGGTGACCACGAGGGAGCCGTAGAGCCCCTTCTGCACGCCCTCGTTGGAGTCCTCGTGGGTGTGGTACCAGTACGTGCCGGTCTGCTCGGCGAGGAAGCGGTAGACGAAGGTCTTGCCGGGGGCGACGAAGTCCTGGGTGAGCCCGGCGGCGCCGTCCTCGGCGGCCGGGACGTCGTAGCCGTGCCAGTGGATGGTCACGCCCGCGGCGATGTCGGTGTTGTGCAGCGTGACCTCGACGAGGTCGCCCTGCGTGGCGGTGATCGGCGGGCCGGGCACGGTGCCGTTGAAGGTCCACGCGGAGACCTTCCTGCCCGAGGCGAGCTTCACGGTCGCGGTCCTGGCGTCGAGGGTGTAGCGGCGCACCGTGCCGCCGGGCTGCGGGGCGGCGGGGCCGGTGAGCGAGGCGACGGAGGCGCCCTTGGCGGCCGGGTAGGCGACCGCGGGGCCGCCCCCGGCGTCGGTCGCCGGGGCGCCGGCGAAGGTGGCCAGGACGCCGGCGACGCCGACGACGGCGGCCACTCCCCCGGCGCTCAGCCGGATGCCGCGCGGCCTGGTGTCCAGCAGCCGCCAGGTGACCAGCCCCGCGAGCACCACGAGCGCGAGCGTCAGCAGCGCGACGGCGGCGGTCGCCGGATAGCCGATCAGCAGCGTGACGACCAGGCCCGCGGCGGCGGCGTACCCGGCGGTGAACAGCGGCACCGCGACCGGCGCGGGCTCGCCCTCCAGGGTGCCGCGGGCCAGCGCCGGCCGGATCAGCCGGGGCGCGCTCAGCACGGCGGCAGCGGCGGCGGTGACCACCTGGAGGGGCAGTTCCAGGACGACCTTCTCCTGGACGAACCACCAGCCGCCGTCGGTGCCGAGCAGCACGGTCAGCGCGATACGGGCGACGGTGAGCAGCAGGCCGAGCGCGGTGAGCCCGGCGGCGGGCAGGGCGAGTCTGGAGGCGGCGGTGGCGCCGGCCGCGATCCAGGCGGCGGCGGTGAGGACGAGGGCGACGAGGTCGAAAGTGATCAGGTTGGCGGTCACTGGGGGTGTCTTCGTTCCTGTCTCGCGGTTTCCGGTGGGTGAACACGCCGCAGTCCGCAACCCGCGCGCGAGGCGGGTTGCGGACGGCGGACGGACGGTGCGTCAGGGTTCATCGACCGGTGGTCGCGAGGCCCCCGGCGTCAGCCGTGGTGGTGCGGTGCGGCGGCCGGCGTGTCGTACCACTCCTGCACCGCGTCCTCGTCGGCGACGGTGGCGCGGGCCAGGCCGTGGAAGCCGGTGTCCTCGATGCCGGTGGACAGCGCGAAGCGCTCCGGCGCGTGGGCGGAGACGATCACCGAGTAGGTGCCGGTGACCGCGGTGGTGTCGTAGCTGGCCAGGATGATGAAGTCGTTGCCGCTGTCGTCGTCGGTGATCGGGACGCGCAGCTCCGGGGTGATCTCGGTGACGTGCAGCTTCGGGTCGATCAGGGTGATCGTGGGCAGCTGGGCCTTGGTGAGGATGTTCTCGGGCGCCTCGTCCGGGATGATCAGGGCGATGCTGACCTCCTCGCCCTTGGTGAAGTGCAGCTGCGCCGACCGCACGTCGCCGGGTATGTCCACGGTGCCGTACAGGCCCATCGGGTCGGTGCCCTGGAGCACCAGCGGCGCGACCCAGGGCAGCCGGTCCTGGGCGGTGAGGATGACCGGGGTGTGGGCGGCGGCCGGCAGGGCCATGGCGACCACGGACGCCATGGCGGTCGCGGCGACGACGGCGGCGCTGCGGGTGGACACGAACGTTCGGATGCTCATCGGACCTCGATTGTCGCGAGTCGGGAGGGTGAAGGTGCTCGTGTTGCGAAAACCGGTCAGACCTGGCCCTTGACGTACTTCATGACGAACTCGTAGGCGAGGTCGCCGAACTGCGGGCCGAGCTGCTCACCGGCATGGACGGCCGCCGTGAAGTGGACGCCGCCGTAGGCGCGGCTCATGCCGGCCACGTCGGCGAAGTCCTTCCAGGAGGTGAAGTGCAGCTCGATGTCCTGCGCGGGGGTGACGCCGGGCTCGATGCGCGAGGACCCCTTGGGGAAGGGGAAGTGCAGGTCGATCGCGTCGCCGCCGAGGAAGCGGGTCGCCGACTGCGAGTGGGCGTGGTAGAGCGTCGTGGAGCCCGACGGGTACTCGGTGTGGTCGGGGATGTCGAGGTAGCTCTGCCACTCGGTGGCCTTCATGCTGACCGTGCCGAGGCCCGGGCCGCCCCAGCCCTTGACCTTGTTGTCGCCGTAGATGTGCCGGATCGCGTTGACCGGCCGGACGGCGTCCCAGACGTTCTTGTTGTACCAGGCGGCGATCAGCGCGTCGAAGACGGCGACGGCGGTGATCATGTGGAAGTGGAACCAGTCGTCGAACGGCAGGTTCTTCTCGGCGCCGGCCATGCCGACCGAGATGCCGAGCGCCATGAACTTGTCGTCGAAGGTCTCGGCGGTCATCTTCTGCTCGTCGGTCAGACCGGCCTGCATCGACAGGATCTCGTCGGCCTGCGCCTTGTAGTCCCGCCAGTTGTGCACGTCGCTCTTGTACGGCTTGGGCAGCTTGTACTTGGTGACGTCCTTGAAGGTGTACGGGCGGCAGTACATCAGCTGCGGGTTGATGAACTCCTGCACCCGCCACTGGCCCTGCTTGTCGGTGGGCACGATGTTGGGCTGCCAGCGCGAGGGGTCGCGCAGCTCGTAGGCGGTGTTGCGCGGCACGTAGCCGGTGTAGTCGTGGTACGGCATGGGGTGGTACTTGCGGCCGACGTCACCGGTCTGGTTCATGCCGTCGCGCAGCCGGCTGTCGACGACCGCCTGGCCCGCGACGTTGCCGATGCCCGCGGGGGTGCGGAGGTCCTTGGTGGTGTTGTCGGGGTCCAGCCCGTACTTGGCCAGCAGGGCGCGCCACTGGGCGGTGGCCGCCGGGATCATGCCGCTGAGCAGCCGCAGTGAGGCGTACATGATCGCGATGTTCTTGTTGCGGTTGGTCACGCCCTCGCTCGCCGGCCGGCGGCCCAGCTTGGACGTGACGCCCACCGCGGTCGCGTGGTAGGGGGCGATCGCGTCGAACCAGGCGTGCTGCAGCAGCGTGGTGACGCGCACGATGATCGTCGCGTCGTTGCCGGCGACGTAGGTCAGGATGATCGGCTCGGCCTCGGGCACGATGACCATCTCGACGATGTTGCCGTTGTCCCAGTCGATGTCGGCCGCGGCCTCGGGCGACGCGGTGGAGGTCGTGGAGCCGGCGGGCGCGGCGGCAGCGGTGCCCGCGCCGGCGAGTCCCAGTGCCGCGGCGGCGCCGCCGGCGGTACCGATGAGCATCGCCCGGCGCCGAAGCCCCTCCTGCGCCGGGGAGTCAGCGGATGAATTCATGTCCAGCACCCCTTTTGCCCCCCGCGCAGGGCGTTTCGCGGCATGGCACAGCCCAGCCATGTCGGTATACGTCGGCACAGGGGACGATTGTCGTGATCGGGCCCAGCCCGTTTCGGCTCAGATGCTGGCACGCCCGAGCGTCCCCTGGGCTCTCCCAAGTTGCTCACATGGGTGGCCGAAATCCTCTCCTGTTGCACCTCCGACCTCACTGCGGTAAACCTAACATATGTGTAAGGATAAGGAGTCCCGTGGTGAGTAGAACCGCAGCCGACCAGCAGGTCGGCCGGGAGGAGCCCGCCGCGCCGGCCGCCGGATGGCCCGCGCTCGTGGTGCTCTGCCTGGCCCAGTTCATGGCCGTACTCGATGTCTCCGTGGTGAACGTGGCCTTGCCGTCGATCGGCGGGTCGCTCGGCCTGAGCGGAGACTCGCTACCCTGGGTGATCACCGCTTACACCGTGGCGTTCGGCGGGCTGCTGATCCTCGGCGGCCAGGTCGCCGACGGCCTCGGCCGGCGCCATTCCTTCCAGCTGGGCCTGGCGGTCTTCACGCTGGCCTCGCTGGGCGCCGGGCTGTCCGGCAGCGGTGCGCAGCTGCTGACCGCCCGGGTCGCCCAGGGCGTCGGGGCGGCGCTGCTGTCGCCGTCGGCGCTGTCCATCCTGACCACCGAGTTCACCGGCGCGGCCCGCAACCGCGCACTGGGGGTGTGGGCCGCGATCGGGGCGGCGGGCGCCGCGGTCGGCGTGGTCGTCGGCGGCGCGCTGACCTCCGGGCCCGGCTGGGAGTGGGCGTTCTACATCAACGTGCCCGTCGGCGCGCTGGTCTTCGCCGCCGTCCCGGCCGTGGTGCCGAACCGGCCGCGCACCCCCGGCACCCCTCTCGACCTGCCGGGCGCGCTCACCGGCACCGGCACCGTCGCCTTCCTCATCTACGGCCTGGTCAAGGCGGGCGACAAGGGCTGGGGCTCGGCCGACGCGCTGGTGCCGATCGGCATCGCGGTGGTGCTGGCGGCGGTCTTCCTGTTCACCGAGAGCAAGGTGCGCCGGCCCCTGGTGCCGCTCGGCCTGGTGCGCCGCCCGCCGCTGCCCGGCGCGGTGGGCACCATGGTCTTCGCGACCGCCGCGCTGCTGGGCACGTACTACCTGACCTCGATCTACCTCCAGCACGCCGAGCACTACACCGCGCTGCACGCCGGCCTGGTCTTCCTGCCGGTCGCCTTCGCCACCGCGATCGGCGCCCACCTGGCCTCGGAGCAGGTCGGCAGGATCGGGCCGCGGCCGACCGCGTTCGGCGGGCTGCTGCTGGCCGCGATCGGGCTCGGCCTGATGGCGTGGAAGGGGATCGGCGGCGGGGTGTGGTCCACGCTCATGCCCGGCTTCCTGCTGGCGGCGGTCGGCATCGGCGCGACCTTCGTCACCGCGACCACCAGCGGCCTGTCGTCGGTCGACCCGGAGCACGCCGGGGTGGCCTCCGGGGTCTTCAACACCGGCCACGAGGTGGGTGCCTCGCTCGGCATCGCGGTGGTCTCCGCGGTCGCCGCCACCAGCGTCGCGGCCATGACGGCGCCGTCGCCGGCCGGCTTCCGGCACGCGTTCTGGGTGCTGGCGATCGGGGCCGCGGCGCTGGCCGCCGCCGCGACCGTACTGCTGCCCAAGGGGCCGATCGACCTGGGTGACAGCCCCATGCCGATGCACTGACCGCTGCGGCCCCGCGGATATCCTCATGCCCATGCACGATCCATCCCCGGCCAGGCGCGGCGACTCCGGAAGGCGCCGCCGCGCCGACGCCGAGCGGAGCATCGCCGCCATCCTGGACGCCGCCCTCAACACCGTGCCCCTGGACGGGGACTTCAACATGTCGGCCATCGCCCGCGCGGCCGGGGTCAGCCGGGTGACGCTCTACTCGCACTTCCCCACCCGCGAGGCACTGGTGGACGCCGCGTTGCAGCGCGCGTTCGCCCAGACCCATGACGCGCTGGCCGAGCTGCCGCTGGACGACGGGCCGCCGCAGGAGGTGCTGGAGCGGCTGCTCGGCTCCTCCTGGCAGGTGCTGGAGCGGCACCGCAACCTCTACCTGGTCGCCTCGACCAACCTGCCGCCGGAGAAGCTGCGCGGATACGCCGAGATGGTGCTGGGCCGTATCGAGCGGCTGCTGGCGCGCGGCCGGGCCGAGGGCGCCTTCCGCGCCGACCTGCCGCTGGACTGGCTGGTGGCGACGGTCTACACGCTGATGCACCTGGCCGCCGAGCAGGTCGGCTCGGGAGGCCGCAAGGCCGACGAGGCCGGTGAGCTGGTGACCGCGACGATCATGTCGCTGCTCACCGCGGGAAGCGTCAACACGGCGCCGCGCGACCCCTCCTGACACGCACTCACGTCCCTTATTGCCGGGCCGCTCCAGCTATCCTTGACACCCTAGTTAAGGATAACTAGCGTCATTCCCGCCGCGGCCGGGATCCGGCACGCCCGTGCATTCCGAAAGGATGCCTCCGCCATGCGCAAGGTCTACTTCGTCCTGTGTATCCTGCTGTTCGCCGCGATCGGTGTGCAGTTCTACCTGGCAGGTGTCGCGGCCTTCACCAAGCCGCAGACCGACAGCACCTTCGACGCGCACAAGATGAACGGCATGATGGTCATCCCGACCCTGGCCGTGCTCGCCACCATCGCCGCGCTGATCGCCAAGGTGCCGCGCAAGCTGGTCGGCATCACCTTCCTGGTCGCCGCGCTGGTGCCCGTGCAGATCCTGATCAACACCATCGGCGGGCGGGACGACGCCCACAGCTCGGTCGGCGGCGAGGCCGTGATGGGCCTGCACGTCATCAACGGCCTGGTCATCATGCTGGTGGCCCGCGCCGCGTTCAACGGCGCCAAGGCGATGCTCAAGGCCGGCCCCGGCGAGCGGCCCGCGCCCGCGGCCGGTCCCGAGCCGGCCGCGGGCGCCGAGTCGGCCACCGGCGCCGCCGGCTGACCGCCGCGCCGCTGCCCTTGCGCCTGCCCCTGCCCTTGCCCCTCCCCCGCCCCGCCGCGGCGGCCCGGTTCGAGCAATCTCAACGGTGACGATCCCCCGGCCGGTGCCGGAGGCTCGCCCCGTGAGGTCCGGTCCCGGCCACCGGCGGGGCCGGCTTCTTTCTCGGCTGGATCGGGTCGGCAGGCAGGAGCGGGAAGTTGAGCGGGCACACGCATCAGCAGACGCAGCAGGGGAATTCCACGACGGCCGGCTCGCCCTGGCGGACGCTGTCCGTCACGGCGGCCGGCGCGGCGGATCCGGCCGCGGCCTCGCGGCTGCTGGACGAGGTCCTGATCGGCACGGTACGGCCGTGGGCGGCCGGCGCGCCGGGCGGCGAGGCGGCCGACTGGTACGCCACCCGAGAGGCGGGCGAGCGGCCCCGGCTGCTGGTCCACCTGCGCGGAGCCGAGGACAAGCAGCTCACCGAACTGCGCGAGCGCGTCGAGGGCCCGGCGGGGGCGTATGCCGCCGAGGAGTCGGACTATCCGCTGGATCCGGCGCGCTACGGCGGGCCCGCCGGGGTGGCCGTCGGGGAGCGGCTGTGGACGTCGGCGAACGCCGATGTGCTCGCCACGCTCGCCGAGCACCGCTCGCGCGCCCGGCGGCTGCGCGCCGCCGCCGACCTGCTGACCGCGAGCGCGCTCGCGGCCGGCGGCACCTGGCGTGACGCGGTGCAGTGGCTGCGCGGCCACACCCGCACCTGGGCCCGCGAGGAGGGGCTGAGCCTCGCCGACGAGACGCAGGCCCGCTCCGCCGCGGAGGCCGGCTTCGTGCGCGACCAGAGCGGCTGGTCGGCGCAGGCCGAGCGGGTCCGCAGCGCCGCGTCCGCGCCCAACGCGATCGCGGAGGGCTCGCCCTTCGGGGTCGTCGCCCGCTGGTTCGCGTGGCAGTCGGCGGCGTGGGGGCGGCTGGCCGGGATGGAGCAGGCCGGGATGCTGCGGCGGCCGGCCCGCGAGGTCTACTCGGCGCTGGTGCACACCACGCTGCACGGGATGCTCGGGCTGACCGCGGCGGACGAGGCGTACCTGGCGTGGCTGCTGTCGGTCGCGCTGCTGGACGACGGGCCGCGCGAGCCCTTCTTCGCCGACACCGCGCGGTCCTCGGACCGGCGCTACCACGAGCAGAGCAAGTACGTCGTCTTCCGCGGCGAGGACCAGATGGCCGACGAGAGCATCGGCCCGGTGCTCGGCCGCCAGCAGCTGCCCGGCGCCGGCACCACCGTCGCGCTGCCCGCCCCCGGCACCCGCCCGCAGGGCCCGGGCCTGGCCGAGGTGCTGCTGGCCCGGCGCAGCACGCACGGCCGCTACCAGGGCAGCTTCACCCTGGACGAGCTGAGCACGCTGCTGTATTACGCCGCCGGCACCGCGTCGGACATGAAGAAGCCCGGCACCACGACGTCCTACCGGGTGCGCACCTACCCCAGCGGCGGCGCCAACTACCCGATCCGGCTGGCGATGTACTGCCACGCGGTGGAGGGCGTGGAGCGCGGCACCTACCTCTACGACCCCGAGGCCCACGCGCTGGAGCTGCTGTCGCCCGGCGACATCAGCCCGCAGCTGCTGCAGACCTCGCCGTGGCTGGACCCGCGGGTGCCGGCCCCGAAGGCGACGGGCAAGCTGGAGGCGGCGCAGTGCCCGCTGTGGCTGTTCCCCGTCGCGGACCTGACGCACCAGCGGCTCTCGTACGGTCTGCGCGCGTACCGCCTGGTGCTGGTGGAGTGCGGGCACATGGCGCAGAACCTGTCGCTGGTGGCGACGTGGATGGGCCGCTCGTGCATCGGCATCAGCGGCTACATGGACGACGCGGTCAACCAGCTGCTGGGGGTGGACGGCGTCAACAGCAGTGTCATGTACGTCTATCTGGTCGGTGACGTGCCCGCCGAGGGCTGAGCGGCGGCGGCACCGCGGCCGGACCGCGACGGCGGCCGGCTCCCCCGCGGCGGGGGGCCGGCCGCCGTCGTGCCGGGCGGTGCGGGGTCCTCAGACCGGGTCCGACTCCGACTGCGGGGCGGACGCCGGCTGCGGTACGGCCGCCGGCCCCTCGGACTCGCGGATGCCGACCCTGCCGTACAGCCGGGCCAGCGGTCCCGGCGCCCACCAGGCGGCGCGGCCGAACAGCCGCAGCACGGCGGGCAGCAGCAGGACGCGCACCAGCGTGGCGTCCAGCAGGATGCCGACGACCATGCCGACGCCGATCATCTTGGTGAAGACGATGCCGCTGGCGGAGAAGCCCACCACGACGACGCCGAGCAGCAGCGCGGCGGCGGTGATGATGCGGCCGGTCGTCTGCAGGCCGCCGGCGATCGCGGCCCTGGGGTCGTGGGTGGCGTCCCACTTCTCGCGGATCGCGGCGACCAGGAAGAGCTCGTAGTCGGTGGCGAGGCCGTAGAGGATGGCGAGGATGAGGACCGGGGTGGTCGGTTCCAGGAAGCCGGTCGGGGTGAAGTCCAGGCCGCCGGACAGGTGGCCGCTCTGGAAGACCCAGGTGATGACGCCGAAGGACGCGCCGATCGACAGCAGGTTCATCACGACCGCCTGGAGCGGCAGCAGGACCGAGCCGAAGGCCAGGAAGAGCAGCACGAAGGTGGCGGCGGCCATGATGGCGAGCATCCACGGCAGGCCGTGCTTGAGGGTCGCCAGCCGGTCGACGTCCATCGCGGGCCGGCCGCCGACCAGCACCTCGACGCCCGGCGGCTGGTGCAGGGCCCGGATGTCGCGGACGGCGTCGTAGGCGGTGTCGCCGGTGCGCGGCCCGTCGTAGCCGACGGTGAGCATGGCCGCGTCGCCCTTGGTGGCGCTGACGGTGACGTCCTTGACGCCGGGGACGCGGGCGACGGCGTCGCGGACGGCCTGCAGGGTGGCACCGGGGGCGTGGCCGACGAAGACCTCCAGCGGGGCGTCGGAGCCGCCGGGGAAGCGGTCGGCCAGTTCCTGGGAGACGACCCGGGCCTCGGTGTTCTTGGGCAGCACGCGCTCGTCGTTGCCGGCGAAGTGGACGTTCAGGAAGGGCGCGGCGAACGCGCCGAGGACGACGACGACACCGATCACGTACAGCACCGGGCGGCGCATCACGGTGTGCGCGAGCTTCGCCCAGGCTCCGTGGCCCTCGGCCGCGGCGGCCTCGCGGCGGGCGCGGCCGGGCAGCGGGATGCGCAGCGCGTTGATGCGCCGGCCGAGCAGCGCCAGCAGGGCGGGCAGCACGGTGAGCGCGCTGATCATCGCGACCAGCACCGCGGACATGCCGCCCAGGCCGATGGAGCGCAGGAAGACCAGCGGGAAGATGAGCAGGCTGGACAGCGCCAGCACCACGGTGAGGCCGGAGACCAGCACGGTGCGGCCGGCGGTGGCCATGGTGCGGGCGATGGCCTCGGCCGGTTCGTGGGTCTCCAGCTCGCGCCGGTAGCGGCTGACGATCAGCAGGGAGTAGTCGATGGCCAGGCCCAGGCCGAGCAGCGTGATGGTGTTCACCGCGAAGGTGGACACGTCGGTGAACTCGGTGAGGACGCGGGTGACGGTGAAGGCGCCGAAGATGGCCAGCACGCCGATGAGCAGCGGTGTGGTGGCGGCGACGACACCGCCGAAGATCAGGACGAGCAGGATCAGGACGGCGGGGAAGGCGATCATCTCGCCGCGCTCGATGTCCTTCTGCGCCATGTCGTCGGTGACCACGGCGAGCGGGACGACGCCGCCCACCTGGGTCTTGACCCCGGCGGCCGGCAGCGCGGACTTGATGTCCTTGTACTGGTCGGACTTGGTGTCCTGGTCCTTGCCGCGCAGCGTGATGGCGATGCTGGTGGCGTGCCGGTCGGTGGAGACCAGCGAGGGCAGCTCGGTGTCCGCGTACGTGGCCACGTACGCCACTTCCGGACGCCCGCGCAACGCCGTGACCGTGGAGTTGACAGAATTCGCAAAGGCCGGGTCGTCGACGGTGGTTTTGGTGGTTGAGTAGATGACCACCACATCCACGTCGCGCGCCCCGAGATCCTGGGCGATCCGCACCGAGGCCCGTGAGGACTCGTTGTGCGGGTCGTCGAAACCCCCTGATTTCAGTACCTTGAATACGCCTCCTCCCCAGGCCCCGCCGACCAGGATGACGACGACCCCCGCCGCAATCGCCACCCAGCGGAACCTGACCAGGAGACGGCCCCAGTCGGATAACATACGAGCTCCTATAGTTGTACGTCACAACTGCCGTAGGGCAGCGTAGCAATCAAGGGTTGCCCCGTGCAACCCACGGAGGTGGTAATGCCCGCCGGACCGCACGATGTGCTGGAAATGGCGATGGACGGCCTGTTCAGGCGGCGCGGCGTGCTGGATCCGTCGCGGGTCGTGCCGGGCCTCGGCGCTTCGCTCTCGGAGTCGCTGGCGCTCGGCTATCTGTCCGGCGGTCCGTGCGTCCAGCACGAACTCGGCTCGTATCTCGGCCTGGAGAAGAGCACCGTGAGCCGGCTGGTGGCCGGCATGACCGAGAAGGGGTGGGTCGAGCGCGCCCGTGACCCCGACAACCGGCGCTTCCAGAAGGTCGTGCTGACCCCCGCCGGGCGGCGGGCCGCCAGCCAGATCGCCGAGGCCATGCGGCAGCGGCACGAGCGGTGGCTGGCGGCGCTGACCCCGGAGGAGCAGCACGCCCTGGCCGTCGGGCTGCCCGCGCTGGTACGGGCGATGACCGCCGAACTGGGCGACGAGTAGCGGCCGGTGGGGCGGGCTCACCGGCCCGCCCCACCGGTCATCGCGCGGATCCGCCCGCCCACCGGGCGATCCGCTCCAGCACGGCCTGCGCGATGCCGCCGGCCATGATGGAGTAGTGGTCGGCGGGCCACACGTCCGTCTCCAGGTCCGGACTGAGCGCCCGCCAGGCCGGCACGGGGTCGGGGCGGTCCACCGCGCCGGCCACGCACAGCAGCACCGGCACCCCCGGCGCAGCCGCCGGGCGGTACCGGGCCAGCGCCGCGAGGTTGGCGGCGTGCACCCGCATCAGCCGCTCGTAGCCCGCCGGGTCCAGCTCGGCCGGCAGCAGCCCGTGCCGCACCGCCCCGTCGCGCGCCGCCGCCGCCAGCCCGTCGCCGGACGCGGCCCGTACCGCCTCGGTGACGTCCGGCGGCAGCGCGCCGCCCGCGAGGTCGGCGAGGAATTCCAGGTGCCGCTCGGTGTCGGTGGCCGGCTGCCGCAGGTTCGCCAGGTCGCTGTCGATCATGAAGACCGCCGCCCGGTGCCCCTGCGCGGCCAGTTGCCCCGCGACCTCGTACGCCAGCACCCCGCCCATCGACCAGCCGCCCAGCAGATACGGGCCCTGCGGGGCCAGTTCGAGCAGCTCGGCCAGGTAGCCCGCGGCCATCGCCGCCAGGTCCTGCTCGCCGGCCGTGCCGCCGCGGGCCAGCACCGGGTGCTGGAAGGCGCGGACCGGGCCGGCCCAGTCGCGGGCGAAGCCGGTGTAGCAGCTGACCGCGCCGCCCACCGGGTGGAACAGGTGCACCGGATGCCCCTCCCGGGCCGACAGCGGCACCGAGCAGCCGCCCGCGGCGCCGGCCGCGCCGCCCCGGTCGATGCGCTCGGCCAGGTCCAGCAGCGCCGGGGTCTCGAAGATCTCGCCGAAGCGCAGCTGCACCCCGAACTCCGCCTCGACCCGGTTGACCAGCCGCAGCGCCAGCAGCGAGTTGCCGCCCAGGCCGAAGAAGTCCGACTCGGGCCCCACGGCGTCGACTTCGAGCAGGGTGCGCCACAGCTCGGCCAGCCGCACCGCGGTACGGCCGCCGGGTGCCGCGCCCGTGGACGCGTCCTCGCGGCGGGCGGCGGCCCGCGCCTCGGCGAGGCTGCGGGCGACATCCACCTTGCCGTTGGCCGACAGCGCCGGGCGGTCCACGACATGGATCGCGCCGGGCACCATGTAGTGCGGCAGCCGGCCGCGCAGCGCCGCCGCCAGCCCCGCGGGTGCCGGCCGCTGCGCGCCGGGGTCGGCCACGACCAGGGCGACCAGCCGCTTCTGCCCGGCGGGCCCGTCCTCGACCGCGACCGCGCAGTCCCGTACCCCCGGGCAGGCCCGCACCGCCGCCTCGACCTCGCCGGGCTCGACCCGGAAGCCCTGGATCTTGGCCTGCCGGTCCTCCCGGCCCAGGAACTCGATGACGCCGTCGGCGCGGTAGCGGCCGAGGTCGCCGGTCCAGTAGAGGCGCTCGCCGGTGACCGGGTGGGTGACGAAGCGCTCGGCGGTGCGCTCGGGGTCGCGCCAGTAGCCGCGGGCCAGGCCCGCCCCGCCGATGTGGATACGCCCCGCGGCGCCGGGCGGGCGCACGTCGAGCCGGTGGTCCAGGACCCGCATGGTCTGCCCCGGCAGCGGCCGGCCGTAGGGGATGCTCCGCCAGGCCGGGTCCACCTCGCCCACCAGGTAGGAGTTGGACCAGATGGACGCCTCGGTCGCGCCGCCCAGCGCGGTGACCCGCACCCCGGGCCACAGCCGGCGCATCCGGCCGGGCAGCGCGGTGGGCACCCAGTCGCCGCTGAGCAGGAAGGACCGGATCGGCGGGCGGGCCGGGTCCGCGCCCGCGTCATCGGCGTTGTCGGCGGCGCCGGCGGCGGCTTCCTCGGCGACCTCGGTCAGCATCTCGGCGAGCGCCGGCACCGAGTTCCACACCGTCACCCCGTGCGCGGCGGCCGTCGCGGCCCAGCCCAGCGGGTCGGGCCGGGCGGAGGCGGCGGGCAGCACGAGCGCGGCGCCGGCCGCGAGGGTGCCGAAGACGTCCCACACCGACAGGTCGAAGCTCAGCGAGGAGATGCCGAACACCCGGTCGCGGGGGGTGAGCCCGATGCGCTGGTTGATGTCCAGCACGGTGTTGAGGGCGGCGGCGTGCTCGATCATCACGCCCTTGGGCCGGCCGGTGGAACCGGAGGTGTAGATGATGTACGCCAGGTCGTCGGGCCCGGTGGCCGCCGGCAGCGGCCCGGGGTCGGCGGCCGGGTCGAGGCCGTCCACGGCGAGTTCGAGCAGCGGCCGGGTGCCGCCGGCGTACGGGTGGTGGGACTGGCCGAGGACGACCCGTGCGGCGCAGTCGTCGAGGAGCTCGCCGATCCGGGCGGCCGGCAGCCCGGCGTCGACCGGGCAGTAGGCGGCGCCGGAGCGGACCACGCCGAGGGCGGCGGCGACCTGCTCCCAGCCCTTGGCCATGACGACGGGCACGATGTTGCCGGCGCCGACGCCTTGCGCGTGCAGCCATGAGGCGATCTGCCGGGAGAGCGCGTCGAGTTCGCCGTACGTCAGGGTGCGCCCGGCGGCGATCACGGCGGGGGCGTCCGGCTGCCGGGCCGCCCGGGCGGTGAAGCCGTCCTCCAGCCTGCCGCGCGGCGGCGGCCCGCCGGGGGCGTTGTCGGCGGCCACGAGCGCGCGGTGGGCGGCCGGCACCGGGTCGGGGTCGGCGGTCACCCCGCCGGGGGCGGCCAGGTGGTCCAGCATCCGCGCGTACGCGTCGAACATCTGGTCGGCAAGGCCCGGCGGGAACGCCTCGTCCACCACGTCCCACACGCAGTCCACCGCGCCGTGCGGGCCGTCCACGAGCTGGTTGTCGATCAGCACCTGCGGGGTGCGCAGGTTGTTGTGCACCGTCCGGCAGGCCGGGCTCGCCGCACCGGTGTCGCGGCGGGCCGGTCCGAGCATGCTGTTGAAGACGTACGGCAGCGCCGCCCGGCCCGTCCAGCCGCGCCGGGCGGCCAGCTCCCGGGTGACCTTGACCGCGGTGACCTCGCTGTGCGCCATGTCCTGCCACAGCCGGCTCTGCAGCCGGGCGGCCCGGGCGAAGAAGCCGCCCTCGCCGCGCAGGTCCACCTCCAGCGGCAGCGTGGAGCTGAACTGCCCGACGACGCCGGCGGTCTCGGGGTGGGCGGTGGCCCAGTTCTGGTGCAGCACGTTGAGGCAGAAGTGCGGGGCGGCGGCCCAGGTGCCCAGCGTCTCGGCGAAGACGTGCATCATCGCCGCGGCCGGCAGCACCTTGTGGGCGCGGAAGGCGGCCGACAGCCGCTGCCACTGCTCGCGGCTCAGCCGGTGGGTGCGGCGCACCAGGCGGCCGGCCTTGAGGGTGGCGACCTTCCCGGAGGACGGCAGCACCGGCGCCTCGGGCAGGGTGTCCAGCCGGTCGGCCCAGTACTTCCAGTGCGCCGCGTAGTCGTCGGTGCGCTCGTAGCCGATCCGGGCGAGCACGCACTCGCGGAAGGTGCGCCCGGTCGGCGGGAGTTCGGCGGCCGGGTCGGTGTAGAGCCGCCACCACTCCTGCTGGAGGGTGCGGGTGCTGCCGGAGTCCAGCAGCAGCAGGCTCATCGAGAAGTGGATCCGGTAGCGGTGCGGTCGCACCCGGTGCGCGGAGACCGTGAACAGCCGCCGCCCGGTGGGATCGACGCCCCGGTCGCACAGCTCGCGGCGGGCGGCGAGCAGCGCCTGCTCGCGCTCGGCCGCGGGCAGCCCGGTCAGGTCGGTGACCGGCAGCGCGAACGGCTCGGCCTCCTCCGGCGCGAGCACCTGCTGGGCGCCCTCGGGCAGCACGACGGTGCGCAGGTGCTCGTGCCGGGCGATCAGCAGGTCGATCGCCCGGCGGGCCCGCTCCGCGTCGAAGTCGACCATGTCGATCTCGACGTACATCGTCGGGTGGAAGCCGCCGAGCTCGATCAGGCCGCTGCCGCCGACCAGGTAGCCGGCCTGCAGGTCGGTGAGCGGGAAGGCGCCGGACGCGCCCTGCGGCGCCGGGCCCGGCGCGGGTACGGCCTCGGTGAGCTGGTCCACTGTCATCGCTGGTCCCCCGTCATTCGTGCGCCGTCATCGCATCCACCCGGCGGCCCGTTCGGCGAGCATGATGCAGGTCAGGTTGGTCGGGGCGCGGACGATCGACGGCATCACGGAGGCGTCGGCGACCCGCAGCCCGGTGACGCCGTACACCCGCAGCCGCTCGTCGACGACCGCGCCGTCGTCGCCCGCCGGGCCCATCCGGGCGGTGCCGGCGGCGTGCCAGGTCGGGGTGACGAAGTTGGCCACCGCGCGGCGCAGCAGCGTGTCGTCCTCGACCATGCGCTCGGTCCACAGGAAGGTCCTGGCCGCCATCGGCGCGAACGGCGCGGAGCGCACCACCCGCCAGGCGGCCCGTACGCCGTTCATCAGCCGCCGCAGGTCGTCCTCGTCGGTGGCCAGCCGCAGCCGGATCGCCGGGGCGGCCTTGGGGTCGGCGTCGGTGAGCTCGACGGTGCCGCGCGAGCGCGGGGCGAGCAGCAGCGCGCCGACCGAGATGCCGGCGTCGGAGCCGAGGACGGCGCCGATGCCGGGGATGGCGGCGCCGCGGACGTTGGCGACCAGCAGCAGGTTGACGTCCGGCAGGTCGCCGGTGGTGGCGATCCGGGCCATCGCCTCGTGCCAGGGGTCGTCGTCCGCGCACACCCCGGGGGCGGCGGCCGACCACACCGGCACCATCGGATGGTCGATCAGGTTGCCGCCGACGCCCGGCAGGTCGGCGGTGACGGGCAGGCCGAGCGCGGCGGAGCGGGCGGCGGCGCCGATGCCGGAGCGCTGCAGGACCAGCGGGCTGCCGATCGCGCCGGCGCACAGCGTGACCTGCCCGGCGCGCACCTGGTGGACGCGGCCGTCGCGCAGCAGCTCCACACCGGTGACCCGGCCGCCGGTGACCAGTACCCGGGTGACCTCGGCGCGGTCGGCGACGGCCAGGTTCGGCCGCTCGCGGGCCGGCTCCAGGTAGGCGTCGGCGGCCGAGACGCGGTGCCGGCCGGCGAGGTTGCCGGGGATGGGCCCGGCGCCCGTGCCGCCGTCGTTGAGGTCGGGCCGGTCGGGGATGCCGGCCGCGCGGCAGCCGGCGAGGAAGGCGGCGGCGGCCTTCGACAGCCGCTCGGGCGCGGGGCGGCGCACCGGCAGCGGGCCGTGCCCGCCGTGCAGGGCGCTGTCCCCGTAGTCGGCGTCGGCCTCCAGGCCGCGGAAGTACGGCAGCACGTCCGCCCACGACCAGCCGGCGCAGCCGGCCGCCGCCCAGCCGTCGAAGTCGGCGGGCAGGCCGCGCAGCGCGATGGCGCCGTTGACCGCGGAGGACCCGCCGAGCACCTTGCCGACCAGGTACGGGTACTGCCGCCCGGCGCCGGGCTCGGTGTCGCCGACCGAGGCGGTGTGGTCCCAGTTGGCGCCGGTCAGCACCGGGCTGCCGGGCGGCCCGGACTGCGGCGCGGGGTCGGTGCCGGCCTCGACCAGCAGCACCCGCCGCCCGGGCTCCTGCGACAGCCGGGCGGCCAGCACCGAGCCGGCCGAGCCGCCGCCGACCACGACGTCGTCCCAGGTGCGGTCCAGCAGCTCGGCGGCGAAGCCGCCCGTCCCCGCGGCCATCAGGCCGGCGCCCCGACCTGCTTGCGCAGCTCGGCGGCCAGTTCGGTGACGGTGGGGCTCTCGAACAGCAGCCGCAGGCCCTCGTCGCCCTCGGTGGCGATGCCGAGGTCGTCGCGCAGCCGGGTGAGGATGCGTACCGCGTGCAGCGAGTCGGCGCCCATCTCGAAGAGGTTGTCCAGCACGCCGAAGTCGTCGCGTTGCAGCACCTCGCGCCAGATGGCCAGCAGCCGTTCCTCCAGGTCGTCGCGCGGGCCCTCGACGGCCTCCTGGTCCGGCTCGCTCCACGCGGTCGGCAGCGCGGAGACGTCGACCTTGCCGTTGGCGCTCAGCGGCACGGTGTCGATGAGCAGGTAGTGCTGCGGGACCATGTAGTCGGGCAGCGCCGCGGCGAGCGCGGCCCGTACGGTCTCGGTGTCGGGTTCCGAGCCGGGCGCGCCCACCACGTAGGCGACCAGCTGGCGGGCGCCGGTGACGGGGTTGGCGTCCACCCGGACCAGGCCCTCGGCGACGCCGGGCAGCCGGCGCAGGGCCGCGGTGATCTCGCCGAGCTCGATGCGGTAGCCGTTGAGCTTGACCTGGGAGTCCTGCCGGCCGAGGAACTCGATGTCGCCGCCGGGCAGGTAGCGGCCGAGGTCGCCGGTGCGGTAGAGGCGCTCGCCGGTGCGCGGGTGGGTGACGAAGCTCGCCGCGGTGCGCTGCGGGTCGGCCCAGTACCCCTTGGCCACGCCGGTGCCGCCGATGTAGATGTCGCCCGCGGTCCACACCGGACAGGGCTCGAAGGCCGCGTTGTAGACGTGCAGCGTCTGGTTGGCGAGCGGCTTGCCGTACGGGATGCGCACCCACTCGGGCGGGACGGCGCCGACCGGGTAGCACACCGACCAGATGGACGCCTCGGTCGCGCCGCCCAGGCTGATGACGCGGGCGCGCGGTTCGGCGGCGCGTATCGCGTCGGGCAGGCCCACCGGGATCCAGTCGCCGCTGAGCAGCACGGTGCGCAGGCTGCCGGCGGCGGTGCGGCCACCGGCGTCCACCCAGGCCTGCATGAGCGCGGGCACCGAGTTCCACACGGTGACGCCGTGCCGGTCCATCAGCTCGGTCCACTGCTGCGGGTCGCGGGCGCCGGCGGCCGGCGGGACGACGACGGCGGCGCCGGCCGCGAGGGTGCCGAAGACGTCGTAGACGGACAGGTCGAAGCTCAGCGAGGACAGCGCCAGGACCCGGTCGGCGGGGCCGACGCCGAAGCGGCGGTTGATGTCCTGGACGGTGTTGACCGCGCCCCGGTGGTCGATCATCACGCCCTTGGGAGTGCCGGTGGAGCCGGAGGTGAAGATGACGTAGGCGAGGTCGGTGGGCTCGGGCCCGGCGTCCAGCGGGCCGTCGTCGGCGGTGCGGACCTCGGCGTCCTCCAGCGTGATCGGCTGCACGCCGGCCGGCCACTGGGCGCTGTCGCGCAGCTGCGGGGAGGTCACCACGAGCTGCACGCCGCCCAGTTCCAGCACCTGGGAGCGGCGGGCCTGCGGCCACGAGGGGTCGACGGGCAGGTAGGCGGCGCCGGACGCGGTGACGCCCAGGGTCGCGGCGACCTGCTCCCAGCCGCGCTCCAGCACGATCCCGACGAGGTTGTCGCGCCGGGCGCCGCACTCCAGCAGCCGCCGGGCCAGCCGGTTGGCGTGCGCCGTGAGCTGCCGGTACGTCAGCTGAGTGTCGCCGGCGATGACGGCGACGGCGTCGGGGGCGCGCCGGGCCTGCTCCTCGGCCAGGCCGCACAGCGTGCCGCCGGGCAGCCGCAGCGCGGTGGCGTTGGCGGCGTCCCGCTCGGCCTCCTGCCAGCCGGGCAGCTGCGGGCGCAGCGCCGGGTCGTCCCAGGCGCCCTCGTCGGCGGCCAGCCGCTCCAGCAGCGCGTGGTAGGAGCCGAACATGTCGTCCAGCAGCCGGTCGGGGAACAGCGCGTCGACGCAGTCCCAGTTGTAGAGCAGGTCGCCGAACTCCTCCATGATCTGGTGGTCGACCCACACCTGCGGGGTCTGGCTGATGCCGTAGCCGAGCCGGCCGAAGAAGCCGCGGTCGCCGGCCTGGTCCTGCTGCGGGGCCGAGCCGATGGCGCTGGTCACCACGATGGGCATGGCCGCGCCCAGGCCCGAGGACAGGCTGCGGGCGCGTTCGCGCAGCACCCGCAGGCCGCTGTAGGCGGTGTGGCCGAGGTCGCGCAGCAGCTGGCCGCCGAGCCGCAGCGCCCGGTCGGCGAACGTCTCGTCGGGGGCGGGCTCCTGGACGGCGAGCATGGTCAGCGAGGTGAAGTCGCCGATGATCTCGCCGATGGCCGGGTGCAGCGGGGGGCGGTCGAAGAGGGTGAGGTTGAGGGTGAAGTCGCGCTGCCCGCCCGACCACAGCCGCAGCACGTCGGAGAAGGCGGCCATCAGCGCGACCGACGGGGTCAGCCCGCGGCGCCGGGCGGCGGCCTTGACCGCGTCCCACTGCTCGCGCGGAAGCCGGCCCTGGCGGCGGACGAACTCCACCGACTCCAGTTGCGCGGGCTGCTTGGCGAGCGGCAGTTCGGGCGCGTTCGGCAGCTCGGCGAGCCGGCCCAGCCAGTACGCCTCGGCCTGGGCGTAGCCGGGGCCGCTGCGCAGCTCCTGCTGGGCGGCGATGTAGTCGCGGTAGAACACGCCGGGCTCGGGCAGCCGCTGCCCGGGGTTCTCGTACGCCTGCCGCCAGTCGTGGAAGAGCAGCGCGAGGCTGAAGAAGTCGATGATGAGGATGTTGAAGCTCAGGTGCAGCCGGTGCCGGCCGCCGCCGAGCAGGCTCGCCCGGATCTCGAACAGCGGCCAGGCGTCCGGCTCGGGGGTCTTCGCGCCGAGTTCGGCGCGGGTGGCCAGCAGCGCCTGCTCGCGGTCGGCGTCGCCGAGCGCCGTGAGGTCGGCGACGGCGATCTCGTAGCGCGGCACGTCGGGCAGCACGCGCTGCAGGCCGTCGGGCTGGACGACGGCGCGCAGCATGTCGTGCCGGGCGATGACGGCGTTGAGCGCGTCGGTGAGCCGGCAGACGTCCAGGCCCTCGCCGTCGAGCTCGAAGTAGTAGTGGGTGGACACGCCGCCGAGCTCGATCGCGGAGCTGCGGCCGATCCAGTACGCCTGCTGGATGTCGGTGAGCGGGAAGGGTTCGTGGCGCAGATCCGGGCGGGGCACGACGCGGACGTCCTCGCCGCCGGCCTCGCTGCGCCGCAGCAGCGCGACGAGCTGGTCGCGCTGCGCCTTGAGCTGCTCGCGCAGTTCGGCGGTGAGCGAGCCGGCCGGGGCCACCACGTCGAGACGGTCGTCGACCAGGCGCAGCCTGATGCCGCGCCGGTGCAGTTCGGAGAGCAGAGCCTGGGCCATGATTCTTACGCACCTTGTCTCGGTCGGCTGATCGCTTCGGACACCGCTGGGGCATGTCGGGGGGTCAGCAGCGTGTAGTGCGTGGCCGGTACGGTGGCGCCGGTCACGGACCCTGAGGTCACCGCGGCCCAGCCCCAGTCGGGCCGGGCGGCGGCCGGGTGGCCGGCGAACTCGCCGACCTCTCCCTCGCCGGCGCGTACGACGACGAGGTCGGCGGCGATGGTGGGCGCCGCGTAGCTGTTGCAGGCGCGCACCACCCCGCGGAAGACGGCGAGCGCCTCGGTGAGCGAGGCGGGGTCGATAGAGGCCGCGGCGTCGCCGACGCGGGCGAGGACGTCGGCGAGCGCCTGCGGGTCGGGCAGGTCCGCGAGCCGCCGTACCTCGTCCTCGGGGATGTCCGCGGCCCGCAGGCCCAGGCCCAGGTCCTCGACGAACCACAGCAGCAGCCGGGTGTCGTCCAGGGCGCGCGGCACGGTGGGGCTCGGCGAGTCCAGCACGGCCAGCAGCTCGACCTGCTCGCCGCGCGCTTCGAGCTGGTGGGCCAGTTCGAAGGCGATGACGCCGCCGGAGGACCAGCCGCCGAGCCGGTAGGGGCCGTGCGGCTGGACGGTGAGCAGTTCGTCGAGGTAGCGGGCGGCGAAGTCCTCGACCTTGTCCAGCGGGCCGCCGGTGCCGGGGGTGGGCGCCTGGAAGGCCAGTACGGGCTCGTCGAGCAGGTCGGCGAGCTTCTGGTAGCACAGCACGTTGCCGCCGGCCGGGTGGACGAGGAACCACGGGGTGCCGCTGGGCCGGTGGGTGAGCCGCACCAGCGGGGACCAGCGCGGCTGCGCGGTCTCCAGCCAGGCCGCGAGGCCCTCGACGGTGCGCTGTTCGAGCAGCACGCCGAGCGGGATGCGCCGCCCGGTGCTCGCCGCGAGGCGTTCGATGACCCGCAGCGCGGCGAAGGACTGGCCGCCGAGGTCGAAGAAGTCGTCGGTGACGCCGACGCGTTCGGTCTCCAGGGTCTGCGCCCACACCTCGGCGATGGCGGCCTCGGTGGCGGTCCTGGGCGCGACGTACGCGGCCGAGCCGGTGTCGTCGCCGGGGCCGAGGGCTTCCAGGGCGCGCCGGTCGAGCTTGCCGTTGGCGGTGAGCGGCAGCGCGGGCAGCACGGTGATGTGGGTGGGCACCAGGTAGGAGGGCAGCCGCGCGGCGGCGAACTCCCGCAGCTGCGCGCCGCCGAGGTCGCCGGCGCCGGGGTGCGGGACGGCGAATCCGGCGAGCTGCTTGCCCGATCCGGTGCTGCGGGCGACGACCGCGGCCTGCGCGACGCCCTCGTGCTCCAGCAGGGTCTGCTCGACCTCGCCGGGCTCGACGCGGAAGCCCTGGATCTTGACCTGGAAGTCGGCGCGGCCGAGGAATTCGATGCTGCCGTCGGGCAGGAAGCGGCCGAGGTCGCCGGTGCGGTAGATCCGCTCGCCGGTGCGCGGGTGGCGGACGAAGGCGGCGTCGGTCTTGGCCGGGTCGCCGAGGTAGCCCAGCGCCAGGCCGGCGCCGCCGATGTGGAGGTGGCCGGGGACCCAGGTGGGGGCGTCGCGGCCGAGGTCGTCGAGGATGTGCCAGGTCTGGCCGCCGAGCGGGCGGCCGTAGGGGATGCTGGTCCACCGCGGGTCGACGTGGTCGACGCGGTGGTGGATGGACCAGATCGACGCCTCGGTGGCGCCGCCGAGGCTGATGACGCGGGCGTTCGGCGCGATACGGCGGATGCGGTCGGGCAGCTGCACGGGGATCCAGTCGCCGCTGAGCAGGACCGTGCGCAGGTGCGGGAAGGTCGCGCCGGCGGCCTCGGCGGCCTCGGTGAACAGCTGCATGATGGCCGGCACCGAATTCCACACCGTCACCTGGTGGCGGCCCACCAGCTCCAGCCAGGCGGCCGGGTCGGCGGCCGACGCGGTCGGCAGGACGAGCGTGGCGCCGGCCGCGGCGGTGCCGAACACGTCGTAGACGGACAGGTCGAAGCACAGCGAGGAGATGCCGAGGACGGTGTCGCCGGGGCCGATGCCGAAGCGGTCGTTGATGTCGGTGACGGTGTTGAGGGGCCCGCGGTGGTCCAGCATCACGCCCTTGGGGCGGCCGGTGGAGCCGGAGGTGTAGATGACGTACGCCAGGTCGCCGGGGTCGCGCGGCTCGTCGACCCTCACCTCGGGCGCTTCGGCGGGGGTTTCGGCGGCGGGCGTGAGCACCGGGGCGGTGGTGAGGGCGGCGAGGGCGCCGCGGTGGGTGTCGTCGGTGAGGACGGCGGCGGCCTCGATGTCGCCGAGCAGGTACGCGATGCGGTCGTGCGGCCAGGTGGGGTCCATGGGGACGTACGCGGCGCCCGCGGTCAGGGCCGCGTGGACCGCGGTGATCTGCTCGGGCCCCTTGGGCAGCACCACCGCGACGCGTGAGCCGGCCCGCACCCCGGCGGCGCGCAGCCGGGCGGCGAGCGCGGCGCTGCGGGCGTGCAGGGCGGCGTAGCCGAGGGTGGTGCCGCCGGCGACGACCGCGGGGGCGTCCGGGGTGCGGGCGGCGGTGGCGGGCAGCGCGTCGTGCAGGAAGCCCGCGGTGGGCGGCGCCTCGGGCGCGGGCTCGGCGCGCTGCGCGCGCTGGGCGGCGGGCAGCAGGTCCAGGCCCGGCGCCTCCCAGGCGGCCTCGTCGTCGGCGAGCAGGGCCAGCGCGGTGCGGTAGCCCTCCTCCATGGCGTCGATCAGGCCCTCGGGGAACATCTCCTCGATGACGTCCCACACGACCCACAGACTGCCGTCGGGCAGCTCCCAGAACTCGCAGTCGAACCGCACCTGCGGGGTCTCCAGGGTGCTGTAGTCGGGCCGCTCGGTGGGGCCGACGAACAGCGCGCTGCCGACCGCGAAGGGCGCGACCGCGCGGCCGGGGGTGCGGCGGGCCTGGTTGAGCGCCTGGAGGACCTTGACGCCGCTCCACTGCGAGTGCTCCACGTCCGCGATGACCTGCGCCTGGAGCCGCCGGGCGCGGGCGGCGAAGGACTCCTCGTGCCGCCAGTCGGCCTCCAGCGGGTAGAGGGAGGCGAAGTTGCCGAGCACCTCGCCGATCTGCGGGTGCAGCGGCAGCCGGTGGGTGATCATGTTGTTGATCAGGAAGTGCCGCGACCCGCTCCAGTACGACAGCAGCTCGGCGTGCGCGGCCAGCACCACGTTGGTCTTGGTCAGGCCGCGCTCCTCGGCCTTGGCGCGCAGCCGCGCCCACAGGCCGGCGGGGAAGGTCAGCTCCCGGCGCACCAGGCGCGAGCGGGCCCTGAGGTCGGCGCCGGCGGCGAGCGGCACGGCGGGGGCCTCGGGCCAGCCGGGGATGCGGTCGCGCCAGTACGCCTCGGCGGCCCGGCCCTGCGGGGACTCCTCCAGGGCGGCGAGCGCCAGCACGCAGTCGCGGTAGCCGATCTCCAGGTCGTCGGGGACGGAGGCGGGGTCGTGGTAGGCGCGCAGCACGTTGGACAGGAAGCGCATGGTGCCGGGGGCGTCGCTGAAGATGTTGTTGTTGTTCCAGTGCAGCCGGGCGCGCCCGTCGCCGTACCGGCTGATGTGCGCCTCGATCCACGGCCAGCGCGAGACGTCCGGCTCGTGGCGTTCCATCGCGGCCCGCACCCGCAGGATCTCGGCCTGCGCGTCGGCCTCGGACAGGCCCGTGAGGTCGGAGACGGTGACCTTGACCGGGGCGGGGTCGTCGCCGGCGTGCTGCATCATCAGGTCGTCGCGGATGACGACGAGGTCCTTGCGCTGGCGGCGCAGCACCTGGTTGAGCGCGGCCTCGTAGCGGGCCGGGTCGAGGTCGGCGAACTCCCACTCCATGTACTGGTGCGGGCGCACATGGTGCTCGAAGCCCTCGCGGCTGCCGATGATGAAGGACGTCTGGAGGTCGGAGGGCGCGAAGGGCTCGCCCAGGCCCGCCGCGTCGTGGGTGAGGGCCGGCAGCGCCTGGGCGGCGGCGGTGTCGCCGGCGTGCTGGTCGGCGAGCCAGGCGATCAGCTCGGGCTTGTGCGCCACGATCCGGTCGCGCAGCTCGGGGCGCAGCGCGCCCTTGGGCGCGGAGACCTCCAGGCGGGCGTCGTCGACCAGGCGCAGGCGCACACCGGCGCCGGCGAGTTCTGCCAGCAGGTTGGGGACGGCGTTCACAGCGTCAGCACCTCGGTCTCCTGGTCGTCAAGGTCGTCCTCGGGCGCGGCCGACACGCTCCTGATCGTCAGCTGCTGGCAGATCAGCTCGGCGACGTCGGCCGCGGTGCCGCCGCTGAAGAGCAGGTCGGGCGGTATGTCGGCGCGGAAGTCGGCGAGCAGCCGGCTGCGCAGCTGGACGGTGGTCAGCGAGTCCAGGCCGAGCGTGTTGAGCCGGACGGCCGCGAAGCGCTGCCGCAGGTCGTCGCGGTCGGCGCCGGGGATGCGCAGCAGCAGCCCGACCCGCTCCAGCAGCCCGTCCAGGACCGCCTGCCGGGCCGCCTCCGGTGCGCTGAGGACCAGCGCGGTCAGCTCCTCCAGCGGTACGGCGTCGGTCGCGGCCACGTCCGCGGGCGCGTCGGTGACCAGGTCGGCGAGCAGGGTGTAGGGCTGGCGGCGGGAGAAGGCGGCGCCGTAGCGGGCCCAGTCGACGCGGGCCAGGCCCACGTGCGGACCGGCGCCGCCGGTGCCGCCGGTGCCGCCGGTGCCGCCGGTGCCGCCGCCCAGCAGGGTGCCGAGGGCGGCGAGCGCCCGCCGGGTCGGGATGGCGTCCATGCCCTGCGCGGTGAAGCGGTCCAGCAGGCTGCGCTCGTACGCCATGCCGGTCTCGCCCCACGGGCCCCAGCCGGCGCTCAGCGTCGTCCTGCCGTGGCCGCTGCGGTAGCCGGCGAGCGCGTCGAGGAAGCTGTTGGCGACGACGTAGGCGGCCTGCCCTGGCGAGCCGGTCAGCGACAGCATCGAGGAGTACAGGACGAGGAAGTCCAGGTCCAGCGACGCGGTGTGCTGGTGCAGCAGCCAGGCGCCGCGGACCTTGGGTTCCATGACCCGGCGGAAGCGGTCCCAGTCCAGGTCCACCAGCGCCGCGTCGTCGGTGACGCCCGCGGCGTGCACGACACCGCGCAGCGGCGGCAGGTCCTTGGCGACGTACGCGAACAGGTCGGCGACGGCGGCCGGTTCTGCGATGTCGCAGGCCCGGGTCTCCACGCGGGTGCCACGGCGGCGCAGGTCGGCGATCCACTGCGGCTCGCCGGCCGGCAGGCGGCGGCCGGTCAGCACCAGGGCGCCGGCGCCGTGCTCGGCGAGCCAGGCCGCGGTGACCTGGCCGAGGCCGCCGAAGGCGCCGGTGATCAGGTACGCGCCGTCGGCCCTGACCGGCGGGGCCTGCGGGGCGCCGAGGCCGGCCTCGCGCAACCGGGCCTCGTGGCGGCGGCCCGCGCGCAGCCGGTAGTGGCCGGAGCCGGGGCGGGCGGCGGCTGCGGCGAGCAGCTCGGCGAGCGCGGGGGCGGCTGCCGCGGGGTCGAGGTCGAGGTGGGTGACGCGCAGGTCGGGGTAGTCGGCGACGACCGCCTTGGCGGCGCCGGTGAGCACGGCCTGCGCGGGGTCGGGGACGGTGTCGGTGGCGCCGGTGGAGCACAGCACGACGCGGGCGTCGGCGGTCCCGGGGGCGCGGACGAACTCCTGGAGCAGCAGGAAGCTGTCGCGGGCGAGCCGGAAGGCGGTCTGCGGGGTGTCCTCGTCGTGGGCGGCGGGCCCGGTGGCGGGGGCGGCGTGCAGCAGCAGTCCCGCGAGGGGGCGGCCGGTGGCGCGCAGGGCGTCGAGCTCGGTGCGCAGCGCCTGCGCGGTGGGGGCGGGCAGCACGGTGCTGAGGGGGTGCTCGGCGGCCCAGCGGGCGGCGAGGTCGGTGTCGTCGCTGAACAGCAGCCAGGTGCCGTCCGCCGGGTCGGTTCCCGGCGCCGGCGCGGTCGTGTCGTCCAGGGGCACCCACGCGGTCTCGTAGCGGCGCAGGGCCGGCGCCGCGAGCGCGGCGAGGGCGCCCGCGGGGACGGCGGTGAAGCGCAGCGACTCCACGACGGCCAGGCAGCGCCCGTCCTCGGCGTGCAGGGCCAGGTCCAGCACCCGCTCCCCCGCGGTCGCGTCGTCGGTGCGCAGCACCCGGCACCACACGCGGGCCGGCAGCGCCTCGAAGACGGTGCACCGCGCGAGCGAGGTGGGCAGCGGGACGCCGTCGCCGTCGCCGAGGAAGGCGCCGACGGTCTGGAAGCAGGCGTCCAGCAGCGGCGGGTGGAGGACGTAGTCCGCGACGGCGCCGCCCGCGGAGTCGGCGGCGTCGGCGGCGGTCTCGACCAGGGCCGCGGCCTCGTCGCCGCCGCGCCACAGCCGGCGCAGGGCGCGGAAGGCGGGGCCGTGGTCGACGGAGCCGGCACGCAGCCGGGCGTAGAGGGCGTCGACGTCGACCTCGGTCATGCCGGCGGTGAGCGTCGCGGGCGGCAGGTCCGGCGGGCGTACGGCGGCCGACCGTACGGCCAGCGCGCTCGCGTGCTCGGTCCACTGCGTCGCGCCCTGCTCGCGGCTGAAGCAGCGCACCAGCAGGCCGCCGTCCGCGGTGTGCGGCGACGCGGTGGCCTGCACCTCGCGCGGGCCGCCCTCGGTGAAGGGCAGGAACTCCTGGAAGGCGACGTCCTCCAGGCGGTACGAGGCCGGGCCGGTGGACCCGCCGGCCGCCGCGCGGGCCGCGGCCAGCGCCCACTCGGTCATGGCGGCTGCGGGGAGCACGGGCACGCCGGCGACCCGGTGCTGGTCGAGGTAGGCGGGGCGGTCCGGGGCGAGCGTCTGGGCGTACCAGTGGCCGTCCGCGCCGGCCAGCTCCACGGGCGCGCCGAGCAGCGGGTGCCCGTCGCGTACGGCGGGGGCGGCGGTGCGCGGCCCCGCCATGTGCCAGTAGCGGCGGTGCTGGAAGGGGTACGTGGGCAGGGTGAGCGGGGGCCGTTCGCGGGCGGCGGCGCCGAAGGCGGTGTCGGGCCAGGTCACGGTGACGCCGGCGGTGTGGAGTTCGGCCAGCGCGGTGAGCAGGCCGCGGGACTCCGGGGTGCCGGTGCGCAGGGCGGTGGCCAGGACGTGGCCGGCGCCGCCCTCCGCCTCGCCGGCGAGGAAGCGGTGGGCCAGGGCGGTCAGGACGCGGTCGGGGCCGAGTTCGAGGTAGGCGGTGACCTTGGCGTCGCGCAGGGTGCGCAGGCCGTCGAGGAACCGGACGGCCTCGCGGGCCTGGGCGACCCAGTAGTCGGGGGTGAGCAGTTCGGCGCCGGCGAGGTCGCCGGTGACGTTGGAGACGACCGGGATGCGCGGCGGGTGGAACGTCACCCGGCCGGCGGCGGCCCGCAGGTCGTCCAGGGCGCCGTCCATGTGGGGCGAGTGGAAGGCGTGGCTGACCCGCAGCCGGGTGGCCTTGCCGCCGCGCAGCCGCCACAGCTCGGCCAGTTCCTCGGCGGCGTCCAGGTCGCCGGAGATCACCGTGGCGCCGGGGGCGTTGACCGCGCCGATCGCGACCCGCCCGGTGTGCGTGGCCAGCAGCGCCCGTACGGCCGGCTCGTCGCCGTCGAGGGAGAACATCGCGCCGCCCTCGGGCATCGCGCCCATCAGCCGGCCGCGGGCGGCGACCAGGGCCGCGGCGTCGGGCAGCGAGAAGACGCCGGCGACGTGGGCGGCGGCCAGTTCGCCGATGGAGTGGCCGAGCAGGTGGTCGGGGACGACGCCGTGGGCCTCCACGAGCCGGAAGAGGGCGACTTCGAGGGCGAAGAGCGCGGGCTGGGTGTAGGCGGTGCGGTCCAGCAGGGCCGCGTCGGGGCTGCCGGGCGCGGCGAACATCAGGTCGCGCAGGGGGCGTTCGAGGTGCGGGTCGAAGGCCGCGCACACCTCGTCGAGGGCGGCGGCGAACGCGGGCTGCTCGCGGTGGAGCTCGGCGCCGCGGCCGGCGCGCTGGGCGCCCTGGCCGGTGAACAGGAAGGCGGTGAGCGGCCGTTCGCCGGCCTCGCCGCGCACGAGCTGCGGCGCGTCGGCGCCGGCGGCGAGCGCCCGCAGCCCTTCGAGCAGCTCGGTGCGGCTCTCCCCGACGACGACCGCGCGGTGCTCGAAGCCCGCACGCGTCCGGGCCAGCGCGAACCCGATCCCGCCGGGCGTGGCCCCCTCTTCCCTCTCGGCGAACTCACGCACCCGCTCGGCCTGCGCCCGAAGCGCGGCCCCCGTCCGCGCCGCCACCACCCACGGCACCACCCCGCACCCCGGCGCGTCGTCTTGCCCCTCCGCCACGCCCGACTTCTCGGCCGGGCCCGCGGCGGCGGCTGCCGCGCCGGACGCGCCGGCGCTGCGGGCGGACGTCCCGGCGACGGCTGCCGCCGGGGCGGTAGCGCCAGGCGCGGGGGCGGCTGCCGCCGCGGCCTCGGCGGCCGGGCCCGCGGCGCCCTCCGGCGCCGGGGCGGATGCCACCCGGGGCGCCGTTGCGGGCATGGCCGCCCGCGCCGCCAGGCCGGCGCCGGCCTCCGCGGCCTCACCCGCAAGCTCCGCCGCAGGCGGCTCCTCCAGGATGACGTGGGCGTTCGTGCCGCTGATGCCGAACGCGGAGACGCCGGCGCGGCGGGGGCGGTCGGTGGGCGGCCAGGGGGTGGGGTCGGTGAGGAGGGCGATCGCGCCGGAGGACCAGTCGACGTGGTCGGAGGGGCGGTCGGTGTGCAGGGTGCGGGGCAGCAGGCCGTGGCGCATCGCCATGACCATCTTGATGACGCCCGCGACGCCGGAGGCGGCCTGCGAGTGGCCGAGGTTGGACTTCAGCGCGCCGAGCCGCAGCGGGCGCTCCGCCGGGCGGCCGGGGCCGAACACCGCGAGCAGCGCCTGCGCCTCGATGGGGTCGCCCAGCGTCGTGCCGGTGCCGTGCGCCTCGACCGCGTCGATGTCGGCGGGGGCGAGCCGCGCGGCGGCCAGCGCCTGCCGGATCACCCGCTGCTGGGCGGGACCGCTGGGCGCGGTGAGCCCGTTGCTCGCGCCGTCCTGGTTGACCGCCGAGCCGCGGACGACCGCGAGCACCGGGTGCCCGGCCCGCCGCGCGTCCGACAGCCGCTCCAGCACCAGCACGCCCGCGCCCTCCGCCCACGCGGTGCCGTCGGCGGCCTGCGCGAAGGGCTTGCAGCGCCCGTCCGCGGCCAGGCCCCCCTGCGCGCCGAACTCCACGAACATCCCCGGGCCCGGCATGACCGCGGCGCCGCCGGCCAGCGCCAGCCCGCACTCGCCGCGGCGCAGCGCCGCGCACGCCAGGTGCAGGGCGACCAGCGAGGACGAGCAGGCCGTGTCGATGCTGACGGCCGGTCCGTTCAGCCCCAGGCTGTAGGAGATCCGGCCGGCCGCGACGCTGGTGGAGCGGCCGGTCAGCAGATGCCCCGCGAGGCCCTCGGGCGGTTCGTGCAGCGGCGCGCAGTAGTCGTTGTGGACGAGCCCGGCGAAGACGCCGGTGTCGCCGCCGCGCAGCGTCTCGGGGTTGACGCCGGCCCGCTCCACCGCCTCCCACGCCAGTTCCAGCAGCAGCCGCTGCTGCGGGTCCATGGCCTCGGCCTCGCGCGGCGAGATGCCGAAGAAGGCCGCGTCGAAGCCGGCGGCGTCGGCGAGGAAGCCGCCGCCCGTGGTGGGCGTGCCGGCGGGGCCGCGCAGCGCGTCGAGGTCCCAGCCGCGGTCCTCGGGGAAGCCGCCGATCGCGTCGGTGCCCTCGGCGGCGAGCCGCCACAGGTCGTCGGGCCCGGCCACGTCGCCGGGGTAGCGGCAGGCCATGCCGACGATGGCCACCGGCTCGCTGTCGCGGGCCTCCTGCTCGCGTATCCGCTGGTTCGCTTCGGCCAGGCGGGACGTGGCGGTCTTGAGGTAACTGCGGAGCCTGTCTTCGGTCGTCTCAGTAGTCATTTCCCACCTGGCGCATCAAGGGGTCACTGTCCAGCGCGTTGAAGAGGTCTTCGTCGGAGGCGGATGCGAAGTCGTGGACGGTCCCGGCGGGGGGTGTGCCGGGCAGGTCGGCGGCGTAGCGCCGCAGCAGCTCGCGCAGCCGGGTCGTGGCGGCGGCCCGTTCGGGGTCGTCCGCGCCGGTCGCGCCGAGCGCGGCCTCGACGCGGTCCAGGTCGGCGGTCAGGGTCTGCCGCGGCGGCGCGCCGGAGTCGGGCGCCGCGGCGGGCGTGGGCGTGGGGGCGGTGGCGGGCGCGAGGCGTTCCAGCAGGAAGGCGGCGACCGCGGTGGGCGTGGGGTGGTCGAAGACGAGCGTGGCGGGCAGCCGTACGTCGGTCGCCGCCGTCATGCGGTTGCGGAACTCCACGGCGGTGAGCGAGTCGAAGCCGGCCTCCTTGAAGGACCGGCCCGCCGCGACGTGGTCGGGGTCGCCGTGGCCGAGGACGGCGGCGGCGTGGGCGCGTACCAGGTCGAGCAGCACGCGCTGCGGGTCGGTGCCGGGCGCGGTGAGGCGGTCGGCGAGCGGCAGCGCGCCGGCCTGCTGCCGTGCGGCGGCGGCCCGCCGGGCGGGGGCCCGGACCAGGCCGCGCAGCAGCGCGGGGACGCCGGCGTCCTGCACGCCGAGCGCGGCGTGGTCGAAGCGGGCGGCGACGGTGGCGGCGCCGCCGTGCGCGACGGCCTCGTCGAAGAGCAGGAACGCCTGGTCCGAGCGCAGCGGCAGCTGGCCGCCGCGGGTCATCCTGGCGGTGTCCAGGCCGGTCAGGTGGGCGGTCATGCCGCTGGCCTCGGCCCAGTAGCCCCACGCGATGCTGGTCGCGGGCAGGCCGCTGACGTGCCGGTGGTGGGCGAGGGCGTCCAGGAAGGCGTTGGCGGCGGCGTAGTTGGCCTGGCCGGGGCTGCCGAGGACGCCGGCGATGGAGGAGAACAGCACGAAGGCGGCCAGGTCGTGGCCCGCGGTGAGCCGGTGCAGGTTCCAGGCGGCGTCGACCTTGGGGCGCAGTACGGACTCCAGTTGCGCCGGGGTGAGCGAGGCGATGGTCATGTCGTCCAGCACGCCGGCCGCGTGCACGACGGCGGTGAGCGGGTGCGCGGCGGGGATCGCGGCGAGCACCGCGGCCAGTTCGCCGCGGTCGGCGGCGTCGCAGGCGGCGACGGTCACCTCGGCGCCGAGCGCGGCGAGTTCGGTGGTGAGCCGGGCGGCGCCGTCGGCGGCGGGGCCGCGCCGGCTGACCAGCAGCAGCCGCCGGACCCCGTGGTCGGTGGCCAGGTGGCGGGCCAGCAGCAGGCCGAGGGTGCCGGTGCCGCCGGTGATCAGGACGGTGCCCTCGGGGTCGAGGTCGCGCGGGAGGGTCAGCACGAGCTTGCCGGTGTGCCGGGCCGCGCCCAGGTGGCGCAGCGCGCGCCCGGCCCGGCGGATGTCCCAGGCGCGCAGCGGCAGCGGGCGCAGGACGCCGCGGTCGAACAGCTCGCCCAGGTCGCGCAGGATCTGCTGGATGCGGTCGGCGCCGGCGTCGAGGATGTCGAAGGCGGCGTAGCCGATGCCGGGGTGGGCGGCGGTGACGGCCGCGGCGTCCCGGATGTCGGTCTTGCCGATCTCGACGAACCGGCCGCCGGGCGCGGTCAGCCGCAGCGAGGCGTCGGTGAATTCGCCGGCCAGCGAGTTCAGGACGACGTCCATGCCGCCGGGCGCGGCGGCCCGGAAGGCGTCCTCGAAGCCGAGGCTGCGCGAGTCGGCGATGCGCTCGGCGGGTACGCCCAGGTCGCGCAGCGTGTCGTGTTTGCCGCGGGACGCGGTGGCGTAGACCTCGGCGCCCCAGTGCGCGGCCAGTTGCAGCGCCGCCATGCCGACGCCGCCGGTCGCCGCGTGCAGCAGCAGCTTGTCGCCGGGCCGGAGCGCGGCGAGGTCGGCGAGGCCGTAGTAGGCGGTGACGAAGACGATGGGCACGGTCGCGGCCTGCGCGAAGCTCCACCCTTGGGGGATACGGGTCAGGTGGCGGCGGTCGGTGACGGTGACCGGGCCGACGCCGGCGAAGAACAGCCCCATCACGCGGGCGCCGGGGGCGAGGTCGGTGACGCCGGGGCCGGTCTCCAGGACGACGCCGGCGCCCTCGCCGCACATGGCGCGGCCGTCGTCGACCATGCCGAGCGTGACGACGACGTCCCGGAAGTTCAGCCCGGCCGCCCGCAGCGCCACCCGCACCTCGCCGGGGGCCAGTGCCCGGGCGAGTTCGGGGCGGGGAGTGAACACGACGGCGTCCAGGCCGCCTTGGGCGCCGGGCGCGGGCGCGAGCCGCCAGGGCGTGCCGTCCTGGGGCGGCGCCGGCAGGTCGGCGGCGGACACCCTCGCGAGCCGTGGGGCGAGCAACCGCCCGTCGCGCTCGGCCAGTTGCGGCTCGTCCGCGGCGAGCGCGGCGGCGTACCGGCCGAAGTCCCCCGGCGCGGCGGGCAGCGGCAGCCGGGGGTCGGTGTCCAGCAGCACGATCCGCCCGGGGTGCTCGGTCTGCGCGACCCGCAGCAGCCCCCACAGCGCGCTCGCCGCGAGGTCGGCCAGGTCCTCCCCGTCGCGGACGGCGACCGCGCCCCGTGTGACGACGACCAGCCGGCTGTCCCCGACCCGCTCGTCCCCGAGCCACGCCTGCACCAGCGCGAGCGCCGCGGCGGTGACGGCGTGGGTGGCGGCGGCCTGGTCGCCGCCGGGCTCCGCGGCGCCGGCGCCCAGCGCGGCGGGTTCGGCCGCCGGCAGGACGTACACGTCGGCGGGCCCGGCCGTGGGGAAGCCGGCGTCCAGGACCGCCCAGCGCGGTGCCGGCTGCTGGCGCGGCTGCTCGGCGGCGGGGGTGTCGGTCCACTCGACGTGGAAGAGGGGGGTGCCGGAGCGGCGGACGGGGCCGAACAGCTCGTCGGGGGCCACCCGGGTGGCCAGCGACGTGACGCTGACGACCGGGTCGCCGGCCGGGTCGGCGGCCTCCAGCGCGAAGGCGGCCTCGGCGCCGCTCGCCGCGGGGGCGATACGGACCCGCAGCGCGCTCGCGCCGGTGGCGTGCAGGGCCAGGCCGCCCCAGCTGTAGGGCAGGACGACGCCGGGCCCGTCGTGCCCGGCGGCGAAGAGGACCAGCGGGTGCAGCGCCGCGTCCAGCAGCGCCGGGTGGACCTCGAAGCCGTCGTCGGCGCCGGGCGCGCCCTGCACGGCGGGCAGTTCGACCTCGGCGTAGACCTCGGCGCCCAGCCGCCAGGCGGCGCGCAGCCCCTGGAAGCCCGGCCCGTAGTCGTAGCCCAGGTCGGCGAGCCGCCCGTACGCGCCGGCGAGGTCGAGCGGCTGCGCGCCGGGCGGCGGCCAGGCGGCCGGGAAGGCGGCGGGGGCCGGCGCGGCGGGGGCGAGGGTGCCGTCGGCGTGGCAGGTCCAGCTCTCGGCGTCGGCGGCCTGCCCGGCGGCGGGCTGCGGCCGGGCGTGCACGGCGACCGCGCGCCGCCCGTCGCCGCCGGCCGGGCCCACGGTGAGCTGGACCTGCACGGCGTCGTCGGCGGTGAGCACGAGCGGCGCGTGCAGCGTCAGCTCCTCGACGCCGCCGCAGCCGGCCCGCCGGGCGGCGTGCAGGGCGAGGTCGGCGAAGGCGGTCGCGGGCAGCAGCACGGTGCCGCGTACGGCGTGGTCGGCGAGCCAGCCGTGGCCGGCCAGCGACAGCCGGCCGGTCAGCACCAGGTCGCCGCTGCCGGCCAGTTCCAGGGCGGCGCCGAGCAGCGGGTGCCCGGCCGCGTCCAGGCCCGGCGCCTGGGCGGTGGGCGCGGGGGCGCTGAGCCAGTAGCCCTGCCGCTGGAAGGCGTACGTGGGCAGGTCCACCGGCCGCCGCCGGTCGCGGCCGGCGAGGACGGCGTCCCAGTCGACGGCGAGCCCGCGCACGTGCGCCTGCCCGAGGGAGGTGAGGAACCGCCTGCGCCCGCCGTCGTTCCTGCGCAGCGTGCCCCAGGCGTCGGCGCCGGCCCCGTCGTCGGGGGCGGTCTCGCGCAGCGTGTCCTGGATGGCGGTCACCAGCACCGGGTGCGGGCTGATCTCGACGAAGGAGCGGTGGCCGTCGGCGTACAGCCGGCGGATCGTCTCGTCGAAGCGGACGGTGTGCCGCAGGTTGCGGAACCAGTAGTCCGCGTCGAGGCCCGCGGTGTCCAGGACGTCGGCGTCGACGGTGGAGTAGAAGGGCACGGCGGAGCTTGCGGCGCCGACGCCGTCGAGGTCCTTGGCGACCCGGTCGCGCAGCGCGTCGACGTGGCAGGAGTGCGAGGCGTAGTCCACGTCGATGCGGCGGGCGTCGATCTCCTCGGCCTTGCACCTGTCGAGCAGGTCGTCGAGGGCGTCCGCGTCGCCGGAGACGACGGTGGCGGCCGGGCCGTTGGTCACCGCGATGCCGAGCCGGCCGCCGTGGGCGGCGAGCCGCCGCTCGACCTCGGCGGCGGGCAGCGGCACCGACGCCATGCCGCCGAGGCCGGACAGCTCGGCGACGGCGAGGCTGCGCAGCGCGCTGATCCGCGCGGCGGTGTCCAGGTCCAGCGCGCCGGCGACGCAGGCCGCGGCGATCTCGCCCTGCGAGTGCCCGACGACCGCGTCCGGCAGGACGCCGTGCGCCTTCCACACCTCGGCGAGCGACACCATCACCGCGAAGAGCAGCGGCTGCACGACGTCCACCCGCTCCACCGGCGGCGCGTCCGGCTCGCCGCGCAGCACCGCGAGCACCGACCAGCCGGTGTACGGCTCCAGCGCCGCGTCGCACTCCCGCATCCGGCGGGCGAAGTCCGCGCTGGCGTCCAGCAGTTCCAGGCCCATGCCGCGCCACTGCGAGCCCTGCCCGGGGAAGACGAAGACGGTGCGCCCGGGCCCGGCGGCCCGCCCGGTGACGACGCCGGCGGGCGTGTCGCCCTCGCTCAGCCCGCCGAGCGCGGCCCGTACCTGCGCGGCGGACTCGCCCACGACGACGGCCCGCTCGTCGAAGGCGGTCCGGGTGGTGGCGAGCGCGTACCCGATCGCGGCGAGCCGCGCGGCCTCCGCGGCGGGGACCGGCGGCGCGGTGTCCCCGCCGGGCCCGCCGGGCTCGCTCTGTCCGCCGGGCTCCGGCGCGGGGGCCGGCCCGAACTCGGCGTCCAGCAGCGCCAGCAGGCGGGCGGCCTGGCCGCGCAGGGCGGCGGGGTCCTTGGCGGACAGCGGCAGCGCTACCGCGCCGGGGGTGCCGCTGTCCGCGGCTTCGGGGGCGGCCTCGGGGGCCGCAGCGGGGGAAGGCGGGGCGGCTTCCAGGATGACGTGGGCGTTCGTGCCGCTGATGCCGAAGGACGACACCGCCGCCCGGCGCGGGCGCGGGCCGGTCTCGGGCCAGGCGCGCGGCTCGGCCAGCAGGGACACCCCGCCGGCGGACCAGTCGACGCGCGGGGTCGGGCGCTCGGCGTGCAGGGTGCGCGGGAGGGTGCCGTGGCGCAGCGCCATGACGGTCTTGATGAGGCCGCCGACGCCCGCCGCGGCCTGCATGTGGCCGAGGTTGGACTTCAGCGAGCCGAGCCACAGCGGCCGGTCGGCGGGGCGCCCCGCGCCGTAGGTGGCCATGAGCGCGCGGGCCTCGATCGGGTCGCCGAGCGTCGTGCCGGTACCGTGCGCCTCGAC
This sequence comes from Actinacidiphila epipremni, assembly GCF_012034175.1. Taxonomy (GTDB): domain Bacteria; phylum Actinomycetota; class Actinomycetes; order Streptomycetales; family Streptomycetaceae; genus Actinacidiphila; species Actinacidiphila epipremni. The sequence goes on from NZ_JAATEJ010000014.1 coordinate 75,544, forward strand.
GGCGTCGACGTCGCCGGGGCCGAGCCCCGCGTCGGCGAGCGCCTGCCGGATGACGCGCTCCTGGGCGATCCCGTTGGGCGCGCTCAGCCCGTTGCTGGCGCCGTCCTGGTTGACGGCCGAGCCGCGCAGCACGGCCAGCACGCGGTGGCCGTTGCGCTGCGCGTCGCCGAGGCGTTCCAGGACGAGCACGCCGACGCCCTCCGCCCAGCCGGTGCCGTCGGCGTCGGCGGAGAAGGCCTTGCACCGGCCGTCGGAGGACAGGCCGTGCTGCCGGCTGAACTCCACGAACATCCCGGGCGTGGCCATCACGGTGGCGCCGCCGGCCAGCGCCAGCGAGCACTCGCCCTGCCGCAGCGCCCGCACCGCGAGGTGCGTGGCCACCAGCGAGGACGAGCACGCGGTGTCGACGGTGAGCGCGGGCCCGTGCAGGCCGAGTGCGTAGGCGACCCGGCCGGAGGCGACGCTCGCCGTGCTGCCGGTCAGCAGGTAGCCGTCGTAGCCGCCGGCCGGCTCGTGCAGCCGCGGCCCGTAGTCCTGCGACATCGCGCCGGTGAAGACGGCGGTGCTGCTGCCGTGCAGCGACCGGGGCGGCAGCCCGGCCCGCTCCAGCGCCTCCCAGGAGGTCTCCAGCAGCAGCCGCTGCTGCGGGTCCATCGCGGTGGCCTCGCGGGGGCTGATGCCGAAGAAGGCCGGGTCGAAGCGGTCGGCGTCGTAGAGGAAGCCGCCGGCCCGCGCCGAGGACGTCCCCGGCTTGTCGGGGTCGGCGTCGAAGAGCGAGCCGAGGTCCCAGCCGCGGCCCTGGGGGAAGTCGGCGATCGCGTCGGTGCCAGACGCCACCAGCTCCCACAGGTCCTCGGGCGTCTCGACACCGCCGGGGAAGCGGCAGGCCATGCCGACGATCGCGATGGGCTCCGCCGGGTCGCCGGCCGCGGCGGGGGCCGCCGGGGCGCCCGTGCGGTCCTCGCCGGGCGCGGCGAGGCGGCGGGCGAGGCGGGCGGCGGTGGGGTGGTTGAAGATCTCCTCGGGCGGCAGGTCGGTGCCGGTCAGCTCGCCGAGCCGGTCGGCGAGCTCGACGGCGCCGAGGGAGTCAAGGCCGAGTTCGTTGAAGGCCCGGTCGACGTCGACGACGTCGGTGGTGACGTGGCCGAGGACCAGTGCGAGGTTGGTGCGGACCAGCTCCAGCATGTCGGCGCCCGCGCGGGGCTGCGGTGCGGCGGGCCCGGGCGCGGGGTCGCTCGCGGGGGCGGTCTCCGGTACGGGGGCGGCCTCGGGCGTGGCGGTCTGCGGTACGGGGGCCGCGGGCAGCGGGGCCGCCGGCGCCGCGTCCAGCCAGTGCCGGGCGCGCTGGAAGGCGTACGTGGGCAGCGGCACCCGGCGCGCGCCGGGCCCGTGCAGCGCGGCGAGGTCGACGGGGACGCCGCGGACGTGGGCCTGCGCGAGGGCGGCGGCGAGCACGCCCGGCTCGTACCGGTCGCCGCGCAGGGTGGGCAGCGCGGCGGCGGCGCCGTCCCGCAGGCAGGCGCGGACCAGGCCGGACAGCGCGCCGTCGGGGCCGAGTTCGACGAAGGTCGTGGCGCCGAGGCCGTGCAGTGCGCTCACTGCGTCGGCGAAGCGCACGGCGTGCCGGGCGTGGTCGACCCAGTAGCCGGGGGTCGTGAAGTGCGCGGGGTCGACCGGGGCGCCGGTGAGGGTGGAGACCACGGGCAGCGCCGGCGCGCGCAGCTCCAGGCCGGCGACGACCTCGCCGAAGGCGTCCAGCATCGGGTCCATCAGCGCGGAGTGGAAGGCGTGGCTGACCCGCAGCCGCCGGGTCCTCCGGCCGCGCGCGGCCAGCTCCTGCGCGACGGCGAGCACGGTGGGCTCGGCGCCCGCGACGACCACCGCCTCAGGGCCGTTGAGCGCCGCGATACCGGCGGGCGCCGCCGGGTCGTCGTGGCCGGCCAGCACCTCCGCGACCTCCTCGGGCGCGGCCTTGACGGACACCATCGCGCCGCCGGCCGGCAGTTCCTGCATCAGCCGCCCGCGCGCGGCCACCAGCGTCACGGCGTCCGGCAGCGTCAGCGTCCCGGCGGCGTGGGCGGCGGCGACCTCGCCGATGGAGTGCCCGGCCAGCAGGTCGGGCCGCAGGCCCAGGCTCTCCAGCAGCCGGTTCAGGGCGACTTCGAGGGCGAAGAGCGCGGGCTGGGTGTAGGCGGTGCGGTCGATGCGCGGGTCGGGCCCGGCGGCGGGCGGGGCCAGGACGAGGTCGCGCAGGGACACGTCCAGGTGCCGGTCGAACTGCGCGCACACGGCGTCGAAGGTCCGCGCGTAGACCGGGAAGGCGGCGTGCAGGCCGCGCCCCATGCCGGTGCGCTGGCCGCCCTGGCCGCCGAAGAGGAAGGCGGTCGCGCCGGGTTCCGCGGCTGCCCGGCCGCGTACGACGGCGGGGTCGTCGTCGCCTGCGGCGAGCGCGCCGAGGGCCCGCAGCACGGTCGTACGGTCGTCCGTGCCGCTCTCGCCGCCGGCGAGCACGACGGCCCGCTCGTCGAAGGCGGTCCTGGCGGCGGCCAGCGCGCGCCCGACGTCGGCCGGCGCCAGCTCGGGCCGGTCGGCCAGATGGTCCCGCAACCGCCCGGCCTGCGCGCGCAGCGCGGCCCCGTCCCGCCCGGAGACGGCCAGCGCGACCGCAGCGGGCCGGGCCTGCGCCGCGGGCGCATCCCCGGCACCGGACTGCGCCGCCTCCACCGCGGTCGCGGGCGCGTCGGTCAGCACCAGGTGGCAGTTCGTGCCGCCCATCCCGAACGAGCTGACGCCCGCCAGCAGCGGGCGTTCCGGGTGCGGCCAGGGGCCCTCGGCGGTGGCGACCCGCACGGTGGGCGGGATCGCGGGGTTGGGGGTGGTGAAGTTCAGGCTCGCCGGGATGCGGCGGTGCTTGATGCTGAGCGCCGCCTTCAGCAGGCCCACGACGCCGGCGGCGCCCTCGAGGTGGCCCACGTTGGTCTTCGCGGAGCCGACCAGCAGCGCGGTCCCCTCCGGGCGGCCGGCCCCGAGGACCGCGCCGAGCGCGGCGGCCTCCACCGGGTCGCCGACCTTCGTGCCGGTGCCGTGCAGTTCGACGTACTGCGTCGCGGCGGGGTCGGTGCCCGCCATGGCGTGGGCGGCCCGGAGCACTTCCTCCTGGGCGGGGGCGCTCGGCACGGTCAGGCCGGGTGCGGCGCCGGCGTTGTTGACGGCCGAGCCGCGTATCACGCAGTAGATCTCGTCGCCGTCGGCGATCGCTCGCCGCAGCGGCTTGAGGACGACGACCCCGCCGCCCTCGCCTCGTACGTATCCGTTGGCGTGCGCGTCGAAGACCCGACATCGGCCGTCGGGCGACAGGGCGCCGAACCGGTGGGCGCCGATCGCGCTGTCGGGGACGAGGTTGAGGTGGACGCCGCCGGCCAGCGCGAGCTCGCTGCGGCCCGAGCGCAGGCTCTCCACCGCCAGGTGCACCGCGACCAGCGAGGACGACTGCCCGGAGTCGACGGTCAGGCTCGGCCCGCGCAGGCCCAGCACGTAGCTGAGCCGGTTGGCCATCAGGCCGCGTTCGAGACCGGCGAGGGTGTGCCGGGTGATGGCGCGGTGGCCGGCCCGGCGCGCGAGGGTGGCGTAGTCGTCGGCCATGGCGCCGAAGAAGACGCCGGTGGCGCTGCCGCGCAGGTCGGCGGGGCGGATCCCGGCGTCCTCCAGCGACTCCCAGCCCAGCTCCAGCATGAGCCGCTGCTGGGGGTCCATGGCGGTGGCCTCCTTCGGCGAGAGCCGGAAGAAGGCGGGGTCGAAGAGGTCGACGCCGTCGACGAAGCCGCCGGTGCGCACGGCCGGCGGCAGGTCGTCCGTGCCGCCCGGAGTGTCGGCCCAGCGGCCGGCCGGGACCTGCCCGACGGCGCTGCGGCCCTGGACCAGCAGCCGCCAGAACGCGGCCGGGTCGGGGGCCTGCGGGAGTCTGCATCCGAGCCCGATGACCGCGACGGCCTCGTCCTGATCGTCCTGCTGCATCCGGCTGCCCTCCCCTGGCGTCGGCCGGGAACGGACGCGACAGCAGGCGGCGGCGAGCGCCCCCCGTTTACGCGCCACGAACCCTGAGGTTCCGAAAACTCCGGGTCAGACGCTACGGCCGGGCCGAAGCGGCAGCATCGCGCAGATTGCTGGTGTGAGCGTTACAACTCTGCGGCTCCGCTCCGCGCGCAGTCCGCGATGCGGCCCGCTCACCCGGTCGCCGTACGGGGGCGTGACCGGCGGGCGGCGGGATCGTTTGAGGTGGCGTCAGCAGCAGGACGGGCCGCGGTGCGGCGCCCGCGGAGGGAGTCGTGTGCACAGCATCGTCAACACCGAGCAGGCGGCTGCCTGGAACGGCGCGGAGGGCGCCCACTGGGCCGACCACCAGGACGACTACGACGCGGTGAACGCCGGATTCAACGCGCCGCTGCTCGCGGCTGCGGCGATCGGCGCGCACGACCGCGTCCTCGACATCGGCTGCGGGAACGGGCAGGTGACCCGGCTCGCGGCGCTGCGGGCGGCGCGCGGCGGCGCGCTCGGTGTCGACCTGTCCGCGCCGATACTGGAGCGGGCGCGGGCGACGGCGCGGCGCGAGGGCGTCGGCAACGCGGAGTTCGTCCGCGGGGACGCGCAGGTGCACCCCTTCGAGGCGGCCGGTTTCGATGTGGCCGTCAGCCGCTTCGGGGTGATGTTCTTCGCCGACCCGGTCGCGGCGTTCCGCAATGTGCACCGCGCGCTGCGGCCGGGCGGCCGGCTGGCCTTCCTGAGCCTGCAGCCGGTGGAGCGCAACGAGGTGGGGACGGTGCTGGCGGCTCTCGCGGGCCCGCGGGCCGCCGGGCCGCCCGACGACGGGCTGTCGCGCGCGGGCGCGTTCTCGCTGGCCGATCCGGCGCGGACGCAGTCGCTGCTGGCGGACGCCGGCTTACGCGCGGTGTCCGTGGCCCCGGTGGAGGCCGCCCAGACCTGGGGGCCGGACGCGCCCGCCGCCGCCGCGTTCCTCGCCGGCTGGGGCCCGGTCCGCACCCTCCTCGCCGCGCAGCCCTCGGCGGAGGCGGCCCGCGAGCTGCTCCAGGAGGCGCTGGCCCCGTACGCGACCCCCGACGGTGTGCGGCTGACCGGCGCGGCCTGGCTGGTGACGGCGACCGCGTAGGGGGTGCCGTACGGGCGGAGGGTGCGGCGGCCTCAGGAGCGGGGGGTCTGCGCCGGCGCCGGCGCCGCGGCCGGGGCGGGGCCGGTGAGCGGGACGCCGCGCAGCAGCTGGATCATCACCGTGACCACGCCGGCCATGACGCACTGGTCGCTGAGGTTGAAGATGCCGCCGTGCCCGACCTGGATGAAGTCCAGCACCGCGCCGCGGCCGAAGCCGGGGGTGCGGAAGAGCCGGTCGGCGAGGTTGCCGCCGGCGCCGGCGAAGATCAGGCCGAGCCCGACGCCCCAGCCCGTGGAGCGTATGGCCGGCGACTTGCGGGCGATGAAGGCGCACACCCCGATGGCCAGCAGCGTGAACACCAGGGTCGCGCGGGGCGCGAAGGAGCCGGCCGCGCCGGAGTTGCGGTAGGCCGTGAAGGTGACGAGGCCGCCCAGGACGTGGCTGGGCTGGTGGCCCTCCACCAGCTCGGCGGCGACCGCCTTGGTGGACTGGTCGAGGGCGAGCCCGGCCGCCGCCGTGATCCACAGGGCGCGCTGCGCCACTCCCCGTTGCCGCATCGGCCGCCTCCCGCGTGATCGTGACGTCGTGTCGAGCCTACGCCCGGCGCGCGGCGCCACCGGCGGCCCGGCTCGGGACCATGTGCCCCGAACATTTCCCCGAACGGCCCTGTTGCCTCCTGCGGCGGGCGGGAAGGCTGGTGCGGACGACACCGTCTCGCCTGGAGGTCCCGCATGCCCGACGCGTCCACGCCCTCGACGCCCTCGCCCACGGAGCTGTCCGAGGACGAACTGCGGGCGCTCGACGCCCACTGGCGTGCCTCGAACTACCTCGCGGTCGGCCAGATCTACCTGATGGCCAACCCGCTGCTGACCGAGCCGCTGCGCCCGGAGCACATCAAGCCCCGGCTGCTGGGGCACTGGGGCACCTCGCCGGGCCTGAACCTGGTGCACACCCACCTCAACCGGGTGGTCAAGGCCCGCGACCTGGACGCGATCTGCGTATGGGGCCCGGGCCACGGCGGTCCCGCGGTGCTGGCGAACTCCTGGATCGAGGGCAGCTACACCGAGACGTATCCGGACGTCACCCGGGACGAGCCCGGCATGGCCCGGCTCTTCCGGCAGTTCTCCTTCCCCGGCGGCGTGCCCTCGCATGTGGCGCCGGAGACCCCGGGCTCCATCCACGAGGGCGGCGAGCTGGGCTATTCGCTCAGCCACGCCTACGGCGCCGCGCTGGACAACCCCGGGCTGCTGGTGGCCTGCGTGATCGGCGACGGCGAGGCGGAGACCGGCCCGCTGGCGGCCTCCTGGCACGGCAACAAGTTCCTGGACCCGGTGCACGACGGCGCGGTGCTGCCCATCCTGCACCTGAACGGCTACAAGATCGCCAACCCGACCGTGCTGGCCCGGCTCCCGCAGGACGAGCTCGACGAGCTGCTGCGCGGCTACGGCCATGAGCCGATCCATGTCACCGGCGACGACCCCATGGCCGTGCACCGGGAGATGGCCGCGGCGCTGGATACGGCCCTGGACCGTATCGCCGCCTTCCAGGCCGCCGCCCGCGGCTGGGACTCCGACGCGGGCGGGGCCGCCCGGCCGCGCTGGCCGGTGATCGTGCTGCGGACGCCCAAGGGCTGGACGGGGCCGCGGGAGGTCGACGGGCTGCCGGTGGAGGGCACCTGGCGCGCCCACCAGGTGCCGCTCGCCGAGGTGCGGGACAACCCGGACCACCTGCGGCAGCTGGAGGAGTGGCTGCGCTCCTACCGCCCCGCCGAGCTGTTCGACGACAGCGGCCGGCCGCGCGCCCAGGTGCTGGAGTGCGTGCCGGCCGGCGAGCGCCGGCTGGGGGCGAACCCGCACGCCAACGGCGGGCTGCTGCTGCGCGATCTGCCGCTGCCGCCGCTGGACCGCTTCGCGGTGCCGGTGGACACCCCGGGCGGGGCGCTGCACGAGCCGACGCGGGTCCTCGGCGAGATGCTGGAGCAGGTCATGGCCGACACCGAGGGCCGCCGCGACTTCCGGATCGTCGGCCCGGACGAGACGGCGTCCAACCGCCTCCAGGCGGTCTACGAGGCGTCGGGCAAGGCGTGGCAGGCCGAGGTCCTGAAGGTGGACGAGAACCTGGACCGGCACGGCCGGGTGATGGAGATCCTGTCCGAGCACACGTGCCAGGGCTGGCTGGAGGGCTATCTGCTGACCGGCAGGCACGGCCTGTTCTCCTGCTACGAGGCGTTCGTGCACATCGTCGACTCGATGGTCAACCAGCACATCAAGTGGCTGCGCACGACCCGCCGGCTGCCGTGGCGCCGCCCGGTGGCGTCGCTGAACTACCTGCTGACGTCGCATGTGTGGCGGCAGGACCACAACGGCTTCTCGCACCAGGACCCGGGCTTCATCGACCACGTCCTGAACAAGGCGCCCGAGGTGGTGCGGGTCTACCTGCCGCCGGACACCAACACGCTGCTGTCGGTCGCGGACCATGTGCTGTCCTCGCGGGACTACGTCAACGTGGTGGTCGCCGGCAAGCAGCCGTCGTTCGACTGGCTGACGATGGACGCGGCCCGCGCGCACTGCGCCCGCGGGGCGGGCCTGTGGGAGTGGGCCGGCACCGAGGACGTACGGCGCGGCCCCGACGTGGTGCTGGCGTGCGCGGGCGATGTGCCGACGCTGGAGATCCTGGCCGCCGCCCAGCTGCTGCGGCACCACCTGCCGCAGCTGGGGGTGCGGGTCGTCAACGTCGTGGACCTGGCGCGGCTGCTGCCCAAGGACGAGCACCCGCACGGGATGTCGGACGCGGAGTACGACGCGCTGTTCACGCCCGACAAGCCGGTGATCTTCGCCTACCACGGCTACCCGTGGCTGATCCACCGGCTCGCCTACCGCCGCGAGGGCCATGTCAACCTGCATGTGCGCGGCTACAAGGAGATCGGCACGACGACCACGCCGTTCGACATGGTGCTGCGCAACGACCTCGACCGCTACCGGCTGGTCATGGACGTCATCGACCGGGTCCCGGGCCTGGGCGTGACGGCGGCGGCGGTGCGGCAGCGGATGGACGAGGTGCGGCTGCGCCACCACGAGTGGATCCGCGAGCACGGCACGGACCTGCCGGAGGTCGCGGACTGGTCCTGGCAGGGCTGAGCCCGGTGTCCGGCGCGGGACCGCGGGCGGTCCTGCGCCGGCCTGCCGCCGTACCCCCCGTGGTGTGCGGCGGCAGGCCGGGCCGGCGGCCGGCACCGGGCCGGCCGCGTTCCGGTCACCCCGTGTACGGGGCGAAGGTCGACGCGAAGGCGTCGAGCTGGTTGTGCGGGAGCTGGTAGGAGGAGGGGCCGAGCAGGTAGAAGGAGCCGATGCCGGTCGCGGCGGCGCCCTCGATCCGCTTGCCGATCTGGCCGGAGGTGCCGGCGAGGGTGAGGTTGGCGGCGAAGCGCTCGGCGTCCTCGTCGCCGATGTAGCGGTCGGCGATGGAGACGGCGAGGTCCCAGCTCTCGGCGTGCGTGATGTCGGGGTAGACGCCCTCGACGACGTCGGGCACCTGGATGTCGATGCCGACCGCGCGCAGCGCCGCCCCGGCGCCGAGCTGGGCCATGGCCAGGCACAGCGGCTTGACCTGCCGTACGGCGTCGGCCTCGTCGGGTGTGACCAGGGTGTGCGCGGCCAGCACGATGTCGAGGTCGGCGAGGGTGCGGCCGGCCCGCTCGGCGCCGGCCCGCACGAAGCCGGTCCCGCGCTCGACCAGGTGCGGCGCGGTGCCGGCGGCCAGGATCACGCCGTCGGCGATCTCACCGGCGAGCGCGAGCGACTTGGGGCCGCTCGCCGCCATGTGCACCGGGATCTCGCGCCGGGCGTGCCGCTTGAGCCGCATCGGCCGGTCGCCGTAGGGGCCGGGCCAGCTGGCCTCCTCGCCGCGCAGCAGGCGGCGCAGCAGGGCGACGTTCTCCCGCATCCGGGCCAGCGGGGTGGGGCGCTTGCCGATGGTCTTGACGGAGCTGTCGCCGGTGCCGAAGGCGACCTTGGCGCGACCGCCGGAGATGTCGTCGATCGAGGCGACGCAGTTGGCGGTCACCGCGATGTGCCGGGTCTCGAAGTTGGTGACGGCGACGCCGACGCCGATCCGCTCGGTGCGGTCGGCCACCAGTGCCGCGGTGGTCCACACGTCGTGCCACAGGAACTGCGAGTCGGGGATCCACACGGTGTCGACGCCGGCGTCCTCGGCGCGGCGGGCGAAGTCGGCGATCTCCTTGGCGGGTGCGCACGGCGGCACCCGCAGGCCGAAGCGGAGCGGGGCGGTCACGCCGCCTCCAGGAAGTCGCGCACGGTGTCGGTGAACTCCTCGGGCATGCCGTCGGGCAGTGGGACCATGCCGCCCTTGATCTCCGCCACCCGGATGCCGGGCACCGCCTCGGCCCAGCGCGGCAGGTCGCGGTAGGCGACGTCGCCGGGGGCGCCGACGGCCAGGACGGGGCAGGCCAGCTCGGGCAGCCGGGTCTCCATCGCGTAGCGGGCGACGGCGGCGTGGCCCTCGTGCCGCCGGGGGCCGGCGGTCAGCGCGTCGACGATGAAGTCCTCCAGCAGGTCGGGGCGGCCGGGCGGGTAGTACGGCTGGCGCACCCGCCACAGCTCGGTGAGGTGGCCGCCGTCCTCCTGGACCTCGGCCCCGTCGACGTCGGGGCGCTGGGTGCGGCCGACGGCGTCGACGAAGGGGGTGCAGGAGACCACGAGCTTGTGGACCCGCTCGGGGTGGGCGGCGGCGACCTCGACGGCTATGACGCCGCCGGTGTGGTGGCCGACCAGGCTCGCCCGCTCGATGCCGAGCGCGTCCAGCAGCATGACGACGCCGGCGGCGTACTCCTCGACGCTGTCCTGGTGCGGGCCCTCGCCGGTGTGCGGCACCGGGGAGGAGCCCCCGTAGCCGAGGGTGTCCATGGCGATGGCGCGGTGGGTGCGGCCCAGCAGCGGCACCACGTACTGGAACTCGGTCCAGGAGCGCGGCGACTGGTGCAGCATCAGCACCGGGTCGCCCTCGCCCTCCTCCACGTAGTGGATCTGGCCTGCCGGGACATCGGCGTATGCACGGCGCATCTACGACCTCCTGCCAGCGGCATGAGTTGTATTCACTTCCGGGAGCTTAACGTACATCTCTTCGAACTTTGTGCACAGTTTCAGCGCTGCCGCAGCAGCGCGGTGCCCGGCTCGTCCAGCCGGAACGAGACGCTGTCGCCGTCCTCCTCGACGACGACCACCACGCCGTACGCCTCGCGGGCCGAGGCGACCGAGACATAGCCCGCCCGCACGTCGGCCAGGACGCGCCCGGCGGGGCGCTCGTACGGGTCGCCGTAGCCGCCGCCGCCTCCGAGCTCCACCACATGGCAGTCCCCCGCGTTGATCTCGGCCCGGCCCACCTTGCCGTTGGGGAAGGTGACCGGCTCGCCGTCGGCCCGTTCGATGTGGATGCCGTTGGGCAGGCCCGGCCGACCGCCCGCCAGGCCCCAGGGGGCGCAGGAGGTGCGCTCGATCCAGGAGTCCAGCCGCGCGGCGGTGTGCATCCGCACCCGCATCCGGGTGCCGAGGCCGCCGCGGTGCCGGCCCGGGCCGCCGGAGTCCTCGCGCAGCCCGTACTCCTCGACGGTGACCATCGGGTACTTGGACTCGATGACCTCGGCGGGCGCGTTGTGGGTGTCGCCGTCGTTGATGCAGATGGTGGCGCTCTGCCCGTCGGCGCGCGAGGTCGCGCCCCAGCCGCCGCCCTGCGGGCCGCCGAGGAACTGGAAGAAGCGGCCGGTGGCCTCGTCCACGCCGTAGCTCATCGTCATGCCGAGGTCGGCGTAGTGCCCGGCCACGACACCGTCGGGCAGCACGTCGGCGAGCGCCTTGAACACGCAGTCGACGACGGTCATCGGGTAGGTCATCCACCAGCGCATCGCGGCCGGCTTGGTCGCGCTGACCACCGTGCCGGGCGGCAGCACCACCTCCAGCGGGCGCACCGCGCCGGTGTTGATGGGCCGCCGGTCGGGCGAGGTCAGGCAGGTGAAGGCCACCTGCGCGGCCGAGCGCCCGGCGGTCGCACCGGAGTTGAAATAGCCGGCGACCTGCGGGCTCATCTCGCTGAGGTCGATGGTCATCCGGTCGCCGTCGACCACGACCCGCACCCGGATCGGCACCGGCGTCCCGGTGTGGACACCGTCGTCGTCCATGTACGCCTCGGCGCGGTAGTCGCCGTCCGGGATGGCGCGCACCGCCTGCCGGGCCAGCTCCTCGCTGTGGTCGAACAGCCCGGTGATGCCGGCCTGCACGGTGTCGGCGCCGTAGCGCTCCAGCAGGGCGCGCATCCGGCTCTCGCCGGTGCGGATGGCGGCGACCTGGGCGCGCAGGTCGCCCATCGCGAGGTCGGGGAAGCGGACGTTGGTGGCGATCAGCCGGGTCAGCTCGTCGTCCTGCACGCCCTCCTTGAACAGCTTCACGATCGGGATCTGCAGCCCCTCGGCGAAGATGTCGGTGGTGGTGCCGCCGAGCAGCCCGCCGACGTCCAGCCAGTGCGCCATCGACGCGGCGAACGCCACCAGCCGGCCCTCGTGGAAGACGGGCAGCGTGAAGATCATGTGGTTGAGATGGCTGCCCATGATGTAGGCGTCGTTGGTGAGCAGGATGTCGCCGGGCTTGATGCCGTCCGGGCCGTAGAAGGCGATCTTGGCCTTGATGGCGTCCGACAGGCCGCCGACGAACATCGGCAGGCCGAGACCGACCGAGATGGTGTCGCCGTTGGCGTCGAACAGGCCGACGGTGAAGTCCTGGGCCTCGTAGATGATCAGGTTGTAGGCGGTCCGCATCAGGTTGGTCTTCATCTCGTCGGTGATGGAGACCAGGCAGGCGCGGATGATCTCCGCGGTGATCGGGTCGGTGGCGGCGGTCGCGGTCGCCGCAGCGGTCGCGTCGGAGGCCGCCGCGGTGTCGCCGGCGGCCGGGGTGGTGGTGTCCATGCTCGCGCTCACTGTCCGATCGTCAGGAGGAGGTTGCCGAAGCCGTCGACCTCAAGGGTGTCGCCGGGCCGCAGCAGCGTGGTGGCGGTGGGCTCCTCGACCACGGCGGGGCCGGTGACCACATTGCCGGCCAGCAGCGCGTCGCGTGCGTAGACGGCCGCCGGCAGCGGGCCCTCGGCCGGCGTGAAGACGATGTCGCGGCTGCCGGTCCTGGCCCCGGCCGGCGGTTCGGCCTGGCCGCGGGCGACCTTGGGCAGGTCGGGCTTGAGCAGCGTGCCGACCGCCGAGACCCGCAGCGAGACGATCTGGGCGCGCTCCTGCGGGGCGCTGTGGCCGTAGCGCTCGCCGTGGGCGCGGTCGAAGGCGCGCTTGAGGGCGGCGCCGCCCGGCTCGTCGGGGACCGGGACGGTCACGGTGTGCTCCTGGCCGACGTAGCGCATGTCGGCGGCGCGCTGGTAGTCCAGGCCCTCGTAGCGGACGGCGCCGCCGCGCAGCGCCTGGGCGCACTCGCGCTCCAGGGTCGCGAAGGAGGTCTCCAGGGCGGCCTCGGTGCCGGCGTCGATGTCGTCCTCGGTGCCGAGGGTGCGCACCCCGGTCTGCACGATGTCGCGGCGTACGTCGGCCATCAGCATGCCGAGGGCGGCGAAGACCGCCGGGAAGGGCGGCACGACGACCTTGCGGATGCCCAGTTCCCTGGCCACCAGCGAGATGTGCAGCGGGCCGTTGCCGCCGTAGGCGAACAGCGCGAAGTCCCGCGGGTCCAGGCCGCGTTCGGTGGTGACGGCGCGTACCGAGTTGGCCATCGAGGCGGCGCCGATCGCGATGACGCCGGCCGCGGTGGCGACCGGGTCCATGCCGAGCCGGCCGGCGAGGTCGGCGACGGCGCGGTGGGCGGCGGCGCCGTCCAGCTCCAGGCCGCCGGCGAGCTTGCCGCCGGCCGGCAGGTGGCCGAGGACGACGGCGGCGTCGGTGATGGTGGCGGCGGTGCCGCCGCGGGCGTAGGCGGCGGGGCCCGGGTCGGCGCCGGCGCTGCGCGGGCCGACGTGGATGCCGCCGGCGTCGTCCAGCCAGGCGATGCTGCCGCCGCCGGTGCCGACCTCGACGATGTCCAGGCACGGGATGCGGATCGGCAGGCCGGTGCGGTAGCCGCCCAGGAAGTAGTCGCTGGCCAGCGGGAAGGTCAGATCGCGGATGACGGCGGTCTTGGCGGTGGTGCCGCCCATGTCGAAGGCGATGGCCTCGCGGTAGCCGAGCGCCTCGCACAGCGCGATGGTGCCGACGACGCCGCCGGCCGGGCCGGACTCCAGCATCTGCACACAGCTCGTGGAGGCGGTCGCGACGTCGCACACGCCGCCGTTGGACTGCATGACCGCCAGCGGCGCGCCGGACCCGGCGTCGGCGAGCCGGTCGTCGAGGCGGCGCAGGTAGTCGCTGACCAGCGGGCCGACGAAGGCGTTGGCGGCGACGGTGGAGGTGCGCTCGAACTCGCGGTACTCGCGGCTGATCAGATGGGAGAGGCTGACGTAGGCGTCCGGCAGTTCCTCGCGCAGGATCTCGCCCATGCGGATCTCGTGCGCGGGATTGCGGTAGGCGTGCAGAAAGGTTACGGCAACGGCCTCGACACCCTGGGCGGCCAGCCGCCGGGCGACCTTGCGGGCGGCGGCCTCGTCGAGTTCCCGGGTCACCCGGCCGTCGGCGCCGAGCCGTTCGGGCACCTCGTGGATCAGTTCCCTCGGGATGAGCGGCTCGTGCTTGGTGAAGGCGAGGTTGAAGGCGTCGGGGCGGTTGACCCGGCCGATCTCGTAGACGTCGCGGAAGCCGGCGGTGGTGACCAGGGCGGTGCGGGCGCCCTTGCGCTCGATGAGCGCGTTGACGACCACGGTGCTGCCGTGGATGACGAACGCCAGGTCGCCGGCGGAGGTGCCGGCCGCGGCCAGCCCGTCGAAGACGCCCTGGATCATGTCCTGGGGAGTGCTGAGGGACTTGCCCAGTCCCAGCTGTCCTGTGAGGTCGTCGTAGGTGACGACATCGGTGAAGGTGCCCCCGATGTCGACAGCCGCGCGCAGTGCCATGGTGGTCTCTCCTCGTCGATGCACGGTGGTGCCGCCGGGCCCGCGGGCCCGGCGCGCCGGCCGCGCCGGTGGTGCTCCGGGGCGCGGCACGGGTGGTGCGGGCGGGCGTTACAGGCAGCGGTGGGCGGCGAGGATGCCGCGCAGGGTGTCGTCCCAGCACTGCCGGGCCCGCAGGTACGCGTCCGCCGCGGCGGCGCCGTCGGTGCCCGAGGCGGCGGCGACGACCCGTAGGTCGGTGCCGGCCAGATGCGGGTCGGGCGGCGGGGGTTCCAGTACGGCGACCCGCCCGGCGCCGGCCAGCGCGGCCAGCGCACCGGCGAACCGGCCGGCGTCCAGGCCGACCGGCCGGACCAGTGCGGCCAGCCGGGTGGCGGGCAGCGCCCGGCGGGGCGCCGACGCGAGCGCGGTGAGCAGCGCGTCGGCGTCCCGTGTCATCCGCGGTTCCCGGACTGCGGGTGGTGCCGCAGCACCAGCCGTTCCGCGACGTCGATCGCGGCGTAGAACAGCACGCCGAGGACGGCGAGCGCGATGACGCTGGCGAACAGCAGCGGCACGTTCTGGTTGCCGCTGGCCGACACCGTCAGATAGCCCAGGCCCGAGCCGCCGACGATGAACTCGCCGACGACCGCGCCGATCACCGCGAAGGTCACCGCGACCTTCAGCCCGGCGAAGATGCTGGGCAGCGCGGTCGGCAGCCGCACCAGCCAGAACAGCCGCATCGGCGAGCCGCCCATGGAGCGGCCGAGCCGCACCAGGTCGGGGTCGATGCCGGTCAGGCCCAGCGCGGTGTTGACGATGACCGGGAAGATCGCGACCGACACGCCGATCACGACATTGGTGCTGAGGCCGAAGCCGAACCACACGATGAACAGCGGTCCGAGGGCGACCTTCGGCACGGCCTGCATCATCACGATCAGCGGATAGGCCACCCGCTCCACGGACTTGAAGAAGGCGACCGGGATCGCCAGCAGCACTCCGCCGGCGACCGACAGCGCGAAGGCGATCAGCACCTCGCGGGTGGTGAACCACGCGTGGTGCTGGAGCGGTTCGCGGTAGGTGCGGAAGGCGCTGGCCACCTGCGAGGGGGTGGGCAGCAGATAGTCCGGGGTGCCGCCGACGACGATGGCGATCTCCCAGGCCAGCCACACCAGCAGCACCGCGACGACGTACCAGACCACCGTCATCTGCGCGAGGCGGCCGGCGAGTTCGGCGGCGCCGCGCGGCCCGCCCCCGGCCGCCGCGCGGTCCGCGCCGAGGGTGTCGCCGCCGGTGCCCGGGTGCACCTTGTGCCGGGTGGGCGCATGCTGGCCGGTCCCGCTCATGGGCGGACTCCTTCCCTGTGGTCCGGTCGCCCGTCGTGGGCCAGCAGCTTGCGCAACCGGGCGGTGTACGCGGTGAACTCGGGCAGCTCGCGGATGTGGGCCCCGCGCGGGTGCGGCAGGTCGATCCGCACGTCGGCGATGATCCGCCCGGGCCGGGCCGACATCACCACCGCCCGGTCGCCGAGGAAGACCGCCTCGTCGATGCCGTGCGTGACGAAGACGACGGTGGCCCCCGAGTGGGCGGTGAGCGCGGCGAGTTCGGTGTTGAGGTTCTCCCGGGTGAGCGCGTCGAGCGCGCCGAACGGCTCGTCGAGGAAGAGCAGCGGCGGCTCGTGCACCAGCGCGCGGCAGATCGCCACCCGCTGGCGCATACCGCCGGACAGCTCACGCGGGTAGCGCTGCGCGGCACTCTCCATCCCGACCAGTGCCAGCAGTTCGCGGGCCCGGTCGCGGTGCGGTGCGGTCGGCTGGCCGCGCATCTTGAACTGCATGAGGATGTTGTCCTCGCAGGTGTGCCAGTCCAGCAGCAGGTCCCGCTGGAACATCACGCCTGCGTCGACCAGGGGTGCGGTCACCGGCTTGCCGCCGACGACCGCCGCGCCCTGCGTGGCCTTGTCGAGCCCCGCGAGGATCGCCAGCAGCGTGCTCTTGCCGCAGCCGCTGGGACCCAGGATGCTGACGAACTCGCCCGGGGCGATGGACAGGTCGATACCGTCCAGGGCCCGCACCGCCGCGCCGCGCGCGGAGCGGAAGGTCTTGCCGAGCCCCTCGGCCCGCAGCGGCAGTCCCGCGGCTGCCGCCGCCGGGTACTTCGCGGTGGTGCTCCCTGTCACGATCGCCTCCTGATCACGTCCCGGACGGCGGGTGCGTGCCCGCCGCGCCGTCTAGCACGATGCGACACTCAGCGGGTCCTTCCCGGTGAACAGCTCGTTGTCGTAGAAGCGGGTGCCGTTGGTGGCGCCCGCCATGCCGGCGTAGGTCTTCATCGCGTTGGCGGTGATCACCCAGTCGCGGTTGGCGTTCATACCGTAGGGCTGGTCGAGCTGCGAGGGCGAGCAGTAGAAGGGCAGCGTGGCCTTCAACGTACCGATCGCCTGCTGCGGGTTGATCTCGGGGTGCTTGGCGAGCAGGGCGTCGACGGCGGCCTGCGGGTTCTTGGCCGCGGCCTGGTAGCCGCGCAGCACGGCCTTGATGAAGGCGTGCACCTGGTCCGGGTCGGACTTGAGCTTGCTGGTCTTGACCACCATGGCGTAGTCGGGCGGGTTGTAGCCCGCCTGCGACTGCGGAAGGAAGGTCGAGGGGCGCTTGGCGAGCGTGGCCGCGAGGAACGTCGTGGTGTACACGGCGTCGACGTCCTTGTTGGAGGCGTAGGCGGTGGCCAGCGTGGTGGGGTCGGCGATGACCAGGTGGACGTCGTCCTTGGTCAGGTTGTCGGCCGCGAGGGCGGCGAAGACGTTGGCCTGCCCGGAGGCGGTGACCAGGACCTTCTTGCCCTTGAGCTGCTTGATGGAGGTGATGCCGGAGTCCTTCGACACGAAGAAGCCGTAGGAGCTCAGGCCCAGCGGGGTGGCGACGCTGGTGACGGGCATGTTCTTGCCGACGTCCAGGACCAGGTTGGTCGCCGAGGCCATGCCGTAGTCGGAGCCGCCGCTGTTGACGTCCTGGATGGTCTGCTCGGAGCCCTTGCTGTCCTTGATGCTGACGTCCAGGCCGGCGTCGGCGAAGTAGCCGAGCTTGGCCGCGTAGTAGATCGGTGCGTCACCACCGGTGGTGACGAACGGGCCGCGGTAGCTGACCTTGGTCAGCTTGCCTCCTTTGCCCGACGAGCCCGAGTCGCTGCCGCAGGCACTGACACCGACGAGCAGGAGACTGCCGACCGTCAGTGCTACCGCGCTGCGCAAGGTGCGTCGTGGGAACACGGGGTACGCCCTTCCTCGATTGCTTCACAGGATTGCTTCACGTTGCGTCGGAAGACGCGTGAAACCGATGGGTTCAAGGTGTCGCGCCTGGGCTGCCATGGATCCCATGGGGATACCGCGCACCAGGCTTTGTATCCAAAGAAGTGTGATTAGTATACACTCGGCGGGGAAGAGCGTACACGCGACTGGTGTCTTGCGCATTTCCTGGCTCATCTCGGATTCATCGACGCACGGGGCGCGGCGGGTTCCCCCCGCCGGACGCGTACGGACGGACTCGATCGACGGGGCTCATCTACGGGAGGAACGGGACCGATGCGACTGACCACGATCCGCTGGGAAGGCGGGACTTCGGCCGGCCGGGTGGACGGCGAGGTGATCCACCTGCTGCCGTACACCGATGTCGGCGCGCTGCTCGCGTCGGGCCCCGACTGGCGGGCGAGCGCGCTGATGCGCGCCGACGGTGCGACGGTGAGCTGCCAGGAGGCGGACTTCGCGCCGCTGGTGCCGCACCCGGAGAAGGTCGTGTGCGTGGGCGTCAACTACCGCGACCACGTGGCCGAGGTGGGGCTCGCGCTGCCCGACCACCCCACGCTGTTCGCCAAGTACAGCCGCAGCCTCATCGGCCCGTACGACGACCTGGTGCTGCCGGCGAACTCCGACGCGGTCGACTGGGAGGTCGAGCTCGGCGTCGTCATCGGCCAGACGGTGCGGGACGCCGACGAGGAGCAGGCGTGGCAGGCGGTCGCCGGCTACACCATCGTCAACGACGTCTCGATGCGCGACTGGCAGCTGCGCACCTCGCAGTTCCTGCAGGGCAAGACGTTCGAGGCGTCCACCCCGGTCGGCCCGTTCCTGGTCACGCCGGACGAGGTCGGGCACGCCCGGGAGCTGGAGCTGAGCTGCACCGTGGACGCCACGGTGATGCAGCGCTCGGACACCAGCCAGCTCATCCACGACGTCGGCAGCCTGATCTCCTACATCAGCTCCTTCATCACGCTGGTGCCCGGCGACCTGATCGCCACCGGCACCCCCTCCGGCATCGGCGGCGCCCGCCGCCCGCCGGTCTACCTGACCGCCGGTCAGACGCTGCGCACCGCCATCGCCGGGCTCGGCGAGCAGGCCAACCGCTGCGTCGCGCCGGTCACCGCCGCGAGCGTGCCGGGCGCCCGGTGAGGGCCGCCGCGGCGCGGCGCACGGGAGGTGCGCGATGCGCGTGATCGAGTTCTTCGACCGCGGGGTGTCCCTGGACCCGGCGGCGGTGGCCTTCGTACGGCACGACGGCAGCGAGCCGATGACGTACGGCCAGGCGCAGCAGACGACCCACCGGATCGCGGCGGCCCTGCACCGCGACGGGCTCGGCGAGGGCGACCAGGTCGCGGTGCTGAGCCCCAACGACCCGCTGGTCATGCCGTGCGTGCTGGGCATCATGCGGGCCGGCTGCCGCTGGGTCGCGCTCAACGCCACCTCCAGCACCGACGAGCTGGCCGCGATGCTCACCCTGGTCGGCGCGCGGATGCTGGTGTACGCGCCGCAGGCCGCCGGCACCGCGCGGGAGCTGGCCGGGCGGGTGCCGGGGCTTGAGCGCCTGGTGGCGCTGCGGCCCACCGGCGACGGCGAGCCGGACCTGGCGCAGTGGATGGCGCCGGAGGGCAGCCGGGTGGAGCTGCCGCCGCTGGACCCGGAGGGGGTGGCCGCCTACTTCGGCACCGGCGGCACGACCGGGCGGCCCAAGGCGGTGGGGCTGCCGCACCGGGCGCTGGAGACGATGATCCACGCCTTCAACATGCACCTGCCCGAGCGGCGCCCGGTCAACCTGGTGGCCGCCCCGCTGACCCACGCGGCGGGCGCGGCGGCCTTCCCGGTGCTGAGCCTGGGCGGCACCACCGTCATCCACGACGGGGTCTCGCCCGCGGCGATCCTGAAGTCCATCGAGGAGCACCGCGTCACCCGGCTGCTGCTGCCGCCGACCGCGATCTACGCGCTGCTGGACCACCCGGACGCCGGCCGCCGCGACACCTCCAGCCTGCGCTACTTCCTCTACGGCGCAGCGCCGATGTCGGTGGCCCGGCTGGAGCAGGCCATCAAGGTCTTCGGGCCGGTGATGGCGCAGTTCTACGGGCAGGTGGAGGCGCCGATGATGTGCGCCTTCTTCTCCCCCGAGGACCACACCGAGGCGCTGGCCGACCCGGCGCTCCACAAGCGGCTGGCCAGCTGCGGGCGGCCGTCGCTCGCGGCGAACGTCGGCATCATGGACGACGGGGGCCGGCTGCTCGGCCCCGGCGAGCACGGCGAGATCGTGGTGCGCACCTCGCTGCGGATGGCCGGCTACCACGACGAGCCCGAGCAGACCGCGGCGGTCGGCAGGCCCGGCGGCTGGCACGCCACCGGCGACATCGGTTACGTCGACGAGGACGGCTTCGTCTACCTGGTGGACCGCAAGCGCGACGTCATCATCTCCGGCGGCTTCAACGTCTTCCCCAGCGAGGTGGAGCAGGTGATCTGGTCGCATCCGGCGGTCGGCGACTGCTCGGTGATCGGGCTGCCGGACGACAAGTGGGGCGAGCGGGTGACCGCGGTGGTGGAGCTGAAGGAGGGCGCGGCGGCGACCGAGGCGGAGATCGTGGACCTGTGCCGGGAGCGGCTGGGCAGCGTGAAGGCGCCCAAGCAGGTGGTCTTCCGCCGGTTGCCGCGCTCGGAAGCGGGCAAGGTCCTCAAGAAGACCCTGCGGGACGAGTACTGGGCGGGCCACGACCGGCGCATCATCTGAGCCGCCGTCCAGCTATCTCCCTCCCCGCAGGCGACGGCGGGGGTGCCGCCGGAATCCCGGTGGCGCCCCCGCCGTCATGTTTCGCCGCCCTGTTGGCCGCCGTGCCCGCCCCCGCCTTCCCGGGCCGGGGTCACGGCCCGGGCCGGCTCAGGGCCGTACCGCGGTGCGGCCGGCCTTGGCCATCGTCACGGCGGCCGGCAGCGCGAAGGGCGCGTGCCGCTGCGAGGTCATCAGGTGCATGGCGGTGCCGGCCAGGTGGTCGACCGTCAGGTCCCGGGCCAGTTCGGCGTCGCGGGCGATGCACGCGTCGAGGATCGCCCGGTGCTCGGCGACCTTGACGGCGAAGACGTCCGGGTCCAGCAGCTTCAGGAACGCCCGCTGGTAGCGCTCGGCGTGGTCGAACTGGCGCCGCAGCTCGTCGTTGAGCCGGGCGCCGGCGCCGATCCGCAGGCCCTGGTGGAAGCGGCCGTGCGCGTCGGCGTCGGCCCGCGAGGTGGTCAGCTCCAGGTCCCGCTCCAGGCGCTCGAAGTCCTCGCCGCGCAGTATCGGCACGGTGAGCCAGACGGCCAGGCCCTCGCCGAGCACCCGCATCGAGTAGAGGTCGTCCAGGTCGGTCATGCTCAGCGAGCTGATCCGCACCGAGCGGTGCGGTCCGGCGCTGACCACCAGGCCCTCGCTGACCAGCTGCCGCAGCGCCTCGCGCAGCGGTGTGCGGGACACCTTCAGGCGTTCGGCCAGCTCCAGTTGGCTGATCTCGGCGCCGGGTGCCAGTTCTCCTTGCAGGATGAGCCGGCGCAGCTCGTCGTAGACGCTCTGCTCGCCGCCCTCCGACCTGACGGTCGTCTTCGCGGGTCCCGCCACTTGACGCCACCGCCTCTCTGTGTGTGTCCCGTTGTCGCACTCGCCGTAAACGCCATCGAATCGGACGGTACGACCCTGCTATTGTGCACAATTTCCTGGGGATTGGCCACAAGATCGCTCGTCGGGAGTACAGCGCCGGGGGAGGTGGCGGGTACGGCGGAGCTGCCGCGGGAGCGGCCGGGGCCAATGCGGGTACGGCCGGGGCGCCCGCGGGGCGGGCCGGGCCGTCGGGGGGAACTGCCGGGTGGGCGCGCGGCACGCGGGAGCGGCGGCGCGGACCGGAGTCAGCGGGGTAAGCGCGGTAAGCGGGCGCGCGGACCGGCGCCGCCGGGCACGGCGGACGTCCGCCGCCGCTCCGAGGCCGGGTCCTTCACCATGGCGCCCCGCGTCCTTTCGTGCAGGCCGTGCCGTCCGCTGCGCAGGGTGTCGTGTCCGCTCTGCGCGTCATGCTGTCCGCCCACAGTAGACGCCGCCGCCGGCCGTCCGGCGCCGAGGGCGGCAGCCCACCGCGGGGCCATCACCCGTACGGGAGCGGCAGTTTGCCGTGCCGGGGGTCTTTACGGCGTCGCCGCCGATGGTCTAGAACGACAGTCATCCGATGTTAGGTGAGCAGCGCCGGCGGTTTCCGCATGCGGCAGCGATGACGTGCCCGGAAGCCCGCGCATTCATCGGATTACTACGGCAACACTGCCCACCGCAACGCACCAAGAGCCGTCACCGACGCCCTGGAGGGCATCGTGCAGAAACTCCCCCGCCGCCCCCGGCGGGTTCCGTACAGACGGGCCGCCGCGCTGTGCACGGCGGTGCTCACCGCCCTCGCGGGCGCGGCCTTCGCGGACGCGGGCCCCGCCGCCGCGGCCACCGGCCCGACCACCGCGTGGCAGCACGGAAAGTTCGCCCTCGACCCGGCCGGGGTGGTCAGCCGCTCCGACCTCGTCCTGGGCGCCCCCAACCTCGACCCGACCGCCTCCATGCCGCTCGGCAACGGGTCGCTGGGCGTGGCCGCCTGGGCCGCGAACGGCTTCACCGCCCAGCTCAACCGCTCCGACACCATGCCCGACCGCAAGTCGCCCGGGCAGCTCACCGTTCCGGGCCTGTCGGTCATCTCGCACGCCGCCGACTTCCACGGGCAGCTCGACCTCACCGACGGGGTGCTCCGCGAGTCCGGCGGCGGCATGTCCCTCAAGGCGTGGGTCTCCGCCGACAAGGACGAGCTGATCGTCGACGTCTCCGGCGCCGACCCCGACGTCCCGCAGACCGCGACCGTCAGCCTGTGGTCGCCGCGCAAGCCCGCCGCCGCCGTCTCCGGCACCACCGGCACCCTCGTCGAGACCTGGGTGGACGGCGCCCCGCCGATCGGCTCGGGCAGGACCTTCGGCTCGCTCGCCGCGCTGACCGCCGACGGCCGCAGGGTCACCGCCTCCGTCGCGAGCCCCACCTCGGTGCGGGTGGACGTCACCCCGCACCGCGACGGCACCTTCCGGATCGTCGTCGCCTCCCCCGGCTGGACCGGCGGCAACGCCGCCAAGGCCGCCTCCAAGGTCATCGGCAAGGACGCCACCGCGTCCACCGGGAAGCTGCTGAAGAGCCAGGACCGCTGGTGGTCGGACTTCTGGGCGCACACCGGCCTGATCGCGATGACCTCGGCGGACGGCAGCGCCGACTACATCGAGAACCTGCGCACGCTGTATCTGTACGAAGAGGCCGCCTCGATGAAGGAGGGCATCCTCCCGGGCAGCCAGGCCGGCGAGGCCGACATGTTCGCCTGGAACAAGGACACCCAGACCTGGACGCCCTCCGCGTACTGGCTGTGGAACCTGCGCACCCAGATCGCCTCGAACATGAGCAGCGGCAACTACAAGCTGAACACCCCGATCTTCGACATGTACGCGCAGGACCTGCCCGCGATCGAGGCATGGACGAAGGCGCAGATGGGCGGCCTGCCCGGCGCCTGCGTGCCGGAGACCATGCGCTTCAACGGCAACGGCATCTCCCCGGGCGCCGGCGAGAACGGCTCGTGCAGCGAGCCCGGCAGCCCCAACTGGAACGCCCTCGACATCTCCTCCGGCCCCGAGATCGCCCTCTACATGTGGGAGCAGTACCAGGGCACCGGTGACAAGGCCCAGCTCAAGCGGTACTGGCCGTTCATCAAGTCGGTGACCGAATTCCAGCTGGCCTACCAGAAGCCGGGCGCCGACGGGCTGCTGCACGCCAACGCCAACGCGCACGAGACGCAGTGGGCGGTGCAGGACCCGACCACCGACATCGCCCTGGACCGCGCGGTGTTCCCGCTCGTCGGGCAGATCGCGCATCTGCTCGGCACCGACCGCGGCGCCGACAAGTCCCTGGTCGGCCGGGTCGCCACGGCCCTGAAGCAGATCCCGCCCTACCCGCGCACCGACCAGGCGACCCGCTCCCAGCTGCTCAACCCCGGCTACACCGAGGCCGAGACCGCGGCGGCCGACGCCACCGGCACCGACATGATCGCCATCTCCTACGAGCCGGCCGCCGAGCGCAGGAACGGCGAGAACATCGAGCTCGAACCGCTGTGGCCGTGGAACACCGTCAGCGACCAGGACCCGGGCCTCTTCGCCGTCGAGCAGCGCTCCTACGCCCACCGCCCCAACAAGGGCGGCAACGACTGGTCGATGGACGCCATCGACGCGGCCCGGCTGCAGGACCCGGCCGAGGTGCGGGCCAACCTGATCTCGCTCACCGAGGGCCACCAGGTCTACCCCAACGGCTTCGCCGACCTCGGCAACTCCGTCGGCTACCAGCCCTACATCGAGCAGGAGTCCGGCGTCGCGACCGCCGTCGCCGAGGCCCTGGCGCAGAGCTACGACGGCATCCTGCGCTTCGCCCCCGCGTGGCCGGCCGACTGGAACGGCGCCGGCAGCGTCTACGTCCAGGGCAGCACCAAGGTCGACGTGCAGGTGCAGGGCGGGCAGCTGACCACCGCGGCGATCGAGGCCGGCAGCAGCGGCAGCCAGCGCGTCAAGAACCCCTGGCCGGGCCAGAAGGCCGAGGTCGTGGACGGCAGGAGCGGCAAGGTCGTCGTGAAGGCCACCACCGCCGGCCTGTTCACCGTCCCCGTCAAGGCCGGCCGGACCTACCTCGTACGGCAGGCCGGCGCCGCCGCGCCGCCCTTCGCGCCGGTCACCGGCACCGCGCCCACCGCCGCCAAGCACCTGGGCGGCGTCACGCTCGGCCTCGACGCGGCCGTGCAGTCCGGCAGCGCCACCGTCGGCGCCGTCCTCGGCGGCACCGACACCCCCTACGGCCTGACCCGCGCCGACGACCCGGCGCACCCCACCACCGCGGCGGACGTCGCCGGGCTCACCGCCCGTACCGGCACCGACCTCGGCTTCGCCATCGGCGACGACGTGGCCGCGACCGGGTCGTACGACGCGAAGGTGACGGTGTCCTACTACGACGCGGGCACCGGCTCGCTCGCCGTGCAGTACGACGCCGGGCCGAAGGACCGCTACCGGCAGGCCGGCACCATCGCGCTGACCGGCAGCAACACCTGGAAGAGCGCCGATGTCACGCTGGCGGGCGGCTGGTTCGGCAACCTCCAGGCCGGCGGCGCGGACCTGCGGGTCCACTCCACGGCCGGGCCCGTCAGCCTGCACAGCGTCGCGGTCACCGTCACCGGCGCCTGGGTGCCGGACCGGCACGCCTTCCCGCCGGCCCCGGTCATCACCACCCCGCGCACCGGCGCCACCGTCAAGCTCGCCTCGTCGGTGTCGGGTACGGCGCTGCCGGACGGCACGGTCACGGTGGCCGAGGCGTCCGGGCCGCTGTGCACCGCCACCGCCGACGACTCCGGCGCGTGGAGCTGCGCCCCCGACGGCGGCTTCACCCCGGGCCGGCAGACCGCGACGGCCACCGCCGCCGACCCGACCGGGCTGGTCAGCGACGCCTCGGCGGCCGTCGCCTTCGACGCCTCGGACCTGCCGCCCGGCACCGCCGTGGTCGGCGCGGTCGTCGGCGCGACCAACCAGGGGTACGGCATGAGCCAGGACGAGCGGCCCTCGGGCGGCTTCGACGGGCCCACGACCGCCTCGGTCGTCGCGGGCCTGTCCGCCCGCACCAGCACCCAGAGCAACATCTACTTCGACATCGACGACTCCGTCGCCCACGCCGGCTACTACTCGGCCGCCTTCACCGTCTCCTACTACGACCAGGGCACGGGGTCGTTCTCCGTGCAGTACGACAACGGCAGCAGCGACCCGTACAAGTCGACCGCGAGCATCCCGCTGACCGGCAGCAACACCTGGAAGACCGCGACCGTGACCGCGGGCGACGCCTACTTCGGCGGGCAGCAGCACTCGGCGGCGGACTTCCGGCTGCGCAACGGCGGCGGGCAGGTCACCGTGCACAGCGTGGCGGTCGAGATCAGCGGCGACGGGGTGCCGGACCGCACGCTGTTCGCGCCGCCGGTGCAGATCACCGCGCCGGCCGCCGGTGACACGGTCGGCGCCGCCCCCGAGGTGCGCGGCACCGCGGAGCCCGGCGCGACGGTCGCCGTCACGGCGGACGGGGCGGCGCTGTGCACCGCGCCGGCCGGCGAGGACGGGACCTGGTCCTGCACCGCCGCGGCGGCGCTGGCCGCGGGGGCGCACACCCTCACGGCCGCCGCGACCGACCCGACCGCGACCCCGGCGCAGCCGGCGAGCGTGGCGGTGACGGTGGCGTGAGGCCCGGCTGACCCGGCCGGCCCGTCTGACCCGGCCGGCCGGTGGGCCCCCTCGCTCCGGCGAGGGGGCCCGCTCACCTCACGCGTGCCCGGCGACACCGCGCGGGCTGTAGTGCTCCTCCAGCCGGCGGCACTCCTCGTCGCTCAGCTCGACCTCCACCGACGCCACCGCGTCGGCCAGGTGGTGCGGCTTGGTCGCGCCGATGATCGGGGCGCTCACCCCGGGCTGCCGCAGCACCCACGCCAGCGCGATCTGCGCCGGGCTCACCCCGCGCTCGGCGGCGACCGCGGCGACGGCGTCCACGATGTGCCGGTCGCCGTCGAGGTAGAGGGTCTTGCCGAACTCGTCGGTCTCGCTGCGGGCGCTGGTGGCGTCCCACGGCCGGGTCAGCCGGCCGCGCGCCAGCGGGCTCCACGGGATGACGCCGACGCCCTGGTCCGCGCACAGCGGCAGCATCTCCCGCTCCTCCTCGCGGTAGAGCAGGTTGTAGTGGTTCTGCATGCTCGCAAAACGCGTCCAGCCGTGCCGCTCCGCGACGTACTGCGCCTTGGAGAGCTGCCAGGCGTACATCGAACTCGCCCCGATGTAGCGGGCCTTGCCGGCCTTGACCACGTCGTGCAGCGCCTCCATCGTCTCCTCGACGGGCGTGACGGGGTCAAAGCGGTGGATCTGGTAGAGGTCGACGTAGTCGGTGCCGAGCCGGCGCAGGCTGTGGTCGATCTCGCTGAGGACGGCCTTGCGGGACAGCCCGCCGCCGTTGGGGCCCGGCCGCATCCGGCCGTGCACCTTGGTGGCCAGCACGATCTCGTCCCGGCGGGCGAAGTCGGCCAGCGCCCGGCCGACGATCTCCTCGCTGGTGCCGTCGGAGTAGACGTTCGCGGTGTCGAAGAAGTTGATGCCCGCCTCGACGGCCTGCCGGATGAACGGCCGGCTGGTCTCCTCGTCGAGGGTCCAGGCGTGGGTGCCGCGGTCGGCGGCCCCGTAACTCATGCAGCCGAGGCATATACGGGAGACGTCCAGTCCAGTGGTGCCGAGCTTCACGTAGTCCATGGCCGGAAGCCTACGTTCCCGCCCGCTGCCGCAGACCGGGGGCCGTCAGGCGGCGAGCGCGGCGCGGGCGGCGGCGACGGCCTGGTCGGCGTAGCCGGTGCCGAACAGCAGGGTGTGGACCAGCAGCGGGAAGAGCTGGTGCAGCGGGACCCGGGCGGCGGCGCCGGGGGCGAGCGGGGCGGCGTCGGCGTAGGCGGCCAGGATGCGCTCCAGGTGCGGGCAGCCGAAAAGCCGCAGCATCGCCAGGTCGCTCTCGCGGTGGCCGCCGTGCGCGGCCGGGTCGATGAGCCGGACCTCGTCGTCGGCGCCCCACAGCACATTGCCGTTCCACAGGTCGCCGTGCAGCCGGGCGGGCGGCTCCGCGGGCCCGGCCAGGTGCGGCAGCCGGTCGCAGACCTGCTCGATGACGGCGGCGCCGGCCATGCTCATGTCGCCGGCGTCCACCGCGCCGCGCAGATACGGCAGGACGCGGTGCTCGGCGTACCAGCGCGGCCAGTCGCTGCCGGGGACGTTGGCCATCGGGGCGGCGCCGATGTACGCCTGCCGCGGCCCGCCGGGCGGGGCGGCGCCGAAGGCGGGCGCGCCGGCGGCGTGCAGCGCGGCGAGCGCCCGGCCGAACCGCTCGGCGGCGGCGGGGGTCGCCCGGCCCTGGGCGACCCGGTCGGTCACCAGCCAGGTCTCGTCCTGCCCGCGGACCTCGGGGACGCGTACCGCCCCGGCCGCCGCGAGCCATGCCAGGCCGGCCGCCTCGGCGGCGACCGCGCGGGGCGTGTCGGCGCGCTTGGCCATCACCACGAGCCCGTCGTCCAGTTCGACCTCGGTGAGCGCGCCGGTGCTGCGCCGCTCGGCCCGCACCCGCCGCCCGGTCAGCCGGGCGACGGCGGCGCCCGCCCCGCCGCTCACGCGTCCAGGTGCCCGCGCACCCAGTCCAGCAGCCCGGGGACGGCGGCCTCGATCATCGCCAGCATCTCCTCGAACCCGGCCGTGCCGCCGTAGTACGGGTCCGGTACGTCGGCGGCGCCGCCGGCGGTGGGGTCGAAGGACCGCAGCAGCCGTACCCGGGAGGGGTCGTCGACGAGCGCGCGCAGCGCCTTCTCGTGCCCGCGGTCCATCGCCACCAGCAGGTCCGCGTCCAGGTGCGGCGGCCCGATCTGCGCGGCGACGTGCTCCACGTCGTAGCCGTGGGCCGCCAGGACGTCCCCGGCGCGCTCGTCGATGCCCTCGCCCGCGTGCCAGCCGCCGATCCCGGCGCTGCTGACCCGGACGTCGCCGGCGAGGCCGGCGTCGCGCAGCCGCTGGGTGAAGACGATCGCCGCGGAGGGCGAGCGGCAGATGTTGCCCGTACAGACGAAGGAGATGTGCACGGCCTTACTTTATGACGGCGGTTTGTGACGGCCCCTCATGACCGGGCCTCATGACCGGGCGTCGTGACTGCGGCTCGTGACCGCGTCATGACCCGGCGTCATACCCGCGGCTCATGACCGGGCGTCTTAACCGGGTCTCGTACGGCGCTCTGGGCGGGTCAGCGGTCCGCCGGCTTCAGCAGCGGCGCGTCGCGGGACAGCTCGCGGAAGCCAGCGCCGTAGTAGAGCGCGCGGGCCGCCGGGTGCCCGGGGGCGCCCAGGCAGGCGACCGTCGCGTGGCCGGCGCCTGCCGCCCGGGCGAGCCGCATGCCGTGCAGCAGCAGCGCCCGCGCCAGCCCGCGGCGCCGGTGGCCGGGATGCGTGCCGACCGGCTCGAACTCGACGGTGCGGTTGGCCTCGTCGAGCCACATGATCGCCGAGGCGGCCATCGTCCCGTCCGGCGCCTCCACCAGCAGGTGCAGGTCGGGGCGGTAGCCGGCGGTCCGCCGGACGCCCTCGTAGTTCTGCGCGCAGTAGGCCGAGGGCGCCCAGGCCGCCAGGTGGGCCTCGACGGCGGCCTGCGGCCCGGCCTCGGCGGCGGTGCGGAAGCGGTGGCCGGCGGGCAGCGCGGGCTCGGCCACGTCGGCCAGGGAGCGCTCGTTGAGCTGCGTCCAGGAGCCGGTGTCGCCGAGCGCCGCGGGGTCGGGCCGGTAGCCGTGCGCCGCCCAGCGGGCGAGGGCGGACCGGTCCGCGGCGCCGGGCAGCACCGTGCGGTCCAGGCCGGCCGCGGTGTCGTCGTACCAGTCGATGACCTCGTCGAGGAGGTGGGGGTGCGCGGGGTGGACCTGGTGGGCCAGGTAGGCGGCGGTGACGTCCTTCACCGAGCCGTCGCCGCGCCGTATCCGGTGCGGGAGCCGCGCCCAGCCCCAGGCGGCGAGGCCGTCGCCGGCGAACCACAGCCGGCGGCGCCAGGTCGCGCCCTGCTGGGCGTGGTCCTTGCCCCACGTCCAGGCCAGCTCGCCGAACG
Source organism: Actinacidiphila epipremni (assembly GCF_012034175.1). Classification (GTDB taxonomy): domain Bacteria; phylum Actinomycetota; class Actinomycetes; order Streptomycetales; family Streptomycetaceae; genus Actinacidiphila; species Actinacidiphila epipremni. Next base: position 104,742 of record NZ_JAATEJ010000014.1, read on the forward strand.
AGGCGTCGCTGGTGATCAGTTCGGGGCGCACGGCGGTGACGCGCTGCGCCAGCCCCTGCATGAGCCGTACGTCGTCGGCGGTCAGGACTTCTGCGTCGGCCATGGAGGGACTGTGCCAGGGGCCGCGTACGGCAGTCGAGGCGTTTTTGACCGGCGGCTTCGCCCCCGCGGCGGCCCGGGGGCGGGCGGGAATGGCGTGCGGGCGGGGTGCGTTGGGTGCTGGCGTGACTACCACTTCCGAGACGGAAATCCTGCGCTACACCGCCTTCTCCGCCGACCCGGCCGGCGGCAACCCGGCCGGGGTCGTGCTCGACGCGGCCGGGCTCGGCGAGCAGCAGATGCTGGCGATCGCCGCCGAGCTGGGCTACAGCGAGACCGCGTTCCTCACCGAGCGGCACGGAAGCGGCGCGTACACCATCCGCTACTTCAGCCCGAAGGCCGAGGTGTCCTTCTGCGGGCACGCCACGGTCGCGACGGCGGTCGCGCTCGCCGAGCGGGACGGGCCGGGCGAGCTGGAGTTCGCCACTGCGGCGGGGACGGTACCGGTCGGCGTCGTCGAGCGGGACGGCGAGCTGCGGGCCACCCTGACCAGCGTCGTGCCGCGGGTGGCCGACGCGGAGGCCGCGGACGTGGCGGAGGCGCTGGCCGCGCTGCGCTGGGCGGCGGCCGAGCTGGACCCGGCGCTGCCGCCGCGGATCGCCTACGCCGGCGCCCGCCACCTGGTGCTGGCCGCCGCGACCCGGGCCCGGCTCGCCGACCTGGACTACGACTTCGCCCGGCTCGAAGCCCTCATGCACCGGCTGGACCTGACGACCGTGCAGCTGGTGTGGCGCGAGGGGCCGGCCGTCTTCCACGTCCGCGACCCGTTCCCGGTGGGCGGCGTGGTCGAGGACCCGGCGACGGGCGCCGCGGCGGCGGCCTTCGGCGCGTACCTGCGCGAGCTGGGCCTCGTCCCCGAGGCGGCCGAGCTGACGCTCCACCAGGGCGCGGACATGGGCCGCCCCGGCACCCTCACGGTCACCCTGCACGCCGGCGACCCCCGGGTCCGGGTGACCGGCACGGGCACCCGGATCGGCTGACGGCTCCGGGGGCGCGGCGGGCGGGTCAGGTGCGGACGGTCAGGACGTCCGTGAGGTCGATGCGCTCGTAGAACTCGCTCCGGATGTGGTCGGCGAGGTCGCTGACGCGCTCGGAGCCGTCGTCGGCCGGGTCGACGGTGATACGGAACGGGCGCTGCCCCTTGGGGGTGTCGACGGCCCGCACGATGGCGCGGGCGACCTCGGCCGGGTCGGCGTCGGGCGGCGAGAGCTCGGCCAGCCGGCCGGCGACCTGGTCCTCCAGGCCCGCGTACTCCGCCTCGTACGCCCGCGCGGTCTCCTCGTCCTGCGGGCGCATCGCGTGGGCGAAGTGGTTGGTGCCCGAGGTGTAGGAGCCGGGGACGACGATGACCGAGTCGATGCCGAACCGGGAGAGCTCGACCGCATAGCCCTTGGCCACGTGGTCCTCCGCCGCCTTGGCGCCGAAGTACGGGCCGAGGTAGGGGGGCGTGCCGCCGAAGGTGCTGGTGGAGCCCACCCAGAGCAGCAGGCCGTCGCGGCGGGCCCGCATCTGCGGCAGGACGGCCCGGTTGAGGCGCTGCGTGGACAGGACGTTGGTGTCGTAGAGCTGGGCGAGCTGCTCGGGGGTGAACGCCTCCGTGGGGCCGGTCGACATATGGCCGGCGTTGTGCACCACTACGTCGATCGGGCCGGCCTCGGCGGTGACCTCGCGGACGCCGCGCTCGACGGACTCCTCGTCGGAGACGTCGAGCTCGACGGTGTGCAGCCGCACATCGTGCTCGCCGGCGTACGTACGGGCGTCGGCGACCGCCTGCGCGTTGTGGCCCCCGGTGTCCCGCATCCCGGCGTAGACCGTGTGGCCGGCGTCGGCCAGCGCGCGGGCGGTCATGGCGCCGAAGCCGCTGGACGCTCCGCTGATGAGGATGGTCTTGGGCATGGGTTTCCTCCTGACGGTGCTGCCGCGGTGCGAGCCCGGTCACCTATCAGTGTGAATCCGGCATATCGGGCACGCAAGGTCCGCCGGCGGCGGCCGGGCCGGCCGGTGAGGGTATCCCGGTCCGGGGCAGGCGGCGCGCGGGGGCGGTGGGCCACGATGGGCCGGTGACCCTACATGGAGCGAACGACCTCGGCGGCTTCCTGCGCAGCAGGCGCGAGCGGCTGACGCCGGCCGCCGCGGGCATCGGGGCGGGCTCCACCGCCCGGCGGGTGCCCGGGCTGCGGCGCGAGGAGCTGGCGGAGCTCGCCGGCGTCAGCACCGGCTACCTCACCCGGCTCGAACAGGGCGCGAGCGCCACCGCCTCCCCCGCCGTCATCGACGCCCTCGCGGCGGCGCTGCGGCTGGACCCGGCCGAGCACGAGCACCTGCGCACCCTCGCCGCCCCGCGCCGCCCGGTCCGGCCGCGCGCCCGCCGCACCCGGCTGCGGCCGGCCGTCCGCGACCTGCTGGCGGCGCTGCCCGCGACGCCCGCGGTCGTCATCGACCACCGCACCGACGTGCTGGGCTGGAACCCGCTCGGCCACGCCCTGCTCGCCGGCCACGTCCCCGCCGACGCGCCCGACGCGCGGCACCGGCCCAACCTCGCGCGCATGCTCTTCCTCGACCCGCACCACCGCGCCCTCTACCGCGACTGGCCCGCCAAGGCCCTGGTCACCGTCTCGGCCCTGCACCAGGCCGCCGCCCGCCACCCGGGGGACGCCGACCTCGCCCGGCTGGTCGGCGAACTCACCGTCGAGAGCCCCGACTTCGCCCGGATGTGGGCCCGCCGCCCGGTGCGCACCTGCGCCTACGCCGTACGCGAGCTGGACCATCCGCAGGTCGGGCGGATGAGCCTGGCCAACGAGACGCTGACGCTGCCGGACGACGACCAGCAGCTCGGCCTCTACCACGCCCGCGCCGGCAGCCCGGACGCCGACGCGCTGGCGCTGCTCGCCCGCAGCACCGCCCCCGTCCCCTCGCGGCGGAAACCGGTAGAGATCTCGACACAGACGTCGGCACAGACGTCGGCACGGAAGGAGCACACCGTATGAGGCTCGTCGTCGTGGGCGGCGCCGGCACCATCGGCCGCCGGCTGGTCCCGGAGCTGCGCTCGCGCGGCCACGAGGTCGTCGTGGCCGGCCGCACCTCGGGGACCGTGCACGTCGACCTGACGTCGCACGCGAGCATCGAGGCGATGTACGGGCAGGTCGGGGCGGTGGACGCGGTGGTCAGCATCGCCGCGCACGGCGCGCTCGACGACTTCGGCACGCTGACGGCCGAGGCGCTGCACGCCAACATGCGCGCGAAGTTCTACGGCCAGGCCGATCTCGTGCTGACCGGCCAGCACGTGTGCGCCGACGGCGCGTCCTTCACCCTGACCTCCGGCATCTTCGCCGACCAGGCGTGGCCGCATGTCACCGGCGGTGGCGTCATCAGCGGCGCCCTGCACAGCTTCGTCCTGTCCGCCGCGCTCGAACTGCCCCGCGGCATGCGGATCAACGCGGTGAGCCCGACGATGATCGCGGACTCCGCCGAGGCGTTCTCGGCGCACTTCCCCGGTATGCGCCCGGTCGCGATGGCCGAGCTCGTCGCCCACTACGTGCGCTGCGTCGAGGGCGACGCGAACGGCACGGTCGTCCGCGTGTACGGCTGAGGGGCCGCGCGGTCAGGCCCCGGGGCGGCGGCCGATGCGCATGCCCGGGCGGCGCCGGTGGACGGTCACGTAGCTCAGGCCCTGCTCGCCGGCGGCGATGCCGCGGGTCGCGCCGTGCGGCAGCCAGACGAGCGCGCCCGGCGTGAGGGGCGTGCCCGGCTGCCGCGGGTCCGCGTCCAGCTCTCCGGTGCCGGCGACCACGAGGACCAGCACGTCGAGGTCGGGCTCGGCGTGGGCGGGGACGCGGGCGCCGGGCGCCAGCCGGACGAGGTTGGCGTCGAGCTGCCGGCCGGCCTCTGCGAGCTTCCACAGGATGCCGGCCGCGCCGTCCGCCGCGCCCGCGGCTGCCGCCTCCTGGACGTCGCACAGCACCCGGGCCCGTACGGGCTCCTCGGCTGGTGTCATCGGCTGCTCCTCACTCGGACCCGGTGCTTCCGGCGTGAATTATTCCAGGTAGCATTCGGAAAAATTCCCGCCGGGGGTTGCGTCGCGAGCGGAGGAGGCCCGGATGAGCGAGCAGGCCACGCCTCGGCGGCGGGCCGTCGCCGAGGCGGTACGGGCGGCGGGGCGGCCGGTGGACGTCACGGAGCTCGCCCGGCGGCTCGGCGTCCACGCCAACACCGTCCGCTTCCACCTCGACGCGCTGCTCGCCGAGGGCGCCGTCACCCGCCGCACCGAGCCCCCGTCCGGCCGCGGCCGGCCCCGTACCGTCTACGCGCACGTCCCCGGCATGGACCGCAGCGGCCCGCGGGGCTATCTGCTGCTGGCCCGCCTGCTGGTCGCCCACCTGACGGCGCAGCCCCGCACCGCCGCGGAAGCGGCCGGCCACGCCTGGGGCGCACAACTGGCCGCGCCGCCCGCCGTTCCGTCCGGCGGGCCGCCCGCTGAGCCGCCCGGCGGGCCGTCCGAGTCGCCCGCCGGCCCCGGCGAGGCCGCCCGGCGGCTCGCGGACGTGCTCGCCGGGATCGGCTTCGCGCCGGACGTCGAGTCGGCGCGGCGCATCCGGCTGCGGCACTGCCCCTTCCTCGAACTCGCCGAGGAGAACGGCCGGGTGGTGTGCTCCGTGCACCTCGGGCTGATGCGCGGCGCGCTCGCCGCGATGGGGGCGCCGGTGACGGCCGCACGGCTGGAGCCGTTCGCCACCGCCGACTCGTGCCTGGCCCACCTCGCCCCCGCCGGGGCACCCGCAGAAGGAGCTGACCCCCGATGACCTCCGGTTCCGCCGCCACGGCAAGCGCGCTCACCTTCGTCTGGCTCGGGATGGTGCTGGCCATCTCGTTCCTGGAGGCGCCACTGAAATTCCGCGCGCCGGGGGTGACGATCCCGATCGGGCTGGGCATAGGGCGGCTGGTCTTCCGGGCGCTCAACACCGTCGAGGCTGTGCTGGCCGCCGCGCTGCTCGCGGCGGTGCTGGCCGGCGGCGCGCCCGCGTCGGTGACCGGCCCCGCGGTCGGCGTCGCGGTGCTGCTCGCCGCGCAGGTGGGGGTGGTACGCCGCAGGCTCGGCCAGCGCTCGGACCGGGTGCTGGCGGGCGAGGAGCTGCCGCGCTCGCGCGGCCATCTGGCCTACGTGGCCTGCGAGGTGGTGAAGGTCGCGCTGCTGGTCGCCGTGGGCGTGGCCGCCGCGGCGGCATGAGCCGGCGCGCTCCCCGGCGGGGGCTCGCACCGGGGGCCCGCGCCGGGCCCCTCGCGCCGAGGCCCCGGCCCGTACCGGCTCTCAGGCGGTGACGATGTCCGCCTTGAGCGGCAGCAGCTCGGCCGCGATCGCGCCGATCGTCGGCTCGTCCACCCCCGCCTCGCCGAGCGCCGCGGCGAGGTGCCCGACGACGAGGTCAAAGGCCGCGCCGGTGATGCCGAGGCCGCTGTGGGCGCGCTGCATGGTCCGCCCCGGGTACGGAGCGGTCGCGCCGAGCGCCTGCCCGACGAACAGCCGCTGGTGGCGCTTGAGGCGGTCGATGTCGCGGCCCTCGAAGTAGCCGGCGAGCCCGGGGTCGGCGAGCACCTTGGCGTAGAAGAGCTCCACCACGGCGGCGACGGCCGGCTCGCCGCCGATGGCCTCGAAAACGGTGGCCGGCTGCTGCCCGTCCGCCACGGGGGTGATGTCTGTCATACGCCCACCGTACGCGCGCCGTTTGCGCCGCCGTGACGGTCGGGGCAGGCCCCGGTGAACTCCTGCTGACGGCCGGTCAGCCGCGCCGGTGAGGCCGCCGAAACCCGCCGTTCACGGCGGCCCTTCGCGCACCGGCAGACCTGCGGCGACGGCTCCGGCACGCAGCACCTCGCCGATCATCGCGGGCGTCACCGTCCGGGTGGAGACGTTGCGCCGGCTGGGGTGGTAGCTGCCGAGCAGCAGCAGCTCACCCGTGCCGTCGGCGGAGCGCAGCGGCACCCGGGCGCCGTGGCCGAAGACGGGGCGCGGCCGGGGCAGCGCCCAGCCCGCGGCGGCGAGCACCGGCAGCAGCGCCTGCCAGCCGAAGCCGCCGAGCACCACGACGGCACGCAGGGTGGGGCGCAGCAGGTCCATCTCGTGGGCGAGCCAGGGGCGGCAGGTGTCGCGCTCGGCGGTGGTGGGCTTGTTGTCGGGCGGCGCGCAGTGCACGGGCGAGGTGATGCGGACGCCGCGCAGGGCGAGCCCGTCGCCGCGGGCGACGGCGGTGGGCTGCGAGGCGAGGCCGAGGGCGTACAGCTCGGCGTAGATCAGGTCGCCCGAAGGGTCGCCGGTGAACATCCGCCCGGTGCGGTTGCCGCCGTGCGCGGCGGGCGCGAGCGCGACGACCGCGAGCGCGGCGTCCGGCGGCCCGTACCCGGGCACGGGCCTGGCCCAGTACGTCCAGTCGAGGTACGCCCGCCGCTTGACCCGCCCGGCCTCCTCCCGCCACCTGACCAGCCGCGGACACGCCCGGCACCCGACAAGAGCCGCGTCCAGCGCGTCGACGCTCCCCGCACCCGCCGCCGCGGCCTGCGGATACCGAGGATCACCGACCGTCACCCCAGCCCCGCGCCCGCGCGCCCCCGCCGCCCCACCGCCGCGCGACCGCCCGCCCGAGCCGCCGGAGCCGCCGGAGCCGCCCGAGGCGCCCGTACCGCCGTCGCGTTCCATGAGCTGGTCCGTCCTCCCGTTACCGGCGGCGGCCCGCGCCGGTAAAATCGATAACGCGCGGCTGCGACCGCGCCAACGGCCCCCCGCAGGGGTTCGCGCTGGTGAGAGGCGAAAGGTGCCGCCCATGACCGAGCCGATCGGCTTCCGCCGAGTCTACGAGCAGACCGCTCCCGGGGACGGCCGCCGCGTACTGGTCGACCGGGTGTGGCCGCGCGGTATGCGCAAGGACGACGCGCCCTTCGACGAGTGGGCGCGGGACGTCGCCCCGACGACCGAGCTGCGCCGCTGGTACGGGCACGAGCCGGAGCGCTTTCCCGAGTTCCGCCGCCGCTATCGGGCCGAGCTGCGCGACGAGGACCACCGCGCCGCGGTGCAGCGGCTGCGCGACCTCGCCGGGCACGAGAAGCTGACGCTGCTGACGGCGACCAAGGACGCCGAGCACAGCCAGGCCGCCGTGCTCGCGGAGTGGCTGGCCGGCACGCACTGACCCGGCAGGGCTACCAGGCGTAGATACGGGCCATGATCTCGTCGCGTGCGGAGCCCTCCGGCCCCGGATGGGTGATGACGACGGGCAGCCCGTCGGGGTCGCGGCCCTCGACCATCGTCACGCCGTCCGTCTCGCGCGACGACAGATGCGCCGCGCGCTCCTTGAGCAGCCGCTCGCAGCGTTCGAGGTCGGCGCGGCCGTCCGCGGTCCAGATCACGTACTGGACGCCGATCGCGCCGAGCGGGTGCTCGCTGCCCGAGCCCATCACCCGCAGGTACAGCTGCGCCCCGCCCGCGCCGACGAGCAGCGCGGCGCTGGTGGTGCGGACCGTCTCGGTCATGAGCAGCAGGTCCCGGTAGAAGCCCGCCGACAGGTCCAGGTCGCGGACGAACAGCACCACTGAGGCGAGCCGGGGGCCGTGGTCGGCCGACGCATCCGATGCCATGCAGACCCCTTCGTGCCCGTTACGCCGGTGAACGCTCGCCTTCACGCTACAGGCGACCGGTGGCACCCGCTCACGATGGCGCCCCCGCTGCCGCGGGCGCACGCGCGCGCTAGGGTCGAGGGAGCCGGTGCCGTCGGCCCGATGGGGAGCGCCCGCATGACCACACCGCAGGACGTGCTGATCACCACGCTGGACGTGCCCTCCGGGCGGCCGGTGGAGGCCGGCGACCTCTCGCTCGCGCTCGCCGGCGCCGAACTGGTGGACCTGATCGCGGACGGCACGGTGACGCTGGACGGCGAGCTGATCGTGCCGGGCGTCGCGGCGGCGCCCGCCGACCGGTTGCTGGCCGGCGCGGCGTCCGCGCTGGTGCGGCGGCTTCCGTACGAGACCGTCGAGGACTGGCTGTGGCGCCGCGGCGAGGGCCTGTCGGCGGTCTACCTCGCGGCGATGGAGGAGGACGGGCTGGTCACCCGCAGGCACCGGCGGATCGGCGGCCCCGGCCCCGCGACCGCCGCGGACACCCCCGTACGCCGTGCCGCGGCCGACCGCTGGCGTTCGGGCGACCCCGTGCTGACCGTGCTGGCCGGCGCCCTGGGCATCGAGCCGGGCCCGGCCGCCGAGCCGCCGGAGATCGCCGACGAGGCGGTGGAGACGGTGCTGGTGGCGGTCGGCGACGCGGTGGTGGAGCTGGACGGCGTACGGCAGCGGCGCACGATCGAGCAGGCCGCCTTCGACAACATCTGGCGCGGCCCGGGCGGCTGAGCCCCGCCGCCCCCGTCAGGCCCGCACCGCCCCCCCGTAGAGCCCGCCGAGCCCGCCGTCAGGCCCCCTCGGCCCCCTCGGCCTCGGCCAGCGCCGCGGTCAGCACGGCGTACGTACCGGCGTCGAAGGCTACCAGCGTGATGTGCTCGACGGCCGTGGGGCAGCCGCGCAGCGTCGTCACCGCGATCCGGGCCGCCTGCTCGGCGGGGAAGCCGTAGACGCCGGTGGCGATGGCCGGGAAGGCGACGGTGCGGGCGCCCACCGTGTCGGCCGCGGCGAGGCTCTCGCGGTAGCAGGAGGCCAGCGTCGCGGGCTCGCCGCGGGTGCCGTCCTCCCAGACCGGGCCGACGGTGTGGATGACGTGCCGCACCGGCGGGTCGAGCGCGAAGGCCGGGGTGACCCGCGCCTCCCCCGCCGGGCACGGCGCCTGTGCGCCGCCCGCTTCGGCGAGCTGCGGCCCGGCGGCGCGGTGGATCGCGCCGTCCACTCCGCCGCCGCCGCGCAGCCACTGGTTCGCCGCGTTGACGATCGCGTCCACCGTGAGCCGTGTGATGTCGCCCTGGACGACCTCGATCTCGACCATGCCCCGATGGTGCCGCCACCGGGGCATGTGCCTCCCGCGATTTCTGCTGGCTTCCGGGCCGGGCTCAGTCCTCGGCGCGCACCAGCAGCACCGAGACCGGGGCGGTCTTGGCGACGCCGCGGCTCACGCTGTTGTGCAGCAGCGCCGATATGCCGCTGTAGTGGCCGGGGCCGACCGCGATGAGGTCGCTGCCGAGGTCGGCCGCCCGCTCGACCAGGATCGCGGCGAGGTCCTCGCGCAGGCCCTCGTCCACCTCGCCCTCCGCGGTGACGCCGTCCGCCCGCAGCCGGGCGAGCGCGTCCTCGACGACCTGGCGGCCCTCGGCGGGCTCCTCGGCGGTGTAGACGCCGCCGGAGATCCCGTCGGTGATGACGCGCGAGGGCCGTACGTGGATGACGTGCACGCTCGCGCCGGTGAGCTTGGCCAGCGACGCCACGGTGCCGAGCACCCCATCACCGTGCGGGGTGCCGTCGACGGCGGCGAGGATTTTCTTGTACATCGATCAACTTCCTTGTCGGTAGGGGGCCCCGGGGTCGCGGCCCGCCGTCAAGATCAGCCTCCGTCCGCGGCGCCGCATTCCCGCTCCGGACGTGACGAGGACCACGCCGGCGGCGGGGCGTGGTCCTGCGGGGCGGTGGCCGCCCCGGGGTCAGCGGACGAGCTCGACGGCCATCCCGAGGACGCCGGCGGCGAAGACCGCGACGACGAGGAGGATCCACACGACCGGGCCCATGCCCCAGCCGCGGCTGAGCGCCTTGCGTTCGGGCGCGTCGAGGGAGGAGACGCCCGACTCGGCGGGTGAGGTGTGCCCGGCGTGCTGGACGGAGTCCTCGGGGAGGCTCAGCCCCTCGTCCGGCAGGTGCGGGTTGGTCGTCTGCTGCGGTGCCCGGGTGACCGGCATGGTGCCCTCCGAAGATCGCCGGCGGAAGTCGGTCCGACCCTCGGCTACCCATTGCCACGCGCGCGAACCACAGGGGCCGCCGGGCCCGGGGTGCCGGCTGCGCGGCGGCGGGCGGCGGGCGGCGCAAAGGGGATCTTCCACGGCAAGAGCGGCCCGTTGCCGCGCAGACCTGGCTGTCCGTCAGCCCCGGTCCGTATCCTCCGGAGGTCATCGGCAGCCGCGATCCGGCTGCCACCCCTCTCCGTTGCGGAGTGTGCATGACCCGACACGAGCACGAGGTAGAACGCCGCACGCTGTTCAAAGTCGGCCTGGGCACCGCGGTCGCCGCGGTCGTCGGCACCGAACTCGCGCTTCCCGGCGCCGCGCAGGCGGCGCCCTCGGCGGAGTTCCCCTGGATCATCGACTGCGACAGCTGGGGCGCCCGGCCGCCGTCCAGCACGATCCAGATCACCGGCAACACCACCAACAAGATCATCCTCCATCACATGGCGTTCCCGAACGTCACGGACTACTCGCGCGACCACGCGCTGCAGCTGGCCCGGGACTGCCAGGACCTGCACATGGACACCAACGGCTGGGCGGACACCGGCCAGCACTTCACCGTCAGCCGGGGCGGCTACGTCCTGGAGGGCCGGCACCGCAGCCTGGAGACGCTGGACGCCGGCGAGCACCAGGTGGTCGCGGCCCACTGCCCGGGCGAGAACGGCAACGCCATCGGGATCGAGAACGAGGGCACGTACATCACCGAGACGCCGCCGAAGGCGCTGCTGGACTCGCTGGTGAAGCTGTGCGTGGCGGTGTGCCGGCAGTTCCGGCTCAACGCCTGGGACATCTTCGGGCACTGGGACTTCACCGTCACCGACTGCCCCGGCATCGCCTTCTACGCGCAGTTCCCGATGGTCCGCACCCGGGTGCTGCACCAGCTGGGCGTGCCGGCGTCGGCGGCGCCGAAGCGGCGGTGGCCGGACATCTGGCGCTTCGTGGACAGCCCCGTGGTGCAGGTCGGGCAGTACCTGCTGGACGCGGCCGGGTATGCGCTCACCCCGGACGGCGTGTTCGGCTACGACATGAACGACGCCGTGGCCGCCTTCCAGACCAGCCGCGGCATCCCGGTCACCGCGGACGCCACCTTCGACACCGCGACCTGGGAAGCACTGGCCCCGCCGCTGGACAAGCACGCGAGCGGCCTCCCGGTCACCGCCCTGCAGTTCATGCTGGCCCGCAAGGGCTACGCCGACGTGACGGCGAGCGGCACGTACGACCACGCGACGATGAAGGCGGTGCAGTCCCTCCAGCGCCTGCACGGCCTGACCCCGAACGGCAAGGTGAACTCGAGCACCTGGTGCGCCGCGGTCGGCGGCACGGTCCGCGAGGCGTTCTGCCGCTGAGCAGGCGGGCCGGCCGGGGGGTTGCCCCGGCCGGCCCGCGGTGGTGGGTGCGGTGGGGGTTCAGCCGCAGGTCAGGACGGGTGTCCCCCAGTCGCCGTGGTCAAGGCCGTTGCCGTCGCCCGCGTCGCCGACCTTGAGGTCGATGACCTGGGCGCCGGTGACGTCGACGTCGAGGGGGACGGCGGCCTGCCGGCCGCGGACGGTTCCGGTGGTGGTGAGGACCTTGCCGTCGGCGAGTACCGAGAAGGTGACGGTGCCGCCGCCGTTGGTCTCGTCGTCGACGCCGACCTCGGCGGTCAGCCGGGTGCAGGTGCCGGCGAGGTAGAGCTGGACGTCGCTGAGGGAGTTGGTGCCCAGGCCCTTGGCGTAGCTCTTGCCAGCGATGGTGAGCGGCTTGCCGTCGCCGGCGGCCTGCTCGCCGACGCTGGTGTCGCGCTCGACCGGGCCCCAGCCGTTGCTGGAGGACAGGAACGGCAGGTCGCTCACCGCGTTCTGCCCGGCCGGCGGCACCGGCGGGACGGCCTTGACGATGCGCTCGTCGCCGGCCGAGGCCGGCCGGCCGCGCTGGGTGTAGCGCGCGGTCGCCTTGAGCGCCGAGGCGTCGGGCAGCGTGCCGCCGGGCGGGGTGACCGTCCAGCGGATCGTCGCCGTCCTCCCGGGCAGCAGCAGCGCGACCTTGGCCGGCTGGGCGGCGCTCGCCTTCCAGCCGGCCGGCAGGGTGAGCGCGGCCGTCAGCGCGGTGGCCGGCGGCCGGCCGGCCGGGACGCGTACGGTCGCGGTCGCGGTGAAGGCCGTGCCGGCGTGGACGCTGCCCGGCACGCCGAGGGTGACGTCGGTGCCGGGGGCCTTGGGCATGGCGTAGGTCCGCGCGTTGTAGCGCGGGCTCGCGTTCTGCCCGACGTGCAGGGACGAGGCGTAGCTGCCGTAGTCGGTCAGCTCCACCTTGCCGAGCCCGCCGGTGGTGCCGTCCAGGTTCCACACCGCGATGGCGATGGTGTTGTGCCCGTCGGGGTCGAGGATGCCGTTCGGGATCGGGAAGGTGTGCTGCGGGCCGAGGTAGTTGACGTAGTTGCCGACCTGCCAGCCGTTGACGAAGATCGTCGCGCGGTACTGCCGCTTCGGGTCGTCGGTGAAGGTCAGGCCGAGCGAGGTGTCCTGGCCGCGCGGCAGGTCGAGATCGGCGTCGGTGCGGTACCAGGAGACGCCGGGGGTGGTGTCGGTGGCCGGCAGGGTGGTGTGCTTCCAGGACCCGTCGGGGTAGCCGGGCAGGTCCCAGCCGGCCCGCTCGCCGTACAGGCCGCCGTTGTTGAGCGGGCCGCGCACGGTGTCGACGGGGTCCTCGCCGCCGCGTACGCCCTGGATCCGCCAGGTGACCGGGGTGAGCGGCGCGCCGGTGAGCGAGGCGCTGGTCAGGCCGCGGGCGGTCTTGTTGCCGTTGGAGGAGCCGTAGTCCTCCTCGTGGCCCATGTTGACCGTCAGCACCGACAGCACGTTGTCGCCGGTGGGCTTCAGGGCGCCCGCCGGGAAGGCGAAGTCGGCGCTGCCGGTGGTGGAGCTGCCGAGGAAGGTGCCGTTGAGCCAGGCGGAGAAGGCCTGGGCCTTGCCGCCGGAGTCGGACACCAGGTGGACGCCGGTCTCGGAGCCGGACGTCTGGAAGCGCCCGCGGTACCAGGTGTTGCCGGTGTGGAAGCCGTAGTCGTCGGCGTAGAGCACGGGCAGCGAGTTGACGCCCGAGGAGCTGTTGGTGGTGGTCTTGTCGGCCACCTGCCAGCTGGAGTCGTCGAAGCCGGGTGCGGCCTCGGGGGACTCCTCGGTGTGCTTCCAGTCGGTCAGCGCCGGGAGGGTGACGGGAGCGGCGACCGGGATCTGCGCGGTGCGGCTGCCGGTGGCGGTGACGTGGGTGGCCAGGGTGCGGCCGTTCCAGCTGACGTTCTTGGCCGAGGTGAAGACCTCGATGTCCTTGTCGTCGGCGTTGTCGCCGGTGAGCGCGACGGTCCGCCCGCCGTCCCGGCCGGTGGCGGTGCGCAGCAGATGGGTGCCGCGGACCAGGACCGGCCCGTTGGCGGTGTCCTGGCGCCAGAACGTCTTGGCGGTGTCCTTGTCGCCGACGAGCAGCAGCTGCGGGCGGGAGCCGCCGCCGCTGATGGCGATGCGGATGAGGCCGTCGTGGGTGTAGTTCAGCCGCAGGTCGCCGGTGGCGGCGTCCCAGGTGGTGGTGACGGCGCCGCCGCTACTGGTGACGGTGGGCTGGGAGGCGTACCGCAGCACGGTCTCGCCGTCGCTGCCCTTGTCGCCGTAGAGGACCGAGACGTCCCGGCTGCCGATGGCGGCGGTGGTCATGATCTCGGACGTCGAGTACTGCAGCTGGGTGCCGCCGAGCTTGTAGTCGGCGACGACGATGTGCGAGTCGCGGCCGTCGAGGGTGATCGCGGTGCCGGGCTGCTGCGGGACGACGGGGTAGGTCGGCTCGGTGGTACCGCCCTGGGGCACGTCGACGGCGTCGATGGAGACGAAGTTGTCGGTGGACCCGGAGCTGTGGCTGCCGGCCACGGTGATCGTCAGGGTGTGCGGTCCTGCGGCCAGTCCGCTCTGCTGGAACACCACGGCCTGGTCCTGGCTGCCGGAGTCGTCGACGGTGGCGACCTTCGTGCCGTCGATGGCGACGTCGGCGTAGCCGTGGTTGTCGGTCTTGGAGCCGATCCAGCGGACGGCGGTGCCGTCGAAGGGCACGGTGACCGAGTCGCCCTTGGTGTTGGAGAAGGACTCGGTCTGCCGGTAGTCGCCGCCGGTGTAGCTCTGGTTCGCCACATGCGACCAGGTGCCGGTGTAGCTGAGCGCCGGGTCGGTGTCGTCCCAGGTGTAGGTGGTGTCGGCGGCGGGCTGGGCGTTGAAGTCCAGGGATATGTGGGTCTTGTCCACCGCCGTCGAGGTGGAGTCGCCGTGCCGCAGGACGTGGAACTGCGTCTTGGTGTCCGGGTTCATCCGGGCGGTATCGACGACCTTGGGGTCGTCCGGCGGGGTGGTCCGTATCGCGTCGGTCTTGGTCAGCGGGGCGACCGACTGGGTGAAGTAACCGATGAGCTTGTCCTCGTCGAACTTCGGGTCGAGCTGCCGGTTCTCCCGGATCGCGGCGCCGTAGTCGTACGAGGTGTAGTTCTCCGGCATGCCCAGCCAGCCCCAGTTGGTCCCGCCGTAGGTCATGTAGAAGCTCTGGGCGGTGGCGCCGACCGCGATGTTCTGCTTGTAGAAGACGTTCGCGAACTGGTCGTTGATCAGCTGGGCGCACTTGTCGTAGCCGGGCCCGCCCCACGGGTCAAAGGCGCCGCCCTGGAACTCCGGGGTGTAGAGCGGCTTGCCGGCCGGGTGGTCGTAGCTGATGTTGGGCACGCCGGCCCACTGCGTGGGGTTGGAGCAGTTGAAGCCCTGCGGGTAGGAGTCGGGGCCGTCGACGTCGAGGGCGCCGTCACCGGAGTTGAAGGTGCCGTTGTTGTTGCCGGTGAGCGGCACGGTGATGCCGTCGGCGCGGGCCTTGTCCTCCAGGTGCTTCATGTACGCGCGGGCGTCGGCGGAGCCGTCGTAGTACTCGTTCTCCACCTGGTAGGCGATGACCGTGCCGGTGCCGTTGGTGAGCTGGTGGCGGGCGAGGATGCGGTCGATCTGGGTCAGCCACTGGTCGGCGTACTTCAGGAACTCCGGGTCGTCTGTGCGGTTCTGCTCCTTTTTGGTGGTGAGCCAGCCGGGAAGGCCGCCGCTGTCGACTTCCGCGTTGATGTACGGGGCCGGGCGCGCGATGACGTACAGGCCGGCCTGCTGCGCCATGTCGAGCAGCTTGTCGACGTCGCGCACGCCGGTGAAGTCGTACACGCCCGGCGCGGGCGAGTGGTAGTCCCAGTCGAAGTACAGGGACGTGGCGTTGAAGCCGGCCGCCTTCATCTTCTGGAAGATGTCCAGCCACAGGTCCGGGCTCGGCAGCCGGAAGTAGTGGAACTCGCCGGACCACAGGTAGGTGCGGTCGCCGTCGACGAGGAACGAGTAGCCGTCGAAGGTCACCTTGTGGGGCTTGCCGGCGCCGGCCGGGGCATGGGCGGGCGCCTTCGCGGGGTGCCCGGCGGTGCCCGCCGCCATCGCGGGGGCCGCCTGCCCGGCGGACAGGGCGAGGGCCACGGCCGCCGCGGCCGTGGCCCACCACCTTCTGCGGCGGCCGGATCTCCCGGCCGCAGAGTCGTACGGATGACGTCGCACTGCGCCTCCACGCTCGCTGAAAATGCAACTCCAAACAGATTCAATCGAAGTCGCACAATAGGAGGGTGAGGCTGACGGGGCAATAGGTCGGACGAAGGTCATCGACGCCGGCGGAACGAAGCGGACTTTTCCGGCCGCACTGCCCGCGGAACCCGGGCGGCACCCGGCAGGGAGGGGCGGTCCGGACCGATGAGTTCGCGTCAGATCCCTTGACAGTACACAGGAATCGGGATTGTCATGTCGCCAACTGTTGAGTTGCGTCGGATTCTGTTCCGACGATCCGGCTGGAACCTACGATGGGACCCCGTATGCCGATCACCCGCAGGATCGTGTCCTGCGTCACCGCGGGAGCCGTATGGGCCGGCGGTCTTGGCCTGGCCGCGGTCACCGCCACCGTCGTCGCGGCGCCCGAGGCCGCCGCCGTCGACAACGGCCTCGCCCTCACCCCGCCGATGGGCTTCAACGACTGGAACTCCTTCGGCTGCAACGTCAGCGAGCAGCTGATCGAGCAGACCGCCGACTACTTCGTCAGCTCCGGCCTGAAGGCGGCCGGCTACACCTACGTCAACATCGACGACTGCTGGATGACCCACAGCCGCGACGCCGACGGGCGGCTGGTGCCCGACCCGGTCAAGTTCCCCGACGGCATCAAGGGCACCGCCGACTACGTGCACGCCAAGGGCCTCAAGCTCGGCATCTACGAGGACGCCGGCACCGCGACCTGCGCCGGCTACCCCGGCAGCCTCGGGCACGAGACCACCGACGCGCAGTCCTTCGCCGACTGGGGCGTGGACTACCTCAAGTACGACAACTGCAACAACCAGAGCGACGGGTCCAAGGCGGACTACCTCAACCGCTACACCGCCATGGGCGACGCGCTCAAGGCGACCGGCCGGCCGATCGTCTACTCCCTGTGCGAGTGGGGCGACCTCAAGCCGTGGGAGTGGGCCGGCGACATCGGCAACCTGTGGCGCACCACCGGTGACATCAGCGACAACTGGGGCAGCCTGAAGTCCATCACGGACGCCAACCTGCCGCTGGCGGCGTACGCCAAGGCCGGGGCGTGGAACGACCCGGACATGCTGGAGGTCGGCAACGGCGGCATGACCGACACCGAGTACCGCACGCACTTCTCGCTGTGGTCGATGATGAACGCGCCGCTGCTCATCGGCACCGACCTGCGCAAGGCGACCCCGCAGACGATGGACATCCTGCTCAACAAGGACGTCATCGCGCTCGACCAGGACCCGCTGGGCAAGCAGGCGACCGTGCTCAGCTCCAGCGGCGGCGCGCAGGTCGTCGTCAAGCAGCTGGCGAACGGCGACCGGGCGGTGGCGCTGTACAACGAGTCCGACCAGCCGCAGCACATCGCCACCACCGCCAAGGCGGTCGGCCTGCCGGCCTCCGCGCTCGGCTACCGGGTGCGCGACCTGTGGCAGCACCGCGACTACCAGTCCGCCGGTACGCTCGCCGCGACCGTCCCGGCACACGGCACCGTGCTGCTGCGGGTCGGCAAGGACCTCGGCGCGCTGCTCGACCCGTCGCTGGTCGACGCGGGCGTGACCGGCAGCGCGCTGCACATCCAGCCCGGCAAGGGCGCCGACGTCACCACCTCGGTCACCGCCCTCGGCACCCTGCCGGCCCTCCAGGTCGCGGTGAAGCTCACCGCGCCGGCCGGCTGGACGGTCAAGGCGAAGAGCCGCACCAGCACCCCGGCGCTGCTGGGCGGCAGCACGCTCACCACCACCTGGCACATCGACGTGCCCGCCGGCACCGCGACCGGTACGTACCCGCTGGCCGGCACCGTCTCCTACCGCGGCATCGGCCCGAAGTCGACCGTCAGCCAGCCGGTCACCGGGCAGATCGCGGTCGCCGTCCCGCCGCCGGCCGGCACCTCGTACCTCAGCGACCTGCCGTGGGAGTCGGCCACCAACGGCTGGGGCCCGGTCGAGCGCGACACCAGCAACGGCGAGACCGCCGCGGGCGACGGCAACCCGCTCACCCTGGGCGGCACCGTCTACCCCAAGGGCCTCGGCGCGCACGCCCCGAGCGACATCGCCTACTACACCGCCGGCGGCTGCACCTCGCTGACGGCCACGGTCGGCATCGACGACGAGAAGAAGAACAGCAAGGGCTCGGTGGAGTTCGAGGTCCTGGCCGATGGCAAGCAGGTCGCCGACAGCGGCATCCTCACCAGCACCACCGGCGGCCACCCCCTGACCGCCGACATCACCGGCGCCCAGGTCGTCCACCTGCTCGTCACGGACGCCGGCGACGGCAACGACAGCGACCACGCCGACTGGGCCGCCGCCCAGATCACCTGCTCCTGACCCCTGTCCCCCACATCCCCCCCCCGCCGCCCGGCCCCACCTTCCCCGGTGGCGGCCGGGCGGCGGGGGCTCGTGTGGTGGCGGTGCGGCCTCAGGACAGCAGGGTCGCGAGGCGGGTGTGGACGGCGGTGCGGCCGTCAAGGTGTTCCGGGGTCAGGTCGGGGTGGGAGGGGTCGCGGGAGAGGGCGTGGAGGCGGCCGTCGTAGCGGGCGAGGACCAGGTCGGTGCTCTCGCCGGCGATTTCCGCCGAGCCCTCGGCGGTGTAGTGGGTGACGGTGACCAGCGCGGAGCGCTCGGCGCCGGCGAGCAGGGCGTCGGTGTCGGGGACCCTCTCGCGGTCCGCGGCGCTGCCGCGCGGCAGCCACTCGGTGAGGATGTCCAGCGCCTCCTCCATGGTGTGGAGGCTGATCTGGTGCACGCCGAGCGCGTCGATCCGCACCATCAGGGCGATGCCCTCCGGCTGCGGCAGCAGCAGGGTGCGCCACGGCTCGCCCGGCTCGGTGCCGGAGATCCTGGCGTCCAGCACCATCCGGGCGCGCTGCTGGAAGGCCACCGCGATGCCCAGGTCGCCGCGGACCTGCACCTGCTCCCCGCCGGATCCGGCCAGCAGCAGCTGCCGCGCGGCCAGCGACCGTACGGCCTCGGTCAGCTCGTCGTCGGAGGGGCGGGCCTCCAGGAAGTCCACGATCGCGTCGACCGCGGTCAGCTCGGCGATGGTGTAGGCGCCGAGCATCACCGGGCCGGTGTGCACCATGTTGACCACCGCGGTGACCAGTCCCTCGGGGACCGCGGCCTCGCCGGGCGCGTGGCTGCCGCCCGGGCCCGAGGAGCCGGACGAGCCGGACGGACCGGACGGGCCGGACGGGCCGGCTTCGGGGGTACGTGCTGCGTCGTCGTCGCTCATGCCTGCGGACCTCCCGCCGCCCGTGCGTGCACCGCGTCGACCGCCTCGTCGCACCGCTCGCGGAGCACCCGCGCGGCGATCCTGGACGGCGTCTGGGTGACCCAGACCTCGGAGTTGCCGAAGAGCCCGCGCCCGGCGCGCCCCGGCAGCGCCTCCCCCAGCTCGCCGGCCAGGTCCGCCCGGTCCGGCGGCGGGAAGGCGGCGGCCAGCTCGTGGGAGACGGCGGTGGTGTCGTCGGACTGCTCGATCCGCCGCAGGGTGCTGGTCAGCGCGCCGGCGACCGGCGCGGTCAGCGCGGTGGGCACCGCCACCCGCGGCGAGAGGTACATCGGGCGCCGCTCGGTCATCCGCGACAGGCCCCAGGGCCCGACGTTGCTGCCGGTGAACCGGTAGACCACGTAGTCCATCAGGTGCCGCAGGTCGCCCAGGCTCGGCATCTTCTTGCCGCCGAAGGCCGCGGGCGTCTTCTCCAGCTGCACCCAGGTGCCGGTCGTGGTGCGGCCGTGCAGCTTCTCGCGCACCACATGGCCGTGCATCCCGATGTCGGGGTAGCGCTTCTTGTCGATGTCGCGGTGGTGGCTGGAGATCCGCGGGTGGCTGCCCTTGCCGTCCGCCCAGCGCTCGTACAGCTCCGGCGCGTCCACCAGGACGTGCCCGCCGCACAGCACGTCGTGCAGCTGCGGGACCTGGAGCCCGTGCTGCTCCAGGTCCGACAGGATCCCGGCCTCCTCGGGGCTGAGCCGGGCGACGGCGTTCAGCAGCCCCTTGCGGTACGCGCCCGCGCGGGCGGTGATCTCGATCATCAGCCGCACCCGTTCGCGGGCCTGCTCGGCCTGCCGGGCGCGGGCCTGGGCGGAACCGTACGCGTCACCGGACCGGCCGGTCAGACGGCCGAGTCCGGGGTGACGGGAGAGCACCGCCGGATGCTTGCGGTCCATACCGGCAGTACAACACGGCCGGCCCGGTCCCGCAGGTCAGCCCGGCTGCCGGTTGCCCCCTCGGCCCGTCCGCCCGACCGGCCCGGGGGCATCCGGGGTCAGCGGGCCCGGGCGGGCAGCTTCCAGTTCGGCCGCGGGAAGTGGCACGTGTAGCCGTCGGGGTAGCGCTCCAGGTAGTCCTGGTGCTCCGGCTCGGCCTCCCAGAAGGGCCCCGCGGGGGCCACCTCGGTGACGACCTTGCCGGGCCACAGGCCCGAGGCGTCCACGTCGGCGATGGTGTCCTCGGCGACGCGCTTCTGCTCGTCGTCGAGGTAGTAGATCGCCGAGCGGTAGCTGGTGCCGATGTCGTTGCCCTGGCGGTTCTTCGTGCTCGGGTCGTGGATCTGGAAGAAGAACTCCAGCAGCGCGCGGTAGTCCGTCTTCTCCGGGTCGAAGAGGATCTCGATGGCCTCCGCGTGGGTGCCGTGGTTGCGGTACGTGGCGTTGGGCACGTCGCCGCCGGTGTAGCCGACCCGGGTCCCGGTGACCCCGGGCAGCCGCCGGATCAGATCCTGCATCCCCCAGAAGCAACCGCCCGCCAGGACCGCCTTCTGCGTCTGCGTGGCCATCTCCGTCCTCTCCTCGTCGTCGCCCGCCGCCGCCCTCGCGGGGCGTCGCCGGCGTTCGTGGTCGGCGCTCATGATTGATTTCCGCCGGTTACGTCAACGCGCGGCGGGCCCCGACGATTCCTTCGCCGGCTCCCTCGCGGACGGCGTCGCGCCGGCCTCCGGCGGTGCGCCCGCCAGCACGCTCCAGGGGCGCTGCCGGCCGCCGCTGACGGCGGCCACGCCGGCCTCGTCGTACCGCGAGGTGGCGAGCGACCAGGTCAGGTTCCCGGCCATGAGGTGCCGCATGCCGTCCACGTAGTGCTCGACGTGCTCGCGGGTGGCGCGCGGCACACCGAGCGCGGCGAGCGTGCCGGGCAGGGCCGCGGCGAGGGCGCCGAAGCGGGCGGTGCGGGCGTTGGCGAGGGCGGCGACATGGTCGACGGACTCCTCGATCGTGCCGCCCCGGTGCGCGCGGTGGACGACGACGCTGTTGTTGACGTCGCCGGCGGCCAGCTCCTTGACCAGCGAGACGATGTCGTTGACGAAGATCACCACGTCGCCGGTGATCTCCCGCATCTCGCGCAGCGCCGGCAGGCCGTACACCTCGTCCGGCAGGCTGTAGCCGCCGCAGCGCTCGGTGAAGTCCAGGCACGGCCGCACCCCGATGGTGTCGCGCCGCACGGTGAGGAAGCCCGCCAGGTCCGGCAGCCGGTCGGCGGTGCGGTGCCGGGCCTCGTCCTCGTGCGCGGCGAGGTAGGCGCGCCAGTGCTCGCGGAAGCGCAGCCGCCAGGCGGCCGGGGTGCCGGCGATCGACCGCAGCCAGATGTCGCGGAAGGACCGCACCAGCGGGGTGCTCCGGTACGGCCCGGCGCCGCCCGCGCCGCCGGTCGGTAAGCCGTCCGGCGTCATGGTGGCGGTCAGCGCCGCGACGAGCTGCCGTATCCGTGCGGGCTGCGCGCCGAGGCCGCCGTCGAACTGGTCGTCGAAGATGAAGAACCAGGCGTTGAAGTCGGCCGCCAGCTCCAGGTCCGGCGCGGTGGCGTCGGGGTAGAAGTACGCCATCAGCCGCTCCAGCCGCAGCGCGTCGTAT
This sequence comes from Actinacidiphila epipremni, assembly GCF_012034175.1. Classification (GTDB taxonomy): domain Bacteria; phylum Actinomycetota; class Actinomycetes; order Streptomycetales; family Streptomycetaceae; genus Actinacidiphila; species Actinacidiphila epipremni. Next base: position 126,186 of record NZ_JAATEJ010000014.1, read on the forward strand.
TCGGCTGTCGCGGTGTCGTCGGTGAGCAGTTCCATGCCCTGCGCCCATTGGAGCGTGTGCCGGCGGGCGCGCTCGGCGTACTGGTTGAGCCGGGCCGGGAAGGGGATCCGTACGGCGGCGAGCCTGCGGGTGGGGTCCGGGGTCACGACACCGGGGGATGCGGGGCCGGGGGACGTCTCGGGTGGCATTCGCCCTCCTGAGTGCGCGGCGGGCCCGGCAGCGCCGGGCGGTGGTCCGGAGGTGCTGCGAGGTACGGGGAAAGCAGTCGGGGGAACATCGAGGGGGCCGGGGTGTCGACGGGGCGCGGGGGGGTCGAGGTATGGGGAAAGCAGTACGGAGAGTGCGGGTCTACGAGCCTAGGCGCACGCGGGGGCCCATGAGTGCGCCCGGCGGCGGCCAAGGGGGGCGCGCCCGGCGCACACGTGTGCGGTCGCGCGCCCGGAATGCTCCCCCCGGAGGGGGGTGGGAGGGTACCGTGCCGGACGTTCCCGCGGGCCAGCTCGCCGGAAGTCGCCGCAAGGCGGCGGAAGAACGCCCGCGGAGGACCGCACTCCGCCGCCGGGTGCGTACGCTGTGCCTACCCGGGGACGGGTGACGGTGCCGACACACGTTCAGGGGAAACGACATGGCATTGCGAGGGGACCGGCCCGGCGGACGGCGGCTGCTCCTGGAGCGCGAGGCCGAGACGGCCGCGCTGGAGGCCCTGCTCACGGACCTGACCGGCGCCGCGCAAGGTGCCCCGGCGACCGGCACCGGCGGCTTACTGGCCTTTGCCGGCCCCGCGGGCCTGGGCAAGACCACGCTGCTGGGCGAGGTGCGCAGGCGGGCGGTGGCCCGCGGCTGCACGGTGCTGTCGGCGCGCGGCGGCGAGCACGAGCAGGGCGTCGCCTTCCAGGTGGTCCGCCATCTGCTGCAGCCGCTGCTGGCCACCTCCACCGAGGAGGAGCACCGGGCGACGCTGGGCAGTTGGTACGACATCGTCGCGCCCGCAGTGGGCCTGGTCGCCGGCTCGGCCACGGTCTCGCCCGACCCGCAGGGCGTGCGGGACGGCCTGGACTGGATCGTCACCCGGTTCGCGGTGCAGCACGCGCCGCTGGTGCTGATGCTGGACGACGCGCACTGGGCCGACGCCGAGTCGCTGGCGTGGCTGACCGGCTTCGCGCCGCGCGTCACCGAGCTGCCGATGCTGCTGGTGGTCGCCTACCGCCCCGACGAACTCCCGCCCGCCGCGGCGGCGTTCGGCCGACTGGCCGAGCGGCACGGCTCGCGCGCCCTGGACCTGGCGCCGCTCACGCCGGGCGCCGTCGGACGGATCGTCAGGGACGCGCTGGGCGAGGAGGCCGACGAGGCCTTCTGCCGGGAGACGTGGGCGGTCACCGGCGGCAACCCGTTCGAGGCGGTCGAGTTGGCGGCGCGGGTCGCCGACCGGGGCCTGAAGCCGCAGGCCGTCCATCTGCCGGAGCTGCGCGAGCTGGCCTCGGCGGTCAAGGGCGGCGGGCTCATCGAGCGGCTGGAGCGGCTCGGCACCTCCGCGGTGCGCTTCGCGTGGAGCGCGGCGGTGCTGGGCGCCGACGCCTCCCGGGCGCGGGCGGCGAGCGTCGGTGGCCTCGGCGAGGCGGAGTCGGCGGACGCGGTGGCGAAACTGCGCCAGGCACGTATCCTCGCCGAGCCGGTGCGCGAGGGGCGCGAGGGGCACGAGGACCGTGCGGGTCGTGCGGGGCCGACAGGGCGTACGGCGGACGACACCGACGACGACCGGCTGGAGTTCTTCCACCCGCTGGTGGCCACCGCCGTCTACCGGGCGATCCCGGCGGCCTTCCGGGTCGCGATGCACGGGCAGGCCGCGGCCGTCGTCTCGCAGGCCGGGCTCGGCGTCACCGCGACCGCCCGGCATCTGCTGGAGACGCATCCGGAGAGCGACCCGTGGGTGGTGCAGCAGCTGTCGGAGGCGGCCCGCGAGTACCGGCGGGCCGGCGCCCCGGAGGCCGCGCGGCGCTGCCTGGCGCGGGCGCTGCGCGAGCCGCCCGCGATGGAGGACCGGGCCCGGGTGCTGTACGACCTGGGCTGCTCGGTGCTGCTGACCGAGCCGGCCATCACCGTCAACCACCTGCGGGCCGCGCTCGACGAGCCGGTGCTCTCCCCCGACCTGCGGGCGGCGATCGTCTACCGGCTGGCGCAGGCGCTCGGCCACTCCGACCGGATGGCCGAGGCCGCCGACACCGTCGCGGAGGCCGCGCGCTGGGCGACCGACGCCAAGACGCGGCTGCACATGCAGGCCGAGCAGTTCATGTGGAACGCCTTCCGGGCCGACGAGCAGGACTCCGCCGCCCGCTCCCGTAAACTCGCCCGGCTCGCCGACCACCTGACCGGCCGCGGCACCGCCGAGCGCTATGTCCTGGGCCTGCGGGCGTGGGACGCGATGGTGCGCGGCGAGCCGGCGACGACCGCGCTGTACTGGGCCGAGCAGGCGCTCGGCGAGGGCCTGCCGTGGACGGACGAGCGCTGGGGCTTCGAGGTGCCGGTCGTGGTGGCGCTGACGTTCATGTACTGCGACCAGCCGGGGCGGGCCGAGGAGCTGTTCCACCAGGGCATCGTGGAGTGCCAGGACAAGGGCTGGCGCGGCGCGCACCTGTCGTTCGGCTGCACGCTGCTGGGCTACATCCGCTACCGGCGCGGGCGGCTGAACACCGCGGAGACCATGGTCCGCGACGGGCTGCGGATCGCCGACCGGGTCGGCCACCAGGTGCCCGCCCAGTATTTCGCGGTCGGCATCCTCATCGAGATCCTGCTGGCCCGCGGCCGGGTGGACGAGGCGCAGGAGGTGGCGGCGACCTACCGGTACGGCGAGATCACGCCGAGCGCGGTGGTCTACCCCGACTCGCAGACCGTCCACGGCGAGCTGCTGCTCGCGCTCGGCCGGCACCGCGAGGCCGAGCAGCAGCTGGCGCAGGCCGGGGCGCGGCTGGACGCCCGCGGGATGCGCAATCCGGCGTGGTGCCCGTGGCCGTTGCGGCTGGCCGCGGCGACGGAGGCGACCGATCCGGTACGGGCGGTGGCGATCGCCGAGGAGGGCGTGAGCCGGGCCCGCCGGTTCGGTACGCAGTCGGCGATCGGCCAGGCGCTGCACGCGCTGGCCGGGGTGACGCCGCTGGCCCGGCGGCCGGAGGTGCTGGCCGAGGCGGTGGGGCACCTGGAGCGCTCGCCGGCCGGGCACGACCTGGCCAGGGCGCTGTTCGACCACGGTGTGGCGCTGCGCCGCACGGGCCGCCCGCAGCAGGCCGCCGAGCAGTTGCACCGGGCGCTGGAGGGCGCGATGCAGTGCGGCGCGGACGCGCTGGCCTCCCGGGCCCGCGAGGAGCTGGACGCGACCGGCCTGTGGCCGCTGCAGCCGCGCAACGCCGACGTGGCGTCGCTGACCGTCCAGGAGCGCAATGTGGCCGAGTGGGCGGCGCGCGGCTGGTCGAACGCGCACATAGCGGAGGTGCTGGGCTCGACGGAGCCGGCGGTGACGCGGATGCTGTCGGACATATACCTGAAGGCGGGCTGCGACCACACCGGCCTCGCCCGGCTCGTCGCCCGCACCCGCGCCGGCGACTGACCGCGGGCGCCGAGCGCGGCGCCGGCGGGCACGCGCTCCGCCGCCCCCGCTGCGGGGAGGCGGCGGGGGCGGCGGAAGAGGGGCGGTCGCGTCGGACGGTGACGTCGGACGACGGCGTCAGACGGTGGCGTCAGACGGTCGCGACGCCGTTGGAGTAGCGCTTCATGTTGTAGACGGCGAAGCCGTTCTGGACCGGGTTGCCGGCGTTGTTGATGGCGTGCAGCATGCCGCCGCCGCCCGCGCCGTTGAGGCACACGGTCATCAGGTCGGTGAAGACCACGCCGGGCCGGTCGGGCACCTCGTAGGTGCGGTCGGTGTAGATGTCGGCGTTGAGGTTGAAGAAGCAGTAGCTCCCCAGGCCCCACGCCAGGTGGTCCCGCACGTGGTCGCCGACCTTGTACGCGGCGTAGCCCTTCGTGGAGCCGTGCACCCACGCGGTCTGGGTGGGCACGTCGTACGGGTTCTCGTTCTGGAAGAAGTACGTACGGCCCGACTCGCCGTTCCAGAGCACCTCGTACTTCTGGTAGTGCTCGACGAACAGGCCGTAGGTGATGACGTGGTCGCCGTTGATGAGGATGCCGGTGTCGGCGGGGTTGACCGACCAGCCGACCGTGCCGTCCAGGCCGTGGTCGGCGCGCCACAGCCACAGGTGGTCGCAGATGACGTCGTTGCTGTCGATCTGCAGGCTGGTGCCGGCGCCGCCGGCGACCGCGCCGCCGATCCGGGCGAAGACGTCGAAGAGCACCGTGGGGTCGCCGGTGTGGCGGCGCCGGCTGTGGCCGTCGCCCACCCGCACCAGGACGGGCGTGTGCTTGGAGGCGGCCTCGACCAGGACGCCGGCGATCGTGACGCCGTCGACGTCGGCGACGTCGATGAGGGTGTTGCTGCGCGCCGAGCGCAGCGTGGTGTAGCCCAGGCCCAGCACGACGGTGCCGGGCCGGGTGACCCGGATCGGCGCGGTGAGGTCGTAGATGCCGGGCGTGAACAGCAGGTGCCGGCCGCTCGCGAGGGCGCGGTTGATCTCGGTCGCCGAGTCGCCGGGCTTGGCCACGAAGAAGCGGGACAGCTCGATGCTGTGCCCGGCGGCGTGGCCGTGCGCCCAGGTCGTACCGGTGGAGTTGCGGTGCAGGGCGGGCACGAAGACCTGGTAGTCGCCGTGCCTGTCCACCGTCAGGAACGGCTTCTCGCGGACGACCGGCGTGCGGTCGACGGTGGTGTAGGGCGGCGTCGGGAAGGACTGCGCGGGCGCGCCCTGGACGCCGACGAAGACCATGTTCCAGTTGGAGCCGGTCCAGCTGCCGAAGGTGTCGTTGCGCGAGATCCACTGCTGCTGCGAGCCGGACTCGACGTAGCCGTCCACCACGCTGTCGACCAGGAAGCCGCCGCTGGACCACTGGTTGCCGGGCGGGCTCGGCCACAGCGTCAGGTTGCCCTTGACGTGCACCCGGCGCATGGGGCCGGCCTGGGCGACGGCCCAGCGGTTGAGGCCGTCCGGCGGCACGATCGTCAGGTTCTCCGCGGCGCGCCAGAAGTTCTGCGTGCCGTTGCCGTCGAACCACTGGGCGTCGACGGTGACATGACCGTTGATCACCACGTCGGACGGGCTCGTCCCGAGGCCGAGGACGTGGGTGTAGAAGCCGACGTTGATGTCGACGTTGTACGTGCCCGGCAGGAAGGCCAGCGCGTACCGCTCGTTGCCGAACTGGTTGGACTCCTGGATGGCGAAGACGGCGTCGAGCTTGGCCTGGATCGCCGCGTCACCCATGGAGGGGTCGAAGACCAGGACGTTTCTGCCCAGGTCGGGGCCTGCGTGATGCCCGTGCGACCCCTTGCCGGGGTGGTGCGCGGACGGGCTGGAGGCGACGGCTGATCCGGTGGCGATACCGCCGGCCAGCGGCACCGCGGCGGCGGCGACGGCCGCCCCGCGGAGCACGGAACGGCGAGAGGGAATGACGGACACGGCTCTCCCTGTAGTGGTGGATGGGGAGGACACTGCGGCTGGCCGGACCGCGAGAGAGCGCTCTCAGGGCGAGAGTGAATCATCGTGGGTGGGCAGCGTCAATAAGCGTGCAACGGTTCTGAGGCGCGTCTCATGTGGTGAGTTGGCGGGGCGTCGGCTTTTTGCGGAGGAACGCCTGGATAGGCTGGCCGCGGGCCGCGGGGGGACGCGTACGGGGAGGTCGTGGGTGACGCAGGACGGGCCGGCGGGGGCGGGTGGCGGCGGGCTCGGCGCGGTCAACGCGCTCATCGAGGCCGCCGGGCGGGGCGGGCGGGAGCTGGGCCGGCGGCTGGTTTCGCAGCTCGGGCCCGGGAGCTGGGTGATGGCGCTGGACCGGCTGGGCGGCGCCCGCTACGCCGAGCCGCCGCCGGCCGAGGAGCGGGCGGCGGCGCTCGCCGGGGGCTGCGAGCGGCTGTGGCGGCGGCCGGGCAGCGTGCTGCTGGACAGCGGCGGCCACACGGTGCTGCTCCAGACGCTGCCCGGCTACCCGGACCTGGTGCTCGCGGCGGGCCGCCCGGGCCCGATGGACGCCGCGCACCGGCAGGCGGTGAACACCACGGCCGGCCTGCTGAAGATCATCTACACCGCCGCCCGCGAGCAGCGCGAGCGCGAGGCCGCGGTCAACGGCGCGGTGCTGCGGCTGCTGCTCGCCGGGCAGGCCGACAGCGCCGCCGAGGTGCTGGCGGGCCGCGGCGGGCTGCCGGCCGGGCCGGTGCGGGTCTACCGGGCGCAGGCGGCGGCGAGCGCCGGGGAGGCGGTGCTGGAGCTGGTGGTACGGGCGGTGGGCCGCGACGGGCTCACGGCGCTGGCGGACGGTCAGATCATCGCGGTGGTCACCGCCGAGGGCGCCGCCGACGCCCGGCTGCGCGGCACCCTGGCCGGCGTCGCGTGCCGGCGGCTGCACGTGGGGGCGTCGGACCCGGCGCCGCTGGCGCGCGGCCAGGCCGCCTACCGGGAGGCCGGGCACGCGCTGCGGGCCGGCCGGGCGGCGGGGCGCAGCTTCACGGTGTACGGCGAGCTCGCCGAGCAGCGGCTGCTCGGCCTCATCCCGCAGGCCCGGCTGCTGCGCTGGGCGGCGGCGCTGCTGCGCCCGGTGCGCGAGCACCCGGACGAGCGGCGGCTGACCGAGGCGCTCTTCGCCTGGCTCAACGCCCACGGCAGGACCTCCACGGCCGCCGCCGAGCTGGGCGTCGACCGCAAGACGGTGGAGCGCCGGGTGCGGCTGTGCGGCGCGCTGCTCGGCGCGGACCTGCACAGCGAGGGCGTACGGGTGCGGCTGCACCTGGCGCTGGCGGCGCTGGACCGGGCGGGCGGGCCGCGCTACGGCCCCGAGCCGCTGCATCCGGAGCCGGCGCGGCCGGAGCGGGACTGCCCGGTGGGGCTGCTGGGCGCGGAGAAGGGCCTGGCGTGGGCGGCGGCGGTGCTGGAGCCGCTGGACCGGGCGGACCCGGCCGGGCTGCTGCGCCGGACGCTGCGGGTGTGGCTGGAGCGGCACGGCGACCACCGCGGCACCGCGGAGGAGCTGGGCGTGCACCGCAACACGGTGGCCAAGCGGGTCGGCCGGGTCGAGGCGCTGACGGGGCAGCCGCTGGACTACGTGGGCAACCGCGCGGAGCTGTACCTGGCGCTGGTGACCGACCAGTACGCGCGGGCCGCGGGCCTGCCGCGGCCGGCCGCCTGAGCCTTGGTGCTGCGCGGGACGCACCCCGCGGTTCCGGCCAGGCTGCACATCGGGCGCGGCTGCGCTCCCCAGAGTGCACAGGGTCCGGCCGGGGCGCCGGCGCCGTAGCGTGGGGGCCAGGGGAGCGGCGCCCGGCTCCCCCGTACGGGCGCCGCTCCCCCACCCGCCCGCGCCCGCGCCGGGCGGCGCCGCGACAATGGCAGGGCAGCTCCGGAATTCACCAACTCGCCCCCGGCAAAAGAGAATTGATTTCCCGTCATATTCACCGGGTCGGGCGGCCCAGGGCCACCGGGCGGCTGACCTGCCGGACGATCACCGGACGCCCGGGCCGCGGGCCCGCCCCGGCCGTACGGAAAGCGCCCGCCGCCGGTGCACCGCCGCATACCCGGCGGCTTGTAATTGTGTGATGAATGCATTATGTTCCCGTGCATGTCCAGTGCCCACAGAGTCATCGCGACGCACGCCGCGGGAGAACCCCCGCTGGTGTGGCGCCTGCATGTCGACCTGTGCCACTGCAACGGCGATCTGTGTACGCGGTGACGCGCGTCCGCCGCTGACGTCCCCTCCTCCCGGCTCCACCCACGCCGTCCCGTGAACCCGCGGGCCGGCGCCCGAGGGTTGCCCGGAGCCGGCGTCCCCGGCGCGTCACGCGCCGACGTCCCGACCCCGGCACGGTCGCCCGCCCCTGCTCCTGAGCCGCCTTGAGCACGGCGCCGCGCACCCGCGCCGGACCCCGTCCCCACCCCGCCCCCCCGCGGTGCCCGGCTGCGCCGGCGCTTCCCCAGGAGTCCCCCTTGCCTGCCTTGCTCAAGAGAATCCCGTTCTGGGCCCAGATCCTCGGCGGTCTGGTGCTCGGCGTCGTGCTGGGCCTGATAGCCCGCGACGCCGACGTGCACTGGCTCACCGAGACCCTCACCCGTATCGGCGACATCTTCGTCCAGCTGCTGAAGCTGGCCGTGCCGCCGCTGGTCTTCACCGCCGTCCTGGTCAGCGTCACCAACCTGCGCAACGTCACCAACGCCGCGCGCCTGGCGCTGCGCACGCTGCTGTGGTTCTGCGTCACCGCGCTCATCGCCGTGACGATCGGCATCCTGCTGGGCCTGGCCACCAAGCCCGGTGACGGCGTGAGCCTCAAGGCCGGCACGCTGCCGGACGGCATCCACAAGGGCTCCTGGATCGACTTCCTGACCGGCATCATCCCGACGAACATCGTGGACGCCTTCAGCGAGCCGAACGTCCTGCAGATCGTCTTCCTCGCCGTCGTCGTCGGCGCCGCGAGCCTGTCGGTGGGCGAGAAGGCCGAGCCGCTGATCGACTTCGCGAAGGTCGTGCTGGAGGTCGTGCAGAAGGCGCTGTGGTGGGTCATCCGGCTCGCCCCGCTGGGCACGCTGGGCCTGATCGGCAAGTCGGTGTCCACCTACGGCTGGGACCTGCTCAAGCCGCTGGGCACCTTCACCGTCGACGTGTACGTCGGCTGCGCGCTGGTGATGTTCGTGGTCTACCCGCTGCTGCTGGCGCTGGTCGGCAAGGTCAACCCGGTCAACTTCTTCAAGGGCGCCTGGCCCGCGATCGAGCTGGCCTTCGTCTCCCGCTCCTCGGTCGGCACCATGCCGGTCACCCAGCGGGTGGCCGAGCGCCTCGGCGTGCCGCGGGACTACGCGTCCTTCGCGGTGCCGTTCGGCGCCACGACCAAGATGGACGGCTGCGCCGCGGTCTACCCGGCGCTCGCGGCGATCTTCGTCTCCGAGGTCTACCACGTGCACCTGGGCGTCGGCGACTACCTGCTGATCGCGTTCGTCTCGGTCATCGGCTCGGCCGCGACCGCCGGCCTGACCGGCGCGATCGTCATGCTGACCCTGACGCTGAGCACGGTCGGGCTGCCGCTGGAGGGTGTCGGCCTGCTGCTGGCGATCGACCCGATCCTGGACATGATGCGCACCGCGACCAACGTGACCGGCCAGATCGTCACACCGGTGCTGGTGGCCTCGCGGGAGAAGATCCTGGACCGGGTCGCCTTCGACTCGCCGCGCGGCATCGAGGACGACGCCCCCGAGGAGGCGGCCGAGACCCGCGAGCTGGTCGAGGTCTGACCGCTCAGCGCCCCGCCGCGACGGCCCCCGGCTCCTTCCCCCGCGGAGGAGCCGGGGGCCGTCGCCGTACCGGCGGCGGGAGCTGGCCCGCGACCAGCGCGGCGAGCGCCAGGCCGAACCCGGCGAGCTGCACCGGCCCCAGCGCCTGGCCCAGCACGGCCGCCCCCAGCACCGCGGCGACCAGCGGCGACAGCAGCGCCAGCAGGGCGGCGGAGGTGACCGGCAGCGCGCCGAGGCCCTGGAACCACAGGGCGTACGTGATCAGCCCGCCGACCAGGCCCAGCCACAGGTAGCCCAGCGCCGCGTGCGCCCCGATCGCGGGCGGCGGGCCCTCCACGGCGAAGGTCAGCGGCAGCAGGAACAGCCCGCCGGCGCTCAGTTGCCAGCCGGCGAAGGCCAGCGGGCCCACGCCCGCCGGGCGCCCCCAGCGCTTGGTGAGCGTCACGCCGAGCGCCATGGTGGCCGCGCCCGCGAGGCCGGCGGCGATCCCGGTGCCGTCCAGCGCCGCGTCCGGCCCGATCACCACCAGGCCGACGCCGGCGACGCCCGCCGCGCCCCAGCCCAGCCGCCACGCCGACAGCCGCTCGTGCAGCACCGGCACCGCGAGCAGCGCGACCAGCAGCGGCTGCGCGGCGCCCAGCGTCGCGGCGGGCCCGCCGGGCAGCCGCTCGGCGGCGGTGAACAGCAGCGGCAGGAACAGCCCGATGTTGAGCACGCCGAGCACGGCGGCCTTCCCCCACCAGGCGCCGCGCGGCAGCGTGCGGCTCCAGGCCACCGCGACCAGCCCGGCGGGCAGCGCCCGCAGCAGCCCGGCGAACAGCGGGTGCCCGGCGGGCAGGAACTCGGTGGTGACGAGGTAGGTGGTCCCCCACACGGCGGGCGCGAGCGCGGTGAGCGCGGTACGCGGCAGGTCCCCGCGCCGGGCCCCGCCCGCACCGGCCCCGCCCGCACCGGCCCGGCCCCCGCGCGGGTCGCCGCCGCCCGCCGCGGGACCGCGCGCGGGCCCGCCGGCTCCCGCGCCGCCGCCGGTGCGGCCCGCGCCCGTACGCCCCCGGACCGCGGCGCCCCCTGCGCCCGTACCCCCGCCCGCGCCGCCCGCCTCCGATGTGCCGCTCGGCGGCACCGCTGCCCCGGCCGTACCGGTTCCCCTGGTCATACCGGCAGTCTCGGCCCGCCGCCATCCATGAGTCCAACACATGCTTGTCACCGCATCGATCTCTCGGCACGATGGATCGCATGGAGTTCCAGCAGCTGCGGTACGTGCTCGCGGTCGCCGAGACCGGCAGCTTCACCCGGGCCGCCGAGCGGTGCCTGGTCGTGCAGTCGGCGCTCAGCCACCAGGTGGCCCGGCTGGAACGGGAGCTGGGGGCGCGGCTGTTCGAGCGCACCAGCCGCCGGGTGCGGCTGACGCCGGCCGGCGAGGCGTTCCTGCCGGCGGCCCGGCAGTGCCTGGACGCCGCCGAGCGGGCGAGGGCCGAGGTCGCGGCGGCGGTCGGCGAGGTGCGCGGGCGGCTGGCCGTCGGGTCGATCCCGACGGTGACCGCGGCGGACGTGCCCGGAGCGCTGCGCGACTTCCACGAGCGGCACCCGCAGGTGCGGATCACCCTGCGGGTGGGCGCGAGCGACGACCTGATCGAGCAGGTCCGGGAGGGCGCGGTGGACGTCGCCTTCCTCGGGATGCCGACGACCGCCGACACGCAGGGCGTGGCCGTCCACGAGCTGGCGCGCGGCAGCCTGGTCGCGGTGGTCGCGCCGGACCACCCGCTGGCCGGCCGGGAGTCGGTGAGCCTGCGCCGGCTGGCCGCCGAGACCTTCGTGGAGCTGCCCGCCGGCACCGCGGGCCGCGCCCAGTCCGAGCAGGCCTTCGCGGCGGCGGGCCTGAGCCGGGACGTCGCCTACGAGGTCAGCAGCGCGGAGTTCATCCCCCGGCTGGTCGGCCCGGGCCTGGGCGTGGCGATGCTGCCCTCGGCGTACGCCCCGCACCTGACCGGCGTCGCGACGGTGGAGGTGACGGACGCGCCGGCGCGGGTGGAGTACGTCATCTGGTCGCGTACCGCCCCGACGCCCGCCGCGACCGCCTTCCTCGCCATCCTCGGCGTCCCGGGCACCGAGGCCCTGGGCGGCGCACGGACCGGCCCGCGAGCGGGGAGCCCGGGCGACGGTCCCGGGGCCGGCCGGCCGGCCGCCGGGCGCGCGGCCGGCGCAGGCAGCCGCCCGGCCACCGACCGGACCGGCGCCGGGCGGCCGGGCGCGCGAGGCGGGTAGCCGGCCGGGCCGATGTCACACTCCCCCGCCCGGGCGGCTCTCTTCTGCGGCGGGTGAGGGCGGATCGGCCGCGGCCCGCCACGGAGATGGAGGAGAGATGAAGCTGACGATCTTCGCCGCGACCGGCGGTGTCGGCCGCCACCTGCTGGACCAGGCGCTCGCCGCCGGGCACTCGGTGACCGCGGTGGTGCGCAGCCCCGCCAAGCTCGGCGGGCGGGCGGACCCGGCGCTGCGGGTGGTCACCGCCGACCTGGCCGCGCCCGACCCGGAGGTGCTGGAGCTCGCCGTCGGCGGGGCGGACGCGGTGCTGTCCGGGTTCGGTCCGCACGGGCAGGCCGACGCCGGGCACACCGGCGCCGGGACCCGGGCGATCGTCGCGGCGATGCGGGCGGCCGGGGTGCCGCGGATCGTCGCGGTGAGCGCCGCGCCGGTCTCGACGACGCCCTCGCCGGGCCGCCCGCACCCGCCGCGGCACGACCCGGGCGACACCCTGGCCATGCGCTATGTCGCCGCCCCGCTGGGCAAGCTCTTCCTCGGCAAGGTCTTCGCCGACCTCGCCGTCATGGAGGACGTGCTCCGCGAGAGCGGCCTGGACTGGACGGTGGTGCGCCCGCCGCGGCTGACCGACAAGCCGCTGACGGGGAATTACCGCACCGCGGTCGGCCGCAACCTCAGGGGCGGCTCCACCGTTCCGCGCGCGGACGTCGCCCACCTGATGCTGCGCTGCGTCACCGACCCCTCGACCGTCCACCAGGCCCTGGGCGTCGCGACCTGAACGGCCTGAACGGCCTGAACACCCTCAGCGCCCGGAGCGATATGAGCCCGGCTCAGTCCGTGGCGCCGTCGAAGGCCCGCAGCAGCCGGTCGGCGGCGTCGGCCGCGGTCAGCCGGCCGGCCCGCAGCTGCTCCTCGACCCGCGGGGCGAGGTCGCGTACGGCGGGATGGGTGCGCAGCCGGGTGAGCAGGGTGTCGCGGGTCATGGACCAGGCCCAGTCGACCTGCTGCTCGCGGCGCTTGGCGGCGAGCGTGCCGTCCGCCGCGAGCCGGGCGCGGTGGGCCTCCAGGCGCTCCCAGACCGTCTCCAGGCCGGTCGACTCGCGCGCGCTGCACGTGAGGACCGGCGGGGTCCAGCCGGCGTCCGCGGGGTGCATCAGCCGCAGCGCGCCGGCCAGTTCGCGGGAGGCGGCGCGCGCGTCCCGCTCGTGCGGGCCGTCCGCCTTGTTGACGGCGATGACGTCGGCGAGTTCCAGCACGCCCTTCTTGATGCCCTGGAGCTGGTCGCCGGTGCGGGCGAGCGTCAGCAGCAGGAAGGTGTCGACCATGCCCGCGACGGCCGTCTCGGACTGGCCGACGCCGACGGTCTCGACGAGCACCACGTCGTAGCCCGCGGCCTCCATGACGACCATGGACTCGCGGGTGGCCCGCGCCACGCCGCCCAGGGTGCCGGCGCTCGGCGAGGGGCGGACGAAGGCGGCCGGGTCCACGGCGAGGCGTTCCATGCGGGTCTTGTCGCCGAGGATGGAGCCGCCGGTGCGGGTCGAGGACGGGTCGACGGCGAGCACCGCGACCCGGTGGCCGAGGCCGGTGAGCAGGGTGCCGAAGGCGTCGATGAAGGTGGACTTGCCGACGCCCGGCACCCCGCTGACGCCGATCCGCCGGGCGCCCCCGGTGTGCGGCAACAGCTGGGTCAGCATCCGCTGGGCGAGCGCCCGGTGGTCGGCGCGGGAGGACTCCACCAGGGTGATCGCCCGCGCCACCGCGGCCCGGCGCCCGTCGAGGACACCTTTCACGTACGTGTCGACGTCTTCTGTGCGCATGCCGCGGCTACAGCTCCCCGTGGCCCAGGGCCGCGCCGAGCCTGGTCACCAGGTCGTGCGCGGCTTCGGGGATAACCGTGCCGGGCGGGAAGACGGCGGCGGCGCCGGCTTCGTGCAGCGCCGGGATGTCCTGCGGGGGGATGACGCCGCCGACCACGATCATGATGTCCTCGCGGCCCTCGGCGGCCAGTTCCTCGCGCAGCGCCGGCACCAGCGTGAGGTGCCCGGCGGCGAGCGAGGAGACGCCGACGATGTGCACGTCGGCCTCGACGGCCTGCCGGGCGACCTCGGCGGGCGTCTGGAACAGCGGGCCGACGTCCACGTCGAAGCCGAGGTCGGCGAAGGCGGTCGCGATGACCTTCTGGCCGCGGTCGTGGCCGTCCTGCCCCATCTTGGCGACCAGGATGCGCGGCCGGCGGCCCTCGGCCTCGGTGAAGCGCTCGACCAGGTCCCGGGTGCCGTCCGTCGCGGCCGACCGGCCTGCCTCTTCGCGGTACACACCGGAGATCGTACGGATCTGGCTCGCGTGCCGGCCGTACACCTTCTCCAGCGCGTCGGAGATCTCCCCGACGGTGGCCTTGGCACGGGCCGCGTCGACCGCGAGCGCCAGCAGGTTGCCGTCCAGCGAGGCGCCGGGGGCGCGGCCCGCGGCTTCGGTGAGGGCGTCCAGGGCGGCGCGGCAGGCGGTGTCGTCGCGTTCGGCGCGCAGCCGCTCCAGCTTGGCGATCTGGCTGGCGCGCACCGCGGAGTTGTCGACCTTGAGGACGTCGATCTGCTCGTCGGCAGCGACCTGGTATTTGTTGATGCCGATGAGCGGCTGCCGCCCGGAGTCGATACGGGCCTGGGTGCGGGCCGCGGCCTCCTCGACGCGCAGCTTGGGGATGCCGGCGTCGATGGCCTGGGCCATGCCGCCGGCGGCCTCGACCTCCTGGATGTGCTGCCAGGCGCGCTCGGCCAGGTCGTGGGTGAGGCGCTCGACGTAGGCGCTGCCGCCCCACGGGTCGACGACGCGGCAGGTGCCGGACTCCTGCTGGAGCAGCAGCTGGGTGTTGCGGGCGATGCGGGCGGAGAAGTCGGTGGGCAGCGCCAGCGCCTCGTCGAGGGCGTTGGTGTGCAGCGACTGGGTATGGCCCTGGGTTGCGGCCATCGCCTCGACGCAGGTGCGGGTGACGTTGTTGTAGACGTCGCGGGCGGTCAGCGACCAGCCGGAGGTCTGCGAATGGGTGCGCAGCGAGAGCGACTTGGGGTTCTTTGCGCCGAACTGCCGGACCAGCCGGGCCCACAGCAGCCGGGCGGCACGCAGCTTGGCGATCTCCATGAAGAAGTTCATGCCGATCGCCCAGAAGAACGACAGCCGCGGCGCGAACGCGTCCACGTCCAGGCCCGCGGCCTGTCCGGCGCGCAGGTACTCGACGCCGTCGGCGAGGGTGTAGGCGAGTTCCAGGTCGGCCGTCGCGCCGGCTTCCTGGATGTGGTAGCCGGAGATGGAGATCGAGTTGTAGCGCGGCATCTTCTGCGAGGTGTAGGCGAAGATGTCGGAGATGATCCGCATCGAGGGCTTGGGGGGATAGATGTAGGTGTTGCGGACCATGAACTCCTTGAGGATGTCGTTCTGGATGGTGCCGGCGAGCTTTTCCGGCGGCACCCCCTGCTCCTCGGCGGCCACGATGTAGAGGGCGAGCACGGGCAGCACCGCGCCGTTCATGGTCATCGACACGGTCATGCGGTCCAGCGGGATGCCGTCGAAGAGCTGCCGCATGTCGTAGATCGAGTCGATCGCGACGCCCGCCATGCCGACGTCGCCGGTGACCCGCGGGTGGTCGCTGTCGTAGCCGCGGTGCGTGGGCAGGTCGAAGGCGACGGACAGGCCCTTCTGGCCGGCGGCGAGGTTGCGCCGGTAGAAGGCGTTGGACTCCTCGGCGGTGGAGAAGCCGGCGTACTGCCGGATGGTCCACGGCTGGTTGACGTACATCGTGGGGTAGGGCCCGCGCAGGAAGGGCGCGATGCCGGGGTAGGTGCCGAGGGTGTCGAGTCCTTCGAGGTCGCGGGCGGTGTAGAGCGGGCGGACGCCGATGCCCTCGGGCGTCTCCCACACCAGGTCGGCCTCGCTGCTGCCGGTGGCCTCCTTGACCGCGGCGTGCCAGCGGTCCTCGGTGGCGTCGCCGGGGCTGCCGTCGTCCAGCGGTATCCCGGTGAAGTCCGGGATGCCCGTGCTGCCGCTCATGCCGCCTCACCATCCGTTTCGGTCGCGCAGCCGGCGCGGTCCAGTACGCGGGTCAGGACGGCGACGGCGTCGCAGCCCAGGAAGACGTAGCCGTCCAGGTCCGGCAGGGTGCCGGGCCGGCCGGCCAGGTAGATCCAGCGTGCCCCGGCCGCCCGCAGCGCCGCCACCACGGCGGGGCCCTGCTCGGCGTAGAGGGCGTCGCTGGAGCACACGCAGGCGATCCCGGCGCCGCTCGCGGCGAAGGCGGCGGCGACGGTGTCGGCGGTGACGGTCACCGGTTCGTGCACCGGCTCGACGCCGCCGGCCTGGAAGATGTTCGCCGCGAAGGAGGCGCGGGCGGTGTGGGCCGCGGCGCTGCCGAGGGCGGCGAGGAAGACCCGGGGGCGGGTGCCGGTCGCGGCCAGGTGGGCGTCGGAGCGGGCGCGCAGCGCCTCGTACGCCTCGTCGCGGCGCACCCGGGGCAGGCCGCCGGCGGGGCGGGGCGGGGCCGGCGGGCGGACGACGGGCTGCTCGGCGAGGTGCGGGAACTCGCTGACGCCGGTGACGGGTTCGCGGCGGGTGGCGAGCCGGCGGCTGCGCTCGGCCCAGGCGGCGGCGATGCGCTCGCCGAGCATCCCGGAGGCGAGCGCCTTGCCCTGGCCGCCGGCGGCTTCCAGTTCCTGGAAGAACGCCCAGGCGGCGTGGGCGAGTTCGTCGGTCAGCCGCTCGACGTACCAGGAGCCGCCCGCCGGGTCGGCGACATGGCCGAGGTGCGACTCCTCCAGCAGGATCGCGGAGGTGTTGCGGGCGATCCGGCGGGAGAAGGCGTCGGGCAGGCCCAGGGCCTCGTCGAAGGGCAGCACGGTGACCGCGTCGGCGCCGCCGACGCCCGCGCCGAGCGCGGCGAGGGTGGTACGCAGCATGTTGACGTACGGGTCGCGGCGGGTGGTCATCACGGTGGAGGTGACGGCGTGCTGGCGCTGCCCGCCGGCCGCGGGCACCCCGCTGGCCTGTGCGACGCGGGCCCACAGCCGGCGCGCGGCACGGAATTTGGCGGTGGTGAGGAACTGGTCGGCGGTCGCGGCGTAGCGGAACTCCAGTTGCCGCAGGGCGCCTTCGACGCCGAGGCCGGCGCCGGTGAGCAGCCGCAGGTAGGCGACGCCGGTGGCGAGCGAGGCGCCGAGTTCCTGCACCGCGGTGCCGCCGGCCTCGTGGTAGGGCAGCGCGTCCACGGTGAGGGCGCGCAGTCCCGGGTGGTCGCGGTCGGCGCGCAGGGCCAGGTCCACGGCGTCGTCGTAGCCGGCCGGCCGGCCCGTGCGGGCGGTGTGCGCGAGGGGGTCGGCGCCCAGGCACACCCGGGCGGCGCCGGGGTCGACGCCCTGCCGCTCGTAGAGGGCGAGCAGGGCGGACGCGGCGGCGCCGGTGTCGGGGCCGGCGTCCAGGACGACGGGCGCGAGGTCGAGGTAGACGCCGTCCAGGGCGCGGGCCAGCGCGTCGGGGGGCAGCGCGGTGCCGCCGACCGCGAGCCACAGGGAGGTGGCGCCGTTCTCCAGGTCGTCGAGGATCGCCTCGTTGGCCGCCGCGGGGTCGGTGCCCTCGTGGCGCTGCCGCACGTCCCAGCCGCCGAGCAGGCCGCTGCCGCGGACGTACGGCGGGAAGCCGGGCAGCCCGGGGTCGGGCGCGGTGTCCTCGGCGGTGTAGAGCGGCCGTACGGTCAGGCCGCCCTCCAGGGTGGTGGCGAGTGCGGCCTCGGCGTCGGGTCCGGTGAGGTCCTTGCCGGACTTGCGCAGCACCCCGGCCACGAGCTCGCGCCACTGCTCGCGGGTGGCCTCGGGGAAGGGCGCGGCCGGGGAGATCCCCTCGTCAGGCAATACCGTCATACGGGAATGCTAGGTCAGGCGTGCTGGGATTCCCGCCCCTAAAGGTGGCCGGGGCACCCCTACTACTGCCCCGTCACTCCCCACCGGCACCGCTACGGGCCCGTGCGGGGGGCGGGATCCGGCCGCTTTCAGCCGGTCGTGCCGGGGCGGGTGAGGGCGACCGCGGCCTGGACGGTGGTCGCCTGGTGGGCGGCCTGCCGGGCGACGGGCACCCGGGTGGCGGGCAGGGCGCGCCGGTAGTCGGCGACCCAGGTGCCGAGGAGGGCGTCGAGCCGGGCGGCGAGGTGCGCGGCGGCCGGGCCGGCCGGGGTGACGGCGCGGCGCAGCAGGGCGGCGGTCCTGGCGGGCAGCCGGTGCGTCCACTGCTCCAGGCCGGCCAGGTGGGCCTCGGTGAGCGGCCCGGAGCGGGGCAGCAGCGGCGCGCCGGTCCGCGGGTCCCACAGGTCGGGGATCCGCGCGAAGGACCGGAACTGCGTGTGCACCGAGCGCAGGAACGGGTCGTCGGCGCCGGGCAGCAGGGCCAGCGCCTCGTCGCGCAGTGCGGCGAGCCGGCCGCCGCGGCGGCGCAGCCGGTCGGCGTATCCGGCCAGCCGGGGCTCGGGGTCGGCGCACACCCGGGTGTCGCCGAGGCGTTCGCAGGCCCAGATGGGTGCCTCGACGATGACGGTGTCGCCGCCGTGCCGCAGTGGCGCGAACCAGGTGATCTCGCCGCCGGGGCCGCCCGGCGGGCCGTCCGGCGGGCCGGGCGTCGGGGCGGGCGTCGGGGCGGGGCGCTCCATGAGGAAGACGCCGGGGGCGTATTCCCGGTAGGGCAGGGTGTCGAAGCAGCCGGTCTCGACGGGGATGCCGAGTTCCGCGGCGGATTTCCCGAACGGCTCGGCGAGGCCCGGTATCTCGCGGGTGGTCTGCACGAAGGTGCCGCCGACGTCCGTTCCGTGCAGCGAGAACTGCACACAAGGGCGGAGATCGTCGATCAGGTCGAGCAGAATGCGGCTTTCCGGCAGCATCACACCTATTGACGGGGCCCATTCCGCCTGTTCCGCGGAAGCGGGCCGAAAGTAGTGCGTGAAGAACTCCGGCAATGTGCGGGCCCGTTGGGCGCCGTCCGCGAGGTGCGCGCCGTCCGGGTCCACGCACAGCAGGAAATGCCATGCCACCGGCGGGTGCGGCGCCGGGGCGGCCACGAGGCGGTGGGCGAGTTCCAGCATGGTGGCGCGGCCGACGAGTTCGTCGGGGTGGGTTCCGGTCATGACCAGCACGTTGTCACCGGTGGCTGCGGCCTCCCCGACGGTGAGCAGGTCCAGCGGCCGGCCCGCGCGGGAGGTGCCGACGGTGCGCAGCCGGCACAGGTCGGGACGGCGCGCGGCCAGTTCCCGCGCGCTGTCCCGGAGTTCTTCGAGACTGGGATACCGGTCGGCGGCGATGATCGCCCTTCCGGCACTCGTCGACGTGTCGATCACCGTCGCGACTCCCCCCCCGTGGCCGGAAATCGGCCGCCGCCGCCGGTCAGTTCCCGGACTCGCTGCTGCCGGACGCGGTCTGCTTCTTCGCGAGCGGCCTGATCACGATCCTGCGCACGTCACAAACCCCTTTCGGTGGGCACCACTTCGACTGCGGTGTCGGTTGACGGGGAACAAGTGATTCATGTGGACTGCGGCATGTCAAGGACGCCTGGCATAAACGGAGTTGGCCTATTCACATGTTACGGCCGAGAATCAAGCCCGAGCATTCGGGATACCGCACGGTGGCCGGCACGGTCCGGCTCGGCAGTGTCGTCTACGGCATCGGGGTGGAGATCGACGATCCGGACGGCTGGGTGTGGACGCTCGTCGAGGCGCTGGACGGGACCAGGACCGTGCCGGAGGTGGCCGCGCTGGTGGCCGCGGCGCATCCGGGGGTGACGGCGGCCGACGCAGTCCAGGCGGTCGCGGACCTCGGCGAGGCCGGCCATCTGGAGGACGGGGCGGCGCCCGCGCCGGCGCTGAGCGCGCGGGAGGTGGAGCGCTACAGCCGGGGGGTGCCGCTGCTGCGCTGGCTGGACCGGGGGCCGCGGCGCAGCGCGTGGGAGATGCAGGAGCGGCTGCGGGCGGCGCGGGTGCTGCTGATCGGCCTGGGCGGCACGGGCGGTTACGCGGCGCAGGCGCTGGTGGCCTCGGGCGTCGGGCATCTGCACTGCGTGGATCCCGACCGGGTGGAGCTGTCCAACCTCAACCGGCAGCCGCTGTACCGGGAGGCGGACCTCGGGCGGCCCAAGGCGGAGGCGGCGGCGCAGACGCTGCGGGCGCTGAACTCCGACGTGGCGACGACCAGCGAGCGGGCCCTGGTGGACGGCCCCGGGCGGCTTGCGGCGCTGCTGGGCGCCCGCCGGGAGCCGTACGACCTGCTGTTGCTGTGCGCCGACCAGCCGCCGGAGATCCGCCGCTGGGCCAACGCGGTGTGCCTGACGGCCGGCACCCCGTGGATCGACGGCGGCTACAAGGGGCCGCTGGCGTCGTTCGGGGTGTACGTGCCGGGGGCCGGTCCCTGCTGGCAGTGCCTGCGGACCGGTGAGGTGGAGCGGCGCGACCTGGGCCTCGCGCCCGGGCAGGAGGAGGACGCCGCCTCGCCGCGCATGCCGTGGAATCCGGTCACGGCGGTCACCGCGGGCCTGTCGGGGCTGCTGATCGCGCATGCGGCGCTGGCGCTGCTGACCGGGGCGCCACCGATGCCCGCGGGCTTCCGCTACGGGGTCAACCTCGCCGCGCTGGAGGACCCGGACGTCCAGCGCTTCCCGCGCCGCCCGGACTGCCCGGCCTGCGGAACGCCGCCGACGGGGGACGCCGGGTAGCCGGCGCCGGGTTCCGCGATCGCTATGCGGCGATCTTCCAGCCTTTCGTGAAATTCTTTCTTTACTCGATCGCAACCTTGCGGCGTTTCCTTCGCTCTCTGTACGGTCGGGGCGCCCGGTCCCCCCACCGTCCTGAAGGAGCTTCAGATGCGGGTGTTGCCCGACTTCCCACGCGGCCCAGGCCGCGCCCGGCGGCGCGTACCGGCGCTCGCCGTCGCCGTCACGACCCTCCTCGCCGGCGCCGCCGCCTCCGGCATGCTGGCCCTGGCACCGGCCGGCGCCGCCACCCCCGCACAGGCCGCCGCCGCGGCCCCGGCCGCCGCGCCCGTACCCGGGAACGGGGTCGGCGCGACCACCGCCTTCGCCAGTTACGAGGCCGAGGCGGGCGCGCTCGGCGGCGGCGCGAGCACCGTCGCGCTCACCGCGGCGCCCACCACGCAGTTCTCCAGCGCGGCACTGGAGGCGTCCGGCCACGCGTACGCGCATCTGGCCGGCACCGGCCAGTCGGTGCAGTGGACCAACACCACCGGCCGGCCGATCAGCTTCCTCAACGTCCGCGCCAGCATCCCCGATTCACCCTCGGGCGGCGGCACCACCGCCACCCTCGACCTCTACGTCAACGGCACCTTCCGGCAGGCGCTGAACCTCAACTCCAAGCAGACCTGGGTCTACGAGGGCAACAACAACTACAACACCAGCGACAACCAGAACCCCGCCGACGGCAGCCCGCGGATCTTCTGGGACGAGTCGCACGCCTTCGTCACCGGCTCCGCCATCCCGGCCGGCGCGACCTTCTCCCTGGTCAAGGACGCGGCGAACAGCGCGAGTTCGTACGACGTGGACGTCGTCGACGTGGAGAACCCGCCGGCGCCGCTGCCGC
Organism: Actinacidiphila epipremni; assembly: GCF_012034175.1. Taxonomy (GTDB): domain Bacteria; phylum Actinomycetota; class Actinomycetes; order Streptomycetales; family Streptomycetaceae; genus Actinacidiphila; species Actinacidiphila epipremni. The sequence goes on from NZ_JAATEJ010000014.1 coordinate 147,426, forward strand.
AGCCGGCGAACTCGATCTCCATCACCAGCTGCGGTGCCGTCGCCGACAACACCCCCACCAACGGCGCCGCCGACAGCCAGGCCGCGGACTCGGGGCCGGCGATCCAGAACTGCATCAACCAGGCCCAGTCGCAGGGCAAGACGCTGTGGATCCCGCAGGGCACCTTCTACGTCAAGGGCACCACGGGCCTGCGCGCCCAGGGCATCACGATCGCCGGCGCGGGCCTGTGGTACAGCACGGTCTACCGCGACGTCCCGGTGCCCAACAACACGCCGCTGGCGGCGCTGTTCGAGGTGACGTCCTGCCATGTGCAGAACTTCCACATCGACGCCAACGCGGTCAGCCGCAGCACCATCGGCGGTGACGGCGGCGCCATGGACACCACCGGCACCAACTGGTCGGCGGACGGCATCTGGACGCAGCACACCATGTCCGGCTTCTGGGCCTCCGGCACCGGCGGCACCGTCAAGAACAGCCGGCTCACCGCGATCTGGGCCGACGGCATCAACGTCAACAACGTCTCTCTGAACGGCGGCAAGGGCGCCGACCTGACCGTCACGAACAACTTCGTGCGCGGCACCGGCGACGACGCCATCGCCATCAACTCGGTGGACTACAACACCAACGGCGACGGCTCGAAGACGTACTACACCCCGATGTCGAACGTGACGGTGAGCAACAACACCTCGATCGCCCCCTGGGGCGGCAAGGGCGTCGCGATCTACGGCGGCAGCGGGCACCACATCACGAACAACTACGTGAGCGACACCGCCCGTTACATCGGCCTGGGCGCCGGCCGGTTCGGCGTCAACGGCAACGACCTGCTGTCGGCGACCATCACCGGCAACGTCGTGGTGCGCTCCGGTGGCAACGCCTACAGCCAGGGCCAGCCCGCCTTCCACATCGGCTACGGCGGCGACGGCCAGAACACCGGCGTCGTGGACCATGTGACGGCGACCGGGAACACCGTCGTGGACTCCCTCTACGACGGGATCGGCTTCTCGCAGTCCACCAACACCCTGCTCCAGGACAACACCGTGACCACCCCCGGGCGCAACGGCATCGTGATCTCCCCGCCGTTCTACCCGGCGCCCTCCGGCTCGGCGACGATCAGCGGCAACACCGTGACCGGCGTCAAGCCCGGCAACACCGCCTACCTCGACAACTCCGGCGGCTTCACCGCCACCCTCAGCGGCAACAGCTGGCAGGGCGGCGGCACGACCCCGCCGCCCACCGAGCAGCCCTACGGCGGCACGCCCGCCGCGATCCCCGGCACCGTGCAGGCGGAGAACTACGACACCGGCGGGCAGGGCCTCGGCTACAGCGTCACCTCCGTCAACGGCAACGGCACCGCCTACCGGACGGACGGCGTGAACCTGGAGACCACCTCCGACACCGGCGGCGGCTACGACCTCGGCTGGACCGGCGGCGGCCAGTGGTTCCGCTACACCGTGAACGCCGCCTCCGCGGGCACCTACACCGTGAGCCTGCGGGTGGCCGCGCCCGCCGCGGTCGGCGGCGCCCTGCACCTGTCCAACGCCTCCGGCACCAACCTCACCGGCGCGGTCGCCATCCCCGCCACCGGCGACTGGCAGGCGTGGACCACCGTCACCGCGAGCGTCACGCTGCCCGCCGGCCGGCAGGTCCTCACGCTCAACGAGGACAACGGCGGCTGGAACCTCAACAGCCTCGCCTTCGCCACCTCCGGCGGCCCCACCACGCCCACCGACCTGGCCGCGGGCCGGCCCACCGCCGAGTCCAGCCACACCGACGTCTACACGTCCTCGCACGTCACCGACGGCGACCGCAACAGCTACTGGGAGAGCGCCAACAACGCCTTCCCGCAGTGGGTCCAGGTCGACCTGGGCTCGGCGCGCAGCGCGTCGCGCGTGGTGCTCCAGCTCCCGGCGTCCTGGGGCGCCCGCACCCAGACGCTCGCCCTGCTGGGCAGCACCGACGGCTCGTCCTTCAGCACCGTGAAGGCGTCGACGGCCGCCACCTTCGACCCGGCCACCGGCAACACGGTGACCCTCACCTTCCCCGCCACCACCCAGCGCTACTTCCGGGTGAACGTCACGGCCAACACCGGCTGGCCGGCCGGCCAGCTCTCGGAGTTCCAGGTGTGGACCTCCTGACGTCCTGACCTGGCGCTCCGCAGCGATCCCACCGGCCCCGCGGGCCCGCCACGCGCCTGGCGGGCCCGCGGTCCGCGTTCTCGGAGCCGCCGCGGCGCCTACCAGGTGCCGGGGTCGGCCTCCGGTTCGGTGTCCTGCTCGGCGGCCACGCCCGCCTCCCGGCCGGCCGCCGCCGCCAGGACCGAGGCCCGGCGGTTGACCACGACGGTGGCCGCCGCCGCGCTGAGCGCGAAGGCCAGCAGCACCCCGCCGGGGCGGTTCAGCCGGTGCCCGGTGAGCGCGTCGAAGGAGTAGCGGCCCGGGCCCGCCAGCCCCAGGCCCGCGGCGGCGAAGCCCAGGAAGGCGGGGTATTCGAAGCCGCCCTGGTGCGCGAAGAAGCCGGCCGGCGCGTGCACCGCCACCGCCCCGGCCATCGCGCCGGCCGCCGCCGCGCCCGCCACCGGCGTCGCCAGGCCCAGCGCGAGCAGCGCCCCGCCGCCCGCCTCGCCGAGCCCGGCGGCCATCGCGCTCTGCCGGGCCGGTGTGAAGCCCATCCGCTCCATCGCCGCGGCCGTGCCGTCGATCCCGCCGCCGCCGAACCAGCCGAGCAGCTTCTGCGCGCCGTGCGCGAGCAGCACCCCGCCCGTGCCCAGCCGCAGGGCGAGCAGTCCGATGTCCTTGCGGTGGCCGAACGTCATGGCGGTGGGACCTTCCGCTCCTCGGGGGTGGGCGGTACGCGGGCGGCGGGGCGCGTGCGGCCCCGCGGTCCGAGGCCCATCCTTCCCCCGGCCCGCCGCCGGCGCACCCGCTCGCCGTACAGTGGCACCGTGGTGGCCTACCCGGAGATACCCGGCCTCGGCGCGGTGCGCCGGCGGCTCGGCGGCGCGCTCTTCGCGCGGGTGGCGGGACCCGACGGGCCCGCGACCCGGGCCCGGGTGCACGACACACCGGGCCCGCGCTGGTTCGGCCCCGACCGGCCCATCCGTACCGTGCACGGCGACGCGTCGATGTTCACCGGCGGCCTGCGCGCCCTGCTGCTCCAGTCGCTGCACCCGCTGGCCATGGCCGCGGTCGCCGCGCACTCCGGCTTCCGCGGCGACCCGTGGGGCCGGCTCCAGCGCACCAGCGGCTTCCTGGCCGTGACGACCTTCGGGACGGCCGGCGACGCCGAGCAGGCCGTGGCGCGGGTACGCGCCATCCACGAGCGGGTCCGCGGCACCACGCCGGACGGCGAGCCCTACCGGGCCTCGGACCCGCACCTGCTGGGCTGGGTCCATGCCGCCGAGGTCGACAGCTTCCTGCGCGCCCACCGCCGCTACGGCGCCGCCCCGCTGGACGACGCCGGATACGACGCGTACGTGGCCGACGCCGCGCGGGTCGCGACCGCCCTCGGCGTCCAGGACCCGCCGCGCGACCAGGCGGAGCTCGCCGAGGTGCTGGAGGCGTACCGGCCCGAGCTGCGCTCGACCCGCGCGGCCCGGGACGCCACCCGGTTCCTGCTGCTGAGCCCGCCGCTGCCGTGGGCGGCACGGGCGCCGTACGCGGTGCTGGCGGCCGGCGCGGTCGGGCTGCTGCCGCTGTGGGCCCGGGCGCCGCTGGGGGTGCCGTATCTGCCGCTGGTGGAGGAGACCGGGGTGCGCTGGGCCGGGCAGGGGCTGACCCGGACGATCCGCTGGGCGATGACGCCGCCGCCGGGCCCGGGGAAGTAGCCGCTCAGGCCGCGCGGATCAGCACGAGCGAGCCGGTCAGCTCCGGCTGCCCGCGCAGATGCCCGTGCCGGGCGTCCCAGGTGCCGTCGGCCAGGTCGCGGCGCAGGTGCTCGGTGTAGGCGGCGGCGACGTCCGGCGCGACGAAGCTCCACGCCGAGCAGGACTGCCGGGCGGCCGGGTCGAGCAGCATCTCGGGGCGGGCGTAGTAGGCCTCGTTGAAGCCGTCGACGCAGTCGGCGGGGATCGGCACCGGGGTGACCTCGACGCTGCCGCCGAGCGCGGCGGTGATCGCGCCGACCGGCGGGTAGCGGCGGGCCTCGGTGTCCAGCACCAGCGGCGCGTACTCGTACAGCCAGAAGTCGCGCACCAGGTCGGGGTCGCAGGTCAGGACGGCGACCGGGCCGCGCGCGACCCGGCGCATCTCGCGCAGGCCCGCGGCGGGGTCGCTCCACTGGTGGATGCTGAAGGTCGTCATGGCCGCGTCGAAGGAGTCGTCCGGGAAGGGCAGGGCCTCGGCGACCCCGTCCACCGCGGGCGGCAGGTGGGCGGGGCGCTGGGCCCGCATGGCCGCGGAGGGCTCCACGGGGGTGACGTCGAAGGCGGCCGACTCGTACGAGCCCGCGCCGGCGCCGACGTTCACCACGGTGCGGGCGGCGCCGAGGGCCCGCGCGATGAGCGCGCCGATCCGCGGCTCGGGACGCCGGTAGGCCGCGTACGCGCCGCCGATCGTGCCGTAGTCCGCGTCTCCCGCGCTGCCGTCCGCCGTCCGCACGCTCATGGGTCTCCTCCCCGGCCGTCCGGTCGAGCCTAGCCCCGGGGCTCAGGAGGCCGACGGGGAGGCCGGGTGGGAGGGCGACGGGGTGGCGGGCGGCGGCCCGAAGGTGACGGTGACGCTGGTGTAGCCCAGCGAGGTCAGCATGCGCTCCAGCATCGTGCGGGTGTTGGTCTCGGCGCGGGTCGTCAGCTCGGTCTGCTCGGCCGCGTCCTGGATCTTCTGCGAGGCCAGGATGCTGAGCTTCTGCGCGTTGCCGGTGTCGCTGCCGAAGAAGTCGCCGACCCGGTCGAACAGGCCGCGCTGCTGGGAGACGATGTAGGAGTGCTCGGGGTCCAGCGACGGGCGCTCCAGGGCGGCGTGCGGCAGCCGTATCGTCGCGGACTTGCGGTCGTCGGAGACCGTCACCGCGTTCTGCCCGACCGTGCCGAGGTCGACATAGGCGTCGACGCTGCCCGCCCCGACGTACAGCGTCCGCTCGCCGTGCACGACGTCCGGCAGGTATTTGGCGTCCTTCTGCAGGTCCACGACGACCTCGAAGTTGCCGCTGGCGCCCTCGTAGCGGCTCATGTCCTGGATGGACTTCAGCAGGACCGGCCCGCTGCGGTCCTTGGTGCGCTCGGCGAACGGGTTGGGCAGGCCCGGCAGCAGGTGGAGGCCGCCGAGCAGCAGGACGGCGACCAGCAGTCCCAGCAGCGCGACCGCCACCCGCGCCCACCACGGCGTCCGGGTCGTCACGACTTCCGCGTTCATGACATACCTCCTCCTTCCGGCGTCTGCCCCGGCTCCCGGCGTCGATGACCGGCCGGCGGCGAAGAGGACGCCGAACGGCGCTTTTCGGCCAGTGGAGTTGGGGTGGCCGCCGGCGGGGCACATGTCCCGCGACAGGCGCGCTGACGGGCCGGAGGGGTGGCGGGCGGTGGCGGGAAGAGGCAGGGTGCGCGGGGTGTTCGGCGCGACACGGACGCTGGCCCGGGCGGTGGCGGCGGCCTGGGACAAGGACGCGACCGAGCGCGCGGCGGCGCTGACGTACTACGCGGTGCTGGCGCTCGTCCCGGCGCTGCTGCTGACGCTGTCGGTGGTCGGGCTGACCGGCAGCCCGGACGCCAGCGGGGTGCCGGGCGGCCTGGAGGTGCTGATGCCGGGGCAGTCCCGGCCGCTGGTGGCCGACGCGCTGCGGCAACTGGCCGAGGACGCCTCGGCGACGACCTCGCTCGCCGCGCTCAGCGGCGTCGGGGCGGTGTGGGCGGCGTGCGGTTACGCGGCGGTCTTCCGCCGGGCGCTGCACCACATCCACGGGGTGCCCGACCACCGGCCGGCGTGGCGTACGGCGCCGCGCGTGCTGTTCACCGCGCTCATGCTGCTGGTGCTGCTGGTGTGCAGCACGGTCTGCGTGGTCGTCAGCGGTGAACTCGCCCACCGGGCCGGCGCGTTGCTGCACCTGGGCGGCCCGGTGGTGTCGGCGTGGCGGGCGCTGCGCTGGCCGGTGCTGGTCGCGGTGGCGTCCGCGACGGTGCTGATCCTCTTCCGCTCCGGCCCGCCGGTGGGCCCGGGGCTGCGGACGACGGCGCCGGGCGGCGGGGTGGCGGTGGGGCTGTGGCTGCTGACGTCGGCGGGCTTCGCCGCGTACACCGCGCACATGAGCACGTACAGCAGGCTCTACGGGCAGCTGTCCGGCGCGGTGGCCTTCCTGGTGTGGCTGTGGTTCACCAACCTCGCGCTGCTGGTGGGCGCGCACTACAACGCCGAGCGCGAGGACGGGGCGAAGGCGGCTGCGCCGGATTCCTGACGGCCGTCGCGGGCCGGGTCCCCGCGCAGGGTGAGCTGCGCGGGGCTCGGCCGGCGGCGGTCAGCACCAGGGGACGGTGCCGAGGTTGACGACGTAGCGGGCGGCGACCCAGCCGGTGCGGTCGGCAAGCTTGTACCAGCGCGGGTTGCCGTCGATGACCTGGCCGTTGACCTTGCAGGAGATGTGGACGATGGTGCCCGGCGCGTAGCTGCCCAGCACCGCGGAGTTGGTGGTCGCGGCGGCGCGGATGTTCAGCGGCAGGTTGGAGACGACCCGGCCGTTGACGGATGCCGCGGCGGCCACGTCGGTGGCGGCTCCGGGCTGCGGGGCGGCGCCGTGGGCGGGGCGCGGTGAGGTGCTGTGGGCGGTCGCGGTGGCCGCGCCGGCCGGCGAGACGCCCAGCACGCTCAGGGCGGCGGCCCCGGCGGTCAGCGCGAGGGTGGTCAGCAACTTGGACGTGGCGAATGGCTGCATGGATGCCTTCCTGATCCAGCCCGCCGGGCGGGCCGGCGGGTCGCGGAACGGGTGTGTCCCACTTCCCGAGCCTGCTCCCGCCGCCCGCCGCGGCCCGGTCCGCCGTACCCGCGAGACCCCCGGTCGGCCCACACTCCCTCACCCGTGCGGGCGTATCCGGCTTGCGGTGTCAGCGCACTTCGGCTCCTTCCGGTGCGATGTCCTCGGTGGCGTCGGCGGCGTCCGTGTCCTCCGCATCGTCGGCCGTGTCGGCGTCGTCGTCGAGGAAGCCGCCCGACTGGTGCTGCCAGAGCTTGGCGTAGGCGCCGTCGAGGGCGAGCAGGTCCTGGTGGCTGCCCTGCTCGACGATGTGCCCGCGGTCGAGGACGACCAGCCGGTCCATGGTGGCCACGGTGCTCAGCCGGTGCGCCACGACCAGCGCGGTGCGGCCGTGCATGAGCCGCCACAGCGCTTCCTGGACCAGGATCTCGCTCTCGGAGTCCAGCGCGCTGGTCGCCTCGTCGAGCAGCAGGACCGGCGCGTCCCGCAGGATCGCCCGGGCCAGGGCGACCCGCTGCCGCTGCCCGCCGGACAGCTTGACGCCGCGCTCGCCGACCATGGTGTCGAAGCCGTCCGGCAGCGCGTCGGCGAACTCCGTGACGTGCGCGGCCTGCGCCGCGCGGCGGATCTCGGCCTCGGTGGCGTCCGGGCGGGCGAAGGCGATGTTCTCGCGCAGGGTGCGGTGGAACATCGCCGGGTCCTGCGGCACGTACGCCATCAGGCCGCGCAGGTCGGCCTGCCGCAGCCGGCTGATGTCCTGGCCGCCGACGAGGATGCGGCCGGAGTCGATGTCCGCCATCCGCAGCAGCAGCCGGGTGAGGGTGGTCTTGCCGCCGCCGGACCGGCCGACCAGGCCGATCTTCGCGCCGCTGGGCACATCCAGGTCGAGGCCCTCGAACAACGGCCGCCCGCCGCCGCCGTGGCAGAAGTTCACCTGCTCGAACCGGACGCCGGCGCCCTGCTGCCGCAGCGGCTCGGGGTGCGGCGGGTCCACCACGGTCGGCGGTGTCCGCAGCAGCTCGGTGAACTGCGCCGCCTCGGTCGTCGCGCTCTCCATCCGCCGGTAGATCTGGTTGAACTCGAACATGATCCGGGTGGCGTTGCTGTAGTACGTGAACGCCACGACGATCTCCTCCACGCTGCCGTGGCCGTGCCCGCCGAGGGTCACCGCGAGCAGCAGGCCGAAGGCGTTGGTGAGCACCGACATCGGCGCGACCAGGGTGTCGATGCGCAGGTTTCCGTAGTCCCACGAGCGCAGCGAGCGCCGCTTGGACTCCGCGACACGTGAGCGGTGCTCGGCGGCCTCGCGCTCCTCGGCGGCGAACGCCCGGACGGTGTCCATGTTCATCAGGCTGTCGGCGACATGGCCCGCGACCCGGGCGATGGCCTCCTCGCGCTCGTTGACCAGCGCCTGCCGGCGCCGGATGAGCGGCGCCACGGCCAGGGCGGTCAGCGCGATCATCACCAGCAGGCCGACGACGAGCAGCGGCTGGTAGAGCCACAGCACGACCGAGCCGAACAGCAGTGGCACCAGGCTGCCCATGACCTGGAAGGTCAGGGTGTCGACGAACTCCTCGAAGCGGGAGGCGAAGCTCAGCACCCGCTTGGTGAGGGACCCGGCGAAGTTGTCGTGGAAGAAGGCGGCGTCCTTGGCGAAGAGCTCGTCCATGCCGACCACGTACAGGTGCTCGATGCCGAGGGCGTCCACGCGGTTGAGGCAGTGCACGCCGAGCCGCCACATCGTCTCGCCGAGCAGCAGGGCCGCGGCGAAACCGAGGACGTACGGCAGGGTCGCGGCGACGCCGAGGTGGGCGCCGCCGGCGATCCGCCCCGCGAGCTTGGCGACGACCAGGGGTGCGATGTAGTTGATGCCGATGTTGCCGACCGAGGGCAGCAGCATCGCCGGTACGGTGAGCAGGCGGAGCCGGGCCAACTCCCGGCCGTAGTAGCGCAGGGCCAGGACCACCGAGCCGCTGCGTGGTGAAGGTGCTTGTTGTCCGGATTGGTTTCCGGACTGGACTCCGGGCTGTTTTCCGGGCTGTTCCATCCCCGTCCCATGGTGTCGTGGCGAGAGAAGCCGGATTCGGTAGCCTCCCGCGAGCGCGGTCGCGCGGTCCACGTGTTTTCCGGGGGCCGGGAGTCGACGGGGCTTCCCCGTGGGGTCGTTGGGATGGAGTGGGCGGCGGGGTCAGGCGTCGGCGCACACCGAGCGGTGCCGGCCGAGGCCGGTGATCTCGGTCTCGATGACGTCGCCGGCCGCGAGGTAGGGGAAGCGTCCCGAAAGGGCGACGCCTTCGGGCGTACCGGTGTTGACGAGGTCGCCGGGTTCCAGGACCAGGTACTGCGAGAGGTCGCGGATGATCTCCGCGACGCCGAAGATCATGTCGGCGGTGCTGGAGTCCTGCCGGGCCTCGCCGTTGACCCAGGAGCGGATGCGCAGCGCCTGCGGGTCGGGGACCTCGTCGGCGGTCACCAGCCAGGGGCCGAGCGGGTTGAAGGTCTCGCAGCTCTTGCCCTTGGACCACTGGCCGCCGGGCGCCTGGAGCTGGAAGGCGCGCTCGGACAGGTCGTTGCCGACGGCATAACCCGCCACGTACGCCAACGGGTCCTCGTCCGGCGTGAGATAGCGCGCGCGGCGGCCGATCACGACGGTCAGCTCGACCTCCCAGTCGGTCTGCCGCGAGCCGCGCGGGATGAGCACGGTGTCGTACGGGCCGACGACGGTGTTGGGGCTCTTGTGGAAGAGGATCGGCTGCGCCGGCGGCTCGGCTCCCGACTCGGCGGCGTGCGCGGCGTAGTTCTGCCCGACGCACAGCACCGCGCCGGGCCGCGCGACGGGCGGCCCGACCCGCGAGGAGCCCGCCTCGGCGGGCAGCTCGGGCAGCCGGCCCTCGGCGAGCGCGCCCTGGACCTCGGCGACGCCGCCGCCGGCGAGGAAGGCGGGGTCGATGTCGGGAGTGAGGCCGGCCAGGTCGTACAGCCGACCGTCGGCGGTACCGGCGACCGGCCGCTCGGCGCCGATCGGTCCCAGGCGCATCAGGCGCATGCGGTGCTCTTTTCGTGTCGTTGCGGAGGGGCGGGCCGCCGTTCCGGCGGGGGCTCGTGGGTGGTTACGGAGGGGGGTGCGGTGCGGGCGGGCGCCGCGGAGCCGGCGCCGGGCGCCGCCCGGAGGCGAGCGGTCTGCTGCCGGTGGCCGGTGGCCGAGCCTCTGCTGCCGGTGGGCTCCGGTCAGGGGACGACCTGCGGATGGCGGGCGCCGCCCCACGGCAGCCGGCCGCCGGCCGCCGGCCGCCGGCAGGGTTACTCCACTCGGTCCAAGGCTTCGCGGCCGACCCCGTGGTGGAGGGGTCGGCCGGTCAGGAAGCGGGTGATTTCGGCGACCGTGGAGGCGCCGAGGGCGTGGCGGCCCTCGACCGTGGCCGCTGCCTGGTGCGGCGTCAGGAGGACGTTGGGCAGCGCACGCAGGGGGTGGGCGACGGGCAGCGGTTCGGCGTCGTAGACGTCGAGGGCCGCGTCGATACGGCCGGTGCGCAGCTCGGCCAGCAGCGCCGCCTCGTCCACCAGCCAGGACCGGGCGGTGTTGACCAGCCCGGCGCCGTCCGGCATCAGGGCCAGCTCGCGGGCACTCAGCAGATGCCGGGTCTCCGGCAGCGCGGGCGCGTGCACGGCCGTGATCCGGCTGCCGGCGAGCATGTCGTCGAGCCCCGCCAGCCGCACGCCGAGGGCCCGCGCCTCCGCCGCGCCGAGGTACGGGTCGGCGACCGTGACCTCCGCGCCGAGCGCGCGGGCCAGCGCGATGTAGGCGCGGCCGGTGCGGGAGGCGCCGATCACGCCGACCGGGCAGCCGAGGATCTGGTGCCGCTCGGGCGCCTCCCCGGCCTCTGCCCAGGGGGCGCCGGCGTGCAGGGCGTGGTCAAAGCGGTGGACGCGGTGCAGCAGCGCGAGCGTGAAGGCGAGGGCGACCTCGGCGACCGGCCGCGCCATCGCCGCCCCGGCCTGCGTGACCCGCACCCCGCGGTCGAAGACGGCCGCGCAGACGTACGGGCTGACCGCTCCCCCCGTGTGCGCGACCAGCCGCAGCCGCGGCGCCGCGCCGAGCAGCCCGGCGTCGAGCCGTGCGCTGCCCCAGCCGGTGACGAGCACATCGGCGTCCCCCAGCGCGGCGCCGAGCACGGCCGGTTCGCTGTGCCGGTCGACGACGGCGACCTCGGCGAGCTCCCCGAGCCGCCGCCACTCGCCGGCGGTGAACAACTGCTCCCGCAGGTGCGGCGGCACGGCAACGACGACCCGCGCCCGGTGCCGGGTGCCGCCATCGGCTCCGCCTTCGGCGTCCGGAACGGCAGCGGCCCCGGCGCCGCCGTCGCCGGCGGACGCGACCGCGCGCTCCGCACCCGACCGGCCGGCGCGGTCATCGGCGGACCCGATGCCACGGTCGCCTGCCGCCTCGGCGGCGCGGTCGGCTGCGGACTCCACGGCTCGGCCACCCGACCCGGCGGCGCCGCCGGCAGCGGACCCGGCACCGGGACTCGCACCCGGAACGCCGACAGTCCCAGCGCCACCGTCACCGGCGGACACGGCGGCGCGGTCGGCGCGGTCGGCCGCGGACTCCGCGGGTCCGCCACCCGACCCGGCGGCGCCGCCGGCAGCAGACCCGGCACCGGGACTCGCACCCGGAACGCCGACAGTCCCAGCGCCACCGTCACCGGCGGACACGGCGGCGCGGTCGGCGCGGTCGGCCGCGGACTCCGCGGGTCCGCCACCCGACCCGGCGGCGCCGCCGGCAGCAGACCCGGCACCGGGACTCGCACCCGGAACGCCGACAGTCCCAGCGCCACCGTCACCGGCGGACACGGCGGCGCGGTCGGCCGCGGACTCCACGGCTCGGCCACCCGCCCCAGCGGCGTGGCCGGCCGCAACCCCGGCGCCCGGGGTGCGCTCAGCGGAGCCAGTCATCGCGGTGCTCCGCAACGAAGTCGTCGTCCGTCAGCCAGGGGTACGCGGCGGCGATCGCGGCGATCTCCTCCGCCTGGCGCGGGGAGAGGCGTTCTGCCGGGTCCAGGCACCAGGTGCCGGCGAGCAGGCCCTGGCGGCGGAGGACTTCGTGGACGCCGGGGATGCAGCCGCGGAAGGCGTTGCGGATGTCGAAGACCGCCGCGTTGGCCTCGCTGAGCTGCGGGGCGCGGCGCAGCAGGTCGGTGAGCAGGGCGTGGTCGCCGGCCCGGGCGGTGCGCACCTCGGCGAGCAGCGTGACGGCGGCCCTGGTCCACACCGCCCACTGGCCCAGCAGCCCGCCGGCGAACCAGCGCAGCCGGCCGCCGGCGGTGCGGTAGGGGGTGAGCAGGTCGGTGAGGATGGCGTCGTCGTTGCCGGTGTAGAGGGCGACCTCGTCGGCGCGGTCGCTCGCGGCGACGGCGGCGATGACCTCGGCGGTGCGGTAGCGGTCGAAGGGCGCGGTCTTGATCGCGGCCACCGAGGGGATCTCGGCGAAGGCCCGCCAGAAGGCGGGGCTCAGGTAACGGCCGCCCACCGCGTCCTGGAGGTAGAAGCCGACGACCGGCAGCACCTCGCCGACCGCCCGGGCCCGGTCCAGCAGCCCGGCCTCGTCGGCGCCGGGCACGGCGGGGCTGAGCAGCACCGCGTCGTAGCCGAGCTCCGCGGCGAGTGCGGCCTCGGCGACGGCCTGCGCGGTGTAGCCGCAGGCACCGGCGATCTTCACCACCGGCCGGCCCGCCTCCTTCTCCGCGGTCTCGGCGGCGAGCGCGAGCACCGGCCGCAGGAGCCCGACCCCGGCGTCGCGGATCGCGAACTGCGTGGTGTGGACGCCGACCGCGATACCGCCGGCGCCGGCGGCCAGGTAGTAGCGGGTGAGCGCGCGCTGCCGGCGCTCGTCGAGCCGCCGCCCGGCGTCGAGGGCGAGCGGGTGCGCGGGGATGACGGCACCGGCGGCGAGCAGGTCGAGCGGGCCGGGCACGGGCCCGGGCACGGGCCCGGGCCCGGGCACGGCGGCGGTGCCGTCCGCCGTACCGGTGGGGGTGGGGTGGGACACGGTGGGTCAGAACCTTCCGTCGCGGACGTGGAATTTGGTCGGCCGGCCCGACAGCGGCAGGCCGCGGCGCAGCCATTGCGCCTGCCAGCCGACGAGGGTGCGCAGCGGCACCGGCGGATAGCCGAACAGCGCGTGGCAGCGGCTCGCGTCGGACAGCAGCGCGGTGCCGGACTCCGTGCCGGTCGTCACGCCTTCCCGCCCCTCGGTGCCGAACTCCGCGGCGAAAAGCGCGGCGAGCCGCCGGACCGACGCGGTCTCCGGCCCGGTGAGGTTGACGGTGAAGGGCTCCGCGGCGGCGTGGTGCAGAGCGCGCAGCGCGACCTCGTTGGCGTAGCCCTGCCACACGACGTTGACGTGTCCTGTCGTCACGTCGACCGGCTCGCCGGCCCGTACGGTCGCGGCGATGTCGGCGAGGACCCCGTAGCGCAGGTCGACGGCGTAGTTGAGGCGCAGCAGCGCGACCCGGGTGCCGTGGGCGGCGGCGTGGTGGCCGAGGACGCGTTCGCGGCCGAGGCAGGACATGGCGTACTCGCCCACCGGGCCGACCGGGTCGGTCTCGGCGCAGCCGCCCGCGGCGGTGTCCACCAGCGGGTAGACGTTGCCGGTGGAGAAGGCGGCGATACGGGCGTCGCGGTAGCGGCGGGCGACCCGGTCCGGCAGCGCGGCGTTGACGGCCCAGGCGTACGCGGGGTCGCCGGCGGAGCCGAACTTGGCGCCGACCATGAAGACGACGTTGCCCGCGTCGGGCAGGCCGGCCGGGTCGCCGTCGAGCAGGTCGAAGGCGACCGGGCGTACCCCGTCCGCGGCGAGCGCGCCGGCGGCGGCCCGGTCGGACCAGCGGGAGACCGCGTGCACGGCGAGGTCGGTGCGGCCGGCGGCGTCCAGGGCGCGGCGGGCGAGCCGGGCCAGGCTCGGGCCCATCTTGCCGCCGGCGCCCAGGATCACCAGGTCGCCCTCCAGCCGGGCGGCGTCGGCGACCAGCGCCGGCGAGGGGGTGGCCAGCAGGTCCTCCAGCTCCTGCTCGCTCGCGGGGAAGGCGGGTGTCCCGGGGAAAGCGGGGCTCCCGGGGAGGGACGACAGGGAAGGGGAGGCTGGGGGCATGTGCGGGGTCATCCTTTGACCGCGGAGCCGGTGACGCCTTCGGTGAAGTAGCGCTGGCCCGCGAGGTAGGCGGCGAAGATGGGGACAAAGGCGATCACCGATCCGGCGAGCACCTGGCTGAGCGGCACCTGCTGCTGTTGCAGCGAGGCGATGCCGACGGTGAGGGTGCGCATGCCGCTGCTCTGGCCCATGATCAGCGGCCACAGGAAGTCGTTCCAGTGCCACAGGAAGACGAACGTGCCGAGCGTGGCGAGGATCGGCTTGAGCAGCGGCAGCACGAGGCTGACGAAGATCCGCAGTTCGCCGCAGCCGTCGAGGCGGGCCGCCTCGAACATCTCGTCGGGCAGGTCGCGGATGAACTGCCGCATGAGGAAGACCGCCTGGGCGTTGGCGAGGGTCGGGATGATCAGGCCCCAGTAGGTGTCCACGCCGCCGAGCTTGGCCATCATGATGAACGTCGGGATCATCGTGACGTGGTAGGGCACCATCACCATCGACAGGAACGACCAGAACATCGCCTCCCGGCCGCGGAAGCGCTTCTTGGCGAAGGCGTATCCGGCGAGCGCGGCGAGCGCCAGCACGCCGACGACCGACACCACCGAGTAGACGAGGGTGTTGAGCAGCCAGCGCGGTACGTCCTGGGCGTCGAGCACGGCGCCGTAGGAGGAGCCGCTGAGGTGCCAGGGCAGCAGGCTGCCGGGCAGCTCGACGGCGGCGCCGGGCTTCAGCGACAGCACGACCATCGCGTAGAACGGGAAGACCGTCGCGAGCGAGGCCGCCGTGAGCAGCACTGCGCGGGCCACGAGGCCGGTGCGGCCGGGCCGCAGCGCCCGCGGCACGGTGTCCTGGTACGTCGTCGGGGTCGCCGTCATGGTCACTTCTCCCTTCCGAGGACCATCCGCTGGACGAGCGCCACGACCACCGTCATGACGAACAGCACGCAGCCGAGCGCGCTGGCGTAGCCGAGGTCGGAGTATTTGAAGCCGGCGTCGTAGAGCTGGTAGACGAGGCTGTAGCTGGCGTTGGCGGGGCCGCCGCCGGTCATGACGTAGATGGCGTCGAAGATCTGGAAGCTGTTGGTGGTCTCGATCACCGCGAGGAAGAAGAACGCCGGCTTCAGCTGCGGGGCGACGATGTGGCGGAAGCGCTGGAAGGGCCCGGCGCCGTCCATGAGGGCGGCCTCCTCCAGTTCGCGCGGCACGTCCTGGAGCCGGGCGAGCAGGATGAGCATGCCGTAGCCGCAGCGCGACCAGATGCCGACCAGGGCGAGCGCCGGCAGTACGAGCGCGGAGTCGGTGAGCCAGGACTGCTCGGGCAGCCCGAGCAGTCCCATCAGGCTCGACCAGGGGCCCTTGGTGGAGAAGATCCAGATGAAGACGGTGGACGCCAGGATGAGGCTGGTGACCACCGGCAGGAAGAACACCGACCGGAACAGCCGGGAGCCGCGGAACGCGCGCCGGGTGAGCAGCGCGAGTCCCAGCGACGCCGCGATGGTGAACGGCACGGCGATGACGCTGTAGACGACGGTGACCCGCAGCGAGGACCAGAACAGCGGGTCGTGCACCATCCGCTGGAAGTTGTCCAGGCCGGTGAAGTGGGTGCTGTCGCCGATGGTGTAGTCGGTGAAGCCGAGGACGAGCCCGGCGATGCCGGGGCCGAACCGGAAGGCCAGGAAGAGCAGGAAGCACGGGGCGACGAACAGCAGCCCGACGCGGGCCTCCCGGCGGGCGTGCGGTCCGCGCAGGACGTGCTGCGGGCGGGTGCGGGGGCGGGAACGGGATTCCGCGACTGCGGCCACGGGACCTCCTTCGGAAGGCGGAAGACGGACGGCGGGAGACGGGGTGCCGGCGGGGGTCAGCGCTTGCGGGCGATGAGCTGGTCGGCGGCCTGCGCGGCGTCGTCCAGCGCCTTCTTGGGGCTGGTCTTGCCGAGCAGTGCGGCCTGGATCTGCGGGGCGAGCACGCCCATCACGTCGCGGGCGGCCTTGTTGAGCGGGCCGACGTCGGTGCTGCCGAGCACCTTCTCGGTGGCCTCCTGCTGCGCGTCGCCGGGGTAGAGGGGCGCGGCGTCGGTGCGCGGCGAGAAGTAGCCGCCGGGCTTCTCCAGCCCCGCGGAGTTCGCCGGCTGCGCGACGTACGAGATCCACTTGCCGGCGGCGTCGGTGTTGGCGCCCTTGAACATCGCGAGGGTGCCGACGGTGCCGTACGCGACGGCGGCGGTGTCGCCGAGCGCCGGGCCGACGACGATGTTCTCCTTGCCCCAGAACGGCTCGACCTCGGCGGCGGTGTTCTGCCAGGTGCAGGCGACCTTGTTTTTGGCGAGGTCGGTCTGCTCGATCTGCGGGGTGGTGGTGACCAGGTCCTTGGGCGTCCAGCCGTTGTCGACGAAGGTCTTGAGCCAGGTGAGGGCCTTGACGCCGGCGTCGCTCGCGAAGGCGGACTTGGTGCCGTCGGCGGAGAAGACGTCGCCGCCGGCCTGCCACAGCAGCGGGTAGAAGGTCATGTTGAGGGTCGCGGTGGTGTCGCCGCTGTAGCTGGTGGCGTAGAAGCCCTTGGCCTTGAGCGTGGGGGCGAGCGCGGCGAGCTGGTCCCAGGTGGTGGGGTAGGTGGTCTCGCCGATGGCGTCGAAGACCTTCTTGTCGCACAGCAGCGGGTAGCTGGACATCAGGACGGGCGCGGCGAGCGCGGTGCCGCCGACGGTGACGGCCTTGAGCGCCGAGGGGCGGAAGGCGGCCTTGTCGGCGGGGGTCATCCACTGGTCGGCGGGGACGAGGTTGCGCTGGTAGGCGGGCAGCTGGTCGGGGATCAGATAGGCGACGTCGGGGCCCTTGCCTGCGGACAGCGCGGTGGTCAGCGCGGTGTCGCGGTTGGCCCAGGGGTAGGTGGAGACCTTGACGGTGATGCCGGGGTTGGCGGCCTCGAAGCCCTTGACCAGGCCGTTCCAGTAGGCGTCGTTGGCCTTCGGGTCGTTGATGACCGGGTAGACCCAGGTGCTGACGGTCTTCTTCGCCGACGATCCGGAGCCGCTGCCGGAGCCGCATCCGGCGACGGCGGCGGTGGCGCACAGGGCGGCGGCCAGGGCGAGGGCGGTGGTGCTGCGGCGTCTCACGGTGGTTCTCGCTTTCGGGCGTGGAAGTACGGGTGGGTCGGTGGTGCGGGGGGATGCGGGAGCGCGCGGCCCGGGGTCAGCGGTGCGGGACGGTCTCGACCGTCCCGCGGTGCCGGGAGCGCTCGGCGGCGAAGGCCGCGAGGTGGCTGCCGAGGGAGTCGGCGGGGCCGGAGCGGATGTGGGAGCGGTCGCCGGTGGCGAGCGCGGTGACGAACGCCTCGACGAGCGCGGCGTCGCCGCCGCCGTGGCCGTCCGCGGCGTTGGAGCCGAGGTCGCCGGTCTCGTGGACCTCGGTGGTGTCGGTGCGGAAGTCGTGGACGGTGACGCGTTCGCCGTCGCCGCGCAGCCAGCCGTGGCTGCCGAAGATCCGGGTCTGGCGGTGGGTCTGGGCGGTGAAGGCGGTCATGGTGAAGACGGCGGTGGCGCCGCCGGCCAGCTGCATCGCGACGACCTGGTTGTCGACCACGTCGTTGTCGCTGCGGTAGACGCACCGCCCGTACGGGCCGGTGCGCAGCGCCTCGGTGAGGACGTCCTCGTCGCCGGCCCCGGTCGCGCGGGTGGTGACGTGGTCGATGGGCCAGGCGCCGCCGGTGCGGCGCAGCGCCGGGTAGTAGAGCTTGGGCGCGGAGTACGGGCAGCCGGGTTCGGCGGCGCACTCCAGGCAGTTGTCGCCGGCGCCTTCGGGGGCGTTGCCGGGCCGGAAGTGCTGGAGCGAGCCAAAGCTCGCGACGGACTCGATGCGGCGGCCGGTGACGTACGCGATCCAGTCCAGGTCGTGGCAGGACTTGGCGAGGATCATCGGCGAGGAGGTGTCCTCGCGGCGCCAGGGCCCGCGGACGTAGGAGTGGGCGTAGTGCCACCAGCCGACCGGCTCCAGGTGGTCCAGCCCGGTGACGGTGCCGAGGACGCCGCTGTCGACGACGCTTTTGACCAGGTCGGTGTAGGGCGTGTAGCGCATGACGTGGCAGACGGCGAAGGGCACGCCGGTGGCCCGGACGCCCTCGACGATGGCCCGGCATTCGGCCTCGGTGGGGGCGAGCGGCTTCTCGGTCATGATCGCGTAGCCGGCTTCGGCGAGGGCGAGCACGGGTTCGGCGTGGTCGCGGTCCTGGGTGGCGACGATGACGCCGTCGGCGAGCGGCCCGCCGTTCGCCGCGGTGGCGGCGAGCAGGTCGCGCCAGCCCGGGTAGCCGGCGGCGTCGGGGAAGAGCGCGCGGGCGCCCGGTCGCGGGTCGGCGACGGCGGTGACGCGGGCGCGCTCGGGGTGGTCGCGGATCCAGCCGGCGTAGGTCAGGCCGCGGTTGCCGGCGCCCACCAGGGCGATCCGTACGGGCCGCGCCCCCGTGGGAGCGCTGGTCGGGGTGGCCATGGGGTGCTCCGTCACACCAGGAGGTTGTTGGCGGTGTGACGGACCCGGGCGCTCTCGGCAGGCATCGCGGTGCGGGTGACGCCGTCCTCGGTGCAGCCGGTGTGCAGCAGGTGGCTGTCGCCGGCGAAGGCGGCGGCGGCGAGGTGGAGCCGGCCGCCGGTGAAGGCGGAGCCGGTGGCGCGGTAGTGGTTGACGCCGTCGGTGAGCAGGATGTGCGCGGTCTTGGCGTCGGAGGCGCGGAAGTCGGCGCCGTCGAGCTGCCAGCTGACGGTGCGGCCCGCGGTGCTGCGGGCGAGGTAGGCGGCGGCGCTGTTGCCGCCGGTGAAGCGGGCGCCGCCGTCGATCCACAGCCGCTGGTCCTTGGCGGCGGCCAGCGTCAGGCCGGTGTCGGTGAAGGTGCCGCCGTGCACGGCGGTGTCGGCGTGCGCGAGGGTGCTGGGGGCGGCGCCGGCGGTGGCGCCGGTGAAGGCGCAGTGGTCCAGGACGAGGTTTCCGGTGCCGTTGAACTGCGCGCCGTCCAGGCCCTTGAGGGTGACGCGCAGCAGGTGCACGTCGCTGGTCACGGTGGCTGCGGTGACCTCGGACGCCTTGCCTTGGGTGAAGGCGGAGTCGGCGATGACGGTGGGGCGCTGCGAGCGGTGCGAGGACTGCGAGACCACCAGCGGTCCCGAGGCGACGCAGCCGCGCAGCTGGGCGCCGTCGGCGTTGACCCAGATCATGCCGGAGCCGGCCTGGGCGTTGCCGATGACGAGCATGTCCTCCAGCGTCAGGTCGGTGACGTTGGTGCGGGCCACGAACCACGAGCAGGCGTGCCGCCGTACGGTGACGCGCTTGGCCGCGCCGCCCCAGGCGGCACCGGAGTTGGCGAACGTCATGAGGCCGGAGTTGCCGGTGAAGGTGAGGTCGTGCTCGAACTGGCCGTGGGTGACGAAGGGGCCCTGGTCGTCGCCGTCGCCGTGGCAGTTGGTGACATAGCCGTAGGCGGAGGCCGTCCAGTCGTTGAGGTGCCGGGCGTTGGCGACGTGGCAGTCCTCGACGTGGCCGTACAGGCAGTAGATCTGCTGGGTGAGGTAGCCGGCGCCGCCGTAGGTGACGGAGGCGGGGTTCTTCAACTGGCAGGCGGAGGTGTGGAAGTAGGTGCACCAGCGGCGCATGACGACGGGCCAGAAGGTGCCGGTGGCGTCGATGCCGGACACGTCGCAGGAGACGGCGTATTCGTACGCGAGGGGGTGCGAGCCGGTCTCGGTGTCGTCGTCGGCGACGTCGGGCACGCCTTCGAAGACCATGTTGCGTACGTGGACGCGCTCGACGGGCTCGATCCGGGTCCAGGTGAAGGTGCGGCCGGCGGCGAGGTCCCAGCCGATCTTGTAGTTGACCCGGATGTGGGTGCCGTCGACGATCTCGGTGACCTGGACGAGCTTTTGCACCTCCTTCTCGTACAGGCCGGTGCCGGGGGCGGCGTCGATCTCCACGCTCCACCACTGGCCGAGCGCGAACGCCTTGGCGTCGGGCACCTCGAAGATGTCGGCGAGGTCGGGCATCGCGGCGGACAGCTTGGACTTCACGGTGGTGCCGGTGACCTTGCCCAGGAAGTACAGGACGGCGCCGAAGGGGTTGTTGTAGGCGTTCTTCTCGATCCCGGTGGTGGTGACGCGGTTGCCGCCGAAGTCGAGCTCGATGCGGGAGCGGGTGAAGGTGTGGCGCTTGACGAAGTTCAGGTCGGTGTGCGCCTCGATCCGGTGGACCGCCGGGTCGGCCATCATGGCGTCGAGCGCGGCGTCGGCCGGCGCGGAGGTGCCGAAGAGGCCGAACTGGCGGAAGTCCAGGACGCCTTCGTGGACCATGCGCCAGCGGCCCTTGCCGGGGGTGCCGGGCTTGCCCTTGCCGGCCGGCTTGCCGCCGGGCGCGGCGGGGGCCAGGACGGTGCCGCCGTTGGGTGCGGCGGTGGCGGCGGCGTCCCAGCGGGTGAGCATGCCGCCGCCGTCGCCGGGGGCGCGGTGGCCGGCGACCACGGCGAGGGTGCCGTCGGGGAGCTTCCTGGTGTCGAGGGCGAGCAGTTCGGCGACGGTGCCGGCGGTGAGCGGGGCGGCGCCGTGCGGTGCGGCGTTGTGCGGGGTGTCGGCGTGCGCGGTGCCGGAGCCGGCGGCGACCGCGGTGCCGGTCGCGGCGACCAGCAGGCCGCCGATGCCGCCGGCGCGCAGCAGCCCGCGGCGGGTGGTGTCGGGTCCTGCGGGTGAGCCGGGGAGCTCGGACGCGTCGGGTGCCGCGGTAGGGGTGCCCGGCACGGAGCCAGGGGAAAGCTTCACGGGGGTGCCTCCGCCTTCGGTGGGCCTTGGGGCGAGGACGAATCCCGTGACGCTTGTCGGTGGTGCGGATGGCCGTACCGGCCGGGTGCGGAAAAGCGCAGACCAGGGGCAGGGTGCTGACGCGGCACCGGTCGGTGGGGCGAGACGTTATGCCTGCCCCCGCGCCGCGGTCAAGCCCCCGCGGTGCGGCCTCCGCTGCCGGCGGGGGCCGCGGCGGGGGTGCCCGCAGCGGTGCCGGGGGCGGTCGCGGGGGCGTCCTCGTAGCCGAGGCTGCGGCTGATCCGGTCGGCGAAGTCCCGTACCTGGAGGCCCAGTTCGCGGAAGCGCCAGCCGGGCAGGTCGAGCTTGAGGCCGGTGATGCTGATGGCGCCGACGCACGCTCCGCGGTGGTCGCGGACGACGCTGCCGATGCAGAAGATCCCGTCGGCGTCCTCCTCGTCGTCCAGCGCGTAGCCGGTGGCGCGGATGTCGGCGAGGTGCGCGAAGAGCGTGGCCTCGTCGGTGATGGTGCGCGAGGTGCGGCGGGGCAGCCCGGTGCGGGCGACCAGCGCCCTGGCCTGCGGTTCGGGGAGCGCGGCCAGCAGCGCCTTGCCGATGCCGGTGCAGTGCGGCAGTTCGCGGGCGCCCATCCGCAGGTCCAGCCGCAGGCCGCTGCGGGTGTCGACCTGGTCGATGATGACGGCCTGGCCGTCCTGCGGGACGGCGACCCGGGAGGCCATGCCGGTGGCCGCGGTGAGGTCGAGCAGCAGCGGGCGGGCGACGTCGCGCAGCGAGACCTGGGCCTGGGCGCGGTCGCCGAGCCGGGCCAGGGCCATGCCGAGGCGGTAGCGGCGGTTCATGCCCTCGCCCTCGTCGGCGACCAGGCCGTAGTGGCGCAGCGTCTGGAGCAGGCCGAAGGCGGCGCTCTTGGAGACGCCGGCCCGCTGGGCGACCTCGGTGACGCTCAGTCCGGTGCCGGGGCCGCCGGTGGCGAGCACCTCCAGCAGCTCGGCGGCTCTGGCGACCGTCTTCACCAGGTATTTCGGCTCGGGCTCCGGCCCCCGGACGGGCCCGTCGTCCAGCCCGTTCGCACCACTGTTCTGCATATCGAAACACTTTACCACTTCGACCCCTTGACCGATGCGGCACAGCGGATCTAGGATCACGAACTGTTCTGATATTCAGAACAGCGTTCTTGAAAATCGTTTCTGCACAGCTCACCAGCTTCTTCACCCCGCAGCGAACGATTCCTGCGACGACTTGCCGGGCGGATGGCCCCGCGGTCCGGGCCGGGCAGGGCCCAGACCGTCACCCACAGCATCGACGCGAGGAGCACCACATGACGCTCGCCGAGCGGGCCCGCCGGGTGATACCGGGCGGGGTCAACAGCGGCCAGCGCAGCATTCCCGGCCTCACCGGCCTGGTCGTCGCCCGCACCGCCGGATCCCGGTTCTGGGACACCGAGGGACGGGAGTTCACCGACTACCACGCGGCCTTCGGGCCGCCGCTGCTCGGCCACAACGACCCGGACGTCGCCGCCGCGGTCGCCGAGGCCGGCGGCCGGCTGGGGCTGACGGGCGTCGCCGTGACCGAGGGCGAGGTCCTGCTCGCCGAGCAGCTCGCCGAGCTGATCCCCTCGGTGGAGCAGGTGCTGCTCACCAGCACCGGCAGCGAGGCCACCTTCCACGCGCTGCGGCTGGCCCGGGCGGTCACCGGGCGGCGGCTGGTGGTCAAGTTCCAGGGCTGCTACCACGGCTGGCACGACGCGGTGAGCCTCAACGTGATCTCCGCGCCGGACCGCGTGGGCCGCCACGACCCGACCTCCACCGGCATCCTGCCCGAGGTCCTGGACGCCACGCTGGTGCTGCGCTTCAACGACCCGGCGGCGGTGCGGCAGGCGTTCGCCGAGCACGGCGCCGACATCGCCGCGGTCATCGTGGAGCCGATCCCGCACAACGTGGGCGCGCTGCTGCCCACCGGCGAATTCCTGCGCACCCTGCGCGAGGAGTGCACCGCGGCCGGCAGCGTCCTGGTCTTCGACGAGGTCATCACCGGCTTCCGGCACGCGCTCGGCGGCTACCAGTCCCTCGCCGGCGTCGTGCCCGACCTCACCGCGCTCGGCAAGGCCATCGGCAACGGCGCCCCGATCGGCGCGCTCGGCGGACGCGCCGACCTCATGCAGCACTTCAGCAGCCGCCCCGGCGGCCCGGTCTTCTTCGCCGGCACCTACAACGGCCACCCCGCCCCGGTGGCCGCGGCGCTCGCGACGCTGCGCAAGCTGCGCGAACAGCCCGTGCACGAGCACGTCTTCCGGCTCGGCGACCGGGTGCGCACCGAACTGGACGCCCTCTACCGGCGGTTGGGCGTACCGGCGGTGGTGACCGGCTTCGGCTCGGTCTTCGTCAGCTACTTCATGCCGGGCCCGGCGCCGCTCAGTTACGACGACCTGCTCGCCAACGACACCGCCCTCTTCGTCGGCTACCGCCGCCACCTCGTCGAGCACGGCGTGTTCGAGCTGCCGCTCAACCTCAAGCGCAGCCACCTGTCGTACGCGCACACCGACGCCGACGTGGACCGGCTGCTGGAGGCCACCGACGCGGCCGTCACCCGCACCCTGCGCGACGGCGGCCCGAGCGACCTGGCGCACACCAGCACCATGGGCGGCGCCGCGACGGGTACGGGGGCGCACCGATGCTGACCGTCGACACCACCCGCCCGGCCGGGCCGGCGGGCCGGATCAGCAAGGTCGAGACACTGCAACTGGGCACCGCCTGGCGCGACTTCGGCTATGTGCGGATCCACACCGACCAGGGCCTGACCGGCGTCGGCGAGATCACCCACCCCTACCGGGTGGACGAGACGTGCCGGCTCACCGAGGCCATGGCCCGCCGCCATCTGCTGGGCGCCGACCCGTTCGACGTCGAGGAGATCTGGCTGCGGATGTACCAGGGCGACTTCCTGCGCGGCGGCGACGTCGGCGGCATCGTCGTCTCCGGCGTGGACCAGGCGCTCTACGACCTCATGGGCAAGGCGCTGGGCGTCCCCGCCTACCGGCTCACCGGCGGCGCCGTCCGCGACCGCGTCCGGGTCTACGCCAACGGCTGGTACACCGGCGAGCGCGAGCCGCGGGAGTTCGCCGCCAAGGCGAGGGAGACCGTCGCCAAGGGCTTCACCGCGCTGAAGTTCGACCCGTTCGGCGCGGGCCTGCACGAGCTGGAGCGCGCCGAGCTGCGCCGCTCCCTCGCGCTGGTCGCCGCGGTGCGCGAGGCCGTCGGCCCGGACGTCGACCTGTTCGTCGAGGGCCACGCCCGGTTCGGCAGCGGCACCGCGCGCCGGCTGGTGCACGAGCTCGCGCCGTACGACATCGGCTGGTTCGAGGAGCCGATGCCGTGGACGCACATCGAGCGCTACGCGGAACTGCGCCGCCTCGCGCCCTTCCCGATCTCCGGCGGCGAGCACTTCCACAACCGCTACGAGTACAAGCAGCTGTTCGCCACCGAGGCCGTCGACATCGTGCAGCCGGACCTGTCGATGGCCGGCGGCTTCACCGAGATCCGCAAGATCGCCGCGCAGGCCGACGCGCACGGCATGCTCGTCGCCCCGCACAACTCCAACTCCCCGCTGTGCACGACGGCTTCGGCGCACGCCGCGCTGGGCCTGACCAACCTGAAGATCCTGGAGACCTTCGACGGCCTGCTGGAGCCGTTCGTCTTCGAGGCGGTGCGCGGCGCCCTGCCCGTCGAGGACGGGCATGTCGGCCTGCCGACCGGGCCGGGCCTGGGCGTCGAGCTGGTGGACGAGGTCTTCGCCGAGCATCCGCCGAGCCACCGCTTCTGGAACATGTTCGCCGACGGCTGGGAGAAGAGGAACCGCACATGATCACCGACGTGCACTCCCATCTCTTCCGGCACGCCCACGACTTCGACGACACCTTCCGCGCCGAGTCCGCCCGCGCCCACGCCGGCGAGGTCGATCTGACCGTGCGCTACGAGGACTACGCGGCGACCGCGCCGGAGGGCACCCGCACGGTCGTGGTGGGCGGCAAGGCCCGCCGCAGCGGCCTGTGGGTCGACGACAGCGCCGTCGCCGCCTATGTCGCCGAGCACCCGGACCGCCTCACCGGCTACCTCTCGCTCGACCCGACCCAGCCCGGCTGGCGCGACGAACTGCGCTTCGGGCACCAGGAGCTGGGCCTGCGCGGCATCAAGCTCATGCCGATGTACGCCGGTTTCGCACCCGCCGACGAGGCGTACGACGAGCTGTACGCGTACGCCGAGCGGCACGGCCTGCCGCTGCTGGTGCACACCGGCACCACGTTCGTCTCGCAGGCGCCGCTGGAGTACGCGATGCCGCGGCACCTGGACCACGTCGCGATGCGGCATCCGGAGCTGCGGATGGTGCTCGCGCATCTCAGCCACCCCTTCGAGGGCGAGTGCATCGCCGTCATCCGCAAGCACCGCCATGTCTACGCCGACGTCAGCGCGCTGCACTACCGGCCCTTCCAGCTGTGGCACAGCCTGCGGCTGGTGCAGGACTACGGGGTGTGGGACAAGCTGCTGTTCGGCAGCGACTACCCCTTCACCACGGTGGACGACTCCGTCGCGGGCCTGCGCCGGATCGCCCGCATCCCCGGCATCCCGGGGCTGGACCCGCTGGACCAGGACGCGGTGGAGGCGCTCATCCACCGCCCGGCGCTGGAACTGCTCGGCCTGGAGGGCGCGTGAGCGCGCCGGGCTCCCCCGCCGGGCGCTCCGACCTGGCCGGGCGCTTCGACCTGACCGGCCGCACCGCGCTGGTCACCGGCGCCGCCCGGGGCCTGGGCCGGGCGTTCGCGGTGGCACTCGCGCGGGCCGGCGCGGACCTCGTCCTCACCGACCTGCCGGGCGCGGCCGGGCTCGCGCAGACCGCCGCCGAGGTACGCGGCCTCGGGCGGGCCGCGCTGGTCGCCGAGCAGGACCTCGCCGAGACCGCGGCCCTGCACGGCTTCGCCGACCGGGTACGGGCCGAGGCCGGGCCGCTGCACATCCTGGTCAACAACGCCGGGACCGCGGCGCTGGAGCGCTTCAACGAGATCACCCCCGGCAGCTGGTACCGCGTCATGCGGGTCAACCTCGACGCGGTCTTCTTCCTCACCCAGCGCGTCGCCGAGCACATGGTCGCCGACGGCGTGCCCGGCCGTATCGTCAACGTCACGTCCAAGAACGCGCTGGTCGCCGAGGCGGGCCTGGCCCACTACAACGCCTCCAAGGCCGCGGTGGACCTGCTCACCCAGACCCTCGCGATCGAGCTCGCCCCGCACGGCGTCACCGTCAACAGCCTCGCCCCCGGCATGGTCGAGACCCCCATCGACGGCGAATTCCCCTTCGACCGCGAGGCGTTCGAGGCCGCCTACCGGGCCAGGATCCCGCTCGGCCGGTACGCCAGGCCCGAGGAGTGCACGGGCGCGCTGCTGCTGCTCGTGTGCGACGAGGGCGCGTACCTGACGGGCAGCAGGATCGTGGTGGACGGCGGGGTGCTGGCCGACCAGATGCCGCGTACCGCGTACATGCCTGCGTACCGCAGCTCGCTGCGGCTCCCCCCGAAGGACGGCACCCCCTGATGACCTCCCCCTCGTCCTCCCCGGCCTCCTCGGCCACCCCTGCCCCCTCGGCCTCCCCCTCGTCCTCCCCGGCCCCCTCTTCCGGCACGTCCCGCCGGCACCTGCTGCGCTCCGGCGGCGTCGGCGCCGCCGTGCTGGCCGGCGCCCTCGCCGTCACCCCGGCGCCCGCGCAGGCCGCGCCGGCCGGCGGCAAGGCCGGGTCCGCGCCCGGCTCGCCGCTCGCCGCCGGCACCGTCGCCGCGCTGCTGGCGCTCGGCTCCCGGGCCCTGCGCGACGGTACGCTCGCGGTCGTCGCCGGCTACCGCACCCCCGGCGACGGCGGCGGCATGACCGTACGGTGGGACGCCGGCAGCACCCGCGCCCACAACGGCGGTACGACCCTCCGCCCGGCCGACCGCCCCGCGCGCGGCAGGTGGCTGCGGCTGCACGACGGGGTCCTGGACTTCCGCGGCTTCGGGCACTTCGACGCGACCGCGCCGGCCGACGACGCACTCGACGCCATGGTGAACGACCCGGCCGTGCACCGCGTCGAGGCCCACACCGACCTGCTCTTCCGCCGCCGCCACACCTTCCACCGCTCCCGCGTCGTCCTGGACTTCGGCGGGCACACCGTCCACACCGGCGGCATCGCGCGCAACACCCACGACAACCCGTTCGGCGCGGTGCTGTTCTTCCAGGGCACGGTCACCGGCGACCCCCTCACCCATCCGCTGGCCGCCGCGGTCATCGAGCGCACCGACGCCTTCCCGGTGCCGGACTCCGGGGCCTTCCGGGTCGGCCAGTGGTGGACGGTGCGCAGCGACGAGGTCGCCGGCGGCGGCAGCGACGAGCGCGAGCTGCAGAAGATGGTCGAGGTCACCGAGATCGTCGACGGCACGCACATCCGGGTCGGCTACCTCAACGGCTGGCCGCTCGCCGCGGGCCGCCGCCTCACCTGGCAGCGCGTGCAGCCGGTGGTGGGCGCGGAGGTCCGCGACATGGTCTTCCTCGGCGCCGGCCAGGACACCGGCGCGGTCGACGACGAGTACACCGGCTCGCATCCGGTGGCGTACGAATACGCGGTGGACTGCGACGTCTCCGGCATCCAGGCCACCGGCACCTTCTGGCCGGTGATCATGCGCCGCTGGTGCACGCGCTACCGCACGGTCCAGTGCGGGCTGAAGAACCCGCCGACGGTGATGTACGGCGGCGCCGGCTACCTCACGCAGCAGATCTACTGCCTGTACGGGCATGTCGCCGACTGCACCAGCAGCAATGTGCGGCACCTCAACGACCTGACGGCGTCGGCGTATTGCCAGGTCGTCAACTGCCACGGCGACGGGGACGACGAGGGCGGCAACCCGTTCACCACGCACGGGCAGTACGAGCACGATCTGCTCTTCGACGGCAACTCCGGGCTGATGGACATCGCCAACTCCGGTGCGCAGTGGGGCAATTCCGCCAAGCGGATCACGGTGCGCAACCACGTCTGCTCGTGGTTCACCGCGAACACGAAGATCACCGACCTGACGCTGGAGAACGTCCACGTCCTGCCGCGGCCGGCCTTCGACCCGTCCGGGACGCTGGTCGTCAACGCGGACGGCGCCCAACTGCGGGGCTGCACCGCCTCGTTGTTCGCCGTCGCGCAGCAGTCCGCGCGCTCGACCAGGCCGACGACGATCACGGACTGCACGTTCGACCTGCCCGCGGGGCAGGTGCTCGTGCAGACGCCCGTCAACGCGCCGGTGCACTTCGTGCGCACCGCCTTCACCGGCCTGGACGGTACGGTGCTGCGCGGCAGCGGGCCGGTGCGCTTCACCGGCTGCCGGCTGACCGGCGCCCCGGACGCGGCGCCGCTCTCGGTCGGCGCGTCCGAGATCGCCGTGGACGGCGGCACCCTCACCGACACCGGCATCGCCCTGACCGCGGTACGCGACCAGCGCCTCAGCGTCACCGGCGGCGCCGTCCTGACCGGCACGAACGCCGCCGGCGCCCTGCTCTCCCGCGCCCCGGGGAGCACCGCGACGGTCACCTGGGACCTCGGCGACCTGCGCAGCACCGCCGCCGGCGCCGCGACGGCCCATGTCCGCGTCCCGGACGGCACCAACCACTACACCGCCGTCGCCGCCCGCCTCACCGGCGGTCGCCTCACCCTCGCGCCGGCGGCCTTCACCGGCACGTCGTCCCTGCTCCACACCTCCTGCACGGAGCACGGCGTCCACCGCGACGCCCTCCCCCCGGACGGCCCCCGGGTGAACACCACGACCGGCAACCTGACGCTCTGAGCGCACGGCCGCGAGCCGGCGGGCAGGGGCGACGCCCGTGTCTCCGCACCAACGGAAGGACCGCCGCCATGCCCCACTACCGCACCGCCACGCCGGCGGACGAGCCCGGGCTGCACGCGTTGTGGGCGGCGGCCTTCCCCGACGCCGCCGCGACCGTCGGCGCGCTGTGGGCCGGCGATCCGGGGCGGCACGCCCGGACGTTCGTCGCCGACGACGGCGGGCGGGTGGTGTCGGCGCTGCACTACCGGCCGCGCCCGATCCGCTCGGCCACCGGCCGCCCGCAGCGGGTCGGCTGCCTCGGCGGCGTCGCCACCCACCCCGGCGCCCGCGGCCGGGGCCACGTCCGGCGGCTGCTGGGCGCCGCCGTCGCGGCGATGACGGCGGACGGCTGCGCCTGGTCGCTGCTCTTCACCGCGACGCCGGGCGTCTACGAGGGCGCGGGCTGGCGCAGCTTCCGCGCGACGGGCTGGTCCGGGCCGCCGGCCGGGCCGGCGGCGCCGCGGGGAGGTTCCGCGTCCGTACGCCCGGCCACCGGCGCCGACCTCGGCGCGCTCAAGGTGCTGCGTGACGCGTACGACGAGGCGCGCCCGCTGACCACCGTGCGCAGCCTGGACGACTGGCGGCGCCGGATCCCGCACTGGTACGGGCCGCCGGGCCGCATCCTGATCGCCGAGCAGGCCGAGCGCGCCGAGCACCTCAGCGCGGGTCCGGGGGCCCGCGCCGGCCGGGCCCGGCCCCTCGGCTTCGTCGTCGTACGCCACCCGGGCCCCGGCCACGCCGAGGTCGCCGAGATCGCGCTGGCCCGCGGGCACGAGGACGCCGCGGCCGAGGCGCTGCTGGCCGCCGCCGCGGAGCACGCGCGGGCCGCGGGCGCGGTGAGCGCCGGCGTACGGCTGCCCGCCGAGCCCGCCGTCCTGCGGGCGCTGCCGCGGCTGCTCGCGCAGGCCACCCCCGAGACCACCGCGTACGGCATGGCCCGCCCGCTCCTGTCCCCCGCCGCCGAGGTCGCCTCGACCGTCGGCGCGCCCTTGGCGGCGCACTGGTACGGCGACTCCTTCTGAGCTGCCGCCGACCGCTCACATCTGCGGGCTGCTGCGGTCCGCCGCGATGTCGAACGGCAGCCACAGCACCGGCGGGAGAGCCCCCGGCGCGGCCCCGGTCGTGTGCAGCGCCGCCAACTGCCCCGCCGTGAGCGCCGCCGGGAAGACGCGGACGTCGTCCATCGCGCCGGTCAGCGCGCCGGTGCCGTCGGGTGCGGCGCCGAGGTGGAGGCCGTCGGCGGCGTAGGTGTCGGTGCGGGTGAGGGAGCCGGCCGCCAGCGGGGCGGATGCCAACACCTGCCCGTCCACGGCGAGTTGCAGGCTCCCGGCGCCGCGTACCAGCGCGAGCTCGTGCCATGCCCCGTCCCCGAAGGCGGTCGCCGCCGAGGTGTCGGTCGCGGCGAGCCGGACCTGGCCGGTGTCGGTCTGCGCGACGGCGTAGAGGCGGTCGGCCGAGGGCTGCGCCCGGACCCAGAACTGCCGTGCGTACGTGCCGTATCCGTCCGCCCACAGCAGCACCTGGTCGGCGGTGCCCGCCCGGTAGCGGAACCACGCGGTGACGGTGAGGTCGCCGCCGCCCGCCGTGAGCGAGGCGCTGCGCGGGACGAGCGCGCCGCCCGTACCGCCGAGCAGGAGCGCGCCGCCGCCGGAACGCTGGCCCGCGGCGACATGGGCGCCGCCGGTCAGGTAGGCGTTGTTGCAGCGCGGGGAGAGGTCGGGCGTGGCCGGGGTGGCGTCGGGCAGCGGGCGGGTCGCGGCGGCGGAGTAGGTGTACTTCCCGTCGAAGCTGTAGCGCACCGCGATCCCCGAGCCGGCCCCGAGGCCGCCGCCCGCGTACACGGTGTCGAGTGCGGTCTGGTCCAACGCGCTGCGGTAGAGCCGGAATTCGTCGACGAGCCCGCCGAGGACCTTCGCCCCGTCCGGGCGCGACCCGATGCGCAGGCCGCGGATGCCGTCCGCGCGGGCCGCGGTGAGGGAGCCGGCCAGGCCGGTCGCGCTCGCGGTGAGCGCGGCCGAGTCGTCCACGGTGAGCCGGACCTGGCCGCCGGACCTGCGCAGCACCACCTGGTGCCAACTGCCGTCGCCGAAGCCGGCGGTGGGCGTGGGGTCCTGGACGGCGAGGTAGCGGGCGCCGCTGTCGGTCTGCACCATCGCCGAGAGCCGGTCCGTGCCGGGCTGCGCCTGCACCCACAACTGCGGCTGGTCCGCGCCGAGTCCGTACGCCCACAGCAGCGCCTGGTCGGCACCGCCGGCGGCGGAGCGGTAGGAGAACCACAGGGAGAAGGTGAAGTCGCCGGCGCCGAGGTCGAGTTGCGGTCCGAGCGGCGCTTCGGCGCCGGGGTGCGCGGCGTCCACCCGCAGCGCCTGGCCGCCGGCGGAGGCGACGGCGGTGCCGCGCCCGCCGAGCAGCCACGCGTCCGAGCAGCCCTCGGCCTCGTCGTCGACCCCGGCGACGGTGGCGCGGGCCGCAGGCAGCGGGGTGTCGGTGACCTGGAAGGGCAGCCGGGCGGCGAGCGCGGCGTCGGCGGCGTCGCCGAGCGGGTCGCCGGAGGCGGCGGCACGGCCGAGGCCGGCGGCCTCGGCGGGGCTCAACGCGGCCCGGTAGAGCCGGAATTCGTCGATGGCGCCGGTGAAGGGCTCGGCGGCGGTGTCGCCCTGGCGGCCACCGATGCGTATCCCGTCCGGCCCGGCGGCCACGGGTGCCGCGAGGGGCCCGGCCACCCCGCCGGCGGTGGCGGTGACGGCGTGGGCGGTGCCCTCGTCGACGCCGAGGGTGGCCCGGGAGCCGGCGCGGGTGAGGGTGGCGTGGTGCCACTGGCCGTCGCCGAAGGCGGTCGCGGCCGAGGTGTCGCGGGCCGAGACGTACGCGGCCCCGCCCGCGCCGGCGACGGCGGCGTAGAGGTCGTCGCTGCCGGGCCGGGCGCGCAGCCACACCTGCGGGGCGCCCTTGCCGTAGCCGTACGCCCACAGCAGCGCGCCCACCGGGTCGCCGGGCGCGGCCTGGTAGCGGAACCACAGGGAGTAGGTGACGTCGCCGGCGCCCGGGTCGAGGGCGGCGGTGGGCGGCAGGTCGGCGGCGCCGGATGTGCCGGGGGCGAGGGTGTGGTCGAGGCTGCCGGCCGGTCCGCCGGCGGCGCTGAGCGCGGCGGTGCCGGTGAGGGCGGCGTCGGCGCCCTCGGCGGAGACGTCGGGCGTGCTGGGGGCGGGGGCCGGGGCGCGTGCGGGGTCGAGGTCGGGGCGGGCCGGGATGCCGCAGGGCGCGCCGAGCGCGGATTCGGCGAGGTGGGTGAAGCGGATCTCGTCGGCGGAGCCGGTGGCGCCGCCTTCGTAGAGCAGGCCGATCTCGTCGCTGCGCAGCAGGGCGAGGTCGGAGTAGCCGGCGGGGCCGGTGCTGACCTGGGTGCCGGTGGGCTGCCAGCCGGCGCCGCACGCGGACCACAGCGTCATGCCGGTGCGGCCCGGGCCCGCGGGGGCGGCGAGCAGCAGGTGTTCCGCGCCGTCGGCGGCGGCGCTGTGCAGCCGCAGCAGGGAGCCCTGGACGTCGCCGGCGGAGGGGATCGCGGCGGCGCGGAAGGCGGGCACGGCCGGGACCGCGTCCCCGGCGGGGGTGGCGGCGGTGGCCTCGACGCGGGCGGGTGCGCCGGAGTTGCGGGCGACGAGCCGGACGCCGCCGCCGGCGGTCTCGGCGACGGCGGCCTCGGCGGGCTGGGCGGGCGTGGCGGCGGCGTGCGAGTCGACGGCGCCGGCGACGCGCCAGGTGCCGGAGCCGTCGGGTGCGGGGTCGAGGTAGAGGTAGCCGGCGTAGTCACCGCCGGCGCGGGTGACCTGGTGGGCGCCGACGACCAGCCGTCCGGCGTGCGGCCCCTCGGTGAGCTGGATGCCGTGGCCGGGGCCGGTGGCGAACCAGTCGGAGCCCGCGGCGGTGCCGCGCAGCGTCACGGCGAGGGGTTCGGGGTCGCTCCAGGTGCGGCCGTCGTCGGTGCTGTACTGGCTCCAGGGGGTGCGCGGGTAGGAGGAGTCGGCCGGGTTCGACGTCGAGAGCAGGTAGACGCGTCCGCTCGCGGCGTCGACGACGGGCGCGGCGTTCCCGCGGGTCACCGGCGCGCCGGCTCCGGTGCCGGTGCCGGCGGGCGGCCCGCCGGGACCGTACGAGCCGGGGGCGGTCGCGCCGGCCGGCACGACCTGGACCGGGCCCCAGGTGCGGCCGTCGTCGGTGGAGCGGCGGACGACGAGGTCGGTGTCGCCGCGGTCCCCGCACGAGACCTCCTTGCGCCCCTCGGCGAAGGCCAGCAGCGTCCCGGCGGCGGTACGCACCAGGGCGGGCACCCGGAAGCAGCCGTATCCGGCGGTGCCGGAGGCGAACAGCGCGAGCTGCCCGGCGGTGGAGGCGCTGGTGGACTCCGGGACGCCGCCGGCCTGCGCCGGGGTGCCGGCGAGCGCCGGCAGGACCGCGAGCAGCAGGGCGAGCAGCAGCCGGTGCCGGTGCCGAGGGCGTACGAGTGCGGGCATGCCGGTCCCCCGGGGGTGTGCGTGCAGCCGGATTTCCTACGAGCTCCGGATTACATACCGCACGTACGGCCGCCGGGGGAAGCGGAGGTGGCCGAACCGTCAACTCCGGCCGGCGGACTCACGGCTTCCGGGCGACACCCGCGTACATCGCGACCTCGCTGTCCCGCACCGCGCCTTCCGTGCCGGGCTCGGGGTGCCAGCGGTGCACCAGGACGACGCCCGGTGCGACGAGGTCGAGCCCGTCGAAGTACGGCAGGACGTCCGCGCGGGTGCTGTCGCGCACCGGGATGCCGCTGCGGCGGAACTGCTCGGCCGCCGAACCCGCCTGCACCGGCGCGGAGTCGGAGGTCGCGGTGGTGATGGTGAGCATGCTGCCGGGAGCGAGCCGGTCGAGGTAGCGGCGCACGAGCGCGTACGCCTGCTCCTTGTCGGGCACGAACTGGAGCACGCCGATGAGGGAGAGCGCGACCGGCCGCCCGAGGTCGAGCGTCCCGGTGACCTCGGGCGAGCCGAGCACGGCGGCGGGGTCGGCCATGTCGGCGAGCAGCCATCCGACGCGCCCCTGCGGCGTGCCGGTCAGCCGCGCGGCGGCCTGCGCGAAGACCAGCGGGTCGCGGTCGACGTAGACCACCCGTGCGCCCGGCGTGACCGCCTGCGCGACCTCGTGCACGTTCGGCGAGGTCGGTATGCCGGTGCCGATGTCGAGGAACTGCTCCAGCCCCTGCCGCGCGGCATACCGCACCGCCCGGTGCATGAAGGCCCGGTTCTGCCGCATCGAGGTCCGTAACGCCGGATAGCCGCGCAGCATCTGCTCCGCGGCGGCCCGGTCGGCGGGATGGTTGTCGCTGCCGCCGAGGATGTAGTCGTACACCCGCGCGGAATGCGCCACACCGGTGTCGACCCCGGGCGCCTCCCCACCACGGGCCAAAGCGTCGGACATCCACCGCTCCCTCCGTCACAAGCACGCCCCACCTGACGCACCACCCTACGCGCCCGAACCCCGCCCCCTCACCGCACGACCTGCTCCAGCAGCTCACCGACGAGAGCCGAGTGGTTGGCCTGCACGAAGCAGCGGGCGCCGGCCGGCACATGCCACCCGGCGGCGCGCAGCCGGGCGGGCAACGGGTGGCCGCCGGGCAGGGTGGAGGCGGCGGCGAACATCGTCGCCGCGCCGGCCGGCCAGTCGCGCCCCGGCTCGGCGAGGAGGGTGCGGGGGCGAGTGAGATCGCGGGTGGTGAGGTGACAGGCGACGACCGTGACACCCTGGGCGGCGATGCGGGCCAGCGCCTGCGTGGGGTCACCGTCGGTGGAGTCGCCGTCGCTGACCAGGACGAAGGTCGCGGGCGTGCCGGCGGGGCGGGCGGCGAGTTCGGCGGCGAAACGGTCGGCGGTGCGTTCCATGGCCTTGCGCAGGGGTGTGGCGCCGTAGACGATCTCCTCGACCGCGATCCCGCCGGCGCCCCCGCCGGTGGTGAGCCGGCGCAGCCGCGCCAGCACCTCCTCCAACGGCAAGGTGGTGTCGCCGATCTCGGCGGCGGACTCGAAGACCGCCGCGATCAGCCGCCGCCGGATGTCCTCGACGGTCCGGGCGCCGGACGGTCCGGTCCCGGGCGGCGCGGCGAGTTCTTCGAGCAGGACGCGGGCCTGGTGCAGGTTTCCCCGCAGGGCGAGCAGGTCAGCGCCCTGGGAGCGGGCCATGCGCGCGGAGACCAGCGGGTGTGCGGCGAACGCCCTGGCTCCGGACCCACGGGAGTGCACCATGAGTGCGATCTCCTCCTCGGACGCGTTCGGCAGCAGGTTCGCCAACTGCGCCGCGAGCGCGGGCTCGGCACGCAGCCGCAGGACGAGGTTCCTGATCTGCTCGGGATCGGGGAGCAGCACGCGGGCCAGGCGGTCCCAGCCGTGGCACTGGTGCTCGGTCGCGATCCGGGCCAGTTCGGCGTCCCACTCGGTACCCGGGCCGCCCGGCCCGGACGGCGGCGCGGCGCCGGGTGGTTCCGGGACCGGCTGCTCCTTGGGCTCGCCGCCCGCGCTCTGGACCGCGGCGAGCACGGAGAGCAGATCGCAGACCACGGGGAGCGGGGACGGCCGCGCAAGCCCCTCGGCCAGACCGTCCGCCAAGTGCTGGAGGATGGACCTCCCCCGGCTGCCGAAGAGCACATCGGCCATCTTCCGCGCCGCGCCGACGCCGTTGCCGCCGTCCGCGCCGCGCAGCCCGAAGGCGTACGCGAACACGTCCAGCGATGTCGTCACCCCGGAGGGGTAGGCGGCCGTGAACGCCGCGAGCCCGCGGTCGGTGAGCCGTTCGACCGTCTCCCGCAGCGCGCCGAGTCCGGTCGCCGGCCCCGCGGCGGCGTTCTCCACACTCGCCCTCATCGAACCGGACACGTCGAAGGCGACACCCAGCAGTCCGGCCAGCGGAAGCCTCTCGGGCGTGCTCGTTGCCATACGCTTTCCCTCACATCCCCCGGGCGCCCCGGCCGGCGACGGCCGCCGCGCAGCCTCCCACCGCCGCACAGTCACTCATTCCGCCGCACATGGGGACGTCCATGAACACACCGAAGCGAGCGCTGGACGACGAGCAGCCCTCCGCCGAACGCCCAATGATCCTGGGCTTGTTGATCGACGTCTCGGCCTCCATGCGCACGCTCATCGTCGGACCCGGCGCGAACGGGGGTCAACAGCGCATCGAGAGCGTACGGTCGTCGATGGACACGCTCGTGGACAAAGCGGTGGGTTACTGCACGACCGGGACGGGCGCGGTGATCGCCTCCCGGATCAAGCTCTTCGCTTTCGGATTCGGATTCGGCAATCCGTTGTCCCGCTGGACGGGTTGGAACGGGGCGGAGGTGCAGGACCTGCTCGCGCGGCCCGGCGTCGACGAACCGCTGCTGGGCATTGACCGGTTGGCTCGCGACTGGCCCGAACACCAGCTACACATCAGCTCGTTGGGCTGGCACATGTTCGGCGCGACGCCGCTGCTCGCCGCTTTCGAGGCGGCCCGGGACAGGCTGCACACGGCTCACGCGGCCGAGCCGGCCGCCGACCGGCCTGTGCTGTTCGTCTTCACCGACGGCGAGCCGACCGGTTCGGGGACGCCGGAACAGATCACCGCGGTGGCCAGGGAGTTGGTCGGCGAGGGCGTCCTGGTGATGTGCTGCCTGCTGACCGCGGAACCGCTGGGCACCGAGCGCCGGCTGTACGCGGCGGAGCAGCCGCAGTGGCCGGCCGCCGCCCGGCTGATGTTCGCGTGCGCCTCCGCGCTGGACAACGCCTCGCCGTACGCGGACTACCTCCAGGAGCATCACTGGCAGGCCGACCCGGGCGGCCGGCTCTTTGCCGCGGTCAGCAACTCCGAGGATCTCTCGACATTCCTCAACCTCACCCTCAGCCGACTGCGCCCGCCCGCCGCCGCGAGCCCCACCGCCTCCCCCGTCCCAGCGACACCGCCCGCCGCGCCCGCCGCCGACAACAGCGTCGGAGGCGGCACGTTCTCCGGCCCCGTCATCCAGACCGGCTACGTCGGCTCGGTGTCCATCTACATGACCCCGAGCCAGGAGCTGGGGCAAAGCACCCCGCCCACGGGCGAGTAGGCCCTCCCCGCGCCCGCGTGCGCCCCCTTGTACGCCCGCGTGTGCGCCGTTCACCCCGGCGCGCAGCCCGCTCCCTGCGCTATGGAAAAAGCAAAGCGCGCGTATAGCCTCCGCCAACCCGTAGTTGACGCGCACACGTCAGCCGTATCGTCCTCCCCAGTCACACGGCCCCCACCCGGCAGCCGGGTGACCAAGCGACACGCAAGCCCTCTGCAACACCCCCGACAGGAGGCACCAGTTGCGCCCCATTCCCGCATCGCCCGCCGCTCCCCCGCGCTCGCTGCGCCGCGCCGCCCTCGCGCTCGGCGCGGTCGCCGGCCTGGTGGTGTCCGGCGCCGCGCTCGCCGCGCCCACCGCCGGCGCCGCCACGAGCCCGACGTCCCACCGGCTCACCACCGCGCGCTCCTGCGCGGTGAGCAACAGGCCCGACGTGATGGCCTGTTCCGCGCTGAAGGTCACCGCCGGCGCCGAGACGCTGGCCCACTCGACCGTCCCGGCCGCCGCGGGCGTCAACCCGGCGGCCACGCCGTCCGGTTACGGACCCGCCGACCTGCACAGCGCGTACGCCCTGCCGACGACGGGCGGTTCGGGCGCGACGGTGGCCATCGTCGACGCCTACGACGACCCCAACGCCGAGTCGAACCTGGCGACCTACCGCTCCACCTACGGCCTGAGCGCGTGCACCACCGCCAACGGCTGCTTCAAGAAGGTGGGCCAGAGCGGCACCAGCTCGCTGCCGGCCGCGAACGCCGGCTGGGCCGAGGAGATCTCGCTCGACCTCGACATGGCGAGCGCGATATGCCCGCAGTGCCACATCCTGCTGGTGGAGGCCACCTCCTCCTCGATGGCGAACCTGGGCAAGGCCGTCAACACCGCGGTCTCGCTGGGCGCGAAGTACGTGTCCAACAGCTACGGCGGCAGCGAGTCGTCCTCGGACACCTCCTACGACAGCTCCTACTTCAACCACCCCGGCGTCGCCATCACCGTCAGCTCCGGCGACGACAGCTACGGCGTCGAATACCCGGCGGCCTCGCGGTACGTCACCGCGGTCGGCGGCACCTCGCTGAAGAAGGCCAGCGGCACCACCCGCGGCTGGACCGAGACCGCCTGGACCGGCGCCGGCTCCGGCTGCTCGCGCTACGACGCCAAGCCCACCTGGCAGAAGGACACCGGCTGCACCCGGCGCACCGTCGCGGACGTCTCGGCGGTCGCCGACCCGAACACCGGCGTCGCGGTCTACGACACCTACGGCGGCGACCCGGGCTGGGAGGTCTTCGGCGGCACCAGCGTCTCCTCGCCGATCATCGCCGCGGTGTACGCGCTCGCCGGCACCCCGTCGGCCGGCTCCACCCCGTCGTCGTTCCCGTACGCGCACACCTCGGCGCTGTTCGACATCACCAGCGGCTCCAACGGCTCGTGCGGCGGCTCCTACCTGTGCACCGCCGGCCCCGGCTACGACGGCCCGACCGGTCTCGGCACCCCGAACGGCACCGCCGCCTTCAAGGGCTGACCCACCGCCCGCACCGCACCACCCGCTCCCCCACCGGCCCGCCCCGCGGCAACCCCGCGGCGGCGGGCCGCTGTGCGTGGCCGGCGCGCGCGAGCCGACCCGCCGGGCCGCCCTCCCGAAGCACCCCCACCCGCAGCGCCCCCGACGCGCCCCGCCGAGGCACCCGTCGTCAGCAACTCGCCATCCGTGCGTAAAGCGTTGACAAAGCAACGCCACACGAGCAGCCTGTGTCTCGCAAAAAACGGATAGCCACAGCCATATTTACTCGCTGCCGCCCGCAACTTCGCGGCATGGCCGCGCCTGCCGCCCCACGACGCTGCGCAAATCGCCGCCTACGCGGCCCGCGTTCTCCCCCCACCCGCTCTCTCGTTCCCGGCAGAACAGAGGAGTCCATGAAACGCAAGCAGCTCAGACGCATGATCACCGGTGTGCTGACCGCCGGTCTGGTCGCCTTCGGTCTCACCCCCCTCGCCGGCTCCGCGCACGCCGCCGACCGGCCCGACCTTGCGCTGGGCAAGGCCGCGTCCGCGACCGGGTCCATAGGCGGCTACCCCGTCTCCCACATCACCGACGGCGACCAGGCGTCGTACTGGGAAGGCCCGACGAACGTCTTCCCGCAGAGCGTCCAGGTCGACCTCGGCGGCAGCGCCGCCGTCGACCAGGTCGCGCTCACCCTGCCCGCGTCGTGGGAGGCCCGCACCGAGACGCTGAGCGTCGAGGGCAGCGCCGACGGCAGCAGCTACACCACCCTCGCGCCCTCGCAGCCGCGGCAGTTCAGCCCCGGCGCCGCCGGCAACACCGTGACGCTGAACGTCAGCGCGGCCACCACCCGCTACGTCCGGGTCACCGTCACCGCCAATACCGGCTGGCCCGCGGCCCAGTTGTCCGAGCTCCGGGTCTTCGGCACCGTCGCGACCGACCCCGGCGACCCCGGCGACCCGGGCGACCCCGGCGACCCGGGCGACCCCGGCGACGGCGACGGCGACGGCACCGACCTCGCGCACGGCAAGCCCGCCGAGGCGTCCTCGGCGACGCAGAACTTCGTCGCCGCCAACGCCACCGACGGCCAGGTCGGCAGCTACTGGGAGTCGGCCGGCTTCCCCGCGACCCTCACCGCCGAGCTCGGCGCCGACGCCGACCTCACCTCCGTCGTGGTCAAGCTCAACCCGGACCCGGTGTGGGGCCCGCGCACGCAGAACATCCAGGTGCTCGGCCGCGGCCAGGCCGGCGGCAACTTCACCTCGCTGGCCGCGCCCGCCACATACAGCTTCAGCCCGTCGGGCAACCAGAACTCGGTGCGCATCCCGGTCCACGGCCGGGCCGCCGACGTGCAGTTGGCGTTCGCGAGCAACACCGGCGCGCCCGGCGGCCAGGTCGCCGAGCTCCAGGTGTTCGGCACCCCGGCGCCCAACCCGGACCTCACCGTCACCGCCGTGACCTGGTCGCCGGCCGCGCCGACCGAGACCGACAGCACGACGGTCAGCGCGACCGTGCGCAACGCCGGCACCGCCGCCTCCCCGGCCACCACCGTGAACGTCAGCGTCGGCGGCGTGGTCGCCGGCACGGCCTCGGTCGGCGCCCTCGCGCCCGGTGCGACCCAGACGGTCCCGGTCGGCATCGGCAAGCGCGCAACGGGCAGTTACACCGTCACCGCGGCCGTCGACCCGACCGACGCGGTCATCGAGCTGGACAACGCCAACAACAGCCTGACCCCCGCCGCCAAGCTGGTCGTCGCCCAGGCCCCCGGGCCCGACCTCCAGGTGCTCGGCATCACCGCGAGCCCGGCCAACCCCTCCCCCGGCCAGGCGGTCTCCTTCACCGTCGCGGTCCACAACCGCGGCACCACCGCCACCGGCACGACCACCGTCACCCGCGTCACGGTCGGCTCCACCACCCTCGACACCAGCACCCCGTCGATCGCCGCCGGCGCGACCGACGACCTGCGCGTCCAGGGCACATGGACCGCGACCGACGGCGGCGCCACCATCACCGCGACGGCCGACGCGACGAACACCGTCGCCGAGACCAACGAGGGCAACAACGCCTTCGCCCAGGCCATCGTCGTCGGCCGCGGCGCCGCCGTGCCGTTCACCGAATACGAGGCCGAGGCCGGTACGTACACCGGCACGCTGCTGACCAGCGACCCGGCCCGTACCTTCGGGCACACCAACTTCGCGACCGAGTCCTCGGGCCGCAAGTCGGTGCGGCTGGACTCCACCGGCCAGTACGTGCAGTTCACCTCGACCGTGCCGACCAACTCGCTCGTGGTGCGCAACTCCATCCCGGACGCGCCCGCCGGCGGCGGCACCGAGGCGACCATCAGCCTCTACGTCAACAACACCTTCGTCCGCAAGCTCACCTTCTCCTCCGAGCACAGCTGGCTGTACGGCACCACGGACGACCCCGAGGGCCTGACCAACCGCCCCGGCGGTGACGCCCGGCGGCTCTTCGACGAGTCCAACGCGCTGCTCAACCAGACGTATCCGGCCGGCACCACCTTCAAGTTGCAGCGCGACGCCACCGACACCGCGTCGTACTACGTCATCGACCTGGTCGACCTGGAGCAGGTCGCACCCCCGGCGTCCAAGCCCGCCGAGTGCACCTCGATCACCGACTACGGCGCCGTGCCGGACGACGGGATCGACGACACCTCGGCGATCCAGCGCGCGGTCACCGACGACCAGAACGGCGTCATCAACTGCGTGTGGATCCCGCCGGGCCAGTGGCGCCAGGAGCAGAAGATCCTCACCGACGACCCGCTCAACCGCGGCCAGTACAACCAGGTGGGCATCAGCAACGTCACCATCCGCGGCGCCGGCATGTGGTATTCGCAGCTCTACACGCTGACCCAGCCGCAGGACGCGCACGGCATCAACCACCCGCACGAGGGCAACTTCGGCTTCGACATCGACGGCAACACGCAGATCTCCGACATCGCCATCTTCGGCTCCGGCCGGATCCGCGGCGGCGACGGCAACGCCGAGGGCGGGGTCGGCCTCAACGGCCGCTTCGGCAAGAACACCAAGATCAGCAACGTGTGGATCGAGCACTCCAACGTCGGGGTGTG
Source organism: Actinacidiphila epipremni (assembly GCF_012034175.1). GTDB lineage: Bacteria > Actinomycetota > Actinomycetes > Streptomycetales > Streptomycetaceae > Actinacidiphila > Actinacidiphila epipremni. The sequence goes on from NZ_JAATEJ010000014.1 coordinate 188,815, forward strand.
GGTCGGCCGCGACTACGACAACATCCCCGACCTGTGGGGCCCGGCCGACGGCCTGCAGTTCAGCGGCATGCGCATCCGCGACACCTACGCCGACGGCATCAACCTCACCAACGGCGCCCGCAATTCGACCGTCTTCAACTCCTCCTTCCGCACTACGGGCGACGACTCGCTCGCGGTGTGGGCCAGCCGCTACGTCAAGGACACCTCGGTCGACATCGGCCACGACAACCATTTCGTGAACAACACCGTCCAGCTGCCCTGGCGGGCCAACGGCATCGCCATCTACGGCGGTTACGGCAACACGGTGGAGAACAACCTGGTCTACGACACCATGAACTACCCGGGCATCATGCTGGCGACCGACCACGACCCGCTGCCCTTCTCCGGCACCACGCTGGTCGCCAACAACGCCCTCTACCGCACCGGCGGCGCCTTCTGGGGCGAGCAGCAGAAGTTCGGCGCCATCACGCTCTTCCCGTCCAGCCGCGACATCACCGGCGTCACGATCCGCGACACCGACATCTACGACTCCACCTACGACGGCATCCAGTTCAAGTCCGGCGGCGGCACCATGCCGGGCGTCGTCATCAGCAACGTGAAGATCGACAAGTCCAACAACGGTGCCGGCATCCGCGCGCAGAACGGCGCACGCGGCAGCGCGACACTGTCGAACGTGACGATCACCAACTCGGCGGACGGCAACATCCTGGTCGAGCAGGGCTCGCAGTTCGTCGTCAACGGCGGATAGCGCCCACCGCCGAGCCGTTCCACCGCGGGGTCCCGGGCGCCATGCCCGGGGCCCCGCTCCCGTACGCCCGAGGCCGGATGCCGCCGGATGCCGCCGGACGGGGGCGGACGGAGGCGGTCGCGGCGCGGGAGCCGGCGGCGGGGCGCGGCCGGCGGGATCATCGCGGGGACGGGCAAGGGCGCGCGGCGGAGAGGGCGGCGGCAGTGGCGGCGAGGGCCGAAGTGGACGTGGTGGTCGTCGGGGCGGGCCTGGCCGGGCTGGCGTGCGCGCAGGACCTGACGGCGGCGGGGCTGCGGGTACGGGTGCTGGAGGCGTCCGACGGCGTCGGCGGCCGGATGCGCACCGACCTGCGCGACGGTTTCCGCTGTGACCGCGGCTTCCAGGTCGTCAACACCTCCTACCCGCAGCTGCGCCGCCGCGTCCAGCTCAGCGAGCTGTACGCGCGGCCCTTCAGCCCCGGCGTCCTGGTGCACACCCCGCAGGGCAGACGGCGGTTCGCCGACCCCACCCGGGCCCCGCGGCAGGCCCGCGACCTGCTGCCCGGCCGGCTCGGATCGCTGCGGGACGTCTCGACGCTGGTGATGCTGAGCGGCCGTGACCTGCTCACCCCGCCGCGGGCGCTCAAGCGCGCCCCGGAGCGTACGACCAGGACCGCGCTCGCCGACGCCGCGATCGGCGAGGAACTGGTGGAGCGGCTGTTCCGGCCGTTCCTTTCCGGGGTCTTCCTGGAGGACGAGCTGGAGACCTCCAGCCGCTTCTTCCACCTGGTGTGGCGCTCGATGATGCGCGGCACGCTGTGCCTGCCGGCCCGCGGCGCCGGCGCCGTCCCCGAGCAGCTGGCCGGGGCGCTGCCCGAGGGGACCGTACGGCTCGGCACCCCCGTGGAGCGGGTCATCGGCGCCGGGGTGCTGACGGCGTACGGCGAGGAGCAGCCGGCCCGCGTCGTGGTCGTCGCGACCGCGCCCCGCACCGCGGCGCAGCTGCTGCCGGGCCTCGCCGTGCCGGCCGTCCGCGCCGTCACCACGTACTACCACGCGGCGCCCGCCTCGCCGCTGGCCGAGCCGACGCTGCTGGTCGACAGCGAGCGGCGCATCCTGGACACGGTCGTCCTCAGCGAGGTGTGCCCGTCGTACGCGCCGCGGGGGCGGGCGCTGGTGTCCACGTCGGTGCTGGGCGCGGACGAGTCGCCGGCGCGGGAGGCGCGGGTGCGCGAGGTGCTGGCCGAGGTCTACGGGACGGACACCGGCGGCTGGGAGACGGTGGCGGTCTACCCGGTCGCCGAGGCGCTGCCCGCGATGCCGCCGCCATGGCCGCTCAGCCGCACCACCCGGCACGCCCCCGGCGTCTATGTGTGCGGCGACTTCCGGGCCACCGGTTCGCAGCAGGGCGCTCTCGCCTCCGGCGCGCGGGCCGCCCGCGAGGTGCTCGCCGACCGGCGGGCCGGGAAGTGGCCGGTACGGTAGCCGCCGTCCGCGCCGCAGTACCCCGGCGTACCCCGGCCCGTACACCCGCCCGTACGCCCGGACGGGCGACCGCCGAGGAAGGGCGCGGCGCCGGGTGGGCTACCTCCGAGGGAGGCCGCGGCCCCGGGTGGGCGACCGCCGGGCCGCCGACGTGCGGAAAACCGTTTGTCCGGTCCGCGGCGTTCGGGGACCATGCACCCCCGTGGCCGACGACAATCCCGCCCCGCCCTCCGGCGGGCCCCGCAAGCGCGCCGCCCGCGCGCTGCTGCCCGACCTGACCCCCTGGCGCACCTCGCGCGACTTCCGGCTGATGTGGATGGCCGGCGTCATCACCACCTTCGGCAGCTTCCTGACCCTGGTCGCGCTGCCGGTGCAGCTCAAGGAGCTGACCGGCTCGGCCGCCGCGGTCGGCGCGATCGGCGCGGTGGAGCTCGTGCCGCTCATCGTCTTCGGACTGTACGGCGGGGCGCTCGCCGACGCGATGGACCGCAAGCTGCTGATCAACGCCACCGAGGCCGCCCAGGGACTGCTCGCGCTGGCGCTGCTGGCCAACACGCTGCTGCCGCACCCCGCGGTGTGGCTGCTCTATGTGGTGGCCGCGCTGTCCAGCGCCCTGACCGGGCTTCAGCGGCCTGCGCTGGATGCGATCGTGCAGCGCATCGTGCCGCGCGACCAGCTCGCCGCCGCCGCGTCGCTCAACGCCCTGCGCTACCAGTTCGGCGCGATCGCCGGCCCCTCGCTCGCCGGCCTGGTCATCGCGTGGGCGGGCGCGGGCTGGGCGTACGGCGCGGACGCGGTGACGTTCGCCGTCTCGCTGTGCCTCGGCCTCGGCCTGCGCCGCTCGCCCGCCGCGCACGACGCGGCCCCGCCGTCCCTGCGCGGCATCGCGGAGGGCGCGCGGTACGCCTGGGGCCGCAAGGAGCTGCTGGGCACGTACGCGATCGACCTGGCCGCGATGTTCTTCGCGTACCCGGCGGCGATCTACCCCTTCCTCGCCGACGACCTGCACGCCCGCTGGTCGCTGGGCCTGATGTACGCGGCGGGCTCGGTGGGCTCGCTGCTGGTGAGCCTCACCAGCGGCTGGGCGGCGCGGGTGCACCGGCACGGCGTGATGGTGGTGCTGGCGGCGGCCGGCTGGGGCGCGGCGATGACCTGCGCGGGCCTGGTCGGCAGCATCTGGCTGGTGCTGCTGTGCCTGACCGCGGCGGGCGGCCTGGACATGGTCAGCGCGCTCGGCCGCTCCACGATGTGGAACCAGACCATCCCGGACGCGCTGCGCGGGCGGCTGGCCGGCATCGAGCTGCTCTCCTACTCCTGCGGCCCGCAGCTCGGCCAGGTCCGCTCCGGCGCGGTGGCCGCCCTGACCTCGGCCCGCACCTCGGTGTGGTCCGGCGGCGCGGCCTGCGTCGCGGCGGTGGGCCTGCTGGCCGCGTGCCTGCCCGCCCTCACCCGCTACGACGCCCGCCGCACCGGCGCCGAGCCCGCCCCCGCCGCGGTCCCGGAGCAGGCCCCGGCGGCGTGAGCGGCGGCCGGAGACGCCCCGGCCCGGCGTCCCGCGGGGGCGGGCGCCGGGCCGGGGCTCGGGGTCAGAAGGCGAAGGGGCCGGCGGGGTCAGAGGTCAGCGGACCACCGCCCAGGGGCCGTTCGGGTCGCCCGGGGCCTGGTTGCGGGTGTACCACTTCGCCTTGTACGTCGTGCCGTGGTAGGTCGCGGTGTCGCCGGACTGGAAGATGCGGGACGCGGTCCAGACGGCGGTGCCGTCGGGGGATGTCGCGATCTCCTGCCACGGGCCGTCGGGGTCGCCGGGCCGCTGGCCCTGCGTCCACCAGGAGGCCAGGTAGAGGCGGCCCTGGTAGCTCACGGTCCGCCCGGTGGTGTAGACGGCCGCCGCCGCCCACGCCGCCGGGGCGGGCAGCAGCAGCTCGCGGGGCTGCTCGGCGTTGCCGGCCGTGTCGGTGGAGCGGTACGCGACGCTCTGGTCCGTACCGGCGGGCGGCACCGTGAAGGGCCCGGTGTAGCGGGTCCAGCCGGCGTCCCCGACGCGGTATTCGGTGCTCGCGACGCCGGAGGTGGCGTCGGCCGCGGTGAGGGTGACGGTCGCGGGCGCGGTGCCGGTGGCGCCGGCCTTGACGGCGGCCGTGGTGGCCGGGGCGGTGCGGTCGGCCCTGACGACGATCTGCTTGCCGGTGGCGTTCCCGGCCCGGTCGGTCGCCCGGACGTCGTACGTCCACGTGCCGTCGCCGGGGGTGAGCGGGCCCTGGTAGGGCGCCCACGTACCGCCGTTCACCCGGTAGGTGACGGCCGGCGGCACACCCTCGTCGTCCGTCGCCGCCGCGGTGAGCGACGGCGCGGTGACGTACCAGCCGGCGCGGCCGTCGGGGGCGGCCGGGTCCAGGGTGAGGGTGAGGTCCGGGGCGGTGGTGTCCGGGGTGCCGACGACGGCGACGGTCGCCGGCCGGGTGGCGGTGAAGCCCCACTGGTCGGTGGCCGTCACGGTGACCGGGTAGCGGGCCGGCACCCACGCGTTGACGCCGGCCAGGTCGACGTCCACCGCGCCCGGCACGTCCAGGACCGGCTCCAGGCGCGCCAGCACCGCCGGTTCGTCGACGGTGTCGCCGACGGCGAAGGTCGCGGTGTCCGCCGACAGCGTCAGGCCCGGCACCGGCGCGACCCGTACCGTCACTGCGACGGCGTGCGAGACGTAGCGGCCACTGGTCGCGGTGAGCAGCGCGGTGTACCAGCCGGGCGTGCCGAAGTCGACGTCCGTCAGGTCCGCGTCGATCACCGCGCCGGCCGGGTCCGCGCTCGCGCCGGCCGCGGTGAGGAAGGCCGCGGTGCCGGCGGGGCCGTGGCCCACCTGGTAGGCGAGGGTGCGCTGGGCGACCGTCACGACGGGCAGCTCGGCCGGCGGGGCGGTCGTGCCGTCGCCGAGGGTGAAGGTGGTGACGGCGGCGGCGTGGTCACTCGCCCACGAGTTGTCCGCGACGTCGTCGGGCGAGGGCCAGCCGACGGTGAGCGCGTGCGCCTCCTCGACGTGGACGCCGTCGCCGGCGTAGTAGACGTAGTCGATACGGTCCTGCGGCTCGTCCTTGCCGCCCGCGTGCACGGGGGTGACCGGCGACCAGGTCGTGCCGGGGTCGGCGGCCGGGTCGGGGTTGGCGACCCGGTAGGAGTCGGTCAGTCCCGCGCCGGCCAGGACGTCGGGCACGGGCCAGTCGACGGCGCCGGCGCCGCAGTGGGCGTCCGAGGTGCCGGCGGTCCAGTCGGCGGCGGAGGGCGAGGCGAGGTCGCCGAGCAGCAGCACGGGCGCGTCGCCGGCGAGGTCGCCGGCCATCTCCTGCGCGATCGCCTCGGCCTGGGCGTGACGGGTGGTGGTCCGCTCGTGCGCGGCGAGGTCGGTGGCGCCGTCGAAGCACGCGCGGTAGGGCCCGTAGTCGGCCTCGTCGAGGTGCGCGTCCCACACCCGCACCGGCGTCCCGTCGACGTCGAGGGTGACGGCGGCGGCCGGCGCGGTGCCGGTCGGGGCGATCCGGCCGGCGCCGGCGATGGGGTAGGCGGAGACGACGCCGAGGTCGCCGGCGGCGTAGGCGTGCCAGCCGAGGGCGGCGCCGACCTTCGTGGCCATGGTGCCGCCGCCGTCCTGGAAGGCCACCACGCCGATGCCCTGGGTGGCGATGACGGCGACGTTCTTGGCGACGGCGTCGGTGACGTGGGCGCCGCCGTCCCAGGCGTTCCACGACGCGCTCTGCAGTTGCGGTGCCGCGCCGGCCGCGGCGACCGGGACCTGCACGAGGATCTGCGCGGTCGTGCTGCCGTCGGTGGCGGAGACGGTGATCGCGCCGTCGTCCTGCGGCAGTTCGGCGGGGGCGGTGCCGGTGACGACGCCGTCCGCGGTGACGTCGAGCCAGCTGTCGCCGCCGGCCTTGGTGAAGGTGACGGGCACCTTGCCCTGGGCGACCCAGCCGGTGCTCCACAGCCCGGCGAGCGGCTGGTGGACGGCGCCGGAGACCGGCACGGCCGGCAGGTGGAAGGTGTCGGTCATGAAGCCCGCGGTGCCGAGCGGCCCGAGCTTGGTCACCGACACGTCGTCGAAGGACACGGCGGCGGAGTCCGCGGTGAGCCCGGTGACGCCGGTCGCGGTGCGCGGCACGCCGACGCCGGCGAGCACGAGGGCGCCGTTCACGTACAGGCTCGCGAGCGTGCCGTGCACCTCCAGCGCGAGGTCCACGTCCTTGCCGGTGCCGAGGTCGGAGGTGTACGGGGCGCTCTTCAGCACCGCGGTCGAGGTCGGGCCCACCGTCATGGCGCGCACCCCGTCGGCGGCGGTGGTGCCGGTGCGCAGCGCGAACACCGGGTAGGGGCGCACCCCGTCGGGCGAGGCGTCGGCGACCAGGCCGAGCCAGGGGTCGGTGGGGGTCAGGGCGCTGTCGAAGCGGGCGGTGGCCTTGAGCAGGTAGTCGTCCAGGTGCGGGCCGAAGGTGAGGACGGGCTGGTCGCCGGCGGCGGGCGAGTCGCCGGTGAGCCGGCCGCCGGTGACCTGCCAGGGCGCCGAGCCCGCGGCCTGGTTCCAGCAGTCCGCGGCGTGCGGGTCGGCGAAGTCCTCGTCGAGCACGACGGTGCCGGTGGCGGCACCCGCGGCGTCCGCGAGGCTCTTGTCGTAGCCGGTGCAGTCGGGTGCGCCGGCGGGCGGCGCGGTGTTCTGCGCGACGAACGCGGCGATCTGGCCGGCGCTCAGCACGCTGTCCCACACGTGCGCGGTGGCGATGCTCACCGGCGAGGGCGTCTCGATGCCGCCGCTGCCGGCCGAGTCGGCGCCCAGCGTCCAGTTCTGCGCGCCGGCTGCGGGGGCGGTGAGCGCGCCGGCGGCGGCCGTGGTGGAGGCGAGGTCGCCGTCGACGTACAGCCGTACGTTCTGGCCGTCCCAGGTGGCGACGGCGTCGTACCAGATGCCGGGGACGATCGGGGCGTGGGTGTACTTGTAGCCGCCGACGTTGACGGAGAAGGCGAGCTGGCCGCTGTCGATCTGCAGGTCGGCGCCGCCGGACTGGGCGTTGGAGCAGATCGCCCGCTGGCCGGTGGCGGGGATCGCCGCGCCGTTCCAGCGGAAGCGGCACTCGACGGAGAAGCCGCCGGTGAGCTTGCTCCACTGGGCGGCGAAGGGGTAGGTGTACGCGTCCGCGGTGCCGTTGAAGGTCGCGGCCTTGGTGCGCAGGGTGTGGTCGCGGGTGATCTGCGGGGCGCCCTTGGTGGTCGCGGCGAGGTTCTGGGCGCGGTCGGCGGGGGTGCCGGCGGCGAAGTCGACGTCCAGGACGGAGGCGTCGGGGACGGTGCCGGCGGCGGTGGTCGTGGGTGCTGCGGCCGGGGCCGGTGAGGCCGCCGCCGTGCCGGTGGCGAGCGGCGCGCCCAGGACGGCGAGGGCGGCAGCGGCGGCCACCGCGAGTCGGGTGGTGAGTCTCATGTCGTCGTTCCTCGGGCTTCCTCAGACCGTCGCGACGCGGCCGGCGTAGCGCTGCGTCCAGCCGGTTCCGGTGTCGGCGGTGATGACCACGTCGTAGTGGCCCTGCTGGGTCGGCCAGTCGACGGTGACGGCGGCGCCGCCGGCGACGGTGACGCTCTGCTTGCCGCCGAGGTAGTCGTGGGCGGTGAGCGTGTAGCGGACCGCGCGGGTGCCGTCGTTGCGCAGGGTGAGCCGCACCTCTGCGTCGGCGCCGGCGACGAGGTCGGCCTCGACGCGCGGGACGCCGAGGTTCTTCTGCCCGGCGGGCACGACCTGGCCGGCGAAGGAGCGCAGGAAGCCGTCCGGGCCGTAGACGGAGAAGGCGTACTTGCCGTCGGTCTTCTTCACGTCCCAGGTGTGCTGCCGCGGCGCCGGAGCCGACACGGTGTAGGGGGTGTTGCTGAACGGCAGGTACTTGTCGGGGAAGACCTGGAGGCTCACCGCCTTGCCGTCGGGGCCGCCGGTGAGGGTCAGGGACGCGGTGACGGTGCCGGCCGAGCGGTTCTCGGTGAGCGTGGCGTGCGGGTGGAAGGAGAGCCCGCGCGGCGTCATCCGGTCGGCCGACAGCGGCGGCGGGGTGCCGTCGACCGGGTCGGCGATCGCGGCCGGGCCCGGCTGCGGGTGGGCGAAGTCGATCGCGCTGGTCAGGTCGCCGGCGATGGAGCGGCGCCAGTCGGTGATGTTGGGGCAGGTGAAGGGCTTGCCGAGGAAGGCCGCCCAGGTCTCCAGGAACTTCACCGTCGAGGTGTGGTCGAAGACCTCGGAGGCGACGTATCCGCCGCGCGTCCACGGCGAGACCAGCAGCATCGGCACCCGGGGACCGAAGCCGTACGGTGTGCTGCCGGAGAACTCGCCGGGCGTGCCCGGCTCGGGGCGCGGCGGCAGGACGTGGTCGAACTTCCCGTCGTTCTCGTCGTAGGTGATGACGACCAGGGTGTGGTTCCAGATGTCGGGGTTGGACTGGAGGGTCGTCAGGACCTTGTTCATGTAGCGCTCGCCGTGCACGGTGTCGAAGCCGGGGTGCTCGCTCCACGCCGCGGGCATCACGACCCAGGAGACCTCGGGCAGCGGGTGCTCGGCGCCGGGCGCGCAGGCCGCGACGAGGTCGCGCAGCACCGCGTCGAGGTTGGCCTCGGAGTCGTCGTCGGGGGTGGTGGCGCCGGCGTAGACGAAGGAGTTGGCACGCCAGATCCTGCCCGTGCCCTCGGCGGTGTCCGCGGGCGGCGCGGTGCGCGGGTCGAAGGCTTTGAAGCTGTTGGTGACGTTGCAGCCGTAGTCGCCGGTGAAGCCGCTCTGCAGGCTGCCGGTGACGCCGTTGCCGCTGTTGTCGGAGTAGACCCGCCAGCCGATGCCGGCCTGCTGGAGCTGCTCGGGGACGGTGAGCCAGGAGCGGCTGTAGTCGTTCTGCCCGGCGTTGGTGGTCTCGCCGTTGGACGTGCCGGTCATCAGGTAGTAGCGGTTGGGGATCGTCGGGCCGTGCAGCGAGCAGAAGTTCATGTCGCAGACGGTGTACTGGGAGGCGAGCGAGTACATCCACGGCATGTGGTCGGGGGTGTAGTACCACATGCAGTTGGCGCCCTTGTCCGGCACCCAGGTGTTCCAGCGACCGCCGTTGGCGCCGTAGAAGTTGTGGTTGTCGCCCCAGGTGGCGGTGGAGGCGGCGGGCTCGACGATGGTGCCGTCGCTGTCGCGCTGCTGGAAGACGGTGGTGCCGTCCTGGAAGGTCAGCACCTGCTTGTCGTCGTGGCCGCGCACGCCCGGCAGCTGGCCGAGGTAGTGGTCGAAGGAGCGGTTCTCCTGCATGAGGATCACGACATGCCTGAGGTCGGACATGTCGCCGTGGAAGCCCTGCGGCAGGACGTAGCCGGCCGGTGCGGGGGCGGCGGGGCCGGCGGCCGGGCCGGCTGCTGCCGCGCCGGGGGCCTCGGCGAGGGAGCCGGCGGTGATGACGCCGAGCGCGGCGGCGGCGGTCTGCAGGGCGCGGCGCCGGGTGACGCCGGGCTCGCCGCCGGGGGTGCCGGCGGCCGGGGGCTGGGGTGTGCTGGGCGGCATAGGGACACTTTCGGGGAGAAGGGCTCGGGCAGCGGCGGTGCGCCGGACCGGCGGGGGGGCGGGGGGGGGGGGGCCCCCCGGGGGGGGGGGGGGGGGGGGGGGGGGGGGGGGGGGCCCCCCCCCCCCCCCCCCACCCCCCGCCGCCCCCCCCCCCCGCCGGGGGGCCGCGACCACGGGAGCCAGGTCTCCTGGAGCACGTCCTCGGTGTCCGAGACGGAGCCGAGCATGTTGTAGACCC
>NZ_JAATEJ010000015.1 GCF_012034175.1 Actinacidiphila epipremni
TGCTACGGGGCAGAGTTCGGCGAACGGGACTCGGTTGCAGATCTGGTCGTGCACGGGTGCCTCGAATCAGAGCTGGACGCTGCCTTCCGCCTAGCGGCGCCTGAAGGGCTGCTGCTTGCGGTCGCACGGCGGCCTCCCCGCCGCTGTGGCTGGTCGCGCAGTTCCCCGCGCCCCTGATGGGTTGCCCTCACGCGTGAGGGCCGGCTCTTGAGGGGCGCGGGGGCTGCTGTTGCGCTGCGGGTCGGCTCATCAGGGGCGCGGGGAACTGCGCGACCAGCCGAGACGGCGGGAAGGTCGCGGAACTCACCGCAAGGGGCAGCCCCGGGCGTCCGGGGGCTACAGGTATGTGCGGACCTGGGACGGGGCGATGGACGCCCAGAAGCGGGCCTTCGGGGTGATGCCGAGTTCGGCGACCGTCAGGGTCGCCGGTTCGGCGGTCACCGTGAAAGCACCGCGCTCCGTGGTGAGGGTGACGCGGATCGAGTCGCCGTGCGGCTCGAAGCCGGTCACCGTCACGGGCCACGCCGGCTCCTCCGGCGGCCTGGCCGCGCGCAGCGTCACCGCGCTGGGCGGGAACGCCGCGAAGGCCGGCCCCGCCAAGTGCTCCGCGGCGGGCAGGCTCAGGCCCGCCGCCATGTGCAGGGTGCCGCCCTCGGCGGTACCGCGCAGGAGGTTCAGGCCCACCAGGCGGGCGACGTAATCCGTGCGGGGCCGGCGGGCGACCTCCGCCGGGCTGCCCTCCTGCACGGGCCGGCCGGCCTCGACGACGAGGAGCCGGTCCGCCAGGACCATCGCGTCCAGCGGATCATGCGTGACCAGCACCGCGACCGCCTCGAACTCCGCGAGGTGCCGCCGCAGTTCGGCCCGTACGTCGAGCCGGGCCCCCGCGTCCAGCGCGGCGAGCGGCTCGTCCAGGAGCAGCAGCCGCGGGCTCGTGGCCAGCGCGCGGGCGAGCGCGACCCGCTGGGCCTGGCCGCCGGACAGCCGGCGCGGCTTCGCGCCCGCGTGCTCGGCCAGGCCCACCCGGGCCAGCAGGTCCGCCGCGAGGGCACGGGCCGCGGCCCGCGGCACCCCGTGGCAGCGCGGCCCGAAGGCGACGTTCTCCAGCGCGCTCAGATGCGGGAAGAGCAGGTAGTCCTGGAAGACCACCCCGACCGGCCGCCGCTCCGGCGCCGCCCGCACCCGCCGCGCGGGCTCCTCCAGCGTCTCGCCGTCCAGCCGCAGATGGCCCCCGGTGAGCGGCGCGAGCCCGGCGAGCGCCCGCAGCGCGGTGGTCTTGCCCGCCCCGTTCGGGCCGAGCAGCGCCAGCACCTGCCCGGGCCGTACGGCCAGCTCCACGTCGAGGGTGAAGCCGGCGCGTTCGACCACGAGCCGCGCGTCCAGCCCCTCCCCGCGCGCCGGCGCCCGCTTCGTACCCTCCGGGCCGGCGGACGTCACGCGACCGCCCCCGTCCACCGCTCGCGCAGGCCCACCAGCACCGCGAGCGACACCGCGAGCAGCACCAGGCTGAGGGCGATCGCCGCGGCCGGGTCGTCCTGGAGGGCGAGGTAGACCGCGAGCGGCATGGTCTGGGTGCGGCCGGGGAAGCTGCCGGCGAAGGTGATCGTCGCGCCGAACTCGCCGAGCGCCCGCGCCCACGCGAGCACCGCGCCGGCCGCCACGCCCGGCGCGATCATCGGCAGCGTCACCCGGCGGAAGGCGGTCAGCCGGGAGGCGCCGAGGGTCGCCGCGGCCTCCTCGTAGCGCGCGTCGGCGGCGCGCAGCGTGCCCTCGACGGTGATGACGAGGAAGGGCATCGCCACGAACGTCTCGGCGACGACGACGCCCGACGTGGTGAAGGGCAGCGTCACCCCGAAGGCGGAGTCCAGCCAGCGGCCCACCACGCCGTTGCGGCCCAGCGCCAGCAGCAGCGCCACACCGCCGACGACCGGCGGCAGCACGAGCGGCAGCGTCACCAGCGCCCGCACCAGCCGGCGGCCGGGGAAGGTGGTGCGGGCCAGCAGCCAGGCCAGCGGCACCCCGAAGACCAGCGACGCCGCCGTGGCCAGCGTCGCGGTCTGCAACGACAGCCGCAGCGCCTGCCAGACGGCCGCGCTGCCCAGCTGGTCCGGCATGCTCCGCCACGGCGCCCTGATCAGCAGCGCCACCAGCGGCAGCAGCAGGAACGCCAGCGCCAGCACCGCCGGCACCGCGAGCGCGATCGGCGCCCGGCCGGCGGACCGGCCGCGGGCCCGGCCGGCGCGACCCGAGCGCCCCGGCCGCCCGGGGCGCAGCCGCCGCACCCCGCCGCCCGGAGGTACCGCCAGGCGGTCCGGGGCGGCGGAGGGGCGTGCGGGCCTCACGGGTTGAGGAAGCCCGCGTCGCTCAGCACCTTCTGGCCCTCGGCGGACTTCACCAGCGCGATGAAGGCCTGCGCGCCCGCCGCGTTGGGGGCGTCCTTGAGGGCCACGATCGGGTAGTCGTTGATCGCGCCGGCCGACTCGGGGAACTGCACGCCGTCCACCTTGCCGCCCGCCGCCTTGACGTCGGTCTGGTAGACCACCGACGCGTCGACCTCCTTCAGCTCCACCTTCGTCAGCGCGGACTTCACGTCCTGCTCGTACGACACCGGGGTGAGCGTGAGGTTGCTGGCGGTGAGCGCCTTCTGCACGGCCGAGCCGCACGGCACGGTCTTCGCGCACAGCGCGACCTTCAGGCCGGACTTCGTCAGGTCCTTGAGCGTCGCGATGTGCTCGGGATTGCCCGGCAGCGTTGCGATCTCCAGCTGGTTGCGCACGAAGGTGGACGGGTCGCCCTGCCCGTCGCCGGCGTCGGTGACCGTCTTCATCGTGGCCGGGCTCGCGGCGGCGAAGACGTCGGCGGGCGCGCCGGAGGTGATGGAGGCGGCGAGCGTGTCGCTGCCGCCGAAGTTGAAGGTGACCTTCGTCCCCGGGTAGGCCGCCTCGAACTGCTGGCCCAGCGTGGTGAAGGTCTCCTTGAGCGAGGCCGCGGCGAAGACCGTGATGGTGCCGCTGACCTGCGGGGAAGCGCTCTCCGAGGTGGCCGCTCCGGACGTCCGGGAGGCGGCGGGCGCCGACGAGGAGTCGTCGTCGGAGGAAGAGGAGCATGCGGTGAGTGCCAGCAGCAGCGCGGCGCCGCCCACCGCGAGGGGCAGCGCGCGGCGTCGTGCGGAACGGGTGGTCACAGGGTGTCGTCCTCTCAGCCGCGGGGAGGGATCGCGGACACCACGATCATAGGCCCGCAGCTGCGAGGCGGAAGACGGCCCGGACATTGCAGAAACCATATGATCCGGCCCCCGCGGCTGGCGTGTGCCATCGGCACGCACCCGCCTCGGGGGCCGGGGGCCGGCCGCCGCTCCAGGGCCGGGACGAGCCCGGGAGCGACAGCCGGCGGTCAGTCGGCCGGCCCGTCAGGGCCGACCGGCCCGGTCAGCCGACCGGTACGGCCGGCTCAGCCGGCCGCCCAGCTGGTCAGCCCGGCGCCGTACGCGTAGAGCGGATTGCCGTACGTCGTCGGCACCGGCTGCCCGGCGTCGATCTTCGCCCGGATGTCAGCCCGCTCGGCGGCGGTCGCGCCGAGGTCGTACGGCAGGTCCCACGCCTCGTTCGCGTCGGCCTGGTTGTCGCCGCCGCCCGGCTTGAGCACCTGGTCGAGGCTGCGCGGCAGCTGCCACGGCAGGTGGCCGCGCGGGGTGTAGTCGCCGAACAGCAGGCTCGCCGTCGCGGGACCGACCTCCTCACCGCCGCGGTAGGTCACCACGATGGCGTCGGCCAGGTTGTTCCAGTCGCTGATCACGATGGGTCTCGGCAGCGTCAGCACGACCACCACCTTCAGGCCCTGGTTCTTGTACTGCTGGATCAGCGCCAGTTGGTCGGCCGGCAGGTACGGCTGGGTGTCCGGCCAGGCGGTCGCGTGGGTGTACGACGGCTCGCCGACGTACAGCACCGCGACCTTCGGGTTGGCCGCCGTGCCCTGCGCGACGTTCACCCCGTTCTGCGCCGCTCTCGCCTTGAGGGCGTCGAGCTGGTCCAGCGACCCGTAGTCCGGGTGGAAGTAGCTGGACCAGATGCAGCACGCCGCCCCGTCGGTCGCCCGGTCGCCGGCCACCACGATGTTGTCGCCGGAGTTGAGCTTCAGCGGCAGCACGCCGTCGTTCTTCAGCACGGTGTTGGACTCGCGCGAGGCCTGGTTGGCCAGCTGCACGTACGACGGCTGGTGGAAGCGGAACGGTCCGTTGACCGGGTCGCCGTACGGGTGCTCGAAGATGCCCAGCTCGAACTTGAGCGTGAGGATCCGCGCGACCGCGTCGTTGATCCGCGCCAGCGGCACGCTCTGCTCGAAGCTCGCCATCGTGAAGCCCACGGCGCCCGGGTCGGCGCCGCCCATCACGTCCGAGCCGGCGTTCGCCGCGTTGATCCACGAACCCGACGGCAGCCAGTCGGTGGTGATCAGACCGGTGTAACCCATGTTCTGCCGCAGGTAGGTGAGGATCTTCGCGCTGTCGCCCGCGCCAGGACCGCCCGGGTCGAGGTACGAACTGCCCGCGTAGCCCGGCATGATGTTGACCGCGCCGGCCTCCATCGCCGCCCGGAACGGGATCATGTGGTACTTGATCGTCGTCGCGTCGTAGACGATGCCGGCCTCACCGCCCGCGCCCTCGCCGGGCCAGTGCTTGACCGTGGCCAGCACCGACGACGGGTTGAGCTCGGGACCGCCCTGCAGCCCCGCGACCAGCGCCTTGAGCTGCGCCGCCGCGACGTCGGCGTTCTCGCCGCCGCCCTCCTGGATGCGCGGGTAGAGCACCTTGGTGCCCACCTCGGCGAGCGGCGACAGGGTGCCGCGCGCCCCGACCTCCAGCTCCTCCTTGCGCTGCATGTCGCCGAGCTTGTAGTCCAGCGGGTAGTCCTTGCCCGCCGACAGCGTGCTCTGCAGCGGATACGTCGTCTGGTAGCCGGCCGTGGTGTCGCCCGCCGAGACCGGCGGGATGCCGAGCCTGGTGGCGGCGGTCGACTTCAGTACGGTGTCCAGGTCCCCGGGCTGCGCGGGCCCGAAGTGCCAGCCCGACATCGGGTACGACTGCACGTTGTAGAACATCTGGTACGCCTTCTCCTCCAGCGTCATGCGGCTGAGAAGGTCGTTGACCCGGGTGGCGACCGGCTGCCGCCAGTCCTCGTACGGCTCGATCTGGCCGTCCTTGTTCAGGTCGCGGGCGCCGTTGATGACGTTGACGCCGTCCGCCACCTGCTCCACGTCCGGCAGGTAGACGCTGAACTGCCGGATGTTGGAAGTGGTCTTGGCCCCCGAACCGGAGACCGCCACCACGAACCACTTGTACGTCCAGCGGTCGGTGATGTCCCAACTGGGCGTGTACGTCGTGCCGGTGGGCTCGGCGACCTTGGTGTACAGGTCCAGCAGGTTGCCGGACGCCGTCCAGTCGTAGTCGGTGCGGCTGATGTTGAGCCACACCTCGTAGTGGGCGGTGCCGGAGACCGCGTTCCAACTCAGCTGCGGGCGGCGGGTGGTGGTGACCATCGCCTTGTCCGCGGGCGCGGCCAGCTGGAACTGGCCGGTCGTGGCGGGGGCCTTGGTCGGGCCCGACAGCAGCGGCGGGGTCGCGGTGGAGGTGTCGACCGTGCCGTAGACCTGGAACTCCCACAGGGAGTAGCCGTATCCGGTGGCGCGGGCGGTGCCGGTGAAGCGGACGTAGCGGCCCTTGCCGGTCACGGGCAGCTTCTCGATGCCGCCCTTGCCGGTCGTGGTCGCGTAGATCTGCGTCCAGGAGGTGGCGTTGTCGGAGACCTCGATGCGGTAGCCGGTGCCGTACGCCGCCTCCCAGTTGAGCACCAGGCCGCTGATGGTGCCGGTGCCGCCGAGGTCGATCTGCAGCCACTGGTCGTCGGTGGCCAGGCTCGACCAGCGGGTGGTGGTCCGGCCGTCGAGGGCGGCGGCCGGGGCGTTGCCGCCCTCGTAGGAGGACGCGGTGACCTGCTTGAAGGCGGAGATCACGGTGCCGGAGAAGTCACCGCCGCCGGGGTCGGTCGGCGGCGGGGTCGTCGTACCGCCGCCGCCGGTGGTGTGGACCTGGAACTCCCAGAGGGAGTAGCCGTATCCGGTGCCGCGCGCGGTGCCGTACATCCGCACGTAGCGGCCGGTGCCGTTGACGTTGAGCGTCTGGTTGCCGCCCGTGCCGGTGGTGGTGGAGTAGACGTCGGTCCAGGCGCTCGCGTTGTCCGAGACCTGGATCTTGAAGGCGGAGCCGTACGCCGTCTCCCAGTTGAGCACCACCTGGCAGATTGTGGCGCTCGCGCCGAGGTCGACCTGGAGCCACTGCGGGTCGCTCGCCGCGCTGGACCAGCGCGTGCCGTTGTCGCCGTCGACGGCCGCGGACGCCGGGGTGCCGGCGCCCTCGACCGAGGACGCCGTCGCGGTCCTGCCCTGCGCCGCGTTGGCCGTGCCGCACGCGCCGGGGCTGGTGCCGCCGGTGGTGCCGTAGACCTGGAACTCCCACAGGGAGTAGCCGTATCCGGTGGCGCGCGCGGTGCCGTACATCCGCACGTACCGGCCGGAAGCGTTTACGGGGACCGTCTGGACGCCGCCGGTGGCGGTGGTGGTGGAGTAGGCGTCGGTCCACGACGTGCCGTTGTCGGAGACCTGGATCTTGAACGCCGTGGCGTACGCCGTCTCCCAGTTGAGCGAGACGGAGCTGAGGGTCGCGCTCGTGCCGAGGTCGACCTGGAGCCACTGCGGGTCACTGGCCGCGCTGGACCAGCGCGTGCCGGTGTTGCCGTCGACCGCCGCGGAGGCCGGGGTGCCGGCGTTCTCGGTGGAGGAGGCGGTCGCGGTCTTGCCCTGCGACAGGAGGGTGGGCGCGGCGTGCGCGGTGCCGGTGGTCGCGGTCAGCGCCCCGGCCACCGCGACCACGGCCGCCACCATGGCGGTCAGTAAAGGTCTTTTGCGTCGGACGCCCCGCCGGAAGGGGGACAGGAGGCTCATATGCATCTCCATGGGGGGTTGGGCTTCGCAAAGAAGCTTGGAGAGCGCTCTCCCGGGGGAGTCTCACGCACCGCCTGTGAGCTGTCAATGGGCGTGACGGCGCCGGGACATGAACCCCCCTCAGCCGCACCGGGGGTCATGACCAGGTCTTGACAACGTTGTAACGCGCGGAGGAGCATCGCTTGGCGTTGGGATGACAACGTTGTCCATCCCGGCGGGTGCTCCGGCCCCTCCTGCCGGGGCGCCGCTCCTCCCCGAACGTCCGAAGGGCAGGAAAGTGTCAGTCAGATCCTCCTCACCCGGCGGAAGAACCCGTCTTCGGCACCGGGCCGTCGTCGCCGCGACCGCGGCGGTCGCCACTGTCGGCCTCGGCCTCGGCGCCCAGACCGCCGCCGCGACCTCCCCCGGATCCGCGCCGGCCGACCCGGCCTCGTACGTCAACCCGCTGATCGGCAGCTCGAACGCCGGCAACACCTACCCCGGCGCCGTCGTCCCGTTCGGCATGCTCGCCTGGAGCCCGCAGACCTCGACGGGCAACCAGTTCTCCACCCCCGCCCCCGGCGGCTACCGCTACGACGCCACCAGGATCCGCGGCTTCAGCCTCACCCACCTCAACGGCGTGGGCTGTTCGGGAGCCAACGGCGACATCCCGATCATGCCGTACGTCGGCGACGTGACGTCCTCGCCGAGCTCCGACACCCGCGACGCGGTCTACGCGAGCACCTTCTCGCACGCCAACGAGACCGCGCAGGCCGGCTACTACAAGGTCGGCCTCGACAGCGGCGCCACCGCCGAGCTCACCACCACCGCCCGCACCGGCACCGGCGAGTTCGGCTTCCCGGCCGGCAAGCCGGCCAGCATGCTGCTGCGCACGTCCAACTCCGAGAGCGGCAGCAGCGCGGCCACCGTGCACGTCGACGCCGCCACCCGCACGGTGACCGGCTCGGTCGACGCCGGCAACTTCTGCGGCCCGCAGAGCGCCAACAACCGGCACGACGTCTACACCCTGCACTTCACCGCCCACTTCGACCAGCCCTTCGCCTCGGTCGGCACCTGGACCGACGGCACACTGGCCCCCGGCGCCACCACCGCGAGCGGCGGCACCGGCTACAACAGCAGCGGCAACCCCACCTCCGGCAAGGGCTCCGGCGCCTACGTCACCTTCCCGGCCGGCACCCGCAACGTGCAGGTCAAGGTCGCCATCTCCTATGTGAGCGCCGCCGGCGCCGAGGCCAACCTGCGCAGCGAGAACCCGCCGCGGCGCTCCTTCAACTCCGTGCGCTCGGCGGCGAAGGCCGACTGGAACACGGCGCTGCGCCGTATCGCGGTGTCCGGCGGCACCGCCGACCAGTCCAGCACCTTCTACACCGCCCTCTACCACTCGATGCTGGAGCCCACCCTCACCAGCGACGTCGACGGGCGCTACCTCGGCGGCGACCGCGCGATCCACAAGCTCGCCAGGGGCCAGCACGCGCAGTACGGCACCTTCTCCGGCTGGGACCAATACCGCGCCCAGGTGCAGCTGCTGACACTGCTCCAGCCGCGGGTCGGCAGCGACTACGCCCAGTCCCTGTTCAACTACGCCACCCAGCGCGGCGGCGAATGGGACCGCTGGCTGCTGGAGAACGGCAAGACCAGCATCATGTCCGGCGACCCCTCGGACGCCGCGCTCGCCGGCATCTACGCCTTCGGCGGCCGGGACTTCGACGTCAAGGGCGCCCTCGCCTCACTTGCCAAGGCCGCGACCGTACCCACGGCCAACGACTCCGACAGCGCCGGCTGCAACGTCGAATGCGTCGGCCAGCGGCCCGCGTTGGACCAGTACCTGAAGCTCGGCTACGTCCCGTCCGACAACTGCCACTGCTGGGGCGGCGCCGCCGAGACCCTGGAGGACGCGGCGGCCGACTTCGGCCTGTCCGAACTCGCGGGCGCGGTCGGCAACAAGTCGGCGCAGAAGCTCTTCGCCGAGCGCAGCGGCAACTGGACGAACGTCTTCGACCCCGAGGCGACCGCGCAGGGCGGCTACATGCGCGACCGCAACTCCGACGGCTCCTGGGCCGGCGCCACCTTCAGCCCCAGCACCGGCAACGGCTTCGTCGAGGGCAGCAGCGCCCGCTACAGCTGGATGGTCTACTCCGACGTCGCCGGGCTCGCCCAGGCCATGGGCGGCAACGCCACCGCGATCCAGCGGCTCGACGGCTTCTTCCGCGCCCCCGACGGCAGCTTCGACTTCTCGGCCAAGGACCAGACGCGCTACGACCCGACCAACGAGCCGGACATCAACGCGCCCTACCTCTACGACTACTTCGGCGCGCCCTACAAGACGCAGGAGACCGTCCGCGCCGAGACCGACCAGCTGTGGACCAACACCCCCGGCGGCATCCCCGGCAACGACGACGCCGGCACCATGTCCTCCTGGTACGTCTTCTCCGCGCTCGGCCTCTACCCGCAGGTGCCCAGCCGCGCCGACCTGGTGCTCAGCACGCCGGTCTTCCCCAAGGCCGTGATCCGCACCGGCACCGGCCGCACCATCACCGTCAACGCCCCCAAGGCGTCGGCGAATAACATCTACATCCAGGGCCTGCGGGTCAACGGCCGCGCCACGGACAAGCCGTGGGTGCCGGCCTCCTTCACCACGCACGGCGGCACCCTCGACTACACCCTCGGCGCGACCCCCAACACCCGCTGGGGCAGCGCCACGAAGGACGCGCCGCCGTCCTTCCGCGACGGTGAGGCACCCTTCTTCGCGTCCGCCTCGCCCGCGGCGGTGAAGGTCGAGCCCGGCGGCACGGCGACGACCGCACTGAAGCTCACCAGCATCCAGGACGACAGGACCGCGGTGTCCTGGAGCGCGTCCGCCCCGGCGGGCATCACCGTCTCGCCCGCGCACGGCACGGTGACCGTGCCCAGGAGCGGCGCCACGAGCGCACCGCTGAAGGTCGCCGTCGCCGCCGACACCAAGTCCGGTGTCTACCGTGTGCCCTTCACCCTCACCGGCAAGCACGGGGCCGCCGCCCCGAAGGTGTGGCTGAGCGTCACCGTCGGCGTCAACGGCTCGGTCACCTGGTACGTCAACAGCAACGGCATCTCCGCGGACGACGCCAACCCGACCGCCAACTTCGACGGCGGCGGCTGGAGTTACTCCGCGAAGGCGCTGGCCGCCGCGGGCGCCACCCCGGGCGGCACGATCTCGGCCGGCGGCTTCGCCTTCACCTGGCCCGACGTCGCGCCGGGCGCCCCCGACAACATCGTGGTCGGCGGCGGCGACCAGGTCCTCGACGTGTCGAAGACCTCCGCCGGCGCGACGAAGCTGAGCCTGCTCGGCAGCGCCGCCTTCGGCGACACCACCGGCACGCTCACCCTCGCCTACACCGACGGCACCACCGAGCAGGCCCAGATCGGCTTCAGCGACTGGACCCTCGGCGGCGGCGGAAGCACCCCGTCCTTCGGCAACGTCATCGCCGTCCACACGCCGTACCGCGACGTGATGGGCGGCTCGACGGACCCGGTCGGCACGGACGTCTTCGCCACGGCCCCGATCACCTTGCAGGAGGGCAAGCAGCTCGCCTCCGTGACCCTCCCGGCCACGGTCCAGGGCGGCGACATGCACATCTTCGCCATCGCCACGGCCTGACCCCTACCGCTCCCTGCCGCCCGTCCCACGCCGCCCCGGCCCGTCCCTCGGCCCGGGGCGGCGTGCCCATGACCGGCGCCGGGCCGACGACTGCGCCGGACGGGTGGGGCGCGGGCCGGGGGCGGTGTGGTGCGCCGGCGGCGGCCACCGCCGGCGGCGAGGATGCGCGGGCAGTGGTGTTCCGGCGGAGAGGGCGGCGTACATATGAACGGCTTTCCGGCACCGCAGGAGGGGGCGCTGGTCGCGTTGTTCCTGACGGTGCGGGACGTGGCCCGGTCGCGGCGGTTCTACAGCGAGGTGCTGGGCGGCGAGGTGGTGCTGGAGGAGAACCCCTGCACCGTCAAGCTCGGCAACAGCTGGATCATCATGAACCCCGGCGGCGGACCGACGCCCGACAAGCCCGACGTGACGCTGGTCGCGCCGGACGACCCGCGCACCGCCTCCGCCTTCATGAACCTGCGGGTCGCCGACATCGACGCCAGCTACGCCGAGTGGACCGCCAAGGGCGCGGAATTCCTCACCCCGCCGATCGACCGCGAGGCCGAGATCCGCTGCTACATGCGAGACCCGGACGGCTACCTGATTGAGGTCGGCCAGGCCACCGGCATGCTGCGCGGCATCTTCGCCCGCACGGACCGCCCCGCGGGCTGACCCGCCGACCGCCCCGTTCTCGCCCGTACCGTCCCCGGCGGCCCTCCGGTACGGCAAGCTGGAGTGGCGCAGGCGGGGAGCCGGCCGTGACGGGGAGGGCGACGTGTGGGAGCACGAGCAGGCCGGGCCGGAGCGGGCCCGTACGGGAGAGCGCGTTCCCGACCCCTCGGCGCAGGAGCACGCGGGCCGGCCGCGGGCCGGCGCGGACACGGCACTGTCCTTGCAGCGCACGGTCGGCAACGCCGCCGTGGCGCGATGGCTCTCGGCCGGCGGCCGGGGCGCCGACGACCGTGTCGTGCAGCGCGACGACGCCGGCACCGCCCCCGGCACAGCCGAACAGGCGCCCGCCGACGAGGGGATGACGCCGGACACCTTCCAGTGGATGTTCGACCCCGACACCCTCGCCCAGGCGGTCGCCTCCGCCGGCGACTCCGACCTGGGAGCGGCCGACCTGGTCCCGGACCCGCCCCGTACGGCGGGCGACCAGGACGCGGTGCCCACCGCCCAGGCGCTGTCCCTCCAGCGCGACCCGCCGGCCGGCACCGGCCCCGACCCGAAGCAGACCAAGCCGGGCACCGCGGGCGACGGGCTCAAGGCCGTCCTCACGCTGCCCCAGGTCTTCCCCCAGCTCAAGCTGGGGCTCGGGCAGGTCAAGCAACTGGCCCTGACCGACTGGAAGACCCTGGTCCACGACCCCCTCGCCCTGTCGGTCTTCATCCCCGTGAGCGTGATGATCGCGGCCGGCACCATCGGCGGAATCGAGAGCAGTCCCGACGCGCGCCGTACGGTCAACCCGCTGATCTTCGGCAAGGACATCCCCGTCCCCGTACCCGACTCCGTACGGGGCGTGCAGCTCCCGGGCCTGTCCGTCAAGGTCCTGGGCACCGGCGCCGAGGCCAACGGGCTCGTGCTCACCCTCGACTTCGCCAAGGTCCTCGGCTGGAAGCCACCGACACCCTCCTCCCAGGAAGGCGCTGCCCGCGCCTACCAGTAGGGACTGCTGGTGATCCGGTTGCACCGACGGCGGTGGTCGCGCTCGGTGAGCGATGCCTGAACCGGCGGTACTGGCTTTCCCAATGGCGTTCCCGGCTGCTGGGTCCCCCTCACCACAAGGTGGGTGCTTCGTCGGGTTCGGCTGCGCCGGGGAGGCCGGGTGGGACGGCGGTCTTGGTGAGGTGGTCCCAGCTCGGGTAGTGCTGGGCCAGCGTCAGGAGGACGAGGGCGGTGGCGTGGGTGTCGTAGCGGGCGCGGTGCCGGTGGTCGGTGGCTTGGGTGAGGTCGGGGTCGAGGTGGTCGATGAGGGCGTCGAGGGTGTGGGAGGGCAGGTGGGGGAGAGTGGCGCGGGCGAGGCGGAGGGTGTCGATGACGCCGGCGGGTTGCCAGCCGGGGAGGTGGGCGGTCAGGGCGCGGTAGTCGACGTGGGCGTTGTGGGCGGCGATCCATGCGTGGCCGAGGGCGGTGCGGGCTTGGCCTGCGATGTCGTGCCAGGGCGGGCAGCGGGCCAGTCGCTCATTAGTCAGGCCGTGGACGCGGCTGGCGCGGGCGGTGACGGGGCGGGGCGGCCGTACGAGCCAGGAGCGCGCGGTGGTGAGGTCGGGCCGGCCGTCGCGCACGGGGAGTATGGCGACTTCCACGAGGTCCGGCGGATGGGTGCCGTTGCCTTCGACGTCGACGACGATCAGGGGCGGCCAGGTGGAGAAGTTCACGGTGCGAGTGTGCCGTCGTTCGTGGGCCAGCCGATGCCGGCGCGGCCGTGGCGGCGGTAGGGCAGCGGCAGACCGTGGGCGGTGTAGTGGTCGGCGACCTCCCGGCAGAAGAGCAGGCCGGTGAACACGGTGGCGTGGGCGTGAGCCAGGGCGGTGAGAGCGGGACGGCCCGGCCTGGGGCTCGTTAATTCGCTGGTGCTCGCCGACGGAAGAAGGTACGGTCCCTGGTGTTCGTACGGGCCCCTGTCCGCGGGGTCCCGTGTCGGCCGGATGTGGACGAGGAGGTGTGGACCGATGGCTGTCTTTGTGACGGGCGCTGCCCGGCTTCAGCAGATCGTGCCCCGCACTTCCGTGGTCTCCGGCTGACCTTCCTTCTTCCGCCGCGCGTTCGGCGCGTGCCGCCGGGGCCACCCTTCCGAAGGGTTCCCCTTGTCTTTCTCTTTTCGTGACGCTTCCTCGCACGCCCTCGTGCCCTACGGCTGGGACGACGTGTGGGAGGCGGACTTCGCCCCGTACGCCGCGCAAGGGCTCGTGCCCGGGCGGGTCGTGCGGGTGGACCGGGCGCTGTGCGACCTGGTCACCGCGGAGGGTCCTGTCCGGGCCGACACCGCGCTGGTCATGCCGCACGACCCCATGAAGGTGGTGTGCACCGGCGACTGGGCCGCCGTGGACGCCGCCGGCGACCCCCGGCTGGTACGGGCCCTGCTGCCGCGCCGCACCGCCTTCGTACGCTCCACGTCCTCCAAGCGCTCCGAGGGCCAGGTGCTGGCCGTCAACGTCGACCACGCCGTCGTCTGCGTCTCGCTCGCCGCCGACCTCGACCTCGGGCGGCTGGAGCGCTTCTTGTCGCTGGCCTGGGAGAGCGGGGCGCGGCCCCTGGTCGTACTGACCAAGGCCGACACCGTGCCGGACTGGACCCACCTGCGGGCCGACACCGAGGCCGCGGCGCCCGGTGTGCCCGTGCTGGTGGTCAGCGCGGCCACCGGGGACGGGCTCGACGCGCTCGCCGCCGAACTCGCGGGCGGCACCGCCGTGTTGCTCGGGCAGTCCGGCGCCGGCAAATCCACCCTCAGCAACGCCCTGGTCGGCAGCGAGGTCCAACTCGTCCAGGCCACCCGGGACGCCGACGGCAAGGGCCGGCACACCACCACGACCCGCGACATGCTGCCGCTGCCCGGCGGCGGCGTCATCGTCGACACCCCGGGGCTGCGCGGCGTCGGGCTGTGGGACGCGCAGGCCGGCGTCGGCCAGGTCTTCGCCGAGATCGAGCAACTCGCCGCGGACTGCCGCTTCCAGGACTGCGGCCACCAGTCGGAACCCGGCTGCGCGGTCCTCGAAGCCCTCGACGACGGCCGGCTCACCCACCGCCGCCTCGACAGCTACCGCAAGCTGCTGCGCGAGAACGCGTGGATCGCCTCACGCACCGACCAGCGGCTGCGCGCGGAGATGCGGCGCGAGTGGAAGCAGCGCTCGGCCGCGGGCCGCGAGATGTACGAGCGCAAGCGCGGCGGAGGTGGCGGCCACCGCAAACGCGCCTGACGGCCCGGGACTTGGCGCCTGGCTGCGCACAGCCGGGCGCCCCCCGCTCAGCCGGCGCCGCCGTCCCGCCCGTGGCGGCGGCGCACCGCGATGGGGCTGCCCGAGCTCCAGAAGGAGCCGATGACGACCCCCACCACCAGGACGACGATCACGACTCCGAGGATCACGGAGTAGGCCATGGCAGTCCTCCTCGCCTCACGGGGCGGTCTTCACCGCACCCTCACGTTTCGCTGCCTCACCGTGACCTTCCCGTTGCCCGGCGTTCCCAACCCACGGCACGGGCAAACGGTGTTCTGGTCCCCGGAGCCCAACGGACGTATGTGCGAGGTCAGATGACCCGGCGTCAGGCAGAAGCGCGCACCACGAGATGCGTCGGCGTGACGATCGGCGCGAGCACCACCGGGGCCTCCGGCCGGCCGGCCGGCTCCAGGGCGCGCAGCAGCAGCCGCGCCATCATCCGCCCCATCTCCTCGATGTCCTGCCGGATCGTGGTCAGCGGCGGGTCCGTCCACTCCGCGACCGAGACGATGTCGTCGAACCCGACCAGCGCCACGTCCTCCGGCACCCGCAGACCCCGCCGCCGCAGCACCCGCAACGCCCCCGACGCCATCACGTCGGACGCCGCGAAGACCGCGTCCAGGTCGGGCACCCGCTCCAGCAGCACGGTCATCGCCCGGGCGCCGCCCTCGGGCGTGAAGTCGCCCTCCGCGATCAGCGCCGGGTCCGTGCCGGGCAGCACGTCCCGGAAGCCGTCGAGCCGGTCGATCGAGGCGGTCTGGTCCAGCGGGCCGGCGATGTGCGCGATCCGCCGCCGCCCCAGCCCCAGCAGGTGCCGCACCGCGTCCCGCGCGCCGCCCCGGTTGTCGCAGTCCACGTACAACGTTGTCGGACCCGTCTCGCTGTCCGACCAGCCGGGCCGGCCGCCGATCACCGTCGCGACCCCCGCCTTGCGGGCCATCTCCGGCAGGGAGTTGTCGTCGTGCAGCGAGAAGATCAGCGCGCCGTCCACATGGCCGCCGGCCAGATACCGGCCCACCCGCTCGTAGTCCGCGGTGCCTTCGGTGAGCAGCAGCACCAACTGGTTGTCGTGGGCGGTGAGTTCCTTGCTGATACCGCGGACCTGCTGGGCGAAGAAGGGGTCGGCGAAGAAGCGGGTCTCCGGCTCGGCGACCACCACGGCGACCGCGCCGTTGCGCCGGGTCACCAGCGTGCGGGCGGCCTGGTTCGGCACATACCCCAGCTCGTCGACAGCCGCCCGCACCCGCTCGGCCAGCGGCGCCCGGACGCCCTCACTGCCGTTGACCACCCGCGAGACGGTGGCCCGCGAGACCCCGGCCCGTGCCGCGACTTCCTCGAGAGTCGGGCGGGCGAACGTCGGGTCGGACACGGGGAGGGCTCCTTCGAACGCGGATAACACAAAATCCCGGGATCAGGTACGGACACCGACAGCGTAACGGGTCACCCGGCGTGTGTGAGAGCGCTCTCTTATTTCACAGCGTGAGCTTTGTCCTGGCCAGGACGGGTCGCCCGGCGGCGCGGGCGGGGTGACGCCGTCAGGCGTCCAGGCCCCAGCTGATGATGGCGTACGGCGTGATGCGGATGAGCTCCGGGCTCATCTGCGGGCCGTGGTCGTGCGGGCCGACGATCTGCTCGGCGGTGCCGCGGATCTCCACGCCGCGCACTTTCCAGGGCTTGAGGCTCGCGATGTCGTCGACGACGAGCGAGACGTACGGGTTGGCGGCGATGTTGCGCCACTTCTTGGTGGTGGCCAGGGCGTAGCCGCCGATCTCGACGGTGCTGTCGGGCCGCAGGAAGAACCCGACGGGGTTGGCCTGCGGCCGGCCCTTGGCGTCGACCGTCGCGAGCCGGCCGAGGCGCTGGGTGCGCAGGTAGCCGAGCTCGTCGTCATTGAGCGTGGTGCGTGCGGATGAGGTCATGATCCTCAGCGTGCCACCCCGCCGTCACGCTCGCATCGGGCCTTGGGCTCAGGGGGCGTACGTCTTGCGGCGGAGCCGGGTGCCGTCCTGGCGGGGGCGCGGGCTGTGCGGTGGGGTGCCGGGCGGCGCCACTCCGGGGGTACCTCCTCGGACTGCGCACATTGACCTGCATCCGCATCCGGTACCGCCCTGTCGTGCGCAGTCCTGCGGGGGCACCCCCGGATCGTCCCCGCCCTCCTGTCCGCCGGCGGCTCCCCGTTCGTCGCCGGTTGAGGTGGGCAGACCAGCCCGCCGTGACCGGTCCGCCCTTGCTGGTCGCAGGGCGGCCGGACCGGAACCAGGCGATGGGGAAAGCCGCCGGCGGACGTACGGGAGGGGGTGATCCGGGGGGTGCCCCCGCAGGACTGCGCACGACAAGGCGGTACCGGATGCGGATGCAGGTCATGGTGCGCAGTCCGAGGAGGTACCCCCCGGAGTGCCCCCGACCACCCCACCCACCGGCGGAACGCGCCCCCCGCCGCTAGGACGCGAGGACCGCGGAGAGCCAGGTGCCGGCGACGAGGAGGCAGGCGAGGAGCTCGGTCAGGACGGAGTTGCCGACCGCGCGCATGGCCGTACGGGTGGCCGTCCAGGCGGTGCGGTGGCCGCCGCCGAGGCGGATGCGCTCCGTGACGTAGAGGAAGCCCACGAAGCCGAGGATCGCGCCGAGGACGGGGAGGAGGAAGAAGCCGGCGATCGCGGTCGCGCCGGCGTCGACGACCGTGCGCCAGGTGACGCCGCTGTCGCGGATCCGGCGGTTGGGGAGCAGCCGCAGCACGACCTGCACGCACGCCAGGAGGGCGGTCGCGCCGGCCAGCACGCCCCACGTCAGGGTCGTGTGCTCGGACGTGGCCCACCACAGCACCGCCGCCCAGCACAGCAGGGTCCCGGGCACGCCGGGGACGGGTACGCACACCAGGCCGAGCAGTAGCACCAGGCCGATCAGCCCCGTCTGTGCGGTCCCCATGCCCCTACCCTGCCGGATACGCCGCGTTCCCGCCGCTCACGCGGTCCGCCCGGGCGCGGAGTGGTGCGGGTGGGGCGGGAGGTGGCGCGGCGTTTCCACGTTTCCCGGCGGTCCGGGCGGTGGACAATAAGGGCATGAGCCAGCAGGGGGACCCGCACGAGCGCCAAGAGGACGACTGGTGGCGGCAGTTGTACGACGACGACGCCGGCGCCGCTGCCTCGTCCGCGCCGCCCGACTCGATCGACGCGCACTTCGACTCGGCCCTGACGGCGATGTCCCCGCCGCCCCCGGCGCCCTCGGCCGCCGACACCCTGCGGCTGCGCCGGCCGAGCCCCCCGCCGCCCCCGCCCTCCTGGCCGCGCCCGACCCGGGTGCCGGTGGAGCCCGTCCTCCCGGAGGAGGAGCCGGCGCCGGAGGAGCCCGCCGCGGAGGAGCCCGCCGCCGAAGAGCCCGACGCGGCGGAACCCGCGCCGGAGGCGCTCGCGCCGTGGGACGTGTGGGCCGCGCGGCCGATGTTCCCCTCGGGGGACGACGATGACGACGACGGCGACGAGGACCGTGCGGACGGTACGGAGGAGGCCGGCGACGAGGTGCCGCGCTCCTGGCCGGTGTGGTCGCCGCGGCCCGGCGTCGCGCAGGCCCGCGCGGAGGAGGCCCCGGCGGCGGAAGAGGCCGCCGCGGAAGAGCCCGTCGCGGAGGAGCCGGCGGAGCCCGCCGTGGAGCCCGACCCCGGCCCCGAGCCCCACCGTGGGCCAGCCCCCGAGCCCCGCTCCGAGCCCGACCCCGACCCCGGAAGCCCTCCGGAGGAGCTGGGCTCGCGGGGGTGGGCCGACGCGCCGCCCGCCGCCGCGGAGCCGTGGGCGCCGGAGCCGGCGGCGGGGTGGCCGGTGCCGCGTGGGGGTGAGCGGCAGGAGAGTGCGCCGCTCGCCGGGGCGGACGTCACGCTGCGGCCCGCCGAGCCCTGGTCGTCACCGCCGCCCGAGCGCGGCCCGTACGCGCCGCCGGCCACCTCGCCCGTACCGACCGACGCGAACCCGTACCGCCGCTACGTCACCCCCGGCGCGCCCGCCGAGGAGGAGCCGGCGGAGCCGCCCGGGCAGCCGGCGGAGCCGACCGGGTTCGCGGAGGGCGGTGTGCGGTGGGCGCCGGAGCTGCCGCCCGGGTGGGTCGCGGCGGAAGAGGGGGAGCCGGCGGCGGTCGTGGTCGGCGGCGGGCCGCCGACGTACGCGGCGGAGCCGACCGCCTTGCCGGAGGCGGATCCGGAGGGGCTGGACGGCCTCGTGCCGGACACCGTGCTCGACGGCGCCCAATACGGCGTGCTCACCCTGCGGACGGTGAGCGTGCGCGGGGACTCCGCGCGCTACCGCGGCCAGCCCCGCAGGGACGCGCTGCTCACCGCCCGCTTCGGCGCGGGCGACGACGCGCTGCTGCTGGTCGCGATGGCCAGCGGCGCCCGCGCGGCGGACGACGCGCACCGGGCCGCGCAGGACGCGGTGCGGTGGATCGCCGGCGCGGTCGGGCGCAGCAGGGAGCGGCTCGCGGAGGATCTGCGGGCCGAGCGGCGCGGCTCGCTGAAGTCGGGCCTGCACCGGCTGACCGACCGCTGCTACGGGCGGCTGCGGGCCCGTGGCGAGGACCTGGGCCTGGAGGACGGCGCGTACACCGCGTCGCTGCGCTGCCTGCTGCTGCCGGCGGACCCCGGATGCCGGATACGGCTCTTCTTCGGGCTGGGCGACGGCGGCCTGTTCCGGGTCCGGGAGGGCGCCTGGCAGGATCTGGACCTCGCGCCCGACGACCCGGGGTCCCCGTTCCGCTTCCGGGCGACGGTCGCCCAGCCGGGTGACGCCCTGCTGATGTGCAGCGCGGGCCTGGCCGAGCCGCTGCGCGGCGAGCCGCAGCTGGCCGGGCGGCTGGCGGAGCGCTGGAGCGAGGGCCGGGTGCCGGGCCTGGCGGCGTATCTCGCCGACGTCCAGACCCGCGTCAAGGGCTACGCCGACGACCGTACGGCGGTGACCGTCTGGGACGCCTGACCCGCGCCCGCGGCCGGCCGCTCCGGATGCGTACGCGCGGCGGCCGTGCGGAGATGGGTGCATGGCCAAGCAGAACGTGGCGGAGCAGTTCGTCGACATCCTCGTGCGCGCGGGCGTGCAGCGGCTCTACGGCGTGGTGGGCGACAGCCTCAACCCGGTCGTGGACGCCGTGCGCCGCACCCGCGCCCTCGAATGGGTGCACGTGCGGCACGAGGAGACCGCCGCCTTCGCCGCCGGCGCCGAGGCGCAGCTGACCGGCCGGCTCGCCGCGTGCGCCGGGTCGTGCGGCCCGGGCAATCTGCACCTGATCAACGGGCTGTTCGACGCCCACCGCTCCATGGCGCCGGTGCTGGCGCTCGCCTCGCACATCCCCAGCAGCGAGATCGGCACCAGCTACTTCCAGGAGACGCACCCCGACCGGCTGTTCGCGGAGTGCAGCCACTACAGCGAGCTGATCTCCAGCGCCGCCCAGATGCCGCGCGTGCTCCAGACCGCGATCCAGCACGCGGTGGGCCGCGGCGGTGTCGCCGTGATCACCCTGCCCGGCGACATCGCCGCCCATCCGGCGCCGCAGCGCAGCATCGAGCACGCCCTGGTCACCCGGCGCCCCACGGTCCGCCCGAGCGACGCCGAGATCGACGCGCTGGCCCGGCT
Source organism: Actinacidiphila epipremni (assembly GCF_012034175.1). Classification (GTDB taxonomy): domain Bacteria; phylum Actinomycetota; class Actinomycetes; order Streptomycetales; family Streptomycetaceae; genus Actinacidiphila; species Actinacidiphila epipremni. The sequence goes on from NZ_JAATEJ010000015.1 coordinate 20,151, forward strand.
GGTGGACGGCGCCCGCCGGGTCACGCTGTTCTGCGGCAGCGGTACGGCGGGCGCGCACGACGAGGTGATGGCGTTCGCCGAACGCGTCAAGTCCCCGGTGGGGCACGCACTGCGCGGCAAGGAGTGGATCCAGTTCGACAACAGGTTCGACGTCGGCATGAGCGGCCTGCTCGGCTACGGGGCGGCGTACGAGGCGATGCACGAGTGCGACCTGCTGGTGCTGCTGGGCACCGACTTCCCGTACAACGCCTTCCTGCCCGACGACGTGGCCATCGTGCAGGTGGACGTGCGGCCGGAGAACCTGGGGCGTCGCTCCAAGCTGGACCTCGCGGTGTGGGGCGACGTCGGCGAGACGCTGCGCTGCCTGACGCCGAAGGTGCGGGAGAAGACCGACCGGCGGTTCCTGGACAAGATGCTCAAGAAGCACGCCGACGCGCTGGAGGGCGTCGTCAAGGCGTACACCCGCAAGGTCGACCGGCATGTGCCGATCCACCCGGAGTATGTGGCCTCGGTGCTGGACGAGGAGGCCGACGACGACGCGGTCTTCACCGTCGACACGGGCATGTGCAATGTGTGGGCGGCGCGCTATCTGACGCCCAACGGCCGCCGCCGGGTGATCGGTTCGTTCTCGCACGGCTCGATGGCCAACGCGCTGCCGCAGGCGATCGGCGCGCAGTTCCTGGACCGGCGCCGCCAGGTGGTGTCGATGTCCGGCGACGGCGGGTTCAGCATGCTGATGGGCGACTTCCTGACCCTCGTGCAGTACGACCTGCCGGTGAAGATCGTGCTGTTCAACAACTCCTCCCTGGGCATGGTGGAGTTGGAGATGATGGTCGAGGGCCTGCCGGCGTACGGCACCACCAACCGCAACCCGGACTTCGCGGCGGTGGCGCGGGCGGCGGGCGCGTACGGCGTGCGGGTGGAGAAGCCCAAGGAGCTGCGCTCGGCGCTGCGGGACGCCTTCAAGCACAAGGGCCCGGCGCTGGTGGACGTGGTCACCGATCCGCATGCGCTGTCGCTGCCGCCGAAGATCACCGGCGAGCAGATCGGCGGCTTCGCGCTGTCGGTCGGCAAGGTGGTGCTGGACGGCGGTGTCGGCAAGATGGTGCAGATGGCCCGCTCGAACCTGCGCAACGTGCCGCGCCCGTAGCGCAGGAGCCGGGCGCGGCACGTTGCCGTCGGGAGGGGCGGTCAGTCGTTGATCAGGTCGAACTCCTCCCAGGGGCCGATCGCCGTGCGGTTGGCGATGAGCGCCTGCGCGCCCGCGGACTCGGCGGTCACGTAGTCGCCGTTGACGCGTGCCTTGAGGCTGACGCTGCCGTCGCCGTTGTGGATGAGCTGGAACTGCTCCCATGTGCCGACCGCGTCCACCTTGGCGAGCAGCGGTGCGGCGCCGGCGTTGTCGGCGGTGACGTACTTGTTGTTGGCGTGGGCGCGCAGCGCGATGTAGCCGCCGCCCGCGTCGATCTGGTCGAACTGCTCCCACTGCCCGATCGCGGTGCGGTTGGCGATCAGCGGTGAGGCGCCGGCGTCCTCGGCGGTGACGTAGTCGCCGTTGGCGTGCGCCCGCAGGCTGATGACGCTGCCCGTACCGGGGTTGGAGCCGCCGTTGCCGTCAAGTCCGATCTGGACGTTGCCCAGGTGCTTGGCGGAGGTGGCGGGGGAGCCGCCGACCTGCGCGTACGGCAGCGAACTGGTCGGGGTGGCGGTGCGCTCGACGAGGTACGACTGGCCCGAGGAGACGGGTACGTTGACGGTGCCCGCCGTGGTGGAGGCCACCACGACCGCGCCGGACGAGCCGTTCACGACCCGGATCGCCTGGCCGGGCCAGGGGTTGCGTACGCGCATGGTCTGCGACGACCCGGCCTGGATGGCGACCGTGACCGGGGTGCCGCCCTGCACCTGCACATCGACCTTGGTGTTGCCCTGCACCGACACCGTGCCGCTGACGTCCCAGCCGGCCGGCCACGCGGGCGCGATCCGCAGCAGGCCGTCGTAGTCCTGCACCAGCGCCTCGTTCAGCGCGGTCGCGACGCCCGACATCTGCTCGATGTACGCTTCCGTGCCGACCGTGTTGCCCAGGTCCGCAAGGCCGTTGATGTAGACCTGGTGGCCCTGCGTGATGGACACCAGCTTCTGCGCGACCTGGTCGGCCAGGCCCAGCCGGGCCGCGTCGATCGCGTCCATGCTCCAGTCGTTGCCGCCGGTCACCGGCCGGTGGTTGTAGGTGCGCACGCCCAGGTCGTGCAGCGCGCCCGGCTCGTCGGTGATGAGGTTGTACGGCCACACCGGCTCCAGGCCGATGTTCTCGCTGTTCCTGATCTGCGCGGTGGGCTGGTAGGAGTCCGCGATCATGTCATTGCCCTGCGCGTCGGCGGACGGCGGCAGCACCTGCGTGCGGCCGTAGTCCGTACGCGCCCAGTCCGGTATCTGGCCCTGCGCGGTGGTGAGTTGGTTGATCAGCGAGGTGTCGCCGGTGTTGAGCAGCTGGGCCGCCTTGATCACCGCCGGGAAGAGCGCCGCGTCCGCCGCGAGGTCGGTGGTCGGGTCCTGCACCGCCCACTGCGTCTCGTGCGCGTTGGCGACCGCGTGCAGCTTCCCGTCCGAGCCGACCTTCTGGTAGGCGAGCAGGAAGACCGCGGAGTCCTTCATCAACGGGTAGTACGTCCGCAGGAAGTTGAGGTCACCGGTGTCCTGGTACTGCTGCCAGACGTAGAGGCTGATCTCGGCGCCCGAGGTGACGTTCAGGGCGTTCCAGTTGGGGCTGCCGGGGATGCTGCACGCCGCGTTGGCGCCGGCGCCCGGGTCGCCGCCGTTGCCGTTGAAGCGCATGACCTCGGGCACACAGGCGCCGGGCAGGCCGCCCATCTGCTGCTTGGTCCACGCCTCGATGCCGGACAGGCTGTTCTGGTAGAGGTTGAAGATCGGGATGTTGAGGGCGAAGTTGCCCGACGACATGTTCGCCGAGATCTGCGTGCGCAGGTTCCACAGCCAGGTCGCCGAGGGCGTCCAGTTCTGGTGGTCCTGGCCGAAGTTGAACATGTCGGCGACGCCGGCCTGGCTGCCCGGGATGGTGCCGCGCATCGAGGCGGCCTCCATGAACAGGTAGATGGTGCGCAGCGACTCCATGTACTGCGCCTGCCCGTCGGAGGAGTTGGCCTCCAGGATGCCGGTGTTGGCCCAGTAGTTGGCCCACCAGGACTGCTGCGAGCCCAGCAGCGACGACTCGGCGGCGGTCGCGTCGGAGCCGAGCAGGTTCGAGGCGGTGCTGCCGGCGTTGCCGCCGGTCCAGGTGGGGGAGCCGACGATGACGCGGTACGAACCGTCGGTGTTCGGCGTGAAGTTGACCTTCACCTGGGTGCTGTTGACCACCTGGGCCGAGACGTTGCGGCCACCGGCCGACAGTGCGGCGAGCGAGCCGAAGGTGCGGCCGGAGTGGCCGGCCTCCTGGTTGTCCACCCAGGTCTCGGCGAGGGTGCCGATCGCGCCGGACGCCGCGGCCTGGGGGCTGCGGCCCGACCACAGGCTGACGGTGGCGGACTGGGCGGCGTTGGGATCGGCGCCGGTGACGTCGACGACCAGCTCGTCCTTGGTGGCCGACACCCACGCCTTGAGGGTCATGCCGCCGCCGGTCTCGGTGAGCACCCCGGTGTAGAGGTCGAGGGTGCCCTTGAAGTCCGAGGCGCCGGTGAGCTTGGACAGGCCCGGGATCTGCACCTGACCGGGCGACTTGCGGCCCGGCAGCGTGTCGGCCCGGTTCAGCTGCGCGGTGAAGCCGCCGGCGGCCCAGGCGGCGACGCCGAGCGAGCCGTTGCCGAGCGGCAGCGACTGCGCGGCCTGCGCGTTGGGCGCGCCCAGCACGATGTCGGAGCGGCGTACCACGTTGGGGGTGTCCACGTGGTAACTGCCGTTCTGCCACGCGGTGGTGGCGGTCGCGGCCGTGGCGGGTGTGGGGGAGACGGCGGGCACCAGCAGACCGGCCGCGAGCAGCGCGGTCGCGGCCATGGCTGGTGGTCGGATCATTCGGCGTCGGCCGAAAGTGTGGGGCTTCCGGTTCACGAGCGGTTCCTCCTGAGGCAACAGGACGGGTGGCACAGGCGCAACATCCACGAAACACCGGGGATGAATGGGCCACACAGTGGCGGCAGGTGCGGGCCATGTCAAGACTTCGACCCGCTATACATCCGACCTATCAAGCCGCCCGGGCCGCAGGGCAGTTCAACGCACCGGCCGCCGCGACTGCTCCCGGTGACCGGAGGTGTACGGAGCATCGCGGTTGCATGACTGGACCGGGCGGTGGCGGGGCATGCCTTTAGCGCAGGGGGAATCAGGTCCGGACCAGAACGGGGGAGGCTCACGGACGGCACCGGGAATCGCTTGCGTTACGCGGTCAGGCGCGCGGACCTGCGCGCCGTCGCGGACACCCGCAGAAGGCTGCGGGACCAACTCCGGCAGTGGGGCGTACCGGCGCTCACCGACACCGCGGAACTGCTCGCCACGGAGATCGTCACCAACGCGCTCCAGCACACCGGCGGCGGCGCGGTGCTGACCGCGACCCTCTCCGGCGGCCCGGCCCGCCGGCTGCGCGTCGAGGTCCACGACTCCGCCGGCCGCCGCCCCCAGCCCCGCCCCCCGGGCGGCGCCCGCCCCTCCGACGAGGCGACCTCCGGCCGCGGCCTGATGCTCGTCGAAGCCCTCGCCGACACCTGGGGCGTCCAGGCACGCGGGGCGGGCAAGGTCGTCTGGTTCGAGATCGCCGCGACCGCGGCATGACGCCTACGGGCATCGGTCGCGCCCGGCTCTCGCGTACGGCGACACGCACGCCCTCCCGGTGCCGCAACGCGAAGGACCGCGTACCGGCGGCTGGCGCCGGTACGCGGTCCCGGGTGGTCCTTGGGGTGGCGGTCAGCCGAACTGCCGCTCCATCTCCTCCAGTTTGCGCTCCAGGGAGTCCAGGCGGGGAAGCGTCATGGTGTCGTCCTCGGCCGTCAGGTCGATGGCGAAGGACTGGGCGCTCGCCGTCGCCGGCTGCTCGGACTCCTCGCGGACCGGCTGGAGCGCCGGGCGGGAGCGGACCGGAAGCTCGGCCGACGTGCGCTCGGGAGCGCTTATGGCAGGCTCCGTAGCGACCTCGCCGGAGCCCGCGGGGAGCTCCACGGGGACCTGGCGGCCACCCCCGCCGCCGCGCGGCCACGTGCGGTGCTGGCGGTTGAGCGCCTTGATCTTGGCGCGCTCCATGCGGTCGTGCTCACGGCGGCGCAACTGGTTGTTCTCCCGCTGCCGCTTGTCCTCGCGGACCTCCTCGACGGCCTCGTCCAGCGACCGCACGCCCTCCAGCAGCATGAGCGACCACGCGGCGAACGTCTCACGCGGCGCACGCAGCCAGCGCACCATCCGGATCTGCGGCAACGGGCGCGGCACCAGGCCCTGTTCGCGCAGCGCGGCCCGGCGGGTCTGCTTCAGCGCCCGGTCGAAGAGCACCGCGGCCGACAGCGACATGCCGGCGAAGAACTGCGGCGCGCCGGCGTGCCCGAACCCGCGCGGCGCGTGCACCCAGTTGAACCACGCCGCCGCACCCGCGAACAGCCACACCAGCATGCGCGAGCCGAGCGCCGCGTCACCGTGGCTGGCCTCCCGCACCGCCAGCACGGAGCAGAACATGGCCGCGCCGTCCAGGCCGAACGGCACCAGGTACTCCCAGCCGCCGGTCAGGTTCAGGTTCTCCTGGCCGAAACCGACCAGGCCGTGGAAGGACAGCGCCGCGGCGACGGCCGCGCAGCAGAAGAGCAGCACGTACGACGCGCTGCCGTAGAGCGCCTCCTTGCGGCGCCGTCGCTCCTCGCTGCGCTCCCACGAGTCGGCGGGCGCGCCGCCCTCGGCACTGCGGGTACGGCGGCTGCGGAACGCGACAGCGCATGCCGCGAGCATGACCAGGCCGGCGATGCCCGAGAGCACCCAGTCCAGCGATATGTCTCTCATGTGCGTTTCCTAGAGTCGCTTCCGTCGCGCTCGGGCCGCGGGACGGCTACCAGACCGACATCTTTGCGAAGAGCGCGGGTGAGTGCAGACGTTATGGCGCAAGAGCCCCGTCAAGAGGGACCTTGGTCGAACTCTCGTGCCAGAACAGCTGAGTTGAGCGAGATCGTAGCGCGGCTCGTCACGCCGCCGTCGCGCGGCGCCTGATTCGGTCGGATTCGGTCCCGCGCGGGCAGGAAGCGCACGTCTGCTCGGGGCTGATGGTGTAGAAGAGGCAGCAGGTGAGCCGGTCGCGCGCACACCCGCCGCCGGCCTGCGGCGGACCGGCCGAACCGCCCGCCGCGCCGGGGGAGTTCGCCCCGTGCGCGATGCGGCGGAAGTCCGCGCCGCCGGCGTACGGGGGAGTGCCGCCCGGCAGCAGCGCCGTCAGCTCGGCCACCGCCTCCTCCTCACGACCCGTCAACCGGGCCACGTACCACAGCCCTTCGGCGATCTCGTCGGTCGCCATCGCCCACAGCGCATGCGGCCCGCGCCGCATCCGCGGCCCGAACACCGCGAAGAGCGGGGCCAGATGCTCGGCGAGCGCGGCCCGCAGCTCCTCGCGCAGCGCCGCCTCGTCCGCCAGCACCCGCGCGCCGGGCAGCGCCGCCGCCGGATCGCCCGGCAGGCAGCCGAACTCCCGGGTGCGCACGGTGATCCGGCCCGACGCCCGGTGGAACGCCACGTCCGCGACCGGCAGCCGGGGCACCCGGCGGTGCAGGAACCACGGCACGGTAAAGAGCAGGCACGCCGCCCACGCATACCGGTGCAGCGCCAGCGTGGCGGCGACATGCGGACGCGGCGGACGGCCGTACTCCCGGGCCAGCTCCTCGGTGTCCAGCCCGGTGAACGCCGCGAGCGCCGCGCCGCCCTGCGCCAGCTCCCACGCGCCGACCCAGCCGTCACCGGAGCGCGGGGTGCCCTCGGCGACCCGCAGCCCGGGGAAGGCCGCGGTGAGGCGGGCGTACGCGGGGGTGGTCACGGACATGCGCAGAACCGTCCCGGGGAGAGATCACCAGAGGTAAGCCTTACCTTATCGCGCACGGGCGGCGTTTATGCTCACAGCTGTACGTCATCCGGGTGACACCCTTCCCGGGGATGCCACCCCCCCCGGGTCCGCCCACCGGACCCCGCAACCAACCCCCATAACAACCCCCGCAACAGACTCCGCAACCAACCCCCGCAACGAAGGTGAGAGGGTGCAGCAGCCGCACGACCTCCCGGCGCCCGCGCACGGCGCCCGGATCCCGCTGCCCGCGCCCCGCCGGCTGCCCGAGCGGCACTCCGTCCGCGGCCAGGTCCACGGCGAGCTGCGCGCCGCCCTGCTCGCCGGCGAGCTGCCGCCGGGCTCCGTGCACTCCGCCCCCGCGCTCGCCGCCCGCTACGGCGTGTCCGCCACCCCCGTACGCGAGGCCATGCAGCTGCTGGCACAGGAGGGCGCGGTCGAGGTGCTGCCCAACCGCGGCTTCCGCGTCGTCCCGCACACCCCCGCCGACCTCGCGCAGATCGCCGAGGTGCGGATGCTGGTGGAGATCCCGGTGGTGCTGGCGCTGGCCCGCACCCTCCCGGCCGCCCGCTGGGCGCAGCTGCACCCGCTCGCCGACGCCGCAGAGGCCGCGGCCCGGGCCGGCGACCGCGCCGGTTACGCCGAGGCGGACCGCGCCTTCCACCGCGCCCTCCTGCGCCACCACGGCAACGCCCGCCTCCTCGGCGTCGCCGACGACCTCCACCGCCGCGCCCAGTGGCCCTGCCCCGGCCCGCGCCCCGCCCTGACCGCGCACGCCGCGCACCACGCGGAGCTGCTCACCGCCCTCGCCGAGGGCACCGACCCCGAGCCGCTGCTGCGGGCCCACCTGGCGGCCTGCCCCTGAGCCGTACGGCACCCGGCGCGGACCCGGCCGCGGAGCCCGGCGACCCGGGCCCAGCCCCCGGCGTCAGGCCAGCGAGGGCCCCAGCCACACCGGGATCGACCCCAGCAGCGTAAACAGCCGCAGCGCCTCGGCCCGCAGCGCCGCCGCCTCCTCGTCGGCGGAGACCTCCGCCAGCGACAGCAGCGCGGCCGGCGTGCCGACCAGGTGCCCGAGTGCCACCCGCAGCCGCAGCGACTCGGCGAAGCCGTGCCGCGCCTCCGCCATGTCGCCGTCCGCCGCCGCGAGCCCGGCCAGGTGCCGCCAGGTGAACGACGTCAGGAAGGTGTCCCCGTGCGCGACGGCCCCGGCGTGCGCCCGGCGGAAGGCCGCCCGCGCGGCGGCCGGGTTCCCGGCGAGGTTCTGCGCGACGAGCCCGCGCCGGAAGTCCAGCAGCGGCCGTCCCGGCGAGCTAGGCGACAGCAGCGCGGCGCTGCGCCCGTAGGCGGCGCTCGCCTCGTCGGCGCGGTCCCGCACCGAATGCAGCGTCGCCCCGTAGGCGAGGTAGCCCCGCTCGGAGGCCGCCGCGCCCCGCTCCTCGTCCGTACCGGCCACCGCCTCGGCGAGCCGCAGCGCGTCCTCCGCCTCGGCCCAGCCGTCCAGGTGGTAGAAGCAGCCCTCGATCAGGATCTCCGCCCGCTGCCGCGCGGCGCCGGGGTCGTCGGCACAGTACGGCGCGAGCAGCGCCGCGGCCTCCGCCCAGCAGCCGCGGGCCCGCAGCCGCCAGACGTCCGGCGTTCCGACCACAGATTCCGGCAGGGCGGTCTCCGCCACAGCTTCTCCCCCAAGCGCGTCGTCGAGCCAGTGCGAGGTGCCAGTCGTGCGTGCTGTGCGCTGCTACGTGCTCCCGTAGGCAGGCGTGGACACGGCGTGGGCACGCTGACGGGCCCCGCGCGGCTACCGGGCATACGTGTCCGGCAGTTGTCCGGGTGCCTGCCAGTGGCGGAAGTTCAGCACGCGGCGGGGCCTCCCGCCAAGGGGTCGGAGATCACATCTTGTGAACGGGATCACTTTCACGTACCCGGATCCGGGCACGTGCCGACCCGTCCGCGGGCGCCGGTCAGCTCATCCGCAGGGCGAGGAAGAAGTCCAGCTTGTCCTCAAGCCGGGACAGGTCGCGCCCGGTCAGCTGCTCGATCCGGGTGATCCGGTACCGCAGCGTGTTGACGTGCAGATGCAGCCGGGTGGCACACCGGGTCCAGGAGCCGTCGCAGTCCAGGAACGCCTCCAGCGTCGTGATCAGCTCCGAGCGGTGCCGCCGGTCGTACGCCCGCAGCGGGTCCAGCAGCCGGGCGGTGAAGGCCCGGCGGACGTCGTCCGGCACGAAGGGCAGCAGCAGCACATGCGAGGCCAGCTCCTCATGCCCGGCCACGGACACCGCCCCCGGCCGCGCCGCGGCGACCCGCCGCGCATGCCGCGCCTCCTCCAGCGCCCCCCGCAGCCCGTCCGGCGCATGCACAGCAGCGCTGACCCCCACCGTCAACCGCCCGTCCTCCCCAAGCCCCCGCGCCAGCGGCCCCCGCAACAGGGCGAGCACCCCCTCACCACTGAGCCCCCTGGCGCCCCGCCCTGAGCCGTACGCACCACCGGCGGAAGCGGCCCGGGAATGGACGGCCCCACCCCCAGCGGCGGACGAAGTCCCGCCCCCCACCACAGACGACGCACCACCACCCACGGCAGAAGCCCCCCCACCCCCTCCGGAGGAAGCCCCCCCACCCCCTCCGGAGGAAGCCACCCCACCCCCGGCAGAAGCCACCCCACCCCCGGCAGAAGTCGTACGCCCCCCCGGCGGCGCGGGCGCCAGGGGTACGAGGGCCACGGCCTCCCCGTCCGCGACAGCAACCGCGACACCGACTGCGCCCCCACCCCCGACACCAACAGCACCCTCAACACCAACACCAACACCAACACCAACCCCGACCCCGACACCGACGGGGCCTTGCACGGACGCCTGCGCGCCGCCGCCCGCCGGATCGGCCAGCGCCTCCTCCAGCAGCGCCTGGGCCGCGGGCCCGGCGGCCGGCCCGCCGCCCGCCCACTCCACGGCGCCCACCACGACCTGCCAGGACATCTCGCCCGGCGCATTCGGAATGCCCGGCACGAGCACCTGCCCGGCCGCCCGCAGCCGGGCCCCGATCTCGGCAGGCGCCGCACCGCCCACCACCAGCTCGACGATCTCCTCGGCCAGCCGCCGCCCGACCGCCCGCACCCCGTCGCGCCGCTCGCGCTCCACGGCGATCAGCTGCGTCACCCCGCGCAGCAGGTCCAGCCGCTCCTCGGCCCACTCGCCGGCGTCGGCCTCCACGACCAGGAACCAGTCGGTCAGCACCCGCGCCCGCGGATCGCTCTCCACGGCCCCGGCGCGTACAGGGAAGAGCGAGTACGTCCGCCCCTGCACGGCCATCCGGTACGGCCCCCGCCGCCCGCCCCGGGCCGCGGCCTGCTGGGCCCCCGCCAGTTCGGCCCGCACATGGGGCGGCAGCGGCTGGCCCGACCCGGCGACCTCCCGCCCGGTCGCCGACAGCACCCACGCCCGCAGGTCCAGGTCACTGCCGAGCAGATCCAGTACGGCCTCGGGCCCGCCGCCCGCGGGCCCCGACGACATCAGCCGCCGGTGCCGCTCGACGACCGCCGCGAGGTCGCCGGCCCGCTCACCGGAGACCTGCCGGGCGATGTGCTCGGTGATGGTCGCGAAAGCGACCCGCTCGTCGACGGCCAGCAGCGGCAACCGGTGCCGGGCGCACGCGGCGACCAGGTCGTCCGGCACGGCCCGCAACTCCGCCTCCCCGACGGCGAGCGCGACCACCCCGGCCGCGACCAGCAGCCGTACGAACCCCTCACTGTCGGCAGCACTCCGCCGCCACGCCAGCCCGGTGAGCACCAGCTCCCCACCCGCGAGGTACCGGCTCGGATCCCGCAGGTCGGTGGTCATCACCCCCCGCACGTTCCGATCCAGCTCCGCCTCCCCGCCCAGCAGCCGAAGGCCCAGCGCGTCGGTGTCGAGGAGCGTGCGCAGCCGCATCGTGGTCGCCTTGCCTTTGTCGTATCGTCCCGAGCCGCCCCGCCCCCTCCCCGGCACACCCGCCGGGAACCACGGATTCCCCGCCGGCCCCTTTCAGAGGAATCTACAAGACCCCGGGCATGGCCAGCCAAACGCTTGCGGTTTTCCCCGGGACGGAAAGCCCCCACCGGCGATCAGACACCCGGCAAGCGGGGCAGGGCCCGAAGCGTCCCGCCCAAGCCCCCACCGGCGATCAGACACCCGGCAAGAAAAGAGGGACCCACCCAAGCCCCAACCAGCGGTTCAGACGCTCGACAAACACAGGCGCGCGCCCCAGCCCCGACGAACGGAAAGCCGCCGACGGACGTGCGGGAGGGGGTGATCCGGGGGGTGCCCCCGCAGGACTGCGCACGACAAGAGGCCACCGGAAACGCAGCGAGGTCGATGTGCGCAGTCCGAGGAGGTACCCCCCGGAGCGCCCCCGACCACCCCACGCCCCGAACCGACCGCGCCCCCGCCAAGAGCTCCCCGCAATGGCCGACCGTTCACACGAGCGGCACGGTGGTGCAGCTCTGACCGCACCATCCTCGCGGACAGAACCCGTCCGCAACGCCCCTTACCGTGGGCGCATGCCCACCACGCAGCAGGCCCTCAGCGACCGCACCCTCAACCGGACCCTCCTGGAGCGGCAGTTGCTCCTGCACCGCACCGGCAGGAGCGCGTACGACGTCACCAAGTGGCTGCTCGGGTTGCAGTCGCAGACGCCAAGCTCGCCGTACCCCGGGCTGTGGAGCCGGATCGGGGAGTTCGGGTTCGGGGAGGTGGGGCGGCTGCTGGTGGAGCGGAAGGTGGTGCGGCTGGCGTTGATGCGGAGCACCGTGCATCTGGTGACGGCGCAGGACGCGCCGCGGTTGCGGCAGTGGCTCGCGCCGTATCTGGACCGGACGTTCCGGAGCTCGACCGCCGCCCGGGGCGCCGCGCCCGCGGACAGGGCGGAGGTCGTCGCGTACGGGAGCGCGCTGCTGCGCGAACACCCCCGCAGCCCGGCGGAGCTGAGAGCGGCGTTCGCGGAGCGCTTCCCGGCCGCGGACCCGGCGGCGCTGGTGAACGCGCTGCGCTCCTGGGTGCCGCTGGTGCAGGTGCCGCCGCGCGGTGTGTGGGGGGAGCCGGGCGGCACGGTCTACGCGCTGCTCGACGACTGGCTCGGCGAGGGACCGCACGCCACACCGCACGCCACACCGCACACCACGCCGGACCCCGGACCGGACCCCGCGGAGCTGGTGCGCCGCTACCTCGCGGCCTTCGGCCCGGCCTCCGTCGCCGACATGCAGAAGTGGTGCGGCCTCACCGGCCTCAAGCCGCACTTCACCGCCCAGGACCTGCGCACGTACACCGCACGGGACGGCCGGCCGCTGTACGACCTGCCGGAGGCGCAGCTCACCGACCCGGACACGCCCGTGTCCGCCCGCTACGTCGCCGACTTCGACAACCTCCTCCTCTCGCACGCCGACCGCACCCGCATCGTGCCGGAGGCGTACCGCTCACGCGTCATGACGGCCAACGGCCTTGTCCACGGCACGATCCTGGTCGACGGCTTCGTCGCCGGCACCTGGCGCTTCGCGACGGCGAGGGCGCAGGCGCAGGCGCAGGCGCAGGCGCAGGCGAGGGCAAAGGAGAAGTCGCAGGCGCAGGCGACGGCGAAAGCGAAAGCAAAGGCGCAGCCGAAAGGCGCGGCGACCGTCGCCGTCACGCCCTTCGCCCCGCTCGCCGCGGCCGACCGCGACGCACTCACCGCCGAGGGCCTGCGGCTGCTCGCCGCCGCGTACCCGCAGGCCGCGCACGACGTGACCTTCGCGGCCGCGAACTGACAAGCCCCAAGGGCTACTTGGCGGCCTCGAACGCCCGCCCCGCGGGCGTCTCCACCGCCCCACTGCGGAAGAGCCCGCTGCTGGGCTTCGCATCGTCCGCCCCGAGCCCGAACCACGCGTAACGCTGGAGGTACGGCAGCCCGTCGAGCATCTTCGTCGCCGCCGTCACGAACGCCGCCTGCTGCTGGTCGGTCGGGAAGCGCGTGCCGTCGGAGAAGTCGATGAGGGCGAACTCGGTGAGCCAGATGGGCTTGTGGTAGCGGTCGTAGACCGCCTGGAGGTACGACTTGAGCTGGTCCACCGCCTGCGGCGTACGGAAGTCGCCGCCGTACCAGTGCAGGGCGATGAAGTCGACGCGGTAGCCCTTCGCCTTCGCGCCCGACATGAAGCGGTCCAGCCAACCGCCCGCCGTGTCACCGCCGTAGGCGACCGCCGGGCTGCCGAGCACACTGCCGGCGGACATCAACTTCGGCCACAGCGACAGCGCTTGGTCCACGCTCATGTTCGACTGGGCCGACATGTCGGGCTCGTTGAAGCCCAGCAGATACGGGCCGGCCTTCTTCGCCGCCGCCAGCGACGAGGCGTCCGTACTGGCGCTGCCCCACACCATGGGAACGAAGCCGGGTCCGCTGACCCCGCTGTGGCCGGTCGACCACGTGTAGTACCAGCTCGCACCGGACTTGCCGAGCGCTGAGTTGACGCCGTCGAACGTCCAGACGCCGACGCCCTTGCGCGCGGAGGACGCGGTCTTGACGGCCGGCGGCGCGGCCTTGGCCGGGGCGTGCGTGGGCGGCCGGCTGCTGGGCGTGGCGCTCGGCGTGGTGGTGGCCGGCGACGGGCCGGGGGTCGTGGCGGTGGGGGTGGCCGCCGGCGGTGCGGTGAGAGCGCTCGACACCGCCGGCGGGGTCGGGGTGGCGTCCGCGGCGGGCGCCCCGTCGCCGCCCGCCGTGAGGTGGACGGCCAGCAGCGCGCCGGCCGCGACGGCGGCGACCGTACCGACCGCGGCACCGGTCACCCCGGCGGGGCCGTGCAGCAGCCGGCGCCCGGCCCGCCGTCCGTGCCGCGCACCGCTCCGGCGTGGGGGATGGGCCGAAGCGGTGCGCGGGGCCGCCGCAGGGGGTGCGGCCGGGGTGGGGGGCGCAGGGTGGCCGGGCACGGCGGAGGCACCGTGACCCGGCGCGGCAGAAGCAGGACCGCCCGGCCCCGCGCCCGGCGCCCCGGCGGAGCCGGAAGCCGGGCCGAAAGCCGAGCCGGAGAACGTGTGCGCCGCGAAGGAGCCCCCGAAGCCGACCGGCACCGGCAGCAGCGGCAGCCCGCTGAGCAGCCGGTCCATCGGCAGCAGGTTCCCGGCCCGCCCGGTGCAGTCCGCGCACCCCCGCACATGCCGGGCGAACCGCTTGCGCCACAGCGGGCTCGGGACGCCGTCCCAGCCCCCCGTCAGGTGCCGCAGCCCCTCGCACGCCTGCGCGGCGCCCAGCGCCCGCACCACGGCCCGCGAGATGTCCAGCTGCTCCTTCATCCGCTGCACCTTGACCGCCGCGTGCTGCCGGGTCAGGCCCAGCGCCTCGGCCAGTTCGGCGCGGCCGAGGTCGCCGGTCTCCTCCAGCCACCACAGCGCCAGCAGGGTACGGTCGTCGCCGTCGAGCCAGCGGGTGGCCTCGGCGATCTCCCGGCGCTGGTCGGTCAGGCCGAGCCGCAGGATGGTGAGCGCCGCGAAGTCCGAGGCCGGGTCGGGTATCAACTCCGCGGCGTCCAGGGCGGTCTGGTGGTGCCAGGACGCCTTGCGGGCCTGCTCGCGGTCGCGCACCTGCCGTACGGCGATGGCGACCAGCCAGGAGCGGAAGGCCGCCGGGTCGCGCAGGTCCGCCAGGCCCCGTACGACCCGCAGCAGCGTCTCCTGCACCACGTCGTCGACGTCGTCGTGGCCGTCCAGCGCGCGGCCGACGATGTTGTACAGCAGCGGCAGGCACTGGGCGACCAGCTGGTCCAGCGCCTGCTGGTCGCCCGCGCACGCCGCTGCCACCAGCGCGGGGTCGGGTCCGACACGGTCGCCTGCGCGCATGCTGCTCCGATCCGATGGTCCAAGGCCCGCGGTCCAAGGTCCGCGGTCCCGTGGCTGCGAGGGCCTGCCGTCACACAGGCCCTCGGACAGGAGACGGTGCCATGCCCGGCGGATAACGGAAACCCGCCGGGCACGGCGTACAGCCTACGAACCGGACGCGCGGCTTCAGGGCATCGGGCGCCCGCCTTACGGGTTCGGCACCGTGTCGGTGAAGGCCGTGCCCGCCGATCGGTAGCCGGCCACCCGGGCGCTCACCTGCGCCGGGGTGAGCACCTTGTCCTTGACGAAGACGACGTAGTCGACCTGCTCGTCGTAGGAGCGCGAGGTGCTGCCGGTCTGGCCCGCGAGGTCGATCAGCCAGTGGTTGAAGTCGATCCACTGCGGCGTCTCGGGCAGGTACGGCTCCCCGTGCGTCGCGACGACCTGGCCGTCGATGTAGTACGTGATGCTGGTGCCGTCGATGGTGATCTGCAGGTCGTGCCAGCCGTCGAGGCTGCCGTACTGCTGCCCGTGGGTGTTGACCGCGTTCCACGGGTCCGGGTTGTACGTCTCCCACGACGTCTCGTACATGATGTTCTGCGTCTCGCCCCAGCCGCCGTTGGGCAGGTACTCGAAGTCCTGCTCGCTGTAGTCGGGGTCCATCGGGGCGTTCAGGGGCGTGAAGTTGAAGAACGTCTGGACGATGTGGTCGCCGTCCGGGCCGCCGGTCGGGGTGTCGTCGAAGCGGACCCGGGCGGCGTAGGTGCCGTTCTTGAACTTCCGTGCCGTGGTCTGGAGTTCGGTCTCGTGCGTGCCGGACGCGGTGCCGTCCGTGGTGAGTTTGAGGTTCATGACCTTGTTGGAGCCGTCGGCGACGAAGGTCACGTCCTGCGGCGCCCAGGTCGCGCCGGCCACACCGGGGCCGCCCTGGCCGGACTTGACCGTCCAGCCGTGCTGCTGGAGGGCGGTGTCGGAGCTGGAGGTGTAGGAGAAGTCGTCGAAGAGCGCGGGCGCGTTGCCGTCGTCACCGCCGCCGCCGGGGGAGGTCGGCGGGGTGGTCGGGGGCGTGGTGGGCGGCGACGTCGGGTCGTTGCCGGCCGGCGCGGTGCCGTAGACGACGCTGCCGCCGTCCTGCAGGGTGATCTTCGGCCAGTTCGCGTACGCCGTCTGCGCGCCGTTGAAGGAGTAGTCGTCGGACTGCCGCAGCGTCTGCCAGTCGGCGCGGTAGAAACGCAGCTGCATGTCACCGGTGTTCTGGCCCGGCGCGAGCGAGCCGGCGCCGGCGGTGAAGCCGATCTCCAGGTAGCGGTCGGCGGTGGCCGTGGGGTTGGCGAGGGTGCCGAAGGTGCCGGTGATGTTGCCGCAGCCCTTCACCGCCCATGAGCAGGCGAAGCGGTAACTCACCGAGGGGCCGTCGGACGTGAAGTAGTAGCGCAGGGTGACCCGGCTGAGCGGCACCGCGGTGCTGCCGGTGTTGGTGACCTCCAGCCACGGCTCGGACTGGTCGGCCGTCGCGCCGGTCGCGCTCGTGCGGTACTGCACGGTGAGCGAGTCCTGCGCGGCGGAGGCGGGCAGCGCGGTGAGCGCGGCGCAGCCGAGGCCGGCCACCGCGCACAGCGCCATCGCGGCCCGGGTACGGACCGACAGCCGCCGCGGCCGGACGGCTTCGGCGGCTGCGGTGGTGGCGGTGGCGGGCAGGGCGTCCGCCGTCTCGCGTGACGCCCCGGTACGTGCGGCGTCGCGCGCCGCGCCGCTGCGTGCGAGGGTGCGGGCCAACTTTCGTGCGGTCTTACCTGACACGGTGATCCCTTTCCAGTGGGGTGGGGGGTTGTGCCTGTGCAGGGAGGAGTGGTGGTGCGCCCGGCGCGGTCCGCCGGGAGTCGGGGGCGCGGCGGCGGGCGAGGGACCGCCCGTTGCCGCGCGGGTCAGTGTGGGGACGAGGCCGTGGGCGTACCGTCCGGCTCGCGGCGGTGGTGGACCCGCAGCGCGTCCAGCCGGGCCCCGTGCCGGCGCAGCGCCGGGCGGAAGTCGGCCGCCCAGTCGCTCGCCGGGTTCCAGGCCCGGTCGGCGAGTGCGGCCAGCCGCGGGAAGGCGAGGTATTCGGCGTGCGCGGCGGTGCTGACGTACTCCGTCCACAGCTGCGCCTGCGTGCCCAGCACCCGCGCGGCGGCGGCCGGCTCCCAGTCGGCGGGCGCGGCCTCGGCGGCGTGCACCGCCCGCAGGTCGACGACGCCGCCGGCCTGTCCCGGCGGCTCGTCGGGGCCCGCGGACTGCGGGTAGTCCAGGTACGTCGAGCGGTACGGCGTCATGACGACGTCGTGGCCGCGGCGGGCGGCGGCGAGCCCGTGCGCGCCGTCCCGCCACGGCATGACGGTGAAGTCCGCGGGCGGCGCCCCGGAGTCCTCCGCCCAGCACACCGGCAGCCGCCCCTGCGCGAGCAGGAAGTCGCCGACCTGGCCGAGGAACCAGCCGTGCAGCGCCTTGGGCGACTCCAGTCCGAGCGCCGCCGCCCGGGCCCGCGCCGCCGGGCTGGTCTCCCACTCGGTGACGGGGCACTCGTCGCCGCCGACGTGCACGTACCGCGACGGGAAGACGTCCAGCACCTCGCCGAGCACCGTGCGGCAGAAGTCCAGCACCTCGTCGTGGACGCCGAGGACGGTGTCGCACACGCCCCACTCGGTCCACACCTCCAGCGGCCGGCCCGGCACATTGCCCAGGTGCGGATACGCCGCGAGCGCCGCGCGGGTGTGGCCGGGCATCTCGATCTCCGGCACCACCGTGACCCCGCGCTCGGCGGCGTACGCGACCAGGGCGCGCAGCTCCGCGGCGGTGTAGGCGCCCTGGTGCGGCCGGGCGCCGCCGCGGCGCCCGCCGACCTCGGTGAGCCGCGGGAAGGCGGCGACCGGCATGCGCCAGCCCTGGTCGTCGGTCAGGTGCAGGTGCAGCACGTTGAGCTTGTGGAAGGCCAGCAGGTCGGTGAAGCGGCGCAGGAACGACACCGGCAGGAAGTGCCGGGCGACGTCCAGCATCGCGCCCCGCCACGGGTAGCGCGGTACGTCGGTGATCTGCACGCCCGGGACCCGCCACGGCACCCCGGTCACGGGCTGCGCCGACAGCGCCTCGGGCGGCAGCAGTTGGCGCAGCGTCTGCACTCCGCGCAGCAGCCCGGCCGGGCGGGCCGCGCGCAGCAGCACCGCGTCCGGGCCGACGGTGAGGCCGTAGCCCTCCTCGCCGAGCCCGCCGAGCATGTCGTCGACGACGAGCACGACGGTGCCGGCGGCGGAGGACCGCAGCGGCAGCCCGGTGGCGGGCGCGAGCAGCGTGCGCAGCAGCCGGGCCGCGCCGGCCGCCTCGCCGGCGGCGCGGACGGCGGTGGTCTCGTCGAAGGTGAAGTGGCCCGGGATACGGGCGAACTGGGTGGGGTGCGGAATGATCACGGCAGCGGCTCTCCAGGTCTCCCCGGCCACCGTCGGGCGGCAGCGGCGGGCGGCGGCAGGGCAGGGCGGCGGGGCGTCGGTGGGGGCGGCAGGGCAGGGCGGGGCACGCGCCCGGCGGAGGGGCGCGGTACGGGCGGTACGGACGCGGGTTCGGGGTGCGGGCGCCGGGCGTCGTGGACGTGCCGGGTGGACGTGCCGGGTGGACGTGCCGGGCGGGGTGCGGTCAGCCCTTGACGGCTCCCGCGGTCATGCCCGAGGTCACCCGGTTCTGCAGCAGCAGGAAGACCACGAGCACCGGCAGCATGAACAGCGACGAGGCGGCCATCGTCGCGCCCCAGTCCGTACCGAAGACGTTGCTGAACGACGACAGCCACACCGGCAGCGTCCGGGCGTCCTGGTTCTTGATGATCAGCGTGTTGGCGAAGGCGAATTCGTTCCACGCCGTGATGAAGCCGAACAGCGACGTCGACAGCAGCCCCGGCGCCAGCAGCGGGAAGGTCACCCGGCGGAAGGCGGCCGGCCGCGTGCAGCCGTCGACCTGCGCGGCCTCCTCCAGCTCCACCGGGATCGCGGCGAGGAAGCCGCGCAGCGTGACGATGGTGAAGGGCAGCGTCGTCATGAAGTAGACCAGCGTCAGCATCGACAGCCGGTCCAGCATGTCGGTGTCGCGCGCGATGACGTACATCGGGATCAGCAGCGCCTCCCACGGCGCCATCTGCGCGACGAACACCATGAGCAGGAACGCCCGCCGCCCGCGCCAGCGCATCCGCCCGACCGCGAAGGCCGCGAGCAGCGCCACGACCAGCGACAGCAGCACTGCGCCGAGCGTCACGGTGAGGCTGTTGCGCCAGAACGTGCCGAAGCCGGGGGAGTGCACGGCGGTGCCGAAGTGCGCGAGCGTGGGGTGCAGCGGCAGGAAGGACGGGGTGTCGGACTGGATGTCGGCGGCGGGCTTGAACGCGGTCACCACCATCCAGTAGACGGGGAAGACCGACACCGCGAGCGTCAGCAGCGCCGCCAGGTTCAGCGGCAGCCGGCCCGCGCGCAGCCGGTGTGGGCGCCGCAGCGCGGGACCCGCGGCCTTACCAGTGGTCCATGCGGTCACAGCGCGCCCTCCTGGCGGAACATCCGGCGCAGGTTGAACACCAGCGCGACGAGCAGGATCAGCACGGTCAACGTGGAGACGGCCGCGCCCAGGTCGTACTTGTGCAGGCTCTGGGCGATCTGGAAGGCGTAGATCGGCAGCGTCGTCGTCGCGCCGTTCGGGCCGCCCTCGCTGATGACCCAGATCTGGGTGAACGCCTTGAAGCACCAGATCACTTCGAGCGAGGTGATCAGCGCGAACAGCGGGCGCAGCATGGGGAAGGTCACCAGCCGGAAGGACTGCCAGGCGCCGGCGCCGTCGATCCTGGCCGACTCGTACAGCTCGGCGGGGATCGTGGTCAGGCCCCCGTAGAGGGTCAGCGCGGCGAACGGCACGGACTGCCACACCACCAGCGCCACCAGGATCGCGAAGGTCGAGCCGCCGTGCGCGAACCACGAGTAGTCGCGGTAGGAGTCGAAGCCCAGCTTGACCAGTGCCCAGTTGACCACTCCGAAACGGGACTGGAACAGCCACTGGAAGATGGTGGTGGCGGCGATGACCGGGGTCGCCCAGGTCAGGACCAGCCCGCTCATCACCGCCAGCCGCATCCTTTTGCCGAGCCGGACCAGCATGAGCGCCACCAGCGTGCCCAGCACCATGATCAGCGCGACGTTCAGCGCGGTCCACCACAGGGTGCGCCGCACGACCGTCCAGAACTCCGGATCGTCCAGCACCGTGCGGTAGTTGGCGAAGCCGACCCAGGTCGCCCCGCCGCGGATGAGCTCGCCGAGGCCGAAGTGCTGGAAGGACATCATCGTGTTCCTGACCAGCGGGTACACCAGCAGGAACGCGGCGCCCACCACGGTGGGGGCGACCAGCAGATACGGCCACAGCGCACCGACCCGCACCCGCCGCCGCGCCCGCGGCGGAGCCGGCGGCGGGTCCGTGACGGCCGGCGGGGGCGCGGCGGAGCGGGCGGTGAGCACGGGGTTCTCCCTCGGGGGTCGGCGGTGACGGGCGTAGGGGCGCAACCGCGGTGTCAGGACGCGGTGTTGAGGGCCTTGGTGATCGCGTCCGAGGCGGTCTTCGCGGCGGCTGCCGGGTCCGCGCCGGTCAGCACCTGCGTCATGTACTGCTTGATCGGGTTGTTGGCCTCGACCGCCGCCCAGTTGGGCGAGTTGGGCGTCGCGTGGCCGTTGGCCGCACCGACCGCCATCACCGAGGCACCGGGGTTGCCGTCCAGGACCGAGGCGAGCGAGGTGCGGTTGGGCACGTAGCTCATCTCCTTGGCCATGTCGGTCTGGAAGGCCGTGCCGGCCAGCGCCTTGACCACCTGGTAGGCCAGTTCCTTGTGCTGCGAGGCCTCCGGGATCACCAGGTCGGAGCCGCCGGTGAAGACCGCGCCGGGCTTGTCGGCGGTCTTGCCGGGGATCGGGAAGAAGCCGATCTTGTCCTGCATCGCCGGGTTGGCCTTGGTGATGACCGAGGCGCCGCCGGGCACCGAGATGATCTGCGCGGTCTTGCCCTTGGCGAAGACGTCGGCCTGCAGCGGCTTGGCCTCGTCGGAGTCCTTGGGGCCCTTGCCGAGCGCCTGGAGCTGCTTGTAGAAGGCCATGCCGGCCTGCGCCTGCGGGGTGTCCAGGGCGCCCTTCCAGCGGTCGCCGTCCTTGACCGCGAGGTCGCCGCCCTCGTCCCACACGAAGCCCGCGAGCGCGTACCAGGTCTGGCCCGGCAGGTAGATGCCGTCGTTGCCGCCGGAGTTGAGCTTGGTGGTGTCGGCGATCCACTCGTCGCGGGTCTTGGGCGGGGTGGTGATGCCGGCCTTCGCGAACAGGTCCTTGTTGTAGATCACCACGCGGTTGGCCGCGTACCACGGGACGCCGTACTGCTTGCCGTCGATCTTGCCGGGGTCGCCCAGGCCCGGGATCCAGTCCGAGCCCTGGAGGTCGGCGACCTTGTCGGTCAGGTCCACCACACCGCCGCTGGCGGCGTACTGCGCGACCTGGGTGTTGCCGACCTCGATGACGTCCGGGGCGTCCTTGCTGGCCAGCGCGCTGGTGATCTTCTGGCCGATGCCGTCCCACTGCTGGATCTGGATGTCCAGGGTGGTGCCCTTGTGCGCGGCCTCGAAGCTCGTCTTGAAGCGGCTGATGACGCCGTCGGACATGCTGTCCTGCATGATCCACACGGTGAGCTTCGCCGGCGCGGGGGTGCCCCCGCCGCCGGAGCCCTTCGAGTCGTCGTCGGAGGACGAGCCGCCGCAGGCGGTCAGGCCGAGGGTGGCCGCCAGGGCGAACGCGGCGGCGGCGGGGACGAGTCTGGATCTCACGGTGATGTCACCTCGGAAGCGCGGGGCGGAATTGACCACTTGTTCAACTGGTCTGGTGCTGTGCGCCGAAGGTGGCATAGACCACTGGTCACGTCAAGGCTCTGCGCGGAACCCGGAATCCGGTCGTATACCGTCGTGTCCTGCGGTGCGACCGCCCGCCTGCCGCGCGCGGCCTGCTGGCGCGCTGGTCAACATCTGGATAACCTGCTGGACAAGCCACCGGTGGTACCGGGACACGAAAGGACACCCACATGGTCAGCGAGCCGTCGCGATCCGCGGTGAAACGCGAACGGGTCCGCGACTACCTGATGGAACTCGTCGAGTCCTGCGCCCCCGGCGACCCGATCCCGTCCGAGCGCACGCTGTGCGAGCAACTGGGCGTCTCCCGGCCGACGTTGCGCTCGGCGGTGGACGAACTGGTCACCACCGGGCTGCTGGTGCGCGAGCACGGCCGCGGCATGTTCGTCGCCCGCGCCAAGATCACCCAGGAACTGGCCCCGGCACGCGACGCGTACCGCCTGCCGCAGGCGTCCGGCACCTGGGCGAGCCGGGTCCTGGAGTTCACCACCGTGCAGGCCGGCGCCCGGGTCGGCCGCCGGCTGCACATCTCGCCGGCCGCCGAGATCACGTACATCGCCCGGCTGCGGCTGGTCGACGACGAGCCGATGGCGATCGAGTACCTGCACGTGCCGGCCGCGATCGTGCCGGGCCTGAGCCCGCAGGACATGGAGTCGGGGGACTTCTACGACTTCCTGCGCGAGCGGCACGGGGTGCGGGTGCACGAGGCGGTGCAGTCCATCGAGCCGACCGTCACCAACGAGGAGGAGGCCCGGCTGATCGGGGTGCCGGTGCTGTCGCCCGCGCTGCTCTTCGAGCGGCTGACCAAGGACGACACCGGCCGCCCGGTGGAGTACGTGCACTCGGTCTACCGCGGCGACCGCTACCGTATCGTCTCCCGGCTCGCCCTCGGCGACACCCCGGCCGCCCCCGGCCCGCCGCTGTCCGCCTCCCAGCACCACCCCGGCATCCCGCCGGGCGACCTGGCCGCCCGCCGCGGGGTCCCGGCGACGACCACCGGGGACGTCCAGCCGGGGACGTGAGGCCCCTCAGGGCACCCCGGCGCCCGTGGGGCGGGAGAAGAGCAGCGGGTCGACGGTGAGCCCGGTCGCGCCCAGCGGCTCGGCGAGCCGGCGCAGCGCGGTCGGCGACAGCCGGATCCACGGCTGGCAGGGCCCCAGCGCCGCGCGAAGCCGCTGGTCGGTGGTGAAGGCGACCGCCGTACGCGCCCCGGACGGCGTGCGCCACAGGCGGATCACGAGCCCGGCGGGCCCGCTGCGTACCGGTACGTACAGCGGCCGGAGCCCGGCGGTCACCGGGTCCGGCCGTGTCGTGACGTCCATACGTCCACCGTAACCGCGCCGCCACGGACGGCAACCGGACCGGTGGCGCGGGCCCCGCCCGGGCCCGGACGCGGGACCGCCCCGCCGGTGCGCACGGGGGACGCGGGACCGGCGGGGCGGTGTGTGTTGGGGGGCCGGTGCGGCCGGGTGTCCCGTCCCCACGATGACCCGGCGACCGGCCCCCGGGCCCGGTGCCGTCCGCTCAGTCGGCACCGGGTGCTCGGGGGCCCTGCGGCTACATGTGGATCGCCGCGGGCGCGTTCGGGCCGGCCGGCGCGGGACGGCCGCCCCGGTACATGAACGCGGCGAGCAGCGCGCCGACCGCGAAGAACCCGGCCGACCACCAGTAGGCGGTCGAGTAGCTGTGCAGCGCCGCCTGGGCCTGGACCAGCTTGCCGGTGTGGTGGGCGAGGTAGGCGCTGCCCGCGCTCGCCGCGAGGGTGTTCAGCAGCGCGGTGCCGATCGAACCGCCCACCTGCTGCATGGTGTTGACCGCGGCCGAGGCCACGCCCGCGTCCTGCTCGCCGACCCGCTCGGTGGCCACGCTCATCGCGGCGGGCATCACCAGGCCGACACCGAAGCCGGTCACCAGCAGCGGCGGCAGCACATTGGCCGCGTAGGTGCTGTTGAGGTCCAGCACGGTCAGCCACGCCATGCCGACCGCCGACAGCGCCATGCCGCCGGTGACGATCCAGCGCGGGCCGAGCTTGGGCAGCAGGTTGTTGGTGGTCAGCTGGGCCGCCACCATCAGGGCGCCGATCATCGGCAGGAAGGCCAGACCGGTCTTGACCGCGTCGTAGTGCAGCGACTGCTGGAGGTAGTAGGTCAGGAAGAGGAACACGCCGAACATGCCGGCGCCGGAGATCGCCAGCGCGGTGAACGACGCGCCGCGGTTGCGGTCCAGCAGCACGCGCATCGGCAGCAGCGGGTGGTGCACCCGGGTCTGCCACCAGCTGAAGATCGCCACCAGCAGCACACCGCCGCCGAGGAAGCCCCAGGTCAGCGGGGAGCCCCAGTCGTGCGACTCGGCGTTGGAGAAGCCGTAGACGATGCCGAACAGGCCCGCGGTGACCAGCAGGGTGCCGGGCACGTCCAGCCGCTGGCGGTCGGCGGGCGCGCCCTTGCGCAGCAGCACCAGTCCGCCGACGAAGGCGACCACGGCGAAGACCAGGTTGACGTACAGCGTCCAGCGCCAGTCGAGGTTCTTGGTCAGCACACCGCCGAGCAGCAGGCCGACACCGCCGCCGGCGCCGGCGATGGCGCCGTAGATGCCGAACGCCTTCGCGCGTTCCTTGAGGTCGGTGAAGGTGGTGTTGAGCAGCGACAGCGCGGCGGGCGCCAGCAGCGCGCCGAACAGGCCCTGGAGGGCGCGGCCGGTGACCAGCACCTCGAAGTTCTGCGCCGCGCCGGCCAGCGCGGAGGCGCCGGCGAAGCCGAGGACGCCGACGAGGAAGACGATTCTGCGGCCGATGAGGTCCGCCAGCCGGCCGCCGACCAGCAGCAGCGAGCCGAAGGACAGGGAGTAGGCGGTGACGATCCACTGGCGGTTGCCGTCGGAGAAGCCGAGGTCGGCCTGCGCGGAGGGCAGGGCGATGGTCACCACGGTGGCGTCCAGGACCACCATCAGCTGGGCGATGGCGATCACCGCCAGCACCCACCAGCGGTGGTTCGCCCGCTCGGCGGGGTCCCCGCCGGGGGCGTCCGGTACGGACTTCGTGAGCCGGTCGACGGGGACGTCGGCCGCGGACTGGGAAGACATCAGGCGATGCTCCTGAAGTGGGACGGTAGGGCTGTACCGCGGAGAGGACGAAAGACGTACGAACGCCGTGTGGACGACGCACGAAAGAACGAAGGAACGAAACGGTTTCGTACTCGAATGACGGTACGTCGTGCCATATCGAAACGCAAACGTTTCGATCGTGCCGGGCGTGTGCGCCTGGTCACACCCCCCGCGACCTGGAACCTAGGAGTCGGCGCGGCCCGTGACGGCGACCGCGACGCCCAGGCCGATCATCGCCAGGCCACCCGTCCCGCCCACCGCCGCCATGCGCCGCGGCGAGCGCGCGAACCATGTGCGCGCGGCCGACGCGGTCAGTGCCCACATGCTGTCGAAGAGCAGCGCGATGACCGTGAACACCAGGCCGAGCAGCAGCATCTGCTCGTGCACACGGCCCGCGCCGCGATCCACGAACTGCGGGAGCACGGCGGCGAAGAAGACCATCGTCTTGGGGTTGGTGACGCCGACGACAAAGCCTTCCCACAGCGTACGCACATCGCTGCGCGGCGCCGCCGGTACCCCCTCCGCCGCGTCCCCGCGCACGGCCTCGGCCAGCACACCGCGCCGGCGCCACGCCTTGAGGCCCAGGTAGACCAGGTAGACCGCGCCGATCAGCTTCAGCGCGGAGAACAGCGCGACGGAGCGCGAGACGATCTCGCCCAGGCCGACCGCGACGGCCGCGCTGAGCACGTAGGCGCCCGCCGCGTTGCCGACGACGCTGCCGAGCGCCGTGCGGCGCCCGTGGGCGAGGGCTCTGCCGAGCACGAACAGCACGCTCGGGCCGGGGATCAGCACGAGGACCACCGACATGGCGGCGAAGCCGCCTATCCGCTCAAGGCTCACCGTCGCACGCTACCGCCGCCCCCGCCGGGGGCGCGCCCCCTTTTTCCGCCGGTCCTGCCCCGTCCTGTCCGTTCCCTGACCTCCCGCCGGTGGTGGTAGCCCGGGCGGCACACGGCTACGGCAGGAGGCCCGCCCGGCGGGCGGAGGTCACCGCTTCGAGGCGGGTGTGGGCGCCGAGCTTGCGCATGGCCGAGCGCAGATACGACTTGACGGTCTCCGGCCGCAACCGCAGCCGCCCCGCGGCCACCGCGTTGGTCGCGCCGCAGGCGACCGCCGCGAGGACGTCCAGCTCGCGCGGCGTGAGCGCCGCCAGGGGGGCCCGCCCGGCCCCGGAGGGCACCGCCGCGGCGGCCAGCCGCGCGCACGCCGCCATGACCTCGCGGCGCAACTGCGCGTCGGCGATGCGTACCGCCAGCGCCCGCAGGTCGCAGTGCGCGGCGCGCACCTCCTCCCACGCCCGCGGGTCCGCCGCGGCCGGCGCCTGCACGCAGGCCAGCAGCCGCCGCGCCTCGTCCCGTACGGCCAGCGCCTGCTCCAGGTCGCGCGCCGCGTCCATCGCCGCGGCCAGCGGCCGGTCGCCGATGGCGTACGGCTGCCGCAGCGCTCCGTAGAGCACCCCCCGCACCTGCCGGTGCACCACGATCGGCACCGCCAGCACCGACCGCAGCCCCTCGCCGGCGACGGCGGCGTCGTACTCGTGGCTGATCGCGCGGGACGTGCCGTAGTCGGTGACCGCGTACGGGCGGCGCAGCGCCAGCGTCTTGCCGCCGAGCCCGTTGCCGGTGCGTACGGCCAGGCCCCGCAGCGAGTCCGTGCCGGTGCCGGCGAGCTCGGTGATCCGGAACTGCGGCGCGCCGGCCGCCGGCAGCAGCCCGCCGAAGGCCACCGGGAGCAGCCCGGACCTGCGCATCCGCAGCAGAGCGGCCCGTACCTCCACGGCGTCTGCGGCACTGCCGTCCACCGCGCCACCTCCTCACCCCCGTCCGGGGGTAGTGAGACCCACGTCACTACCCGACGATGCTATCGAGAGCACCTGCACGAGGAGGACACATGGCGGTATCGGAGGCGACCGGGGCATTCCGGGCCGCCCGGGACGTGCTGCTGCGGCACCGCGAGGACTACCAGGCGGCCCGGGACGCCTTCCGCTGGCCCGAACTGCCGCGGTTCAACTGGGCGTTGGACTGGTTCGACGTGATCGCCGCGGGCAACGACCGCCCCGCCCTGTGGATCGTGGAGGAGGACGGCGGCGAGGCGATGATCTCCTTCCGGGAGATGTCCGACCGCTCCGACCGCGTCGCGACCTGGCTGCGCGCCCGCGGGGTGCGCGCCGGCGACCGGGTGCTGCTGATGCTCGGCAACCAGGTCGAGCAGTGGGAGTGCGCGCTGGCGCTGATGAAGCTGCGCGCGGTGATGATCCCCTGCACACCGCTGCTCGGCCCCGCCGACCTGCGCGACCGGATCGGCCGCGGCGGCGCCCGGCACGCGGTCGTACGGGCCGCGGACACCCCGAAGTTCGACGACGTCCCCGGCGACTACACCCGGATCGCGGTCGGCGGCGCGACCTCGCCGTGGCTCGCCTACGAGGAGGCGTACGCCGTCCCGCCCGGCTTCGAGCCCGACGGGCCGACGGCCGGCTCCGACCCGCTGCTGCTGTACTTCACCTCCGGAACCACCGCCCGGCCCAAGCTCGTCGAGCACACCCACGTCTCGTATCCGGCCGGCCACCTCGCCACGATGTACTGGATCGGGCTGCGCCCGGGCGATGTGCACCTGAACATCTCCTCGCCGGGCTGGGCCAAGCACGCCTGGTCCAGCCTGTTCGCGCCGTGGAACGCCGAGGCGACGGTCTTCGTGCACAACTACACGCGCTTCGACGCGGCGCGGCTGATGGCCGAGATGGACCGCTGCGGGGTGACGAGCTTCTGCGCGCCGCCCACCGTGTGGCGGATGCTCATCCAGGCCGACCTCGGCGCGCTCGCCACCCCGCCGCGCGAGGCGGTCGCGGCCGGTGAACCGCTCAACCCCGAAGTGATCGAGCACGTACGGCGGTTGTGGGGCGTGCTGATCCGGGACGGCTTCGGGCAGACCGAGACCGCCGTGCAAGTCGCCAACACCCCGGGCCAGTTGGTCAAGGCCGGCTCCATGGGCCGCCCGACGCCCGGCTACACCGTCGCGCTGGTCGACCCGGTCACCGGCGAGCCGGGCGACGAGGGCGAGATCTGCCTGGACCTCACCGAGCGCCCGGTCGGCCTGATGACCGGCTACGCGGGCGACCCCGAGCGCACCGAGGAGGCCATGGGCGGCGGTTACTACCGCACCGGCGACATCGGCCGCCGGGACGCGGACGGTTACATCACGTACATCGGGCGGTCCGACGACGTCTTCAAGTCCAGCGACTACAAGATCAGCCCGTTCGAGCTGGAGAGCGCGCTGCTGGAGCACGAGGCGGTCGCCGAGGCCGCCGTGGTGCCCGCGCCCGACGAGCTGCGGCTGGCGATCCCCAAGGCGTACGTCGTGCTCGCCGAGGGCTGGAAGCCGGACGGCGAGACGGCCGCCGCGATCTTCGCCCACTCGCGGTCGGTGCTCGCACCGTACAAACGCGTGCGGCGGCTGGAGTTCGCGCCGCTGCCGAAGACCGTCTCGGGCAAGATCCGCCGCATCGAGCTGCGGGAGGCCACGATGCACGACGGCAGCGCCGAATTCCGCGAGGAGGACCACCGGTGAGCGCCGCCGAGCCGTCGTACGCGCACGGCACCGGCGGCACCCCGCTGCTCGGCGACACCGTCGGCCGCAACCTGGACCGGGCGGTCGCCGCCTTCGGCGACCGCGAGGCGCTGGTGGACGTGCCGAGCGGACGCCGCTGGACGTACGCGCAGTTCGGCCGCGCGGTCGACGAGGTGGCCCGGGGGCTCGCCGGGCGCGGGGTGCGCAAGGGCGACCGGGTCGGCATCTGGGCGGTCAACTGCCCCGAGTGGGTGCTGGTGCAGTACGCGACCGCGCGGCTCGGCGCGATCATGGTGAACGTCAACCCGGCCTACCGGCTGCACGAACTGGCCTTCGCGCTGCGGCAGTCGGGGGTCGGCCTGCTCATCGCCAGCGCCGAGCACCGCGGCAGCGACTACCGGGAGATGGCCGCGCGGGTGCGCGCCGACTGCCCGGACCTGCGCGAGACGGTGCACATCGGCGACCCGTCGTGGGACGCGCTGCTGGCCGCGGGCGAAGATGTGGACGCGGGCCATCCGGCCGCCGTCGAGGCGACGTTGAGCTGCGACGAGCCGGTCAACATCCAGTACACCTCGGGCACGACCGGCTTCCCCAAGGGCGCCACGCTCTCGCACCACAACATCCTCAACAACGGCTTCTTCGTGGGCGACACGGTGGGCTACAGCGAGCAGGACCGGATCTGCCTGCCGGTCCCGTTCTACCACTGCTTCGGGATGGTGATGGGAAACCTCGGCGCCACCTCGCACGGCGCCTGCATCGTCATCCCCGCCGCGTCCTTCGACCCGGCCGCGACGCTGCGCGCGGTGCAGCAGGAGCGCTGCACCGCGCTCTACGGCGTCCCCACGATGTTCATAGCCGAGCTGGCGCTGCCGGACTTCGCCTCGTACGACCTGAGTTCGCTGCGCACCGGGATCATGGCCGGATCGCCGTGCCCGGTCGAGGTGATGAAGCGCGTGATGACCGAGATGCACATGCCGGAGGTGTCCATCTGCTACGGCATGACGGAGACCTCGCCGGTCTCCACCCAGACCCGGCGCGACGACCCCGTCGAGCACCGCACCGGCACCGTCGGCCGGGCGCTGCCGCACGTGGAGGTCAAGGTGGTGGACCCGGCCACGGGCGTGACGGTGCCGCGCGGCACGCCCGGTGAACTGTGCACCCGCGGCTACTCGGTGATGCTCGGCTACTGGGACGAGCCGGACCGCACCGCCGAGGCGGTCGACACGGCGCGCTGGATGCACACCGGGGACCTCGCGGTGATGCGCGAGGACGGCTATGTCGCGGTCGTCGGCCGCATCAAGGACATGATCATCAGGGGCGGCGAGAACGTCTACCCGCGCGAGGTCGAGGAGTTCCTGTACGGCCACCCCAAGGTCTCCGACGTGCAGGTGGTCGGGGTGCCCGACCCGACGTACGGCGAGGAGGTGCTGGCCTGCGTCATCCCGCGCGACCCGGCCGACCCGCCGACGCTGGAGGAGATCGCCGAGCACTGCCGCGGCCGGCTCGCGCACTTCAAGGTGCCGCGGCATCTGCGGGTGATGGACGCCTTCCCGATGACGGTGAGCGGGAAGGTCCGCAAGGTGGAGCTGCGCGCGGAGTTCACCCGGCGGGCGGCGGGTCCTGCGGCGGGTCCCGCGGCGGCGGGTCCTGCGGCCGAGCCTGCGGCGGGGTCGGGGGCGGGCCCGAGGCGATGAGCTCCTCGGCGGCCGGGTTCACCGGCTGCGGGGTTCCCGTGAGGTCCATCACGAACAGCGGCACGCCCAACCGGTCGGCCCGCAGCCGCGCTTCGTGCCCGTAGCCGGCCAGTGAGAAGAACGCGCCGACCGCGTCCTCGTTCGCGCAGTTGAGCCACAGGCACTCGACCTCGCGTACGGCGGTGGGCTGCGTGCTGGGGTCGACCTGGGCGACCAGGCCGCGCCCGCGCAGGTCGATGCCGTTGGCCGTGCGGTCGCCGGCCAGCCGTACGTCGGCGAAGCCGAGCCACTTCAGATACTGCGCCGCCGCCGTCAGCGCGTCCCGCCCGGTGCGGATCGTCACCGGCCGGAAGGGCGGCCTGGCCGTGGTCGGCGGCGGCACGTCCCCGGTCGGCGCGGGCGCGGCGCCGCCCGGATACGGCAGCGGGCCGGGGATGCCGGCGGCCTCGTCGTCCACCGGCAGCCGGATCAACGCGCCGCACGGGCAGCCCAGTTCGGGCCGCGGCCACTGGTCGGTGCGCCCGCAGCCGGCGCACCGCAGCCGGACCCAGGAGTCCTCCCACGAGCGGTGCCTGACCTCCACCGGGTGCCCGCCGCGCAGCACCGGCAGGCACAACGGCGCCCCGCACGCGCACGGGTAGGTCGGCGCGGTGTACGTATGGTCACGGCGGCAGGCCGGACAGCGCACCGGCATGCTCTCAGCCATGGTCACCACTCCCGGTCGGTGTCGTGACCCCATAGTGCAGGACGGCCCCGCCCGCGGTCACCGCCGGCGGACGGTCCGTGACCGGGACGACCGGAATCCGCAGGTCCGCCGGTGCCCGCACACAGGTGCTAGCAAACGACCGCGAACGGTACTTCTCCTGAATTGCTGCCGACCCGCGGATGTCGAAGGTAAAGCCCGGGCATGAAGGATCCTAGTTCACCTCCGAATTACATTGCCGTAATTTCCGCAGGATATGTCCGATTGCTCGCTTCCGTACCGGACCGAAGCAGTCCGGTGTGTCCCGGTTGTGCGCCCCGATTCGGCTTTGCGGTCGGCTGTACGGGGTGCCGCAGATTCGTGGCAGCGCATTGGCCGGAATTACTGGACAAGGTAAAGAACTCTGCCGTACTGTCCTCGTTGACCGCGATCCGGTCTGATCGGCCGGGTCGTTCCGCCCCGCTTCCGGGTACACCGACGGAGGCGGCGGCCGTGGTCGCACGGGGCTACGGGGATGGTGGTGTGGTGGTCTGGTCCAACGCTCTGGAAAACAGTGCAGAAATACCACCGGGAAATGCGGGAGAGCCGCAGCGGGCGGCTGACCACACGCGTTTCACGGTTCTCGGAATGCTGGCGGTCACCGACGGCAGTGAATCCGTGGTGCTTCAGCCGTCCCGGCCTGCGGCACTCCTCGCGGCATTGCTGCTGAATGCGAATTCAGTGGTCTCCGTGGAATTCCTGCAACGCGTCATCTGGGGCGGGGAAACCCCCGCCCAGGGCAAGTCGGCACTGCACTCCTGCGTTCTGCGGCTGCGCCGGCTGTTCGCCAAATACGGCATCGCGGCGACGATGATCGAGGCCGTCCCCGGCGGTTACCGGCTCACCGCGGACGCCGAGACGCTCGACCTCGTGCGCTTCCGCGAACTGCTCGGCGCCGCCTACCACGCCGCCGGGCCCGAGGATGAACTGCGGCTGCTGCGGGCCGCGGTGGCGCTGTGGCAGCAGCCGCTGCTCGGCAACGTCCCGTCCGACCTGCTGCACCGCGACGAGCTGCCGCGGCTCCAAGAGGAATGGCTGCGGGCCATCGAGCGGGTCTTCGACCTCGAACTGGAGTGCGGCAGGCACCGGGAGGCCCTTGCGGAGATCCGCAGCGCCGCCCGGGCGCATCCGCTGCACGAGCGCTTCACCGAGCAGTTGATGGTCGCACTGGACCGGGCGGGCCGCCGGGCGGAGGCACTTGCCGAATACCGGCGGCTCAAGTCGCATCTCGCGCATGCGCTCGGCGTCGATCCCGGGGCGGGCCTGCAACGGCGCGAACTGGCCATTCTACGCGGGGAGAGTGCCGAGGACGCCGGCCCCGCCCGCCGTCCGGCGCTCCCGCCGGCGCATTCGGCCGGCACGCCAGGACCGGGACTCGCCGGACCGGCACTCACCGGACCGGCGCCGGCCGGCGAACCCGTCGACGGCGAAAGGGTGCTGGAGGGACTGGTCGGCGCGGGCCTGCTCGAAGAAGGCCCGCGCGGGCAGTACCGCGTCCACGAACTGCTGCGGGTCTTCGCCCGCGCCGCCGCCGGCACCGCCCACGCCCCCGGCCCCGAACCGCCCGCCCCCGCGCCCGGCTCCGCCGAGGGCGCGGCACCCGCGCCGCCCGGCCCGCCGGCCGTCCGCAACGGACACCCCACCCCACCCCACAACCGCAGCGGCCGGACGCCGCAGGACTGCACCCCACGGAGGCGTGACTGACATGGTGTCCACCTACGACGAGCTCGCCGGCACCCGGCCGCGCATCCGCCGGGACGTCCTCTACACGCAGACGCCGACCGGCGTGCACTTCCACAACGCCCGCGGCGGATTCAGCGTCGTCATGCCCTCCGCCTACCGCTTCGCCGGCGTCATGGTCCCGCACCTGACCGGCGACCACACCGTGGCCGCGCTGTGCAACGGCCTCGGCGACAAGCAGCGCGACATGGTGGTCCAGCTCGTCGGCACGCTCTACGCGCGTGGCTTCGCCCGGGACGCCGCGCCCGCCGAGGACGCCGCCGACACCCTCGGGCCCGCCGTCGCCGAGCGGTTCGCCGCCCAGGTCGACTACGTCGACCACTACGTGGACGGCGCCGCCGAGCGCTTCGCGCGCTTCCGCGGGACACGGGTCGCCGTCCTCGGCGACGACCAGGTCGCCCGCTGGGCCGCACTCGGCCTCGTCCGCAACGGCTGCGCCGCCCTCGCCGTCCCCGCCGGGCTCGACCGCCCCGGCAGCGGCCTCGCCGAGGTCCTGGCCGAAGCCGCCGCCCTGCGCGAGGAGGGCTGCGCCGCGCAGGTCGCGCTGCTGGAACCGGCGCCGGGCCCGGACCCGGCCGGATACGGCTGGGACGACCTCGACGGCTACGACACCGTCCTGGTCACCGGACCGCACGGCCCCCGCCGGCTCTCCGCCCTCCTCGACGCGGGCATCCCCGCCGGCCGCACCCTGCTGCCCGCCTGGCCCTACGGCGACCGCGTCGTCATCGGCCCCTTCATGTCCCACGCCGGCACCGGCTGCTGGACCTGCGCGGCCCTGCGCCTGGGCGCCGGCGGCGAGCCCGGCGCCGCGGCCGACCTGTGGAGCGCGGTCGCCACCGCCGCCCCGTACGACCCCGGGCTCACCGGACCGCTCGCGGCGATGGTCGGCAACCTGCTGGCCTACGAGGTCTTCCGCCGCACCACGGGCGTGCTGCCCGCCGAGACCGAGAACCAACTCCTCATCCAGCACACCGACTCCCTCGACACCGCCGCGGAGCCGCTGCTGCCCCATCCGGCCTGCCCGCACTGCGCGCCCCTGGCGCAGGAGCCGGCCGGGGCCCCGCTGCTGCTGGCCGAACTGCCGGACGAGCAGGGCCCTTTGCCCTCCGGGGCCGTCTCGCCGCTCGGCGGGCCGGTCGGGAGCGGCGCCGAGGAGGAGGACGCCGCGCAGGCCGCGCTCGCCGAGATCTCCGGCCGGGCCGCGCTCGTCCAGCCGCTCGCCGGCGTCTTCACCGCCTACGCCGACGAGGACCGCACGCAGACCCCGCTCAAGGTCAGCGCCGTGACGCTGGGACTCGGGCACCGCGTCCGGCGGGAGATCACCGCCTACGACGTCCACCACGTCGCCGGTGCGCGGCTGCGGGCCCTGATGCGGGCGGCGGAGGTGTACGGCGAGCATGTCGTGCCCGCACAACAGGTGCTGGCCGGCGCCGAGTTCGAGGCCGCCCGCGGCAAGTGGCGGACGGTCGCGGCCGAGCGGCTGGCCATCGCCTCCGGGCTCGGCGCGCCCGCGGAGCCGGTCGCGCGCTGGTGCCCGGTCACCTCCATGCTCACCGGCGAGACCCTGCTCGTGCCCGCCGCCGCGCTGCGGCCCTTCGGCCCCGACAACCGGGCCCGCCTCGTCGAGCCGACCGCCGCCGGCACCGGCGCGGGCCCGACGCCCGCCGGCGCCGCGGCCCGCGCCCTGCGCACCGCCCTCGCGCACGACGCCCTGCGCCGGGCGCTGCGCGGCACCCTCGGCGCCGCCCGGATCGCGCCCGGCGGCCTCGCCGCGGACGACGCCGAGATCACCTTCCTGCTGCGCTCCGCCGCCGGCCTCGGCGTCGAGCTGGAGCTCCTCGACCTCGGCGGCGGCGACCGGCTCCTCCCGGTGGTGCTCGCCCGTACCGCCGACCCGGCAACCGGCGTGCCCCGCTGGGCCGTTGCGGCGGACCTGCGCCGCCGGGACGCGCTGCTCGCCGCCATGGCCGACGTCCTCGGCGCCGTCCAGACCGGCGGCGCGCCCGACCTCGGCGACCCGCTGCTGGCCGACCTCGACCCCGCCGCCCTGACCGCCACCGGTACGGCAGGCCCCGACCGCGGCACCACCTGGCCCGAGGTCGCCGCCGCCCTGCGCGCGGCCGGCCGCGACGCCCTGACGACCCCCACCGACACCCCCGACCTGGCCTCCGCCCGCATCCGCACCGCCCGCGTCCTGCTCACCACCCCCGAGCCCCGCGCATGACCCGCGCCGACTCCTGCGCCCCGCCCCTGCGGGAGCCGGAACCCGGCGTGCGCCCGGCACCCGCGGGACCCCGCGACGTGCGGGGCGGCAGTGGCACCGACCTGCCGTCCCGCACCACGACCGGCGGCCCGCTCGGCGACTTCTGCGCCGCCCTCGCCGCCCGCCTCACCGCGGGCCTGGCCGCCCTCACCGGCGGGCACGGGCCCGAGGTGGCCGTCGGGGCGCTCGGCGTGCGCGACGAGCTGGCGGCCGGCGCCGAGGACCCCGCGCCGCCCGCGGCCGTGCACGTGCTGCGCTACGGGCACCTCGCCGTCGTCGGGCCGTTCGCGCCCGGCGGGGGAGCCGGCTGCCCGCGCTGCCTGGCCCGGCGCTGGCAGGGAGTGCGGGCCCGGGCGCTGCGCGAGGCGCTGGAGACCGGGCGGGAGACCAGGGCGGCCGGCGGCGGGCCGGCCGGCACGGCCTTCGGCGTGGACACCGTCGCCGCGCTCGTCGCCGCGCACCACGAGCGGCCCGGCAGCGGCGCCGACCGGCACCCGTACGCCTTCCTCGTGGACACCGAGACGCTGCGGGTGACGCGCTTCCGCTTCGTGCCGGACGCCGAGTGCCCGCGCTGCGGGGTGCGGCCTGCCGACACCGCCGAGGGCGCCAGGATCGAGCCGGCGCCCGCGCCCAAGCCCGCGCCGGACGTCTTCCGGGCCCGCTCCGCCGACGACTACGACGTGCCGTTCACCGCGTTCGTCAACCCCGCGGCCGGCATGCTCGGCCCGTCCGTCGTGCCGGACCTGATCTCCGCCTCGACGTCCTCCACCGTCGGCTCGTTCCTGCTGCGCTCGGGCGACTACCTGCGCGAGTGCTTCTGGGGCGGCCACACCCCGTCCTACCGCTCCAGCGAACGCGTCGGCCTGCTCGAAGGGCTGGAGCGCTTCGCCGGCATGCGCCCGCGCGGCAAGCGCACCGCCGTCGTCGCCGCGTACGACGAACTCGCCGCCGACGGGGCCGTGTTGGACCCGCGCGCATGCGGCCTGTACGCGCCGGAGTTCCACGACGCCGAACCCGGCGTGCGGCCCTTCGACCCCGCCCGCCCCATCCCGTGGGTGTGGGGCTGGTCGCTGCGCGACGCGCGGCCCCTGCTCGTACCGGAGATCATCGCCTACTACCACGCGCCGGGCGGCCTGGAGCACCGCTTCGTGCAGGAGAGCTCCAACGGCTGCGCCTCCGGCGGGTCGTTGGCCGAGGCCGTCTACCACGGCCTGATGGAGGTCGTGGAGCGCGACGCGTTCCTGCTCGCCTGGTACGGCCGCGCGCCGCTGCCCGAGATCGACGCGTCCGCCTCCCGCCGCCCCGAGACCCGCGCGATGATCGACCGGCTCGCGATGTACGGCTACCGCGCGCGCTTCTTCGACACCCGCGTCACCTTCCCGATCCCCGTCGTCACCGCCGTCGCCGAACGCGTCGACGGGGGCCTGGGCCGGCTGTGCTTCGGCGCCGGCGCCGGGCTGGACCCGGAGGCGGCACTCGCCGCCGGGCTGTGCGAGATCGCCACCGACGCGGTCAACCTGCGCCGCAGGACCGCCCGCGACGAGCCCCGACTGCGGGCGCTGGCCGCCGACTTCGACCGCGTGCAGGTGCTGCACGACCACCCGCTGCTCTACGGCCTGCCCGAGATGGCCCACCACGCCGACTTCCTGCTGCGCGGCGGCGCCGGCCGGCCGCGCGTCGCCCTCGCGGACATCGCCGCCACCGGCCCCGGCGCTCTGCCGCCCGCCGAGGACCTGCGCGAGGACGTGGCGGCGTGCGTCGCGGCGGTCGCGAAGGCCGGCTTCGACGTCATCACCGTCGACCAGACCATGCCCGAGCAGCGGCAACTCGGCTTCCACACCGCGGGCGTGATCGTGCCGGGACTGCTGCCCATCGACTTCGGCTGGCGCCGGCAGCGCGCCCGCCACCTGCCCCGCACCCGCACCGCGCTGCGCGAAGCCGGCCTGCACGAGCGGGACCTGACCGCCGCCGACCTCAACCCCGCGCCGCACCCGTTCCCTTGACGCACTCCGAAGCCTCGCCCGCCCGACTCCCGTACCGCCGCCCGCCGTTGACACCGGCCGCACTGCCCCGCCCCGCCCCGTACCGCGCAGAGAGGACCCACCGTGGGATTCGCCCATGAGTACGCGACCGCCATCGTCCGGCGGGGCCGATACCCCATGGAGCCCGCCGACTTCGTCCCGGACTGGGCCGACCGGCCGCGCAAGGGCAAGCACTTCCCCGGCGCCGCGGCCTTCCCGCTGCCCCCGGCCGTGCCCGCGCCCGGGGCGACCGTCCAGCGCGGCCTGTTCGGGCCCGAGCAGGCGGGCGCCTTCACGCTGCCGCTGCTCGCCGGGATGCTCCAGGAGTCCTACGGCCTGGTCGGCCGCAGGCTCGCCGTCCAGGCCAACTCCGACCTCGGCACGCTGCCGATGTACACGCAGGCCAACTGGTCGCGCGGCACGGCCTCCGGCGGCGGCCTCTACCCGGTCGGCGTGCACTGGATCGCCGGCCCCTCCGGCCCGCTGACACCCGGCGTCTACTACTACGACACCCCGCACCACGCCCTGCGCCGCCTGCTCGCCGGCGACGCCACGCACGAGGTGCGGGCGGCCCTCGGCGCGGGGGAGTGGGGGACCTGCGACCAGTTCCTGGTCCTCGGGGTGCGCTTTTGGCAGAACGCCTTCAAGTACAACAGCTTCAGCTACCACGTCGTCACGATGGACACCGGCGCGCTGCTCCAGACCTGGCGCATCTGGGCCCGCGCCCACGGCCTGCACATCGGCCCGGCCTTCTGGTTCGACGAGGCCCGGCTCGGCCGGCTGCTCGGCCTGGCGGAGGCCGAGGAGGGCGTTTTCGCCGTCGTCCCGCTGCGCTGGGAGGGCGCCGCGCCCGCGGCTCCCGGGCCCGGCGGGGCCGCCCCGCGCGTGCGGTACGCCGACCAGGAGCGGTCCCGCACCACCATGACCTTCGAGACCGTCCGGCGCATGCACGCCGCCACCCTGGAGCAGGCTGCGCAGCGCCCGCAGGCCGGCACCCTGGACGCCGCGCTCGCCCCACCGGTGCCCGACGGCGGCGAGCGCACCCCGCTGCCCGCGCCCCGCGCGCTGGACACCCCCGTGGGGGCGGCCCTGCGCGCCCGGCGCAGCAGCTTCGGACGCTTCCAGGCGACGCGGGCCATGCCCGCCGACGCCCTTGCCACCGTGCTCGCCGCGGTGGACGCCGCGGGCCGGCTCGGCAGCGACACCGAGACCCCGGGCGGCGGGCCGCTCAGCCGCTCGTACGTCTTCGTCAACCACGTCGCCGGCGTCGAGCCCGGCAGCTACCTGCACGACCGGCGCGACGGGTCGCTGCGGCGGATCAGCGCCGGCCCGCCCGGCGGCTTCCTGCAGAGCAACTACTTCCTGGCCAACTACAACCTGGAGCAGGCCGCCGCCGTCATCGTGCCCGCCGCCCGCACCCACGCGGTGCTGGACGCGGTGGGCGACCGCGGCTACCGCCTGGTCAACGCCGTGATCGGCGGCATCTCGCAGGCCGTCTACACCGCCTCGGCCGCCGCCGGCCTGTCCTGCGGGGTCGCGCTCGGCTTCGACGCGATCTCCTTCACCGAGGAGCTGGCGCTCGACGAGACCGGCGAGGTGCCGCTGCTGATCATGATGATCGGCCATGAGCGGCCCCGCCCCGCCGACTTCCGCTACGAGATCGCCTGAGGGCACCGATGCAAGGACCCACCCGCACACGAACGGAAAGGAACGGCATGAGCGTCGACGCCGCCGCGCCGGACACCGGGGAGCCCCCGCGCAGTTGGCAGCTGCACCGCCGCTTCATGCTGCGGGTGGCGGGGCTGCCGGTGTCCGCCGTGCACCGGCTGCGCAGCCCGGACGCCCGCGGCTGGGCCGGCCAGGTGCTGGCCGCCGAGCAGGAAGTGGCCCTGCTCGCCGCCGAGTTGAACGATCCGCTGACGCTGCTGGTCAAGGCCACCGAGGACGGCGCCGGGCGGCGGGCCGTACTGGCGCTGCGCCGCGAGGTGTTCAACGACCGGCTGCCGCGCGACCCGGAGGCGGTACGCCGGCTCGCCGCGTCACTGGCCGCGGGCCCGCACCCGGACACCGCTCCCGGCACGGACGCCGGGCTCGGAGCCGCCCGTAGCGCCGGCCCCGACGCCGCCACCGCCGGGCTGCTGCTGCGCTGGCTGGACGCCCGGCTCCGGCTGGAGCGGCTGCGGCAGGCCGGCGGGCCGCTGGTCGACCGCGAACTCGCCGCCGCCCGCGCCCACTTGCGCGACCTCGCGGGCGAGGACCGGCTGCGCCTCGCGCTCGCCCTGGCCTCGCCCACCCTCGCCGGCCAACTGGACGCCTTCATCGCCGACCCGGCCCCCGTACCGGACAAGCGGGCGCGCAAGAAGGAGCGCTCGCTGCTGGCGTACCTCTACCGCACGGCCTGCAAGACCAGCCCCTTCAGCACCTTCACCGCCGTCGCCGAGGGCGCGTTCACCGCGGCGGCCGGCCCCGAGGTCCGCACCGGCGGACGGTGGACGAGCCACCCGCGGCTGAACGTCGTCGTGCTGGCCCGGCTCGCCGACCTCGTCGCCGCCGACCCCGCCCGGCGCGCCGACCTGCCCGTCACCCTCTCGGCGGGCTGGGAGGTCGACGAGGACCGCATCCGCTATGTGCGCCGCTCGGTGACCGCGGGCGACGACAGCGCCGCCGTCAGCTTCGACGCCGCCCACGACCGGCTGTTCTTCCTGCGCAACAGCGGCACCCTGGAGCGGATGACCGCCCTCTTCCGCGAACGCCCCCGGCTGCGGTACGCGCAGCTCACCGCGTGGCTGACCGCCGAGACCGGCGCCGCAGGACAGGACGCCGAGCGCTACACCGCCACCCTGCTGGACCTCGGCATCCTCCAGATGGCCGGCCTGGACACCGACGTCCACACCGCCGACCCGCTGCGCTCCTTCGCCGCCGCGCTGCGCGCCCTGGACCGCGGCTGGGCCGACGCCGCCGCCGACCGCCTCGACGCCGCCGCCCGGCACGTCGACCGCTACGGCCGCGCCGACGCCGCCGGCCGCCGCGCCCTGCTCGCCGCACTGCGCGCCGACCTGCTCGCCGTCCAGAGCGACCTCGGCGCCGAGCACCCGGCGCTGCCGCAGACCCTGCTCTACGAGGACGTGACCGAGGACGCCGTCACCGCCGACCTCGACGAGTGGACCCGGCTGGCCGCCGAGCCGCTGCACGAACTGGCCGGCGTCATGCCCGCCTTCGACGTCGCGCTGCCCCAGCGCCTCACCCTCAAGGGCTTCTTCCTCGCCCGCTACGGCCGCGGCGGCCGGTGCGAGGACCTGCTGCGCCTCGTGCACGACTTCCACGAGGACATCTTCAGCCAGTACCTGCAGTTCACCTCGACCAAGTCGCCCTGGGCCGCGGACGGCAGCCACGCCCCCGAGGAGAACTGGCTCGGCATGCCC
This sequence comes from Actinacidiphila epipremni, assembly GCF_012034175.1. Taxonomy (GTDB): domain Bacteria; phylum Actinomycetota; class Actinomycetes; order Streptomycetales; family Streptomycetaceae; genus Actinacidiphila; species Actinacidiphila epipremni. Next base: position 60,459 of record NZ_JAATEJ010000015.1, read on the forward strand.
GAGGTCGCCGCCCTCGACCGGGCCCGCGCCGAATTCACCCGGCGGATGCGCCAGGCATGGGCCGCCCACCCCGACGGCCACCCCGAACTCCGCCTCGACGAGGCGGCGGTGACCGCGGTCCGCGACGAACTCGGGCCGCTGGGCCGCCCGTTCGCCCCGCACAGCCACTTCCTCCAGCTGGCCCGCCGCACCGGCGACCCGCTCGTCGTGCTCAACAATTCCTACGGCGGCCTCGCCTTCCCCTTCACCCGCTTCACCCACTGCTTCGACGACGCCACCCCCGACACCCCGCCCACCCCCGACACCCCGCCCACCGCCGACGACACCGGCCTGACCGCCCGGCTGCGCGAGCAGCTGCGCGCCTGGCAGCCCCCGGGCGCGGTCTTCGCCGAGATCACCGCGGGCTCGGCGACCACCAACCTCAACCTGCACGGCCGGCTCACCGACTTCGAGATCGTCTGCCCCGGCGAGACCAGCACCGCCCCGCCCGACGCCCGGATCGACCTCGACGACCTCTACGCCGAGCACGACCCGGACGCCGACCGGCTGGTGCTGCGCTCCCGCCGGCTCGGCGCCGAGGTGATCCCGCTCTACCTCGGCTACCTCGTGCCCATGGTGCTGCCCGAGGTGCCGCGCACCCTGCTGCTGCTCTCCCCGACCTCCCGCGCGTCCTTCGACGTGTGGCGCGGCGTCCCCGAGGCGCCCGCCCGCGACGGCGTCACCGCCCGGCCGCGGGTCCGCCACCGCAGCGTCGTGCTGCACCGCCGCTCCTGGACCGCCGCGCCGGGCGCCCTCCCGCAGCGCGCCAAGGGCGACGACGAGGCGGCCTGCTACCTGCGCTGGCAGCGCTGGCGGCACGAACACGGCCTGCCCGACCGGGTGTTCGCCACCGTCCATGAGCAATCCGACCCGGCGGCGGGCGGTTTCGGCGCCGTCTTCGGCGGATCCAAGCCGCAGTACGTCGACTTCGACAGCCCGCTGTCGCTCATCGCGCTCGACGCGCTCACCGGCGGCGGCACGCACAAAACGGTCTTCGAGGAGATGCTGCCGGGCGAGGACGAGCTGCATGTGCGCTCCCCGCGCGGCCACCACGTCGCCGAACTGGCCGTCGAGATCGTCCCCCGCGGCGCCGCCCCGGCCGCCGCGGCCCCGCACGGAAGGCAGGACAGCGCCGTATGACCACTCACGACACGGCGGCCCCGGGCCCCACCTCCGCCGCCCTGCTGCCGCCGGACGGCGGCCCGCGCGGCGACTGGCTCGCCTTCCACGTCTTCTACGCCGCCAGCCCCCGCCCCTTCCTGCTGCGCTGCGCCCGCCCCCTGGTCGCGGAACTCACCGCAGAGGGGCTGCTCGGCGGCTGGTTCTTCATCAACTACTGGCTCGAAGGCCCGCACATCCGGCTGCGGCTGCGCCCCTCCTCGCCCGCCGCCTCCGCCGAGGTCGCCGCCCGCGCCAGCACCGCGATCGAGACCTTCCTGCGCGAACGCCCCGCGCTCTACGAGGTCAAGGGCGGCTTCATGGCCGACCTCTACCAGACGCTCTTCGCGCTGGAATACCCCGGCGGCGCGCCCGACGGCCTGGTCGACGCCGAGGGCCACATGAAGCTGCGCCCCAACAACAGCTTCAGCCCCGAGCCCTACGAGCCCGAGTACGGCAAGTACGGCGGGCCGGCCGGCGTGGAACTGGCCGAATGGCACTTCCAGCACTCCAGCGAACTGGTCAGCGGCACGCTTGCCGGCATGAACCTGCACCTGCGGACCGTACTGCTCGGCGTGGCCGCGCAGTTGATGATGACCATGTCCGGGTGCCTGCTGCGCGAGGACGCCGCGCTGCTGGAATTCCTGGACCGCTACCACGAGTTCTGGAACTCCGCCTTCGCGACGACGAATTACACCGCGCAGGACGGCTACGACCGCGCCTACCGCACGATGGACGCGCTGCCCGCGCGCTTCCGGCACATCAGGACCGCCGTCGCCGAGGCCGAGCCCGGACGGCTGCCGAGCTTCCTCGGCGGCTGGGCCGAGCACTGCCTGGAGCTGCGCGAGCGGGTCGTGGCGCTGGCCCGCGGTGGCGACCTGGTCTTCCGCTCCTGGGACGGCACGCGGGACCTGCCGGTGAGCGACCCGGAGCAGGCGCTGCCGATGCTGCTGTCGCCCTATATGCACATGACCAACAACCGGCTGTCGGTGTCGGTGCGCGACGAGGCGTTCCTCTCCTACGTCCTGGCCCGCGCCCTGCGCGAGCCCCACCCCACGGCGGCCCCGTGACCACCGCCGCGCTCCTCGCCTCCCGCCCGGCCCTGCGCCCCGGCATCCTCGTCGGCCCCGCCCTGACCCGCGGCCCGGCGGTCGTCCACCTGCTCAAGGACCCCGCCACCGGCGTCCGCCTGGAGGTCGGCCCGAAGGAGCACTTCATCATCGCCCGCCTCGACGGCGCCCACTCGCTGGCCGAGATCGGCGAGCAGTACGCCGCCCGGTTCGGGGCCAGGCTCGGCGAGCCCCAGTGGCACCAGATGCTCCGCCTCCTCGGCACCCGCAACCTGCTGGCGGTGCCCGCCGGGGCCGTCCCCGGCCGCCCGCCGGCCGGACCCGCCACGGCCGGACCCTCCGCGGCCGGGGAACAACGGCCGCGCCGCAGCGGGCTGTTGAGCGGGCGGACCCGGATGGTCGCGGACGCGCCCGCGCTCATGGACCGGCTGCACACGGCCACCGGCTTCGCCCGCAGGCCCGCCGTCGTGGGCGGGCTGCTCGCCCTAGCCGTCGCCGTCCTCGTCGCCGTCGCCGCCCGGCTCGGCGAACTGATCGACCAGACCCGCGAGTTGTACCACCAGCCGGTCACCCTCGCGGCGGCCGGCTGCGTGCTGTGGGTGAGCCTGGGCCTGCACGAGCTCGCGCACGGCCTGGTGGCACGCGCGTACGGGCTGCGGGTCGGCGAGATCGGGCTGCGCCGGGTGTGGGGCGTGATGACGTACCTCTACTGCGAGGTCGAGGACGTGCAGTTCCTCGGCCGGCGCGGGCAGCAGGTCGCGGTCGCCGCGGCCGGCGCGGTCGCCAACCTGCTCTTCCTCGTGCCCTTCTGGCCGGCCTGGGCGCTGCTCCCGGACCACGCGCAGGCCCTGCCCTTCCTCGGCGGCCTGCTCCTGCTCGGCACCGCGATGGCCCTGCTCAACCTCGTCCCGCTGCCACCGCTGGACGGCTACAAGGCCCTCGGCTACGCGCTCGGCACCCTCCGGCTGGCGACGGAGAGCCGCACCTTCCTGGCCCTGGCGGCAAGCACCCTGCGCCGCCCGGCGGTCGACGCCCACGCGAAGCTGCGGCGCTACCCCGGACGGCTGCGCGCCCTCTACGCCGGGTACGGCCTGTGCTGCGTCGTGCTCGCGCTCGCCGTGCTCGCCGCCGCAGGGTTGCTCTGCCGGGCCGTCCTGCCCGGCGGTTGGGACGCCTGGACGCCCTACCTGCCGGCCGGCGCCATCGCCGCCGCGGGCCTGCTGCGGCTGCTCGGCCTGCGCCTCGCCGCCCGCAAGGCCGCCGCGACCCGGCCCGTACCGGCGCCCGGCGGCGACGCCCCGGCGCGTCACACCACCGCACCCCACGACGACCAACGCACCTCACCACAGCAGCGGGAAGGCGACATGACACCACAGCCCCGGCCGGCGGGGACCGCCATCGTGCTCGACGGCGTCAGCAAGCACTACGGCGAGGTGCGCGCCCTCGACGGTGTGTCGTTCAGCGTCGCGCAGGGGGAGTTCTTCGGGGTGCTCGGCCCCAACGGGGCGGGCAAGACCACCCTCGTCGAGATCGTCGAGGGCATGCGCAAGGCGGACGGCGGCACCGTCACCGTCTTCGGCATGAGCCCCTGGCCGCGCAACACCGCGCTGCTGCGCCGGATCGGCGTCCAGACGCAGACCTCCGCCTTCTTCACCCGGCTCACCGCGTGGGAGCACCTGGAGACCGTCGCCGCGCTGCACGGCGCCGACCGGGACGCCGCACGGCACGCGCTGGAGCTGGTCGGTCTCGGCGGCAAGGAACGCAGCCGGGTCGACGACCTGTCCGGCGGCCAGCGCCAACGCCTCGCCCTGGCAACGGCGTTGGTCCACCAGCCCGACCTGATCTTCCTCGACGAGCCGACCGCCGCACTCGACCCCGAGGCCCGCAGGTCGCTGTGGGCGGTGCTGCGCGAACTGCGCGGCGAGGGCCGCACCATCGTCTACACCACGCACTACCTCGACGAGGCCGAGGCGCTGTGCGACCGGGTCGCGATCATCGCCGGCGGCAAGGTCGTCGCGCTCGACAGCCCCGGCGCGCTGATCCGCTCCATGGCCGCGCCCGCCCGGCTGCTGATCCCCGCCGACCGCATCACCGTCGAGCAGGCCCGCGCCCTGGACGGGGCAGAACGCGTACTGGTCGAGGGCGGCGAGGTCGTCATCGAGACCCGGCACGCCAACCGGGTGCTGGTCGAGGCCGCGGCCCTGGTCGACATGGACGCGATCCAGACCAGGACGGCCACCCTGGAGGACGCCTATCTGCGGCTCACCGCGACCCCGCCGCCCGCCGCGGCCGAGGAGCGGCCGACCGCGCCGACCGCCGCGGCGGGAACGGAGCACCGCCGATGACCACGACCACCCCCGCCACCACCCCGGGCACGCCCGCGCCGGGCGGCAAGAGCACGGCCAAGGCCGTACCCGGACCCTACGTCACGCTCACCCGCGCGGCCTTCCTCGCCTCGGTGCGCGACCGCACCACCGTCTTCTTCACCTTCGCCTTCCCGCTGGTCTTCCTCGTCGTCTTCGGGCTGCTCTTCCGCGGCCAGTCCGTCGACGGCGGCCTGCCGTACATCAACTACGTCGCCCCCGGCGTGCTGGCCTGGGGCGTCGGCAACGCGGCGCTGTTCGGGCCGGCGTTCGCGCTGATGCACTGGCGGCGCGACGACATCCTGCGGCTGATCTGGCGCACCCCCACCCCGCTGCCGACCGTCCTCGGCTCGCGCCTGCTGGTGGCGATCGCGGTGGGCCTGATGCAGGCGGTGCTCTTCACCGCGGTGGCCCTGCTGCCCTTCTTCGGACTGCACCTGGACGGCAGTTGGCCGCTCGCGCTGCCGCTGCTGGTGCTGGGCGTGGCGGCCTTCCTCGCGCTGGGCCTGGTCGTCGGCAGCCTCGCCGACACCCCGGAGGCCGTCGCCGCGATCGCCAACTGCGTGATGGTGCCGATGGCGTTCCTGTCCGGCGCCTTCTACCCGGCCGACCTGCTGCCCGGCTGGATCCGCACCGCGTCGTGGGTGCTGCCGCTGCGCTACCTCGACGACGGCCTCACCGACGTGCTCGCCGGCCGCGCCTCGGCCGGCTCGCTGGCCCTCGACTGCGGCGGGCTCGTCGCCTTCGCCGTCGTCTTCGGGCTCATCGCCGCCCGCATCTTCCGCTGGAGCAACCGGACATGACGACCGAGACCGTACAACGCCCGTCCGCCGACGCTGCGTTGCCGCCGCTGGTGGCGGCCGGTGCGGACCTGGAGCGGCGGCTCGCCGCCCGGGCCGCGGCGGCCGGGCTGGGCGCGCCGCGGGTCGCCGTCGTCGGGGCGGCCGACGTGCTGCGCGACGAGGACCCGGTGACCGCGGCCCACCGCGCCGCCGCGACCGTCCACGTGACGGCCGACGCCGTCCTGGTCGGCCCCTGGGGCGGCGCCGCCGACGAGGCCGCGTGCGGCTGCTGCCTGGCCATCCGCTGGCAGCGGCTGCGCACCCGTACCGAACGCGAGGCGCTGGAGACGGGGCTGGCGTCCACCGCGGCGGGCGCCTGGCCGGTGCTCACCGACTACACCGCCGACGCGGTGTGGTCGCTGGTCCAGTTGGCGGGGGAGCGGGCCGACGGGCCTACGGGCGGCGGCAGTTCGGCGGCGGGAGCACGTACGGAGGCGCGTACGGGAGCGCGTGCCGGGCGTGTGCCCGGCGGCCTGCCCCGGGTCACCCGGCTCGACCTCGAAACCGGGCTCGTCAGCACCGTGCCGCTGCTCGCCGACCCGCTGTGCCCGCACGCGCCGCACGGACCGGCCGCGCCCCGCGAGGACTTCACCGGCTTCCCCGCGGCACGCCCCAAGCCCGCCCCGGACCGGTACCGCCTCCAGGCGCCCGGCGATTACGCGCTGCCCTTCGACGCGCTCGCCAACCCCGTGTGCGGAGTGCTCGGCGCCGGCACCTGGATGGACGTCACCTCGCCCACCACCGCGCCCGTCGCCGGCAGCGTCTTCATGCGCGGGTACGCTGGCCTGACCGACGTGACGTGGAGCGGCCAGTCGCACTCCTTCGCCGCCAGCCGCGATCTCGCCTTCCTGGAGGGCCTGGAGCGCTACGCCGGCACCCACCGCCGCGAGCGCGGCGGCGTCGTCACCGACTCCTACGCCCGCCTCGGCGCCGCCGCCCTCGATCCGCGCGACTGCGGCCTCTACGCGCCCGAGACGTACCGCGACGACCCGATGATCGCGCCCTTCGACCCCGAGCGGCCCATCCCGTGGGTACGGGGCTGGTCGCTGCGCGACGACCGGCCCGTGCTGGTGCCCGCCCGGCTCGTCTACTACAGCGCCGGCACCGCCGCCGACCACTTCGTCTTCGAGTGCTCCAACGGCTGCGCGACCGGCAGCTGCCTCGAAGAGGCCGTGCTCTTCGGCCTGTTGGAGCTGATCGAGCGGGACGCCTTCCTGCTCGGCTGGTACGGCGACGCCCCCCTCGCCGAGATCGACCTCGGCGCCTGCCGCAGCCCCGTGCTGCGGGCCATGACCGACCGGGCCGCGCTGTGCGGCTACGACGTGCACGCCTTCGACAACCGCATCGACCTGGCGGTGCCCGTCGTGACGGGCCTCGCGGTACGCAGGGACGGCGGCCCGGGCACGCTCGCCTTCGCCGCCGGCGCGGCCTTCGACCCGGAGGGCGCGATCGAGGCGGCGGTCTCGGAGATCCTCACGTATCTGCCGCACCTGCCCCGGCAGGTGACCGAGCGCCCCGCCGAACTCGCCGCCATGGCCGAGGACTTCGGTCTCGTCAAGCGGCTGCCGGACCACGCGGCGCTCTTCGGGCTGCCGCGGATGGCCGAGCACGTCGGCGGCTACCTGCGACCGCCTCGCGTCGCCGCCGCCGCGGAGCTCTACGCGGCCTGGGAGGAGCGCCGGCCGCGCGGCCTCGACCTGCGCGAGGACGTGCGCTGGCTGACGGCCGAGATCGCCGCCGCGGGCTGCGACGTGATCGCGGTGGACCAGACGACGCCCGAGCAGCGGGCGATGGGGCTGCGGACGGTGTGCACGATCGCGCCGGGGCTGCTGCCGATCGACTTCGGCTGGGCGCGGCAGCGCGCCCTGACCATGCCGCGGCTGCGCACCGCACAGCGCCGGGCGGGCCTGCGCCCCGACGACCTCCCGGAGGCGGCGATCCGCCGGGTGCCGCACCCCTTCCCGTGAGCCGCCGCCCGGCCGGGTCCGCACGCCGCACACGGACACGCACATGGACACGGACGCGCACACGCACACGCGACCGCTCCGCCGCCCGTACGAGCCGGGCGGCGGAGCGGTGGACGTCGCGGTGGACGTCAGGCGGTGCAGCTGGTGGTGCTGGTCGTGCTGGAGCAGGTGCTCGTGCTGGAGCAGCTCGTCGAGGAACCGAGCATGACCTCGCTTGCGTCCGAGTAGTCGGTGATCTCGAAGGTCTCGGACTCCAGCTCCAGGATCTCCTGGGCCAGCGACGCGAGCGGCGTGTCCTGCTTGGCGATCGCCATGATGACTCCCTCTGGTCGGCGGGGGACCCGGCCCGGTGCGGACCGGCCGACCCTTTTCTACGCGCGTCCACTGACCGATCCGCTGTCCTGCCGCTGTCACTCCGCTGTCACCCGCACCACCCGCCGCGGCCCGTCCCCGCCGCCCGCCCCGCCAGGAGCGCCCGATGACCGACCAGGCCGCGCCCCCGCCCGCCCCGCCGCAGGCCCCGGCGCCCGCCGCCGCGCCCCCCGGCGCCCCGCCCGCCCCGCCGCACCCGCCCGCGACCGACCCCGTACCCCCCGAAGTGCTCGCCCGGGCCGCGGAGTTGTACGTCGCCCTGCACCGCGACCCCGAGCTCGCCGGTGCCGAGCGGCGTACCGCCGGCCGATTCGCCACCGCCCTGCGGGCCGCGGGTTTCGAGGTCACCGGCGGCGTCGGCGGGCACGGCGTGGTGGGCGTGCTGCGCAACGGCCCCGGCCCCGCGGTGATGCTGCGGGCCGAGCTCGACGCGCTGCCGGTACGGGAGGAGACGGGCCTGCCATATGCCAGCACGGCGACCGCGCGCGGCCCGGAGAAGGGCACGCGCGTGCCGGTCATGCACGCGTGCGGCCACGACGCGCACCTGGCCGCCCTCACCGGCGCGGCGGCCACCCTCGCTGCGGCGCCCGGCAGTTGGCGCGGCACGCTGCTCGCGGTCGGGCAGCCGGCCGAGGAGACGCTGGCCGGCGCGGCGGCGATGCTCGGCGACGGGCTCTACGAGCGGTTCCCGCGCCCGGCCTACGTACTGGCCCAGCACGTCGTCCCGTTGCCCGCCGGCATGGTCGCGCACGCGGAGGGCGCGCTGCTGGCCGGCAGCGCCACACTGGAGGTCGTGCTGCACGGCCGCGGCGGGCACGCCGGGGCGCCGCACCTGGCGGCCGACCCGGTGATCACCGCGGCGGCGGTGGTGCTGCGGCTCCAGACGGTGGTCTCCCGCGAGACGGGCCCCGGCGAACCGCTGGTCGTCACGGTGGGCGCGGTGCGCGCCGGCACACCCGGCGGCGGCAACGTCATCGCCGACCGCGCGACGCTGGAGGTGACGGTACGGGCCTTCACCGACGCCGCCCTGGAGCGCGCGGTCGCCGCCGTCCGCCGCATCGTCCGCGCGGAGGCCGCAGCCGCGCCCGAACCCACCCCGCCCGAGCCGGAGATACGTGTCCTCAGCCGCTCCCGCCCGACCGTGCCGGACCCGCACCTGACCGCCACCGTACGCGCCGCCCACCAGGCCGCCCTCGGCCCGCACCGCGTCACCCGCTGGCAACCCTCCCTGGCCACCGAGGACTTCGCCCTCTACGGCGACGCGGGCCGCGAACTGCACGGCGTGGAGGGCATCCGCACCGCCTACTGGATGCTCGGCGCGACCGGCCCGCGCCAATGGGCCGCCGCCGCCCCGCCCGGCGCCGATGCCGCCACCCGCCTCGCGGCCCTCCCCCCGAACCACTCCCCGCGCTTCGCCCCGCACCCCCGGCTCACCCTCCACACCGCGATCACCGCCCTGACCACCGCCGCCCAAGCCGCCCTGACCGCCCCGCCGGAGCCCCCCACCGACCCACCGGGCACCGCGGGTTGACCGAGCCGCTCACCCGAACTCACTCGCCGCCGTGGTGGCGTGACGGGAAGTCCCGTTCTGTGCTGGGCTGGTGACCCAAAGCCATGCGGGTGGGAGCTTGGTGGCGCATGCGGAGGAGGAGAACGGGTGGCTGAGCGACGTCGGCACGAGGAGGGGTTACCGCCGGTCACTGGTGATCGCAGGCCGAGTGCGGGCCGGGACGTGCATGTGCGCGCCATGGCCGGGTCTATGGCAGCGGGTTGGATCGAGGGCGATGTCACCTTCCACGCCGCCGTCCGGCAGCCGGCCGAGCTGCCGCAGCAGGTGGGGGTGGTGCCGTCCCGGGCCCTGTCCTTCCAGGACCGTGCGGAGGCCGAACGTCTGCGGGCGGCGTTCGAGGGCGGGGGTAGGGCGGTGCTGTGCCAGGTGCTGACGGGGATGGGCGGGGCCGGCAAGACCCAGCTCGCCGCGGACTTCGCGCACCGGGCGTGGGACGAGCACCAGGTGGAGGTGCTGGTGTGGGTGACCGCGGTCTCCCGCACCGCGATTGTGTCCGCGTACGCGCAGGCCGGCGAGGAGTTGTGCGGGGCCGACCCGTCCGACCCCGAGCGGGCCGCGCAGGTGTTCCTCGCGTGGCTGCGGGCGAAGCAGCACCGGTGGCTGGTGGTGCTCGACGACGTCGCCGACCCCGACGACCTGCGCGGCCTGTGGCCGCCCGCCGGCCCGCACGGCCGCATCCTGATCACAACCCGCCGCCGAGACGCCGCCCTGGCCAGGGAGGGCCACCGTCTGATCGAGGTCGGGCTGTTCACCCGGGCCGAAGCCGTCGCCTACCTCACCCGGGCCCTGGCCATCCATGACCGAGAGGAGCGCGAGGAGCAGCTCGCCGCCCTCGCCTCCGACCTCGGACGGGTCCCCCTGGCCCTTGCCCAGGCTGCCGCCTACCTCATCGACTCCGGCGAGGACACGGCCGCGTACCGGCGCCTGCTCACCGACCGCGCCGCCACCCTCGCCGACATCGCCCCCGACCGGCTCCCCGACGAGCAGGCCCTCCCCCTGGCCGCCACATGGTCCCTGTCCCTCGACCGCGCCGACGCCCTCCGCCCCGCCGGCCTGGCCCGTCCCATGCTCCAACTCGCCGCCCTGCTCGACCCCAACGGTATCCCCCAGGGCGTCCTGACCAGCGCGCCCGCCCTGGCTCACCTCACCGCGTACCGCACCCGAGCCGGCCATCACCCGACTGGGGAACCCGCCCCGGTCTCCGTCCAGCACGCGGTCCGGGCACTACGCGCCTTGCACCGGCTCAGCCTTGTCGACCACATCCCCGATACGCCCCACCAGGCCGTCCGCATCCACCAGCTCATCCAGCGCACCACCCGCGACACCCTCACCCCCCACCAGCACGCCCGACTCGCCCGTATCGCCGCCGACGCCCTGACAGCCGCCTGGCCCGAGATCGAACGCGACACCGCCCTCGCGCAGGCCCTGCGCGCCAACACCACCGCCCTCACCATCCGCGCCGAACACGCGTTGTACCGGCCCTACCCGCACCCGGTGCTGTACCGCACCGGCATGAGCCTCGGCGAAGCCGGCCAGGTCACCGCCGCCCGGGACCTCTACCAGCACCTCACCGACAGCACCGGGTCCTACCTGGGCCCGAACCACCCCGCCACCCTCGCCGCCCGGAGCGGGCTGGCCCAATGGCGGGGGGAGGCGGGCGATACGGCGGGGGCTGCCACCGCGTACGCCGAACTGCTGCAAGACCAGATGCGGGTGCTGGGCCCGGATCACCCCGATACCCTCACCACCCGCAGTGAGGTTGCCCGGTGGCGGGGTGAGGCGGGGGATGCGGTGGGGGCTGCCGTGGCGTTCGGCGAGCTGCTGCCGGACATGGTGCGGGTGTTGGGCGCGGACCACTCTTACACCCTTACCGTGCGGAACAACCTCGCCTTCTGGCGGGGTGAGGCAGGGGACGCTGCGGGGGCTGCCGCTGCGTTCGGCGAGTTGCTGCAAGACCAGATGCGGGTGTTGGGCGCGGACCACCGTCACACTCTGCGTTCCCGCACCAACCTTGCCCGGTGGCGGGGCGAGGCGGGCGATGCGGCCGGGGCTGCCACCGGGTACGCCGAACTGCTGCCGGACATGGTGCGGGTGCTGGGCCCGGACCACCCGGGCACACTCGCCGCCCGGAACAACCTCGCCTTCTGGCGGGGGGAGGCGGGCGATGCTGCGGGGGCTGCGACCGCGTATGCCGAACTGCTCGAAGACCGGTTGCGGGTGCTGGGCCCCGACGACCCCGCCACCCTCGCCGCCCGGAACGACCTCGCCGTGTGGCGGGGGGAGGCAGGGAATGCTGCGGGGGCTGCCACCGCCGCTGCCGAATTACTCGACGACCGGTTGCGGGTGCTGGGCCCGGACCACCCCGACACCCTCACCACCCGGAGTGAGGTTGCCCGGTGGCGGGGTGAGGCGGGGGATGCGGTGGGGGCTGCCGCGGCGTTCGGCGAGCTGCTGCCGGACATGGTGCGGGTGCTGGGCGCGGACCACTCTTACACCCTTACCGTACGGAACAACCTCGCCTTCTGGCGGGGGGGAGGCGGGCGATGCGCCCGGGGCTGCCGCGGCATTCGGTGAGCTGCTGCAAGACCAGATGCGGGTGCTGGGCGCGGACCACCGTCACACTCTGCGTTCCCGCACCAACCTTGCCCGGTGGCGGGGGGAAGCGGGCGATGCGCCCGGGGCTGCCACCGCGTACGCCGAACTGCTGCAGGACCAGATACGGGTGCTGGGCCCGAATCATCCCGCCACCCTTAATTCCCGGAGCGGGCTTGCCCGGTGGCGGGGCGAGGCAGGGGATGCGGCCGGGGCTGCCACCGCCTTCGCCGAGCTGCTGCCGGACATGGTGCGGGTGCTGGGCCCGGACCACCCGCGCACCCTCACCACCCGGCACAGACTCGCCGTGTGGCAGGGGGAGGCAGGGGAGGCAGCCGGCGCCGCCGGCGCGCTCACCGGGTTGCTGCCGGACATGGTGCGGGTGTTGGGCCCCGGTCACCCCGACACCCTCACCGCCCGCCGCGACCTCGCCTACTGGCGGCAACGCAGCGACGGGGATGCGTAAGGGCCCGACGCTGTCGGGGATCGTGGATTCCGGTGCGGCGGAGAGGTGGCCGCCGTCGACGAAGTGCTCCTTCGGCAGCAGGTTCCGGTCGTCGAGGTCGGCCAGGATGCCGGGCAGGGCCCTGCCGGCGTCCCCCGGCTCCCGCCACTTCGGCCGGTCCTGGGCGTCGAGGACGTAGTTCCGGACGACGATCTGCCGCAGGGCCCGGACCTGCTCACCGTCGCGCAGGGCCGACAGGCGGCGCGGTCCAGTTCTTCGCCGGGCTCTGCGGCGGCACGGTGGAGCCGTGGGGGCTACGCGCCGTCGACCCGGTGGTGAGGGTCTTCCGAGGGCGCAAGGGCGTGGCTCCGGGGGCGGCGGGCTGACGCAGGGAGGCGTCCCGGCCGGGCTCCGCAGGCGTCGCGCTCCCCGGCGCGTCGAGGGCAGCTCGTGCGGGAGGTCGACGGCTCCTGCTCAGGGCTGGAGGTTCAGCGGGCCGCCGGGAGGAGGCGGAGGTCGGCGGGGGTGTTGAGGTCCAGGGGGTCGGCGATGTCCGCGCAGGGGACCAGGAGGGTGTGTTCGACGTGCGTGCGCAGGTAGGTGCGGGCGCCGCGGTCGTCGCCCGTGGAGGCGGCCAGGCCCGGCCAGCGGGCCGCGCCGATCAGGATCGGGTGGTCGCGCTGGTCGCCGTACGCCGCCGAGGCCAGTGCGGACAGGAGGTCGTCGCCCGCGCGGGCCGCCGCGAGCACGCGGGCCACCGCCGCGGGGCCGACCAGGGGCTGGTCGACCAGCGTCACCACCGCCGCGGCGGGGCGCGGGGCGGCGGCGGCCAGCGAGGCCAGGCCCGCGCGCAGCGAGGAGCCCATGCCGTCCGGCCAGTGCGGGTTGTCCACCAGCACGCAGTCCGCGAGGTCGGCCGCCACCCGTATGTCGGCCGCCGCCGCGCCCAGCACCACATGCACCGTCGCGCAGCCGCCCTCCCGCAGCGCCCGCACCGCGTGCTCCACCAACGGCCGCCCCCCGTACGGCAGCAGCGCCTTCGGGCGCCCGCCCAGCCGCCGCCCGCCCCCGGCCGCAAGCAGCAGCCCCGCCACTTCGCTCCGTGTGTCCATCCCCTCTGCATACCGCGCGCCCGCCCGCCGGGGAACAGGCCGCAGCCCGCGGGGTGTGTTCCGGTATCGTCTGGCCAGGGACCGGGAGGGGCGGTACGAGGGCGTGCCCGCGCCGACCGGCCCGGCCGACACCTCGGGCAGGCCCGCACGCGGCGTCGGCGGGCTCGTCCGTACGACACCCTGCACGGGGTTTCCGGCTGACGGCGCCGTCCGCCCGCGCGGCGGGACCGGCGTACGCGATCGGCCGGACGCCCTCCGGGCCCGAGGAACGGGGACTGATGGGCGCTCAGCACACCGGCGGCCGGCTCGGCGCCGCCGGTCACCTCGGCCACCCGGGTCAGCCCGGCCAGCCGGGGCCGCTGTACCAGCCGCTCACGCCGGACGACCCGGCGCAGATCGGCGGGCACCGCATCGCCGCCCGGCTCGGCGTCGGCTCGCTCGGCCCGGTCTACCTCGCGTACGCGCCCGACGGCCGGCCCGTCAGCCTCACCGCGGTGCGGCCCGAACTCGCCGCCCGCTCCGGCTTCCCCGCCGCCTTCGCGCACGACGTGCAGGCGGTACGCCGGGTCAGCGGCCCGTACACGCTTCCGGTGCTCGGCAGCGGCCACGACGGCGCCCGCTACTGGCTCGCCTCGGGATACGTACCCGCGCTCACGCTGCACGCCGCCGTCAGCGACACAGGGCGGGCGCTGCCGGTGCCCGCGGTGCTGCGGCTGGTCGCGGGCGTCGCCGAGGCGCTGCGGGCGGTGCACCACGCCGGCGTCGTGCACGCCGGGCTCGGGCCCGGCACGGTGCTGCTCGCCGCGGACGGGCCGCGCGTCACCGGCTACGGCGTGACCCGCGCGGCTGCCGACGCGCCCGGCATCCCGGCGTTCTCCTCACCGGAGCAGGCCGCCGACAAGCCGCCCGTACCGGCCACCGACGTCTTCGCGCTCGGCCAGCTCGCCGCGTACGCCGCGATCGGCACCGCGCCCTTCGGCCCGGCCCCCTTCGGCGCGGGCCGCACCCTCGCCGAGGAGCCCGACCTGTCCGAACTGCCGGGCGAGCTGCGGGAGATCGTGACCCGCTGCCTGATCAAGGACCCGGCGCTGCGGCCCTCGCCGGCCCAGATCATCTCGCTGTGCGCGCAGGCAGGCCACGGCCGGCTGCCGGACCACTGGCTGCCCATGCCGCTGCAGACCCTCCTCACCCTGCCCCCGCCCCTTCCGCCGCTGCCCCCGCCCGGCACCTGGCCGGCCCACCCCGCCCCGCCGCTCCCGGCCCACGCGACCCCGCCCGAGGGCACCCCGCTGCCGCCCGGCGCGACCCCGCCGGCCGGTACGCCGCTGCCCCCGCCCGCGACGCCCGCAGCGACGCCCGCCGTGACCCCCGCCGCCGGTACGCCGCCGCCCCCTGCGGCGCCGCCCACCGCCACCCCCGCCGCCGGCACACCCGTACCGCCGCCCGCCTACCCCGCGCCGGGCGGCCACCACGCCGGGATGACGCCGCCGCACGGCATCGCCGTACCCCCGCCCCCGCAGCCCCCGGCGCCCGGGCGGGGGCCCCGCCGCTGGACAGCCCTCGCCCTGTGGGCGGCGGTCGGCGCCGCGGTCGTGGGCGTCGTCGCCGCGACCGGCGGCTTCGACCGCGGCGACATGGTCGGCGCCCCCCACGACGCCGCCGGCGCCCCCGCCCCGACCTCCACCGCCCCGGCGCAGCAGCAGCCGTCGCCGGCCCCGGAAAGCCCCACCCCGGAAAGCCCCAACCCCGAAAACCCGACCCCCGAAAGCCCCGCCCCGGACACCCCGCAGAGCCCCACCCCGCCCCCCGCCGACCCCGAGGGCGGCCGGGTCTACCAGGACGTCGCCCTCGCCGCCGGCAACGGCCTGGTCCTGGAGAGCGACCCGCCCCAGACCCGCCCCGGCCCGGAGAACGGCACCTTCGGCTACGCCCCCGACGGCGCCGCCTTCGTCGCCGCCCCGACCCGCGGCGCCCTGTCCCTCCTCGCCCCCGACGAGCCCGGCACCCGCGAGGGCTGCCGGGCCGAGAGCGGCGACCTCGTCGCGACCGTCCCCCGCTCGCAGCTCACCACGGGCTCCCGGCTGTGCGTCATGGGCGTCGACGGCACCACCGCGCTGGTGACCGTCCAGGTCCTGTCCGCCCCCGGCGGCCCCGCCGCCCACGCGACCCTCGACCTCACCGTGTGGCCCGCAGGGCAACTTTGACGCATCTTTCGCCGACCATGTGGCGCAATTGCGCCCCAAGGCGTTTACTGATCGCCCCCGGCCCCGGAGACTCGTCAGATGCCGGGGCCCGAGGGACATGTGAGGCAGGGGCGCATGGTGGTGGGGGAGACGCATGTGGTCGACGGGGACCGCAGCGAGGGTGCCGTACGGCCGGCTTCCGGCGCGGGCGCGGCGTTACGTGCCGCCGTGGCCCGGCTGGAGCGTGAACTGGCGGAATATCGCCCGGTTTTACCCGATCGCGCGGTCGCCGAGGAGGAGCTGGCGGAGCTGAGCCGGCAGGCCGGCGGCCCGCCGGCACCGGAGCAATTGCGCCACTCCCTGCTGCTGGTGGCCGCGGCGCTGGGCTCGGTCAGCCGGCTCGCCGCCCCGCTGGCGGCGCTCCGCGAGGCGGTCGAGCACGAACTCGGCCGGCAGCCGCGCACGGCCGCACCGACGCCGAGGGGTGACGCACCGGCGTACCGGTGACGTCACCCCTCGTACCACCGCCGTACGGGTCAGGCCGCGCGGCGGGCCTTGCGGTGGTGGGCCGCGATGATCTCGGCGTACCGCCGCCCGCTGCCCTTGACCGTGCGCTTCTGCGTGGCGTAGTCCACGTGGACCAGGCCAAAGCGCTTGTCGTAGCCGTACGCCCACTCGAAGTTGTCCAGCAGCGACCACGCGTAGTAGCCGGCCAGCGGCACCCCGCGGCGGACCGCGCGGGCGCACGCCGCCAGGTGCTCCTCCAGGTACTGGACGCGCTCGGGGTCGTCGACCTGCCCGTCCGGGCCGACCGTGTCACGGTAGGCCGAGCCGTTCTCGGTGACGAACACCTTGCCCACGGCGTACTCCTCGTGCAGCCGGACCAGCAGCTGCTCCAGGCCGTCCGCGTTGACCTCCCAGTCCATCGCCGTGCGCCGCACGCCCGGCAGGTACACCGACTTGGCGTACGGAGCCGGCCCTCTCGGGTCGTCGGCGATGACGTTGCGGAAGTAGTAGTTCAGGCCCAGCCAGTCCAGCGGAGCCGCGATGGACTCCAGGTCGCCGTCCTTGACGGGCAGTTCCACCCCGTAGAGGCCGACCATGTCCTGTGGGTAGCCCCGGCCGTGGATCGGGTCCAGCCACCAGCGGTTGGTGTGGCCGTCGGCCCGACGCGCCGCCGCGACGTCGGCCTCCCGGTCGGTGGCCGGCTCGCACGGGCTCAGGTTGTTGACGATGCCCACCTGGACGTCGGAGTGCGCCGCCCGCAGCGCCTGCACGGCCAGGCCGTGCCCGACGTGCAGGTGGTACGACGCGCGTACCGCCGCGGTCAGGTCCGTCCACCCGGGGGCCATCTTGCCCTCCAGATGGCCGATCCAGGCCGAGCACAGCGGCTCGTTGAGCGTCGCCCAGTTCTTCACCCGGTCGCCCAGCGCCTGCGCGACCACGGCCGCGTACTCGCCGAAACGTTCCGCCGTGTCCCGCTCGGGCCAGCCGCCCCGGTCCTGCTGGGCCTGCGGGAGGTCCCAGTGGTAGAGGGTGGCGTTGGGCGTGATGCCCGCCTCCAGCAGGTCGTCGACCAGCTTGTCGTAGAAGGCGAGCCCCGCCGCGTTCACCTCGCCCGAGCCCTGCGGGATGACCCGGGGCCAGGCGACCGAGAAGCGGTAGGCGTCCAGGCCGAGGGTCTTCATCAGGCCGATGTCCTCGGCCGTGCGGTGGTAGTGGTCGCAGGCGACGTCGCCGGTGTCGCCGCCGTCGACCTTGCCGGGGGTATGGGAGAAGGTGTCCCAGATGGACGGGGCCCGGCCGTCCTCGTCCACCGCGCCCTCGATCTGGTACGCGGCGGTGGCCGCTCCCCAGACGAAATCGGCGGGAAGAGCGCTCAGGTCGTTCACAAGCTGCCTTTCGGGAAGGGTCACTTGACCGCGCCGGCGGTGAGCCCGGCGACCAAGTAACGCTGGAGGAGCAGGAATCCGGCGACGACTGGCACGCTCACCACGATGGAGGCGGCCATGACCTGGTTCCAGTACACGTCGTTCTGGGTGGCGTATTCGCGTAGGCCCACGGCCAGCGTGCGGGTCGACTGGTTCGTCATCACCGACGCGAACAGCACTTCGCCCCAGGCCGTCATGAACGCGTACACGCTCACGGCCACGATGCCCGGCACGGCGGCCGGCACCACGACCCGGAACAGCGCCCCGATCGGGCCGCAGCCGTCCACCTTCGCCGCCTCGTCCAGGTCGTGCGGGATCGAGTCGAAGTAGCCGGCCAGCATCCAGATGGAGAAGGGCAGCGAGAAGGTGAGGTAGGTGATGATCAGCCCGAGCCGGCTGCCGTTCAGCGTGATCCCGGTGCTGTTGCCGATGTTGACGAAGATCAGGTACAGCGGCAGCAGGAACAGGATGCCGGGGAACATCTGCGTGGACAGCACCGTCACCGTGAAGACCTTGCGGCCCAGGAAGCGGTAGCGGCTCACCGCGTACGCGGCGAAGGTCGCCAGCACCACCGAGAAGGCGGTGGCGCTCAGGCACACGATCAGCGAGTTCACGAAGTAGTGAGCCAGCGGGATCGTCTTCCAGATGTCCACGTACGGCTTGACCGTCAGGCTGTGCGGGATCCACTCGAAGGAACCCTGCACGTCCTGCAGGCTCTTGAGCGACGAGCTCGCCATCACGTACACGGGTATCAGCACGAAGGCCAGCAGCAGCGTCAGCACGATCCGCCGGGTCCACAGGAAGGACTTCGGCTGCGCCATGGGAGAGGGCTGCTCGGAGAACCTAGACATCGCTCTCACTCCGTCCCCTGGACGTGACCAGCAGGTAGATCGCGGTCACCACGAGCAGGAAGAGCAGCAGGAGCACGGACATCGCCGAGCCCGAACCGAAGTTCCAGTTGATGAACGAGGACTGGTAGATGTGGATGGAGATCAGGTCCGCCTGACGCGGCGGGTTCTGGCCGAACATGACGAACGGCGTGTTGAAGTCGTTGAACGTCCACAGGAACAGCACCAGGACGATCACCTGGTTGACCGGGCGCAGCGCCGGCAGGGTGATCTTCCTGATCTGCTGCCAGACGCCGGCGCCGTCCATGGCGGCGGCCTCGTACAGCTCGCGCGGCACGTTCTGCAGGCCGGCCATCAGCGCCAGGAAGGCGAACGGCCAGGACTTCCACACCGACACGATCACCA
The DNA here is from genome assembly GCF_012034175.1 of Actinacidiphila epipremni. Classification (GTDB taxonomy): domain Bacteria; phylum Actinomycetota; class Actinomycetes; order Streptomycetales; family Streptomycetaceae; genus Actinacidiphila; species Actinacidiphila epipremni. The sequence continues at coordinate 79,356 of NZ_JAATEJ010000015.1, forward strand.
TCGACCAGAAGCTGTTCTGGCCGATGAGCCAGAACGACTTGTCGGAGGTGATGTGCAGCTGGTCGTGCAGGACGTGGTTCACCAGACCGGTGTCCTGCTGGAACATGAACGTCCAGGTGATCAGCGCCGCGTACGCCGGGAGCGCGTACGGCACCAGGAAGACGGTACGGATCAGGCCGCGGCCACGGAACTTGTCCTGGAGCAGGATCGCGGCGGCGATGCCGAGCAGCCAGGACGCGCCCACGGACAGCAGCGTGTAGCTCAGCGTCACCCAGAACGAGTGCAGTAGCTCCTGGCCGATGGGCTGGTGGATCTTGACGGCGGTCTTGTAGTTGTCGAAGCCCGCCCAGGGCGCGCTGTTCCAGTGGTGGATGTAGAACAGCGTGAGGTTCTTGAAGCTGATCAGGATGCCGAAGAACATCGGCACGATGTGGATCAGCAGCTCGGCGATCACGGCGGGCAGCAGCAGCAGGTACGGAAGTCCGCCGCGGCGGATCCGTTCGATGAAACGCGGCCGGAGCCGGCCGCCGGCAGCGGGCTTTCCGCTGTCGGGGCCGGCTTCGGGCACGCGCCTCGCGGGGGCGGTGGCAGTCATGGGGGAGAGCCGATCCTTACTGAGGCATCTGCTGCTGCGCCTTGGTCAGCGCGGCCTTGACGGAGTCGTCCGTGACGGCCTTGCCGGCAGCGGCGTCGGCGAACAGGCTCTTGACGGCGGGGCCGACAAGGTTCTCGAACTCGCTCTCGTGCGCGACCTGCGGCAGCGGGGCGGCCGACTTCTGCAGCACGCTCGCCAGGACCTTCAGGTCCGGGGTCTGGAAGGCCGGGTCGCTCTGCGCCTCGACGACCGGCGGGATCGAGCCGTAGGTGCCGTTGAGCGCCTTCTGCTCGTCGGTGCTGGTCATGAACTTCACGAAGGCCTCGGCGGCCTCCTTGTGGCTGGTGTCCTTGAAGATGGCGATGTTGATGCCGGCCACCATCGAGGTCACGCCCGCGTCACCGGTGGCGCCCGCGGTCAGCGTCGGGACGGGGACGACGCCGTACTGGTCCTGCGTCATGCCGTGCGACTTGATCGCCGGGGCGGCCGACTGCCACATCATCATCGCGGCCTTGCCGGTGGCGAAGTCGGTGATGGTCTGGTTCTGGTCGTACTCGGCGTCGCCCTTGGCGGCGACCTTGTCCTTGGCGATGAAGTCGACGTACTGCTTGACCGCCGCGACCTGCTGCGGGCCGGTGAAGGTCGGCTTGCCCTGGTCGTCGAACCAGTTGGCGCCGCGCTGCTTGGCCAGGACGAAGACGTGGTGGATGTTCTCGGCGCCGTTGGCGCCCTCGACCGCGAGGCCGTACTTGCCGTCCTTGGTGAGCTTGGTCGCGTCGGTGACCAGCTCGTCCCACGTGGTCGGCGGGTTGGCGATGCCCGCGTCGGCGAACATCTTCTTGTTGTAGTACAGGCCGTACGCCATCGAGTACAGCGGCACCGCGGCCGGGTCCTGGCCGGCCGCACCGGCGGAGGCGATCGCGGCCGGCGCGAACCGGTCCTTGCCGCCGATGGTCTGGAAGGCGGCGTCGTCCCACGGCATGAGGGCGCCGGTGGCCTGGAGGGAGGCCGACCAGGTGTTGCCGATGTTGAGGACGTCCGGGCCCTGACCCGAGGTGGCCGCCGCCAGGATGCGGTTGAGCAGGTCCGCCCAGCCGATGACCTCGACCTTGACCTTGATGCCGGTCTGCTGGGTGAACTTGGCCGTCTCGGCGGCCAGCGTCTTCTTGTCGGCATCGATGCTGGTGCCCTGGTTGGAGGCCCAGTACGTGATGGTCTGGCCGCTCAGGCTGTCGCCGGACTTGCCGCCGCCGCCGCTGCCCTTGCTGTCGTCGTCGCCCCCGCCACCGCAGGCGGCGAGGGTCAGACCGAGCGCGGCCACGAGGGCGGTGGCCGCGAGGAGTCTGCTGGAGGTGCTGGTGCGCATAACGGTTCCCTCTCAGGGGGTGGGATCGCTTCAGGAAGTGAACAGCGCCTGTGCCTTAATTCAGGCCGTGATTTAACTTGTGAGAAAAGGTGGCGTCAAGACCCTGTGCAGCGATAGATTCACGCCGGACCCCCCGGGAGGGAGACTCGATGGCTGAGCGAGGCAAGCGCACCGTCCGTGACCTGCGGCGCGGCAACCGTGCATCGCTTCTGCGTCATTTGTATTTCGAAGGTCCCCTCAGCCGCCAGGAGCTCGGCCGGGACACCGGCCTGTCCGCGGGCTCGATCAGCAACGTCGTTGGAGAGTTGATCGCGGACGGCATGGTCGAGGAGGCCGGCGCCGTCGAGTCCGACGGCGGACGCCCCCGCATGCTGCTCCAGGTCGCCCCCGGATACGGCTATGTCGTCGGCGTCGACGTCGGCGAAACCCGGGTCAGGGTCGAGCTGTTCGACCTCGCGCTCACCGAACGGGCCTCCGCCGACCTGCCGTTGTCCGACAGCGGCCACGATGTCGACCATGTCGTACGGCTGGTGCTCGACGGCATCGAGACGGTGGTGCGCGAGGCCGGCATCGACGACAGCGAGGTCCTCGGCGTCGGCATCGGCGTCCCCGGCATCGTCGCCCACAATCGCGCACCGGACGCCCTGCCCGGCGACGGAGAGGGCATCGTCGTGCACGGCCAGACCATCGGCTGGGACGCCGTGCCGCTCGGCCGGCTGCTGCGGGCCGGCACCGCGCTGCCGCTGTTCGTCGACAACGGCGCCAAGACCCTCGGCCAGGCCGAGATGTGGTTCGGCGCCGGGCGCGGCTCGGACAACGTCGTGATCGCCCTCATCGGCTCCGGCGTCGGCGCCTGCGTCGTCACCGACGGCAAGCCCTACCACGGCGCCAGCAGCAGCGCCGGCGAGTGGGGCCACACCACGCTGCGGGTCGGCGGGCGCACCTGCCGCTGCGGCTCGCGCGGCTGCCTGGAGGCGTATGTCGGCGCCGAGGCGCTGCTCGGCCGCTGGCCCGGCTCGCCCGAGGGCGTCAGCGAGGAGACCGCGCTGGCCGCGCTGCTCGCCGCCGCCGACACCGACCCGGAGGCCGAGGCGCTGCTGGCCGAGGCCGCCGAGTACCTGGGCGCGGGCATCGCCGACCTGATCAACCTGTTCAACCCGCACCGCATCGTGATCGGCGGCTGGGCCGGGCTCATGCTCGGCCCGCGCGTCCTGCCCACCGTCCGGGAGGTCGCCGCCGCGTACGCGCTGCGCCACCCGTGCGCGCAGACCTCCATCGAGCTCGGCCGGCTCGGCACCGACGCGGTCACCGTGGGCGCCGCGACCCTGCCGCTGGCCCGCTTCCTGGACACCGGCGGAGAGCGTACGGTACGGCTGCCGGCGCAAGGAGACGCCGACCGGGCCGGCGAGCCCCCGGTCCCGGTGCGGAACCGGATCGCCCGGGCGGTACGTTGACCGGGAGGTGCGAACCGCTCCGGTTTCGCCCCTTTCGGCCCGCTCGTCCCTAGGAGTACCGCTGTGACCCTGCAGCAGCAGATCGTCGGCAACGCCATGCAGATGGCCGTCTGCACCCTCAACCCGGGGCAGACGGTCTACTGCGAGGCCGGGAAGTTCCTGTTCAAGACCGCCAACGTGACCATGGAGACCCGCCTCGGCGGCCCCGGCACCCGTAACGCGGGCGCCGGCGGCCAGGGCGGCGGCGCCGGGGGTGCGGGGGGCGCCGGCATGGGCGGCTTCCTGCGGCAGGCCATGGGCACCGCCATGCAGGTCGGCCAGCGGGCGCTGGCCGGCGAGTCGCTGGCCTTCCAGTACTTCACCGCCGCCGGCGGCGAGGGCACCGTCGGCTTCGCGGGCGTGCTGCCCGGCGAGATGCGCGCCCTGGAGCTGTCCGGATCGCGCGCCTGGTTCGCCGAGAAGGACGCCTTCGTCGCCGCCGAGGAGACCGTGCAGTTCGGTATCGCCTTCGCCGGCGGGCGGCAGGGCATGAGCGGCGGCGAGGGCTTCATCCTGGAGAAGTTCACCGGCCACGGCACGGTGATCATCGCCGGCGCCGGCAACTTCATCGACCTCAACCCGGCCGACTTCGGCGGCCGTATCGAGGTCGACACCGGCTGCATCGTCGCCTTTGAGGAGGGCATCCACTACGGCGTCCAGCGCATTGGCGGCCTCAACCGCCAGGGCATCATGAACGCCGTCTTCGGCGGCGAGGGCCTGTCGCTGGCCACCCTGGAGGGCAACGGACGGGTGATCCTGCAGTCCATGACCATCGAGGGCCTGGCCAACGCGCTCAAGAAGTCCCAGGGCGGCGACAAGCAGGGCCCGACCGGCGGCCTGTTCTCCACCCACGCCGGCTGACACCGCAGGAGAACCACAGAAGAACCGCAGAAGAACTGCAGGAGAACCGCAGAAGAGGGGGCCGCCGGGACGGGACCCGAAGGGGGCTTGCCCCGCTCGTATCACGGTGCGGTGACAGCTCCCGTAACGAGCGGCGGACGCCCCCCGGCCGCCGGGTAGCGTCTGAGCGCGGCCTCCACCCACCGCACCACCGGGCAGCACCGTGCAGCACTGTCAGGAAGGACCGCGATCCCCCGTGTACCGCTGGGAGACCACCCGGGCCGCGCTCGCACAGCGGGTCTTCGCCACGATCCGCAGCGAGACCTACGACGAGGCCGCGGCCACCGCCGACACGCTGCTGTCGGCCGGCCTCACCACCCTGGAGATCTCACTCACCACCCCTTACGCGCTGGAAGCCGTCACCACGCTGGTCCGCGAGGTCGGCGACGACGCCGTCATCGGCGCCGGCACGGTGATCGACGCGGTCTCGGCGCGGCTGGCCATCGACGCCGGGGCGCGCTTCCTGCTCGCCCCCAACCTCGACGAGGGCGTGCTGCGCACCGGCCACCGCTACGGCGTGCCCGTCTTCCCCGGCGTCGCCACCCCCACCGAGGCGGTCCGCGCCATGGAGCTGGGCGCCGACGCGCTCACCCTCTACCCGGCCGCCACCATGAGCCCGCGCTGGATCTCCGACCTGCGCGCGATACTGCCGCAGGCCGCCGTCATCCCCATCGGCGGCGTCACGCTCGGCGCCGCCCCCGAGTGGATCGCCGCCGGAGCCGTCGCCGTCGGGATGGGCTCGGCCCTGACCGAGGGCGACCGCCTCACGGTGAGCAAGCGGCTGGCCGAGCTGCTGGACCGGCTGGCCGCCTGACGCTTTCCGGCCGATTTCGGGTGACCCGGGCCCCACCGCGGAACCGCCCGCCGGGGAGCGGCGTTCTCACGGCACAACGGCACGCACGAGGAGCGGTGCCAGGGGCGCGGCGGCACGGCGCGCGGCCCCGGGAGCCGCCCGAGGGGGCAGCACATGGCAGACATCGAGGAACTGTCCGGCGAGACCTTCACCGAGAATCCCTACGCCACCTACGCCCGGCTGCGGGACAAGGGCCCGGTGCACCGGGTCAAGGCCACCGACACCGGGGAGTTCTGGCTCGTCGTCGGCCACGAGGCCGCCCGCGCGGCGCTCGCCGACCCGCGGCTGGCCAAGAACTTCCGCTCGCTCGCCGAGGAGGGCACCTACTTCCCGCCGGCGATGTCCAACATGCTGGACGCCGACGCACCCGTCCACACCCGGCTGCGCCGCCTGGTCGCCCGCGAGTTCACCACCCGCCGGGTCGCGGCCCTGCAGCCCCGTATCCAGGCCGTCACCGACGAACTGCTGGACGCGGCGCTGCGCGAGCCGGTCGCCGACCTCGTCGAGGCGCTCGCCTTCCCGCTGCCCATGACGGTCATCTGCGAGCTGCTGGGCGTCCCGGACCTGGACCGCAAGAGCTTCCGCGGCTGGTCCAACGACATCGTCGCCGGCACCCCCGAATCCGAGGCCGCCGCCTTCGAGGCCATGTCGCACTACCTGACCGGGCTCATCGAGGACAAGCGGTGCAGCGGCCCGGGCGACGACCTGCTGAGCGCCCTGATCAGGACGCGGTACGAGGACGGCGACCGGCTCTCGCCCGACGAACTGGTCGGCATGGCCTTCCTGCTGCTGGTCGCCGGCCACGAGACCACGGTCAACCTGATCAGCAACGGCGTGCTGGCCCTGCTGCGGCACCCCGACCAGCTCGCCGCGCTGCGCGCCCGGCCGGAGCTGATCGACGGCGCGGTGGAGGAGATGCTGCGCTACGACGGCCCGGTGGAGACCACGACCTGGCGCTTCGCCCGCGAACCGCTCACGATCGCCGGCACGCCCATCGCGCAGGGCGAGCCGGTGCTCGTCGCGCTGGCCGGCGCCGACCGCGACCCGCAGCGCTTCCCCGAACCCGACACCTTCGACATCCGGCGCCCCGCACAGGGCCATATCGCCTTCGGCCACGGCATCCACTACTGCCTGGGCGCCCCGCTGGCCCGGATGGAGGCCAGGATCGCCATCCCGTCGCTGCTGGCCCGTGCCCCGGGCCTGGCGCTGGTGCCCGAGCCGCTGGACTGGCGGCCGGGGCTGCTCATGCGCGGGCCGACGCGGCTGAGGGTGCGCTGGTGAGCGTTACGGTGGGTGCGCTGGTGAACGTTACGGTTTCGTGGCCGGGCGTTGGGCGTCCGGCCATGGCGCTGTCATCAACTCCTGAACGAATGGACCGGACATATCGCCCGGGTCCCGTCATGTCCCGAACCTTGTCCGGCGGGTTCGCGGGGTGGTCCGAGGCGTGGTCGCCCGGTGGCCCGGCGGTCCCGGCGCCGTAGGATCGCGGGGCCGGGCGGGAGCGCGCCCGGCCCGGGGGAGTGGCCCGGAGAGCACGGGAGGCCAGCAGTGATCGTCGCCGTACCAGGGTCAAAGTCCGTGACGGCCCGCGCGTTGTTCCTCGCCGCCGCGGCCGGCGGCGAGAGCGTACTGCGCAGGCCGCTGCTGTCGGACGACACCGACGGCTTCGCGGCGGGCCTGGCCGCCCTCGGCTACGGCGTCGACCGTACGGACCCGGACGCCTGGCGCATCACCGGCAGCCCCGCCGGGCCGCCCGCGCCCGCCGCCGACGTCCAGTGCCGCGACGCCGGCACCGCCGCCCGCTTCCTGCCCGCCCTCGCCGCCGCCGGCCACCGCGGCACCTACCGCTTCGACGCCTCGGCCCAGATGCGCCGCCGCCCCGTCGCCCCGCTCACCGGCGCGCTGCTCGCCCTCGGCGTGGACCTCATGCACGACGGGGAGGCCGGCCGGCTGCCGCTGACCGTACGGGCGGCCGGCATCAAGGGCGGCGACGTCGAGCTGGACGCGAGCCTTTCCTCGCAGTTCCTCACCGCCCTGCTCATGACCGGCCCGCTCACCGCGGAAGGCCTGCGCATCCGGGTGACCGGCATCGTCTCCGTCCCCTACGTCGAGATCACCCTGGCGATGATGCGCGGCTTCGGCGTCGAGGTCACCCGCGAGGGCGACACCTTCGTCGTCCCGCCCGGCGGCTACCGCCCCGCCGACTACGCCGTCGAGCCCGACGCCTCCGCCGCCAGCTACGTCTTCGCCGCCGCCGCGCTCGCCGGCCGCACCGCGACCGTCCCCGGGCTCGGCCGGGGCGCGCTCCAGGGCGACCTCCGGTTCGTCGAGGTGCTGCGCCGGATGGGAGCCGAGGTCGAGATCGGCCCGGACGCGACGACCGTCACCGGCACGGGCCGCCTGGCCGGCGTGACCGTCAACATGCGCGACATCTCCGACACGATGCCCACCCTCGCCGCGATCGCCCCCTTCGCCGACGGCCCGGTCCGTATCGAGGACGTCTACAACACCCGGGTGAAGGAGTGCGACCGGCTGGAGGCGTGCGCGCAGAACCTGCGCGCGCAGGGCGTCACCGTCGAGACCGGCCCCGACTGGATCGAGATCCACCCCGGCACCCCCGCGCCGGTCGAGATCGCCTGCCACGGCGACCACCGCATGGCCATGAGCTTCGCCGTCGCGGGCCTGCGCACCCCGGGCACGACCTTCGACGACCCGTCGTGCGTGAAGAAGACCTTCCCGGACTTCCACGAGTTCTTCGCCCGGCTGCGGGCGGACTGGGGCGTCTGAGCGCGGACGGCACCCCCGGTCAGAGCGGGGCGACGACCGGCTCGCGGTCCAGGTCGATGCCGAAGTGCTCGCGGTACGCGGCCAGTACGTCCGCCGGCGAGGTCAACTCGCGCTCCTCGCGCTGCCCTTCGCCGCCGGTGACGACGAGCTTGCGCCCGCTGAGGGTGACCCGGCCGTCCGGGGTCATGCGCGAGCACACCAGCGACTGCCGGAAGTGCGAGGCGGGCGAGGTGCGCTGGTACCAGCACGTCGCCGCGAAGTCGCCGAGCGCACGCGGGCGTTGCTCCAGCCGGTAGACGGGGGCGCCGTCCTGGAGGACGTCCAGGTCGCCGTCCGGCGCCTGCGCGATCCGGAACACACCGCCGGGGTCCGGCTGCTCCTCGCGGCTGCCGTAGTCGAGCGGATAGCTGCTGTGCCGCCCGAACCCGACATCCGCCAGCCACGCCCCGCCGCCCTCCGCCGTCGTGACCCGCAGCGCCATGTGGTCGTACGGCGGCCCGAGTTCACCGCCCTCCCCGAACACGCGGGCGGCCAGCAGATCCACGCCGAAGCCGAGCGAGCGCAGCAACGCGGCGAAGGCGCCGCCCAGTTCGTAGCAGAAGCCACCGCGGTGGGCGGTCACGACCTTGTCGAGCAGGGCGGGCTCGGTCAGGGCGATGTCCTGCCCGAGGTGGATCGACAGGTTCTCGAACGGCACGGTGAGCAGGTGCCGCACGTGCAGCTCGCGCAGGGCGCCCGCGGACGCGACGGCGGGCCGCCGCGCGCCGATCCGGCGGAGGTAGGCGTCGGTGAGGGTGGAGTCCATGGGCACATTTATCTCTTACGGGGGTGGCGGATGCACGGCCGGTGCGCGGCGGGCCTGCGGCGGCGGGCGTGGGGCCGGCGGTCGGCGGTGGGTGCGCGGCCGGTGTGCGGGGGTGGGCGCGCGGTCCGGTGCGGGGTCGGTGGTTGGCCGGTGGTCGGCGGGTGTGCGGCCCGGTGGGCGGATGCGGAGACCGGGGCCGGTTTGCCGCGTCCGGGGCCGTGCGGGGCGGCGTCCGGGCTAATGTCGCGGTGTCGGGTGGGCCGCGTGGGAGGGGGTCGCGATGGGTACTCCGCCGAGCCCTGCGGGGCCGGGTGTGCCTGCCGGGTCCACCAGCGTCAGCGCCGCCGGGCAGAGCGTGGCCGCGCACAGCGTCCAGGGCGGGATGCACTATTACGCGGCGCCGCCGCCGCAGAAGCCGGGCCCGGTCGTGGCGCTCCCGGCCGCGCCGGCGGTCTTCGTCGGGCGTGAGGCGGAGGCCGACCTCGTACGGGCGGTGCTGCGGCCCGCGGAGGAGGCCGCCGGGCCCGCGGCGGTGGTGGTCGGCGCGGTGGCCGGGCTGGGCGGCGTCGGCAAGACGGCCCTCGCCCTGCACGCCGCGCACCACGCGTACCGGCTCGGCTGGTTCACGGACGTCGTCTTCGTGGACCTGCGCGGCTACGACCCCGATCCGCTCACCGCCCACCAGGCGCTGGACGTTCTCCTGCGGACGTTACGCGTCCCGGCGGAGGACATCCCGACCGCGGCCAACGAGCGTGCGGGGATGCTGAATTCCGTGCTGAGCGCTCTGGGCCGGGAGGAGCGGCGGGTGCTGATCGTCGCGGACAACGCGTCGTCCTCCGACCAAATCCGCCCGCTGCTCCCGGCGGGGGACCGGCACCGCCTGCTCGTGACCTCCCGGCACACCCACCCCGACCTCGGCGCCCGCCTCATCGACCTCGAAACGCTCGCCCCCGAGGCGGGCGTGGAGCTGCTCCGCGCGACCCTGGACGCCGCCCGCCCGGGCGACACCCGCGCCCACGACACCCCCGAGGCCGCCCGCGACCTCGCCGCCTGGTGCGGCGGGCTGCCCCTGGCGTTGCGCATCAGCGCGGCGGTCCTCGTGCTGGACCCCGGCCAGTCGATCCCCGGCCTCCTGGCCGAGTTGCAGGCCCGCAGGTCCCGTATCGACGCGATCGACGCGTACACCCATCTGACCGGCACGCAGCGCGCCCTCCGCGCGACCTTCGACCTCTCCCACCACCTGCTCGCCCCCACCCACCGCCGCCTTCTCCACCTCCTGGCGATCTCCCCCGGCCCCGACATCGGCCTCCCGGCCGCGATCGCCCTCGCGGGCGAGCCGCAGCCCGCCGTCCTGGACGCCCTCCGCGACCTGACCCGCGCGCATCTGCTGACCCACGCCTCCAGCCCCACAGGCAGCCGCTGGTCCCTGCACGACCTCGTACGCGACCACAACGCGTACATCGCCGACGAGGACACCCTGACCGCCGACGCCGAAGCCGTTGTCCGCCTGCTCGGGTACTACGCCGTCACGGCCGACCAGGCCGACGACCACCTCCGGGCCCTCCCCGGCACCCCCGTCCCCGACGTGTTCGCGGACCGCGCCGCAGCACTGGCCTGGTTCGACGCCGAATGCGACAACCTGCTGACGGCCATCCGCACCCACCCGAGCCCCACCACCGCGCATCTGGCCTCCTGCCTGGCCAACTACCTCGGTGAACGGCGTCGTTTCGACGAGGCCATCGCCGCCCACGGCCTGGCTGCCGAGACCTCCCGGGAGAACGGGGACCGCGACGGCGAATGCATCGCTCTGAACAACCTGGGCAACTCCCTGCACGAGGCGCGACGATCCGCCGAGGCGGTCACCGCGCTCACCGCGGTGGCCGACATCTACCGCGAAGCCGGTAATCGTCTCGGCGAGGGAATAGCGCTCAACAACCTCGGCAACGCCTTGCTGGACGTGGGGCGTTACGACGAGGCCGTCACGGCGCACACCACGGCGGTCGGCATCTACCGCGAGCTCGACGAACGCAACCGCGAAGGCAGGGCGCTGAACAACCTGGGTCTCGCCCTGCGAGCGGTGGGGCGCTTGGACGAGGCCATTGCCGCGCACACCGCGGCGATCGGGATCTACCGGGAGACCGGCGACCGTCACCGTGAGGGCACGGCGCTGAACAACCTGGGTCTTGCCTTGCGAGCGGTGGGGCGCTTCGACGAAGCCATCGCCGCCCACACGGAGGACCTCCGCATCTGCCGGGCGTCGGGCGACCGGCACGGCGAGGGCATGGCCCTGAACAACCTGGGCAACGCTCTGCAGGGGGTGGGGCGCTTTCCCGAGGCTGTCGCCGCGCATACGGCAGCGGTGGAGCTGTACGGGGCCACCGGAGACCGGCACCGTGCGGGCTGGGCCCTCGACAACCTGGCCTTCGACCTGCGAGGAACGGGGCGCTTCGACGAGGCCGTCGCCGCGCACACCTCGGCCATTGCCATCTTCCGCGAGACCGGTGATCCCGAGGCGGAGCAGTGGGCGCTCGGCAACCTCGCGGCCACCGAGGAGTTGCGGGGTCAACAGGGCCGCAGACGCCGGAGGTTCCTGCGCCGGCGGGCCTGAGCTCAGCCCGGCTCGGCCCCCGGCGGGGAGAAGTGCGCCTGCACCGTCATCCGTACCGCCCCGGGCGGCGGGGCGGACCGGCCGGCGTACGGGGCCAGGGCCTCGCGCAGGGTGGCCGTGAGGGTGGTCGCCTCCTCCGGGGTGAGGTGCAGCACCTCGGTGAAGCCCCCCGGCGGGGCGGTCACCGCGTTGTCCTCCCAGCGCAGGCGCCAGGGGCGGGGGCCGCCGCGGCCCGGGGGATGGGGGGCCTCCTCCACCAGGCCGTGCCGGGCCAGTTGGCGCAGATGGAAGGAGCACAGCCCCGAACTCTGGCCCAGCCGGGCCGCCGCCCGCGTCGCCGTCAGCGTGCCCTCCTCCGCGATCAGGTCGAGCAGCGCGAGCCGTATCGGGTGGTCCGGCAACTTCCGCCGGGCGCCGGGACGTCCGGCCGCCGAAGCCGCACCCTCTTGCTCCAACTCATCCTCGGTCATTTGCAAAGAGTGCTACTTTGCAAAGCACTTGGTCAACCGAACCCCCCAACCCCCAGCGAGAGGCGCCGCCATGAGCACGGACGTGCGTGAAGTACGCGTACAGGGCGAGCCCGTGGCGTCCTACCCCGACCTCCCGCCGGAGGCGGAGCGCGGCGCCCTGCGCCGGATCACCCTCGTCGGGGAAGAGGTACTGCACCGCCCGTGCGCCGACGTCACGCACTTCGGCAGCCCCGAACTCGCCCGCCTCGTCGACGACATGTTCGCCACCAACGCCGTCGCGGAAGGCGCGGCCATCGCCGCGAACCAGGTCGACGTCGCCCTCCGGCTCTTCGTGTGGGACATGGCCGACGAGTGGGGCGTGCGCCACGTCGGGCACATCTGCAACCCCGTTCTCGACGAACTCCCCGCCGACCGTCGCCGGCTGGTGGAGGAGGACGAGGGCTGCCTGTCCGTCCCCGGCCCCTACCGCCCGCTGTCCCGCCCGGACTTCGCGGTGGTCCGCGGCCAGGACATCCACGGGAAGCCGCTCGTCATCGAGGGCCGCGGCTACTTCGCCCGCTGCCTCCAGCACGAGACCGACCACCTCTACGGCCGCCTCTACCTCGACCGCCTCTCCGCCCGCGAACGCCGCTCGGCGCTCCGCGAGATGGCCGGCCTCCAGGACGACGTCCTCGCCCGCCGGGCGGCCCGCGCCGCCGCGCTCGGCAAGTAGCGTCAGAGCCGGGTGGCGGTACGGACCAGGGCGGCCAGCGCGAGCGAGCGGCTGTGCGCGGGCCAGACGATGTGGGTCACGACCGGCGGCGCGTCCGTCAGCGGCACCGCGGCGTGCTCGGACCACAGCCAGGCCCGCGCGGACTCCGCGAAGACCGTCACCGTACGGCCCAGCGCGATGAGGTGGGCCAGTTGCGTCTGGTCGTGGATCTCGGGCCCCGGCCCCGGCGGATACACGCCGTCCGTGGACCAACGGGCCAGCGGCAGGCCCGGGATGTCCCGGACCTCGGCCAGCGAGAGGGACGTACGCGCGGCGAGAGGGTGCCCGGCGGGCAGGATGGCTATCTGCCCCTCGCGCATCAGCTCCTCGCTGTCGAACCCGGCGAGGGAGTTGAACGGCGTGTGCATGAGGGCCACGTCCGCGCGGCCGTCCCGCAGCATCTCCCCCTGGCCGCACAGGCCGCTCGGCAGCACCTCGACCTCGGCGGCGCCCGGCTCCTCGGCGTAGCCGGCAAGAAGCTTCTGCAGCAGCTCGTGGGACGCGGCGGCCTTCACCGCCAGCACCAGGCGCTCGCGACCGGACGCCGCGGCGTCGGCGGCTTCCCCCGCCCGCCGGGTACGGCGCGCCGCGGCGGTGGCCGCGTCGAGCGCCGCCCGGCCCTCCAGGACCAGCACCTCACCGGCCCGGGTCAGCGAGACACCGCGCCGGTCGCGCTCCAGCAGGCGGACGCCGAGCCGCCGCTCCAGCTGCTGGATGGCCCGCGACAGCGGCGGCTGCGCCATGCCGAGGCGTTCGGCGGCGCGGCCGAAGTGCATCTCCTCCGCGACGGCCAGGAAGTACCTCAGCTCGCGGGTCTCCAGGAGGTCGGCGGGGTCCATGCGCCCACCCTACGCCTCCGGTGATACCCGCCGGGTATCACAGTGCACCCGATCGGTGTTGGATGCGCGGCGGCCCCACTGGCGACCATCGACGTATGAGCGAAACGAAGACCGCGCTGGTCACCGGCGCGAACAAGGGCATCGGGTACGAGATCGCGAAGGGCCTGGGCACGTTCGGCTTCCGGGTGGGCGTCGGGGCCCGCGACAAGGCCCGGCGCGAGTCCGCCGTCGAGAAGCTGCGCGCCGCCGGGGTCGACGCCTTCGGTGTGCCGCTGGACGTGACGGGCGACCGCAGCGTGGCCGACGCGGCGCAGTTGCTGGCCCGCGAGGCCGGGCGGCTGGACGTCCTGGTCAACAACGCGGGCATCTCCGGGGAGATGGGGCCGGGGTGGGTCCAGGACCCGACCACCCTGGACCTCGACCTGGTCCGCACGGTCGTCGAGACCAACGTCATCGGCGTCATCCGGGTGACCAACGCGATGCTGCCGCTGCTGCGCCGCTCGGCGGCACCCCGCATCGTCAACGTCTCCAGCGGGGTGGCTTCCCTGACCCGGCAGGCGGACCCGGCGATCGAGATCGGGCCCGTCATGGCGGCGTACGCGCCGTCGAAGACGTTCCTCAACGCGGTGACCGTGCAATACGCCCGGCAGCTCGCCGGTACGGGCGTGCTGGTCAACGCGGCGTGCCCCGGCCTGGTCGCGACGGACTTCACCGGCTTCCACGGCCCCCGCACCCCCGAGCAGGGCGCCGCCACGGCGATCCGCCTCGCCACCCTGCCCGACGGCGGCCCGACCGGCTCCTTCGCCGAGGACGCCGGCGCCATCCCCTGGTGACCCCACCTCAACCCAGGTGCGCCCACACGAGCTTGCCCACGCCCTGCCGGGAACTGACCCCCCACCGCCGGTCGGTGAGGGCGTCCACGAGGACGAGTCCGCGGCCGTACTCGTCCTCGTCGCCCGGCCTGCCCACGTGCGGGATGCGGTTGTTGGCGTCATGCACCTCGATCCGGACACCGGTCGCCGTCCGCTCGTACCGCGTCTCCACGAGCCGCCCGCGCGGCGACCTCGCATGCAGCACGGCGTTCGTCATGAGCTCACTCAGCACGAGCTCGGCACTCTCCGTGAGCTCCCCGAGCTTCCACTCCACGAGGGCCCCCCGTAGTTCGCGCCGCGCCCGCCCCACGGCCCGCGCCGTGAGCGGCCACTGACGCACGACCAGGGGCCGCCCGTCCTCGCCGGTGAGATGTTCATCGAAGGGGCTGTCCATGCGAAGTCCTCTGCGAAGTTTGCAGGCACGCTCTGTGCCTTTTCCCTCACAGCGTGACGTGGCCGAGGTTAGCCTTGACAGACGTTGCCCTCTCCACTGGGCATTGGAGGGACGGGAGTTTCGCGTGACCCGCAGCAAAGACCGTGACAAGCCGCTGACCCCGGCGGAGTTCCTGGGCCAGGAGATCCGCCGCCGCAGGGAGGCCCTGGGGCTGACGCAGGCAGAGCTGGGCGAGATGATCGTGATGTCGCCGCAGATGATCGCCCACTTCGAGGCGGGTCGCCGCAAGCCTCGGCTGGACGATGCGAAGCGCCTTGACCAGGCGCTGGGAACGGACGGCTGGTTCTACCGGCTGCGCAAGAACATGGACGCGCCCGGTATCGCGAGCAAGTTCGCCACGGTGCGTGAGCTGGAGCCGTTCGCGACGGTCATCCAGTCCTACGGCTCGGCGCTGATTCCGGGGCTGCTTCAGACCGTGGACTATGCGACGGCCGTCATGCGTGCGGGGCACGCCAACCCCGCTCTGGGCGGCACGGAGGAGCAGGTAGCCGCACGGCTGGAGCGCGCTCGGATCTTCGACGACCCGGACGGCCCGGACACTTGGTTCCTCGTGGACGAGCACGCGATCCGCCGCTGTGTCGCTGGTCCGGCGGCTATGGCTCGGCAACTACGGCACATCGCCGCGCTCGTGCGCCGAGGGCGCATCCGCTTCCACCTCCTCCCCTTCTCGGTAGGCGCACACGCCCTCCTGACGAGCATGGTGCTGATCTTGCGCTTTGCCGACGCGCCTCCGCTGGCATACGTTGAGGGCCTGAACGTGGGGCACGTTTTCGACGAGCCGGCACTGGTTAACGCATGTCAGCAGTCGTTCGACCTTGCCCTCGGCGACGCGCTGTCGGCGGACCAATCGCTGGCCTTGCTAGAGGAAGTAGCCGAAGACTATGAACGACAAGCCGGCCAACCTGACGACCGTTCAGTGGCGTAAGTCCAGCTACAGCGACTCAGAAGGCGGGGAGTGCGTCGAGGTCGCAGACGGCGTGCCCGGCGTCGTGCCGGTGCGGGACAGCAAGGACCCGCAGGGCCCGGCCCTGCTTTTTCCGCCGGAGGCGTGGGCAAGCTTCATCCGTGAGGTGAAGGCGGGCTGGTTTCCCGCCTGAGGCAACGGAACGGAGTGCGCGTCATGACCTCTTACGAACCCGGCGCCTTCGCGTCAACGACATGGCGTAAGTCCAGCTACAGCGGCGGGGACAACGGCGACTGCGTCGATGTCGCGGACGGCGTGCCCGGCGTCGTGCCGGTGCGGGACAGTAAGGACCCGCAAGGGCCCGCCCTGCTCTTCGCGGTGGAGGCGTGGCGGAGCTTCATCGCAGAGGTGAAGGGCGGGCGGCTCGGCGCCTGAGGGACGGCGGCGGGCGGCGGCGCGATGTGCGGCACCGCCCACCGGAGAGGGCGGTCAGATCAGGGAGTTGTAGGTGTTCCAGCCCGGGCCCACGGATGTGCGGGGCAGGAACGGGGACGCGGCGGAGCCGGTTGCCTGGTAGAGCCACAGCGTGCCGGAGGCGTCGCGGCCCACGAGGTCGGGGCGGGCGTCGCCGGTCACGTCGCCCGTGGCGGCGAGGGCCGTGAACATGTTCCAGCCCGGGCCGATCGTCGTACGGGCGGCGAAGGGCGCGGCGGCGGAGCCCGTGCCCTGGTAGAGCCACAGCGTGCCGGACGCGTCGCGGGCGACGAGGTCCGGCTTGCCGTCGCCCGTCAGGTCACCCGTGCCGACCAGGTTGGCGTACTGGTTCCAGCCGGGGCCGATCGTCGTACGGGCGGCGAAAGGCGCGGTGGCCGAGCCCGTGCCGGGGTAGAGCCACAGCGTGCCGGAGGCGTCGCGCGCGATGAGGTCGGCCCTGCCGTCGCCGGTCAGGTCACCCGTGCCGGTCAGCGTCGTGTACTGGCCCCAGCCCGTGCCGACCCACGCCTTCGGGGCGAACGGCGCCGCCGGGTCGCCCGTACCGGCATAGTACCAGAGCACGCCCGAGCCGTCGCGCGCGACCATCGTGCCGGTGCCGTCCGACATCTCGCGGCTCACGCTCGTCACGAGGTCGTACGCATTCCACGCCGGGCCGATCTGCGACCGCACCGACAGCGGCGTGGCGGCGACACCCGTGCCGTGGTACTGCCACAGCACCCCGCCGGTGTCCCGCGCCAGCAGCGTGCCCAGCTCCCCGGCCGGCGGCACGCCCGTGCCGGTCAGGGTCTCGAACTGCGCGCCCTGGCCCGCGTCGCCGGTCACCTCGTACGTCGCCGACTGGCTGCCGGTCGCGGTCGGGGAGAAGGTCACCGTCTGGCGCACGCTCTGCTCCGGGCCGATGACCAGGCCCTCGGCCAGCGGGTCGGAGCTGGTGAAGACGCCCGCCGGGGCCTTCGCCTTGGTCACCGTCACCGGCACATTGCCGGTGTTGGTGATCGTGAAGGACCGGGTGGACGACGAGCCCCGCACCACCGCACCGAAGTTCAGCGGCGACGGATTGAGCACCAGATGCCCCTGGCCGCTGATCGCGTTGCCGGACAGCGGGATCGCCAGCGCCCCGCTCGTGCTGCTCAGCGCGATCGACGACGTGTCGTCGCCCGTGGCGGTCGGCGTGTAGCCGACCTGGAGCACGATCGAGCCCTGCGCCGGGATCACCGTCGGGTCCGCCGGGTCCGCGCTCGGCAGGTTCGCCGCCGTGAAGGGGCCGGTGGGCGCGGTCACCGCGGTGATCGTCTCGGCCTGCGTCCCGGTGTTCGTCAGCTGGACGTTGGTCGTCGCCGTCGTGCCGGTCGGCTGGTCGTCGAAGGCCACCGCGGCCGGGAAGGCCGCCAGGCCCGGCTTCGTCCCGACGCCGTGCAGGCTCAGCGCGAAGCTGCCCGCGTCCGTGGTGACGGTGAGCGTGCCGCTCGCGCCCAGCACGCCGGTCGGCGTGAAGGTCACCGGCACCGTCAGGTGGCCGCCCGCCGGGATCGACGGCGGCAGCGCGGAGGTGTCGGCGGTGAAGGGGCCGTCCACGCTCACCCCGCGGATGCCCAGCGCCTTGGACGGGTTCTGGTTCTCCGTCAGCACGACGTCCGCGTGCGCGGAGGCGCCCACCGCCACCTGGCCGAACTCCGCGGGCCCGCCCTTGAGCGGGCTGCCCACCGGGTTGCCGAAGGCGTACACCTTGCCCTCGCGCGTGCCGATGAAGACCTGACCGCCGTCCGTCGCCGGGGTGGCGAACTTCGCCGCCGTGCCGACCGGCGCCGACCACACCAGCGGCAGCACGCCGTTCGCGTCCGGTACGGGGCTGTACGCGCGCAACTGCGCGTTGACGCCGGTCGGGCCGCCGGACCACACGACCCACACCAGGGCGCTGCCCGAGCGCGAGCCGTCCGAGGTCACCACGGGCGAGCCGCTGGTGTACGGGAAGGCGTCCTGGCTCGTGCCGGCCACCGCGAGCGCCGGGTCGCCCGCGCCCGTCACGCCGCGGTGCAGCGCGGTCAGGGAGCCGCCGTTGCCGACGAGGTAGACGTAGCCGCCGTCGCCGCCCCACACCGCGGGGTGGCCCCACTGGCCCTTGAGCGGGCCGGTGACGCCCACGGCGGCGTCCGTGCCGCCGGGGCCCTGCGCGCTGCCGCCGAGCCGGTCGCGGTCCAGCAGGAAGACCCGGCCGTCCTTGCCCTGCTGCACCATCAGGTGCGGGTGGGAGGGCGTGCCGAAGCTGTCCGGCAGGCCCACCGGGCCGCCGGAGCCGAGGTCGGTGTCCTGCTGGTCCAGCGCCGGGGCGTCGGACGGGCTGAAGAAGTCCGCCGCCTTCAGGCTGCGGTCGCCCTGCACCTGGAGCCGTACGACGGACTCCGCGAGGGTGCCGGGCGGGCTGGTGCCGGGGCCGGGCGCGGGGCTCACGCCGTTGCCGGTGGCCAGGAAGATCCGGCCGGGGCCGTCCGAGACCAGGCCGCCGCCGGACAGCCACACGCCCGCGCCGCTGTTGCTCGCGCCGGTCTCCGTCGCCCACATGGAGGTGATCGACGGGCTGGTGGTGCTGACGCCGACGACGTAACCGCGGTACGGCTGCGCGTCGCAGTGCCCGCCGAAGCCCGCGTAGACGACGCCGTCGAGCAGCAGCAGGCCCGGGCGCTGCATCTCGTACGCCGGGAGGAAGGGCTGCGACGGGTCGTCGGCCGGGGTGCCCTGGATCGTCACCGGGAAGCCGGACTTCTCCGCGCCGGTGACCGGGTCGAGGGCGTGCATGTACCAGTGCGGGTTGAGCGGGCCGGGCCCGTCGTTCACCTTGGTGGTGAGGTAGACCGCGCCGCTGGCCGGGTCGTAGACGGGGGTCGCGGTGCTGCCGACGGTCGGCGTCAGGTCGCCGCAGCCGAGCGCGGAGGCCGGCCAGGCGGGGCCGAAGCCGCGCTGCCACTGGATCGCGCCGGTCGCGCGGTCCAGGCCGTACGCCACGTTGTTCTCCGTCACGACGATGACGGTGCCGCCGACGACGACCGGCTGCGCGTAGATCTGCCCGTCGAGCTGCGCCGGCGCCTTCCAGAGCTGGCCGAAGGACGAGGAGCGCACGTCGGCGGGGCCGAGGCCGGGCTCGTTCTGGTCCCAGCCGGTGCGCAGGGTGTCGACCGAGCCGGTCGTCTCGCCGGCCCCGGCGGGGCTCGGGGCGCCGAGGCCGGCGCCGAGCAGGGCCGCGGTCAGCGCGGCGGTGACGGCGAGCGCGAGCCGGCTGCGCGGGCCGCGGGTCCCGGTTGCCTTGCCGGCTCTGCCTCCGGCCCGGCTTCTGGTGCCGCGTGCCGTGCTGCTCTTCGTGGTGCCCACTGCAACATCCCCCCTGGACATCGCCACGAATCCCCTCGTGCGGGGCCGCGGCCCCTGCCGCGGCCCGCGCATCACACCACACAAACGTTCCCTTCGCGCGGGGGAGTTGGGCGGGTACGGCACCCTTCGCCGTATGTGCGCGCATGCGGGCGGCATGCCCTTGCCCCACGGTCGCCGGGAGTTCACCGGGAGGGCGTTCGCCGTTCCCCCGGCTCAGGCGGTGTGGGCGGCGATCGCGCCGATGATCTCCGGCCACAGCTCGCGCGGACGGTCATGGCCCATGTCCGGCAGGAGCAGCAGCTTCGCGCCCGGGACCAGCTCCGCGGTCCGCTCGCCGCCGCTCGGCGTGATCAGCGTGTCGTCGAGGCCGTGCACGACCAGCGTCGGCACCTGGAGCTTGCGCAGGGCGTCGGCGCGCGAGCCGCCGAGCACCATCGCCCCGAACTGCCGCCCCACCCCGGCCGGGTGGTACGCCCGGTCGTAGCTCCTCGCGGCCAGGTCCCGCAGCGCGGCCGGGTCGCCGTACCGCCGCGAGGCCCACACCATGTCCCGTTCCGCCGCCGCGATGTGGCCCTCGCGGTCCGCCGGCCGGCCCTGGAACAGCACGGCCTGCGCCTCCGGCGTGGACCGCCCGTACTCCGGCTCCCCGGTCGAGGACATCATCGAGGTCAGCGTCAGCACCCGCTCCGGGCTGCCGAGCGCCATGACCTGCGCGATCATCCCGCCCATCGACGCGCCCACGACATGCGCCCGCCCGATCCCCAGGGCGCTCAGCAGCCCGAGCCCGTCCGCCGCCATGTCCTCCAGCCCGTACGGCACCATCGCCCGCGCGGCGGCGATGTCGCCCGACCGGACCGCCACGACGAACCGCCCGAGGTCCACCGGGTGGTCGTCGAACGTCGTCGACAGCCCGCAGTCCCGGTTGTCGTACCGCACGACGAACCGCCCCCGCCCCGCCAACTCCCGGCAGAAGTCCTCGTCCCAGGCGATCATCTGCGCCCCGAACCCCATGACGAGCAGGACGGCGGGGTCCTCGGGGTCCCCGAAGCAGTCGTAGGCGAGCTTCACCGCGGGCGACACGTCAGCAAGGGGCATGCCCCGGATCCTGCCAGGCCGGTACGTGCCCCCGCCACGCGGATTCGGCCGCGGGGCCGCCGTAGGCTCGGTGGCCCGGTGCGGGCCGGGGGCAGCGAGAGGAGAAGCCGGTGGCGGACGTTTGCGTGCGGGTCGCGGGGGAGGGCGACCGCGGGGCCGTGGAGCGGCTGTGGCTGATGTTCCGGCACGACATGTCGGAGGTCGAGGGGCGGCTGCCGGAGCCGGACGGGACGTTCCGCGACGAGCGGCTGCGGATGGCCTTCGGCGAGCCGGGGTGGGCGGCGTATCTGTTCGTGAGCGGCGACCGGCCGGCCGGGTTCGCCTTCGTACGGGGGCTGGGCGGGCCGGCGCGGGTGATGAACAGCTTCTTCGTGGTGCGCGGGGCCCGGCGGGCGGGGGTCGGCGCGCGGGCGGTACGGGAGGTGGTGGCGCGGCATCCGGGGGCGTGGGAGGTCCCGTTCCAGGAGGCGAACACCGGCGCGGCCCGCTTCTGGCGGCGCGTCGCCGCGGAGATCGCCGGCGACGCGTGGGCGCAGGAGCGCAGGGCCGTACCGGGGCGGGCGGACGTGCCGCCGGACGTGTGGATCTCCTTCGACACCCTGGCCGGATGATTCCGCTTCTCACGGCGTGGCCTGGTCACCTCCGGCCGCGGCGCCGGGGCCGGTATCCGGGAGGCGGACGTGGGAGTCGTAGAGCTGCCGCAGCAGGTGGTTGAGGTGCTCGCGGTCCCGGGGGCTCAGGGCGTGCAGGAACCGGTCCTGCTCGGCGTCCGCCGTGGCCGCGATCGTGTCGGTCAGGGCGTTTCCGGCGTGCGTGAGGGCGACGGTGCGGCGGCGGCGGTCGGTGTCGTGGGTGCGGCGCTCCCGACGCCCGGATCATCGCCGTCGACCTGCCCGGGATCGGCGAGTCGACGGGAGCGGTCCCCGGCGGATCGAAGGCCCGTCGCTGCCGGAAACCCTGGTCCAGGGGCACCAGGCCACGACTTCGCGTCTGCCGGGGGACGCGGTCAGGCCGGGTAGCTCGCCGGGGGGACGCGCCAGAGGTGGATCCTGGCGGCGTCGGCGGCGGCGAGGAGGGTGCCGTCGGGGGTGAAGGCGAGGGCGTGGACGGTGCCGGACTCGGCGGACCAGGAGGTGAGTTGCTCGGCCGTGGCCGTGTCCCGCAGGGTGACCGTACGGCCGGGGCCCGCGGCGGCGAGGGCGGTGCCGCCGGGGGCGAAGGCGAGGGCGTTGACGCGGGCGCCGGTGCCGGCCTCGGGCCAGGCGGGGAGCGGGGCGTGGGTCGCGGCGTCCCACAGGTACAGGCCCCGCTGCTTCGTACCCGCCGCGATCGTCCGGCCGTCGGGGCTGAACGCCACGGCCCGCACCTTGCTCTCCGTACCGGCCAGGGTCGCGGGCTTCTGCCCCGTGGCCAGGTCCCAGCGCTGGACGATCCGGCCGCCCGTGACGACGCTGCGGCCGTCCGGCGCGAAGGCGAGGGAGCGGATCCAGCCGTGGTGGCCGGCCAGTGACGCGGTGGCCGCGCCGGTCGCCGGGTCCCACAGCCGGATCACCTTGTCGTCGCCGCCCGTCGCGAGGACCCGGCCGTCGAGGCTGAAGGCGATCGCGCGGACCCAGTCGGTGTGGCCCTCCAGGACCGCGGTGCTGCGGCCCGTGGCGACGTCCCACAGCCGCACCTTGCGGTCGTAGCCGCCGCTGGCGAGGGTGCGGCCGTCCGGGCTGAACGCCACCGCGAGCACCCAGTTGCGGTGGCCGGCCAGCTCCGCGGCGACGGCGTGCGGGGACGTGAGATCCCACAGGCGGAGGCGCTTGCCCGCGCCGGCGGCGGCCAGGAGCGTGCCGTCGGGGCTGATGGCGAGGCTCTGGACCTCGTTGTCCGCCTCCAGGACGAAGGCGCCGGGCAGGCGGGGGGAGGCGCCGTACGCGGGGGCGGGCGCGACGGTGGACACGGCCGGCGCGCGGCCCGGGACCGCGTCCCGGGGGACGTCGAGCAGGGCGAGCGCCGCACGGGCGGTGGGCCGGCGCGCGGGGTCCCGCGCGAGCAGCGCGCCGAGCAGCGGCCCGAGCCGCCCGGCCCGGCGGGTCGCTACGGGCTCCCCGTACGCCGCCTGCCACTCGGCCGCCGGGCCGAACGGGGGCTCCCCCTCGACGGCCTGGTAGAGCGTCACCCCGAGCGCGAAGAGGTCCCCGGCAGCGCCGGGCTCGGGGGCGGCGGCGTCGGGCGCTTGCGCGGCGCCCGCGACGTGGCCGGCAGCGCCCGGTCCGGCCCACGGAAGAGCCTGCGGGCCGGCCGCGTTCCCCGCCGGCCCGGCGGCACCCGGCGCGCCCCGGGGCGCGTCCTGTACGGGGCCGGTGGCGCCGGGCGTCGCCCACGGAAGGGCCTGCGGGCCGGGTGCGTCCTGCCCATGGCCGCCGGTGGCGTCGGGGACGATCCAGGGGTCGGGCTGCGGGGCCGGGGGCCCGAAGTCCGTGAGGAAGACCTCGCCGGTCGCCGCCAGGAGCACGTTCGACGGCTTGACGTTGCCGTGGACGACGTCCGCCGCATATGCCGCGTCCAGCGCCGTGAGCAGCGCGCGGGCCACGTCGGCGGCGCGGTCGGCGGACAGCGGGCCGTGCGCCGCCAGGTGCTCGGCCAGCGAGCGGCCCTCGACGAGGTCCGTCACCGCCCAGGTGCCCGCGCCGTCCACGACCACGTCGTGGAGCGTGACCACATGCCGCTCCCCGCGCAGCCGCGCCGCCCCGCCCGCGAGCCGCACGGCCCGCGCCCGTACCTCCGCGGCGTCCGCCGCGCCCTGCGGCAGGCGCACCCGCTTGACGGCGACCTCGACCCTCAGCCACTCGTCGTACGCCCGCCACGCCCGCCCCCGCGCGTCCGCGCCGAGCCGCCCCGCCAGCCGGTACCGCCCGCCGACCAGCGTCCCCGCGCCCACTTCCGCTTCCGCTCCCACGCCCGCCCACCCCTCCCCTGCGCGCTGCCCGCGCCAGCAGCGTACGCAGCCCGGCGCCCCGGCCGCCGGGCCCGGCAAGGGCTGTGACCATCGCGGGACATTCCCGTGAAACCCGCGCCACGCAAAAGAGCCCCCTGCCCTCACCCCGCCGCCGGCTCCGTACGCGCCGGCCGGCGCCCGCCCACCCGCAGCACCCGCAGCCCCGCGCACGCCTGGAGCGCCATCGCCCCCGCCGCCACCGCGGTGAGCCCGAAGCCGCCGCGCGCCCCGAGCGCGTCGACCGCCCACCCGGCCACCCCGGCCGCCGCGGCCGACCCCGCGGCGCTCGCCGAGCCGAGCCAGGAGAACGTCTGCGTCAGGACGGACGGGTGCACGGACGACTCGGCCAGCACCGTGCAGACCACCAGCAGCGGCGGGATCACCGCACCGGTCAGCACCACGACCAGCCCGAGCCCGAACGGCGAGCCCACGGCCAGCAGAAGCAGCGTGCCGAGGGCCAACGCGCAGGTCGCCGCCACCAGTTGCACCGAAGGCGCGGTACGCCACCGGCGCAGCCCGTACAGCCAACCCGCCAGCAGCCCGCTGACGTTGGAGAGGGCGAAGACCGGCGCCGCGGCGCCCGGCGCCCCGTGCTCCACCGCGAAGGCGGTCACCGACACCTGCGTGGCCCCGAAGTAGACCCCGAGCGCGAGGTTGACGCCCATCAGGACCAGCACCGGGCCGCGCAGCGGCGAGCGCACCGTACGCGTGCCGGACCCGGCGGTGCCGTCGTGGCGCGGCGGCGGGGGAGCGCTGCCGCGCCGCGCGGCGAAGACGAAGCCGCCGGCCACCGACAGCGACGCGGCCAGCACCGTGCCGGCCATGGCGTGCCCGGCCGCGGCGAGCGCGCTGACCAGCGCCGGGCCCACGAGGTAGCCGACCGCGTTGCCCAGCGACTCCAGCGCGAAGGCGGCCGGCAGCTCCGCCGCCCGGTCGCCGCGCAGCAGCGCCGCCCAGCGCGCCGCGGACAGCGCCGCGAGCTGCGGCACGGTGGCGCCGACCAGCGCGCCGCCCGCCGCCATGAGCACGACGGGCGCGCCCGCGGCGACCAGGGACACCAGCGCGGCGACCGCGGCGGCGTGCGCGAGCAGCGCGGGCGGCAGCACCCGGGTCTGCCCGAACCGGTCCACGAGCCGCCCGGTCTGCGGCGCCACGACCGCGTCGGTCACCGCGAAGGCGCCGGTGACCAGGCCGGCCGAGCCGAAGCTCCCGGTCCGGCCGTGCACGAGCCACACGATGCTGATGCTCGTCATCGCGACGCCGACGCGTCCGACCGACACGGGCAGGAAGAAGGCCGCGACACCAGGGGTACGCAGCAGGGCACGGTAGTTGTTCGCCGAGGGCACGGCGGATCCGTTCCGCTGCCCGGCGGGACGGCCCACCTGGGTCGTCGGTGCCCTGGGAACCGACCCGTGGTCGCCGCCTGGAACCGTCCAGTGGTGGCGCGGAGAGGGGGCACGCGCCCCGCACCGACTCCATCACCGGGCAGAAATCCCGACCGGCCGGCGGCCGGTCATTCGGTGGTTGGTCAAGCGCCGCCATTGTCGGCCACCGGGGCGGCGATGTCCACGCCGGCGGCCCCGGGGCCGATTGTCAGTGCTGGGTCCTACAGTCGCAGGCAGGACGATCTTCGACCGTGCCGGGAGGCGCAATGACCACGCTGGACAACCGACCGAACACCGCGCTGCTCGTCGTCGACGTGCAGAACGGGGTGGTGGAAGGAGCACACGAGCGGGACGCGGTGGTGGCCAACATCGGCACGCTCGTGGACCGTGCGCGGGCGGCCGGCACCGCCGTCGTATGGGTGCAGCACAACGACGAGGAGCTGGTCGCCGGCGGCGAGAAATGGGCGTACGTCCCGGAGCTGAAGCGGCTGGAGTCCGAGCCGCTGGTGCAGAAGGAGTACGGCGACTCCTTCGAGGCGACGGAACTGGAGGACATCCTGGCCGCGCGCGGCATCGGCCGGCTCGTCGTCGCCGGCGCGCAGACCGACATGTGCATCCGCTCCACGCTGCACGGCGCCCTGGCCCGCGGCTACGACGCGACGCTGGTCGCCGACGCCCACACCACCGAGGACCTCTCGTCCTTCGGTGCCCCGCCGCCGGCCCTGGTCGTCGCCCACACGAACCTGTACTGGAAGTTCCAGACCGCGCCCGGCCGCACGGCCGGCATCGTCACGACGGAGGAGGCCGACTTCACGGCGCCGGCCGGATGAGCCCCGCCAGGGCGGAAGCCGATGGCCGAGACCGACGCCACCACATCACCGACACCACGAAATCACTGACGCCACGACCCCCACTCCCGTACCGTGGGTGCGCCGCCCGCGGCTCTGGTGCACCCCGGCCGTGGGCGGCGTGCTGAGCGCGGCCCCGGGCCGTGCCGTGCACGTGCCCCAAGGCCCGGGCGGAGGGTGTGACATGACGGAGCATCAGTCGTTGAGCCGGCGGCGCATGCTGCTTGCCGCGGGCGGGGCGGCGGCGCTGCCCGGGACGGGGCTCGCCGTGCTGGCCGCGAGCGGGACGGCGCGCGCGCAGGCGGCGCCGGCCGGGGAGCGGGCCGCCGTGCCGCCCACCGCGGACCTGCCGCTCATCGGCGGGACCGACTTCCCCATCGGCGCCTTCTGGCCGCCGCCGCCCACCCAGATCACCGTGGAGCGCTACCAGGAGATCGCGGACGCAGGCTTCACCTTCCTGCACAACGGCAACTACCTGTGGGACGCCACCGGCATCCGCTACGCCCTGGGCATCGCCCAGCAGGTGGGCCTGAAGATGCTCATCGCCGGCGACCCGCTGGAGGCGTCCCTCACCGGCAACTTCTGGATCGAGGACGACCCCAGCGGCAACCGCCCGCAGGTCAGCCCGTCCGACGCCGAGGTCTCGCTGCGCGCGGTCCTGAGCACCTACCAGGGCTACACCTCCTTCGCCGGCCTCAACCTCGTCGACGAGCCCGCCGCCAACCGCTTCACCACCCTCGCGGCCCTCGTCGACACCGTCCGCCGGATCAGCCCCACCGCGCTGCCGTACATCAACTTCCGCCGCCTGGGCCAGCCGTACGGCGCCTGGGGCACCCCCGGCATGGACGCGGCCACCTACGCGCGGTACGTGCAGGAAGGGCTCGACGCGATCACGCCCTCGCTGCTGTGCTACGACCGCTACCCGCTCTACCCGGACGGCGCCGACGACCCCGACTACTTCCAGAATTGGGCGATCGTGCGCGACGCGGGCCTGCGCGCGGGCATCCCCACCTGGATCTACATCCAGTCCCTCCAGTACGCGGGCCACCGGCTGCCGACCGCCGCCGAACTGGCCTGGCAGGTCAACATCAGCCTCGCCTACGGCGCCAAGGGCGTGCAGTACTTCACCTACTGGACCCCCGACCCCAGCCGCGGCACCGGCTTCGTGCCCGCGCAGGGCCTGCTCACCGTCGCCGGCGAGCGCACCCCGCTCTACGACGCCGCCAAGCAGCTCAACACCGGATGGCTGCGGCCGGCCGGCCGCGAACTCAAGCCCCTGGTCTCGGAGTCCGTGGTGCACGCCGGCGACACGCCGCTGCCCGCCGGCGCCACCGCCTTCGCCCCGGACGAGCGGATCGCCGCGGTCGCCGGCGGCCCCGTCGTGCTCGGCACCTTCGCCGCGCCCGCGCCGGGCGACCCCGCGACCCGCTGGCTGCTCGTCGCCAACCGCTCGCACGACGCCGCCGTCACCGCCCGCATCGCCCTGCGCCCGCACGCCGTCGCCGGCGTGGCCCGCTTCGACCCGGCGACGGCCGCGTACGAGCCGCCGCGCCGGCTGCCCTTCTTCTCCGTCTCCCTCCCGGCGGGCGGCGCGGCCCTCTACCGGCTGACGGGACACTGACCGCCGCGGGGGCTCACAGCCGGGGCCGCGGCCCCGGCGCCTCCCGCAGCGCCGCCTCGTACGCCGTACGCGCCGCCCTCGTCGCCTCCAGGGCCGACACCTGCGCGACCGGCACGTCCCACCACGCCGCGGGCGGCAGCCCCGGCCGCGCCGGGTCCGTCTCGACGTAGACCGCCGTCGCCCGGGGCGACTCCCGGGCCGCCGCGAGCGCCGCCCGCAGCTCCTTCGCCGAGCCCGGCGTGAAGACCTCAAGGCCCAGGCTCGCCGCGTTCGCCGCGAGGTCCACCGGCAGCGGCGGGCCGCTGAAGTCGCCGTCGCCGCCCGGGAAGCGGTAGGCCGTGCCGAAGCCCTCCGCGCCGACCTGCGCCGACAGCCCGCCGATCGAGGCGTAGCCGTGGTTCTGCACCAGCACCAGGTTGACCGGGACGCCCTCCTGCACCGCCGTCACGATCTCGGTCGGCAGCATCAGGTACGTGCCGTCGCCGACCAGCGCGAAGACCTCGCGGTCCGGCGCGGCGAGCTTCACGCCGATCGCGGCGGGGATCTCGTAACCCATGCACGAATAGCCGTATTCGACGTGGTACTGCTCCGGGTCCCGGGACCGCCACAGCTTGTGCAGGTCGCCGGGCAGCGACCCGGCGGCGTTGACGACCACGTCCCGGTCGCCGAGCACCGCGTGCAGCGCGCCGATCAGCTCGCCCTGCGACGGCGGCCACGGCGAGTCCTCGTCGCCCAGGACGGCGTCGGTCCGCGCCCGCCACTCGCCGACGGCCGCCGCGTACGGCTGCTCCGGCGCCCGGAAGCCGGCCAGTTCGCCGGCGAGCGCGACCAGCCCGGCCCGGGCGTCGGCGAGCAGCGGCAGGCCCGTCATCTTGTGGGCGTCGAAGGAGGCGACGTTGAGGTTGACGAAGCGGGCGTCCGGTGCGAAGAGCGCACCGGAGGCGGTCGTGAAGTCCGTCCAGCGGGTGCCGACGCCCAGCACGACGTCCGCCGCGCGCGCCGCCGCGTCCGCCGGGGCGGTGCCCGTGTGGCCGATCGCGCCCAGCGCCTGCGGGTGGTCCCAGCGCAGCGACCCCTTGCCCGCCTGCGTCTCCGCGACCGGGATACCGGTCGCCGCCGCGAAGTCCGCGAGCTGCGGCGCCGCCTCGGCGTGCCGGACGCCGCCGCCGGCCACGACCAGCGGCCGGGCCGCCGACCGCAGCAGCCCCGCCGCCTCGGCCAGCGCCACCGGGTCCGGCTGCGGGCGGCGTACGTGCCAGACCCGCTCGCGGAACAGCTCGTCCGGCCAGTCGTACGCCTCGACCTGCACGTCCTGCGGCAGCGCGAGGGTCACCGCGCCGGTCTCCACCGGGTCGGTGAGCACCCGCATGGCCTGGAGGAGGGAGGCGGGCAGCATCTCGGGCCGCCAGATCCGGTCGAAGTAGCGGGAGACCGGCCGCAGCGCGTCGTTGACGGACACGTCGTGCGCCCACGGCACTTCGAGCTGCTGGAGCACGGGGTCGGCGGGCCGGGTCGCGAAGACGTCACCGGGGAGCAGCAGGACGGGGATGCGGTTGACGGTGGCGAGCGCGGCGCCGGTCACGAGGTTGGTGGCGCCGGGCCCGATCGAGGTGGTGCAGGCCAGCGTGGACAGCCGGTGCGAGACGCGGGCGTGGCCGACCGCCGCGTGCACCATCGCCTGCTCGTTGCGCCCCTGGTGGAAGGGCATGGCCCGCGGCCCGGCCTCCCGCAGCGCCTGCCCGATGCCGGCGACGTTGCCGTGGCCGAAGATGCCCCACATGCCGGCGACGGTGCGGTGGCGTACGCCGTCGCGCTCGGTGAACTGCACGGACAGGAAGCGGACGAGGGCCTGGGCGACGGTGAGCTTCATACGTCCTCCTCGCGGGACTCGCGCTGCCCGCCGGCCCCGGGGGCGGCGGCGATGGGCCGTACGGGGGTCGGCCCCGCCGCACCGGGCGCCGCCCCGGGTCCCGGTGCCGCCTCGGGCCCCGACGCCGCCGGTTCCGCCCCGGCCGCCGACGCCGCCGGGGCCGTGTACAACGGCAGCCGCTCGTCCGGCAGTCGGTCCCGCCAGGTGTCGCGGACCCACGCGTGCGCCGGGTCGTCGCTGATGCGCCAGGCCCGCTCCGGGTCCGGGCCGGCCATGACGTTGAGGTAGTACATGTCGTAGCCGGGCACCGCCATGCTCGGGCCGTGCCAGCCGTCCGGGATCAGCACGGCGTCGCCCGAGCGCACCTCGGCCAGCACGTCGGTGCCGCCGTGCGGCGAGGGGTAGACCCGCTGGTAGCCGAGGGCGGCGGGGCCGCCGGACAGCTCGTAGTAGTAGATCTCCTCCAGGCGCGACTCGTGCGGGCCCGCCTCGTCGTGCTTGTGCGGCGGGTAGGAGGACCAGTTGCCGCCCGGCGTCAGGACCTCCACCGCGATGAGCCGGTCGCAGGCGAAGACGTCCGCCGCGGCGAAGTTGTTGACCTGCCGGCTCGCGGCCCCCGCGCCCCGCAGCTCCACCGGCACACCGGACGCCGGGCCATACCGCGCCGGCAGCCGCCGCTCGCACCGCGCGCCGGCGAGCGCGAACCGGCCGCCGCCGGCGGAGGAGACCACGACGCGGGCCTCCCGCGGCAGATAGCCGAAGTCGCTCACGCCGGTGAAGACGCCCGCCCGCCCGTGCAGCTCGAAGACCTCGCCGTCCACCCGCACCCGGCACCCGCCGGCCAGCGGCAGCAGCACCCACTCACTGCCCCCGGTCCCGAACTCCCGCTCCCCGCCCGGCGCAAGCGTCAGCGTCCGCAACGAGCAGTACGCCCACCCGGCGTCCGCCGGCTCCACGCACAGGTCCCACCCGTCCCGCGCCGCCCGCCCCGCGGGCACATGCGTCACGACGCGCCTCCGGCGCCCGTACGGCCCACGCCCGGAGGGCATGCGCCCGGCGCCGGCACCTGCTCGGAGAGCATCGCGTCGATCTCCGCCCGGGAGGGCATCGCGTCGGCGCACGCCAGCCGGGAGGCGACGATCGCGCCGGCCGCGTTCGCCGCGCGCAGCACCTCGGGCAGGGGCGTGCCGGCCAGCAGGCCCGCGCAGAGGGCGCCGCCGAAGGCGTCGCCGGCGCCGAGGCCGTTGACGACCTTCACCGGCATCGGCGCCGCCGTGCACACCTCGCCGGCCGACGTACGGGCCAGCGCGCCCGCCGGGCCCTGCTTGACGACCGCCGTGCGCACCCCGCGCTCCAGCAGCAGCTTCGCCGCCGTCTCCGGGTCCGCGCTGCCCACCGCGACCTCCACCTCGGACCGGTTGCCGACCGCCACCGTCGCGTGGCCCAGCGCGCGGGCGTAGAGCGCCGGGGCCTCACCGGGGTCGGCCCAGAAGACCGGCCGCCAGTCCAGGTCGAACCACACCTCGCCGCCCGCCCGCAACTGCAGCGCCGCGAAGACCGCCGAGCGCGTCGGCTCCACGGCGAGCGCCGAGCCGGTGATCCACAGCGCCCGCGCGTCCCGTACGGCCGCGGCGGCGACCGAGGGCCCGGCGAGCAGGTCCGGGGTCAGGCACTGGTCGGGTGCGACCGGCCGGCGGTAGAAGTGGATCGGGAAGTCGTCGGGCGGGAAGAGCTCGCAGAAGGTCACCGGCGTCTGCGTGTCCGGCACCGTCACCAGCAGCTCCGCCCCGACACCGAAGCCGGCGAGCGCCCCGCGCACGTACTCCCCGAAGGCGTCCGCCCCGACCCCGCTGAGCAGCGCCGTCCGCAGCCCCAGCCGCGCCCCGGCCACCGCGACGTTCGCCGCCGTGCCGCCCAGGTACTTCGCGAAGCTGCGCACCTCGGCGAGCGGCACCCCGCTCTGCTCCGGGTAGAGGTCCACCCCGACCCGGCCGAGCGTCACCACGTCGTACGGAGCAGGTCCCGGCGCCGCGCCGCCGGCCGCTCCCGGGGAGGTCACAGCTGCGCCGCCCATTCCAGCAGCCAGTCCAGGGACGCCGCCACGTCCGCGAGCGGGCCCTCGCCCGGCGCGGGCTCCGCGGCCAGCACGGTGTCCTGCTCCATCACGTACCAGCCGCCGTAATCGGCCGCCTCCAGCGCGGTGAGCAGGGCCGGCAGATCCAGGTCGCCGCCGCCCAGCGGGCGGTAGAGGCCCGCGGTCACGGCGGCGGTGTAGCCGGTGCGGCCCTCGCGGACCGCGGCGGCGGCCGTCGCGTCGACGTCCTTGAGGTGGACGTGCGCGACCCGGCCGGCCGCGCGGCGGGCGAGCGCGACCGGGTCCGTACCGCCGACCAGCAGATGGCCGGTGTCCAGGCACAGCCCGATCCGGCTGCCGTCCAGCACCCGCTCGACCTCCTGCGGGCCCTCCACCACCGTGCCGACGTGCGGATGCAGCGCCGCCGTCACGCCCAGGGACTCCGCGAGGCCGGCGATCTCGTCCAGCCGGGCCAGCAGCGCCCGCCAGCCGGCCGCGTCCACGTCGGGCCGCCCGTCGTAGCCGTCCCGGCCGGTGGCCGCGGCGAGCACGAGCGTACGGGCGCCGGCCGTCGTGAAGCGGTCCAGCGCCGCCCGTACGTCCGGCAGCGGGTCGTGGTCCGGGTCGTGCAGCACGGCGGGCACGAAGCCGCCGACCGCCGTCACGCCGTGCACGGCCAGCAGCGGGCCGGGCAGGAAGCCGTCCGGCCCGAACTCGCTCGCCGTCACGCCGAGTCCGGCCATCTCGGCCAGTACCCGCTCCGGAGTGAGTTGATGGCCCCAGCCGGGCACCTCGCACACGCCCCAGGAGATCGGCGCCGCCGCGATCTGCTCCCGCCTCACGCCACCGCTCCCTCGTGTCCGTGCGGGCCGCCCCGCCCGCCGTGCCCGCCGTGTCCCGGGGCGCCGGCCGCCCTGGCCCGGGCCTGCGCGACGCCTGCCCCGTGCGCGGCCTCGGCAATCTCCGCGACCCGCACCGGCCGCCGCTCGCGCCGCGAGACCTCGCACGCCTCGGCGACCAGCAGCGCCCGCAGCGCGTCCCGACCCTCGCAGGGGTTGGCCGCGGCCCCGCGCGCGACGCGCAGGAAGACGTCCATCTCGGCCCGGTAGGCCGAACCGAACCGCTCCAGGAACCCGGACCACGCCCGCCCGGCGCCCGCACCCGTTCCGCTCCCGGCGCCGCCCCCGGGCCGCCCGACGTCCGCGCCCGCCGGGCCCTCGGCGCCGCCCGCCCCACGCCCGGCCCCCGCGTCCCCCGCGGCCTCGGCTCCGACCGCGGGGCTCGCGGGTCCTGCCCCGCCCGCCGGACCCGCCGCCGGCCCCGGCAAGCCGCGCGCAGCGCCCTGCTCCACCGCCGTCCACGGCGTCCGCTCCGTCACCCCCACCGCGAACTGGTCCTCGCTGCCCGCCAGCTCCATCCGCACGTCGTAGCCCGCCGCGTGGTAGCGCGTCGCCGTGGCCGTCGCGAGCAGCCCGCCCTCCAGCGTCAGCAGCACCGCCGCGGTGTCCACGTCGCCGGCCGCCAGGAAGAAGTCCGCGCCGGCGTTCGCCCCGGCCGCGTAGACCTCGGTGACCTCCCGGCCGGTGACCCAGCGCAGTATGTCGAAGTCGTGGATGAGGCAGTCCCGGTAGAGCCCGCCGGACAGCGGCACGTACGCGGCCGGCGGCGGCACCGCGTCCGAGCTGACCGTCCGCACCGTGTGCAGCCGGCCGAGCCGCCCCGCGGCGACCGCGGCCCGCGCCGCGGCGTAACCGGCGTCGAAGCGGCGCTGGAAGCCGATCTGGAGCACCGCCCCGGCCGCCTCCACCTCCGCGAGCGCCGCGACCGTGCCCGGCAGGTCCACCGCGATCGGCTTCTCGCAGAACGCCGGGATGCCGGCCCGCGCGGCCCGCGCGATCAGCCCGGCGTGCGCGGCCGTCGCCGAGGCGATGACCAGCGCGTCGGGCCGGGCGGCGAACAGCGCGTCCACCGGCAGGGCCCGGCCGCCGCAGCGCGCCGCGACCTGCCGCGCGCGGGCCGCGTCCGCGTCGGCGACCAGCAGCTCGCCGACGCCCGCGTGCGCCCGGAGCGTCCCGGCGTGGAAAGCGCCGATCCGTCCCGCGCCGATGAGTCCGATCCGCATACCTGCTCCTGCCCCTTGTGAAGAGGAGACGTGACGGCCGTGCGCGCCGTCCCAACCTCCCGCGCCACCCGCGCCTGTGTCAACGCTATGTCCGTACATACGGACTTCCCGTCACCATGCCGTCCCGCTACGCTCCCAGCGTGCCCAAGCACGAGCCCGCGCAGCTGCGGCTCGCCGTGGACCGGGCGAGCCCCGTACCGCTGTACTTCCAGCTGGCCCGCCAACTGGAGCAGGCCATCGAGGACGGCGCGCTCACCCCGGGCAGCCTGCTCGGCAACGAGATAGAGCTCGCCGCCAGGCTCGGCCTGTCCCGCCCCACCGTCCGGCAGGCGATCAGGTCCCTGGTCGACAAGGGCCTGCTGGTGCGCCGCCGCGGCGTCGGCACCCAGGTCGTGCACACCGGCGTCACCCGCCCGCTGGAGCTGAGCAGCCTGTACGACGACATGGCCGCGGCCGGCCTGCACCCCGGCACCCGGGTGCTGCACAACGCCCGGGCCCAGGCGCCGCCCGAGGTCACCGCCGCGCTCGGGCTGCCGGAGACCGCGCAGGTCGCCGTCGTCCACCGGCTGCGGCTCAGCCGCGGCGAACCGGTCGCGTACCTGTGCAACTACCTGCCCGGCGACCTGCTGGAGCTGCCCACCGGCGCCCTGGAGTCCAGCGGCCTGTACGCCCTGATGCGGCGGCACGGCATCACCCTGCACAGCGCCCAGCAGAGCGTCGGCGCCCGGGCCGGCACCGCCGAGGAGTGCGACCTGCTCGGCGAGCCCGCGGGCGCCGCCCTGCTCACCGTGCGGCGGATCAGCTACGACGACCGGGGCCGGCCCGTCGAGTACGGCGCCCATGTCTACCGCGCCTCCCGTTACGCCTTCGAATTCCGGCTGCTGGTCCGCGGCTGAGCCCCATACCGCAGGCCGCGGGCCCGCACCCGCCCACCGGACGCAAGGTTGCCGCACCTCTTGACGGATACTGGGCCCGCCGGGATGGTCGTCGCTCACAGCGAATCACAGCACTTCCATCACGGCTGCACCACACTCCGTAGGGAAAGGCAGGGCCACGTGGCGATGGCAAGGGCGGGAACGAAGGCGCTGGGCGCGCTGCTGGCGGTGGCGCTCGGCGCGGCGGGCCTGGCCGGGTGCAGCAGCACCGGCGGCAAGCGCGCGGAGGACCGGGCCAAGAGGCTCGCGGCGAACGGCTCGGCCGTGAACACCCCGCACTGGACCTTCGCGATGGTCACCCACTCCGGGGCCGGCGACACCTTCTGGGACATCGTGCAGAGCGGCGCCAAGCAGGCCGCGGCCAAGGACAACATCAAGTTCGTCTACTCCAGCAGCGACCAGGGCGACCAGCAGGCCCAGCTCGTGCAGGCCGCGATAGACAGCCACGTCGACGGCCTGGTCGTCACCCTCGCCAAGCCCGACGCGCTCAAGGCCGTCGTCGCCAAGGCGGTCAGCGCCGGCATCCCGGTCATCACGATCAACTCCGGCGCCGCCCAGTCCCGGCAGTTCGGCGCGCTCACCCACATCGGCCAGGACGAGACGATCGCCGGCAACGCCGTCGGCGAGGAGCTCAACACCCGCGGCAAGAAGCACGCCCTGTGCGTGCTGCACGAGCAGGGCAACGTCGGCCTGGAGCAGCGCTGCGCCGGCGCGAAGGAGAAGTTCACCGGGCAGATGGACAACCTGTACGTCAACGGCACCAACATGCCCGACGTGCTGTCCGCCATCCAGGCCAAGCTGCAGTCCGACCCGGGCATCGACTCGGTCGTGACGCTCGGCGCGCCCTTCGCCGACACCGCCGCCAAGGCCAAGCAGCAGGCCGGCTCCAAGGCCGAGATCGACACCTTCGACCTCAACGCGCAGGTCGCCGCCTCGCTCAAGAACGGCACGATCGGCTTCGCCGTCGACCAGCAGCCGTATCTGCAGGGCTACGAGGCGATCGACCTGCTGTGGCTGTACCGCTACAACAACGACACCCTCGGCGGCGGCCAGCCGGTGCTCACCGGCCCGCAGATCGTCACCAAGGACGACGCCGACGCGCTGCTGAGCTACGCCAAGCGGGGGACCCGATGACCGGGCTCGCGCCGCTGCTCGACCCGGGCGCCGCAGCCGGCGCCGACGAGCGGCTGTCGCCGCGCTCGGCGGCCAGGCGGCTGCTGGGCCGCCCGGAGCTGGGCGCGGTCGTCGGCGCGGTCGCGGTCTTCGTCTTCTTCGCCGTCGCCGCCGACCCGTTCCTGCACTGGTCCAGCTTCGGCACGGTGCTCTACGCCTCGTCCACCATCGGCATCATGGCGGTGCCCGTCGCGCTGCTGATGATCGGCGGCGAGTTCGACCTGTCGGCGGGCGTGATGGTCACCAGCTCCGCGCTGATCTCCTCGATGTTCAGCTACCAGATGACGGCCGACACCTGGGTCGGCGTCGGCGTCTCGCTGCTGGTCACGCTGGCCTTCGGCGCCTTCAACGGGATCATGCTGGTGCGCACCAAGCTGCCCAGCTTCATCATCACGCTCGGCACCTTCCTGATGCTCACCGGCCTGAACCTGGGCCTGACCAAGCTCATCAGCGGCACCGTCGCCACCAAGTCCATCGGCGACATGGAGGGCTTCCCCGCCGCCAGGGACGTCTTCGCCTCGCACTGGACGATCGGCTCGGTGGACCTCCAGGTCACCATCGCGTGGTGGCTCGGCCTGGTCGCCGTCGCCACCTGGGTGCTGCTGCGCACCCGCGCCGGCAACTGGATCTTCGCCGCCGGCGGCAACGCCGAGGCCGCCCGCGCGGTGGGCGTGCCCGTCGCCCGCACCAAGGTCGGGCTGTACATGGCGGTCGCCTTCTGCGCCTGGATCTCCGGGCAGCACCTGCTGTTCTCCTTCGACGTGGTGCAGTCCGGGGAGGGCGTCGGCAACGAGTTCCTGTACATCATCGCGGCCGTCATCGGCGGCTGCCTGATGACCGGCGGCTACGGCAGCGCCATCGGCTCGGCCGTCGGCGCGTTCATCTTCGGCATGACCAGCAAGGGCATCGTCTACGCCCAGTGGAACCCGGACTGGTTCAAGTTCTTCCTCGGGGCGATGCTGCTGCTCGCCACCCTGCTCAACGCCTGGGTCCGCAGGCGCGCGGAGGCCACCGCATGACCACCCCCCACACCCTCGGCAAGGACGCCCCGCAGCCCGGCACCCCGCTCGTCGCGCTCACCGGCGTCGCCAAGTCGTACGGCAACGTCCGGGCGCTGCGCGGGGTCAGCCTGGAAGTGCACGCAGGGCAGATCACCTGCGTGCTCGGCGACAACGGCGCCGGCAAGTCCACCCTCATCAAGATCATCGCCGGGCTGCACCCGCACGACGCGGGCACGTACGCCGTCGACGGCGAGGAGGTACGGCACAGCTCGCCGCGCCAGGCCCTCGACCGCGGCATCGCCACCGTCTACCAGGACCTGGCCGTCGTCCCCCTGATGCCGGTGTGGCGGAACTTCTTCCTCGGCTCGGAGCCCACCAAGGGCCGCGGGCCGCTGCGCCGCCTGGACGTCGCCGCCATGCGCGCCACCACCCGCGAGGCACTGGCCCGGATGGGCATCGACCTGCGCGACGTCGACCAGCCCATCGGCACCCTGTCCGGCGGCGAGCGCCAGTGCGTGGCCATCGCCCGCGCGGTGCACTTCGGCGCCAAGGTGCTCGTCCTCGACGAGCCGACCGCGGCGCTCGGCGTCAAGCAGTCCGGGATGGTCCTGAAATACGTGGCCGCCGCGCGCGACGCGGGCCTCGGCGTGGTGCTCATCACGCACAATCCGCACCACGCCTACCTGGTCGGTGACCGTTTCGTCCTGCTCAAGCGCGGCACGATGTCCGGCAGCCACCTCAAGGAGGCCATTACCCTGGACGCGCTGACCCGGGAGATGGCCGGAGGCAGCGAGCTGGACGAGCTGACACATGAGCTGAGCCGTACGCCGGCGGTGACCGAGCCGGCGGACGGCGCCGACCCGGAGACCCGCGCTTGAGTGCCAACCGTGAACGTGTGTACCGCGGCAGCGCCGCCAGAGCGACCGTGTGGCGCAATGTCAGCGGCGCCGAGCGCCGGGAGCGGCGCAGCCATCTGAGCGCGCCGCGGGTGCCCACCGTCGGCATCGACATCGGCGGCACCAAGGTGATGGCCGGGGTCGTCGACGCCGACGGCAACATCCTGGAGAAGGTCCGCACCGAGACGCCCGACAAGTCCAAGAGTCCCAAGGTCGTCGAGGACGTCATCGTCGAGCTGGTGCTGGACCTGTCCGAGCGGCACGACGTGCACGCCGTCGGCATCGGCGCGGCCGGCTGGGTCGACGCCGACCGCGACCGCATCCTGTTCGCGCCGCACCTGTCGTGGCGCGACGAGCCGCTGCGCGAACGGCTCGCCGACCGGCTGCTGGTCCCCGTCATGGTCGACAACGACGCCAACACCGCCGCGTGGGCCGAATGGCGCTTCGGCGCCGGCCGCGGCGAGGACGACCTGGTGATGATCACGCTGGGCACCGGCATCGGCGGCGCGATCCTGGAGGACGGCCACGTCAAGCGCGGCCGGTTCGGCGTCGCCGGCGAGTTCGGCCATATGCAGGTCGTGCCCGGCGGCCACCGCTGCGCGTGCGGCAACCGCGGCTGCTGGGAGCAGTACAGCTCGGGCAACGCCCTGGTCCGCGAGGCCCGCGAGATGGCCGCCGCCGACTCACCGGTCGCGTACGGCATCATCGACCGGGTCGGCGGGGTCGTCGGCGACATCACCGGCCCGCTGATCACCGAGCTGGCCCGGGCCGGCGACCCGATGTGCGTGGAGCTCTTCCAGGACATCGGGCAGTGGCTCGGCGTCGGCATCGCCAACCTCGCCGCCGCCCTCGACCCGTCCTGCTTCGTCATCGGCGGCGGCGTCAGCGCGGCGGACGATCTGCTCATCACTCCCGCGAGGGACGCCTTCCGCCGTACGCTGACCGGCCGCGGCTACCGCCCCGAGGCGCGGATCGCCAAGGCCGAGCTCGGCCCCGAGGCCGGCATGGTCGGCGCCGCCGACCTCGCCCGGCTGGTCGCCCGCCGCTTCCGCCGCACCAACCGCCGCCGTATCGAGCGCTACGAGCGCTACGGGCGGATCTACGGCCGCCAGGGGGCCGACTCGTGACCACCACCCCGGAGCAGGCCGTACCGCAGCACGGCCCCGCCGACGGCGCGCCCGAGGGCCCCGCCCGCACGGACCCGGACCTGCCCCCCGACGCCGGCGGCAGCGGCGGCGGGGCCGGCGGCGGCGCCCCGCGGGCCGGCCACGGCGGCGGCCCCGCGCCCGTGCCGCCGCGCGAGATCCCGCGCTGGATGCGCTGGGTCGTCGTCCCCCTGCTGGTCCTGGTGCCGCTCGGCTACGTCCTGATCTCCGCCGCGCAGAGCCGCGGCGCCGGCGCCGACGCCCAGAAGGCCGCCGCCGCCCGGCACCTGACGTGGGTGGTGCCCAGCGAGCTCCAGCGCCGCATCTACCAGGTGCCGATCCCCGACCGGACCGTCCACGACGGCTTCCTGGAGACCAACTCCTGGGACACCAGCACCCTCTACTGCCAGTTCACCACCACCTCCGGCGGCCTGGACACCTTCCTCGCCGGGCTCGGCACCAGCCGCGCCGCCCTGAAAGAGGGAAAGCTGGCGATCAGCGACCAGCAGGCCGCCCAGGTCGACTGGAACTTCCACGTCCCCGGCCACTACTGGTCGGGCATGTCCACCCACCAGGTCGGCGACAAACCCGATCACGACATCACCGTGGACCTGACCCACCCCGACACTCCGGTGGTCTACGTGGTCTCCACCGTCAACTTCCAGCACGGCTTCGGGGGTGGGTGATTGCGACGCCCGGCGCAGTAGGTAGCGTGAAGCGATGAGCGAGCTGACGACCGACGCGCCCGTGGGCGCGGCAGCCGACTACACGGCCGGTTTCCCGGCCGGCCACGACGACGACATGGACGACCTGTACGACGACGCACCGCCCCTGCAGTACCGCTTCGACGGCCCCGAGACCGCCCCCGTGCTGGTCCTCGGACCGGCGCTGGGCGCGACCTGGCACATGTGGGACCGCCAGCTGCCGCAGCTCAGCGAGACCTGGCGGGTACTGCGCTACGAGCTGCCCGGGCACGGCGGCGCGCCCGCCGAGCCGGCGTCCTCGGTCGACGACCTGGCCCGGCGGCTGCTCGCGGTGCTCGACGACGAGGGCATCGACACCTTCGGCTACGCCGGCTGCGCCCTGGGCGCGGCCATCGGCGCCCGGCTGGCCCTGCTGCGGCCCGACCGGGTCGCCGCCCTCGCCCTGGTGTCGGCGTCCGCCCGCTTCAACACCGCCGACATGTGGCGGCAGCGCGGGGTGGTCGTCCGCGCCAACGGCCTGGAGCGCACCGCGCAGGCCGGCCCGCAGCGCTGGTTCACCGAGGCGTTCCTCGCCACCCAGCCGGCCATCACCGAGTGGGCGGTGCGGATGGTCGCCACCACCGACCAGGCCTGCTACGTCGCCGCGTGCGAGGCGCTGGCCGCCTTCGACATCCGCGACGCCCTCGGCAGCATCAGCGTGCCCACCCTGGTCGTCGCCGGCGCCGACGACACCGAGACCCCGCCGGCCGACGCCCGGCTGCTGGTCGCCGGCATCCCCGACGCCCGGCTCGCCGTCGTGCCCGCGACCGGCCACCTCGCACCGGTGGAGGAGCCCGCCGCGGTCGGCGACCTGCTCGCCACCCACTTCGCCACCGCCTGGCAGGACCACACCGCGGCGCTCCCGCAGCCCCCGCCGCCCGTGCCGCCGGTCCCCGCCCCGCGGATGCCCGCCGCCGCCGTGCCCGACCGGCTCGCCGACGGCAACCGGCTGCGCGCCGAGATCATCGGCGCCAGCG
The DNA here is from genome assembly GCF_012034175.1 of Actinacidiphila epipremni. Taxonomy (GTDB): domain Bacteria; phylum Actinomycetota; class Actinomycetes; order Streptomycetales; family Streptomycetaceae; genus Actinacidiphila; species Actinacidiphila epipremni. The sequence continues at coordinate 119,782 of NZ_JAATEJ010000015.1, forward strand.
CCGGCACCGACCGCGCCCCCGAGGCCCCCGACGCCTTCGGTGCCCGCTTCGACGACCTCGCCACCCGGTACGCGTGGGGCGAGATATGGTCCCGCCCGGGCCTGGACCGCCGCACCAGGGCCTGCGTGACGCTCACCGCGCTCGCCGTCACCGGGCAGCTCGGCGAGCTCGCCGACCACGTCCGCGGGGCGCTGCGGATCGGGCTGAGCCCGGCCGAGATCGAGGAGGTGCTGGTGCACACCGCGGTCTACTGCGGGCTGCCCGCCGCCCGCGCCGCGATCGGCGCCGCCCGCACCGTCGTCGAGCAGGAGACCGGCGGGCATCCGTAGCACGAGGGACCGAAGGCCGCCGCCCCCCCCGGTCGGGGCACCGGCCGGCCGACCGACGCGTCACCGCGAGGGTGGAGAACCAGTGGAGCTGACCAAGAAACGGCACGCCTGCGTCCGGCTGGAGAAGGACGGGCAGACGCTCGTCATCGACCCGGGCGGCTTCAGCGAGCAGGACGCCGCCGAGGGCGCCGACGTCCTGCTCGTCACCCACGAGCACCCCGACCACTTCGACCCCGGCAAGCTGCGCGCCGTACTCGACGCCCGGCCCGCCGCCGAGCTGTGGGCGCTCGCCAGCGTCGCGGGACAGCTCGCCGCCGGCTACCCCGGGCGCGTGCACACCGTCGGCCAGGGCGACACCTTCACCGCCGCGGGCTTCGACGTCCAGGTGCACGGCGAACTGCACGCCGTGATCCACCCCGACATCCCCCGGGTGACCAACGTCGGCTACCTCGTGGACGGCGCGGTCTTCCACCCCGGCGACGCCTTCACCGTGCCCGGCCACCCGGTGGACACCCTGCTGCTGCCCGTCCACGCGCCCTGGAACAAGATCTCCGAGGTCATCGACTACGTCCGGGAGGTCGCACCGCGCCGCTGCCTCGACGTCCACGACGCGCTGCTCGCCGATCTCGCCCGGCCGCTGTACGACACCCACGTCGGCAACCTGGGCGGCGCCGAGCACCTGCGGCTGGCCCCGGGCGAGGGCACCGAGGGCTGAGCGCCGTTGTCGGACCCAGCCGCTAGGTTGGGGGACATGCGCATCGCGACCTGGAACATCAACTCCATCACCGCCCGCCTGCCGCGGCTGCTCGGCTGGCTGGAGAGCAGCGGCACGGACGTCCTGTGCGTCCAGGAGACCAAGTGCACCGACGAGCAGTTCCCGTACGACGAGCTGCGCGAGCTGGGGTACGAGGCGGCGGTCAACGCCGACGGGCGGTGGAACGGGGTGGCGGTCCTCTCCCGGGTGGGCCTGGCCGACGTGGTCAAGGGCCTGCCCGAGGGGCCCGCCTACGAAGGGGTGCAGGAGCCGCGCGCGGTGTCGGCGACCTGCGGCGGCGCGGTGCGCGTCTGGTCGGTGTACGTGCCCAACGGGCGGGAGATCGGCCACGCGCACTACGCCTACAAGCTGCTGTGGCTCGACGCCCTGCGCGCGGCCGTGGCCGGCAGCGCGGCCGGCGACCTGCCGTTCGCGGTGCTCGGCGACTACAACGTGGCGCCGGCCGACGAGGACGTGTGGGACGTGTCGGTCTTCGAGGGCGCCACCCACGTCACCGCCCCCGAGCGGGACGCGCTGGCCGCGCTGCGCGCCACCGGCCTGACCGACGTCGTGCCGCGCCCGCTGAAGTACGACCACCCCTACACGTACTGGGACTACCGCCAGCTGGCCTTCCCCAAGAACCGCGGCATGCGCATCGACCTGGTGTACGGCAACGCGGCCTTCGCCAAGGCCGCCTCGGACGCGTATGTGGACCGCGAGGAGCGCAAGGGCAAGGGCGCCTCGGACCACGCCCCCGTGGTGGTCGACCTCGCCGTGTGACCGCGGATGCCACCCCTCCCGGGGGACGGGCAGGGCGTGTCAAGGGCGGGATCGCCCGGATGGGGTGCGGCATATGTGCATGATGGCGGCACACGTTCCCTTCTCCCACCCCTCAGCCGTGCACCGGAGGCGCCACGTGGACTCCCTACAGCAGCTGCCGAACATCGGGGCGGTGCTCGCCGAACGCCTGCGCCGCGCGGGCGTCGACGACGCGGGCGAACTGCGCCGGCTGGGCTCCGGCCGGGCGTTCGAGAAGATCCGCCCCGAACTGCCCGAGGACGCTTGCACCCACACCCTGCTCGCCCTCGAAGGCGCGCTGCGCGGCATGCGGTGGACGGCGATCCCGCAGACCGAGCGGGACACCCTCGTCCACCGCGTGCTCGGCTGACGCGCCCGGCCCGCCGGTGGAGCCGCTGATCGTCCTGGACAAGGTCAACAAGCACTTCGGCTCGCTGCATGTGCTCAAGGACATCGAACTGACGGTGGGGCGCGGCGAGGTCGTGGTGGTCATCGGTCCGTCCGGGTCGGGGAAGTCCACGCTGTGCCGGGCGATCAACCGGCTGGAGCCCGTGCAGTCCGGCACCATCACCGTCGACGGCCGGCCGCTGCCCGCCGAGGGCCGGGCGCTCGCGCGGCTGCGCGCCGACGTCGGCATGGTCTTCCAGTCCTTCAACCTCTTCGCGCACCGCACCGTGCTGGACAACGTGATGCTGGCGCCGCTGAAGGTCCGCCGCCGCCCCCGGGCCGACGCCGAGCGCCGCGGCCGGGAGCTCCTCGACCGGGTCGGCCTGCTCGACCAGGCCGACAAGCTGCCCGCCCAGCTGTCCGGCGGGCAGCAGCAGCGGGTCGCGATCGCCCGGGCGCTGGCGATGGAGCCCAAGGCGATGCTCTTCGACGAGCCGACCTCCGCACTCGACCCGGAGATGATCAACGAGGTGCTGGAGGTCATGCAGCAGCTCGCCGAGGAGGGCATGACGATGGTCGTCGTCACCCACGAGATGGGCTTCGCCCGCTCCGCCGCCGACCGGGTCGTCTTCATGGCCGACGGGCGGATCGTCGAGGACCGGGTGCCGGAGGACTTCTTCACCGACCCGCGCACCGACCGGGCCCGCGACTTCCTGTCCAAGATCCTCCACCACTGAGCCGCCCGTGCCCCCGCCCCCGCCCGTGCCCCCGCCCCCGCCCGTGCCCCCGACCCCGCCTGCGCGCCTGCCCCCGACCGCGCGCCGCCCGCTCCCCGCCGCCCTGCTGCCGGCCCTGCTCGCCGTGCTCGCCGCCGCCCTGCTCGCCGGCTGCGGCCGGTCCGGCAGCCCGCCCGCCAAGGGCCCGCGCCCCGGCGACCTGCCCGTCTACCGCGTCGACACCGGCTTCACGCTGCCCTCCTCGCCCACCTGGACCCGCGCCCACCGCCGCGGCCGGCTCGTCGTCGGCGTCAAGGACGACCAGCCCTACCTCGGCGAGAAGGACCCGGCCACCGGGGCGTACTCGGGCTTCGACATCGAGATCGCCAAGATGACCGCCGCCTCCCTCGGCTTCCCCGCCGGCCGGCTCACCTACCAGGCCATCGCGTCGGCCAACCGGGAGACCGCGCTGGCCAACGGGCAGATCGACATGTACGTCGGCACGTACACCATCAACGCGCTGCGCAAACGCCAGGTCGGCTTCGCCGGCCCGTACTACATGGCCGGGCAGGGCCTGCTGGTGCGCGCCGACGAGAACGGCATCCACGGCCCCGGCGACCTCGACGGCAGGAAGGTGTGCTCGGCGGCCGGCTCCAGCTCCATCCAGCGCATCGAGGCCGACTACCCGGCCGCGCGACCGGTCACGTACGACACCTACTCGGTGTGCGTGGACAACCTGCTCACCTACCAGGTCGACGCCGTCACCACCGACGACTCGATCCTGCTCGGCTACGCCGCCAAGGCCCCCGAGGAGATGAAGCTGGTCGGCAGGCCCTTCTCCAAGGAGCCGTACGGCATCGGCCTGGCCAAGTCCGACACCGCGCTGCGGCTCGCGCTGGACGACGCGATCGTGGCGCACCAGAAGAACGGCGACTGGAAACGGGCCTACGACGTCACGCTGGGCCTGTCCGGCGTGCCCGCGCCCGCCCCGCCGCCGGTGGACCGCTACCAGGGGAGCGGCTGATGGACGTGCTGACCGACAACCTCTCGCTCTACGGCCAGGGCCTGTGGGGGACCGTGCAGCTCACCCTGCTCGCCGGCGCGCTGTCGCTGGCCCTGGGGGTGCTGATCGCGGGCTTCCGGGTCTCGCCGGTCAAGGCGCTGCGGGCGTTCGGCACCGGATGGGTGACGGTGCTCCGCAACACCCCGCTCACGCTGCTGTTCTTCGCCGCGCTGCTGGGGCTGCCGCGGTTCGGGGTGGTGCTGCCCTTCACCGTCTTCGCCGTCCTGGCGCTCGGCGCGTACACCTCGGCCTTCATCTGCGAGGCGGTGCGGGCCGGCATCAACACCGTGCCGACCGGGCAGGGCGAGGCCGCCCGCAGCCTCGGCATGAGCTTCCGGCAGACGCTGTCGCTGGTGGTGCTGCCGCAGGCGGCCCGCTCGGTGATCTCGCCGATCGGCTCCACGCTCATCGCGCTGGCCAAGAACTCCGCCATCGCCGGGTCCTTCTCCGTCACCGAGCTGCTGGGCACGTACAAGCCGCTGGGCGAACGGGGCTTCAGCGTCATCTGGAGCTTCGTGTGGATCGCGGTCGGCTATCTGATCGTCACCCTCGCGCTCGCCGGCATCTTCGGCCTGCTGGAGCGCCGCTTCGGGGTCCCGCGATGACCGCCGGCACCGAGAGCGCCAGCGCCCTCTACGACATCCCCGGCCCGCGCGCCCTGGCCCGGCACCGGCGCTACGCCTGGATCACCGGGGCGCTGCTGCTCGCCGCGGCCGGCTTCGTCGTCTACAAGCTCGTCGACACCGGGCAGTTCTCGGTCGTCAAATGGCGGCCCTTCGCGTACAAGGGCATCCAGCGGCTGCTGCTGACCGGCCTCGCCAACACGCTCAAGGCGTTCGGCTGGGCGGCGCTGGCCTCGCTGGTCTTCGGGGTGGTCTTCGCCGCCGGGCGGCTCAGCGACCACCGGGCGGTGCGCTGGGCGAGCGGGCTGGTGGTGGAGTTCTTCCGGGCCATGCCGCTGCTGGTGATGATCTTCTTCATCTTCATCGCGCTGCGCCTCGACCCCATGCTCTCCCTGGTCATCGGCCTGACCCTCTACAACGGCTCGGTGCTCGCCGAGGTCTTCCGCTCCGGCGTCAACGCGGTGCCGCGCGGCCAGCGCGAGGCCGGCTACGCGCTGGGCATGCGCAAGACGCAGGTCATGACGTACGTGCTGGTGCCGCAGGCCGCCAGGTCCATGCTGCCGGCGATCGTCAGCCAGCTCGTCGTCGCCCTCAAGGACACCTCGCTGGGCTACCTCATCACCTACCAGGAATTCCTCTACTCCGGGAAGCTCATCGCCACCAACCTCGACTACGACCTGCCGTTCATCCCGGTGGTGATGGTCATCGCGCCGGTCTACATCGGCATGTGCATGCTGCTGTCGTGGTGCGCGGGCCGGCTCGCCCGGCTGGAGCGGCGCAGCCCCCGGTCGAAGGCGGTGCCGGTGCGCACCGAGCTGCCGCAGGAGATCTGAGGCCGGAGATCCGAGGCCGGGATCCGAGGCCGGGATCCGAGGCCGGGATCCGAGGCCGCACGGGCACCGGCCCGGTTTGTCCGGCTCCGTGCCGGGCAGCCGCACCGCAGGGACGGACCGACCCCGCGAGGAGGACGACGGCGCCATGAACGACACCATCACCCACAGCCCGGTACGCAGCGACACCGAGATCGCCGAACTCGGCCAGCAGCTGCGCGTCGACTCGGTACGGGCGGCCAAGGCCGCCGGCTCCGGCCACCCCACCTCCTCCATGTCGGCCGCCGACATCATGGCCGTCCTGCTCGCCCGGCACCTGCGCTACGACTTCCGGCACCCGGAGCTGCCCGGCAACGACCACCTGATCCTCTCCAAGGGCCACGCCTCCCCGCTGCTGTACTCCGCCTACAAGGCCGCCGGCGCCATCAGTGACGACGAGCTGCTGACCTTCCGCAAGCGCGGCAGCCGCCTGGAGGGCCACCCCACCCCCCGGCTGCCGTGGGTCGACGTCGCCACCGGCTCGCTCGGCCAGGGCCTGCCCATCGGCGTCGGCGTGGCGCTCGCCGGCGCCCGGCTCGACCACCTGCCGTACCGCACCTGGGTGCTGTGCGGCGACAGCGAGATGGCCGAGGGCTCGGTGTGGGAGGCCATGGAGGCCGCCGGCGCCGAGCACCTGGACCACCTCACGCTGATCGTCGACGTCAACCGGCTCGGCCAGCGCGGACCCACCCGGCACGGCTGGGACCTCGACGCGTACGCCCGCCGCATCCGCGCCTTCGGCTGGCACACCGTCGAGATCGACGGCCACGACGTCGCCGCCATCGACCAGGCGATGACCGAGGCCCGCAGCCACCAGGGCGCCCCCACCGCGATCATCGCCCGCACCCGCAAGGGCCGCGGGGTCGCCGCCGTCGAGGACAAGGAGGGCAAGCACGGCAAGCCGGTTGCCGACCCCGACGACGCGATCCGGGAACTCGGCGGCGAACGCCACCTGCGGGTCGAGGTCCAGGCCCCGCCCGAGGCCGAGCAGCCCGCCCGCGGCGGCGGCGACCCGCACACCGCGCTGCCCCGCTACGCCACCGGCGGCGACCCGGTCGCCACCCGCACCGCCTTCGGTGAGACCCTCGCCGCCCTCGGCTCGCTGCACGACGACGTCGTCGTACTGGACGGCGAGGTCGGCGACTCCACCAAGGCGCAGCTGTTCGCCGACGCCCACCCCGAGCGCTACTTCGAGTGCTACATCGCCGAGCAGCAGCTCATCGGCGCCGCCGTCGGCTTCGGCGTGTGCGGCTTCACGCCCTTCGCCGCCACCTTCGCCGCCTTCCTCACCCGCGCCCACGACTTCCTGCGGATGGCCGCCGTCAGCCGCTCGCGCATCAACGTCGTCGGCACCCACGCCGGCGTCGCGATCGGCGAGGACGGCCCCTCCCAGATGGCGCTGGAGGACCTCGCGATGATGCGCTCGGTCCACGGCAGCACCGTGCTCTACCCGTGCGACGCCAACCAGGCCGTGCAGCTGCTCACCGCCATGCCCGACCGGCCCGGCATCAGCTACCTGCGCGCCACCCGCGGCAACACCCCGGTGATCTACGGCCCCGGCGACGCCTTCCCGGTCGGCGGCAGCAAGGTGCTGCGCTCCCACCCCGACGACCAGGTGACCCTCATCGGCGCCGGCGTCACCGTCCACGAGGCGCTGGCCGCCGCCGACCAGCTCGTCGCCGACGGCATCCGCGCCCGGGTGCTGGACCTCTACTCCGTCAAGCCGGTCGACACCCAGGCGCTGCGCACCGCCGCCGAGGCCACCGGCCGGTTCGTCATCGCCGAGGACCACCACCCCGAGGGGGGCCTGGCCGACGCGGTCATGGAGTCCTTCGGCAACGGCTACCCCGCCCCGCGCCACACCCGGCTCGCCGTGCACACCATGCCCGGCTCCGCCACGCCCGCCGAGCAGCTCGCCGACGCCGGGATCGACGCCTCCTCCATCGCGCAGGCCGCCCGCACCCTCGTCGAGGTCGGACGGTGACGCGGGCGACGCGCACATGACGTGAAGGCGTCACCCGGGCGTCCCGCCCATTGACACCGCATGCCGCGGCCCCGAACCTTGATCGACGTCAGCGTCGACGCAGGGGAGGGGCCGCATGGCGGCGATATTCGGCAGGGGCGGGAACGGCACCGGGCGGACGGCCGCAAGGCCCGCGGGAAAACGCCGGGGCGGCCGTACGGCAGGTCTGGGCGCCGCGGCGATCGGCGGGGCACTCGCCCTCACCGCCGCCGCCGTCAGCCCCGCCGCGGCCCACGGCGGCCCGCACCACCCGGCCCCGCAGCACGGCAGGCCCGCCGTCCACTACGTGGCCCTCGGCGACTCCTACACCTCGGGCCCCGGCATCCCCACCCAGGTCGACGCCAACTGCACCCGCTCCGACCACAACTACCCCTCGCTGGTGGCCGCCGCCGGCCGCTTCGCGCGCTTCACCGACGTCAGCTGCGGCGGCGCCACCACCGCCCAGATTTGGCAGGCCCAGGGCACCAACGGCCCGCAGCTGTCCGCCGTCACCCGCGACACCACCCTGGTCACCCTGCAGATCGGCGGCAACGACATCGGCTTCGGCTCGATCATCGCCACCTGCGCGGGCCTGAGCGTCCAGGACCCGGCCGGCGACCCCTGCAAGGAGCACTACGCCCCGCGCGGCAGCCTCGACCAGCTCACCGTCAACATCGTCCAGGCCGCCCCCAAGGTCGCCCAGGTGCTGCGGGCCGTGCACCGCCAGGCGCCGAAGGCCCGCGTCGTCGTGGTCGGCTACCCCGACCTGCTGCCCGACCGCGGCCCCGGCTGCTTCCCGGCCGTGCCCTTCGCCGCCGGCGACGTGCCGTACCTGCGCAGCACCGAGAAGAACCTCAACACCATGCTGCGGGTCGAGGCGCTGCTGGGCGGCGCCGAGTACGTCGACACCTACGGGCCCACCGTGGGCCGCGACATGTGCCAGGCGCCCGGCGTCCGCTGGATCGAGCCGCTGGTGCCGGCCGCGCCCGCCGCCCCCGCCCACCCCAACGCGAGCGGCGAGCAGGCCATGGCCACCGCCGTCGCCGCCCGGGTCCTCGGGCCCGGAAAGCGTCGCTGACCTGCCCCGCAGGTAAGGCGACCCTGACTCGCGGGCGCGCGCGGCGTCATGGATCATCGACCCATGCCGGTCCTGATAGCCGCGTGCGCCTTCGCGATGACCCTCGTCGGCGGCATCGTCGCCCACCGTATCGGGGACCGCCGCCACCTCGTCCTCGGACTCGCCGCCGGGCTGATGCTCGGCGTCGTCGGGTTTGACCTGCTGCCCGAGGCGCTGGAGACCCAGCCCCGCGAGGTCTTCGGGGTGCCGGCGGCCCTGCTGATGTTCGTCGCGGGCTTCCTCGCGCTGCACATCATCGAGCGCTCGGTGGCCATCCACCGCGCCCACGAGGGCGAGTACGCCCCGCACGCCCACGGCCACGGGCACGCCCACGACCCCGTCAAGGGCATCGGCATCACCGCGGCGGCGGCCCTCGTCGGCCACAGCGTCATGGACGGCTTCGCGATCGGCGCCGCCTTCCAGGCCGGCAGCACCGTCGGCATCGTCGTCGCCATCGCCGTCGTCTCGCACGACTTCGCGGACGGCTTCAACACGTACACCATCACCCGGATGTACGGGAACGGGCAGCGCCGCGCCCAGATGCTGCTCACCGCCGACGCCCTCGCGCCGGTCGCCGGCGCGGCCGTGACGCTCGCCTTCACCATCCCCGCCGGCGTCCTCGGCCTCTACCTGGGCTTCTTCGCCGGCTTCCTGCTCTACCTGGCGACCTCCGACATCCTCCCGGAGGCGCACAGCCCGCACCCGTCCAGCTCCACGCTGCTGTGCACCGTCGCCGGCGCCGGCATCATGTGGCTGGTGATCGGTCTCGCTGACTGAGCTTCTTCGACGTCGCCGCCGCCTGCTTCGTCACGTCCGCGACCAGCTCGACGACGTCCGAGCCGTAGGCCTGGGAATTCACCACCCGCAGCAGCAGGCAGAACGTCGCGTCCACCCCGTGTTTACGGGCCAGCCGGGTGTGGTGCCGGGACAGGTACCGGGCCGCGGCCTGGGTGGCGATGCCGCGCTGGCCGGAGAAGAGGAAGACCGGGCGGTCGTTGCCGGTGTCGCCGGCCGCCGCGAGCCGGGCCAGCAGCACGTACTCGACCGCGCCCTTCTCCAGCGGGTACGTCGTGCCGCCCACGGTGATCGCGCCCTGGTCGGGGCCGGGCGCGGGGTCGGTGTTGATCTCCACCCCCGGCAGCATCGAGCGCAGATGCGCCGCCAGCCGCAGGTTCTCCGCCGGGCCGCCGATGCAGAACTCGGTACGGGCGCCGAAGCCCTGCCAGGCCGTGTCGTGCGCCAGCACCTCCGCGTGCGCCCCGCACTCCTTGATCGCCGCGGCCAGCTCCAGCAGCGAGAACGCGTCGTGCCGGGCCACGCTCCACCCCCGCGAGCCCGGGTCGCGCGGCACCACCAGCAGGCACTCGGAGTCCGTGGGCAGGCCGAAGAAACGCTGCTTGCGGCGCAGCCGGCGCTGCCACAGATAGCTGCGGGCGAACCAGCCGGCCGCCACGCACACGGCGGCTGCCACCAGGGCCAGGACGAGATTGCGGAGGTCGTCGCTCATGGCGCGGCATCGTAGCGGTGTTCGAGCGGTGCCGACTACGGTGCGGACCGGGCGCTCGCGGGGCGCTCACCGGGTACGCGGCGGGTACGCGGCGGGCGCTCACCGGATGCCCACCGGGCGCTCGCCGGGCGCGGCAGGGGGCCGCGCCCGGCGCGAAAAGGGCGTGCGGGGATCAGGCGGGCAGCAGCGCGAGGATGTCCTCGGTCGTGCCGGTCTCGCCGAGCCGCGGGAAGATCGTCGCGACCGCGCGCTCGTGCGCGGCGGCGTCGGTGTCGGTCACCGCGTCGACGGCCACCGTGACGTGGTAGCCGTGCTCGTAGGCGTCCCGGGCGGTGGACTCCACGCCGATGCTGGTGGAGATGCCGCACAGCACGATCTGGGTGACCCCGCGGCGGCGCAGCTCCATGTCCAGGCCGGTGCCGTAGAAGGCGCCCCACTGCTGCTTGGAGACGGTGATGTCGGACGGCTGCCGGTCCAGCTCGCCGACCAGGTCGGCCCAGCCCTCGGGGAAGTCCACGCTGCCGCCGGGGCCGCCGTCGGTACGGCCGGGCGCGACACCGGTGACGTTCACCAGCACCACCGGCAGGCCCGCCGCGCGGAAGGCGGCGGCCAGCCGGGCGCTGCGCGCGACGACCTCGTCGGCCGGGTGGGCGGTCGGCAGCGCGACGATGCCGCGCTGGAGGTCGATGACGACCAGGGCGGTGCGGGGGTCGAGCGTGGTCGCGGTCATTGCGGGACATCTCCTGTGGGGTTGCCGTGCTGCGGGGACTGCGCCAGGCGGCGCAGCAGCGGGAGTACGCCGGCGAGCGCGCGGTGCTCGTCGGGGGTGAGCCGGGCCTCGATCGCCTCGGCCAGCCAGCCGCGGCGGGCCGCGCGCCCGGAGCCGAGCAGAGCGGCGCCGGAGGCGGACAGCGAGAAGACCACCTGGCGGCCGTCGGTGGGGTGCGGGGCGCGCACGACCAGGCCGCGCTCCTCCAGCGCGGCGAGCGTCGCCCGCATCGACTGCGGTCGCACCAGCTCGCGCCGGGCGAGCGCCGCGGTCGTCGCCGGGCCCTCGTGCCCGAGCCGCCCCATGACCGACTGCTGCGACGGCGTCAGCTCCGCCTCCGCAGAGGCCGCCCGCATCCGCCGCCCCAGCAGGGCGACCAGCGTGGCCAGCTCGTCCGCGGTGCGCGTACCGTCTGCCCTGCTCACGGCACCACCGTAGGAGTCCGGCAGGAAAACTTGCAAGTTTGCCTGCCGATCCGGCCGCCGAGCGGGGGCCGCGGGACCGCGGGTGATCGGTCGCTGCCGGAAAACCGTCCGTAGCAGTGCCGTAACGCGCCGGGTGTCGAATGCCGGACGGGCAGCCGGTCGAGTGCCGGACGGGCAGCCGACGGAGGTCTGTGGTGACACCGGAATTCCTGTACTACTTCCGCTCCCTGCTGGCGGCGCTCGGCGACCGGCCCGGCCGGTACGCCCTGTGGGCCGCCCGCAACCCCGACGCGGCCCGCGCGTACGCCGCAGGGCACGAGGTCGTGCCCTGGCCCCTGGTGCGCACGATGCTCCGGGACCTCGCGGTGGCCGGCGGCGCGCCGGACGCGCCCGCCGGTGAGATCGCCCGGGCGCAGGCCCTGCACGAAGCGGCTGCCGCCGCTGCCGCGGCCCACCGCCCGCCTGCCCCCGCGGGGGAGCGCCGGCGCCCGGAGCCGGGCCCGGCGGGGGAGGGCGTCCCGCAGCCCCGGCGCGAGCCCGTGGCCGGGCCGCCGCCCGCCGCCGAGCCCGGGTCGGCCGTACGCAGGCCGCGGGGGGCGCGCTTCGCCGGGGCGCCCGTGGAGAGCGCCCCGCAGGTCGCCGAGCAGGCGGTACGGGCCGCGGCGCCGCGCGGGGCCCGGTTCGCCGGGGCGCCGACGAAGCCGGCCGGCAAGGGCCCGCGGCTCGACGTCGAGGCGGCGCAATCCGTGGCGCAGACCGCGCCCGCGCCGCGGGGAGCGCGGTTCGCCGGCGCGCCCCGGCGGGCGGCGCGGCCCGCGGTGCCGGCCGGCGATCCGCGGTGGGACGCCGAGGCGCGGGCGGAGGTGGCCGCGCTGTGGCGGCTGCGGCGGGCCGGCGACAGCGGCGGCGCCTACCTCGCGCTGAGCGCCGCCGCCGGCGGACCGGCCGAGCGGATCCCCTACGTCGTACGGGAACTGGAGCGCACCGGGCTCACCGCGGACGTCGCGACGCTGCTGTGGGAGATCGCCGCGCTGCCGCCGCAGTCCGTCGCGCAGGCGGTCGCCGCGCTGGTCGCCGACGGCCGCGACGCGCAGGCCCGCACGCTGCTGCACCAGGCCGCCTCACGTGCCGCGGCCGAGGTCGCCGACGTCGCCGACCTGCTCGCGACCGCCGGCCGCGCCGCCGAGGCCGGTGAGCTGCTGGAGACGGTCGCCCGGGCCCGTACCGCCGACGCCGCGGCGGCCGTCGCCCGGGCCCGCCCGGGGCTGACCCAGCTGCTGCTCGCCGCCGCGGCCCGGGTCTCCGCCCCCTGCCACCGCAACCTCGCCGCGGCCCTCGCCCGCGCCTGAGCTCACACCGGCACGACGTACGGGAACGCGCCGGTGTGGAGGTCGGCGTTGGTGGCCGGCGTCAGGCCCGCGGGCACCGGCAGGTTCGTCACCAGCGACATCATCACCTCGGGCGCGTTGTCCGCGTGCGGGCGCCCGTTGCGGGTCGCGAAGCCGAAGGACGCCGGGGTCCCGACCACGTACGGCAGCACGTCGGGGAAGAGCTGCCCGGCGACGGTGCGGCCGTAGCCGTCCGGGTCGGCCGCCGTGCCCGTGGCGCGGACCACCGCGGCGACCTGCGCGGCGATCGCGTCCCCGGCCGCCGCGGTGTCCTGGGAGGGGTGGCGGGTGTTGGCCGGGTTGGAGAAGTCCGTGTCGCCGGGCCAGAAGATCGGCCACATCATCGGCAGGCCCGCGCGGTTGATCTGCCGCCAGCCGCCCGCGTCGGTGGCCAGCTTCGTCGCCGCCCACACGCCCGTGCGCGCGCCCGGCTCCAGCTGCGCGTCGCCGTACGGCACCTCCAGCACGATCGTCTCGACGGACGTGCCGGCGAAGCTGTTCTTCGCCTCCTGGGGCTTCCAGGACGACAGGTCCACCTTCGTGCCCTTGCCGACGGCGCCGTTGACCATGGCCAGCAGCCCGAGGTCGATGTAGAAGGGGTCCTTGACCCGCCCCGCCCACGCCCGCACGCCGCCGCTGCTGCTCTCGGCGCTCTCGCCGGTGCGGCCCTCCAGCACGAGCGCGCCGTCCGCGCCGTCCTCGCGCGCGTCCGCGCCGGTCAGCGCCTCCAGCCGGAGCGCCTGCCGGCCGCCGCCGTCCGGCTCCCCGAAGGAGAAGCGGTAGGTCAGCGCCTCGTCGTCGGCGCCGTCGAGATGCACCTTGAACTCGTAGCGCGCCTCGGGGTGGAAGCCGGGCTCGGCGTAGACGCCGGTGACGTTGGAATTCACGTCCATGACCAGGACGGTGCTGTCCCGGCCCGGGAAGACGTACAGGTCGTCGAGGAACAGCTGGCCGTTCTGCGCGGCCAGCGGGGTGTCGAGATGGTGGGACATGAGGAGGTCTCCTGCTCTCGTCGCACGCGCCGCCGGCCGGCGGTCATCCCAGGCCGGCCGCGCTCTCCGCGGGATGGCAGACGTCGCACGTGACCCGCCGGGCGGCCGGTGAGTCCCCCGGCGCGCCGGCGACCGGCTCGAAGGCGATGTGCGCGTGGTGGCCGCACACGCCGGCGCCGCAGTGAGCGCACGCGGCGACCGCGTCGGGTGGCGCGAGCGTGGTCGTACCGACGGGATTGGCGAGGGCGCAGTCGAGGCATTTCATGCCGATCCCCTGATCGCAATCGCGGAAGTGGCCTGTCCTTCCAACGTAGGCGCCCCCGCCCGCCCCCGCACGCGGGGGCGGGGGCGGGTAGCGTCCCGCCGGGTACGGCGGCAGGGGCGGCGGTCGACGGCGCGGGTCAGCAGACCAGGGGCGCGGGGAACTGCGCGACAAGCCACGATCAGCGGACGATCGCGCACGCCACCGCAAGTGGCACCCCCGTAGCGCCCGGCCGCGCCGGGCAACCCGCCACCGCAAGGGGCAACCTCTCGCCCGGCAGGGCGACCCCACCGCGCGCCGGGCCGCGCAGTCCGGGGGCGGGGTGCGACAGTGACCCCCCGAGCCCCCGCCGGCCAGGCGGTACGCGGCGTGACCCGCGGAGGAACCCCCATGCGCAGAAGACTCGTACGTGCCGCGCTGGTCCAGGCGACCTGGACCGGCGACACCGCCTCCATGCTCGCCAAGCACGAGGAGCACGCCAGGACCGCCGCGGCCCAGGGCGCGCAGATCATCGGCTTCCAGGAGGTCTTCAACGCCCCCTACTTCTGCCAGGTCCAGGACGCCGCCCACTACGGCTGGGCCGAATCCGTCCCCGAGGGCCCGACCATCCTCCGTATGAGCCAACTCGCCCGCGACACCGGCATGGTGGTCATCGCGCCGGTCTTCGAGATCGAGCAGCCGGGCGTCTACTACAACACCGCCGCCGTCATCGACGCCGACGGCACCGTCCTCGGCAAGTACCGCAAGCACCACCTCCCCCAAGTCCACGGCTTCTGGGAGAAGTTCTACTTCCGCCCGGGCAACCTCGGCTGGCCCGTCTTCGACACCGCCGCCGGCAGGGTCGGCGTCTACATCTGCTACGACCGGCACTTCCCCGAGGGCTGGCGCGCCCTCGGCCTCGCGGGCGCGGAGCTCGTCTTCAACCCCAGCGCCACCAGCCGCGGACTGTCCGCGCACCTGTGGCAGTTGGAGCAGCCGGCCGCCGCCGTCGCCAACGAATACTTCGTCGCCGCCATCAACCGCGTGGGCCGCGAGGAGTACGGCGACGACGATTTCTACGGCACCAGTTACTTCGTCGACCCGCGCGGGCAACTCGTCGGGGAGGCGGCCTCGGACGTCAAGGAGGAACTCCTGGTCCGCGACCTCGACTTCGGCCTCATCGACGAGGTCCGCGCCCAGTGGGCCTTCTACCGGGACCGGCGCCCCGACGCGTACGGCACCCTGACGGGAGCATGAGCGACCCATGGCCACCCAGACACCGCCGACCACGCCCACCACCACCTCCGCCGCCCCGGCCGGCGGCGCGCACGCCGCCCTGCACGCCCGGCACCGCGCGGTGCTCCCCGACTGGCTCGCCACCTACTACCGGCGGCCCATCGAGCTGACCCGCGGCGAGGGCCGGCACGTCTGGGACGCCGAGGGCAACCGCTACCTGGACTTCTTCGGCGGCATCCTCACCACCATGACCGCCCACGCCCTCCCCGAGGTCACCGCCGCGGTCAGCGCGCAGGCCGGCCGCATCCTGCACTCCTCGACGCTCTACCTCAGCAGCCACGCCGTCGAACTGGCCGAGCGGATCGCCCGCCTGTCCGGCATCCCCGACGCCCGGGTCTTCTTCACCACCTCCGGCACCGAGGCCAACGACACCGCCCTGCTGCTCGCCACCGCCTACCGCCGCTCGAACCAGATCCTGGCGCTGCGCAACAGCTACCACGGCCGCTCCTTCAGCGCGGTCGGCATCACCGGCAACTCCGCGTGGTCCCCGACCAGCCTCTCCCCGCTCCAGACGCTGTACGTGCACGGCGGCGTCCGCACCCGCGGGCCGTACGCGCAGCTGTCCGACGCCGAGTTCGTCACCGCGTGCGTCGCCGACCTGGAGGACGTGCTGGGCCAGACCGGCGGCCCGGTCGCCGCGCTGATCGCCGAGCCCGTGCCGGGCGTCGGCGGCTTCACGATGCCGCCGGACGGCCTGCTCGCCGCCTTCAAGCAGGTCCTCGACAAGCACGGCATCCTGTGGATCACCGACGAGGTGCAGACCGGCTGGGGCCGCACCGGCGAGCACTTCTGGGGCTGGCAGGCGCACGGCCAGGCCGGCCCGCCGGACATCCTCACCTTCGCCAAGGGCATCGGCAACGGCATGTCGATGGGCGGTGTCGTCGCCCGCGCCGAGGTCATGAACTGCCTGACCGCCCACTCCATCTCCACCTTCGGCGGCAGCCCCGTCACGGCCGCCGCAGCGCTCGCCAACCTCACCTACCTCGTCGAGCACGACCTCCAGGGCAACGCCCGCCGCATCGGCGGCCTGCTGCGCGGCAGGTTCGAGGCCGCCGCCGCCCGGCTCGGCATCGTCCGCGAGGTGCGCGGGCGCGGCCTGATGCTCGGCGTGGAGCTGGTCGTCCCGGGCAGCGGGCAGCCCTCCGCCGAGGCCGCGGGGCTCGCCCTGGAGGCCGCGCGCGAGCACGGGCTGCTGATCGGCAAGGGCGGCCGGTTCGGCAACGTCCTGCGTATCGCCCCGCCGCTGTCGCTCACCGTCGAGGAGGCCGAGGAGGGCGCCGACGCCCTCGAAGCCGCGCTCGCCGCCGCCCAGCAGGCGCTGGCCACCGGCCCCGCGGGCAACGCCCTGTGACGGGCCGCACCCTGATCCGCGGCGGCCTGGTCGTCACCGCGGCCGACGAGACGCACGCCGACATCCTGATCGACGGCGGCCGGATCGCCGCGCTCGCCGACCACGACAGCGACACCGCGGCCGGCTGGACCGCCGACACCGTCATCGACGCCACCGGCCGCTACGTCATCCCCGGCGGCGTCGACGCGCACACCCACATGCAGATGCCCTTCGGCGGCACCACCGCCTCCGACACCTTCGAGACCGGCACCCGCGCCGCCGCCTTCGGCGGCACCACCACCGTCGTCGACTTCGCGATCCAGGACGTCGGCTCGTCGCTGCGCGCCGGGCTCGACGCGTGGCACGACAAGGCCGACGGCCGTTGCGCGATCGACTACGGCTTCCACATGATCGTCGCGGACGTCCACGACCGGACCCTCGCCGAGATGGACACCCTCGTCGAGGCCGGCGTCACCAGCTTCAAGCTCTTCATGGCCTACCCCGGCGTCTTCTACAGCGACGACGGGCGCATCCTGCGCGCCATGCAGCGCGCGGCCGGCAACGGCGGCCTGGTCATGATGCACGCCGAGAACGGCATCGCCATCGACGTGCTCGTCCGGCAGGCGCTCGCCGCCGGCCGCACCGACCCGCGCGCCCACGGCGAGGTGCGGCACGCGCTGCTGGAGGCCGAGGCGACGCATCGCGCGATCCAGCTCGCCCGGGTCGCCGGCGCCCCGCTGTACGTCGTGCACGTCTCCGCCGAGCAGGCCGTCGCGGAACTGGCCGCCGCCCGCGACCTGGACCTGCCGGTCTTCGGCGAGACCTGCCCGCAGTATCTGTTCCTGTCCGCCGACAACCTCGCCGAGCCGGACTTCGAGGGCGCCAAGTACGTGTGCAGTACGCCGCTGCGCCCGCGCGAGCACCAGGCGGCGCTGTGGCGGGCCCTGCGCACCGGCGACCTCCAGGTGGTCTCCACCGACCACTGCCCGTTCTGCTTCGCCGGGCAGAAGGAGCTGGGCCGCGGCGACTTCTCGCAGATCCCCAACGGGCTGCCGGGCGTGGAGCACCGCATGGACCTGCTGCACCAGGCCGTCGTCGAGGGCCGGCTCACCCGGCGCCGCTGGATCGACGTCGCGTGCGCCGCACCCGCCCGGATGTTCGGCCTCTACCCGCGCAAGGGCACCCTCGCGCCCGGCGCGGACGCCGACGTCGTGGTCTACGACCCCGACGCCGAGCAGACCCTCTCGGCGGCGACCCACCACATGAACGTCGACTACTCCGCCTACGAGGGCCGCCGGCTCACCGGCCGGGTCGAGACGGTCCTGTCCCGCGGCGTCCGGGTCGTCGACCGCGGCGCGTACGTCGGCCACGCCGGGCACGGCCAGTACGTCCCGCGCGGCCTGTGCCAGTACCTGTGACCCCCGCCCGTGACCCCCGATCCCCCACGCAAGGAGCGCGGCCATGGACTTCGGCCTCGTGCTGCAGACCGACCCGCCCGCGTCCGACGTCGTCGCCCTGATGCGCCGCGCCGAACGCGCCGGCTTCACCCACGGCTGGACCTTCGACTCCGCGGTGCTGTGGCAGGAGCCCTTCGTCATCCACAGCCGCGTCCTCGCCGAGACCGAGCGCCTCACCGTCGGCACCATGGTCACCAACCCCGCGACCCGTACCTGGGAGGTCACCGCCTCCACCTTCGCGACGCTCAACTCGATGTACGGCAACCGCACCGTGTGCGGCATCGGCCGCGGCGACTCGGCGGTGCGGGTCGCCGGCCGGCCGCCCGCGACGCTCGCCCGGCTCGGCTCGGCCATCACCGCGATCCGCGACCTCGCCGAGGGCCGCGAGGCGGTCGTGGACGGCACGGCGCTGCGGCTGCCGTGGGTGGCCGGCGGCCGGCTGCCGGTGTGGATGGCCGCGTACGGCCCGAAGGCGCTGGCCATGGCGGGGGAGCTGGCCGACGGCTTCATCCTCCAGCTGGCCGATGTGTACCTGACCGAGTGGATGGTCAAGTCGGTGCGCACCGCGGCCGAGCGCGCCGGGCGCGATCCGGACGCGCTCACCGTGTGCGTCGCCGCGCCCGCGTACGTCACGCCCGACGACTCGCCGGACGCGCTCGCCCACGCGCGCGAGCAGTGCCGGTGGTTCGGCGGGATGGTCGGGAACCACGTCGCCGACCTGGTCCGGCGCTACGGGGAGCACTCCGGGCTGGTCCCCGAGGAGCTGACCGCGTACATCGAGCGCCGGCAGACGTACGACTACGCGCACCACGGGCGCAGCGGCAATCCGGACACCGCCTTCGTGCCCGACGCGATCGTCGACCGCTTCTGCCTCGTCGGCCCGCCGCAGGCGCATGTGGCGAAGCTGACCGCGCTGCGCGACCTCGGCGTCGACCAGTTCGCCGTCTACGCCATGCACGACGCCAGGCAGGCCGTCGTCGACGCGTACGGCGAGCACGTCGTCCCGGCCCTGACGTGAGCCGGCCCGCCGCGGCGGTGGCGTGACCCTGCCACGCTTGCCGGGTAGGCAACCATGCAGCCCCGCCGTCTGGTTGGATGGCGGCATGGGCGACGGAGTGGTTGCGGTGACCGGTGGGACGAGGCCGTACGGCCGGGCGGCGGTGCGGCCGTGACGCGCGCGGTCGTCGCCGACGCGGTCGTCGTCGGCGCCGGGCCCAACGGGCTGACCGCCGCGGTCGAACTGGCCCGCGCGGGCCTGAGCGTGCAGCTCTACGAGGCCGCGGACACCGTCGGCGGCGGCGCCAGGACCGAGGAGCTGACACTGCCCGGCTTCCGGCACGACCCGTGCTCGGCGGTGCACCCCTTCGGCATCGGCTCACCGGCCTTTGAAGCGCTGCCGCTGGGCCGGCACGGCCTGGAGTGGCTGCACCCCGACATCCCCATGGCGCACCCCTTCCCCGACGGCACCGCCGCGGTGCTCGGCCGCAGCGTCGGCGCGACCGCCGCCTCCCTCGGCCCGCGCGACGCGGTCACGTACCGCAAGCTCATGGCGCCCTACGTCGGGCACTGGGACACGATCGCCGCCGACTTCTTCCGGCCGCAGTGGGCCGGGATACCCCGCGACCCCTACCGCTTCGCGCGCTTCGGCCTCACCGGCCTGCCGCCGGTCTCGCTGCTCGCGCTGCGCTTCCGCGGGGCCAAGGCGCGCGGGCTGCTCGCGGGCCTGGCCGGGCACGCCATCACCAAGCTCAGCCAGCCGCTCACCGGCGCCATGGCGATGATGTTCGCGCTCGCCGCCCACGAGCGCGGCTGGCCGGTCGCCCGCGGCGGCTCGCAGGCCATCTCCGACGCGCTCGCCGGCCACCTGACCGAACTCGGCGGCACCATCCGCACCGGGGTGACCGTACGCAAGCTCGACGAGCTGCCGCCGGCCCGCGCGTACGTCTTCGACACCTCGCCGACGGCGCTGGCCCGGATCGCCGCGCTCGGCGACGCCTACCGCAACTACCGCTACGGCCCGTCCGTCTTCAAGATCGACTACGCGCTCGACGGCCCCGTCCCGTGGACCGCGCCCGAGGCGCGGCGGGCCGGGACCGTGCATGTCGGCCCCACCTTCACCGAGATCGGCGACGCGCTGACCCGCGCGGTGACCGGACGCCCGCCGCACACCCCGTTCCTGATCACCGCCCAGCCCACCGTGGTCGACCCGTCGCGCGCGCCGGAGGGCAAGCACGTCTTCTGGGCGTACGGGCACGTCCCCAACGGCTGGCACGGCGACGCCACCGACGCCGTCGAGCGGCAGATCGAGCGCTTCGCGCCGGGCTTCCGCGACCTGGTGCTGGCCCGCGCCGTGACCGGTCCCGCCGGGCTCGCCGCCCGCAACGCCAACTACGTCGGCGGGGACGTGGCCTGCGGCGCCTTCGCGGGGCTGCAGACCGTGCTGCGCCCGCGGCTGGCCGCCGTCCCGTACGCGACCTCGCGCCCGGGGGTCTTCCTGTGCTCCTCCGCGACCCCGCCGGGGCCGGGCGTGCACGGCATGAGCGGCCTGGGCGCCGCCCGCGCGGTCCTGAGACACCTGCGCCGCGCGGCCCGGCGCTGAACGCGTCATGCGTACGCACCCGGCCGCGCGGCGGCAGGAGGTGAGGCGGTGTCAGCCCGTGTACGGCGCCTGGCCGGCCGGCGGCGCGGTGTAGCCCTGCGGCACGCCGAAACGCACCTCGGACAGCGCCTTCTTGAAGATGACCTTGGAGAAGTAGCCGGAGCCGAAGGCGATGCACTCGATGACGTACCAGAACTTCTCCGCACCGGTCAGCTCGACGAGGCCGTACTCGCTCAGGGCCTTCTTCGCCGGGACCTTGGAGAGGTAGGCGGCGCCGAAGTAGATGCAGCCGAGGACGTACCAGAACTTCTCCCACGAGGTGGACTGGCCGTTGCCGAGCTGCTGGGGCTGGGACATGAGGTGTGCCTCTTTCAACGATGTACGGGCGAGCGGTGGGGACAGGACGGCCCTGGCCGCACGACGACATGGCCGTCGCCGGCCGCCGCGTGGGGGAGAGGGCAGGGAAAAGCTGCGGCTACGGCCGCAAGGCCCCCGTCACCACGGGTAGTTCACGGGTGCCGAGTCGGAAGCATAGGGGTAAAGGTTGCTCTCTGTCGCCGCTTTGTGAACCTTTCGCCGACCTTTCGGTGGCCTTCTGCCGACCGGTACCGCATGCCCCGGTGCGTGCCGTGCGGCGGTTGTGGCGAGGGGGCGCGGAAACTACTCTTACCCGTCGGTAAGTTTACTTGTGAGTAAGGAAGGTGGCCGATGACCGCACAGGACGATCTCGACCTGGAGACGCTGGACTTCGGCTCCGTCGAGCCCCATGACTTCGCCCGTATCGTCAAGGGCCTGCCCACCGCCCGGATCGCCGAGCTGATGGCCGGCACGCAGCGCCGCCGGGTGCTCGACGAGGTCTTCGGGCGGATGAACACCCGCTTCCGGCCCGACGCCGCCGCCGGCCGCGACGCCCTCATCCGCTGGCGCATCACCGCCGCGGACGGGGGTCCCGACGACGTCTACGAGACCCACATCGGCGGCGGCACCTGCACCGTCGTCCCCGAGCGCACCGACCGCGAGCCGCAGCTCAGCCTCGCCATGGCCGCGCCCGAATTCCTCAAGCTGGTCTCCGGCAACGCCTCGGGGCCCACGCTCTTCTTCACCCGCAAGCTCAAGGTCAAGGGCGACCTCAGGCTCGCCGGGTCGCTCACCTACTTCTTCGACATCCCCAAGCCCTGAGGGCGCGGGCCGCCCGGCGTCACGTGGCGTTGCCCGGCGTCACGCGCCGCCGGCCGCCGGGTGGCCGTCGACCAGCTCCACGGGCGCCGTCCCGGCGGCGAGCGCGTCCAGCCCGGCGCCGATGCGCAGGGCCGCGCGCGGGTAGAGGTAGCGGTCGGCCTCGTCGAGGGCGACCAGCTTCCAGGAGTCCAGCTCCTCCTCCTGGAGCCGGATCGCGGCCAGTTGCTCGTCGGTCAGCACCCCGCCGTCGAACAGGAAGTTCACCGAGGGCGGGCGCTCGCCGCCCGCCGTGCTCCACTCGAACGCCAGCAGCACGCCCGGCTCCACGTCCAGCCCGATCTCCTCGGCCGTCTCCCGGCGGGCCGCCTGCCGCGGCGTCTCGTTCAGGTCCGACTCGATCGTGCCGCCCGGCAGCGTCCACGTGCCGTCGTCGCGGTAGTTGGGCTCGACGATGAGGATGCGGCCGTCGGCCGAGCGGAAGAGCATGCTGGCGCCGGCGAGGATGCGGGGCAGGCTCGCGAGGTAGGTCGCGTAGTCGGTCGTCATGCCGTCGAATCTACTGGTCCCGCGGCCCCGCTCGCGGGGCCGGCCGCCCGGCCGGGATAGGGTCCGAGCGCGAGGTCCCATGATCGGGCCCGGTACGGGCCGGTGGGCAGCGACGGATTCGACGGAGGGGTGACGGTGGCCGACACCGCGAGGGTTGCGCCGGGGCGGGTGCTGATCGCCGCCGACAAGTTCAAGGGCTCGCTCACGGCGGTGCAGGTCGCCGAGCATGTCGCGGCGGGGCTGCGGGCGGTCGTGCCCGGCCTGGAGATCACCGCGCTGCCGGTCGCCGACGGCGGCGACGGCACGGTGGACGCGGCGGTCGCCGCGGGCTTCGACCGGCGTACGGTGCGGGTCACCGGGCCGCTGGGCGAGCCCGTCGAGGCGGCGTACGCGCTGCGCGCGGGCACCGCGGTGGTCGAGATGGCCGAGGCGTCGGGGCTGCGGCACCTGCCGCCCGGCGTCTTCGCGCCGCGCACCGCCACCACGTACGGCACCGGTGAGCTGCTGCGGGCCGCGCTCGACGCGGGGGCCCGCACGATCGTGCTCGGCGTCGGGGGCAGCGCCACGACGGACGGCGGCGCGGGCATGCTCAGCGCGCTCGGGGCGCGGCTGCTGGACGCCGGCGGCGCGCCCGTCGCACCCGGCGGGGCCGCGCTCGCGGACCTGGCGAGCGCGGACCTCGGCGGCCTGGACCCGCGGCTGGCCGCGACGGAGGTCGTGCTGGCCAGCGACGTCGACAATCCGCTGCTCGGGCCTACCGGGGCGGCGGCGGTCTACGGTCCGCAGAAGGGGGCGGACGCGGAGGACGTGGCCGTCCTCGACGCGGCGCTCACCCGTTACGCCGAGGTCCTCGGCGCGATGCCGCTGGCCGCGGCGCCGGGCGCCGGCGCGGCCGGCGGGATCGGCTTCGGGGCGCTGGTCGGGCTCCAGGCGACCTTCCGGCCCGGCATCGAGGTGCTCCTCGACGTCCTCGGCTTCGAGGACGCGGTCGCCGGCGCGGCCCTCGTCATCACCGGCGAGGGTTCCCTCGACCCCCAGACCCTGCACGGCAAGGCCCCCATCGGCGTCGCCCGGGCCGCCGCCCCCCACGGCATCCCCGTGGCCGCCGTCTGTGGCCGCCTCACCCTCCCCGAGTCCGCCCTCGCCGCCGCGGGCATCACCCACACGTATGCGCTCTCCGCGCTAGAGCCCGACCCCACGCTCTCCATGACCAACGCGGGCCCCCTCCTCGAACGCGCCGCCACCCTCCTGGCCAGCGACCTCCTGACCTAACCCCACCCAGCCCTCGCGGCTGCGCCGCGTGGGCGCGACCTGTCGGAGGGCACGGCTGCGCCGCGGGGTGAGCTTTTCAGGGGCGCGGGGAACTGCGCTCCCCCAGAGCTTCGCCTGGGAGGTACCCCCAGCCACATGCGGCCCGCAGGTCGTCACCGACCCAAAGGGGCTGTTGCTGTCGTATCCGGACCACCGGCCGGTGGTGGGTTGCGCGCGCAGTTCCCCGCGCCCCTGGTGGTTGGCGTCCGGCGTCTAGGCGCCCAGCCGGCGGGGGTTTGCGGCTGCGCCGCGGGGCGGCAAACCAGGGGCGCGGGGAACTGCGCGGCCAGCCAGTGACCGGCGTGCACGTCGTCACCGTCCCAAGGGGGCTGTTCGGTTCGGTCCGGACCACCGGCCGGTGGTGGGTTGCGCGCGCAGTTCCCCGCGCCCCTGGTGGTTGGCGTCCGGCGTCTAGGCGCCCAGCCGGCGGGGGTTAGCGGCTGCGCCGCGGGGTGAGCTTTTCAGGGGCGCGGGGAACTGCGCGACCAGCCAGGAACCGGCGTGCACGTCGCCACCGTCCGAAAGGGGCTGTTCGGTCCGGTCCGGACCACCGGCCGGTGGCCGGTTGCTGGGGGTACCCCCTCTGGGGGAGCAGTTCCCCGCGCCCCTGAAAAGCACCCCGCGGCGCAGCCGCAAACCCCCCCAGTCGCGCCCACGCGGCGCCAGCCGCACAACAAACACAGCCCCGCGCCCCTGGGGGGCGCCCCGCGGCGCAGCCAAGAGCACCGCCCGACGCAGCGGGCAGCTCCAACCGGGCCAGCGCTAGCGCAGCGCGTCGGTGCGGGCTTCGCGGCGGTTGGCGCGCATCGTGTTGACGCGGCGGGTCGTGGCGAAGCACGGGATGAGCGCGGCGGCGCCGCACTGGAGGGCCGCGCCGGTCTGGAGGAGCTCATGCCCGCCGGGGACGTCGAGCGTCCAGGCCGTGAGGCACAGCATGCTCACGATCGTCCAGGCGAAGGTCACCGCCGCCAGGCGGCCCCTCGGCTTGGGGTACTCGACGCGGCTGACCATGAGCCACGCCACACCCACGATCGCCACGATCGTCGGCACGAACGGCAGCTCCAGCAGCACCACGGAGACCACCGTCATCGCCCCGAAGGGGCTGGGCATCCCCTGGAAGACCCCGTCCCGCAGCGTCGTGCAGGAGAAGCGGGCGAGCCGCAGCACCACCGCGAGGACGACGAGCACCGCCGCCGCCGCGGACACCTTGCCGTGCGCGTCGTCGGCGACCAGCCCCCATACGACCACGAAGTACGCCGGGGCGAGCCCGAAGCTGATCAGGTCGGAGAGGTTGTCCAGCTCCGCGCCCATCGCCGAGCTGCGCAGCTTGCGCGCCACGAGCCCGTCGAAGAGGTCGAAGACCGACGCCAGCAGCATGAGCGACACCGCGGTCGCCGCGCTGTGCTTGGACATCCCGCCGTCGTTCGTGCCGTTCAGGTGCGGCACCAGCACCCCGGTCGTGGTGAAGTACACCGCGAGGAAGCCGCAGATCGCGTTGCCGAGCGTGAGCGCGTCCGCGATGGACAGCCGCGTCGACAGCGGCAGGTCGTGGACCTCGTCCTGGAGTTCGGTCACCCAGTCGGACTGGGCCGTGTCGCCGTCAGTCACGGTCAAGGCGAGTCACCCCAGCCGTGGTGGTCTGGCCGACCTCGACGCCCGCCTCGATCCCGGCGGGCAGGTACACGTCGACCCGGGAGCCGAAGCGGATCAGCCCGATGCGCTCGCCCTGCTCGACCTTGCAGCCCCGCGGCACGTACGGCACGATCCGCCGCGCCACGGCCCCGGCGATCTGCACCATCTCGACGTCGCCGAGATCGGTGTCGAAGTGCCACACGACCCGCTCGTTGTTCTCGCTCTCCTTGTTGAACGCCGGCACGTACCCCCCGGGGATGTGCTCGACGGAGGAGATCGTGCCGGTGAGCGGAGCCCGGTTGACGTGCACGTTCAGCGGGCTCATGAAGATCGCGACGCGGGTGCGCCCGTCCTTCCACGGCATGACGCTCTGGACCACGCCGTCGGCGGGGCTGATCACGCGGCCCTCGGCGATCTCCCGCTCCGGGTCGCGGAAGAACCACAGCATCCCGGCCGCGAGCGCGGTGGCGGGGACGGCCACCGCCGCCCAGCGGCCGGAGTGGCGCGCCTTGGCGAGGGAGACCGCCGCGGTGGCGGCGGTCGGCAGGAGCCACGGTGATGCGCCACGTGCGAGGCGGACCCGGCGACGTGGCGCAGGGGAATGGCTGTCGGGCATGGAAGACCTTCGTAGCGGAGGATGCCGCGAATTGCTTCTGGGGACGGCGGCTTTGGTCGATGGTATCGGCTGACACCGGCAACTCGGCAAGCGCAAGGGCGAGTCGATGGCCGGTTCACATGCCCTTCCGCCCCCCACGGCCATGACCGAGTGTGACTTTCGCCTCGGATCAGTCATGACAAATCCGGACATAAGGCCCTCGATTCAGCCCTGGATCCGGTATTCCTCCAGCAGTCTCCGGCCGATGATCATTTTCTGGATCTCGGCGGTCCCCTCACCGATGAGCAGCATCGGCGCCTCCCGGTAGAGCCGCTCGATCTCGTACTCCTTGGAGAAGCCGTAGCCGCCGTGGATCCGGAACGCGTCCTCCACTACTTCTTTGCAGAACTCCGACGCCAGGTATTTCGCCATGCCCGCTTCCAGGTCGTTACGCTCGCCGGAATCCTTCTTGCGTGCGGCATTGACCATCATCTGGTGCGCGGCCTCCACCTTGGTGGCCATTTCGGCGAGCTTGAACTGCACCGCCTGGTGCTGCGCGATCGGCTTGCCGAAGGTGTGCCGCTGCTGCGCGTACGCGATGCCCAGCTCGAAGGCCCGGCGGGCGACCCCGCAGCCGCGCGCGGCCACGTTGACCCGGCCGACCTCGACGCCGTCCATCATCTGGTAGAAGCCGCGCCCGCTGTCCCCGCCCAGCACCCGGTCGGCCGGGATCCGGACGTCCTGGAGCACCAGCTCGGTGGTGTCGACGCCCTTGTAGCCCATCTTCTCGATCTTGCCGGGCACGGTCAGACCGGGGACGGACGCGTTGGCGCCGAAGCCGGGCTCCTTCTCGACCAGGAACGTCGTCATCGAGCGGTGCGCGGGCGCGTCGGCCGGCTGCCCCTCGTCGGTGCGGCACAGCACCGCCACCAGGTTCGCCGACCCGCCGTTGGTCAGCCACATCTTCTGCCCGTTGATCACATACGCGTCCCCGTCGCGCACCGCCTTGGTGCGGATCGCCGACACGTCCGAGCCCAGTCCCGGCTCCGACATCGAGAACGCGCCGCGCACCTCGCCGGCCGCCATCCGCGGCAGGAAATACTCCTTCTGCTCCTGCGTGCCGTGCTGCTTGATCATGTAGGCGACGATGAAATGCGTGTTGATGATGCCCGACACGCTCATCCAGCCGCGGGCGATCTCCTCCACGGTCAGCGCGTACGTCAGCAGCGACTCGCCGAGGCCGCCGTACTCCTCCGGAATCATCAGCCCGAAGATGCCCAGGTCCTTCAGGCCCTCGACGATGTCGGTGGGGTATTCGTCGCGGTGTTCGAGCTCGGTGGCGACCGGCAGGATCTCCTTGTCCACGAACGCGCGGACGGTGCCGATGATCTCCTGCTGGACGTCGGTCAGCCCGTCCGTCCGCCCCAGTCGTCCCGCCATGTCAGTTCCCCTCCGAGCGCTGCTGCGGCTGCGGGCGGCCGGGCTGCTCCCCGCCGCGCCGCTCGACGTACGCGGCGGTCGGCACCATCACCTTGCGCCGGAAGACGCACACCAGCGTGCCGTCCTGGTTGTGCCCGCGGGTCTCGACCTGGACGATGCCGCGGTCGTCCTTGCTCTTGGACGGCCATTTGTCCAGCACCGTCGTCTCGCCGTAGAGGGTGTCGCCGTGGAAGGTCGGCGCGACATGCCGCAGCGACTCCACCTCCAGATTGGCGATCGCCTTTCCCGACACGTCCGGTACCGACATTCCCAGCAGCAGCGAGTAGACGTAGTTCCCGACGACCACATTGCGGCCGAAGTCGGTGGTCTTCTCCGCGTAGTTGGCGTCCATGTGCAGCGGGTGGTGGTTCATCGTGAGAAGGCAGAAGAGATGGTCGTCGTATTCGGTGACCGTCTTTCCCGGCCAGTGCCTGTAGACGGCACCGACCTCGAACTCCTCATATGTGCGGCCGAACTGCACGGTCAGACCTCCAACTTGTTCGCGCGCCGGATCTCGTCCACGATCCGGCCGATGATCTCGGTGATACCGAAGTCCTTCGGGGTGAACACCGCCGCCACACCGGCCGCGCGCAGCGCCGCCCCGTCGGCGGCCGGGATGATGCCGCCGACCACGACCGGCACGTCGTCCACGCCCGCCCGGCGCATCCGCGCCAGCACGTCCGGGACCAGCGCCGTATGCGAACCGGACAGGATCGACAGGCCCACGCAGTGCACGTCCTCGGCGACCGCCGCGGACACGATCTGCTCGGGGGTGAGCCGGATGCCCTGGTAGACGACCTCGAAGCCGGCGTCCCTGGCCCGTACGGCTATCTGCTCGGCGCCGTTGGAGTGGCCGTCCAGGCCCGGCTTGCCGACCAGCAGCCGCAGCCGCCCGCCGCCCAGCTCCCGCGCGGTGTCGGCGACCTTGCGCCGGATCTCGGCCAGCGGCCCGCCGTCGTCCGCGGTGACCGCGACCGGCGCGCCGCCCACCCCGGTCGGGGCGCGGAACTCGCCGAAGACCTCGCGCAGCGCGCCGGCCCACTCGCCGGTCGTCACACCGGCCCGCGCGCACTCCAGCGTCGCCGCCATCAGGTTCTCGGTGCCTTCCGCCGCCGCCCGCAGGGACACCAGCGCGTCCTTGGCCCGCGGCTCGTCGCGCTCGCGCCGCCAGTCCTCCAGCGCGGCCACCACCCGGGCCTCGGTCCCC
This sequence comes from Actinacidiphila epipremni, assembly GCF_012034175.1. Classification (GTDB taxonomy): domain Bacteria; phylum Actinomycetota; class Actinomycetes; order Streptomycetales; family Streptomycetaceae; genus Actinacidiphila; species Actinacidiphila epipremni. The sequence goes on from NZ_JAATEJ010000015.1 coordinate 148,393, forward strand.
GGGTCCACCGTGGTGATCGCGGTGTCCAGGTCGGCGGTCAGCGGGCTCGGCTCGGTCGCCCGGTGGATGTTGACCCCGACGACCTTCTCCTCGCCGGACTCGATCCGGGCCCGCCGCGCCGCGTGCGAGGCCACCAGCTCCGACTTCAGGTAGCCGGACTCCACCGCGGCCATCGCGCCGCCCATCTCCTCGATCCGCGCCATCTCGGCGGTCGCCTGCTCCACCAGCGCGCCGACCTTCGCCTCGACGACATGGCTGCCGTCGAAGATGTCGGGGTATTCCAGCAGGTCGCTCTCATGGGCGAGCACCTGCTGGATGCGCAGGCTCCACTGCTGGTCCCAGGGCCGCGGCAGCCCCAGCGCCTCGTTCCACGCGGGCAGTTGCACCGCGCGGGCCCGGGCGTCCTTCGACAGCGTGACCGCCAGCATCTCCAGCACGATGCGCTGCACGTTGTTCTCCGGCTGCGCCTCGGTGAGCCCGAGCGAGTTGACCTGCACCCCGTAGCGGAAGCGCCGGTGCCGCGGGTCCTCGATGCCGTACCGCTCACGGGTGAGGGTGTCCCAGATGCGGCAGAAGGCGCGCATCTTGCACATCTCCTCGACGAAGCGCACCCCGGCGTTGACGAAGAACGAGATCCGCCCCACCACCTCGCCGCGCCGCTGCTCGGGCACCTGCCCCGAGGCGAACACCGCGTCCAGCACCGCGACCGCGGTGGACATCGCGTACGCGATCTCCTGCACCGGCGTCGCCCCGGCCTCCTGGAGGTGGTAGCTGCAGATGTTGATCGGGTTCCAGCGCGGCATGCGGTGCACGGTGTACGTGATCATGTCCGTGGTCAGCCGCAGCGACGGCACCGGCGGGAAGACATGCGTCCCGCGCGAGAGGTACTCCTTGACGATGTCGTTCTGCGTGGTGCCCTGGAGCGCGGCCACGTCCGCGCCTTGCTCCTCGGCGACGACCTGGTAGAGCGCCAGCAGCCACATGGCGGTGGCGTTGATCGTCATCGAGGTGTTCATGCGCTCCAGCGGGATGTCCCGGAACAGCCGGCGCATGTCGCCGAGATGCCCCACCGGCACCCCGACCCGGCCGACCTCGCCGCGCGCCAGCACGTGGTCGGCGTCGTAGCCGGTCTGCGTCGGCAGGTCGAAGGCGACGGACAGGCCCGTCTGGCCCTTGTCGAGGTTGCGCCGGTAGAGCGCGTTGGACTCGTCAGCGGTCGAGTGGCCGGCGTACGTCCGCATCAGCCACGGGCGGTCGCGCTCCCGCTGCCCGCTCACCGGGCGACCCCGGCGGCCTCGGTGGCCTGGGCGACCCCGGTACGCGCCGGGGGACGGGCGGCGGCTGCCGCGTCCGCCGCGTCGCGGAAGAGGTTGATCGAGGCGAGGTGCCGGGCCCGCATCTCCGGGTCGGTCACGCCCATGCCCTCCTCGGGGGCCAGCGCCAGGACGCCGACCTTGCCGTGGTGCAGGTTGCGGTGGACGTCGTAGGCGGCCTGGCCGGTCTGCGCCAGGGGGTAGGTGCGGGACAGCGTCGGGTGGATCCTGCCCTTGGCGATCAGCCGGTTGGCCTCCCACGCCTCGCGGTAGTTGGCGAAGTGCGAGCCGACGATCCGCTTGAGCGACATCCACAGGTACCGGTTGTCGTACTCGTGCGTGTAGCCGCTGGTGGAGGCGCAGGTGACGATCGTGCCGCCCTTGCGCGTGACGTAGACCGACGCGCCGAAGGTCTCCCGGCCGGGGTGCTCGAAGACGATGTCCACGTCCTCGCCGCCGGTCAGCTCGCGGATGTCCTTGCCGAAGCGCTTCCACTCCTTGGGGTCCTGCGTGTGCTCGTCGCGCCAGAAGCGGTAGCCCTGCGCGCTGCGGTCGAGGACCGCCTCGGCGCCCATCCGGTGGCACAGGTCCGCCTTCTCGGGGCTGGAGACCACGCAGACGGGGTTCGCGCCGCCGGCGAGCGCGAACTGGGTCGCGTAGGAGCCCAGTCCGCCGCTCGCGCCCCAGATCAGCACGTTGTCGCCCTGCTTCATGCCGGCGCCGTTGCGCGAGACCAGCTGGCGGTAGGCGGTGGAGTTGACCAGGCCCGGGCAGGCCGCCTCCTCCCAACTCAGGTGCTCCGGCTTGGGCATGAGCTGGTTGGACTTGACCAGGGCGATCTCGGCGAGGCCGCCGAAATTGGTCTCGAAGCCCCAGATCCGCTGCTCGGGGTCGAGCATCGTGTCGTTGTGGCCGTCCGCGGACTCCAGCTCCACGCTGAGGCAGTGCGCCACGACCCGGTCGCCGGGCTGCCACTTGTTGACGCCGGGCCCGGTGCGCAGCACCACGCCCGCGAGGTCGGAGCCGATGACGTGGTAGGGCAGGTCGTGCCGCCTGGCGAGCGGGGAGGTGCGGCCGTAGCGCTCCAGGAAGGCGAAGGTGGAGACCGGCTCGAAGATCGACGTCCAGACCGAGTTGTAGTTGACGGAGCTGGCCATCACCGCCACCAGCGCCTCACCGGGGCCGATCTCCGGCAGCGGCACGTCGTCGACGTGCAGCGAGGCGCGCGGGTCCTTGTCGCGGGTGGCGAGACCGGTGAACATCTCCGCCTCGTCCTTGTGCACGGTGACCGCGCGGTACGACTCCGGCAGCCGGGTGGCCGCGATGTCGGCCGGGGTGCTGTCGGGTGCGAGGACGGCGTCCAGGATTTCCTTCATGTGACTCGCCTCCGGCGAAGCGTTTCCGCGGTCGCCGCAGGGGCCGCGCGGGGCGGCTGCGGCGACACCTCGCGGGAACGCGGGGGTCGGGTGGGGTGAGGGTGCGCCCGTCGGTCCGGCGGGAACTGACGGTGGAGCGAAGGAACCGCGCGGTGGCGCGGAAGGGCCTGTGACGCAGGCGTCCGGGCCTCGGGGACAGCCGGCCTGCGGGGGATCACCGCGGGCCGTCCGCCCGGACTGGGGATACCGTATGGCACGCTGTGCCAGCCGTAAAGACACTGCGTGCCATTTTTTCTTGTCAGTGACGCCAGTGTCACCCCGGGCAGGGCAGCGGGCAACCGCGGCCGTACGGGTGAACGCGGGCGGGCTGCGGCGCGCGGCCGGGGCTCCGGGGGCGGCTCAGGCCCTGCGGAGCGCTTCCTCGATGCTGCGCAGGATCTGCGCCGGCGAGGCGTCGGTACGCGCCACCGCGACCACCACCTCGCCCTGCCGGGACACCGTGGTCGTCGGTGCCGGAGCGGGGCCGCGGGACGGTATCCGGCCCGCCCCGATGGCCGTGCCGAAGGTCGCCTTGATGACGTCGAAGGCGTGGTCGAGCTGCGCCTCCACATCGCCCTTGCCGTCCGCCCGCAGCCAGCGCCGCAGCACATGGTTGTGCGCGGCCACCACCGCCGAGGCGGCGACCTCGGCCAGCAGCGGGTCGTCGTCGCCGTAGCCCTTGGCGCCCTCGTCGAAGTGGCCCAGCAGATAGCGGGTGAACAGGCGCTCGTAGCGTGCCACCGAGGCGATCTCGCGCTCGCGCAGCGTCGGCACCTCGCGCGTCAGCCGGTAGCGCTCCACCGACACCTCGGGCATGTACGCGTACATCCGGAGCACCTCGGTGATGCCCCGGCACACCGTGTCCAGCGGGTGCTCGTGCGGGTCCGCGGAGTCCAGCACCGCCTGCACCCGCACCAGCGTGTCGTCGTGGTCGGGGAAGATCGCCTCTTCCTTGGAGCGGAAGTGCCGGAAGAACGTCCGCCGCGCCACACCCGCCGTCGCGGCGATCTCGTCGACCGTCGTGGCCTCGTAGCCCTGCGTCGCGAACAGGTGCATCGCCGCCGCCGCGAGGTCCTGCCTGACCCGCTGCCGCTGGGCGGCTGCGCGCGGGACGTTCGCGGGCTCGGGGACACCGGACTTCGCGGGCTGGGACATGTGGGGAACGTAACACGGCGGGCCGTCGCGCCCGGCATCCGGGGGAGAACCGCCCCGGCCCGCCGCCTGTTCAGGCCCCGGCATACTCGCGGAAGCCCCGGCCGGTCTTGCGGCCCAGGCACCCCGCGGACACCAGGTGCTCCAGCAGCGGCGCGGGCGCCAGGCCCGGGTCGCGGAACTCCTCGTGCAGCACCTGCTCGATCGCCAGCGACACGTCCAGGCCCACCACGTCCAGCAGTTCGAAGGGCCCCATCGGATAGCCGCCGCCGAGCTTCATCGCCGCGTCGATCGCGTCCACGCTCGCGTAGTGGTCCTGCACCATCTTCACCGCGTTGTTCAGGTACGGGAAGAGCAGCGCGTTGACGATGAAGCCGGCGCGGTCCCCGCAGTCCACCGGGTGCTTGCGCACCTGCCCGCACACCTCGTGCACGGTCGCCACCACGTCGTCGGCGGTGAGCACGGTGTGCACGACCTCCACGAGCTTCATCGCCGGCGCCGGGTTGAAGAAGTGCATCCCCACCACGTCCTGCGGGCGGCCGGTGGCCCGGGCGATCGCCACCACCGGCAGCGAGGACGTCGTCGTGGCCAGCACCGCGCCGGGCCGGCACACCTTGTCCAGCACCCGGAAGAGCTCCTGCTTGACGAACAGGTCCTCCGCCACCGCCTCCACGACCAGGTCGGCCGCCGCCAGCTCGTCATAGGAGGCGGCGGGCGCCAGCAGCGCCACCGCCGCGTCCCGCTGCCCCTCGTCCAGCCGCCCCTTGACCACCGAGCGGTCCAGTGACGCCACGACCCTGGCCACCGCCCGCTCGGCCTTCTCCGGGCTGCGCGCGGCCAGCCGGACCGGGTAGCCGGCCTTGGCGAAGACCTCCGCGATGCCCGCCGCCATCGTGCCCGAGCCCGCGACGCCGACCGTGGTGACGGTACGGCCCGCGGGGCGCCCGCCGCCCTCCTCGCGCGGGGCCGGCGCGTCCGGGACGACCACCGGGCTGCCGGGCGCCTCGTAACGGTAGAAGCCGCGGCCGGACTTGCGGCCCAGCAGGCCGGCGGCGGTGAGCTGGCGCAGCACCGGCGCGGGGGAGTGCAGCCGGTCCCTGGTGGCCTCGTACATCGCGTCGAGCACGGTCGTGGCGGTGTCCACGCCGATGAGGTCGAGCAGCGCCAGCGGGCCCATGGGCAGGCCGCAGCCGAGCCGCATCGCCGCGTCGATGTCCTCCCGGGTCGCGTACCGCGACTCGTACATGGCGGCGGCCTGGTTGAGGTAGCCGAACAGCAGCCCGTCGGCGATGAACCCGGGCCGGTCGCCGACCGGCACCGGCTCCTTGCCGAGGCTGCGCACCAGCGCGGTGACCGCCGCGGTGGCCTGCGGCGAGGTCAGCACGGTGGACACCACCTCGACAAGCTTCATCGCCGGCGCGGGCGCGAAGAAGTGCAGGCCCAGCACCCGGTCGGGCCGGGCGGTCTCGGCCGCGAGCCGGGTCACCGACAGCGCGTTGGTGCCGGTCGCCAGGATCGCCTCGGGCCGCACCAGCCGGTCCAGCGCGGTGATGACGTCCCGCTTGACGGCGTAGCGCTCGTCCACGACCTCGATCACCAGGTCCGCCGCCGCGGCGGCCCGCAGGTCGGGGAAGGTGCGGAAGCGGGCGAGCGCGTCGGCCCGCTCCTCGGGGGTGCAGCGCCCGCGCTGCACCGCGCGGGCGGTGGAGCGGTCCAGGGCGGTGACGGCCCGGCGGGCGGCGGTGGCGTCCACGTCCACGCCGATCACCTCGTGGCCGGCCCGCGCCATGACCTCGGCGATGCCGGTGCCCATGGTGCCCAGGCCGATCACGGCGACGACGGAGGGGACGGGCGGGGGCGCGGCGGCCGGGCCGGCGGCCGGGGCGGGTGCGGGTGCGGATGCGGATCCGGGGGATGCTGCGGGGATGGCGGTGTGACGGGACATCGCGTGACTCCAGACGCTGGTGGCCTTGCGCGGGTGGCTGCCCGGGCGCGACGGGTGCGCGCACGGCGAAGGAGGGTGGGGTGGAGTCGCGGGCCTGGCGCGAAGGTGGGCGCGCCCGCGTGACAACCTGGCCGGCCCTGTCCCGGGGCCGGACCGGTGTGCATGCCGGACCGACAGGTGGTGCGCATGCGCGGCGGCTGCGTCACCAGGCCGCCGTGCACGGTGCTTTCGAGGGTAACCGGCGAGTAACTTCGGCGCCAGCCCTGCGCGCATGTGATCTGGGCCGCCCACAGATGAGCGGGCCGCGCGGGTGATCCCGCCACGAGGTGAGGGTGGTCGCGGTGAGCGGTCCGCCGGCCGTACGCCCCCGTGGCGTGCGGCCGGCGGAGTCCCGTGGACGGCCCGCCGGGGCCGTCAGAGCAGGGTCAGCTGGGTGTCCCCGGACGCGTCGCCGGGCGTGTCCCCCGGTGCGTGCCCGGGCTCGCCCGGCCGTCGCGGACCCTGCTTGCGTATCCGCTCCTGCCCCCGTTCACGCTCCCCATCCTGATCCGGTTCCGCCGCCCGCCGACGCTCCACCGAACGGCGGAACCCGCTCGCGCGGGCCGGGCCGCAGCCGAACTCCGCGGCGAACTCGTGCACCTGGCGGGTGATCCGGCGCTGATACCACGTCGGGGCGTACGAGCCGTCGGCGTACAGCGCCTCGTAGCGCCGTACGAGATGCGGGTGGTGGCGGGCCAGCCACGCCATGTACCACTCCCGGGCGCCGGGCCGCAGATGCAGCACCAGCGGGGTGATCGAGCCGGCGCCGGCCGCGGCGATCGCCCGTACCGTCGCGCGCAGCTGCTCGGGCGAATCGCTCAGGAAGGGCAGCACCGGCGCCATCAGCACCGACGCCGCTATGCCGTTCTCCGCGAAGGTGCGGCAGACCGCGAGGCGCGTCTGGGGGGAAGGCGTGCCCGGTTCCACGCTGCGCCACAGCTCGCCGTCCAGGAAGCCGACCGACAGCGCGATGGACACCTCCGCGACGCGCGCGGCCTGCCGCACCAGCTCCAGATCGCGCAGGATCAGCGAGCCCTTGGTGAGGATCGAGAACGGGTTCGCGCGGTCCCGCAGCGCCGCCAGGATCCCCGGCATCAGCCGGTAGCGGCCCTCCGCGCGCTGGTAGCAGTCCACGTTGGTGCCCATCGCGATGTGCTCGCCCTGCCAGCGCGGCGCGGCGAGCTCGCGGCGCAGCAGCTCCGGCGCGTTGGTCTTCACCACGATCTGGGTGTCGAAGCCGATCCCGGTGTCCAGGTCCAGATAGCCGTGCGACTTGCGCGCGAAGCAGTAGACGCACGCGTGGGAGCACCCGCGGTAGGGGTTGACCGTCCACTCGAAGGGCATCCGGGACGCGCCCGGCACCCGGTTCAGGATCGAGCGGGCCCGCACCTCGTGGAAGGTGATGCCGCGGAATTCGGGCGTGTCGAAACGCCGGGTCACGGCGTCGGTGCCGAAGAGCGCGCCCGTGGCGTCCTCCCGGCCCAGCTGCTCCCAGCGCATCGCGCCCTCCTCGGGGTCGTCCGGCGTACCGTTCCCGTCCACAATAGAACACAGATTCGATAAGCGGGTGTGGTTGGCTTGTGCGTCGCGTGAAGAACGCGCACGGACACGGACCGAGGAGAATTCATGGCGCAGGTCGAGGCCACCACGGAGCGGATCGTCGCCGCGGAGCCGGAGCGGGTCTACGCCGCACTCGCCGACTACACGGGCACCCGCGGCCGGGTGCTCCCCGGGCAGTTCAGCGAGTACGAGGTACGCGAGGGCGGCGCGGGCGCCGGCACCGTGGTGCACTGGCGGCTCCAGGCCACCAGCAAGCGGGTGCGCGACTGCCTGCTCGACGTCACCGCCCCCGGCGAGCGGCAGCTGCTGGAGAGCGACCGCAACTCCAGCATGACCACGACCTGGACCGTCACCGACGCGGGCGCCGGCCGCAGCAAGGTCGTCGCCGCCACCCGCTGGCAGGGCGCGACCGGCGTCGGCGGCTTCTTCGAGCGCACCTTCGCCCCCAAGGGCCTCGGCCGCATCTACGACGAGCTGCTCGCGAAGTTCGCCGCGGAGGTCGAGAGCGGGCAGTAGCCCCGCGCGGATCTCCCGTGCCGCCGCCGTCCTCGGTCCCGGTCCGTCCCGTTCTGCCCCCTCACCCGGTTGGTTTCGCGAACTGTCACTGATACGGGTGGTTTTGCCTACTTCCTGAGAATCACCGCGCCCCTGCTTCGTTGTCGCCTCATGCGGAGTCGGTGGTGAAACAGGTGTGACGAGGGGAGTGACGGGTGGCAGGCAGCACGCTGACCGACCGGACGGCGGCGGACGGCGACGGGGAGGACGGCCCGGAGCGCGGCGGGCTGCTCGCCCTGTTCGACGGCGACGGGCCGCCGCCGGCGGTCCCGGACGGCCCGGCGCCCGTCCTCCCCGGGCAGGCGTACGAGCCGCAGGAGTACGGGCTTCAGGAGTACGCGCCGGACGCCCCGGCGCCCGGTGACGGCCCGGGGCCGGGCGGCGGTGCGGCGCCCGCCGACGCCGCCGCGCCCGCCGGCGAGACGGCCGCCGTGGACCTGACGCCCCGCCGGGTCCGGCTGGTCTTCCTCGGGCTCATGCTGGCGCTGCTGCTGGCCGCGCTCGACCAGATGATCGTGGCCACCGCCCTGCCCAAGATCGTCGGCGAGCTGCACGGCCTGGACAAGATGTCCTGGGTCGTCACCGCCTACCTGCTGGCCTCCACCATCGGCCTGCCCATCTACGGCAAGCTCGGCGACCTGTTCGGCCGCAAGGGCGTCTTCCAGTTCGCGATCCTGACCTTCGTCGCCGGCTCGGCCCTGGCCGCCTACTCGCGCTCCATGAACGAGCTGATCGCCTTCCGGGCGATCCAGGGCATCGGCGGCGGCGGGCTGATGATCGGCGTGCAGGCGATCATGGCCGACATCGTGCCGCCGCGCCAACGCGGGCGCTACATGGGCACCATCGGCGCCGCCTTCGGCCTGGCCTCGGTCGCCGGGCCCCTGCTCGGCGGCTTCTTCACCGACCACGCCTCCTGGCGCTGGTGCTTCGCCGTCAACATCCCCTTCGGCCTGGTCACCCTCGCGGTCATCGCCACGGTGCTCAAGCTGCCCAAGCCCACCGCGCGCCCCCGGCTCGACGTGCTCGGCGCACTGCTGCTCGCCGCCGGCTCCACCTGCCTGGTGCTGCTCACCACCTGGGGCGGCTCCACCTACGGCTGGCGGTCCCGGGAGATCCTGGGCCTCGGCGCCGGCGCGGCCGGCTGCGCGGTGCTCTTCCTGGTCGTCGAGCGCTTCGCCGTCGAGCCGGTCATCCCGCTGCGGCTCTTCCGCGACGGGGTCTTCAACGTCACCGCGCTCATCGGCTGCGTCGTGGGCGTCGCGCTGTTCGGCGCCGCCAGCTACCTGCCGACGTTCCTGCAGATGGTGGACGGCGCGAGCGCCACCGGCTCCGGGCTGCTCATGCTCCCCATGATGCTCGGCGTCGTCGTCGCGTCCATCGCCGGCGGCCAGCTCATCAGCCGCACCGGGCGGTACAAGATCTTCCCGATCATCGGCGGCGCCCTGTCGGCCGTCGGCATGTGGCTGCTGTCGCTGCTGGACGCCGACACCCCGCAGGTCACGTACAGCGTCTACATGGCCGTGCTGGGCCTGGGCATCGGGCTGGTGCTGCCGGTGCTGGTGCTCGCCGTGCAGAATTCCGTCCGGCCCGCCGACATCGGGTCCGCCACCAGCGCCAACAACTACTTCCGGCAGATCGGCGGTTCGGTCGGCGCGGCCGTCTTCGGCACGCTCTTCGCCGACCGGCTCGGCAAGCGCCTCGCCGTCGAACTGCCGCACGGCGCCCGGCTCCCCGACCCGCAGTCGGTCACCCCGCAGCTGGTCCGCACGCTGCCCGCCGCGGTGCGCGACGGCTATGTGCGGGCCTACGCCGACGCCATGCCGCGGATCTTCCTCTACCTGGTGCCGGTCCTCGTCCTCGGCTTCCTCTTCGCCTTCCTGCTCAAGGAGAAACCTTTGGTGACCCAGCACGGCCCCGCCGCAGCGACCGCCGCGACGACCGCGTACGACGACCCCGCCGCAGGCCGCCTGGACGGCCTGGCGGACGACACCCCGCTCGGCACGGTCGCCACCGACCCGGCGGCGCCGCCCCCGCCGCCGCGCTCCGGCGTACGGACCGCAGCCGCCGCGCAGCACGCCGGGGTCGCGGTGTGCGGCACCGTCCAGCACGCCGACGGCACCGGCGTCGGGCGGGCCGCGCTCACCCTCATCGACGGCACCGGCCGGCAGATCGGCCGCGGCGCCACCGCCGCAGACGGCCGCTTCGCCCTCAGCACCCCGGGCGCCGGGAGCTATGTGCTGATCGCCGCGGCCGGCGGGCACCAGCCGCAGGCCGTCAGCGTCACCGTGGGCGACCACCCGGTGGACCTCGACGTCGTCCTCGGCGGCGCCGGCCGGCTCGCCGGCGCGGTGCGGACCGCCGACGGCACACCGGTACGGGAGGCCGTCGTGACGCTCACCGACGTACGCGGCGACGTCGTGGCCACCGCCCGCACCGGCCGCGAGGGCGACTACGTGCTGGCCGAGCTGGTCGCCGGCGAGTACACCCTGGCCGCGAGCGCCCCCGCCTACCGCCCGGCCGCGCTGCCCGTCACCGTCCAGGCGTCCCGGGAGACCCGGCAGGACGTGGAGCTGGCCGGCGGCGCGGTGCTGCGCGGCACCGTACGTGCCCCCGGCGGGCGGCTGGTCGAGGACGCCCGGGTCACCCTGCTGGACGCGGCCGGCAACGTCGTGGACTCCGCCACGACCGGCCCCGACGGCAATTTCCGCTTCGTGGACCTCGCGGCCGGCGAGTACACCGTCATCGCCGCGGGCTACCCGCCGGTGGCCACCGTCCTCCAGGTCGCCGCCGGCCGCCGCACCGAACGCGACCTGCAACTCGGCCACTCCGACCAGCCCTCGGGCCGCTTCTGACCGCGGAGCCTGCGGGACCTGCGGGGCCTGCGGCCTGCGGGACCTGCGGGCCTGCGGCGGCGGGACGCCGTTACGCAGCCGCGTCCGCGACCGCCGCCGGCCGGGCCGCCGGGGGCGCGGCCTCCGGCGTGCGCAGGATCTGCGCGGCGGCTGCGGCCACCGCGCACAGGCCCAGCGGCAGCACGAAGGCCACGTTGAGCGGCACCGCCCGGGTCAGGGCGCCGATCGCGGCCGGGCCGGCGAGCATGCCGAGGTAGCCGAGCCCGGCCACCTTGGAGACGTTGGCGCCGGCCGCGTCCTGGTCGGCGTGGCCCGCCGCGCTGAAGAGCTGCGGCACCGTCCCCGACAGGCCGATCCCGAAGACCGTCCAGCCGGCCAGCGCCAGCGGCACCCAGTGCGAGAAGACCACCGCCGCCATGCCCACCGCCGCCGTCGCCGCGCCCCACCGCACGACCAGCACCGGCCCGAACCGCCCCGCCACCCGGTCGGTCAGCAGCCGTCCGACCGTCATGGCGGTGGCGAAGGAGCCGTACGCGAACGCGGCGGTCGCGGCCGGCGCGTGCAGGACGTCCCGGGTCGCCAGCACGCTCCAGTCGTTCGCCACGCCCTCGCTGAGCATCACCATCAGCGCGAGCGCGGCCAGCGCCCAGATCCGCCCGGGCGTGCGGCGACGCGCCCGTACGGCACCGGGATCGGCTGCCGTCCCTGATGCCGTCTTCGCCGGAGCTTCTGCCCCGGCCGCCTCTGCCCCTGCCGCCCCCGCAGCCCGCGGCAGCAGCGCGGGCGCCGCGGCCAGCGCCGCCGCCAGGGCCACCGCGGCGGTCCCGGCGAGCGTCGCCGGCGCGCTCCAGCCCCAGCTCAGGGTGCGCGCCCCGACGAGCGCCGCGGCCACCCCGCCGAGCGAGAACACCGCGTGGAAGGTCGACATGACCGGCCGCCCGTACCCCCGCTCCACCTGCACGGCGTGCGCGTTCATGCTGACGTCCAGGCACCCGTTGCCGAGCCCCAGCACCAGCAGCGCCGCCCCGAGCGCCCAGCCGCTGGTCGCCAGCCCCGGCAGCAGCACCGCCGCCGCGCACAGCCCGGCCGACACCGGCACGACCCGGCGGGCCCCGAACCGGTCGGCGAGCGGCCCCACGAGCTGCATCCCGGCGAACGCCCCCGCGCCCAGCAGGAGCAGCAGCGAGCCCAGCACCGCGTGGCTGATCCCGGCCCGCCGCTCGACCGCCGGGATGTGGACGACCCACATGCCGAGGACGAACCCGTTCAGGGCGAAGTAGGCGAAGGTGGCCGCGCGGGCGGCCCGGAGGGTCCGTTGCATGCCCGCGAACCTAACAAACAACTCTGCTGTTCGGAAGCGGCGATTTCACACACCTGAGATGTGCGAAACGATCGGCGGAGGTGGTGTTCAATGGGCGCCATGGCAAGCACCGAGCGACACCGGCAGATCGTCGAGGCCGTCCGCGAGCAGGGCCGGCTCGGCGTCGCCGACCTCGCCGCGCTCACCGGCGCGTCGGAGATGACCGTCCGCCGGGACCTGGAGATCCTGGCCGGCCAGGGCGTCCTGGAGCGCTACCGCGGCGGCGCCCGCAGCCTGCTGCTGCGCGGCGAGGAGCCGCCGTTCGCGCTGCGCGCGACCGAGGGGCTGGCCGCCAAGCGGCGGATCGCCGCCGAGGTCGCGGCGCTGGTCGCCGACGGCGAGACCGTCGTCCTGGACAGCGGCACCACCTGCCTGGAGGTCGCCCGCGCCCTGGAGCAGCGGCGGCTCACCGTGATGCCGCTGTCCCTGCACGCGGCCAACGCGCTGACCGGCGCCCCGCGGCTGCGGCTGATCATGCCCGGCGGCGAGCCCCGCCCCGGCGAACTGGCCCTGACCGGCCCGCTGACGGAGTCGGCGCTGGGCGCGCTGCGCTTCGACACCGCCGTCCTGGGCTGCTGCGGCCTGAGCGCCGCGGACGGCCTGACCGCCTACGACCTGGCCGAGGCGGCGGTCAAGCGGGCCGCCATCGCCGCCGCCCGGCGCGTCATCGCCGTCGCCGACGCCGCCAAGTTCTCCCGCACCGCGCTGGCGTATGTGGCCCCGGCCGGCGCCCTGCACACCGTCGTCACCGACGACCGGGCCCCCGCCGAAGAGCTCGCCGCCCTGACCGCCTCGGGCGTCGCCGTCCGCACCGTCCCGGCCGACTGAGCCCCCGCGGCGGGGCTGCGCGCGGTCAGCTCTTGGGCTTGGGGCACTGCGTGCCCCGGATGTCCGAGTACGAGCCGCCGATGTGGTACGTGCCGGCCGTCGGCACGTACAGCCGCGTCCACTCGCCCTCCGCCGCGAGGCAGCCGTGGCGGTTGTCCTTGGCGCCCTCGATGCCCAGCACCGGCGACCACGGGATGCGCAGCAGGACACTGCCGGCGCTCGGCATGGACACCGTCAGCTCCGCGGGACCCGCCTCCTCGACCGTGGCCGGCGGGTCGGCCAGCGGGTCGACCGCGCCGTCGACCTTGAAGATCTGCCAGTTCGCGTCGTTCCACACCGGCGTCAGCCAGTCCGGGTCCGAGCGGACGATCTTCGCCTCGGCCACCGCCGCGCCGTCCGGCTCGTCGGCCGGCAGCACGACGTAGTAGACGCTCCAGTGCTCCAGCCACGCCTTGTACGTCTCGGCGTTCAGCGTGCCGTCGTAGAACAGCGGGTTGCGCTCCACATCGGCCTGCCGGTTCCAGCCGCGCGCCAGGTTCACGTACGGCGACAGGCCCGACGCCTCCCAGTGCGAGCGCAACGGCACGACCTCGACCCGGCCGCGGTCGGCGTCGACCTTCTGCAGCTCGGCGATGAGCGGCGGCGCGTGCCGCACGGTGGAGCTGACCGCCGAGGTGTTGACCTGGTCCACGATCGGCTTGGTGATCTGCCACGCCGCGATCCCGGCGAACGCCAGCCACAGCGCCGCCCGCCAGCGCGCCGGCCACGGGGCGTCCCGCGCGACCAGCAGCATGATCGTGCCGCCGAACAGCAGCGCCAGCCGCTCCACGTTGCTGCCGATGGGGGACGGGATGATCCACGTCAGCGCCACGCCGATGGCGTACACCCACGAACCGGAGCGGATCTCCCGCCAGTGCTTGGGCACCACCAGCGCGGTCACGACACCGATCGCGAACGGGATGATCGCGAAGAACCAGCTGAAGGGCTGCACCCCGTAGAACGGGAAGAGCAGCGAGGTGGCGCCGACCACCAGCGGCGGCACCGCCGCGAGCACGTACGCGTCGACCCGGCGGCCGGTCAGGAACAGCGCCGCGGCCAGCACCAGCACGAACAGGCCCGCGACCGGGCTGCACATCGTCGCCAGCGCCGTCATCGCCGCCGCCGTCGCCAGCCGCGGCGAGCGCCCGCGCAGGTTCTGCGCGGCGGGGAAGAGCACCAGCGTCGCCACCATCGCGAAGAGCATGCCCAGCGCGAACGTGACCCGGCCGGAGACGACATCACACCAAAGAGCGAACGTCGTCCACAGCACCGGCACCATCGGCCGCCGCACACCGCCGCGCACCAGCAGCGCCGCGCCGACCGTCGCCGACAGCGTGCCCGCGATCACCGCGGTCGTCCGCACCCCGAGGGCCGCCATGATGTACGGCGACAGGATGCTGTACGACGCCGGGTGCATCCCGCCGTACCAGGAGAAGTTGTACGAAGCCGACGGGTGGGCCCGTATGAAGTCCGTCCAGGCGTACTGGGCGGCCATGTCGCCGGAGTCCTTGGCCAGGTAGAACGCCCACACCATGTGCAGCACCGCCGCCAGGACGGTCGCCACGACGACCGGGTGGTGGAAGTTCACCCGGCGCAGCAGGTCCCTGGGATTCCGCGAGGTGGCGGAAACACGCGCAGGCTGCCAGGTCGTCACAAGCCCTCTTCCGGTAGCGGGTGCGGTGGTGTGGTCCCGGCCGGCCAGGCTTCCGGCGGGGTCGCCCTCCCATCCCTCACAGGCTCGGATCGGAGTTCGAACATGGTCTTTGGACGCTAGCACGGCTCGCGCGGTTGCTCGCGCGCGGGCGTACGCCCGGATTCGCACCTTAGCTCCCCGCTGCCGGGCCCTGCCCGCCCTTTTCCCGCGGCCCGGCGGCGGGAGGACCGGGGTCCCGTCGCGGTGGCTGGCCGCGGGGCTCGCCGCGTAGTGTGACTGCGCATGCGGAAGATCCTCATCTCGGCCGACATGGAGGGCGCCACCGGCGTCACCTGGCCGGCCGACGTGCTGCCCGGCACCGAGCAGTGGCAGCGCTGCCGCCACATGTTCACCTCCGACGTCAACGCCGCCGTCGCCGGCTTCCTCGACGGCGGCGCCGGCCGGGTCCTGGTCAACGAGGCCCACTGGACCATGCGCAACCTGCTGCTGGAGCAGCTCGACGAGCGCGCGGAACTGCTCACCGGACGGCACAAGGAGCTGTCCATGGTCGAGGGCGTGCAGCGCGGCGACGTCGACGGCGTCGCCTTCGTCGGCTACCACACCGGCGCCGGCACCGAGGGCGTCCTCGCCCACACCTACCTCGCCAACTCCATCACCGGCGTGTGGGTCAACGGCGCGCCTGCGAGCGAGGGCCGGCTCAACGCCCTGGTCGTCGCCGAATACGGCGTCCCCGTCGTCCTGGTCACCGGCGACGACCGCACCGGCCTGGACGCGCGCACATACGCGCCCCGGGCCCGTACCGTCGCCGTCAAGGACTACGTGTCGCGGTACGCCGCCGTGTGCCGGCCGCCCGCCAAGACCGCCGCCGACATCCGCGCCGCCGCCGCGCAGGCCGCCGAGCTCGCCGTACGGCACGAGCCGGTGCAGGCCGGGCCGTTCACCGTGGAGCTGGAGTTCGACGCGTGGCACCTGGTCGGGGCCGCCACGCACGTCCCCGGCGTGGAGCGCACCGGCGAGCGGCGGGTGGCGTACACCCTGCCGACGATGTACGCCGCGCTGCGGGCCTTCAAGGCCGTCACCACGCTGGTCTCGCAGGCCGTCGAGGAGCAGTACGGCTGACCCGGCGCCGCACGGCATCACCGACACCCCGCACCACCGACACCCGCACGGGCAACGACGAAGGAGCGGCATGACCGAGCAGTCCCCGAGGGCGGTCCGCGAACCCGGCGGCAGCGGCGTGGACGACACCGCGCTCGCCGAGGTCGAGCGCTTCACCAGCGACCTGATCCGGCTGGACACCACCAACCGCGGCGGCGGCGACGGCAACGAGCGGGCCGCCGCCGAATACGTCGCCGAGCAGCTGGCCGGGATCGGGCTGGACCCGGTCATCCTGGAGCGGGCCCCGGGCCGCAGCAACGTCGTCGCCCGGGTCGCCGGCGCCGACCCCGGCGCGGCCGGCCTCGTGCTGCACGGCCACCTCGACGTGGTGCCCGCCGAGCCCGCCGACTGGACCGTCCACCCCTTCTCCGGCGAGATCCGCGACGGCGTGGTGTGGGGCCGCGGCGCCGTCGACATGAAGAACGCCGTCGCCATGACGCTCGCCACCGTCCGCGCCTGGGCCAGGACCGGCCACCGCCCGGCCCGCGACATCGTGCTGGCCTTCACCGCCGACGAGGAGGACAGCGCCTACTACGGCGCCGGCTACCTCGCCGCCGAGCACGCCGCGCTGTTCGAGGGCTGCACCGAGGGCGTCAGCGAGTCCGGCGGCTACACCTTCCACGCCGGCGACGGCCCGGACGGCACACCGCTGCGCATCTACCCCGTCGCCGCCGGCGAGCGCGGCACCTCCTGGCTGAAGCTCACCGCACACGGCACCGCGGGCCACGGCTCCAAGATCAACCACGCCAACGCCGTCTCCCGGCTCGCCGCCGCCGTCACCCGGATCGGCGAGCACCGCTGGCCGGTCCGCCTCACCCCCACCGTCGAGGCCGCCCTCGTCGAACTCGCCGCCCTGCACGGCATCACGGCCGGCCCCGACGACCTCGCCGACCCCGACGCGCTGCTGGACCGGCTGGGCGAGTCGGCGTACCTGGTACGGGCCACCGTCCGCAACAGCGCCAACCCGACGATGCTCGACGCCGGCTACAAGGTCAACGTCATCCCCGGCACCGCCACCGCCCACGTCGACGGGCGGGTCGTGCCCGGCGGCGAGGAGGAGTTCACCGGCACCCTCGACAAGCTCACCGGACCCGACGTCGAGTGGACGTACCAGCACCACGAGGTGCCGCTGCTCGCGCCCGTCGACTCGCCCACCTTCGGCGCGATGCGCGAGGCCCTGCTGCACTTCGACCCCGACGCGCACGTCGTGCCCTTCTGCATGACCGGCGGCACCGACGCCAAGCAGTTCTCCCGGCTGGGCATCACCGGCTACGGCTTCTCACCGCTGCGGCTGCCGCCCGGCTTCGACTACCAGGCGCTCTTCCACGGCGTGGACGAGCGCGTGCCCGTCGACGCGCTGCACTTCGGGGTGCGCGTCCTGGACCGGTTCCTGCGCGGGGCCGCGACGAAGGAGCAGACCGTATGACCGCCGCCCCCTACGGCACGTGGGCGTCGCCGATCGACGCCGCCACCGCCGCCTCGCACGACGGCAGCCCCGCCGACCTCGCCGCCTTCGGCGACGACCTGTGGTGGACCGCGCCCCGCCCCGCAGAAGGCGGCCGGCGCGCGCTGATCCGGCGCCGCCCCGACGGCACCGAGGAATGCCCGCTGCCCGCGCCCTGGAACGTCCGCAACCGCGTCATGGAATACGGCGGCACCCCCTGGGGCGGCGCCCTCGTCGACGGCGAACCCCTCGTCGTCTTCACCCACCACGCCGACCAGCGCCTCTACGCCTTCCACCCCGACCGCCCCGGCGCGCGGCCCTACCCGCTCACCCCCGTCTCCACGGTCGGCGGCGGGCTGCGCTGGGCGCAACCGGCCGTGCACGCCGGGCGCGGCGAGGTGTGGGCGGTGCTGGAGGAGTTCACCGGCGACGGCCCCGCCGACCTGCGCCGGCTGCACACCGCGATCCCGCTCGACGGCTCCGCCGCCGACGACCGGGCCGCGATACGCGAGATGGGCCCGGTCGCCCACCGCTTCGTCACCGCCCTGCGGCCCTCGCCGGACGGCCGGCAGGCGGTGTGGATCGGCTGGGACCACCCGCGCATGCCGTGGGACGGCACCGAACTGCGCTGCGCCGACCTGCTCGGCGACGGCACGCTCGGGCCCGCCCGCACCCTGATCGGCGGGCCCGAGGAGTCCGTCGTCCAGGCCGACTGGACCCCGGACGGCACGCTGCTGGCCGCCACCGACCGCACCGGCTGGTGGAACCTGCACCGGGTGGACCCGGCCACCGGCGAGGCGGTCAACCTGCGCCCGCGCGAGGAGGAATACGCCGGGCCGCTGTGGAAACTGGGCCAGCGCTGGTTCGCCCCGCTCGACGACGGCACGGTCGCCGTCCTGCACGGCGTCGGCGCCCAGCGGCTGGCCGTGCTCGACCCCGCGACCGGGCAGCTCACCGACGCGCCCGGCCGCTGGACCGAGTGGAGCTCCACCCTCGCCGCCACCGGAAGCCGCGTCGTGGGCCTGGCCGCGAGCGCCCGCAGCGCGCACGAGATCGTCGAGCTCGACACCGCCACCGGGCACACCCGCGTCGTCGGCAACGCCCACCGCGACGCCGTCGACCCCGGCTACCTCCCCGAGCCGCAGGCCCGCGTCTTCACCGGCCCCGGCGGACGCGAGGTCCACGCCCACGTCTACCCGCCGCGGCACATCGACCACCCGGTGGACGGCCCCGCCCCGTACGCCATCTGGGTGCACGGCGGGCCCACCAGCCGTACGTCCATGGTGTACGACCTGGAGATCGCGTACTTCACCTCGCGCGGCATCGGCGTCGCCGAGGTCAACTACGGCGGCTCCACCGGCTACGGGCGCGCCTACCGCAACCGGCTGCGCGAGCAGTGGGGCGTCGTCGACGTCGAGGACAGCGTCGCCGTCGCCGAGGGCCTGGTCGCCGAGGGCGCCGCCGACCCCGCGCGGCTGGCGATCCGCGGCGGCAGCGCCGGCGGCTGGACCAGCGCGGCGGCGCTCACCACCACCTCGACGTTCGCCTGCGGCGCGATCAGCTACCCGATCCTCGACCTCGCCGGCTGGTCGCCGGCCGGCGGCGAGACGCACGACTTCGAGGCGTGGTACCTCGAATCGCTCATCGGGCCGCACCTGGAGGTGCCCGAGCGCTACCGGGACCGCTCGCCGGTCCACCACAGCGAGCAGGTCACCGTGCCCTTCCTGCTGCTCCAGGGCCTCGACGACCCGATCTGCCCGCCCGTCCAGTGCGACCGCTTCCTCGCCGCACTCGCCGGCCGCGACCTGCCGCACGCCTACCTCGCCTTCCCCGGCGAAAGCCACGGCTTCCGCCGCCTCGACACGCTGGTGACCTGCCTGGAGGCGGAACTCTCCCTCTACGGCCAGGTCTTCGGCTTCACCCCGCCGGGGGTCCCGGTGCTGGACCTGACGCCGTGAGGGGCCCCGGCGCGGGCGGCGGGGAGGCGCCGGACGGGGTGCCGGATGCTGTCCCGGCGGGGGCGCGGGGCGCCGGCCCGGGTGCCGGTGGGGGTGCGGCGCCGGGCGGGGTGCGGGCTGCGGGTTCGGGTGGAGGGCCGGGTGCCGCTTCGGGCGGGGCGCGGGCTGCGGCTCCGGGCGGAGGGCCGGGCGGTGCTGCGGGCCGGGCGCCGGGTGCGGCTGCGGGCGGGGTGCGGGTTGCGGGTTCGGGTGGAGGGCCGGGCGGTGCTGCGGGCCGGGCGCCGGGTGGGGCTTCGGGCCGGGTGCCGGGTGGGGCTTCGGGGCCGCTGGACCGGGCGCGGCGGCTCGTCGCCGGTGACCGGGTGGGGATCGTCGCGCCCGCCGGGCCCGTGCCGGGCGGGCTGCTGGCCGAGGGCGTCGAGGTGCTGCGGGGGTGGGGGCTGGAGCCGGTGCTCGCGCCGCACGTCCTGGACGCCCACCCTTCCGGCTACCTCGCGGGCGCGGACCTCGCCCGGGCGGCGGACCTCGGCGCCTTCTGGTCCGACCCGTCGCTCGCGGCGGTGCTGTGCGCCCGCGGCGGCTACGGCACGCAGCGCATGGCCGACCTGCTGGACTGGGACGCGATGGCGCGGGCCGAGCCGAAGGTCTTCGTGGGCTTCAGCGACATCACCGTGCTGCACGAGGCGTTCGCGACCCGGCTGAGCGTCGCCACCCTGCACGGCCCGATGCCCGGCACCCCGGCCTTCCTGTCCGACCCGGCCGGCCGCGAGCACCTGCGGCGCACCCTCTTCGCCCCGCAGGAGACGCAGGTGCTCCGGGCGGTCCCGCCGGGGGAGCCGACCGCGGGCGTCGCCGGCCGGGACGCGGCGCCGGGTGCCGTCCCCGCGTCCGCCCCGCAGGGGTGCGCGCTCGTGCCCGGGCGGGCCACCGGCGTGACCATGGGCGGGTGCCTGAGCCTGCTCGCCTCGGACCTCGGTACGCGCTCGGGCCGGCCGTCCGCCGCAGGCGGCATCGTGCTGCTGGAGGACACCGGCGAGGAGCCGTACCGGCTCGACCGCTACCTCACCCAACTGCTGCGCAGCGGCTGGCTGGACGGCGTCGCCGGGATCGCGGCCGGCTCGTGGGAGGGCTGCGGCCCCTACGCCGACGTGCGGGCGCTGCTGCTCGACCGGCTCGCCCCGCTCGGCGTGCCCGTCCTGGAGGGCCTGCCCTTCGGCCACGGCACCCCCGCGCTCACCGTGCCGCTCGGCGCGGCGGCGACCCTCGACGCCGGGGCCGGCACCCTCACCCTGCACGCCCCGGCCCTGCGCTGACCCCGCCGCCCGCGGCTCACCCATCTGCCGTAGGCCCGCGCCCCGTACGGTGGGCCGGTCCGGCGGACCCCGCGCGCGCAGCCGCACGCCCCCGTACGGCGTACGCCGCCTCGCCCCGATGCAGGGCGCATGCCCCCGCCGCGGGACCGCCCCGGTCGCCCGCGGGGCGGCTGCGACACCGGTGAACCCCGAGGCGCCCGCCCCCGGGCGCGCCCCGCGGCTGCGCCGCGGCCACCGCGCCACCAGCCGCGTAACAGCCGCGGTGGCACCGTTGACACCCCGCCGCGCCCGTGACCTACTAACGGGATCGAACTCGATGTCGTAATGCGGCCCCGGCCCTCACGCGCCCGGGCCCCAGGGGGAATTGCGGTGACGAGGATGGCGGGGATGCTCTATCCGACGACCGGCGAAGTGACTGCGGGCGCACGGGCGCTCGCACTCGGCTACCCGGGGATCTGCCGGCTGGGGGAGGTCGGCAGATCGCGGGCCGGCCGCCCGCTGCTGATGCTGACGGTCGGGCACGGCGAGCGCAACGTCCTGGTCGTCGCCGGACCGCACGCCAACGAGGCCGCGGTGGGCGGCGCGACAGCGCTGCGGCTCGCCCACACCATCGCCCGCCGGCGCGCGGACGGCGACGACGACGGCAGCAGCTGGCACTTCCTGCTGTGCATCGACCCGGACGGCGCCGCCCTCAACGAGCCATGGCTGTCCGGCCCCTACACGCTGCGCGGCCACTACGCGCACTTCTTCCGGCCCTGCACCGCCGAGCAGCCCGAGTGGCTGCCGGCCGGCGAGGACGACCGCTGCCCGGCGCTGCCCGAGACCCGCGCGCTGGTCGACGTCCTCGACGCGCTGCGCCCGGTGCTCCAGTGCTCGCTGCACGGCATCGACGTCGGCGGCAGCTTTGTCCAGCTCACCAGCGACGTGCCCGGCGTCCCGGAGCGCATCGGCAAGTCCGCCGCCGAGCTGGACATCCCGCTGGAGAGCGGCTCCTCCGACGCCTTCCAATGGCCGAGCCCCGGCCCCGGCGTCTACGTGATGCCGCCGTGCGACGACCCCGCCGCCGGCGACGGCGCCCACTCCACCTGGGTGCGCGCCCAGCGCTACGACGGGGTCACCGCGATCGTCGAGGTGCCCATGTGGGCGTGCGACCGCAGCGCCGACACCACCCCGCACCCCGACCCGGACCGCGCCCTGCGCACCGCCGGCGCCGCGCTGCGCCGCGACCTGCCGGCCGTCGCCCGGGTGCTGGACGCCGTGGAGACGCAGCTCGACGACCCCGACTGCCCGCTGCTGCGCACCGTCCGCGAACTCGTCGGGCTCGGGCCCGCGCTCACCGCCGACTGGGACCCGGCGGTCCGCGCGCCGGGCGCCGCGCCGCTGCCCGACATGACCACCGCGCGGGTCACCAGCATCGAGGTCTACGCCCAGCGCATCCCGCTGCGCGCCGCCGCGATGCTCCGCCAGGTCGCGGACGTGCCGCCGGTCGCCCGGCTCGTCGACACCTGGTGCGACGCCTACGAGCGCGCCTACCACCCGCGCTGGGTGCCGGTCACCGACCAGGTCGAGCAGCAGGCCCGCAGCGTGCTGGCCGTCTACGAGGAACTCCACGTCTGACCGCGGCGCGCACATCCGGCGTTCCCGGGCCCCCGTCACCCGGGCCCCCGTCACCCGGACGGCCGAGCATCCCGCCGCGCCCGCCGCCCCCGCGGGCGACCATGGCCGCAAGGACCCGCAGCGGAAGGGCAGGTGGGCGCCATGGCATCCGACACGTCCGGCAAGGCGTCCGGCGGCGGCATGCGCGACCGGCTCACACCGGGCAGGATCGTCGTGCTGGTGCTCGGCGTCCTCGCGCTGGTCTTCATCTTCGAGAACACCCGCGACGTCCGCATCCGGCTGCTGGTCCCCGAGGTCACCATGCCGCTGTGGCTGGCGCTGCTCATCACCTACGTCATCGGCTGGCTGTGCGGCCGTTTCCTCACCACCTCGCGGCGCCGCCGCCGCTGACCCCGGCGCCGGGCCCGGGCCGTCAGCCCCTGGGCGCCACCGGCAGCGGGGCCGTCAGCGGCTTGCCCATGCAGATGCTCAGCTCCTCGTGCCGGTAGTAGCCGAACTTCTTCACCGGGACATAGCCGCAGGAGGTGTAGAGCGCTATCGCCTCGGGCTGCCGCGAGCCCGTCTCCAGCACCATCCGGCGGCGCCCGGCGGCGGCTGCCGTCGCCTCCAGCTCGGCCAGGATCCGCCGCGCCAGGCCCTGCCCGCGCCGCTCCCGTACGACGAACATCCGCTTGATCTCCGCGTCCCCGTCCTCATGCCCCTCCGGCGACGCCTCCTGCGCACGCCAGCCGCCGCTCGCGACCGGCTCGCCGTCGGCGTCGAAGGCCACCAGGTACAGGCCGTGCGGCGGGTCGAAGTGGTCGGCCGCCATCGGCGTCAGATCGCCCTCGCCGTACCGCTCGGCATACTCCAGCTGCACCAGGCCGTCGAGCCGCACCGCGGCGGCGTCGTCGTAACGCGTCGTTCTGATCTCCACGACCGCCATCGTAGACGGTGGGTCCGACAATTCGTCGCACAGCAGTACGACCCGGGTTTTCCGCCGCCGCGGGGGTGCGGGTATCGTCCGTGCGGTGCCGACCACCGTGACCACCGTGAACGTCAACGGGCTGCGGGCCGCCGCGCGCAAGGGCTTCCTGCCCTGGCTGGAGCGGACCGCCGCCGATGTCATCTGCCTGCAGGAAGTCCGCGCCGAGCCCGACCAGCTCCCCGAGGAACTGCGCGACCCCGAGGGCTGGCACGCCTACCACGCGCCCGCCGCCACCAAGGGCCGGGCCGGCGTCTCCGTCCTGTCCCGGGTCGCGCCCACCGCGGTCCGCGTCGGCTTCGGCTCCGCCGAGTTCGACGCCGCCGGCCGCTACCTGGAGGTCGACCTGCCGGGCGACGGCACCGCGGGCGGCTCCGGGCCCGGCCTGACGGTCGGCAGCCTCTACCTGCCCACCGGCGAGGCCGAGACCGAGCGGCAGGACGCGAAATACCGCTTCATGGCGGAATTCCGCGCCCACCTCGACGCCCTGCGCGACCGCACCGCCGCCACCGGCGGCCACGCCGTGGTCTGCGGCGACTGGAACATCGCCCACGGCGAGGCCGACATCCGCAACTGGCGCGGCAACCGCAAGAACTCCGGATTCCTGCCCGAGGAGCGCGCCTGGGTCGGCGAACTGCTCGGCGCCGAAGGCGGCTGGACCGACGTCGTGCGCCTGCTCCACCCGGACGTCGAGGGCCCGTACAGCTGGTGGTCCTACCGCGGCAAGGCGTTCGACAACGACACCGGCTGGCGCATCGACTACCACCTGGCCACGCCGAAACTCGCCGCCGCGGCCACCGCCGCCACCGTCGAGCGCGCCGCGACCTACGCCGAGCGCTGGTCCGACCACGCGCCGGTCGCCGTCACGTACACCCTCTGACGCCGGCCCGGGAGCGGCCCGGGTGCGGTCCGGGTGCGGCAGGGGCGGCGGCCTGGCGGCGGCCGGGCGCGGGAAAAGAGCAGGCCGTGCCGGTGGGGCCGGTGGCATCCTGGGCGCCGTGAACCGACCAGAAGTCACCGTCCGCGTCCCCGCCGAGCTGCGCCTCTTCCTGCCCTCCGACCGCCGCACGGCGGCGCTTGCGCTCACCACGGACGGTTCGTCCTCGCTCGGCCACGTCGTGGAGTCGCTGGGCATCCCGCTGACCGAGGTCGGCGGCCTCGCCGTCGACGGCCGCGAGGTGCCGGCCCGGCACATTCCCGAGCAGGGCGAGGTCGTCGACGTCCGGCCGGTGGCCCGCCCGCAGGCCGTGCCCGGCGCGCCGCTGCGCTTCCTGCTGGACGTCCACCTCGGCACCCTCGCCCGGCGGCTGCGGCTGCTGGGCGTGGACGCGGCCTACGCGAGCGAGGACATCGGCGACCCGGCGCTCGCCGCGCAGTCGGCCCGGGAGCGCCGGGTGATGCTCTCCCGCGACCGCGGCCTGCTGCGCCGCCGCGAGCTGTGGGCCGGCGGCTACGTCTACAGCGACCGCCCCGAGGAGCAGCTCCAGGACGTCCTGGACCGCTTCGAGCCGGACCTCGCGCCCTGGACCCGCTGCGTCGCCTGCAACGGGCCGCTGCGCGACGCCGACAAGGACGCCGTGCGCGACCGGCTCGCCGCCGGCACCGAGAAGTCCTACGACGTCTTCGCCGAGTGCGCCGCCTGCGGCCGGGTCTACTGGCGCGGCGCCCACCACACCCGCCTCGCCGCCGTCGTGGAGCAGGCCCTCCACGACCACGCAGTACGCCGAGCCGGCCGTACGCCGTAGCAAACCGTGGCAAATTGCCGCGCCGTACCCGGGCCCCGCACGCTCCTCCACCGACAATCACTTCTTCCTGGACAAAAAAAGTTTTCGGTGCGAGGGTGGAGCCATGTGGGACGTGAGCGTGATCGAGGACGCCGAGGCGGCAGCCGTCTCGCTGGATCCGGTACGGGCCCGGCTGCTCGCCGAGCTCGCCGCGGGACCGGCGTCGGCGACGATGCTGGCCGGGCGGGTCGGGCTGCCCCGGCAGAAGGTGAACTACCACCTCAAGGCGCTGGAGAAGCACGGCCTGGTCGCGCTCGCCGGCGAGCGCAGGAAGGGCAACGTCACCGAGCGGTTGATGCGTGCCACGGCCGCCTCGTATGTCATCTCGCCGGCGGCGCTGGCCGCCGTGCAGCCCGATCCCGGCCGCTTCCGCGACCAGCTGTCGGCGCGCTGGCTGCTGGCGCTGGCCGCGCGGCTGGTCCGCGACGTCGGGGCGCTGGTCACCGGCGCCGACCGGGCCGGGCAGCGGCTGGCCACCTACGCGCTGGACGGCGAGGTGCGCTTCGCCTCGGCCGCGCAGCGGGCCGCCTTCGTCGAGGAGTTGACCGCGGGCGTCGGCGCGCTCATCGCCAAATACCACGACGAGGACGCCGAGGGCGGTCGCCCGCACCGCGTCGTCGTCGCCTTGCACCCCGCGCTGCGGCCCACCGCCGAGGTCACTGCCGAGGTGACCCCCGAGGTCACCGCCGGCGGCCCGCCCGCGCAGGACTGACCCGCCGGCACGGCTCGGGCCCCACCGCCGGGACCGGAACCGCGCACCGCAACCGCGCACCAGAGCCGCGTACCAGAGCCGCGCAACCGAACGCGACACCAGGAAGAAGAGGCACCACCATGTCCAAGCCGTTCGAGATCGTCCGTGAATTCGAGGTCGGGTCGCCCCCCGAGGATGTCTTCGCGGCCGTCACCACCGGTACCGCCGGATGGCTGTTCCCGATGGAGTTCGAGCCCCGGGTCGGCGGCGCGGCCGGCTTCGGCGGCACCCTCACCGCGTGGGACCCGCCGCACCGCGTCACCGCCCGCACCGAGTCGCCCGACGGCGTCCACGGTCAGACCCTCAACCAGCTCGACGAGCTCATCGAGCCCCGCGAGGGCGGCGGCTCCTGGGTGCGGTACGTGCACAGCGGCATCTTCGTCGACGACTGGGACAACCAGTACGACGGCGCCGACCGCCACACCGACTTCTATCTGCACACCCTCCGCCAGTACCTGGCGCACTTCAACCGGCGCCCGGTCGTCTTCGCCGCCGCGGACGGTCCCGCCGCGGCCGGCGCCCCCGACGCGTTGGAGCGCGCCGCCCGGGCCCTCGGACTGCCCGGGGACGCCGCGCCGGGCACGACCGTCGAGGCGGACCTGCCCGGTGCCGGGCGGGTGCCGGCCGTACTGGACTATCGGGACGCCTATTTCATCGGGCTGCGCACCGGCGACGCGATGTACCGCGTCTTCGGCCGTCACCATTTCGGGGCAACCGTGGGCCTCGCCGTCCACGACTTCGCCCCCGGCGCCGACGCCGCCCGCAACACCGCCGCCGCGGCGGTATGGCTTGCCCGCGCCTACTCCTGACGCGCCGCCAGGCCGCCCCGGCGGCCCCTCCGGGCCGTTCCGCGCCCCGGGGACCCGCCGCGGCGGGCGGGGTACGGTGGCGGTCATGGCGACTTACGTCCTCGTCCCCGGCGCCGACGGCCAGGGCTGGTACTGGCATCTGGTCGAGCCCGAACTGCGCGCCCACGGCCACACCGTGGTCACCGTGACGCTGCCGTCGCACGAGTCGGCCGGCCTCGACGCCTTCGCCGACGCGATCGCCGAGGCCGTACGGGCGGCGGCGCCGGCCCCGCCGCACCCGGTGGTGCTGGTCGCCCAGTCCCTCGGCGGCTTCTCCGCACCGCTGGCCTGCGACCGGATCGGCGCCGACCGCATCGTGCTGGTCAACGCGATGGTGCCGCGGCCCGGCGAGAGCGCGGGGGAGTGGTGGGGCAACACCGGGCAGGCCGACGCCAGGGCCGCGTACGCCAAGGCCGACGGCCGCGA
This sequence comes from Actinacidiphila epipremni, assembly GCF_012034175.1. GTDB lineage: Bacteria > Actinomycetota > Actinomycetes > Streptomycetales > Streptomycetaceae > Actinacidiphila > Actinacidiphila epipremni. The sequence goes on from NZ_JAATEJ010000015.1 coordinate 175,368, forward strand.
CCCGGACGCCGCCTTCGACGCGCGCACGGACTTCTTCCACGACGTCCCCGACGCCGTCACCGAGGAGGCGCTCGCCGCGCCTCAGGCGGGACCGCCCGCCGCGGTCTTCGCCCAGCCGTGGCCGCTGGCCTCCTGGCCGGATGTGCCGACCCGGTTCCTGCAGGGCCGTGAGGACCGGTTCTTCCCGCTGGAGTTCCAGCGGGAGGTGGTGCGCGAGCGGCTGGGCATCGACGTGGAGGTGCTGCCCGGCGGGCACCTGCCGGCCCTCAGCCGTCCGCGTGAACTGGCGGCGGAGTTGCTCAAAGAGGCGTGATGGCGCCCCGCTTCGGCCGACGATGGGTGCGAATGTGGATGTGCAGGATGAAACGGGCGTCCTTGGGGGCTGGGTGACGGGTGGGAGCCGGGTGTTTGCGAGGATCGTGCCGATGACTGCCACTCCCGCCGACGCGTACGCCGACCGCACGCGCGCCGCCGCACCCCGCCCCGAGGCCGCCGGCCTGCCAGGCGGCGGCACGGGCGGCGCCGAGGACCGTAGGCGCAACCGGCACCGCAGACCGCGCCGCCGCAAGTGGCGCACGGCGGTCGCGGTCGTCGCGGGAGCCGCGGCGGTCGCGGCGGCAGCCGCCGGCTATCTGGTCGTCACCGGCCACTCCTCCGGGGTGGCCCAGCGCGGCGTCACCGCCGGGCACGCGGGCCTGCCGGGTGCGGCGCGCGCCGCCGAGGGCCCGCCCGGCTCCGGTGCCGCGGGCGCGGCGCCGACCGTCTCGCCGCCCGGTTCGCTGCCGGCGATCAGCGGCCTCGGGCCGCAGACCCGCGCGGAGATCCCGGCCCGCAGCCGCCAGGTGCTGGTCGCCTCGGGAGAGGCGAAGGACTCCTCCACCAGCGTCGTGACGCTGTGGACGAAGACCGCGAACGGCCGCTGGCTGCCCGGCTCGGCGTGGCCGGCCCACAACGCGCTGCGCGGCTGGACCGACAACCACCACGCGAGCGACCTGCACAGCCCGATCGGCGTGTTCACCCTCAGCGACGCCGGCGGCTTCGAGCCCGACCCCGGCACGAAGCTGCCCTACCACCACTCCGCGAAATTCCGCGCCGGCGGCGTCGGCTTCGACGGCGAGCCGCTGGACGAGGCGTTCGACTACGTCATCGCGATCGACTACAACCGCGTCCCCGGCACCTCCCCGCTGGACGGCACCCAGCCGATGGGCGAGGACCGCGGCGGCGGCATCTGGGTGCACGTCGACCACGGCGGCCCCACGCACGGCTGCGTCAGCGTCTCCGCCGACCACATGGTCGACCTGCTGCACACCCTGCAGCCCGCCGACCACCCGGTGATCGTCATGGGCGACCGCGGCTCGCTGGCCTCCTGAGACGCCGCCGGTCCCGACGCCGCGTCAGCTCCCGGGCGGGGGGCGGCGAGCCGGGTTACTCCACCGGGAGTACGCCGTCCGGGCGAGGCCGCTGACCCGGGGAGTAGCCGGAAAACATACCGGGGGCCGATGTCACATCGCGGCCGGTCGGGGAGTCTAGAGGGCAGGACGGAGGGCCCGACGTCCCCGGGTGGCAAGGGAGGCAATCGGCATGGACGACGAACGGGAACTGGCCGAGTTCGCGCGGCGCTGGAGCGAGGCGGAGCTGCGCGGGGACGTGGCGGCGCTGGACGAACTGCTCACCGACGACTTCACGGCCGTGGGCCCGCAGGGCTTCGTGCTGGACAAGAAGCAGTGGATCGACCGCTATGCGTCGGGCGCGCTCATACACGACGCCTTCACCTGGGAGGAGGTCACGGTCCGCAGGCACGGGCGGGCCGCGGTCGCGGTGGGCGTCCAGGGGCAGCAGAGCGTCTACGACGGGCGTGACGCGGACGGCCACTTCCGCGTCACCCAGATGATCGTCGCGGACGGTGCACAGTGGAAGCTGGCCGCTGTGCACCTCAGCCCGACCGGCGGCCGGACCCCGCTGAACGACTGACCGTCACCGGGCGCCCTCGCAGCGAGCGCCCGGTGGGGAGCCCGGTGGAGCGGGGCCTCAGCCGCGCGGCAGCACCAGCGACTGGACCTGCGGCAGGCCCCGCCAGTCGTTGGAGGCCACCGTGGCGTGCGCCTTGGCGAGCTGGGCGACCCTGGCCTGCGCGTCGGCCGGCGCGGGGTTCACGTCGTCCAGCGCGGGCGCCACGTTCTGCGAGTCGGTCATGAAGAGCAGGTAGTGGTGGCTGTCGTACCAGGAGGTGTCGATACTGCCGTTCAGATACGTGGCGGCGTCACCGTCGAAGGCCACGAACCACGGCCGCAGGGAGGTGTCGGAGTAGCGGGTCCGGGGGTCGCCGGCCTGGGCGTTGTGGACCGAGGGGAAGACGTTGGCCTGCGCGGTCTTGCCCTGGCTGTGCAGGTCCCGCAGGTAGCCGGCGTACTCGCGGTCCGTCCACAGCGAGTCGGTGGGGTTGGCCTCCTCGACCGTGCCGGGGATGACCTCCAGCAGCACCTTGCCCGCGAGCTGCGCGCGGGTGGGCCAGTTGCCGGCGGTGGCGGCCTCGTCGAGCGTGGCGTACTGCCCGCCGCCGGGCTTGGCGAGCAGGTCGGCGGGCTTGAAGACCAGGCTGCCCAGGTGCGCGCTGATCGACTGGTCGAGCTTGGCGGGGCTCATCCCGAAGGTGGCCTGGAAGCCGGCCTTCATCTCCAGCTTGATGACGAGCGGGCCGTGGCCGGGGTGGGCGCCCAGCCACACCCGGACGTCGTCGAGGCAGCTCTCCAGGTCCTTGTTGGCGCCGCCGGTGTAGAGCTGGGCGGGGGTGGAGGCGTTGACGCAGTTGTTGCTGTTGCCGAGCGGGTTGGAGTGGCTGACTTTCCACTCCTGGGTGATGAAGTCGTCCCATACGTCGAGCTCGATCATCGACGTGCCGGTGTCGAGGGCCTGGGCGAGATAGCTGAAGGAGGCCGGGTCGTAACTGTTGTGCAGGCCCGACGTGGTGGTGCCGGACAGCGGCAGGGCGTCGGTGTCGGCGGCCGAGGCGCTGCCGCCGGGGCCGGCGACGGTGAGGGCGAGGCATGCCGCGAGCGCGCCGAGCAGCGCGGTGCGTGCGGTGCGCCGGGTGGCGGGGCGCATCGGAAGGCGGCGGGTGAACGGACCGGTCACGTAGTCCTCCTGTGGGGGTGGCTCTCCGTCAGGACGGTGACGCCCGTGTGTAAAGCGACGGAGACATGACACGTAACACGGCCTGCATAACTGCTGTCGCCTCCGAGTTCGGCCAACTCGGCGACGGGAGTGGCGGGATGTGATGCGTGGGGCTCAGGGCACGGAGAGGAGGCGGAGCAGGGCGGTGGTCGCCGCGGCGACCAGGACGACGGCGAGGAAGGGGGCCTTGCGCCAGGCGCACAGGGCGCCGGCGGCGACGCCGGCCGGGCGGGCGGGGCCGGTCAGGGAGTGGGCGTCGGTGAGCGCCGAGGTGGCGACGAGGGCGGCGAGCAGGACGACGACGGCGACGTTCAGCAGCCGTTCGGCCTGCGGCGGCAGGGTGACGCGGGAGCGCAGGGCCGGGCCGGCGAGGCGGAAGGCAAAGGTGCCGGCGGCCAGGACGGCGGTGGCGGCGAGCAGTTCGGGGGTGGTGCTCATCGGGGGCTCTTCTCGGTGGTGGGGGTGCCGGGCGCGGGCGCGGCGGTGCTGCCCGTGCCGGCCGGTCGGTCCGGTCGGTCGGCGCGGTCCCGACGGGCGGGGCGGGCGGCGGCGACCCCGGCGAGGGCGAGCAGGACGGGCAGGCCCGCGGGCAGGAAGGCAGTGGTGGCCAGGGCGACGAGCATGCCGGTGAGGGCGGCGCGGCGGGTGGCTGCGGTACGCAGGGAGGGGAGCAGCAGGGCGACGAGGACCGCGGGGAAGGCGGCGTCGAGGCCGAGGGAGTCGGTGTCGCCGACCGCGCGACCGCCGAGGACGCCGAGGACGACGCCGGCGTTCCAGGCGGCGAAGAGGCCGGTGCCGCACAGCCAGTACGCGGTGCGGCGGCGGGCGGGTTCGGGCTGGGCGAGGGCGAAGGCGACCGTCTCGTCGACCATCAGATGGCTGCCGGCGATCCGGCGCGGCCACCCGGTGCCGAAGACGTCGCCGACCGCGAAGCCGAAGGGGAGGTGACGGGCGTTCACCAGCAGCCCGGCGGCCACCGCGGCGGCCGGGTTGCCGCCCGCCGCGACCAGGCCGACGAAGAGGAACTGCGCGGCGCCCGCGAAGACGACCAGTGACATCAGCACGGGCAGCCAGGGCGGCAGGCCGAGGCCGACGGAGATCGTGCCGAAGGACACCCCGACGACCGCGTCGGCGGCGCACACCAACGCGATGTCCCGTGCGGGACCGGAGGAGGAGAGGGCTCGTATAGTTCGCCGTATCGAACGCATCGCCGTTTATGGTGAACACCGCGGCACTCGTTCGTCAAGGCGAACGTGCCGACTGATATACCGAACGAAGCCGAGAAGGGAGCGACCCTCGTGCCCGAGCCCGTGCCTGAGGACGAGAAACCCGCCGGCGGGCCGCCGCTCGCCGTGATCGCGGCCTCCTTGCAGCGGGAACGGCGGCGCGCCGGGCTGTCGTTGGCGGAGGTGGCGCGGCGGGCCGGGATCGCCAAGTCGACACTGTCGCAGCTGGAGTCCGGCACCGGGAACCCCAGCGTGGAGACGCTGTGGGCGCTCAGCGTCACCCTCGACGTGCCGTTCGCCCAGCTCGTGGAGCCGCCGCGGCCCCAGGTGCAGGTCATCAGGGCGGGCGAGGGCCCGGCGTTCGCCGCCGAGCGGGCCGACTACGTCGCGACGCTGCTCGCCTCGTCGCCGCCCAACACCCGGCGGGACATCTACCTGGTGACCGCGCAGCCCGGCAGTTCACGCGACTCGGACCCGCACATGCCGGGCGTCGTGGAGCATGTGGTGCTGAGCAGCGGGCGGGCGCTGGTCGGGGTCGCCGAGGAGCCGGTCGAGCTGGCGCCCGGCGACTACATCGCCTACCCGGGGGACATCGCGCATGTCTTCCGGGCGCTGGAGCCGGACACCCGGGCGGTGCTCGTCCAGGAACACCGCTGAGCCGCCTGCCCAACGCCCGCTCGCGGCTCGCGGCTTGCCGCTCCCGGCCGGTCGCCGGGCCGCCACGCCGCCATGCCGTCACGCCGCCATGTCCACCGACCCGCAGGGAGCAGCCGTCATGCCGGAAGAGCCCGAGGCCCCGCAGGCTCCGCAGGACCCGCAGCAGCCGCCCGCCGTACGGACCGAGCGCAACGGGCCGGTGACCACGGTGGTGCTGTCCCGGCCCGCGGTCCGCAACGCGGTGGACGGCCCCACCGCGCGGGCCCTCGCCGACGCCTTCCGGGCGTTCGACGCCGACGAGGAGGCGTCGGTGGCCGTGCTCTGGGGGGAGGGCGGCACCTTCTGCGCGGGCGCCGACCTCGCCGCGTACGGGACGCCGCGCGCCAACCGCGTCGTGGCGCACGGGGACGGGGACGGGCCGATGGGGCCCACCCGGATGCGGCTCGGGAAGCCGGTGATCGCGGCGGTTGCCGGGCACGCCGTCGCGGGCGGGCTGGAACTGGCGCTGTGGTGCGACCTGCGGGTGGTGGAGGAGTCCGCGGTGTTCGGCGTGTTCTGCCGCCGCTGGGGCGTGCCGCTGATCGACGGCGGCACGGTGCGGCTGCCCCGGCTGGTCGGCATGGGCCGGGCGATGGACCTGGTGCTCACCGGCCGCCCGGTCGAGGCCGCAGAGGCGCGGGACATCGGGCTCGCCGACCGGGTCGTCCCGGACGGCACCGCCCGGGCCGCCGCCGAAGGGCTGGCCGCCGGGATCGCCGCCTTCCCCCAGACCTGCCTGCGCCAGGACCGGCTGTCCCTGCTCGACCAGCAGGGCCTGGGCGAAGCCGACGCCCTGGCCGCGGAGCTGGCCCATGGCCGGATCTCGCTGGCCGAGGCCGCGAGCGGGGTGTCCCGCTTCACCGCGGGCGAGGGCCGGCACGGCGCCTTCGGCGGCTGAACCGCCGCCCCCGGGGTCAGTGGCGGAAGAGCCGCAGCCGGGTGTGGACGAGGCAGACGCCGTGCTCACGGCAGGCGTCGGCGACCTCGCCGGAGCGGATGGAGCCGCCGGGCTCGGCGATCCAGCGCACCCCGTGCCGGGCGGCGTGGTCGACGTTGTCGCGGAAGGGCAGCGCGCCGTCCGAGGCGAAGGAGACGCCGTCGAGCCCCGCCAGCCACGCCCGGCGCTCGGCGTCGCCCAGGTTGCAGGCGGGAGCGGCGAGCGCCCGGCCGAACCGGGCCCGCTCGTCCGCGGTCATGTCGCCCTCGACGAACCGCACCTGCCAGTTGACCCGCTCCTGCCGCCGTACGCCCGGCAGGAAGTCCAGCGCCCGGACGGCCGGATGGCGCCGCAGCCACCAGGCGTCCGCCTTCGCGCCGGCCAGCCGCGTGCAGTCCACCCGCGACTGCTGGCCCGCGCCGATGCCGAGCGTCACCCCGTCGCGTACGTAGCAGACCGAGTTGGACTGCGTGTAGCGCACCACCGCGAGCCCCAGCAGCAGGTCCGCCCGCGCCCCGGGCGGCAGCGGCCCGCCGCACACCGGGTCGTCCAGCAGCGAGGAGTGCAGCGGCACGTCGTCGCGCTGCTGGGTGAGCCGCAGCCCGTGCACCTCCCGCTCCTCCTGAGCCGGCGGCACGAACCCCGGGTCGGCCTCGACGACCAGGAAGCCGCCCTTCTTCTTGCGCCGCAGCGCCGCCACCGTCCCCGGCTCGAAGCCGGGCGCGACGATCCCGTCGCTCACCACCTGCCCCAGCAGCTCGGCCAGCTCCGCGTCCACCGGGTGCGAGACCGCCGCGAAGTCGCCGTAGGAGGACTTCGGGTCGGCGTCCCGGGCCCGTACGTACGCGCTCGCCAGCGGACCGGCGTCCACGCCGATGCGGTAGAGGGCCGCGGTCGCCGCGTCCAGCGGCCCGGCCAGCGCCGCGCCCGCCGGCGAGACATGCTTGAAGGACGCCGCCGCCGGCCGCCCCAGCGCCGCCGCGGCCTCCCTGACCAGCTGCCAGCCGCTCAGCGCGTCCAGCAGGTTGATGTACGACGGCTCCCCGTTCAGCACCCGCACCGGCCACACGTCCGGGCGTACGGGCGCGGCGCTCGCCGCGGTCTGCTGGGGGTTGGTGCCGTAACGCAACGGCAGGTGCATCCCGGGCCTCCTCGCGTCGGGAGCCCGGAACCCGGGCCCCGCGGTGGCGGAAGGCGCCCAGGCGGTCGACGCTCACGCGAAGGGACGGCCGCTCCCCGGTGGTTGCCCACCCTCGCCAGTCGCGGCCGGCACCGACTCTAGCGGAGCGGGCGGTGGGGTCCGTCGGAGCCCCCGCGCGCGAAGGCTCCGACAGACCGTGTGCGGTGTTCAACTGGCCGGTCGGGCCAGTAATACGGGGACTGAAAGGCTATGGCAGCCCGGCCCCCGGCGACCTTGGAGCCGAGCCCGCAATCCGGCTGGAATCATGCCGGGAACCGGATGAACCACACAAACCGGCCAATGGGCCCTGCCGGTCAGCCGACGACCCGCCCCACCGCCGCCAGCGCGTTCACCTCGCGCGGGTCGGGCACGGCCGCGCCCGGCTCCGGCCGCCAGTGCGAGGCGCACACGATGCCCGGCTCGACCAGCTCAAGGCCGGTGAAGAAGCGGGCGAACTCCTCCCGGCTCCGCGCCCGCGCCCGGGTGACGCCCGCGCTCATCATCGCCACCACCTTTGCCACCAGCTCCGGATGGAACTCCGTCGTGGTCTGCGACAGTGTCAGCATGCTGCCCGGCGCCAGCCGGGCCACCAGCGCGGCCACCCTGGCGTAGGCGTCCTCGTCCGGCACGAAATGCAGCAGGTTGTTCAGGCACAGCGCCACCGGCCGCCCGAAGTCCACGACCGCGGTCACCTCCGGCCGGTCCAGCAGCGCCGGCCCCTCGTAGAAGTCGCCGTGGACGTACGCGGTCGCGCCCTCCTCGGTGCCCTCCATCAGCTGCTCGGCGTGCTGGAGCACGATCGGGTCGTGGTCGACGTAGACCACCCGGGCGAAACGGTTCACCCCCTGCGCGATCTCGTGCAGGTTCGGCGAGGTGGGGATGCCGGTGCCGATGTCGATGAACTGGTCGACGCCCCGGCCCGCCACGAACGCCGTCGCCCGGTTGCCGAAGCCCCGGCACTCCCGGGACGCGGTCCGCACCGACGGGGCGAACGCGAGGATCTTCTCGCTCGCGGCCCGGTCGGCGGGGAAGTTGGTCGTGCCGCCCAGGAAGTAGTCGTAGACCCGCGCCGAATGCGCCGTCCCGGTGTCGATCACCAGCGCCTGCGCGCCGGCCGGCGCCGGCGTCGGCGCGGGCGCGTCCGCCGCCCGCAGCGCCGGGCCGCCCAGCGCCTCGTCGCGGAAAGCCGGGTCGCAGATCAGCAGGGCCAGCGCCATCTCCAGCCGCTGGCCCGGATGCCGCGTGACGTCCAGGCCGGTCGCCTGCCGGGCCCTGGCCATCCGGTTGTACACCGTCGACTGCGACACCCCCAGCTGCCCGCCCGCCGCCGTGGCGTCCCTGCCGTGCCGCAGCCAGGACGTCACCGCGGTACGGGTGTCCGTGTCCAGCCGGCCGACGACGCCCTGCGCCCACTGCCGGGCGCCGTCATGCCCCAGCGCCTCGCGCAGCGTCACCCGCTGGTCCACCGTCACCGGATCGGGCAGCGCCCCCAGCCGTACCGCCAGATACAGCACGGCGGCGTGCACGGTGTCCGCCGCGTCCAGGCCCACCGCTTCGGCCACCGCCCGCACATGCGCCCGTACGGTGTCGTCGTGCATGCCCAGCAGCCGTGACGCCTTCGACGGCCCCGACCACAGCGTCACCTCGGTCACCCGCAGCAGCTCCGCGCGCCGCGCGTCGTCGTTCTCCCGCAGGCCCTGGAGCAGCCGCTTGGCCCAGCCGCGGGCGTCCGCGCCCAGCAGCTCGGGCAGCGGCACCCGGCCGTCCCGGCCCTCCGCCTCGCCCGGGCCCGCCGCCGCCGACGCCCACGCGTGCTCGGCCGCCTCCACCGCCGCGCCGATGCCCTGCCACGGCGTGGTCGCGCTGCCGCCCGCCGTACGGCCCGCGACCGCCGACGTCACCGCCTCCAGCAGCGCCTCCAGCTCCCGCGCGCCCCCCGGATGGACCACCACGACCTGCCGGGACCTCCGCTCGGCCGCCCGCAGCTCCGACACCGGCACGATCAGCGCCCGCCCGCCCGCGGCCCGGTCGATCGCCACCGACAGCACCGCGGGCCCCTCGTGCGGCGCCGCCTCGACCAGCGCGACCGCGCCCGCCCCGGCCGCCACGAAGCCCGGCAGCACCGGCTCCAGGGTGCGCCGGGCGTCGGCGATGTGGCCGTCCATCAGCCGCCGCAGCGCCGCCGCCCGCAGCCGCCGCCCGGCCTGCGCGAAACGCATCTCCTGGCCCCGTACGTCGTCCGCCCACGCCGCCATCGCCGCGAACCGCGCGACCTGCGCCAGCAGTTCGGGCTCACCGGGCTCCCACGGCTCGGCGCGCTCGGCCAGCAGCACTGCCCCGGCGCTGTCGACGAGCACCACATGCCCGTGGTGCGGGACGTCCAGCGGCACCGGCGCGGGCGCCTGCCGCCGGCACTGCTCGGCGTACGCGGCCCAGTCCCCGCCGCGCCAGCCGTCCGGGTCCGCGCCCGCCGCCACCAGCCGCACCCGGGCGCCCAGCTGCCCGGCCGCCCACGCGGTGAGGGGCCGGGCGCCGGGTTCCGCCGACCGCAGGTGCCGCCAGCCGACCGCGGCGAGCTCGGCCATCCGGTCGGCGTGCCGGGCGGCCGACAGCGCCGCGCGCCCGTTGAGCCACGCCCAGACCTCCGGCAGGCCCGCCCGCCCCGAAGCCGCCGCCCCCGAAGCCGCTGGCCCCGAAGCCGCTGGCCCCGAAGCCGGCCCGGAGGGCGCCGGCACCGCGACCGGCACCGATATCGCCGCCGCTATCCGCTCCGCCAGCGCGTCGTCCCCGACGACCACCAGCCCCGCCGCCTTGCCGGCGATGTCGGCCAGCGCCTCACGCGTGCGCGGGTCGGCCGCCGACACCACGGCGAGCGCCCCGTCCACATCCGCCGGCGCGGGCCCGCCGTCGACGAGCACCAGCTGCCGCGCCCCGCCGGTCCACCCGCCCGAACCCACGGCGGCCAGCGGGGAGTCGGGTCGGGCCACGGCATCACGTAATGAGATCAGCATGTGCCGAGCATGGCATCGCGGCGCCGCCCGCACCGGCCGCTCGCCCTCAGTCCCCGGGCGCGTCCTGCCCCGCGGCTCCCACCGGCCCCGCCGCACCGGCCGCGCCGGCCGCGAGCCCGGCGGTGAAGTCCAGCAGCAGTGCCGCCGTACCCGCCGGGTCCTCCAGCACCGGCGTATGGCCGCAGTGCGGCAGCGCGTCGAGGCGCGCACCGGGCACCGCCGCGTAACCGGCGAAGGACGCCGGCTCCCAGCGGGCGTCCAGCTCGCCGTACACCACCTGGACCGGCTTGCCCAGCGACGCCAGCCGCTCCGGTATCGGGCGCCGCCCCAGATACGCCAGCGACGCCTGCGCGGTGGCGGCGAAGGCGTGGAAGGCCATGCCGCGCAGCTCGTCCACCAGCTCCTGCGGGACCGCGAAGCCCGGGTGGAAGCCGCTGCTCGCGAACCGCCGGATCTGCTCGTCGTCCGGCGGCCACTGCTCGGGCCCGATGCCGCCGCCGGCGCGGGCGGTGAAGGCGTCGAGCCGGGGCCCGGTGCCGACCAGCGCGAGCGCAGACACCAGCTCGGGGCGCTGCTCGGCGAGCGCGACGGCGACAAAGCCGCCGCCGGAGTGGCCCGCGACGACGGCCCGTGCGACGCCGAGCCGGTCCAGGACCGCGGCGGCGCGGCCGGCCTGCTCCTCGATCCCGTAGCCGCCCTCGGCGGGCTTGGCCGACAGGCCGTGGCCGAGCTGGTCGAGGCGGATCACCCGGTGCGCGGCGGCAAGTGCGGGCACCATCGCGTCCCAGGTGCGGGCGGAGGAGGCGGAGCCGTGGATCAGCAGCAGGGCGGGGGCGTCCTGCGGGCCGTCCTGGAGGACGTGCACCTCGCCGCCGTCCAGCGCCAGGAACGCCTCCTCGGCGGACGCGCCGGCGTACGGCTCCCCGGCGGTCGCGGTGCCGCCTGCCACGGATGAGTGGCCGTCAGGATTATTCATGGCGCCCATTGTCGGCGCCCGCGCCGCCCACCGGACTCGACGATTGCTCCGTTCCGGCCGGCCGCGCAACGGCCCCCGCGGACTCCGAGGACACGCCGGCCACCGCGGCCCCCGCCGCCCCGTGCCGGCGGGGGCCGCGGCCCGGGGCGTCACGCCCGGCCGGTGCCCGCCGCGACCCGCATCGCCCACGCCAGGCAGCCCAGCGCGGCGGTGCTGACGACGGTCCGCGCGGCGTTCCAGTGCACCCACGCGGACTCGAACCGCGCCCGGACCGCCGCGAGATCGTGGATACGCCCCGGGTCCCCGGCCCCGGCGAGCCGGTCGTTGAGCGGCACGCTGAAGCCCATGGTGATCACCAGCGACACCGCGTACAGCGCCACCCCGGCGACGATCCAGGGCAGCGCGGGCCGCCCGGCGCCGCCGCGGTGCATGACGGCGGCGACCACGCCGAGCACCAGCGCGCCGCCGAAGGCCAGGGTGAACCAGCCGTTGAGGATCGCCACGTTGATCCGCTGCATCGCCTCCACCAGCGTCCGGTCGCCGCCCCTGGCCAGGCCCGGCATCACGGCGACGGAGAAGGCGAAGTAGAGGCCGGCCATCAGGCCGGTGGTCAGCGTCGCGGCCAGCAGGACGAGGCTGCGGAGATCGCCGTGCACGGCAGCTCCTCGGGTCGGGCGGCGGTCGGGAAGGGGCGCGTACGGGCCCGGGTCGGCGGAGCCGGCGGGCGGCCGGTGCGGGTGCGGGTACTGCGGCGAGTGCTCTTGCGGGCGCGAGGCCTGCGGAGGGCGCGGGGTCGAAGGGGTCTGCGGCGGCTGCGTCATGACCACAGTCAATCCGCGCGGCCCCGCGCCCGGCCATCGCCGAGAAGCTCATCCGCATATGCGCGCGTCCACCCTAGAGTGGGGTGCATGGATGCCCTGGCGAACCTGCTGGACGGCCCCCGGGCCCGCGGCGCCTTCCTCCTGCGCTCGGTCCTCACCCCGCCCTGGTCGCTGGAGATCGCCGACGAGGCGCCGCTGACGCTGCTGTACGTGGTGCGCAACGACGCGTGGGTACGCCCCTGCGACGGCCCCGCGCGGCAGCTGCGCCCCGGTGACGTCGCGGTGGTCCGCGGCCCCGAGGCGTACACCGTCGCGGGCGACCCGCACACCGAGCCGCGGATCGTCATCCGCCCCGGGCAGGTGTCCACCACGACCGACGGCGTCGAGCTGTGCGAGCGGATGGACCTGGGCGTACGGACCTGGGGCGACGCGCCCGCCGGCGGCGACCACGCCGCGCCCGGCGCCGTGCCGCCCGAGTGCGGCGTGCTGGTGACCGGGACGTACCGGATGCGCGGCGAGGTCAGCGGCCGGCTGCTGTCGGCGCTGCCGCGGGTGCTGGTGCTGCCCGCCGACGCCTGGTCCAGCCCGCTGCCCGCGCTGCTCGACCAGGAGGTCGCCCGGGACGACCCGGGCCAGGAGGTGGTGCTGGACCGGCTGCTCGACCTGCTGCTGATCGCGGTGCTACGGGCCTGGTTCGCGCGGCCCGAGGCCGCCACGCCGTCCTGGTACGCGGCGCAGGGCGACCCGGTCGTGGGCCGGGCGCTGCGGCTGCTGCACGAGGAGCCGGCCCGGGCCTGGACGGTCGCCGGGCTCGCCGCGCGCACCGGCGTCTCCCGGGCCGCCCTCGGCCGCCGCTTCACCGACCTGGTCGGCGAGCCGCCGATGGCCTATCTGACCGGCTGGCGGCTGGCCCTGGCCGCGGACCTGCTGCGCGAGCCGGACGCGACGATCGCCTCGGTGGCCCGCAAGGTCGGCTACGGCAGCCCGTTCGCGCTCAGCGCCGCCTTCAAGCGCGTCCGCGGCATCAGCCCCCAGCAGCACCGCGAACGCGCCGAACGCGCCACGGCGTCCTGACCCCGCCCGCGCGCGAGCGGTACGGCAACGGTCCCGGGGCCCACCACCCCGGGCCCACCGCCCCCGGGGACAGCGGCCCCCCGCTCAGCCCGCGCCGAACAGCGCCAGCAGGTCCGCCTTGCCGAACATCCGGGCCGTGTCGATCGCCGACGGCGTGCCCGCGGCCGGGTCGGCGCCCGCGTCGACGAGCGCCGCGATGACGTCCCGCGCGCCCTTGAAGACCGCGCCGGCCAGCGGCGTCTGCCCCCGGTCGTTGGTGCGGTCGGCCTCCGCGCCGCGCTCCAGCAGCGCCCGTACCGTCGCGGCGTTGCCGTGGTAGGCGGCGAGCATCAGCAGCGTGTCGCCGCGGTCGTTGGTCAGGTCCGCCGGGACTCCCGCGTCGACGTACGCGGCGAGCCGGTCGGTGTCGCCCTGCCGGGCCAGATCGAAGACCTGCCCGGCCAGTTGCAGCACCTCGGGGTCGTGCGCGGGCTCGCCGGGCGCCTCGGGCTGAGGGGCGCGGCCGGCACTGGGCTCGGTCGGCTCGGTGGGCTCGGTCATGGGCCCACCCTATGCGGGGCACCGCCCGCTGAAGAAGGAGATCACCACGCGCTGCGGCGCGCCGTCACCCACCCGGATGTCCAGCGGCACGCACGCCCGCCCGTCCCCGGCGACGAAGAACGCCCCCAGGTAGGACGTCTGCGTCCCCGGGCAGCCGTGGAAGGTCACCGCGGGGGCCGGCGTCAGGCCCTCGTCGCCGCCGAACTCCAGCCCCGCGCGGGCCCGCTGCTCGGCGCCTATCGTCACCGTCACCGCGTCGGTGCCGCTGACGGCGGTGCCGATGAGGTAGTGCCAGCCGTCGGAGTTGTGCACGCCGTGCGCGCCCTGGTCGCCGCCCGACAGCGCCCGCAGGCCGTGCAGCGTCAGCGGCCCGACCCTGACGTCCTGCGGCCCGGGCGTGGGCGTCGCCGTCACCGGCGGCGCCCAGGGGCGGCCGGGTGTGCGGCTCGCGGCGGGGCCGCGGGCGACGGGCGCCGTCGCGCCGTCCAGGCACGTCACGGGACGGGGGTGGTCGATGCTGCCCACGGGTGGGCCGGGCGATGCGGTGGGCTGGGACGGCGGGGACGACGCGGCTCCGCCTCCGCCCCACGAGCAGCCTGCCGTCACCAGCAGCGCCCCACACGTCACAACGGCCGCCTGCCACACTCGACCTGACACGGGCATCACCCCTCTTATCAGGACGGTACGTGCTCAACCAAGCGGAGGCCAGACCACTAATTGCCGTATCAGCGCGGCGTCCCCGGTCACCCGCAGCGGGGCGTCCGCCCAGGGCAGCCGGCGGTAGAGCGCCAGCAGCAGATCGCTCGCCGACCCGGCCACCGTCGCGTCCGCCTCGGGCCGGGCGGCGCCCGCGGCGCCCCGGATCGGCGAGGCGCCCGTCGGGTCCAGGATCAGCGTCCACGCCCGGCCCTCGTCCGCGACCAGCGCGACCCGGGCGGGGGAGTGCGGCCAGCCGTCCATCGAGCCGAAGCCCACCTGCAGGAACTCGTCGACCGCGTCCACCGCGAGCGCCGCCGGCAGCGGCTGCGGCCCGCCCGCGGCCTCCTGCACATCCCTGACGTGCACCGCGGCCTCCTGAACGTGGTGCCGCGCCACCGCGCCCGCCGTCGACAGCCCGCCGGACTCCGCCCACCACGTCCAGCACGGGGCGTCAGGACCGGCCGCCCGCAACGCCCCGACCAGCACCCGGGTCGCATCCGCCGACCACTCCAGCAGCTCACCGGCCGCCAGCGCGCGCGGCACCGGCACCTCGGCCGGCGGGCGGCGGGCCGGCCCCGCGGCGACCGCGGCGGCCCACGCGCGCTGCGCGGCGCCGACATGCGCCAGCACGTCCGGCACCGTCCAGTCCGGGCAGGCCGGCACCGCCGCGCCCGCCGGCGCCGCGGCCACCGCCGACCGCAGCGCGGCCGAGCGGTCCTCGATCAGGCCGAGCCAGTCGTCGAACACCAGCGCCGCAGGCGGCGGGGGCAGCGGAGGCGGGGCGGTCGTCATACGTTCCGTTGTAGCAGCGCCCACCGACAATCCGGCCCCCTCGCGCCGGCCCCGCCGCACACACGCCGCGCACCCGCCCCGCCCGCACCGCGTGATCCGGCCACCCGGACCTCACCCCTCCACCGCCCACTTGCGGGGTTTTGCCCAACCCTGAACCCCAGGGGGCCTGTTCAGAGCGCCGGGAAAGCTGTTCCATGGTGATCGTCAGACCCCGCGCAACCCGCGATCGCCGCACCGGACGAGGATGAGGTGGCCTTGGCTACGACCGTGCGCAGTACGAAGGTGGCCCTTCCGGCCGCCCCGCTCGGACCGGAGAACCCGCTGCCCGCGCTGCGCCCCGCGGGCGAACTGCACCGGATCGACCCGGCCGACCTCGTGGGGCTGCCCGCCGACATGGCCCGGCAGATCGGCTACGCCCCGCTGCGCACCATCCTCCCGGTCCGCACCCGCGACGGCTACGGCCGCGACCGGGCCCCCGCCGAACTCGACGCCCTGGTCGTCGAGAACTCCCGGCTGCGCGCCACCGTCCTGCCCGGCCTCGGCGGCCGGCTGCACTCGCTCTTCCACAAGCCCACCGGCCGCGAACTGCTCTACCGCAACCCGGTCCTCCAGCCCGCCGACTTCGCCCTGGCCGGCGCCTGGTTCTCCGGCGGCGTCGAATGGAACCTCGGCGCCACCGGACACGCCGCCCACACCTGCGCCCCGCTGCACGCCGGGCGGGTCCCGGCGCCCGACGGCGGCGAGATGCTGCGGCTGTGGGAGTGGGAGCGGCTGCGCGACCTGGCCTTCCAGATCGACCTGTGGCTGCCGGAGGACTCCGACTTCCTCTACGTCGGCATCCGGGTGCGCAACCCGCACGACCGCACCGTCCCCGCCTACTGGTGGTCCAACATCGCGGTGCCCGAGACCGACCGCACCCGGGTGCTGGCCCCCGCGACCGCCGCCTGGCACTTCGGCCACCAGCGGGTGCTGCGCCAGGTCGAGCTGCCGGTGCCGGCCGCCGGCGCCCCCGACGTCAGCTACCCCGGCGGCTCGCAGCACGCCGCCGACTACTTCCTGGACATCCGCGGCGACGACCGCCGCTGGATCACCGCGCTCGACGGCGACGGCCACGGCCTGGTCCAGACGTCCACCGACCTGCTGCGCGGCCGTAAGGTCTTCTGGTGGGGCCGCGGTCGCGGCGGGCGGCGCTGGCAGGACTGGCTCACCGAGCCCGGCACCGGCGGCTACCTGGAGATCCAGGCCGGCCTGGCCCGTACCCAGTTCGAGCACATCCCGATGCCCGCCGACACCGACCTGTCCTGGCTGGAGGCGTACGGGCCGCTGAGCGCCGACCCGGAGCTGGTGCACGACACCGACTGGGCCGCCGCCCGCGCCGAGGCCGCCGCCCGGCTGGAGGCCGCGCTGCCGCGCGCCGCCGTCGACACCGCGTACGCCGACTGGCTGGAACAGGCCGACGTCGACCCCAAGGACATCCTGCACACCGGCTCCGGCTGGGGCGCGCTGGAGGCCGAGCGCGGCCATCTGCGGCTGCCCGGCACGCCGTTCGAGGCGACCGCGCTCGGCGAGCCGCAGAAGCCGTGGCTGGAACTGCTGCTCGCCGGCGTCTTCCCGCGGCCCCCCGCCGGGGCGCTGCCCGGGCCGGGCCTGGTGTCGCCGCCGTGGCGCGAACTGCTGGAGTCCGCCGACACCTACCCCGGCAACGAGTGGTACCTGGACTACTACCTGGGCGTCGCCCAGTGGGCGGCCGGCGACCAGGCGCAGGCCGTGCGCAGCTGGGAGCGCTCGCTGGCCGCCCACCCCTCGCCCTGGCCGGCCCGCGCGCTCGCCGTCGCCGACGCGCTGGACGGCCGCACCGACCGCGCCGCCGAGCGCTACCTCACCGCGTGGCAGGGCCTGCTGGCCGGCGCGGAGCAGTACGGGCCCGACGCCCGCACCGCCCAGCGCGCCCTGCTGGTCGAGGCCGTGCCGGTGCTGCTCGACGCCGGCCGGGCCGTCGACGCCGAGCGGCTGCTGGCGGCCCCGGCCCTGGGCGGCGGGGCCCCGCTGGACGACGGGCGGATCCGGCTGCTGCGCGCCCGTACCGCACTGGCCCGCGGGGACGCCGCCGCGGCGCGGGCGCTACTGGACGCCGGGATCGTCGTCGCCGACCTGCGGGAAGGCGCGGAGGAGCTCAACGAGACCTGGTGGGCGGTCGCCGAGCGGCTGGTCGCCGGCGACGGCGAGATCACCGACGCGGTACGGGCCGCCGCCCGCGCCGGGCACCCGCTGCCCGCCGGCTACGACTTCCTGATGCGGCCGGGCAGCTGACACCCCGGCAGGAAAACCGTTGGCCCGGGCCTGACTCCCGCCGCCACAGTGGTGTGCGCCCCCGATCGCGGGGCGCACACCACACGAACCGGGGGAGGGGACAGCCATGTCCACACTGCGGGTCACCGCCGAGCGGCTGACGATTCTGGAGCACCCGAACGCCGACGCACTGGAGCTGGCGCAGGTCGGCCTCTACCGCGCGGTGGTGGCCAAGGGGGCTTTCCGCACCGGTGAGTTCGCGGTGTACATCCCCGAGCAGGCCGTACTGCCCGACCCGCTCATCGCCGAACTCGGCCTGACCGGGCGGCTCGCCGGCGGCGCCGCCAACCGCGTCAGGGCGGTACGGCTGCGCGGCGAGCTGTCGCAGGGCCTCGTGTGCCGCCCCGCCGCGCTCGACGGCACCGACCTGGCCGCGGCGTCGGCCGCCGACGAGGACTTCGCCGAGCGCCTGGGCATCACCAAGTGGGTGCCGCCGGTGCCGGTGTCGATGAGCGGGGACGTCACGGCCGCGCCCGACCTGCTGCCGTGGACCGACATCGAGAACCTCAAGCGCTTCCCCGGCATCTTCGCGCCCGGCGACCTGGTCACCGTCACCGAGAAGCTGCACGGCACCGCCTGCTGCCTGACGTACTACGCGGGCACCGGCGAGGTGCACGTCACCTCCAAGGGCCTGGGCGCCCAGCGGCTGGCCCTCACCGAGGCGGCCGGCAACCTCTACTGGCGTGCCGTGCGCGGCTACGGCCTGCCCGAGCTCGCCGCGGAGCTGGCCGGCAAGCTCGGCGCGGCCCGGCTCGGCATCTACGGCGAGGTCTACGGCGGCGGCGTGCAGGACCTCGGCTACGGCGTCGACGCCCGGCGCGAGCTGCCCGGCTACGCGGCCTTCGACGTGTGCGCCGACATCGGCGGCCGGCTGCGCTGGATCGACCCGGCGGACCTGCCGGTCGGCGAGCTGCCGCTGGTGCCGCGGCTCTTCCACGGCCCCTTCGACCTCGACCGGGTGCTGGAGCTGGCGCAGGGCCGGGAGACCGTCACGGGGCGCGGGACGCACATCCGCGAGGGCGTCGTCGTCCGCACCGCCGACGACACGTACAGCCCCGTCCTCGGCGGTCGCGCCCTCGCCAAGGTCGTCGGCGACGCCTACCTGACCCGCAAGGGCGGCACCGAGTACGAGTGAGGCCACCGGGGGACCGGCCGGGCGGGGATGTTTCCGGCCCGGCCGGTGGCATTTCCCGGCCCGCGGCGCATGCTCTGCCGCCTGCCGGGTACGCGCCGGGGTCAGTAAGGGAAACGCACGCGCAGGACCGACCACGCAGCCGGGGCGCCCGGCCGGACCAGGCCGGTGTCACCCCCGGGCCCCGCGGCGAGAGGACACCTCAGCGATGACCGACGACATCAGCCCCGACGGCGCCCTGCCTCCCGTGCAGCGCGCACTCCACGAGATCGCGAGCGGCAGCGAGAACGTCATCGCGCTCAGCACCCTCGCCGTCAGCGACGTGCTGCTGCCGGTGCCGGCCGTGGACGAGTACCCCGAAGGCGTCGACGGCACGGAACTGCCCAGCGAGATCCAGCTACCGGTCTACGAGCAGGAGGACGGCCGGCAGCTCGTGCCGGTCTTCACCTCCGAGAACCGGATGGCCGACGCGCTGCCGGCGACCCACCGCTACCGGCTCGTGCAGCTCGCGGCGCTCAGCGGCGCCTGGCCCTCCGACGAGCTCATCTTGTCGATCGACACCGGCAACGCCGACTCCCTCAGCATCTCCGGCCAGGGCGTCCGGGCGCTGGCCGGCCTGGTCAGCGGCAACAACTGACCGGCAACACCTGACGGCGGCAGCTGACAGCGTGGCGCAGGGCAGCGGCCCGGCGACCGACGGCCGGCCCCCACCCGGGGGCCGGCCGTCGCGCGTGCCGCGGCTCACCGGCGCCCGCGGTAGACCACCAGCCCGTCCGGCACCTTGTCCAGCAGCAGCTCACGCGGAGCCGGCGCCACCTCGCCGTCGCACGCCAGGTGGACGCCCTCGCCGGGCACCCGGACCCGCAGCCGCCGCACCTCCGCCGCCTCGTACACCGGCGACCGGGTCAGCACCCCGGTCAGCGCCGCGCCCAGCAGCCGGGTGCGGGCGTACGGGCCGCCGTCGACGATCCGCACGTCCAGCCGCCCGTCGGCCAGGTCCCGGCGGCGCACCGGCGCCAGGCCCACGCTCGAATAGCGGCAGTTCCCGGCGAACAGCAGCCACACCGAGCGCGGCCTGCCGTTGATCTCGATGTCCACCGGCCGGCAGGTGCGCAGCACGTGCACCGCCGCCAGCACGCTCGCCGGCCACGCCCCGACCCGCCGCGACCAGCGCTCCCGCACCCGCACCAGGTCCGGGTACGAGCCGATGCTGAAGGTGTTCAGGAACGGCTCGGCCGCCCCCCGCGCACCCCCGTCCAGCGCGGTCGTGCCCGCCACGTCCACCCGGGCCCCGCGCCGCTCCAGCACCGCCGCCGCGGTGTCCTCCACACCCCGCAGGCCCAGATCCGCCGCGAAGTGGTTGCGCGTCCCGCCGGGGAAGACCGCCAGCGGCAGCCCGTGCCGCAGCGCGACCGCCGCCGCCAGCCGTACGGTCCCGTCGCCGCCGCACACCCCCAGCGCCCCGCGCTGCCCCGCTGCCAGCGACGCCGCCTTCTCCAGCTGCTCGGCCAGGTCGTCGTCCTCCGTGCACTCGCTGACCTCGGCCAGCGGCAGCGCCGCCGCGATCCGCGCCGCCGGCGGGCTCAGCAGCGGCGGCGGCCCGGAGGCGGCGTTCACCACCACATGCAGCCCGCGCCCACCCGGCAGCTCCGGCACCGGCACGGCGGGCCCCGGCCGCGGCACACCCGGCGCGGGCGGCAGCACCGCCCGTACGGCGAAGGCCGCGCCGACGCCCAGCGCGCACCCCACCAGCACATCGCTCGGGTAGTGCACCCCGGTGTAGACCCGGGAGAAGGCCACGCTCGCCGCGACCGGCGCGAGCAGCGCGCCCCAGCCCGCCGACTCCAGCGCCGCCCCGGTCGCGAAGGCCGCCGCCGAGGCCGAATGGCCCGAGGGGAAGGACGACGTGACCGGCTGCCTCCGCAGCCGCCGTATCACCGGCACGGCCTCCAGCAGCGGGCGCGCCCGGCGGAAGGCGCCCTTGCCCACCGTGTTGACCGTCAGCGACGCCAGCGCGAGCGACCCCGCGCCCCGCAGCGCCGCCCGCCGCGCCTCCGGCCCGCCCACCACCGCCATGCCCGCCGCCACCGCGCCCCACAGCCGCCCGTGGTCGGCCGCCCGGCTCAGCCGCGGCAGCACCGGCTCCGCGCCCGGCCAGTGCCGGCCCGCGACCTGCGAGAAAAGCGCCCGGTCCCAGCTCTTCCAGGGATATGCCATGCCGCTCGGTTACCCTGCGGCGGCCCGCACACGCGCACGGTACGCTCCGCCGGGTGAACGTCACCCCGAACAGACCACCTGACCTGGTCGTCTTCGACTGCGACGGCGTCCTGATCGACAGCGAACGGCTCGCCGTCACCATCGACGCGCAGATCCTCGCCGGCCTCGGCTGGCCCCTGACCGAGGCGGAGATCGTCGAGCGCTTCGTCGGCCGCTCCTTCACCGACATGGCCGCCGACATCGAGAACCAGCTCGGCCAGCCGCTGCCCGCGGGCTGGGACACCGACTGGCGCCGCCGCTACCGCGAGACGTTCGACGCCGAACTGACCGCCGTCGAGGGCGTCGAGGCGGTGCTGGACGCGCTGGCCGGCGCGGGCGTGCCGACCTGCGTCGCCTCCAGCACCGGCCACAGCGGCCTGGCACACACGCTGGGCCTGACCGGCCTCTACGACCGCTTCGCCGGCCGGGTCTTCAGCGCCGCCGACGTCACCCGCGGCAAGCCCGCCCCCGACCTGTTCCTGCACGCCGCCCGCACCCTCGGCGTACCGCCGGCCCGCTGCGTCGTCGTCGAGGACAGCCCCTACGGCGTCGCCGCCGCCCGCGCCGCCGGCATGCCCGCCTTCGGCTACTGCGGCGGCCTCACCCCGGCGCACCGGCTGGAAGGCCCCGGCACCACCGTCTTCGCCCACATGCGCGAGCTGCCCGCCCTGCTCGGGGTGTGACGCCGGAGCGCTCCTGGTGCACAAGTGCCCGCGGCGAGGGAAGGTGGCCTCAGGGGGCGCGCTCCCGCGCCCCGGAGTGCCAGCAGCGGAGGTGCGCCATGACGATCAGCGTGCCGCACGGCGTCCGGCCTGACCCGGGCCTGCCCGTACCCCCGTACTGGGCGGAGCACCTGGCCGCCGCCGCGCCCGGCACCGACGACCCGGGCGGCGGGCCCCGCCTGCTGGAGGCCGCCTGCGGCTACTTCACCCGGCGCGGCCTGTGGAGCGGCCCCGGCCAGGTGCTCGCCGCCCCCGGCGCGGAGTCCCTGCTGCTGGCCCTGCTCGCCGCGGTCGGCGGCGACCCCGTCCTGGCCCGCCCCGCCCCCGCCTGGCAAGTCGGCGTCGCCGCCCTGATCGGCCGCCCCGTCCACGCCGTCCCGAGCGCCCCCGAGGGCGGCGGCGTACCCGACCCGTTCGCCCTGCTGGAGACCGTCCGCCGGGCCCGCTCCGCCGGCGCCGACCCCCGCCTGCTCGTGCTCTCCGCCGCCGACGACCCCACCGGCACGGTCACCGCGCCCGAGCTGCTCCACGAGACCTGCGAGGCCGCCGCGGAGGCGGGCCTGCAGATCGTCTCCGACGAGACGTACTCCGACACGCTGCACCACCGCGACACGGTGCTGCTCAGCCCCGCGGAGATGCTGCCCGACCACACGGTGGTCCTCACCGACCTCGGCGCCACCCTCGTCCCCTTCACCGTCCCGGCGGCCCTCGCCCGCTTCCCCGCGACCGCCCACGGCACCTCCTGGCGCCAGCGCACCGCCGCCGCCCTCGCCGCCCTGCGCGCGGTCCTCCCCGCCCCCGTCGCCGCGGCCACCTCCTACGTCCTGACCGAACCCACCGAGGTCACCGACTTCACCGCCGCGGCCAACCGCCTGCACGCCCTCACCGCCGCCGCGGCCCACCGCGCCCTCACCGCCGCCGGCGCCGTCTGCCGCCCCCCGAAAGCCGGCTTCCACCTCTACCCCACCCTCACCGCCCCCGGCCTCGACGCCCCCACCGCCGAAGCCCGCCTCTCCACCGCCCTCGGCCGCCCCACCCCCGGCGCCCACCACTTCGGCGACGACCCCACCGAACCCCGCCTCCGCATCGACACCGGCCCCCTCCACGGCCACACCCCCCACCACCTCCACCAAACCCTGACCACCCCCAACCCCCTCACCCTCCCCCACGTAAAAGCCGCCCTCGACACCCTGACCACAGCCATCACCTCCCTGACCACCCCATCCCCCACCGGCGTCTAGCCACCCGACGCCCACCCACCGTCCGCGGCCAGAGCCCCGACGAAAGCAGGGGGCCCACCCACCCCAGCCCCCACCCA
>NZ_JAATEJ010000016.1 GCF_012034175.1 Actinacidiphila epipremni
ACTTCCTTCGCGGCCGTTTCACCGGCCCCTCCGGGCTTTCCCTTCGTGTTTCCCAGCTTACCCGACTCCCGCACCGATTCATAATCGGTTGTTTCCGTCCGCGGATTCGATTTCCGGGCGCGCCGAAAACCGTCCCGCAGTACGGGAGGACGTAGGTAGTGGGTGGCCGCTCGGGCGGTGGAAGCCGGTGTGAACCAGGTCTCTCACCGTTTTGGCGACTCGGACTACGTTACGCACGTACGGCGGCCGAGTCAAGCTCGGCCGCCGTTCAAACATGGATTTTCGGTCAGGGTCGCGCCAGGGCGCTCAGCGCACCTCGACCGCGGCCAGGTTGCGCTTGCCGCGGCGCAGGACGAGCCAGCGGCCGTGGATGAGGTCGGCGGCGGTCGGGACGGCGTCCTCGTCCGTCACCTTGGCGTTGTTGAGGTAGGCGCCGCCCTCCTTGACGGTGCGGCGGGCGGCGGACTTGCTCGCGACCAGCTCGGTCCTGGCCAGCAGGTCCACGACCGGTGCCAGCTCGGTGACCTCGGCGCGCGGGAGCTCGCTGAGGGCGGCGGCGAGGGTGCGCTCGTCGAGGTCGGCGAGTTCGCCCTGGCCGAAAAGCGCCTTCGACGCGGCGATCACGGCGGCGCACTGGCCGGCGCCGTGGACCAGGGTGGTGAGCTCCTCGGCGAGGGCGCGCTGGGCGGTGCGGGCCTGCGGGCGCTCGGCGGTGAGCTGTTCCATCTCCTCCAGCTCCGCGCGGTCGCGCAGGCTCAGGATGCGCATGTAGGTGGAGATGTCCCGGTCGTCGGTGTTGAGCCAGAACTGGTAGAAGGCGTAGGGCGTGGTCATCTCCGGGTCGAGCCAGACGGCGCCGCCCTCGGTCTTGCCGAACTTGGTGCCGTCGGCCTTGACCATCAGCGGGGTGGCCATGCAGTGGACCTCGGCGCCCGGTTCCAGCTTGTGGATGAGGTCGAGGCCGGCGGTGAGGTTGCCCCACTGGTCGCTGCCGCCCTGCTGGAGGGTGCAGCCGTGCCGGCGGTAGAGCTGGAGGAAGTCCATGCCCTGGAGGATCTGGTAGCTGAACTCGGTGTAGCTGATGCCCTGCTCGGACTCCAGCCGGCGGGCGACGGAGTCCTTGGTGAGCATCTTGTTGACCCGGAAGTGCTTGCCGATGTCGCGCAGCAGCTCGATCGCGGACAGGTCGGCCGTCCAGTCGAGGTTGTTGACCAGGACGGCGGCGTTGTCGCCCTCGAAGGACAGGAAGGGGGCGATCTGGCCGCGCAGGCTGTCGACCCATCCGGCGACCGTCTCCGGGTCGTTGAGGGTGCGCTCCGCGGTGGGGCGGGGGTCGCCGATCAGGCCGGTGGCGCCGCCGACGAGGGCGAGCGGGCGGTGGCCGGCGAGCTGGAGGCGGCGCATGGTGAGGACCTGGACGAGGTGGCCGACGTGCAGGCTGGGCGCGGTCGGGTCGAAGCCGCAATAGAAGGTGACGGGACCGTCCGCGAGGGCCTTGCGCAAGGCGTCCTCGTCGGTGGACAGCGAGAAGAGCCCGCGCCACTTCAGGTCGTCGACGATGTCCGTCACGGCTTCGTGTCTCCTTGGTTCTGCTGGGTTCTGCCTGGTTCTGCTGCGTCCTGCTCGGTCCTGCTCGGTCCTGCCGAGGGCAGGTGGTTCTGCCGGGCGGTTCAGGCTACCGCCGCTTGCGCGGGGCATGCGCACGGTAAGGGCTGACGGTGGGGTCGCCGGCGATCCAGTAGCGCCACGGGTGGTCGGCTCCGGCGCCGCCGACGCCGGTGCGCGGGCCGGTGCGCAGGGCGGCGGGGTCGGGCGGGGTGCCGGTGAGGATGCGGAAGGGTCCGCCGGGGGCGCAGGCGTCGGCGCCGTTGAGGGCGCGGTCGACGGACAGGGCGGTGGCGAGCCGGGCGGGGCCCTGGGCGAGGTCGCTGTCCTTGCGCGAGGTGGGGCGGTGGATACGGGCCAGGTCCGCGCCGGTCGTGATCGCGCCGGCCCGCAGCAGGATTCCGGAGGCGGTGCCTTCGGGGCCGCACACCAGGTTGAGGCAGTGCCACATTCCGTAGGTGAAGTAGACGTACGTGTGGCCGGGCGGCCCGAACATCACGGCGTTGCGGTCGGTGCGTCCGCGGTAGGCGTGGGAGCCGGGGTCGTTGGGGCCGTCGTACGCCTCGACCTCGGTGAGCCGCAGTTCGATCGGGCCGTCGTCGGTGTGCCGGACGAGGACGCGGCCGAGGAGGTCGGGGGCGATCTCCAGGACCGGGCGGTCGAAGAAGGAGCGGTCCAGCGGGGTCCGGTCGGGTGCGGTGATCACGGGTCTTGAGCGTACCTGAGCGGTGTGGAACCAGCCGGGTGCGCTCTGCGTTCGTAGAGTTCGCCAAGAACTGTGCACTGGACCGGTGGAGAAGGGTGTCCTCGATGGGCTTCAAGAAGCTGATGGCGTCTCTGGGTGCGGGTGGGGCGTCGGTGGAGACCGACCTGTTCACGGCGGACGTGACGCCGGGCGGGGTGGTCCAGGGCGAGGTGCGGATCCAGGGCGGCTCGGTGGAGCAGCGCATCCAGGGGCTGTCGGTGGGGTTGCAGGCCCGGGTGGAGGTGGAGCGCAAGGACGCCGAGGGCAACGACGTCGAGTACCACCAGAACATCGAGTTCCACACGCAGCAGATCGGCGGGGAGTTCGAGCTGAAGGCCGGGGCGGTGCACACGGTGCAGTTCTCGCTGGAGGTGCCGTGGGAGACGCCGGTGACGATGTTCATGGGGCGGCATCTGACCGGGATGAACGTCGGGGTGACGACGGAGCTGGCGATCGCGCGGGCGGTGGACAAGGGCGATCTGGACCCGGTCAACATCCATCCGCTGCCGGCGCAGGACGCGCTGCTGGACGCGTTCGGGCGGCTGGGCTTCCGCTTCCACGGGGCGGACCTGGAGAAGGGGCATGTGCGCGGGACGCGGCAGCGGCTGCCGTTCTACCAGGAGATCGAGTTCAAGGTCCCGGAGCAGTACAAGAAGGGGCTCAAGGAGGTGGAGCTGACGTTCGTGGCCGACGGGCGGGAGATGGACGTGGTGATGGAGATGGACAAGAAGCCGGGGCTGTTCGGTGGCGGGGACACGTATCGGTCTTTTGTGATGGACATGCAGTCGTTTGAGCAGACGGACTGGGCGGGCTACCTCCATCAGTGGCTGGCCGAGGTGGGAGCGAAGCGGAACTGGTTCTAGGGTTCTACGCTCGGACTGTCCGAGTGACGTTCGATCGAAAGGTGCCGAGGTGTCCGAGCAAGCGCGGCCTCCCCTCCCCCATGACTTCCACCCGCAGGTGCCGGCGTTCACCGTGGTGAGCGATGACGTCCGGGACGGGGACACGCTTCCCGACGAGCATGTGTACGCCGAGGGGAACGTCTCGCCGCATCTGCGGTGGGAGGGTTTCCCGGCGGAGACGAAGAGCTTCGCGGTGACGTGCTACGACCCGGACGCGCCGACCGGGAGCGGTTTTTGGCACTGGGTGCTGTTCGACATCCCGGCGTCGGTGACGGAGCTGCCGCGTGCGGCGGGGTCCGGGGACTTCGCGGGGCTGCCGGACGGTGCGGTGCACGCGCGCAACGACTACGGGACGCGGGACTTCGGCGGGGCGGCGCCGCCGGCCGGTGACGGGCCGCACCGCTATGTCTTCACCGTCTACGCGGTGGATCAGGACAAGCTGGGGGCGGACGCGGGTGCGTCGCCCGCGGTGGTGGGCTTCAACCTGCGGTTCCACACGCTGGCGCGGGCGCAGCTGGTCGCCGAGTACGAGGTGCCGGCGGGCGGCTGAGCCGGCGGGCGGGCGCCCGGTCCCGGGGACCGGGTGGCCCGCGCCGGCCGGCGCGCCCCGGGCGCCGGGTCGCCCGACCGCGCCCGGTGTCCGGGGCGCGGTCCGTCCCCCCTGCTTTTTCCGCGTTCTTCCCGCGCTCCTTCTCCCCCGGTCATCTGCCGTCCGCCCGGGGGAAATTGCGTTGTCCGGGAGGGAAACACGCGGGCACAGTGGTGCCACTTCGCCGCCGGGCGGAGCGGGGGCCACGGGAGGTGGGCGGAATGCGTGAGACGCTGGTGCTGAATGCGAGTTTCGAGCCGCTGTCGACGGTGTCGCTGCGGCGGGCGGTGGTCCTGGTGATGCAGGACAAGGCCGTGGTGGAGCAGGCGCATCCGGGGCTGCGGATCCGCGCCGCCGCGATGGACATCCCCGTACCGCAGGTGATCCGGCTGCGCCGGTACGTACGGGTGCCGTTCCGACAACGTGCTCCGTGGTCGCGGCGCGGGGTGCTGGTGCGTGACCGGCACCGGTGCGCGTACTGCGGCCGGCGGGCGACGACGGTCGACCACCTGGTGCCGCGGTCGCGCGGGGGCGCGGACTCGTGGCTGAACACGGTGGCGGCGTGCGCGCAGGACAACCAGTTCAAGGCGGACCGTACGCCGGAGCAGGCGGGGATGCGGTTGCTGACCCAGCCGTTCGAGCCGACGCCGGCGGACGCGCTGCTGCTGGCGCTGGGGGTACGGGACCGTGCGGGGCTGCCGGAGTGGCTGGCCCGCCCGGCGTGAGGGACGGGGGCGTCGCCGCGGGTGCGGTCCGGCTCAGTCGACGAGGAGCTGGACGATCGCGGCGACGCCCACGACGACGATGAGGGCGCGTAGCGCGGTGGGCGGCAGCCGGCGGCCGACGCGGGCGCCGATGAGGCCGCCGAGGGTGGCGCCGGCCGCGATGAGGCCGACCGCGGCCCAGTCCATGTGGGCGACGATGATGAAGAGCACCGCGGCGACGCCGTTGACCAGGGCGGCCAGGACGTTCTTCAGGCCGTTGACGCGTTGCAGGGTCTCGTCGAGGAGCAGGCCCATCAGGGAGAGGTAGATGACGCCCTGGGCGGCGCCGAAGTAGCCGCCGTAGACGCTGGCGAGGAAGATGCCGACCGGCAGCAGCGGGCCGCCGTGGGCGGGGGCGTCGGCGCCCTGGCGTGCGCGGCGGGCCTGGACGGTGCGGGAGAGCCGGGGTTGCAGCACGACCAGGACGAGGGCGGCGGCGATGAGCACCGGCACGATGGCGTGGAAGGCCTGTGAGGGCAGGGTGACCAGCAGGATCGCGCCGGTGGCGCCGCCGAGCAGGCCGACGGTGCCGAGCCGGACGAGCCGGTCGCGCTGGCCGGTCAGTTCGCGGCGGTAGCCGATGGCGCCGGTGAGGGAGCCGGGGACCAGGCCGAGGGCGTTGGAGACGTTGGCGGTCACCGGGGGCAGGCCGACGGCCAGCAGTACCGGGAAGGTCAGCAGGGTGCCGGAGCCGACGATGGTGTTGATGGTGCCCGCGCCGACTCCTGCGGCGAGCACGGCGAGGGCTTCGGCTGGGGACATGAGCGCGCTCCATGGTCGTGGCGCCTCCTCCCCGCCGGTCCGGTCGAGGGGGGCGCTGTGATCATGTCACAGCGGGGTGGGTGGGCCGCGGGGTGTCTCAGTCCCTGGCCAGGGCCCGGGTAGTGGGCCCTGGCGCGGCGGGCGGGTCGGTCCCTGCGGGGGGCGCCGGTCCTCGCGGGGGCGTCAGTCCTTGTCGAAGGGCGCGGACTCGCGGCGCGGCGCGGGGGTCGTGGCGCCCGTACCGCCGCCGGCGCCACCGCCGCCGTTGTTGCCGTTGCCGGGGACGCCGGGGAGGTTGACTATCCCGCCGAGGCCCTTGAGGGCGTCGTTGAGCTCGCTGGGGATGATCCAGAGCTTGTTGGCCTCGCCCTCGGCGATCTTCGGCAGCATCTGGAGGTACTGGTAGGCGAGCAGCTTCTGGTCCGGGTCGCCGGCGTGGATGGACTCGAAGACGGTGCGGATGGCCTGCGCCTCGCCCTCGGCGCGCAGGGCGGCGGCCTTGGCCTCGCCTTCGGCGCGCAGGATCTGGGACTGCTTCTCGCCCTCGGCGGTGAGGATCTGCGACTGCCGGACACCTTCGGCGGTGAGGATCGCGGCGCGCTTGTCGCGGTCGGCGCGCATCTGCTTCTCCATCGAGTCCTGGATGGAGGTGGGCGGCTCGATCGCCTTGAGCTCGACGCGGTTGACGCGGATGCCCCACTTGCCGGTGGCCTCGTCCAGGACGCCGCGCAGGGCGGCGTTGATCTCCTCGCGGGAGGTGAGGGTGCGCTCCAGGTCCATGCCGCCGATGATGTTGCGCAGCGTGGTGACGGTCAGCTGCTCGATGGCCTGGATGTAGCTGGCGACCTCGTAGGTGGCGGCGCGGGCGTCGGTGACCTGGTAGTAGATGACGGTGTCGATGTTCACCACCAGGTTGTCCTGGGTGATCACCGGTTGCGGCGGGAACGGCACGACCTGCTCGCGCAGGTCGATGCGGTTGCGGATGGTGTCGATGAACGGCACCACGATGTTCAGGCCTGCGCTGAGGGTGCGGGTGTAGCGGCCGAAGCGCTCGACGATGGCGGCGCTGGCCTGCGGAATGACCTGGACCGTCTTGATGAGCGCGATGAAGACGAGCACCACCAGGATGATCAGGACGATGATGATGGGCTGCATGTCCACTCCCCGCGCCGGTTGCCAGCGGAAATACGGTGTAACTCCGACATGATCGATCTTGGCAGAGCAGCCCCCCGCCGCGGGCGGGGTTCGGCGAATTCCCGGCCCGTGGGCGGCGGTTGCCCCGCCGTGCGCCGTCACATGACGACGGCGGTCGCTCCGTCGATCTCGACGACATCCACATGCTCGCCCGGGGCGAAGACCCGGCCTTCCTCCAGGGAGCGCGCGGACCACACCTCGCCGGCGAGCTTGATGCGCCCGTCGGCTCCGCTGTCGACCCGTTCCAGTACGACGGCCTGCCGGCCCTTGAGGGCGTCGACGCCGCTGCGCTGGCCGGCGTGCTGCCGGTTGCGGTAGGCCAGCGGGCGTACGAACACCAGCAGGGCGACGGAGATCACCACGAACGTGATGACCTGGGCGACGATGCCGCCGCCCATACCCGCCGCGGCGGCTCCGCCGAGCGCGCCGATCGCGAACATTCCGAACTCGGGCATTGCCGTGATCACCAGCGGGATGCCGAGTCCCACTGCGGCTATCAGCCACCACACCCATGCGTCCACGACATCAATCCTAGGGCCGCGCAGGGCTGTTGGGGCAGTACGCGTCCGGTCTCAGGACAGCGGGAGGCCGGCGGCGGTGAAGCGGTCGCCGCGGCGCTCGACGACGAGCGGCAGGCCGAAGCACACCGACAGGTTGCGGGAGGTCAGTTCGGTCTCCAGGGGGCCTGCGGCCACGACCTTGCCCTGACGGATCATCAGGACGTGGGTGAAGCCGGGCGCGATCTCCTCGACGTGGTGGGTGACCATGATCATGGCGGGTGCGATCGGGTCGCGGGCGAGCCGGCCGAGGCGGCGGACCAGGTCCTCCCGGCCGCCGAGGTCGAGTCCGGCGGCGGGCTCGTCGAGCAGCAGCAGTTCGGGGTCGGACATCATGGCGCGGGCGATCAGGGTGCGCTTGCGCTCGCCCTCGGAGAGGGTGCCGAACCTGCGGTCCAGGAAGTCGCTCATGCCGAGCCGGTCGAGGAAGGCGCGGGCGCGGTCCTCGTCGACCTGCTCGTACCCCTCGTTCCAGGTGGCGGTCATGCCGTAGGCGGCGGTGAGGACGGTCTCCAGGACGGTCTGCCGGCGCGGCATCTTCTCGGCCATCGCGGCGCCGGCCATGCCGATGCGCGGGCGCAGTTCGAAGACGTCGACGTTGCCGAGCTTCTCGCCGAGAACCGAGACGGTGCCGTGGGTGGGGAAGAGGTAGCTGGAGGCGACGTTGAGCAGGGTGGTCTTGCCGGCGCCGTTGGGGCCGAGGATGACCCAGCGCTCGCCTTCCGCGACCGACCACGACACGTGGTCCACCAGAGCGCGTCCGTCGCGGACCACGGATACGTCCACCAGCTCCAGCACATCGCTCATGAGCGCGTTGTCTCCCATTTCACAGTCGTGTGACTCCGGTGGTGCCGGGGCGGCACGTCCGCGGAGGTGTCCCCTGGAGAAAACTTACGCCACCGCGCGAGCGGTCCAGTCCATAGGCTGGGGGCATGCTTGATGAACCTCGCTCCGGGCGGCTGGCCGCATGGGGAAATGCCCTGCTTGCCGGACTTGCCGCCCCTGACGACGTGGCGCAGCGCATCATCGGCGGCGACGCCGTGCACCGGATGGTGGACCTGCCGGGCGAGCACGGCCCCGTGGGGCTGACGCTGGGGCTCGGCCGGTTGCGGGCGCTGGGGGTGACCGGGCTGCGGCTGGCGCTGCCGGTGGCCGGGCACCCGCTGGGCCTGAGCGGGCCGCCGCACTTCAACGACCTGGCGCTGGAGGCCGGCGAGGCGGTGCTGACCGCGGGCGCGGTCGCGCTCGGCCTGGTGCCGGACGTGCACGAGGCGGGCCCGGCCGGCGATGTGCACGTGGAGGTGGAGTGGCGCTGCCTGCCGGTACGGGAGGCGCCGCCGGCCGATGTGCCGTCGCTGGGCGAGGCGGAGCGGGAGCTGGCGGAGGCGCTGCGGGACGCGACGGCGGCGCTGGCCGCGCTGGACGTGGCCGGGACGGGCGGGCCGACGGCGCATGCGGCGCTGGAGGCGTACCGGGCGCGGGCGGCGCGCGGCCGGGAGGTGCTGGCGCCGGGGTATCCGCCGCGGGCGGTGCGGGTGCTGGAGCTGGCGCAGCGGGTCGCGGCGCTGGTGGAGATCGCCGAGGTGGACGGGCACGGGGCGGCGGTGAGCGCGTCGCAGATCGCGGCCCGCGCGCAGCTGCTGCGGCCGGTGGAGCGCACCGCCCGGCGGGCGCAGGTCGCGGCGTACAACGCGTATGTGGAGGAGGCCGAGCGGCGCCGCCCGTAGCCGGTACGGGGCCGGGCGCGGGTCCGGCCGGGCGGGTACGGGCGCGGGTCCGGCCGGGGTTCAGCCGCCGACGCCGTTGCGTACCGCCCACAGGGCGGCCTGGGTGCGGTCGGCGAGGTCCAGCTTCATGAGGATGTTGGACACATGCGTCTTGACCGTCTTCTCCGACAGCACCAGCGCGCGGGCGATCTCCCGGTTGGAGCGGCCGTCGGCGATGAGGGTCAGGACCTCGGTCTCGCGGTCGGTGAGGGCGTTGCCGCGGCCCTGCCCTGCGCCGCCGGCCTGGTCCTGGGAGAGCAGCGCGCCGGCCACCTCGGGCTGGAGCAGGACGTGCCCGGCGTGCACGGAGCGGATGGCGTCGGCGAGCGCGACGGGGTCGACGTCCTTGTAGACGTATCCGGCGGCGCCGGCCCGCAGCGCGGGCACGACGGTGCGCTGCTCGGTGAAGCTGGTGACGATGAGCACCCGGGCGGTGCTGCCGGCCGCGCGCAGCCGCCGCAGCGCCTCGATGCCGTCGGTGCCGGGCATCTTGACGTCCATCAGGATCACGTCGGGCCGCAGCTCCTCGGCGCGCTCCACGCCCTCCTGCCCGTCGGCGGCCTCGCCGACGACCTCGATGTCGCCCTGCACCTCCAGGAAGGTGCGCAGGCCGCGGCGGACGACCTGGTGGTCGTCGACCAGCAGGACGCGGATGACGTGCTCAGCCACCGGGCACCTCCAATTCGATCACGGTGCCCCGCCCGGGCGCCGACCGTACGTCGAGCCGGCCGCCGACGGCGCCGGCCCGGTCCCGCATCGAGGCCAGCCCGAAGTGCCGGCCCGCGGTGCGGACCGAGTCGGGGTCAAAACCCTGGCCGTCGTCGCCGACCCGCAGCCGTACGCTCTTGCCGCGGCCTTCGAGGCGGACGTCGACCTGCCGGGCGCGGGCGTGCCGCAGCGCGTTGTGCATGGCCTCCTGGGCGACCCGCAGCACGACCTCCTCCTGGGAGGCGGGCAGGGCGCGGACCGCGCGGGCCTCGAAGGTGACCTTGGCGGCGTGGACGCGGTTCAGGACGTCGGCCTGGGTGCGCAGGGTGGCGACCAGCCCGTCGTCCTCCAGGGCCGCGGGGCGCAGTTCGACCACGACGGCCCGCAGCTCGTCGGCGGCCTCGCGGGCGAGCCCGGCGACCTCGCGCAGCTGCTCCTTGGCGCGGGCGGGGTCGGTGTCGACCAGGGCGGTCGCGGCCTGCGCGGTCAGCCGCAGCGAGAAGAGCTTCTGGGAGACCGCGTCGTGCAGTTCGTGGGCGATCCTGGCCCGCTCGCCGACGAGGGTCAGCTCGCGGCTGCGCTCGTACAGCCGGGCGTTGGTCAGGGCGATCGCGGCGTGGTCGGCGAGGATGCGCAGCAGGTCCTCGTCCTCCTGGGTGAAGCGGTGCCGCTCCTCGGGGCGTTTGTCGCACTGCTTGTTGGCCAGGAACAGGGCGCCGAGGATCTCCTCGCCGTCCATGACGGGCATGCCGATGAAGTCCCGCATGACGGGGTGCTGGCGCGGCCAGCCCTCGAAGCTGGGGAAGTCGCGGACGTCGTCCAGGCGCTGCGGGGTGGTCTCGTGCAGCATCGCGGCGAGGATGCCGTGCTGGCGGGGCAGCGGGCCGATGGCCTTCCACTCCTCGTCGCTGACGCCGTCGACGACGAACTGGGCGAAGCCGCCGTGGTCGTCGGGCACGCCGAGGGCGGCGTACTGGGCGGCGAGCAGTTCGCGGGCGGAGCCGACGATGGTCTGCAGGACCTCGCGGACCTCCAGCCGGCGGTTCATCGCCAGAACCGCGGCGCTGACCGCTTCGATCCCGCCTCGGGGCGGCCTGCTGGACATGTCTCCACGGTACCGGCGGCAGGCCGGCGCCCGGATGCGCCGCGGGACGGAGCGGGGCCGGGCACTTTGGACCTACGCCCTTGTGACCGCGCGGGTACGGCGGGCGGCCGACGCGGGCGCGGCGGGGCCGTTCCTACGGTGAGGGGCAGGAGGTCCGGCGGCAAGGCCGGGCCGGCAGCCGCGCCGTCCGGAGGACGGGCCTCACGGGGGTGAGGGATCGCGGCGCTCATGGGAACGAGGGCGGGATCATGCCGGTGGCGATCATCACGGGGGCGTCGCGGGGACTGGGCCGGGCGCTGGCGGCGGAGCTCGCCGGGCGGGGCTGGGGGCTGGTGCTGGACGGGCGGGACGCGAAGGCGCTGCGGGCGGCGGCGGCCGGGCTGGAGCGGGCGGCGCCGGGGGCGGGGTCAGCGCCGGGGGCGGGGCCGGCTCCTGGCGGGGGTGTGCGGGCGGTGCCGGGGGACGTCACGGATCCGGGGCACCGGGCGGCGCTGGTGGCCGCGGCGGCGGGGCTGGGCGGGGTGGACCTGCTGGTGAACAACGCCAGTGCGCTGGGGGCCGAGCCGCTGGTGCCGCTCGCGGAGCTCGCGCCGGCGGGGCTGCGGGAGGCGCTGGAGGTCAATGTGACCGCGCCGCTGGCGCTGGTGCAGGCGGTGCTGCCGGCGCTGCGGGCGGCGGGCGGCGCGGTGCTGAACGTCAGCTCGGACGCGGCGGTGGAGGCATATCCGGACTGGGGCGGCTACGGGGCGAGCAAGGCGGCGCTGGACCACCTGTCGGCGGTGCTGGCGGTGGAGGAGCCGGCGGTGCGCGTGTGGGCGGTGGACCCGGGGGACCTGCGGACCGCGCTGTACGCGGCGGCGGTGCCGGACGACCCGGACTTCGCCGCGCGCCCGCTGCCGGAGCAGGTGGCGCCGGTGCTGCTGCGGCTGCTGGACGAGGGGGCGGCGAGCGGTCGCTACACGGTGGCGCAGCTGCGGGCCGGGCTGCGGGAGGGGCGGTGACGGCGGTGGCTCCCGGGGTCCTGCGCGGCCTGCGGGTGCCGCCGGAAGCGCTGGCGGCGGCGCCACCGGCCCGCCGGGACGGGGTGCGGCTGCTGGTCGGGCGGCGGGCCGGCCTGGAGGTGGAGCACCATGCCTTCCGGGCGCTGCCGGGGCTGCTGCGGGCCGGGGACGTGCTGGTGGTGAACACCTCCAGGACGCTGCCGGCGGCGATCGACGCGGATCTGGCCGGCGAGCCGGTGGTGGTGCACTTCTCGACCCGGCGGGACGACGGGCGCTGGGTGGTGGAGGTGCGCCGCCCCGACGGGCGCGGCTCCACCGTCCGCCGGCCGGGCGGCCCGGCGGGCGCGGTGCTGCGGCTGGCCGGCGGCGGCGAGCTGCTGCTGGAGGCGCCGCTGGACCCGGCCGGCGACCGGCTGTGGGTGGCGGCGCCGTCGCTCGCCGACCCGGCGCGGCACCTGCGGCGCCACGGGCGGCCGATCCGTTACGCCTACACGGCGCGTGACCAGCCGCTGGCGGCGTACCAGACGGTCTTCGCGACCGCGGCGCCGGACGGCCGGGCCTCGGCGGAGATGCCGAGCGCGGCCCGGCCCTTCACCGCGCCGCTGGTGACCGAGCTGGTCAGCCGGGGGGTGCAGATCGCGCCGCTCGTGCTGCACACCGGCGTGGCGTCGGCCGAGGCGCACGAGCCGCCGTACGCCGAGCCCTACGGGGTGCCGGCGGCGACCGCGGGGCAGGTGAACGCGGCGCGGGCGGCCGGCGGGCGGGTGATCGCGGTGGGGACGACCGCGGTGCGCGCGCTGGAGTCGGCGGCCGACGGGCGCGGGGTGGTGCGGGCGGCTTCGGGCTGGACGGAGCTGGTGGTCACCCCGGAGCGCGGGGTGCGGGTGGTCGACGGGCTGCTGACCGGTTTCCACGAGCCGGAGGCGTCGCATCTGCTGATGCTGCGGGCGGTGTCCGGGGACGCGCTGCTGGAGCGGGTGTACGCGGCTGCGCTCCAGGAGCGCTATCTGTGGCACGAGTTCGGCGACGTGAACCTGCTGCTGCCGTAAAAGGCTCCTCAATAAGGCTCACATAAAGCACCCCCGCGGTCACCCGGCGCGACCGCGGGGGTTTTGCTGTGTGAGGTAACCGACAGGACGTGCGTCACATACTAACCAACGTAGTCGCTTAGGAGTCCCGGCAATACGTGCGGCACCGCCGGGAAGTGACCCGCCGTTCCGCCCCGACCTACGAATCTTATTCGTAGCAACCTTCATTGACCCCCGTTTTGCCAGGCCCTAAGAATTCTCGGGTCCGCAACCGGAAGAGGTCATTCCATGCAGCTCCCCACGATCCCGAAGATCGGCCGACTGTCCAAGAAGCACAAGATCACGGCGGCCGGTGCCGCCGCCGCGGCTGCTGTTGTCCTGGCCGTCACCGGTCTCCAGGTGACCGGTGGGTCCGCCCAGGCCAGCGGCGAGCCGACCGGCTTCGCCGTCGACAAGGGCCAGCAGGTCAAGGACCTGGACGCGCAGGCCGGGCTCGCCTCGCAGAAGGCGCTCCAGGACGACGCCGCCGCGAAGAAGAAGGCGGCCGACGACAGCGCGGCGCAGGCCAAGGCAGCCGCCGACGCCGCGGCGAAGAAGAAGGCCGCGGACGCGGCGGCCGACGCCGCGAAGAAGAAGGCCGCCGCCGACGCCGCCAAGCGCGCCGAGAGCAAGCCGGCCGCGAACCGCTCCACGCACCGCACCGCGCTCAAGCCGGCCCCGAAGAAGGCCGCCCCGAAGGCCGCCCCGAAGAAGATCGCGCCCAAGGTCGCGACCGCCGTGGCCCCGAAGAAGGTCGTCTACCCCGACAACCTCGACGGCTGGATCCGCGAGGCCCGCGCCGTCCTGGCCGCGCACAACATTCCGGTGCCGACCTACAACGGCATTTACCGCAACATCATCCGGGAGTCCTCAGGAAACCCGAACGCGATCAACCTCTGGGACATCAACGCCAAGAACGGCATTCCCTCCAAGGGCCTGCTCCAGACGATCGACCCGACCTTCAACGCGTACCACGTGTCGGGTACGTCGTGGAACGTCTACAACCCGGTCGCGAACATCGCCGCCGCGTGCAACTACGCCTGGCACGTCTACGGCGGAATGGACAACGTCAACTCGGCGTACTGATTTCGCCTGACCGGCCTGTTCCGGGCAGATCCGCAGACGCGTGAGGGCGGTGGGACGGACACGTCCCACCGCCCTTGCGCGTCACGGTGATTCCGCTCGGGAACGCCTACGTGCGCATCTACTTGCGCATGACCTCGGGCTCGTGCCGGCGCAGCAGCCGGGCCACCACGACACCGCACAGCACCGCCATGAGCAGCAGCACCGCGATGTCCAGCGTCCAGGCGCCGGCGGTGTGCTTCCACAGCGCGTCGCTGGTCTTGTGCGTCGGGTCCCACGGCAGCAGCACGTTGAGGTTCGCCGTGACCCCGGTGCCGGCCACCGCCCAGCGGGCCGGCATCAGCCAGGACAGCTGCTCCACACCGGGCTTGCCGTACAGCTGGAACAGGATGCCGGTGAAGACGATCTGCACGATGGCGAACATGACCAGCAGCGGCATGGTCTTCTCGGCGGTCTTCACCAGCGCCGAGATGATCAGGCCGACCATCATCGAGGTGATGCCGAAGGCCATGATGACCAGCGTCATCTCCCAGCCCGGGTGGCTCTTGAGGATCACGCCCTCGGCCGGCATCGTGCGCGGCGCGAAGCCGATGCCGCAGATGATGGCGCCCTGGAGCGCGGTGATGACGCCGAGGACGATCACCTTCGACATCAGGTACGCCGAGCGGGACAGGCCCACCGCCCGTTCGCGCTCGTAGATCACCCGCTCCTTGATGAGCTCGCGCACCGAGTTGGCGGAGCCCGCGAAGCACGCGCCGACCGCGAGGATCATCAAGATGGTGCCGGCGTCCTTGTTGCTGAACGCCGGTGCGTTGCCGGGCCCGAGGCCGTGCTCGGCCGGCACGAGGATGCTCACCACGCCCAGGACCGCGGGCAGCACCACCATCAGCCCGATGAAGCCGCGGTCGGAGAAGATCACCGACAGGTAGCGCCGCACCAGCGTGACCAGTTGCGAGCCCCAGCCCTGCGGCTTGGGCGGCCGGGCCGCCTGGTAGGGGATGTAGTGCGCGGCCTGCGGGGCGGCGGCGTCCAGGTGGGCGGCGTACGTCTGGTAGTGCTGCGAGCCGCGCCAGCGGCCGGACCAGTCGTAGTCGCGGTAGTTCTCGAACGCGGAGAAGACATCGGCCCAGTTGTCGTAGCCGAAGAAGGTCAGCGCCTCGTCCGGCGGGCCGAAGTAGGCGACCGAGCCGCCCGGCGCCATGACCAGCAGCTTGTCGCACAGGGCGAGTTCGGCCACCGAGTGGGTGACGACCAGGACCGTGCGGCCGTCGTCGGCCAGGCCCCGCAGCAGCTTCATGACGTCGCGGTCCATGCCCGGGTCCAGGCCCGAGGTCGGCTCGTCGAGGAAGATCAGCGACGGCTTGGTCAGCAGCTCCAGCGCCACCGACACCCGCTTGCGCTGGCCGCCGGACAGCGACGTGACCTTCTTGTCCGCGTGGATGTCCAGCTTGAGCTCGCGCAGCACCTCGTCGATCCGCGCCTCGCGCTCGGCGGTCGCGGTGTCACCGGGGAAGCGGAGCTTGGCCGCGTACCGCAGGGCGGTCCTGACCTGGAGCTCCTTGTGCAGGATGTCGTCCTGCGGGACCAGGCCGATGCGCTGGCGCAGCTCGGCGAACTGCTTGTACAGGTTGCGGTTGTCGTAGAGCACCTCGCCCTGGTCGGCGGGGCGGTAGCCGGTCAGGGCGCGCAGCAGCGTGGACTTGCCGGAGCCGGACGGGCCGATCACGCCGATCAGCGACTTCTCCGGCACACCGAAGGAGACGTCCTTGAGGATCGTCTTGGTGGTCTTGCCGTGCGGCACGGTCACCGACAGGCGGCGCGCGGAGAAGGACACCGCGCCGGTGTCGACGAACTCCTCCAGCCGGTCGCCGACCAGCCGGAAGGTGGAGTGGCCGACGCCGACGATGTCGTTGGGGCCCAGCAGATGGCGCTGGATCGGCTGGCCGTTGACGTACGTGCCGTTGTGGCTGCCGAGGTCGACGATCTCGTAGCGCCCGTCGGGGTGGGCGCGGAATTCGGCGTGCAGCCGGGAGACCTGGAGGTCGGTGACGACCAGCTCGTTCTCCAGCGCGCGGCCGATGCGCATGACGCGGCCGAGGGCGAGCTGGTGGAACGTCGTCGGGCTGCGGTCCCCCTGGCCGGGCTGCACCGGCTGGCCGGCGGCCGGTGGTTGCTGCGGCGGTATGTACTGCGGCGCCGGCTGCTGCTGCGGCCAGCCCCCGCTCTGCGCCTGCGGCGGCACACCGCCGTGCTGCGGCGGGTACGGCTGCGCCGGGGCCGGCGGTGCCTGCGGCGGCGGCGCGTACTGGGGCGGCGCGCTCTGCTGGAAGGCCGGGGCCGGAGCCTGGGCCTGCGGCTGCGGTGCCGGGGCCGGCTGCGCGGCCTGCTGGGCGGCGTACGCCTCGGGGCCGGACGCGGCGACGGGTGTGCCGCCGGAGAAGGACAGCCGCGGGCCGTCGGTGGCGTTGCCGAGTGTGACGGTGGTGCCCGGGCCCACCTGCGACTGCTGGACGCGCTGGCCGTGGACGAAGGTGCCGTTGGTGCTCCCCTGGTCCTCGATCACCCACCCGCGCTCGGCGTGCCGGATCGTGGCATGTCGCCATGAGACCCGTCCGTCGTTGCAGACGAGGTCGCTGCGCGGGTCGCGCCCCAGCGTGTAGGAGCGCGAAACGTCGAGCGTCCAGGTCCTGCCGTCCAGTTCGAGTACGAGTTCTGGCACCCCAAACCCCACTTGTCTTCCCCCGTGTTGTCCCCCATGAGGGGAGTCTAGGGATAGCGAACATCCGGAGGAACTATGGCAGGCCCCGGTCTCGTAACAGAAAGCGGCCTGGTGCGGACGCCGCGCGCCCGCGGCGGCGCACCGGCCGGTGCTGTCCGCCACGCGGGACGGACCGGCGGGGCCGCGGGCGGTCCGGATACGGTGGAAGGACCATGAACGACGCCTCGCACCTCGCTCCGGCCGGCCACCTCGCCCCTGAGGAGCCCGTCGCCGCCGTTCCCGCCGCGGACGCGCCGACGCTGCTGGTCAAGATCTTCGGCAAGGACCGCCCCGGCATCACGGCCGGCCTGTTCGACACGCTGGCCGCCTACGGCGTGGACGTGGTCGACATCGAGCAGGTCGTCACCCGGGGCCGGATGATGCTGTGCGCGCTGGTGACGCTGCCCGCGCCCGGCACCGGCACGGAGGGCGACCTGCGCGCGACCGTGCACAGCTGGGCCGACAGCCTCGGCATGGACACCGAGATCATCTCCGGTGTCGGCGACAACCGGCCGCGCG
This sequence comes from Actinacidiphila epipremni, assembly GCF_012034175.1. Classification (GTDB taxonomy): domain Bacteria; phylum Actinomycetota; class Actinomycetes; order Streptomycetales; family Streptomycetaceae; genus Actinacidiphila; species Actinacidiphila epipremni. The sequence continues at coordinate 17,126 of NZ_JAATEJ010000016.1, forward strand.
GCGAGGGGCGTTCGCATGTCACGGTGCTCGGCCGGCCGCTGACGGCGCAGTCCACGGCGGCCATAACGGCGGTCATCACCGGCGCGGGCGGCAACATCGACCGGATCTTCCGGCTTGCGAAGTACCCGGTGACGGCGGTGGAGTTCGCCGTGTCGGGCGCCGAGCCGGTCGCGCTGCGCTCGGCGCTCGCGGTCGCGGCGGCGGCCCGCGGGGTGGATGTCGCGGTGGTGCCGGCGGGCCTGCAGCGCAGGGCACAGCGGCTGGTGGTGATGGACGTCGACTCCACCGTGATCCAGGACGAGGTGATCGAGCTGTTCGCCGCGCACGCCGGGTGCGAGGCGGAGGTCGCCGAGGTCACGGCGGCGGCGATGCGCGGCGAGCTGGACTTCGAGCAGTCGCTGCACGCCCGGGTGGCGCTGCTGGCGGGGCTGGACGTCTCGGTGGTGGACAAGGTGCGCGCCGAGGTCCGGCTGACCCCGGGCGCGCGCACCCTGGTGCGTACGCTCAAGCGGCTCGGCTACCAGGTGGGCGTGGTCTCGGGGGGCTTCACGCAGGTCACCGACGACCTCAAGGAGCGGCTGGGGCTGGACTTCGCCGCGGCGAACACCCTGGAGGTCGTGGACGGCCGGCTCACCGGCCGGGTGACCGGGCCGATCGTGGACCGGGCCGGGAAGGCGCGGCTGCTGCGCAGCTTCGCGCGGCAGGCCGGGGTGCCGCTGAGCCAGACCGTGGCGGTCGGCGACGGCGCGAACGACCTGGACATGCTCAACGCGGCGGGCCTCGGCGTGGCCTTCAACGCCAAGCCGGTGGTGCGGCAGGCCGCGGACGCGGCGGTGAACGTGCCGTTCCTGGACACGGTGCTGTTCCTGCTGGGCGTCACGCGTGAGGAGATCGAGGCCGCCGACGCGATGGACGGCGTGCGCACGCCCTGAGCCCGGCGGCGGCTCCCCCGTCGTACTCGTCGTACGCGTCGTACGGCCCGCCCCGGCGGGGCTACCCCTCGTGCGGGGTCCAGAAGCCGGTGAGGCGGGCCGCGCCGTGCTCGACGTCCTTCCAGGGCGCGGTGAGGGTCAGGACGGAGAAGGCGGCGGTGGGGAAGCCGGTCTGCTTGACGTGGGCCAGCGGGGCGTCCTCGGCGGAGCCGGTGAGTGCCTCGGTGAGGGCGTGCATGCCCGGGTTGTGGCCGACGACCAGCAGCGAGGTGACGTCGTCGGGGGTCTCGGTGAGCAGCGCGAGCAGTTCGCCGAGGCTCGCGTCGTACAGCCGCTCCTCGTAGACGGTGCGGGGGCGGTGCGGCAGCTCGTGCGCGGCGAGCTTCCAGGTCTCGCGGGTGCGGGCGGCGGTGGAGCACAGGACCAGGTCGGGGGCGATGCCGTCGTCGGCGAGGCGGCGGCCGGCGGCCGGTGCGTCGAGCCGGCCGCGGTCGGCCAGCGGACGCTCGTGGTCCGGGACGTTCGGCCAGTCCGCCTTGGCGTGCCGGAGCAGGACGAGGGTGCGGGGCGAATCGACGGTCATGCCCTTCAGCTTTCCAGAAAACCCGCAGTCAGGCGCGCGATGGCGGTGATCACCGGGGGTACGGGCAGGGCTACCCGCGGCATGCGGTACGCACCGCGGGGGTAACCGTCACAGGAGGTGACCGAGCAGCCCGGACAGCGCGGCGACGGCCCGGGAGAGCAGGTCGCCGGCGGGTGCGGCGCCGGCGGCGCCGGCGCCGCCGCCGGTGATCAGCAGGAGCAGCGCGGCGAAGGCGACGGCGGGCAGCGCGACCGCCCACCACGGCAGCCGGGTCTGCACGCTCCCTGGCGTACGGCCCGCGGGGTCGGCGGGTGCGCCCTGGGACTGCCGGGCGTAGAGGTGCGGGGACTGCGTGGTCACGGTGACCGCCTCCGTGGGTGAGCCGTCGGGGTGCGTTTTCCTGCGGTGTCCTGCTGCACCTCGACGCTACGGCCGCGCGGGGCGGCGCCCCATCCGGCCGTCCACCCATGTCACCCTGACCCTGACCCCCCAGGGATGGTGGGGTTGTCCCCACCCCCGACTCGGGGTCGGGTCAGGGTCGCTGACCCGGGGTCAGCCGCACGGCCTCGCGGGACGGCTCGGGCGGGGGCCGTTCATCCCATCCGGGCGGCGATGGTGGCGACCACGGCGACGATCGCGGGCACCCCCATCATCAGGCCGAACAGGATCAGCAGCCGGCGGTGGGGCTGCGGGGGATTCGGTTCGAGTACGGGCATGCGCCCAGTCTGGCACCGGCTGCCGCGCCCGCCCCGGCCGGGGTCACAGTTCGTCCTCGATGTACCGGTTGCGCCCGGCCAGGACGCCGCAGACGGCCTGCGGGACGGCGAGCGCGATCATCATGGCGAGCGGGACGCCCCAGCCGCCGGTGGTCTGGTTGAGGGTGCCGACCAGGATCGGGCCGGGGATGGACAGCAGGTAGCCGGTGCTCTGCGCGAAGGCCGACAGCCGTACGACGCCGCCGCCGGATCGTGAGCGCATCCCGATCATCGTCAGGACCAGCGGGAAGGCGCAGTTCGCGACGCCCAGCAGCAGCGCCCACGCCCAGGGCGCGGCGGCGGGCGCGGCCCACAGGCCCGCGAAGCCGGCGATCTGGAAGCCGGCCAGGACCAGCGCGATGGGGCCCTGGGAGCGCATCCGGGCGGCGAGCGGCGGGATGACGAAGGACAGCGGCACGCCGAGCACCATGGTGACGGCGAGCAGCAGTCCCGCCTGGCCGGCGGAGATGCCGGAGTCGCGGAAGATCTGCGGCATCCAGCCCATCGTGACGTAGGCGGCGGTGCTCTGGAGGCCGAAGAAGGCGGCCATCGTCCAGGCGGTGCGGCTGCGGGTGATCCGGCCCTGCTCGCCGGCCGGCGCGCCCGCGGGCCCGGCGCTCGCGGTCGCGGCGGTGGCAGGCGCGGCGGGCCGGGGCGCGGCGGCGCGGTCGCGGGCCAGCGGCAGCCACACCACGACGGCGACGGCCGCGAGCGCGGCCCACACGCCCAGGCCCAGCCGCCAGCCGTGGCCCATGGCGTGGGTGAGCGGTACGGACACGGCGGCGGCGAGCGCGGTGCCCAGCGACAGGGCCATCGAGTACAGGCCGGTGACGGGACCGACCTTGTCGGGGAAGTAGCGCTTGACGATGACCGGCATCAGCACGTTGGCGACGGCGATACCGGCGAGCGCGAGCGCGCTGGCGGCCAGGAAGGGCACGGTGCTGCCGGCGAAGGGCCGCAGCAGCAGGCCGGCGGTGATCGCGGCCATGCCGGCCAGAACGACGGCGCCGGGGCCGTGGCGGCGGGCCAGCCGGGGCGCGGCGAAGCCGAAGAGCGCGAAGCACGCGGCGGGCACGGAGGTGAGCAGGCCGGCCATGGTGCCGCTCATGCCGAGGCCGTCGCGGACCTCCTTCATGAGCGGGCCGAGGCTGGTGACGGCGGGCCGCAGGTTGACCGCGGCGAGCAGCAGCCCGGCGACGGCGAGCCGGCGTATCCAGGGCACGACGCCGGCGCCGGTCGCGGCGGTGCTGCCGGTGGCGGCTCCGGTCGCGGCGGTGCTGCCGGCCGGGGCGCTGGCGCCGGTCGCGGCGGTACGCGTCGTGCCGGTTGGCGCGGTACGGCTCACGGGGGCGGCCCGGCCCGGTGTCTCCGCGGGTCCGCCGGGGTGGGCGGCGGCCGTGGGGGTGCCGTCGGCCGGGGTCGGCGGGGCGGCCAGGGCACGGCGTTCGTCGTCTCGCATGAACCCATCATAGAATGATGGGATGAATCTTGGACCCGTGCCCCGCGCCACCACCCTCGCCGACCAGGTGATCGCCCGCCTGCGGGCCGAGATCACCTCGGGCGCGTGGCCGGTGGGCTCCCGTATCCCCACCGAACCGGAGCTGGTGGACCGGCTCGGGGTGGCCCGCAACACCGTGCGGGAGGCGGTCAGGGCGCTCGCGCACAACGGGCTGCTGGACATCCGGCAGGGCTCGGGCACGTATGTGGTGGCCACCAGCGAGCTGGCCGGGGTGATGCAGCGGCGCTTCGCGGACGCCGAGCCGCTGCACATCGCGGAGCTGCGGCGGGCGCTGGAGACCACGGCGGCGGAGCTGGCGGCCGGCCGGCGCGAGGAGGCCGACCTGCGGCAGCTGCGCACGCTGCTGGAGCGGCGCGAGCAGGCGTGGGAGTCGGGCGACAAGGACGCCTTCGTCGAGGCCGACGCGACACTGCACCTGGCGGTGGTGGCCAGCTCCCACAACGAGGTGCTGACCGCCCTCTACGCCGACCTCGGCCAGGTGCTGCGGGACTTCCTGCACGCCGACATCGGCCCCGAGCTGCGCCCGGAGGACCACCTCGACCACGCCCGGCTGGTCGCCGCGATCGCCGCGGGCGACGCCCCGCGGGCGGCAGCGGAGGCGCGTACCCACGCCTTCCACTGCCGCTTCCGCGAGGTGGGCGCCTGACGCGCCCCGCGTCCGGGCGAGCCCGCGGCCGGCGCTACGCGCCGATGGCGTGCAGGCCGCCGTCGACGTGGATGATCTCGCCGGTGGTCTTGGGGAACCAGTCGGACAGCAGCGCCACGACACCGCGGCCGGCGGGCTCGGGGTCGGCCATGTCCCACGTCAGCGGGGAGCGGTGGTCCCAGACGCCGGCGAGTTCGGCGAAGCCGGGGATGGACTTGGCGGCCATGGACCCGATCGGCCCGGCGGAGATGAGGTTGCAGCGGATGTTGCGCTTGCCGAGGTCGCGGGCCAGGTAGCGGGAGGTGGCCTCCAGCGCGGCCTTGGCCGGGCCCATCCAGTCGTACTGCGGCCAGGCGAACTTCGCGTCGAAGGTGAGGCCGACGACCGAGCCGCCCTCCTCCGGCATGAGCGGCAGGCACGCCATGGTGAGCGACTTCAGCGAGTACGCCGAGACGTGCATCGCGGTCGCGACCGACTCGAAGGGCGTGTTGAGGAAGTTGCCGCCGAGCGCGTCCTGCGGGGCGAAGCCGATGGAGTGGACGACGCCGTCGAGGCCGCCCAGCTCCTCGCGCACCACGTCCTCCAGGCCGGCCAAGTGCTCGCCGTTGGTGACGTCCAGCTCCACGACCTTGGCCGGGCGGGGCAGTTTGCGGGCGATCCGCTCGGTGAGGGTGGGCCGGGGGAAGGCGGTCAGGATGATCTCGGCACCCTGCTCCTGGGCCAGCCTGGCGGTGTGGAACGCGATGGACGACTCCATCAGCACACCCGTGACGAGGATGCGCTTGCCGTCGAGGATTCCGCTCATGTCGTTCAGTGACCCATGCCCAATCCGCCGTCAACGGGGATGACGGCTCCTGTGATGTACGCGGCGTCGTCCGACGCCAGGAAGCGCACCGCGGCGGCGATCTCCGCCGGCTGCGCGTAGCGGGCCAGTGGCACCTGGGCCAGGATGTCCGCGCGCTGCTCGTCGGTGAGCGCCCGGGTCATGTCGGTGTCGACGAAGCCCGGTGCGACGACGTTGAAGGTGATGTTGCGCGAGCCCAGCTCACGGGCCAGCGAGCGGGCGAAGCCGACCAGGCCCGCCTTGGACGCGGCGTAGTTGGCCTGGCCCGCCGAGCCCAGCAGGCCCACCACGGAGGAGATCAGCACGACCCGGCCCTTGCGGGCCCGCAGCATGCCGCGGTTGGCGCGCTTGACGACCCGGAAGGTGCCGGTGAGGTTGGTCTCCAGCACCGCGGTGAAGTCGTCCTCGGACATCCGCATGAGCAGCTGGTCGCGGGTGATGCCGGCGTTGGCGACCAGCACCTCCACGGTGCCGTGGGCGGCCTCGATCTCCTTGTACGCCTGGTCGACCTGCTCGGCGTCGGTGATGTCGCAGCGCACCGCGAGCACCCCGAGCGCCACCAGGTCGGCCGGCGGTTCGCCGGAGCGGTAGGTGATGGCGACCTTGTCGCCCGCGTCGGCGAATGCCCGGGCGATGGCGAGGCCGATGCCCCGGTTTCCTCCGGTGACGAGAACCGAGCGGCTCACGGATCACTCCTCAGAAGTTGAGAATCTCCGTGAAAAGCTATCGGTCGCCGGCCCGAACCGGGGAATCGGCCCCCGACAGGGTGCCCCGGCCGGCCCCTGTCGGGTTCCTACAGCCGGCCGGGGCCGGGTGTGCCGGTGGCCGTCAGTCGCCGGTGCGGGCGGCGGCCCGGCGGCGGCTGTAGACCAGCAGGCCGACCGCGCCGCTGGCCAGGATCGCGCTGCCGGACAGCGCGGCCTCCAGGGTGCCGGTGCTGGACGCGGCGTTGCTGGTCGCGAGGGTGCCGTTCGCGGCGGTGACCGGTGCGTCGCCGCCGTGGCCGTGGTGGGCGACGGTGGACTTCGACTCGCCGGCGGTGATCTGCGCGTCGGTGGGTGCCTTGGCGACGTCGGCGGTGGCCGCCTTCGCCGCCGCGGCGGTCTGTCCGAAGACGACATCCGCGCAGCCGTAGAAGGCCTCGGGGCTGTCGGTGCGCTGCCACACCTGGTAGATCAACTGCCGCCCGGTGCGGGCCGGCAGGGTCGCCGGGAAGGTGTAGTAGCCGGGCGAGGAGGCCGCGGTGGTGTAGGTGGCGACGGGGGTGTCGTCGAGGTCGGACCACTTGAGCGGCTTGGTCGGGTCGTAGCCCTGCTTGGTGATGTAGAGCGTCATGACCCCGCGGTGCGGGGCGGTGACCCGGAAGCTGATCGTGGTGGAGCCGGCCTGGACGGGGGTGGCGGGCCAGTCGGTGCGGGCCCAGTCGAGCGCGCGGTACTTGTCGCGGTCGGCGGAGCACAGGTGGCCGTCGGGGATGATGGTGCGGCTCTGCCCGTTGGCGTTGGCGATGTTGACCTCGTTCCAGTCGTACAGCGGCTGGGTGCCGCTGTCGGCGACGAGGTCCTTGCAGACCTGGGACTTCGGGCTCTCCGGGCCTTCGGCGTAGCAGGCCGAGATCCGGCTGACCGGGGTGTCGAGCGCTCCGTGCGCGCTGGCCGCGCCGGGGGCCAGCCCGGCGACGACGAGGGTGGTGGCGCCGACCGCGGCCACGGCGGCGGCCTTGCGGCGTACTGACATGTGGGGGGCTCCTTGTCGTGCGTGCGGTGGTGCTGATGCGGACGAGGAGGGCGGTCCTTCGAGCATAGAGATTGGCCTGGACCAATCCAAGAGCCCGGTCAGTACGGGGAGTTGGCGGCGCGGGGATCATGCGCGGGGATCAGGCGCCGGGGGTGCGGGCGCCGGGGTCGGGCGCCCGGGTCAGGCGCCGGGCTGGGCGCCGGGCTGGGCGGCGGCGGTGGCCGTCGAGGGGCCGGCGGCCGGGGCGGCCTGGCCGGCGGTGTCCTGCGGGGCGGGCGGCTGCTTGACGGCGAACTGGTCCGCGGTGGCGGTCAGCGAGTTCGCGATCTGGCGCAGGTAGGACACGAGACGTTCGGTCTCCTCCTGGGCGCCCTCGGCGGCCTGGTTGTCCTGCTCGCGCATCTGCTGCAGGATCGCCTCGGCCTGCGCCCTGGCCGCCCGGACCATGGTGCGGGCCTGCTCGCGGGCGGCGATGACGGTCTGCTCGGCGGACTGCTGGGCGCGGGCCTGCTGCAGCACCGCGTCCACGGTCGGCACACCGGTGGGGGCGGAGCCGTCGCCGATGTTGTTGGCGCGGATCCAGTCCCGGTGCCGCTGCATGTCGGTGCGCAGCCGGTCGTTCTCCTCGGTCAGCGCGGTCAGGGCCGCCGCGCAGCGGCGCAGCGCGGCGTGCACCGGCTCCTCGCTGTAGCCGCGGCGGGTCAGCGGAGCGCGCGGGAACGTCATCGTCCGCAGCGCCTCGGGCGTCACCCGGCGCTCCTCCGGCGGATAAGGGGCTCCTGTCTCGGTCACGTGTCTCCGATCACCGAACGTCTTCGAAGTGCAGCAGGTCGTGGGGCACGCCCGCCCTCACCAGGTCGCGCGCCGTCGCGGAGGTCGTGGCCGGCGAGCCGCAGACGTAGAAGGAGCGTCCGCGCCAGTCGCCCGCGCGCAGCACGGGCTCGGCGAGGCTGCGGTTGTCGAAGGTGCCGGCGTCCGCGCCCACCAGCGGTGTGACGCGCAGCCAGGGGTGGGACTGCGCCAGGTGCTGGAGGGTGTGCATGTCGTACAGGCCGTGGCTGTCGCGGGCCCCGACGAACAGGTCCACCCGGCGCTGCGGGCCGTGCCAGGCGATCTCCTCGATCAGGGCGCGCAAGGGGGCCAGCCCCGTACCGCCGGCGATCATCACCAGGTCGCGGCCCTCGGAGGGCCGCAGCGTCAGCCGGATGCCCATCGGGGCGCCCAGCCGCAGCACGTCGCCCTGCCGCAGCCGGTAGACCAGGGCCGGGCTGACCAGGCCGCCGTCGATCGCCCGGACGTGCAGCTCCATCAGCCCGTCGGAGCGGGCCGCGTTGGCCGGGGTGAAGTTGCGCCAGGTGCTGGGCAGCAGCGTCGGCGCCTGCACCATCACCGACTGCCCGGCCGCGTACGCCATCGGCTGGTCCAGTTGCAGGGTGAGCACGGCGAGGTCGAAGCCGCGCTGCTCGTGGTGGACGACCTCGGCGTTCCACCATGCCGGGTTGACCGCGCTGTCGTCCTCGGCGGCCTGGATCATGGTGCCGGCGACCAGGGTGTACGCCTCGGTCCAGCCGCGCTGCAGCTCCGGGGTCCAGGCGTCGCCGAGGAAGTAGCCGAGGGTGGCCAGCAGCGCCTGCCCGACGGCCTCGTAGTGCTGCACGATCACCTGGAACCTGCGGTGGTCGCGGCCGAGTTGCTGGAGGAACGGGACGAGCTGGTCGGGGTCGTCGGCGTTCGCGACGATCCGGCCGAGCGCGGCCACCAGGCGGTCACGCTGCGACCCCATGTGGACCGGGAACATCGGCCGGACCTCGGGCGCGATGAGGAAGAGGTAGGAGTAGAAGTACCGCGGCACCTCGTCCCCGGACTTGCCGACCAGCGCGAAGGAGTCTCTCAGCGCCTGCGAGTCGCTCACGCGCCGGCCGTCTCCCCGGCCGTCTCGCCGGCCGCGATCATCGTGCTGCTGATCACACCGTAGATCTCGACCCAGGCCTTCTCGATCTCCGGCGTCCAGGCGTCGCCGGCGAAGTGGGCCAGGGTGGCGATCAGGCTGGAGCCGACGGCCGGGTAGTACTCGGGCAGGGCCCCGTAGCCCACGTGGCGGCGGCCCAGGTTCTGCAGCATGCCTATGAGGGTGTCGGCGTTCTCCAGGTTGGCGACCAGGGCGCCGAGCGCGGCCCACAGCCGGTCGCGCTGCTCGTCGATGTGCGGCGCGAACAGCGGGCGCACACCAGGGTTGTGGGCGAAGAGGTGGTCGTAGAAGTAAGCGGTCACCTCGGTGCCGTGCGGTTGCACCACTGCGAAGCTGGAACGGATGAGCGAGAGGTCTGCGGTCATGGCGGCCGACTCTAGCCAGAGCCGAGTGGACCGAACAAGTCCGGGCCGGAGCAATGGAGTTATTCCGGGAATTACGACACCTGGATACTGAATGCTTCGTCAGCAGGCGTTCTGACCTCGGGTTTCACCCCTCCTGTACGGGAATCGGCAAAGGCTTCGTAATCGGCGGGTCACGGCTGATACGCCGTCGAACAATTCCCGCTCTACAACCGTCGGGCGGGGGTTGCGTACACCGCCGCGGGGCGGCGCGCGGCGCAATGCTGTGGCGGAGCCGGACACCCGCAGGCCATGATTCACTGCGGACACGCCGATGCGAAGGGAAGTCCGCTGTGCCCCCTCAGCAGGAACACACCGTCGATCCGACATTCCTCGCACTGCCGCTGCGGGCGCTCGCCGACGCGGCGCTCGCCAGAGCCCGCGCGCTGGGCGCCGACCACGCGGACTTCCGCCTGGAGCGGGTGCGCAGCGCCGCCTGGCGGCTGCGGGACGCCCGCCCGGCGGGCAGCTCGGACAGCACCGACCTCGGCTACGCGGTGCGGGTCGTGCACGGCGGCGCCTGGGGCTTCGCCTCGGGCGTCGACCTGACGATGGACGCGGCGGCGAAGGTCGCGAGCCAGGCGGTCGCCATGGCCAAGCTCAGCGCCCAGGTGATCGCGGCGGCCGGCTCGGACGAGAAGGTGGAGCTGGCCGACGAGCCGGTGCACGCCGACCGTACGTGGGTGTCGTCGTACGAGACCGACCCCTTCGCGGTGCCGGACGCCGACAAGACGGGGCTGCTCGCCGAGTGGAGCTCCCGGCTGCTGGCCGCCGACGGGGTCAGCCACGTGGACGCGTCGCTGATCGCGGTGCACGAGAACAAGTTCTACGCCGACACCGCCGGCACCACGACCACCCAGCAGCGCGTCCGGCTGCACCCGCAGCTCACCGCGGTGAGCGTCGACCCGGACACCGGCGGCTTCGACTCCATGCGCACCCTCGCCCCGCCGGTCGGCCGCGGCTGGGAGTACCTGACCGGCGACGTGTGGGACTGGGACGGCGAACTCGCCCGTATCCCCGAGCTGCTGGCCGAGAAGATGCGCGCACCCTCGGTCGAGGCGGGCACGTACGACCTGGTCGTCGACCCGTCGAACCTGTGGCTCACGATCCACGAGTCGATCGGCCACGCCACCGAGCTGGACCGGGCGCTCGGCTACGAGGCCGCCTACGCCGGCACGTCGTTCGCGACCTTCGACCAGCTGGGCTCGCTGACGTACGGCTCGCCGCACATGCACGTCACCGGCGACCGCACCGCCGAGCACGGCCTGGCCACCGTCGGCTACGACGACGAGGGCGTGGCCGGCCAGTCCTGGGACCTGGTCAAGGACGGCGTCCTGGTCGGCTACCAGCTCGACCGCCGGATCGCCAGGCTCACCGGCTTCGCGCGCTCCAACGGCTGCGCCTACGCCGACTCCCCCGGGCACGTCCCCGTCCAGCGGATGGCCAACGTCTCCCTGCAACCGGCACCTGACGGCCCGTCCACCGAGGAGCTGATCTCCGGGGTGGAGCGCGGCATCTACGTCGTCGGCGACCGCTCCTGGTCGATCGACATGCAGCGCTACAACTTCCAGTTTACGGGTCAGCGCTTCTTCCGTATCGAGAACGGCCGGCTCGCCGGTCAGCTCAAGGACGTCGCCTACCAGGCCACGACGACCGACTTCTGGGGCTCCATGGAGGCGGTGGGCGGCCCGCAGACGTATGTCCTGGGCGGCGCCTTCAACTGCGGCAAGGCACAGCCGGGGCAGGTCGCCGCGGTCAGCCACGGCTGCCCGTCCGCGCTCTTCCGGGGCGTCAACATCCTCAACACGACGCAGGAGGCCGGCCGATGAGCGCTACGAGCAAGCCGCACGAGATCGTCGAGCGGGCGCTGGAGCTGTCCACGGCGGACGGCTGCGTCGTCATCGCCGACGAGGAGTCCAGCGCGAATCTGCGCTGGGCCGGCAACGCGCTGACCACCAACGGCGTCACGCGCGGCCGTACCCTCACCGTCATCGCGACGGTGGACGGGGCGCAGGGCACCGCCTCCGGCGTGGTGTCGCGCTCGGCGGTGACGGCGGACGAGCTGGAGCCGCTGGTACGGGCCGCCGAGGCCGCCGCGCGCGAGGCCGGGCCGGCGGAGGACGCGCAGCCGCTGGTGACCGGCGTGCCGCACTCCGCGGACTTCACCGCGGCGCCGGCCGAGACCGGCTCGGAGGTCTTCGCGGCCTTCGCGCCCGCGCTCGGCGAGGCGTTCGGGGCGGCGCGGGCGGGCGGGCGGCAGCTGTACGGCTTCGCCTACCACGCGGTGACGTCCACGTATCTGGGCACCTCGGCGGGGCTGCGGCTGCGGCACGACCAGCCGACCGGCACGCTGGAGGTCAACGCGAAGTCGCCGGACGGCACGCGCTCGGCGTGGGCGGGCGCGGCGACCCGGGACTTCCGGGACGTGGACCCGCTGGCGCTGGACGCCGAGCTGGCGCAGCGCCTGGCGTGGGCGGAGCGCCGGATCGACCTGCCGGCCGGGCGGTACGAGACGCTGCTGCCGCCGTCGGCGGTCGCGGACCTGCTGATCTACCAGCTGTGGTCGGCCGGCGCGCGGGACGCCGCCGAGGGCCGCACCGTCTTCAGCAAGCCGGGCGGCGGCACCCGGGTCGGCGAGCGGCTGGCGCAGCTGCCGCTGACGCTGCGCAGCGACCCGGCCGAGCCCGGCCTGGAGGCGGCGCCGTTCGTGATCGCGCACTCCTCGGGCGACGAGTCCTCGGTCTTCGACAACGGGCTGCCGGTCGGCCGGGTGGACTGGCTGCGCGAGGGCACCCTGGCCCATCTGCCGACGACCCGGCACAGCGCGCAGCTGACCGGACTGCCGCTGGCCGCGCCCGCCGACAACCTGATCCTGGAGGGCGGCGGCAAGCAGTCGCTCGCCGACATGGTCGCCGGCACCGAGCGCGGGCTGCTGCTGACCTGCCTGTGGTACATCCGCGAGGTGGACCCGGCGACGCTGCTGCTGACCGGGCTGACCCGGGACGGCGTCTACCTCGTCGAGGGCGGCGAGGTGACCGGCGTGGCCAACAACTTCCGCTTCAACGAGTCGCCGGTGGACCTGCTGGGCCGCGCGGTCGAGGCGGGCCGCACCGAGCGGACGCTGCCGCGCGAGTGGAGCGACTACTTCACCCGGGCGGCGGCGCCGGCGCTGCGCGTGCCGGACTTCAACATGAGCTCGGTCAGCCAGGGCGTCTAGCCAGGGCGTCCGGGACGCGAGCGGCTGGTGTACGGCCGAGGGGGGCCACCACATGGGTGAGATGGACGACAAGCGGACCGTCAAGGCGTCGAAGTTCCTGTCGCTGGTGCTGCGGCACCGGCCGGAGCGGATCGGCGTGGCGCTGGACGAGGGCGGCTGGGTGGACGTCGACGTGCTGCTCGCGGCGTGCGCCGCGCACGGCCGGCGGCTGACGCGGGCCGAGCTGGACCATGTGGTGGCCACCAACAACAAGAAGCGGTTCGGCTATTCGGAGGACGGCCGGCGGATCCGGGCCAACCAGGGCCATACGGTGGAGGTGGACCTGGGCCTGGCCGCGGCCGTGCCGCCGGACGTGCTCTTCCACGGCACCGCGACCAGGACGCTGCCGTTCATCCTCGACGAGGGCCTGCGCCCGATGGCCCGCCAGGACGTCCATCTGTCGGCGGACCGGGAGACGGCCGTACGGGTGGGGTCGCGGCACGGGCGGCCGGTCGTCCTCGCGGTGGACGCGGGCGGCCTGGCCGCCACCGGGCACGTCTTCCGGGTGAGCGCCAACGGGGTGTGGCTGAGCGGGCCGATAGCGCCGCGGTGGCTGCGGGTGCTGCCGGAGAGCTGACGGGCGGCGCGGGCTCAGACCGGGGTCCTGCGGCGGCGGCGCTCCTTGTTGGCCTTGTGCGCCGCCCACAGGGCGTCGCCGATCGCCACCAGCACGATCGCGCCGACGAGCTGGAGCACATGCCGCGTCCAGTCGAAGCCGCGGGTGTCGCGCACCCCGAGCCAGCGCGAGACGCCGTTGCCGAGGGCGCTGCCGCCCATGCCGCAGATGACGGTGAGCCAGAGCGGCAGGCTCTGCCGGCCGGGCAGGATCGCCTTGGCGATCACGCCGAGCACGAGTCCGACGAGGATCGCCCACAACCAGCCCATCGCGTCCACCTCGTCTCCACCGCCGGGCACCGGGCGCCCGCTCGTCGTGCGGCCAGTCTCCGGCCGGGCCGGGCCGCGCGCATGTCGGGACGGTCCCGGACGATACGTCCACCCGGCCGGCCCTCCCCCGCTCTGCTCCGCGGCGCCCGCGCGGCGTACCGTTGTGGGCAGCCGGTGCAGGCGCGCTGCCTGCCGTGAGCAGCGGGGCCCGGCTCGTGACTGGGCGGTGGAGTGGGATGCTGAAGCGGGGCGGGACGGAGGTCCACCGGATCTCCGGGGCGCGTACCGGGCTGACCGAGGACGTCCGCGGGCGCCAGCGGCGGTACATCATCTCGATGTCGGTCCGCACGGTGTCGGTGATCCTCACGGTGGTGCTCTGGAACGTCGAACGCCCGCTGGCGTGGGCGACGCTGGTCATCGGCATGCTGCTGCCGTACGTGGCGGTGGTCGTCGCCAACGCCGGGCGGGAGAACGCCCCGCAGCTGCCCGCGTCGTACATCCCGCCGCCGTTCGTGCCGGCCCTGGAGGCGGGCGCGGTGGAGACGGCGGCGGAGCGGGCCGCCGAGCACGCCACCGATTACGCCGCCGGGCACACCGCCGGGCAGACCGCCGGGCGCGGCCCGGAGCCGGTGCCGGAACCGTAGGAGAAGCCTCTGGCCGGCGGGCCGGTGCGAGGCGTATCCGGCCACGGACGGGAAACCTCAAGAAAAGCTCAGATCTGTACGGGCGTTCCACTCCACGAGCGCGTCAGTGCATGACATACTGCGTGAGCGCTCCGCATCCCCCGTCGGGGCGACGGACCGACGCCGGGCGGCTCCCCCCGTGGCTGCCCGGCGTCGCCATGTCTGCGTACGGGATACTGGCGCGGTGGACATACTGCGCGCCGGGGGCGACGAAGAGACGCCGATCTGCTCGGCCAAGGGCTGCCGCGCTGCCGCGGAGTGGGTGCTGGCCTGGAACAATCCCAAGCTGCACACGCCGGAGCGGCGCAAGACGTGGCTGGCGTGCGAGGAGCACCGCGAGCACCTGACGCAGTTCCTCGGGATGCGCGGATTCCTCAAGGACGTGGTGGCGCTGGCCGAGTGGCAGCGGCGCGAGCAGGCCGCGGAGGGCTGAGCCGAGGCCGGGCGGGTGCGGGGGCAAGGTACCGGCGCGCAACTCCGGGGTGGGGCGGCGGGGCGGAGTGCCGGGTCAGCCGCCGATCGCGGACATCGGGCGGTCGGGCTGGCGGAACCGCGGGTCGTCCAGGCCCGAGCCGGCCTTCTTGCCCCACATCGCCGCCCGCCACAGCGCGGCGACCTCCGCGTCGGTGGCGCCGGCCCGCAGGGGGCCGCGCAGGTCGGACTCCTCGCGGGCGAACAGGCAGTTGCGCACCTGGCCGTCCGCGGTGAGCCGGGTGCGGTCGCACGCGCGGCAGAACGGCCGGGTGACCGAGGCGATGACCCCGACGCGGGCCGGCCCGCCGTCGACGAGCCAGCGCTCGGCGGGGGCCGAGCCGCGCGCGGGCGCGCCCTCCGGGGTGAGCCGGACATGCGCCCGCAGCGAGGCCAGGATCTCGTCGGCGGTCACCATGCCGGAGCGCTGCCAGCCGTGCTGGGCGTCCAGCGGCATCTGCTCGATGAAGCGCAGTTCGTAGCCGTGCTCGACGGCCCAGCGCAGCAGGGCGGGCGCCTCGGTGTCGTTGAGGCCGCGCATCAGCACGGCGTTGACCTTCACCGGCGCGAGGCCGGCCGCCGCCGCGGCGGCGAGCCCGGCGAGCACGTCGGCGTGCCGGTCCCGGCGGGTGAGGGTGCGGAAGGTCGCGGCGTCCAGGGTGTCAAGGGAGACGTTGACCCGGTCCAGGCCGGCCGCCCGCAGGGCCTCGGCGGTACGGGCCAGGCCGATGCCGTTGGTGGTGAGCGACAGCCGGGGCCGCGGGGTGAGCGCGGCGCAGCGCTCGACGATCCCCACCAGGCCGGGCCGCAGCAGCGGCTCACCGCCGGTGAAGCGCACATCGGTGACGCCGAACCCGGTGACCGCGATCCGCACGAGCCGCACGATCTCGTCGTCAGTGAGCAGATCGGGCCGGGCCAGCCATTGCAGGCCCTCCTCGGGCATGCAGTACGTGCACCGCAGATTGCACCGGTCGGTGAGCGAGACCCGCAGATCGGTGGCGACCCGCCCGTACGTGTCGAGGAGCACGCCCTCCACCTCCCTCCTGCGCTGCCGGATCCCTCCAGCCTAGGGGGTCGCCCGGACAACACGGTTCCCGTCCCCGGGGGGCAGCCGCGGCGCACGGCGGTTCCGGGTCCGGCCGGCTCGCGCGCCGGGCCGGGCCGGGGCCGCGGCAGGGGGCCAGGGGCGTGTTCACCTGTGGGGGGCGCTCCGGCGACACCGGGGCGGCGCGCGTTCGTTGGGCAGCGCACACCGTGCCGTCCCGCGCGCCGGCCTGCCGCCGGCGCGCGTGCTGCTGCCAGGAGCCGCCCGTGCCCACCCCGTCCTCGCCGCCCGCCGGCGACCCGCCGCCCGTGCCGGGACGCCGACCGTACGGCAGCGTGCGGCTCGCCGCGCCCGTGCCCGCCGCGCCGGCGCCGCGCAGGGCGGCGCCGGGGCCCTGGCCGTACGGGAGCCTGCGGCTGCCGCCGCTGAGCGTGTCGGCGCTACGGGCGGGCCGCCGCCGGGCGCGGTGAGGTGCCCGCGGTGCCGGCGCGGATCGCGGTGAGCACGCCGCTCGCGAGCAGGGCCTGGCCGCCGAGGTAGGTCGCCATGACCCACGCGTCGTGGCCGGGCAGCAGGGGCCAGTCCGCGAGGTCGGTGGCGATGAGGCTGTCGGACAGCAGGAAGAGCGCACCGCCGATCCGGGCCGCCGGGCCGAGCCCGTACGCCCCGGCGGCCATCGCGGCGAGCAGCACGCTGTAGAGCGCGACGGGAACGCGCATGCCGGGGTCCAGCCCCGGCCACAGCAGCACGACGAGCACCGCCCAGACCAGGCCGTACGCCGCGCAGCGCAGCCGTACGGCGGTACGGCTGCCGCGCCGGAAGGCGCCGAGCCGGACGAACAGCCGCAGGTAGCACACGTGTCCGGCGGCGAAGCAGGCCATCCCGAGCAGGAACGGCACGGTGCCGCCGATGTCGAGCGCGAGGTCGCCGCCGCACCCGCACAGCAGCGCCGCGACCAGCAGCCCGGGCCCGCGCCAGTGCCGTACCCACAGCGCGAGCAGCGGCATGAGCAGCGGCTTGCTCACCTCCCGTACGAGGTCGAAGTGCTCCGCGACGGCGTTCAGGTGCAGCGCCGTCAGTGCGGCGAAGGCCCCGAGCAGCGCGTTGCCCTTGGCCGGGTCCGGCTCCGCCGAAGGGGTTGCGCCCTTCGCCGGGCCGCAGCCGGGGGCCTGCTGCGGCCCCTCGGCGGGCGTGAGCTCCGCCGCCCCGCCGCCCGCGCTCACGCGGCGGCCTCCGAGGGCGCCTCGCCGGGCCCGGCAGGGGCGGCACCGCTCGACCCCGCGCCGCCCCCCGCGGCCCGCGCGGCCTGCGCCGCCTCCGCGGCCTGCGCGGCCTCCGCGGCGGCGGGCGGGTGCCAGCCGGGGCCGTTGACGAGGTGGCCGACGCGGTCGCGCCATGTGCCGGCCGCCGCCAGGTCGCGGGCGAGCGCCGCGTACTCGTGGGTGGCGACCCGCAGCGGGTTGAAGGTCGCGATGTTCTTCGTCAGGCCGTAGACGGGGCGTTCGGTCTCCGGGGTGAAGGAGCCGAAGAGCCGGTCCCAGACGATGAGGATGCCGCCGAAGTTGCGGTCGAGGTAGCTGCCCTGGGAGGCGTGGTGGACGCGGTGGTGGGAGGGCGTGTTGAGCCAGAACTCCACCGGCCGGGACAGCTTGTCGATCCGCTCGGTGTGGATCCAGAACTGGTAGACCAGGTTGACCGACGAGCAGAAGGCGAGCGCCGCCGGGTGCACGCCGAGCGCGATGAGCGGCAGGTAGAAGGGCCAGGACGTCAGGCTCGTCCAGGGCTGGCGCAGCGCCGTGGAGAGGTTGAAGTTGCGGCTGGAGTGGTGCACGACGTGGCAGGCCCACAGGATGCGGATGACGTGGTGCCCGCGGTGCGACCAGTAGTAGAAGAAGTCCTGCGCGAGCAGCATCAGCAGCACCGTCCACCAGTGCACCGGCACCCGCAGCGGCGTCAGCGAGTAGAGCGCGGAGTAGATCGCGACGACCGGGATCTTCCACAGCGCGTCGGTGACCAGGCTGCCCAGTCCCATGGACAGGCTGGTCGCGGTGTCCCGGCCGGTGTAGCCGGCCGCGTCCTCGTCGGGGTGAATGCGGTAGCTGATCATCTCCACGACGGTCAGCAGCACGAAGGCGGGTATCGACCACAGCACGACATCGGGCAGTTGCGGCATGCGCGCACGATAAGCGCACATCCCGGGCGCGCACCAGAGGTTGTTACCGATTAGTACGGACGCGTACGCGTCAACTCTGCCGGACGGCGCGGGTGCCGCTCCCGGGCCGTGCCGGGACATCCGGGGCGGACGGGGATGATCCACTGTCGGCGGGCCCCCGTATCCTCAGTGACCATGCTGGACAACGCGACCGCCCCGCCGCCCCCTTCGCCCTGGCCCTCGGGCTACCCCGAGGGCTACGCGGTGGTCGACGTCGAGACCACCGGGCTCGGCCGGGACGACCGGATCGTGTCCGCGGCGGTCTACCGGCTGGACGCCCGCGGCGAGGTCCAGGACCACTGGTATTCGCCCGTCAACCCGCAGCGCGACCCGGGCCCGGTGTGGATCCACGGCCTGACGGCCCGGGCGCTGGCCGGCGCCCCGCTGTTCGCCGACATCGCCGGCGAGCTGGCCGAGCGGCTGTCCGGCCGGGTGCTGGTGGCGCACAACGCGGTGTTCGACTGGTCCATGCTGGCAAGGGAGTTCGCCCGGGCGCGGTCGGCGGCGCCGGTGGACCAGCGGCTGTGCACGATCGTGCTGTCCAAGGAGCTGCGGCTGCCGCTGGCCAACCACAAGCTGGAGTCGCTGGCCGCGCACTACGGCGTCGTGCAGCAGCGCGCCCACCACGCGCTGGACGACGCGCGGGTGCTCGCCGAGGCGTTCCGGCCGAGCCTGCACCTGGCGGCGGCGGCCGGGCTGCCGCTGCCGCTGCACACCTGCCGGCCGCTGACCGAGTGGGTCGACTCGCCGGTGCCCGCGCCGCGTTACGGGGCGCTGTACGGTTCGGGGCCGCGCTCGGGCTGGCGGCCGGCCCGCAAGCGCCCGGCGTGCCCGTATCCGAATCCGGGGCGGCTGGAGCCGGGCGGGGCGCTGATGCAGGGGATGCGGGTGGCGTTCTCCGGCGACACCGGGACGGACCGCGAGCTGCTGGAGGACCGGGCGACGGACGCCGGGCTGCATGTGGCGTCCTCGGTGAGCCGGCTGACCAGCGTGCTGGTCACCAACGACCCGGACTCCTCGACCGGCAAGGCGGTCAAGGCGCGGATGTACGGCACGCCGGTGATCGGCGAGCGCGAGTTCACCGAGCTGCTCAAGGCGGTCACCCCAGCGCCGGGCGTGCACGGCTGAGCCGGCGCGCGGGGCGGCCCGGGCCCGGAGGTACGGGCGGGCCCGCCGTCCGGGTGGCAGCCGGGCGACTCGCCAGCGGGGCGCGTTGTGCGGGCCGCCGGCGGGCCGCAGCCTGTGGCGCATGGCACGATGCGAAGTCTGCGGAAACGACTATGCGATGAGCTTCGAGGTGCACGCGCAGGGCGTGGTGCATGTCTTCGACAGCTTCGAGTGCGCCGTCCACCGGATGGCGCCGATCTGCGAGCACTGCCGGGTGCAGATCATCGGACACGGCGTGGAGGTCGACGGCCGCTTCTACTGCGGCGGGCACTGCGCGCGGGCGGAGGGCGGCGCCGGCATCGTCGACCACGCCGACAGCGCGGCCCCGGCCTGAGCCCGGCCTGACTGGGCCTGAGCCCGGACGCCCCCGCAGGCCCCGGCCGGCCCCCGCGGGCCGTCCGCGACACCCGCCCACCGACCGCACCCCTACCCGCGGGCGCCCCACGACCGGGAGGTACCGTCGTGGGGTGTACCGCTTCCTGCTGTCCCGCCAATGGGTGATCCTCACCCTGCTCGGCCTGGTGCTGATCCCGGTGATGATCAGGCTGGGCTTCTGGCAGCTGCACCGCCACGAGCACCGGGTGGCGAACAACCGGATCATCGCCGCGGCCCTGAAGGCCGACCCGGTGCCGGTCGAGTCGGTGACCCGCCCCGGCTTCCAGGTGCCGCACAAGGACCTCTACAAGGCGGTCACCGCCACCGGGCACTACGACACCGCGCACCAGGTCGTCGCCCGGCACCGCACCGCGGGCAACTCCGGCTCCGACGACGACTCCGGCGGCGGCCAGCAGGTCGGCTACCACGTCATCACCCCGCTGATCCTCGACGACGGCCGGGCCGTGCTGGTCAACCGCGGCTGGATCGCGCCCGGCAACGACCCCACCGTCTTCCCGAAGATCGCCCCGCCGCCCTCCGGCGAGGTCACGGTGGTGGGCCGGCTGCGGCCCGACGAGTCCAGCGCCGAGACCGGCATCCACGACCGCAAGGGCCTGCCGGCCCGGCAGATCATGCTGATCAGCGGCGCGGAGGTGAAGGCGGCCGGCGGGCTGCCGCAGCAGGTGGACGGCGGCTACCTGGAGCTGGTGCGCACCTCGCCCGCGCCGGGCAAGGGCCAGCCCGCGCTCATCCCCGCGCCCGACCACAGCAGCATCGGCCCGCACATGGCGTACGCGATCCAGTGGTGGCTGTTCAGCGCGATGGTGCCGGTCGGCTGGGTGGTGCTGCTGCGCAGGGAGCGGGCCGAGCTCCTGGCGGCCCGCGCCAAGGCCGCGCAGGGACCCGCGGAACCGGCCGGGCCCGGGACGCCCGGCGCCGCAGGGGAAGCCGCCGGGGCAGGCGAGGGCGCGCAGGCCGCGGGCGTCGCGGAGCCGGGCGCGCACGAGTCGCCCACCGCGCCCGCCGCGCCCGCCGCGGAGCCGGCCGCCCCCGCGGCCACGTACGAACCGGAGGAACTCCGCAGGATTCCCTGGGACGCTTTCCGGTAGCGGCGCGCCCGCCGCACCAGCACACTCGACACCAGGACCGGAAGGCGACGAGGCGGACCCGTGCCAGGACGTATCGAGGACTACGCGCTCATCGGCGACCTGCAGACCGCCGCGCTGGTGGGCAGGGACGGATCGATCGACTGGCTGTGCCTGCCGCGGTTCGACTCCGCGGCCTGCTTCGCCGCGCTGCTCGGCGAGGACGGCAACGGCCGCTGGCGGATCGCCCCGCTGGGCGCGCAGGGCCAGTGCAGCGAGCGCTCCTACCGCGGTGACACGCTCGTCCTGGACACGGTCTGGCACACCCCGACCGGGAGCGTGAAAGTCACCGACTTCATGCCGCAGCGCGACCGCGCGCCCGACGTCGTACGGATCGTCGAGGGGCTTTCCGGCGAGGTCGCCATGCGCAGCGAGCTGGCGCTGCGCTTCGACTACGGCAGCGTCGTGCCGTGGGTGCGCCGCGCCGACCACCAGCGGGTCGCGATCGCCGGCCCCGACGCGGTGTGGCTGCGCACCGAGCCGCCGCTGCCGATGTACGGCAAGAACATGCGCACCTACTCGGACGTCAGCGTGGCGGCGGGCGACCGGATCGCGTTCGTGCTCACCTGGCACCCCTCGCACGGCAGCAAGCCGCGGCGGATAGACGCCTTCGAGGCGCTGGACCAGAGCGTCCAGGACTGGGAGGAGTGGTCGGCGCGCTGCTGCTACCAGGGTCCGTGGCGGGAGGCCGTGCTGCGCTCCATGATCACCCTGAAGGCGCTGACGTACGCGCCCAGCGGCGGTATCGCGGCTGCCGCGACGACCTCGCTGCCCGAGGAGATCGGCGGGGTGCGCAACTGGGACTACCGCTACTGCTGGCTGCGCGACGCCGCCCTGACCCTCAACGCGCTGGTGTCCGGCGGCTTCCTCACCGAGGCCCGGGCGTGGCGCGACTGGCTGCTGCGCGCGGTCGCCGGCGACCCGGCCGACCTGCAGATCATGTACGGCATCGCGGGCGAGCGGCGGCTGACGGAGTACGAGGTGCCGTGGCTGAAGGGCTACGAGGGCTCGGCCCCGGTGCGGGTGGGCAACGCGGCGGCCGGCCAGCTCCAGCTCGACGTGTACGGCGAGGTGCTGGACTGCCTGTTCCTGGCCCGCAACACCGGGCTGCGCGACGAGCCGCACGCCTGGAACCTCCAGCGCTCCCTCATGGAGTTCCTGGAGGGCAAGTGGCACGAGCCGGACGAGGGCCTGTGGGAGGTGCGCGGCCCGCGGCGCAACTTCGTGCACTCCAAGGTCATGGCGTGGGTCGCGGCGGACCGCGCGGTGCGCACCATGGAGGCGCATCCCAAGCTGCGCGGCGACCTCGACCGGTGGCGCTCGATGCGGCTCCAGGTGCACGCCGAGGTGTGCGAGAAGGGCTACGACGCCGCCCGCAACACCTTCACGCAGTTCTACGGCTCGGCCGAGCTGGACGCGGCGACGCTGCTGATCCCGCAGGTCGGCTTTCTGCCGGCGACCGACCGGCGGGTAATCGGCACGGTCCAGGCGGTGCGCCGCGAGCTGGACTACCACGGCTTTGTCCGCCGCTACTCCCCCGACTCCGGCGGGGTGGACGGGCTGCCCGGCAGCGAGGGCGCCTTCCTGGCCTGCTCGTTCTGGCTCGCCTACGCCCTGAACGCCACCGGGCGGCGCGACGAGGCGCTGGAGCTGTTCGAGCGGCTGCTGGCGGTGCGCAACGACGTGGGGCTGCTGGCCGAGGAGTGGGATCCGGTGGCGGGGCGTCAACTGGGCAACTATCCGCAGGCGTTCAGCCATGTCGGGCTGGTCAACACCGCGCTCGCGCTGACGGGACTGGACGGGAGGACGGGCTGAGATGGACCTGGGGCTCAAGGACCGGGTGTATGTGGTGACCGGCGGCGGGCGCGGTCTGGGCCTGGCCGCGGCGCGCGAACTGGCCGCGGAGGGCGCGAAGGTCGTGGTGTCCGGGCGGACGGCGGCGACGGTGGACGCGGCGGCGGCCGAACTGGGCGGCCCGGAGCGGGCGCTCGGGGTCGTCGCGGACAACGCGGACCCCGCCACCGCGGAGACGCTGCTGGCGACCGCGCGGACCCGGTTCGGGGCGCTGGACGGGGTGCTGATCAGCGTCGGCGGGCCGCCCGCGGGCGGGGCGGCCGGCACCACGGACGAGCAGTGGCTGGCGTCGTTCCAGTCGGTCTTCCTGGGCGCGGTGCGGCTCGCCAGGGCCGCGGCGGCGTCGCTGGGCGAGGGCGGGGTCATCGGCTTCGTGCTGTCGGGCTCGGTGCGCGAGCCCATCCCGGGCCTGGCGATCTCCAACGGGCTGCGGCCGGGCCTGGCCGGATACGCCAAGACGCTCGCCGCGGAGGTGGGCCCACGCGGTATCCGGGTGGTGGGGCTGCTGCCGTCCAGGATCGACACCGACCGGGTCCGCGAGCTGGACGCGCTCACGGGCGATCCGGCCGAGGCCAGGGCCCGCAACAGCGCGCGTATCCCGTTGCGCCGCTACGGCTCCCCGGCGGAGTTCGGCCGCGCGGCGGCCTTCCTGCTCTCCCCGGCGGCGTCCTATCTGACGGGTGTGCTGCTGCCGGTCGACGGGGGCGCGCAGCAGGCGCTGTGACCCCGCGGGGCACCCTTACCCGGCCTCGCCCGGGAAGGGTGCCGCCGCCACGGCCAGGAGCAGCTGCCGGCGGGCGCACTCCCAGCGCGCCCGCCCGGCCGCGTCCCGGTCCCCGGACCCCGCGCCGGCCACCGCGCCCGCGGCCTTCTGCGCCTCGCGCGCCACGTCCAGGACGGTCGGCACGAAGGCGCTGCGCGCGATGATCCCGGCCTGCTCCATGGCCCGCCGGCTGTGCGCGAGCACCGCGATGCCCGCGATCCAGCTGATCTCCCGGGGGAGGCGGCCGAGCCCTTCGCGCGCGCCGAAGTAGCGCTCGTGCGCGGCCCTGACGCCCGCCGCGTCCCCGCTGTCGGCGAAGGATGCGGCGGCGTCCAGGTAGCCGAGGGACACCTCGGTGAGGGCCGGCCCGAGGATCTCGTGCGCGTCCCGCAGCGCCTGCCGGGCGAAGTCCAGCGCGAGGGCCCGCGCCAGCCGGTCGTCGGCGTCGCGCAGGATCCCGCCGAGGACCCTCGGGATGACGATCAGTTCCAGGACCCCCTGCCCACGCTCAGCGACTCCAGCACTTCCGAGGGCGTCCCGGCCACCGTCCGCAGCTGCGACAGCCCGTACAGCGACCGGAGCGAGCCGGCGTTCCTGAACTGCTCGCCGGGGAAGCCGCCGTGGGAGGTCTTGAGCTCCACGACCCATCCGACGGCCGAGCGCGGGTCGGACCGGTCGATCACCAGGAAGTCGCCCATCGACGCCTTGCCGTCGGTCCTGAACACCTGGAGGTTGGGCTTGCGTGCCATGAGGTCCCCGACGAATTTCAGCTCGGCCTTGCTCAGTTTGTACGAGCCGCCCGCGGCCTGCTGGCCGGCCCGGATCCTGACCGGGTTGCCGCAGCTGTTGTTGTGGACGAGCACCGGGGTGCCGCCGGCCACCACATAGTACGTGTGCAGCGCGTCGACGGTGAGGTTGTACGTGACGATGTGGCCGGTGTAGTCGCGTACGCCCGTGACCTGGGCGGTGCGGCCGTCGGCGGTGCGCAGCCGGTCGCCGGGGCGGATGTCGGCGGCGTCGGCCCAGCGGTTGCGGGTGACGTCCCAGTAGGGGTGGTGCCGGGTGGAGGTGAGCACCGTGGGGCCGGCCGGCGTGCTGATCGTCAGGTCGGTGAAGTCGGTGTCGGTCAGGGTCTTGATGACCCGGGTCACCTGGTGCGGGGCGGTCGTCCCGGTGAGCGGGTCGGTGGCCAGGACGGTGTCGCCGACCGCGAGGTCGTCGATGGGCTCGGTCGTGCCCGAGGCCAGCAGGACCGGCGTGTCGCCGGGGAAGCTGTTGCTGGCGCACTTGAGGAACTCCTCCAGCGCCTTGGCGCCGTCGCCTTCGGCGACGTCCTCCGCCGCCTTGGCCGCGGCGCGTTCGGCGATCTTCGCCGCGTCCTTGCTCTCGGACTGGAAGAGCAGGTCCATGCCGACGTCCACGGCGGCCGAGCCGCAGGACTTGCCGTGCCGTACGCAGTTGTAGGTGTCGATGACGCCGATCGGGTCGAGGTCGGCCCAGGTCAGCTTGATGCCGGAGTCGTCGCCGAGCAGGCCGGCGGCGTGGGCGTCCTTGCAGAAGGCGGTGACGCCCGGCACGTCGGTGGAGTTGTCGCACTTGCCGTGCGCCCAGTCCTGGAGCTGCTGGCTGTAGGAGCGGTCGGGGGCGTAGGGGTCCATGCGGTAGAGCTCGGTGACGGTCGGGACGCGGATGCCGTCGAGGGTGGGCTGGCCGTCCTGCGCGGTGCCGACGGTGAAGCCGCCGACCCGCTTGGGCTTGCCCTTGTGGTGGCCGCCGCCTGAGCCGCCCGAGCCGCCCGAGCTGCTGGAGCCGCCGCCCCCGCACATCAGGAAGCCGTCGCAGCGCGGCGGGGTGTCCTTGCCGCCGCCGGGGTGCGGGCCGCATTCGGACTGGTCGTACAGGCAGGTGTTCTGGGTGCCGGCCGGGTCGGTGCCGCCCGGGTCGCTCAGGCCGACCGGGTCGTCGTCGGCGTAGGCGTAGCCGTTCCACTGCTGCGGCCGGCCGGTGTCGAGCAGTGGGTCGGGGTTGAGGAAGCGGCCGGTGGCGGGCTGGTACTCGCGGGCGCCGAGGTTGGTCAGGCCGGTGACCGGGTCGGCGGTGCCGCCGACGAAGCCGTGGTCGCCGGCCCAGGTGGTGGGCTGGGTGCCGCGGGGGTTGCCGAACGGGTCGGTGGGGCGGCGGGTCTCGGTCAGCGTGCCGGCGTCGAGGGCGAGCGTCGCGGTACCGTGGTCGTCGGAGAGCTGCCAGGTCAGCCCGGCGGTGCCGGGGGCCTGGCGGACGGCGCTGAGCCCGTCGGGCAGCTCGTAGGTGCGCACGTCGGTGACGGCGCCGGTGGCGGTGTCGAGGGTCAGCTCGTCGCTGCCGAGGTCGAGGGTGGTCCTGCCGGGGTTGCGGCGCAGCAGCTGGTTGCCCGCGGCGTCGTAGACGTACGAGGTGGTGCCGGTGGTGCCCGCGGTGGTGACGGTGGCCAGTTCGTCCTCGGCGTCCCAGGTCAGGGTGCTGGTGCCGGTGGTGCCGCTGACGGCGGTGGTGTCGCCGAGCGCGTCGTACTGGTAGGAGGTCGGGCCGGGGTTGCCGGGGCCGGTGCTGGTGGTGGTGAGCAGGGCGTGCGGGCCGCCGGTGCCGCCGCCGGTGTCCGCGGCGGTGGTGGGGGTGTTCTGCTGCCCGGCGGGGGCGAAGACCTGGCTGGTGGTGACGTCCTTGGCGGTGTCGCCGGTGGTGTCGTGCCGCACGAGCTGCGTGCGGTTGCCGGTGGCGTCGTAGCCGTAGGAGGTCCAGTACGGGGCCGGGCCGCCGACGGTGGTGCGGCCGGCGGCGGCGCCGCTGGTGGGGGTGGTGTCCGTGCAGCCGCCGATGCCGGGCACGGACGGCTGGGGCGCGGTGGTGAGGCCGCCGGTGTCGGTCCAGGCGGTGGTGAGCCGGCCGAGGTGGTCGTAGCCGAAGCACTGCAGGTCGGTCTGCGCCGGGGTGTTGTCGGCGATGTTCCGGATCGCCGTGGTCTGGCCGGCGGCGTTGCGGGTGTAGGTGGTCTGCTGGACGGCGCCGGTGCCGGAGGTCTGCTTGTCGAGGTAGGTGCTCAGCAGGTTGCCGGTGGACTGGTCGTAGGTGTCGGTCGCGACGATCTCGGTGCCCCACGGGTTGACCGTGGTGCGCACCGGGCGCCCGAAGGCGTCGTAGTCGCTGGACAGGTCGTAGACGGCGGCGCTGGAGCCGAAGCCGAGCAGGGCACCGTCGGGGTCGTAGCTGTAGCTGACGGTCTCGGCGGGCAGGTTGCCGCGGGCGTCGGTGCGGGTGGAGGCGAGTGCGCCGGTGAGCTGGTTGTAGGTGGTGGTCGTGGTGAAGGGGCCGGCGAGGGCGCCTTCGGAGGCGGGCAGGCTCACGGTGGTGCCGGTCGGCCGGTAGGCGCTGTCGTAGCCGGTGACGGTGGAGGTGTACGCCTTGGCGGGGTCGCCGCCGTCGTAGCGGGTGGCGGCGACCGGCTGGCCCTTGGCGCCGTCGATGCCGTCGTACGTCCAGGCGCCGATCTGCTTCTTGGCGGTGGCGGGCGGGGTGGTGGCGTATTCGGCGGTCTGCCGGCCGATCAGGTCGTAGTCGTAGGAGAGGGTGACGCCGCGGGCGTCGGTGACGGACGTGACGTGCCCGTCGGCGTCGTAGGCGGTGGTGGTCCGGCCGGTGTCGGGGTCGGTCGCGGCGGTCTCCCGGCCGCGCAGGTCCAGGGTGTGGGTCCAGGTGTTCTTGGTCGTGGCGTCGGTCTGGCCCGCCGGGCTGCCGTCGGGGTGGTAGGTGTACGTCGTGACGTCCGCGTCGGTGGCGGTGCCGGTCGCGGTGGGCGTCCTGTACTGCCACAGCTGGCTGGTGCGGCCGAGCGCGTCGGTGATCGTGGTGGTGGGGGTGCCGCCCTTGGGGGGCGTCACGTCGGTCTCGTCGATGCCGGGGTAGGCGGTGGTGGTCTTCCACTGCTGGACGGCGTAGGCGGAGAAGACCGAGGCGACCGGGCGGCCGAGGCCGTCGTAGTCGGTGCTGGTCGAGCCGGGGACGTGGGCCTCGTCGGCGAGTGAGGGGACGGTGCCGGGCGGGGCGGTGTCGTCGTAGCGGGGTGCCTGCGTCTCGCGGATGCGGCCCTGGGAGTCGTAGAGCGTGGTGGTCAGCACCCGGCCGTGGTAGGCGGAGATGCCGGGGGTGGCCTGCTGCTGGATCTGCCGCCCGAAGCCGTCGAAGACCGACACCGAGGTGGTGTAGACGGGGGTGTCGCTGGTCAGGGTCCTGGTGGTCACCGACGACGGGCCTTTGGTGCCGTTGACGGCGTAGACGTAGACGGTGCTGGGGTTCTGTGCGGTGGTGCGGCCGGCGTTCCACACCTTGGTGAGCCGGCCGAGCGGGTCGTAGGCGGCGGTGGTGACCTTGGCGTTGATGTCGCTGGAGGTCAGCGACAGGTCGCGGGCCGGGTCGAGGGTGGTGACCGACTTCCACGGGGTGGTGCTGCCCGGGGCGGGGCTGAGCACCGTGACGGTGGAGGTCAGCTCGCCGGGGTGGGCGGAGTCGTAGCTGGTGGTCGTGGTGGCGCCGGCGGGGTGGGCGGCGTCGGTGGCGTTGGGGTCGGTCGCCGAGACGGTGCGGCCGTAGGCGTCGTAGCCGCTGGTGCCGGTGGTGGCGTAGACCGGGTTGCCCGCGGTGTCGTAGTGGTCGAGGACCTGGAGCGCGGTGGCGTTGCCGGTGGCGCCGGCCTGGCCGAAGGGCTTGTTGTCGAAGAGGGTGCGCTTGTCGGAGACGGTGTTGGCGGCGGTGGGCTCGGCGGTGCAGGCGCTCGCGCCGGACACGACGAGGGTCTCGTCGCTCAGGCCGGTCACCAGGGGGCTGGGGCCGGTGGCGTAGGAGGCGCGGGTGCACTGCTCGGGCAGGCCGTCGGCGACCTGGTCGGACGTCAGGGTGCGGTTGGCGTGGCCGGGGTCGTTCGTCGTGGTGGTGGTGACGGTCTGCCAGGCGCCGTTCTTCTTCCTGGCGCGTGCGGTGGCGACGGTCCGCACCCCCAGGTAGCGGGCGGTCAGCGCGGGCAGCGAGGAGCCGCGTACGTGGGTCGCGGTGGGGTCGGAGGCGGTGGAGGTGCTGACGTCGTAGGCGACGACGGTGCCGCCGGCCTTGTCGTAGGTGTCGGTCTCGTACACCTGGCCCGACAGCCAGTCGGAGTCGGTGATCGTGTCGCCGAGGGAGTCCTTGACGGTGACGGTGCGGTGGCCGCCGGCGCCGTTGTCGTCGCCGTCCATGCCCTGGAGGTAGTGGGTGACGGTCTGCGACCTGGGGCCGTCCTCGCCGTCGCCGACGACGGCGGTGACGGAGGCGAAGCCGCGGAAGTCGTCCCAGGTGCGGGTCTTGGGGTCGGCCAGTTCACTGTCGTCGTAGTGCCAGGCCGCCGGGCCGTAGGCGTAGCTGGTGGTGACGGACGGGGTGTGGCCGACCGGGTCGTTCTCGCTGACGGAGTCGACCTGGTAGCGGTTGAACCAGTCGGAGACCGGGTCGGCGCCGTACTGGCTGCCCGGCGGGTACCACTTGACGTTGTAGCAGGCCATGGTGTCGGTGGCGGCGGAGGCCGGCATGGTCTTCTGCAGCCGGGAGCAGGCCGGCAGCCGGTAGTCGACCTGGAACTGCTCGCCGGTCTCGGTGGTGATCCGCTGGATGCGGGGCCGGTTGAAGATCGCGGGCGCGGGCACCAGGTCGGTGCCGTCGACCCGGTTGGGCAGCTCGACCGGGGTGAAGGTGACCGGCGGCAGCGGCAGGTCGGCGCCGTCGTGGCCGGTGCGGACGATGGAGTCCAGCCACATGCCGGGCTTGGCGCCGTCCTGCGGGTCGGGGAAGTGCTGGGTGAGGTCGTAGCTGTCGATGTCCTTGTACGTGCCGCCGGACAGCCACTGGGTGGTGATGGTCTTCAGCCGCAGGTTCGACCAGAAGCTCTCGCCGTAGTTCTTGCAGGCGGTGGCGCCCTTGTCGCAGTTCTGGTCGTAGGGGACGTCCGGCCAGTGCGAGGAGTTGTCCTTGCCGAGGGTGGCGCCGGCGCAGGTGTAGCCGCCGTCGGTGGAGCAGCGGCCCTCGGCGGCGGGGGTGAACACGACGCGGGCCGGGGCCTTGAGGGTGCCCTTGGCGGCGACCTCGTCGGGCAGCCGCACCCCGTAGGCGATGCCGGTCAGGGCGCCACCGCGGATGTACGGGGTGAGGGTGCCGGTGCCGTTGTTCTGGCCGGCGCCGCGCTCGTAGTAGTTGGTCTCGGGCCGGTAGGTGTAGGTGGTGAGGTTGCCGTGGGCGTCCACGGCGTAGTCGAGGTTGAAGCGCCAGGCGGTCTGGCACCAGGAGGCGTCGCCCTTGGCGGCGTCGTGGCAGGGGTCGGTGCTCTTGGGCGAGTAGACCGGCTCGGTCCAGGCGGAGTCGGTCGCCGGGTCGGTGCCGTCGCCGCCGGGCAGGTGGTTGAGGCCGAAGTAGTAGACGTTGCCGCTGCTGGTGCTGACCTTGACGTACTCGCCGGTGGGCGTGCCGTTGGTCGCGCCGGTCAGGAACTCGACCTTGGAGCCGTCGTCGTCCTGGAGCCGCCAGAGCGCGGGGTTCTTGTCGTCGTGGACGAGCCGGCCCGACTGGCCGTCGAGGGAGAGGGTGACGCTGTCGCCGCCCCAGCACATGTCGCTGGAGTGGGCGATGCCGTCGTCGTCGCAGCCCTTGAAGGAGCGTTCGACGTAGCCGGGCGAGTAGTCCCAGCCGTCGCCGATCCAGGAGGACTGGGAGTTGGTGGCGGAGGTCAGGCCGTCCACCGAGGAGGAGTCGTAGGTCAGCGCCACGGCGGGGGTGTCGCCGCCGGGGGCGGGCGGCAGCTGGAGGGGGTAGCTGTAGCCGAAGCCGCCGTTGGCGGAGCCGGCCGTCCAGGCGGCGCTGGGGTTGAGGCTGGTGGCGGCGTAGTTGCCGGCGCCGCCCGCGGGGGTGGTGTCGGCGGCGACGACCAGGCCGTCGGCGGCGGTCGCGGCGCTCGTGGCCGCGGTGGTGGTGGTCGCGGGGAGGGCGATGTCGGCGGTGAGCCGGTGGGTGGCCGGGTCGTAGCGCGAGGGCAGCGGGGTGGCGGCGGCGCAGCCGGGGGCCTGCGGGGTCGTCAGGGCGCAGGGGGGAAGGGCGAGCAGCCGGGAGCGGGCGGCTGCGTCACCGCCGTAGGCTGCGTCGAGGGCGCTCACGTCGAGGCCGACCTCGACCGCTCCGGCGGCTCCGGCGGTGGCGCGGGACAGCGCGACGACGGGGCCGTGGTAGCCGGTCGCGGCGGCGGTCGCGGCCGGGACGGCGTCCACGGTCAGCGCGGTGCCGGCGGCGGCCGGGGCGGCCCTGACGGCTGCGGGGGCTGGGGTGGCCGGGGCGGCGGTGGCTCCCTGCGGGCCGGCTGCGCCGGTCGCGGCGCTGCCTCGCGCCGCCGTTCCCGTGGCCGCCGTTCCCGTGGCCGCCGGCGTCCCCGTGCCGGGGCGGACGGTCGTGGTGGGCGCGGCGGTGGGCCGTACCCATACGCCGAGCTTGCCGGCGCGGGCGGGCTGCGGCCGGGTCGTGCCGGTGGCGGCGGGCATGTCGAGGGTGGCGGTGCCGGTCGCCGTGGCGGCGGCGGTCGCCGCCGGTCCGGCCCACTCCGGCGGCACCGGGCGGTCCGGCGCGGTGGGGGTGGGAGCCGCGAGCGGTGTGCCGGGGACCGAGGGGGTCCTGGGCAGCGGTGTGCCGGGTGGCGACCAGACCTTGTGCGGGTCGGCGGGTTGCCCCGTCGCCTCCGCGGTGACCGGACCGAGCAGTGCCGCGACGGTGGCGAGCACCGTCAGCACGTCCGTCATCCATGAGCGGCGTCCGGCCCTGCCGGGCCGAGCCCGTCCCCAAGAACCCACGAGAACCCCCTCGCAAGCGACGGCCGCCGGGGAAGTCCTCGGCGGCCACAGTTGAGAGGGACGGTATAGTACGAAGCTCATATGTTTTTGAGCAGGAAAATATCTTGCCCATATTTTTACTCAGCCCGGGCGAGCGGTCACCTATTGTGCGCTCAACCGCGCCACAAGGCGCCACAAGGGGAGGGGACCCCATGGGGGGTATGAGACGGCCCGCTCGCGGGAAGCGCCGGGCGGACACGCCCGGCAGGCGGTCGGCGGGTGTCCTGCTGGCCCTCGCGCTGATGCTCGCGGGCGGGGCGGCGACCGGGCTCGCCGGCCCCGCCGCCGCCGACGCCGGGTCCGGCGGCGACGGCCATGTGACCGCGCTGCCACCGGACGCCACACCGCAGGACCGGGCCGTCGCGCAGGCCCGGGAGACCGGGCAGCCGGTCGTGGTCGACGCGCTCACCACGCCGTACGCGCAGACCACCGCCAACCCGGACGGCACGCTCACCCAGCAGAGCACCCCCGCGCCCACCCGGGTGCGGCAGAACGGGACGTGGGTGCCGGTCGACAGCACCCTGAAGGTGAACGCCGACGGCACCCTGTCGGCGAAGGCGCCGCTCAACGCGCTGACCCTGTCCGGCGGCGGCACCGCCCCGCTGGCCACGCTCACCGGCGAGGACGGCAGCACGCTGGCGATCGGCATGCCCTTCGCGCTGCCCGCCCCCACCGTCCACGGCGACACGGCGGTCTACGCCGACGTGCTGCCGGACGTGGACCTGGACGTCACCGCGACCGACGTCGGCGGCATCCGCGAGGTGCTGGTCGTCAAATCCGCCGCCGCCGCGGCCGATCCGGCGCTCGCCACCCTGCGGCTGTCGACGACCGGCGCGGGCCTGACCATGCAGGCCAACGCCGACGGCGGGCTCCAGGCGGTCGACAGCGCCGGCGCCGTCCACTTCGTCGCCCCCACCCCGACCATGTGGGACTCCAGCACCCCGGACACCGCCGCGGCGGCGGCCGGGCGGCCGGACGCGCTCGCCCCGCAGGCCGCCGCGGGCGCCGACCCCAGCACCGCCGACGGCCCCGGCACCGGCGCGCAGACCGCCCCGCTCCAGGTCAGCGCCACCGGCGACGCGGTCACCCTCACCCCGCCCGCCGGCCTGCTGCACGGCGCCGGCACCCACTACCCGGTCTACATCGACCCGTCCTACCTGCCGTGGAAGGCCGGCGCGCCCACCTGGACGTGGGTCCAGTCCGCCTACCCCACCGCCGACAACTTCGGGCAGTACGGCACCTCCCACAGCTCCCAGCCGGGCCTGGGCCTGTGCGGCACCTACCCCGACGGCGGCAGCTGCGTCCCCTCCGACAAGGAGCGCACGTACTACCAGTTCAACACCTCGGCCCTGCACTCCGCGCAGGACGTCATCGGCAGCGCCACCCTGACGGTCACCCAGACGTACTCCGCCGACTGGAGCTGCACCAACAAGTACGCGGTACGCGCCTATGCCTCGACCACCGCGATCGGGCACGGCACGAACTGGAACAACCAGCCCGGCGGCGGGCTCGTCGGCAGCGTCAGCGTCGGCGGCACCGGCTCGGCCGACTGCGGCAACGTCTCCTTCAGCTACAACGCGACCTGCGCCGTCCGGCACGCCATGGGCGACAGCGACAGCAGCTGCCCGGCGATGAGCGCCAGCTCCAGCGTCCTGACCTTCGGGCTCTACGGCGACGAGTCCGACGCCAACGGCCTCAAGCGGCTGTCCAACAAGGCCACCCTCAGCGTCACCTACGACGCCACGCCGAACGCGCCGAAGAACTTCACCGCCTCCCCCACCCCGCGCTACGCCTCCGCCGGCACCACCCAGCCGTGCGAGGCGACCGCCAACTCCACCACCTCCGCCTTCCTCGACAACCCCGGCGCCGGCGGCCTCCAGCTCAAGGCCACCGTCTCCAGTCCGACCAGCCCCGCCCAGCCGGTGCGCGGCTACTTCGACCTGTGGGACACCGCCGGGACGGTGCTGACCGGCTACACCGGCTACTACTCCTCCGGCAGCCAGGCCGTCTTCACCGTGCCCACCGCCAAGCTCCAGGACGGCGGCTCCTACGGCTGGGACGTCTCCGCCAACGACGGCATCCTCACCTCGGCCGCGGCGCCCGGCACCCACTGCCACTTCCGCGTCGACCTGACCCCGCCCACGGTCACCGTGCCCGAGGCACCCGACCAGCTGCCGGCCGGCTCGCTCGGCGCGACCTTCCCGCCGTCCGGCAACGGCCAGGTCACCGGCGTCTTCGCCGGGGGCGGCGGCTGGGTGCCCTTCACCGCGACCGACCCGGCGCCGCACGGCACGCCCTCGGGCCTGGCCTGCATGCACTGGAGCTTCGACCCGACGCTGTCGGACGCCGCCTGGCAGTGCGGCGCCAAGCTGCCCTCGCAGGCGAACGGGCTGGCCGTCTTCCCCACGCACTGGGGCACCAACGTCGTCTACGTCCAGGCCGAGGACAACGCGGGCAACTACTCCACCGTCGTGCCGTACGCCTTCTACGTGCCGTGGAACCCGCACGGCCCGACGCCGGTCTTCGGCGACACCACCGGTGACGGCTCCCCCGACGTGCTCGTCCCCGGCGGCGACGGCAACCTCTACGCGCACTCCGTGCCCGGCAACACCCAGGCCGCGAGCCCCGCGGTGAGCCTGGCCGCCAAGGCCGCCGACTCCCCGGCCGGCGACGCGTGGAAGGGCTACCAGGTCACCCACCGCGGCAGCATGCGCAGCGGCCTGAACGTCGACGACCTGATCGTGCACAAGACGGGGTCGCCGTCGATGGTCTTCTACTACAACCCCGGCAACACCGGCACCGACGGCCGCTTCGACAAGAAGCAGGAGATCGCCAAGCCGCCCTGCCCGTCCTGCACGGACTACGCGGCCGACTGGTCGACCACCCTCCAGGTCACCGCGCTCGGCGACGTGTCCACCACCGCCCTGGACGCCGGGCACTTCGGCCACTACACCGGGCTGCTCACCACCGAGACCACCGGCTCGGGGGACGCCGCGCTGTGGTTCTACCCGACCGTCGCCTTCGGGACGCTCGGCGCCCCGGTGAAGGTCGCGGCCACCGGCTGGAAGGCCATGGACCTGATGTCGCCCGGCGACACCGCCGGCACCGGCAAGCCGGGCCTCTGGGCCCGCAACCGCACCACCGGCGACATCGACAGCTACACCCTGACCACCGGCACGACCTCCACCGACGCCGACGGCGACCCGCTGGACGAGCCGGCGCCCATCGTCACCGCGGTCAGCGCCGGCACCAAGTTCGGCAACCTGGTCGCCGCCAACGACCCGCTCGTCGGCTCCGACGGCGACCTCACCGGCGACGGCATCCCCGACCTGTGGTCGGTCTCCAGCGCCGGCAGCCTCAACATCCGCCCCGGCACCACCGCGACCGGCAGCGCCGGCTCACCGGTCACCGGCACCGCCCCGTACTTCACCATCGGCAGCAACGGCACCGCCGCCGACCAGTGGCAGCTGGCCGGCAGCACCGCCGACACCGACACCACCAACCCGGCCACCGCGTACGGCGCGACGGGCTGGGGCCCGGGCCACACCGGCGCGGCGAACTCGGCGCTGGTCCTGAACGGCACGACAGGCCTGCTCCAGTCCGCGCACGCCGCGCTGGACACCAGCAGGAGCTACACCGTCTCGGCGTGGGTGGAGCTGGGCTCGACGGCCGCCACGATCGGCGCGGTGAGCCAGGGCACCGTCAACCACCAGGCCTTCTACCTCGGCTACCAGCAGCCCACGCACTCCTGGTACTTCCAGACCACCACCGGTGACGCCACCGACACCACCCTGGTCGCGGCGACCGGCGGCACCCGGGACGCGACGGGCAAGGAGCAGTCGCCCACCACCGGCGTGTGGACCCTCATCACCGGGGTCTACGACGCCGACACCGACACCCAGACGCTGTACGTCGACGGGGTCGCCGCCAACAAGGCCGCGGTGAACCCCACCCCGGTCTACAACGCCGGCGGCCGGCTCAACATCGGCGGCAACGCGACGATCGGCAGCACCACCCCGTACAACCAGTGGAACGGCTCCATCGCCGACGTCCGCGCCTACCCCGTCGCGCTCACGCCCGACGAGGTGCACCACCTCTACACCACGTCATGACGTCATGAGCGGCCCCGTGCGGCCCGGGTCAGGTCACCCGGGCCGCACGGTGGCGGACCGGGCGCAGCCGGGCCTCGGCGGGCAGGTCGTCCAGGCCGGCGGAGGTGCGGGCGCGCTCCAGGACGTGGGCGTCCAGCCCGGCGACGACGTCCTCGGGCGTGGCGTGCGGGGCCAGGCCCAGCACCAGGCGCGCCTCGGGGCTGCCGCGGCGGCCGGTGAGCAGCGCGTTCGCCCACTCGACGCCCTCGTGCTCCTCGGCCTCGGCACGCAGCACGTTCTCCAGCGCGCGACCGCGCAGCAGCGCGCCCTGGCCGTCGCCGCTGTCGATCCTGATCTGCCGCAGCCGCCGGGTGCGGGCCTGCGCCAGCAGCCACCACAGGCCGATGACGAAGAGCACCCCGAGGACGGCGAAGACCACCGGCCACCACCAGCCGTCGGAGCGGTAGCGGGTCCGGTCGTGGCTGCTGAGCAGCACGTCCTTGGGGCCGCGGTAGGGCCACCAACCGGGCATGGTGAAGTTCCAGTGCCGCGGCAGGTCGAGGCCGGCGAACAGCACCGCGAGCCCCACGACGAGCAGGATCAGGCCGAGCAGCCCCAGCATGAGCCGGTTGACGGTGGTGCGCATCCTCGCCTCACCCCTTCTTTTCCGCGCGCCGCAGGTGGATGCGCAGATGCGGCGACCGGGCCAGGCCCAGCTGCCGTACGGCCTCGCCGAGCGCGGTCGTCAGGTCGGTGCGCACCTCTTCCAGGTCGCGGAAGTGCGAGGCGGCCCGCGCCGTGATCTTCCGGCGGCCGACCTCGACCCGCGCCCAGCGCACCCCGGAGACCTCCATCGCCCGGTCCCGCAGCACCAGTTCGGCCGCCCGCCGGTCCAGGCCCGCGCGTACGCCCGCCGTGCCGCTGCGCGCCATCGGCAGCACCCCGCGCTCGCCGGGGGTCGCGGCGAGCACCAGCAGCCACAGGCCCAGCGCCGCGGCGACGGCGGCGCCGACGATGATCCACACGTTGTCCAGGTGCCGGGTGGCGAGCTCATGGGCGAGGGTGCGGCGCCACTGCATGCCCTGGCGGTCGGCGCGCACCGAGGCGATGTCGTAGAGGAACAGGCCGGAAAGGCCCAGCCCCACGGCGGCGGCGAGGGCGGCGGGCACCCGGCGCCCGGACCAGAAGCGGCGGACCCTGGGGCCCTCGCCGGCACCGGGCAGCCCCGAGGTCACCGCGTACGGTTCGAGGTCCCGGCGCTTGGTGATGCTGACCCGGGCGGCCTCCTCCGGCGACTGGTTCGGGTCCTGCGCGCGGTAGACGTGGCTGCCGCCCTCGTCGGTCATTCCACTCTCCCCTCCTGCGCACGGCTCGCCGCCGCGGAGTGCAGCCGCTCCACCTCGACGGCCACCTCGGGTACATCCATACCCGTCAGCGCCTCGACCCGGCCGGTGACATGGCGGCGCACCGAGCCGCACACCGTCCCGATGTCGGCCGGGTAGCCCAGTTCCAGGGTGAGCCGCAGCCGCGCGGTGTCCTTGCGGACCGACACCGAGGCGTGCGGGCGGGTGTCGCGCGGGACGAGGTCGGCGCCGGGCGCGTCGGTCAGCACCTCACCGGCGGCCTGGGCGGCGATCTTGGCGACCACCCGGTCCGCGATGCGCAGCGCCCCCCGGTCGGCCGGGGGGAGCTGCCCGGGGACGGCCGACGACGCCATCAGCGCCGCCGGTCGCGGTCGCGGTCACGGTCCCGGTTGCGGAAGAAGTCGCCGGGTTCGAGGTCGCCGTCGAAGAACTTGCCCGCCACGAAACCGACCGCGCCGAGCAGGGCCACCACCAGAAAGGCGCCGAAGCCGCCGAAGTAGCCGGCGAACCCCAGTGCCATCCCGGCCGCGAGGCCGATCACCGCCATGCTCATCGTCCGCTCCAGGTCCGTTCGGGTGCGTCACGCGCGCGGTCACGCGCGGTGTGTCCGGTCAGGTGCGCGGGCGCCGGGTCCCTACTGGACCCGCTGCTCGCGTTCGTCATCATCGTCTTCGTCGGGCAGCTTCACATCGCCCACGGCCACATTGACCTCGACGACTTCCAGGCCCGTCATCCGCTCGACCGCCGCGACCACGTTCTCCCGCACCGCGCGGGCGACCTCGACGATGGAGACGCCGTACTCCACCACGATGTCCAGGTCGAGCGCCGTCTGCACCTCGCCGACCTCGGCCTTGACGCCGCGGGTGGCCGAGCGGGTGCTGCCGGGGACCCGGTCGCGGACCGCGCCGAACGTCCGGGACAGGCCGGTGCCCATCGCGTGCACGCCCACCACGTCGCGCGCGGCAAGACCGGCGATCTTCTCCACCACGCCGTCGGCGATGGTGGTACGGCCGCGGCTCGCCGGGTCGCCGAGCGCCTTGCGGGCCGGGCCGCCGGCGCTGCCCTTGTCCAGCGTCCTGCCGCCTTCGGGGGTGAGCGACGAGCCTTCGGGCTCGGGCCGGTTGTACTGCGCGCTGTCCGTCATCGCGAGTCGTCCCTTCGTCTGGGCTGCTCCGTGCACCACACTATGTGCGCATGCCCGAGAGCGCTGCGGGGATGCGCCCACAGGGGCCCGCCGACCCCCGTTCGGGTGGTGGCCGTACCGGAAGGCGAGGAGACCTGGTGACCATGGACCGACTGGCCAGGACCGTACGGGAGCAGGTCGCGCTGGGGCGGCTGCTCCCGCTGGGCGAGGCCGGGGATGCCGCCTGGATCACCGAGAGCGCCGCCGTGGCCGCGCTGCGGCGGGTCGCGGACGCACTGCCGGGGGTACGGCTGGGGGCGGTCGGGGTGCGGCTGGACGACGCCGGCGAGGACCCGGGTCCCGGGGGCGGGGCGGGCGAGGTGGCCGCGTTGGGCCGGGAGGATGACGCGGGCGGCGGGCCCCATGGGGCGGCGCCGACAGGGGCGCTGCCGTACGGGCCGCTGCGGATCACCGCGGACTTCGGGGCCGGGCTCGACGAGCCGCTGCCGCGCAGCGCCGAGCGGCTGCGGGCGGTGCTGTGGGCGACCGCGCGGGACGGGCTCGGGGTGCCGGTGCGGGCGGTGGACCTGGAGGTGTCGGGGCTGCTGGAGGGCGGGCCCGAGCTGGCGCAGGTGCGCGAGGGCGTGGTCGTCGAGGAGGGCGCGCAGGGCGAGGGCGCGCGGGAGCTGCCGGGCGCCGGGGAGGGGGCGCCCGGGGCGGCCGAGCGGGTGGCGGCGGCTGCGCTGGCCGTGCCGGGGGTGCTGCGGCTGACCCGGCGGCTCGCGGGGCTGGGCTCCGGCGTGCGGGTGCGCGACACGCAGGACGCCCCGGGGCGCCGGGTGCAGGTGCAGTTCGCGGTGGCGGCCGGGCACCGCCCGTACGAGGTGGCCCGGGCGGTGACGGCCGCGATCACCGCCGCCGCGGCCCTGGACGCCCCGGGGCCGGTGGCGACGGCGGTGGTGGTGACGGACGCGTAGCCGCTGCCGCGCGGGCGTACCGCCCCCGGGCCGTACCGGCTACTCCGCGGCGCCGGCCAGGTCGCGCAGCCGGCGGCCCTGGGCGGCGCGTTCGGCGGCGTACTGCTCGGGCTCGGTGTGGGTCAGGGCGGTGCGCAGCAGGGCCTTGGTCTCGTTGACGGCGTCGCGGGGCGGGCCGAGCAGCGCGGCGGTGAGGTCGGCGACGGCGGCGTCGAGCTCGGCGGCGGGCACGACGGCGTTGGCCAGGCCGGTGCGCTCGGCCTCCTCGGCGTGCACGACCCGGCCGGTCACGCAGATCTCCAGCGCGCGGGCGTAGCCGACCAGTTCGGCCAGCGGCTTGGTGCCGGTGAGGTCGGGCACCAGGCCGAGGCTGGTCTCGCGCATGGCGAACTGCACGTCGTCGGCGCACACCCGCAGGTCGCACGCCAGCGCGAGCTGGAAGCCGGCGCCGATGGCATGGCCCTGGACGGCGGCGACCGTGATCAGGTCGGTGCGCCGCCACCAGGTGAAGGCCTGCTGGTAGGCGGCGATGGTCGCGTCGAGCTCGGCCGCGTCGCCGCGCCCGAGTGCGAGGAACGACGGCCCGCCGTCGAAGCCTTCGGGGGTGAACGCCTGCCGGTCGAGCCCGGCGGAGAAGGACGGCCCCTCGGCGCGCAGCACCGCGACCCGTACGGTCCCCGGCAGCAGCCGGCCCGCCTCGGTCAGCGCCTGCCACAGGGCGGGCGTCTGCGCGTTGCGCTTGGCCGGGTTGCACAGGGTGATGGTGGCGACGGCGCCGGTGCCGTCCAGCGCGAGCCGGATTCCGTCGCGGGCGAGCAGGATCGTGTCATCGGGCATCGGGGACCTCCGAGCGGACCGCGTACATGCGTGAGGAGCGAGGTGATTACCGAAGAGTAACCAACTGCTCGGTACGCAGGCCCGCGGGGTACGGGGAGGTGCCCCGCCCGTCGGGACCGGGCCGGGCGGCCCGGCCGGGGCGTGTCGGGCGTGACCTGCCGGTCAGGCGGTGACGGCCTTCTTGCCCCGTGTCGCTCCGCCGCGACCGCGCAGGGTCACGCCGGACTCGCTGAGCATCCGGTGGACGAACCCGTAGGACCGGCCCGTTTCCTCGGCCAGCGCACGGATGCTCGCACCGGAGTCGTACTTCTTCTTCAGGTCTGCCGCGAGCTTCTCGCGCGCGGCGCCGGTCACCCGGCTGCCCTTCTTCAGAGTCTCGGCCACCCGTGCCTCCTCCTGGGGAAGTGCGCTCTGGACTCTCATGATCACCCCTAAGCGCCTTCCTGGCCACCCATTCGACAAGGTCTGTCACCGCACATTCCCCAGCCGAATGCCCCGATAGTCATGGAAGAACGCTTCCGGGCGCGCATTTTCCGCCGGTAATTTCCGCGGGCGGAACTGCGCCCGCGCAATACCAGCAGGTCAGGGGCTGTCGGTAAGGTGTTTACCGACGTCACGCCACTGATCGTCGCGCCCCGCGGCGGTCGGGCGCCGGCGTGCGCCGGTACGAGCCGGACTCATGCAAATGACGGACGCGCGATGGGCCGAATGATCCATACGGCATGATCATCCGGCCGTTGACCAGGCCAGTGGCCCGCTCCCCCGCCGGGTCGCGGGCGGGCCTCAGGCGAGCGAGACCAGGTCCGCGTAGTCCTGGCCCCACAGGTCCTCGACGCCGTCGGGCAGCAGGATGATCCGCTCGGGCTGCAGCGCCTCCACCGCGCCCTCGTCGTGCGTGACCAGCACGACCGCGCCGGTGAAGGTGCGCAGCGCGCCCAGGATCTCCTCGCGGCTGGCCGGGTCGAGGTTGTTGGTCGGCTCGTCCAGCAGCAGCACGTTGGCGCTGGAGACGACCAGCGAGGCGAGCGCGAGCCGGGTCTTCTCGCCGCCCGAGAGCACACCGGCGGGCTTGTCGACGTCGTCGCCGGAGAAGAGGAACGAGCCGAGGATCTTGCGGATGTCCACCAGGTCGGTATCGGGCGCCGAGGAGCGCATGTTCTCCAGGACCGTGCGGTCCGGGTCCAGCGTCTCGTGCTCCTGGGCGTAGTAGCCGAGCTTGAGGCCGTGGCCCGGGGTGACCTCGCCGGTGTCGGGGGTCTCCACGCCCGCCAGCAGCCGCAGCAGGGTGGTCTTGCCGGCGCCGTTCAGGCCCAGGATGACCACCCGGGAGCCGCGGTCGATCGCCAGGTCGACATCGGTGAAGATCTCCAGCGAGCCGTACGACTTCGACAGCCCCGAGGCCATCAGCGGCGTCTTGCCGCACGGCGCCGGGTCGGGGAAGCGCAGCTTGGCGACCTTGTCCGACACGCGTACCGCGTCCAGGCCGGCGAGCAGCTTGTCGGCGCGGCGCGCCATGTTCTGCGCGGCGACCGTCTTGGTCGCCTTGGCGCGCATCTTGTCGGCCTGCGAATTGAGGGCCGCGGCCTTCTTTTCCGCATTCGCGCGTTCGCGCTTGCGGCGCTTCTCGTCGGCCTCGCGCTGCTGCTGGTAGAGCCGCCACCCCATGTTGTACACATCGATGTGGGCGCGGTTGGCGTCGAGATAGAACACCTTGTTGACGACCGTCTCGATGAGGTTCACGTCGTGCGAGATGACGATGAATCCGCCGCGATAGGTCTTCAGGTAGTCGCGCAGCCAGCTGATGGAGTCCGCGTCCAGGTGGTTGGTGGGCTCGTCGAGCAGCAGGGTGTCGGCGTCGGAGAACAGGATCCTGGCGAGCTCCACCCGGCGCCGCTGGCCGCCGGAGAGGGTGTGCAGCGGCTGGCCGAGGATGCGGTCGGGCAGGCCGAGCGCCGCCGCGATGGTCGCCGCCTCGGCCTCGGCGGCATAACCGCCCTTGGTGAGGAACTCCGTTTCCAGCCGGGCGTATTTCTTCATCGCGTTCTCGCGCGTGGCGCCTTTTCCGGTCGCCATCCGCTGCTCGTTCTCGCGCATTTTGCGCAGCACGACGTCGAGTTCGCGGGCGCCGAGGATGCGGTCGCTGGCGAGGGTCTCCAGGTCGCCGGTGCGCGGGTCCTGCGGGAGGTAGCCGACCTCGCCGGAGCGCGTGACGGTGCCGGCGGCCGGCTGGCCCTCGCCGGCCAGGACCTTGGTGAGGGTGGTCTTGCCGGCGCCGTTGCGGCCGACCAGTCCGATGCGGTCGCCCTTGGCGACCTGGAAGGAGGCGGACTCGATGAGGACGCGGGCGCCGGCGCGCAGCTCAATGCCGCTGGCAGTGATCACGGGGTGTGCTCCATGGCGTGGCGGAGGGCCTGGCGGCCGGACGGACCGGCAGGACCGGGAAACGGGCGGACCGGATGGACCGGGTGGAACCGGTGGGGCCGGATGGACGCGGGCAACGGGGCGTCGCGCGTCACGCCAGGGGCTAATCGAGGACCAGTACAGCCATACGGGCCAGTCTAACCGGCGCGCGCCAGGGGATTTCCGTCCCGCCGGTAAGGGCCGGTCCACGAGGCGGCCGGTCCTTGCCGGGGACGCCGGCGGGCGGGGCCCGCCGGGTGGTGCGGGCGGGTCAGGACTCGCCGGTGTGGACCTGGAAGGCCGCCTTGCGCATGGCCTTGGCCAGCACCGGGTCGGGGTGCGCGGCGGCGAGCGCCACGAGGACCTGCACGGTGCGGGGGTGACCTACGTCACGCACCTCCTGGAGCAGTCCGGGCACCGAGCCCTGCACGGCGGTCTCCAGGTGGCTGACAAGGAGGTGGTCCTCGCCGTGGTCGGCGACGGCGGCGGCGGTGTCCACCCACAGCCAGGTCGCCTCCTCGCGGGTCAGCAGCCGGGTCGCGGTGTCCGGGTCGTCGCCGTCGAGTTCGGCGAGCCACAGCACCGCGTACGGCCGCAGGCCCGGCTCGTCGACGACCGCGCGCACCGCGGGCTCGGCCGGTTCGCCGACGACCCGCAGCGCCTCGAAGGCCAGGCCGCGCAGCAGCGCGTCGTCACCGCGGGCGGTCTCCAGGAGCTCGGCGACGGCCGGGGCGACCGGGCGGGCGGCGAGCCAGGCGCGGTATTCGGCGCGGGCGGGGCCGGGCGAGAGCCGGGCGCAGGCGCGCAGCATGGTCGCGGCGGACTGCTCGATGTGCCCGGCCGGGCCCTGGGCGGCGACGCAGATCTGCTCCAGCTTGACCCACACCGCCCAGCTGCCGAGCGCGGTGAGCGCGACCTCGTCGGGGCGGGCCGGGTCGCGCGGCTGGAGCGCTCCCACCCTGCCGACGGCCTCCAGCGTCCAGTCCAGCAGTGTCGGCAGCGGGTCGCCGGCCCCGTCGGCGGGCGGCTCGTGGCGCTCGGTGCGCAGCTCGGCGACGCGCTGGCGCAGCAGGTCCAGCAGGGTGTCGATCGGCACCGGCCCGTTGGACAGATGCAGGAAGGACAGCAACTGCGGTGCGGCCTCGATGACTTCGGCGACCAGCGCCGGGTCGGGCCCGGGCCGGCCGCCGGGCGGCGAGGGCAGGAAGGGGTGGGCGAGCGACCAGGCGTCGAAGAGCGCGACCCAGCCGCGCAGCACGGCGGTGTCGTCGGTGTCCCAGGCGCGCAGCCGCCAGCCGGGCCGGGCGGTGCCGCCGTGCAGCTCGATCAGGCCGGAGAGCCTGGCGCGGTCCCAGGCGGTGCGGATCTGGCCGGGGGTCAGGTCCAGGTCCGCGGCGGCGCGGGCCAGGACGTCGTCGGGCAGTATGCCGGTCGGTCCGGCGGTGCCGGGCCCGGTGCCGGCCCAGCGCGCCAGCCGCGCGGCGGCGGCGAGTTCGGCGCGGGCGAACCGGGCCAGGTCCGGGAGCGGGGGGGTGCCTTCGGGCGG
Organism: Actinacidiphila epipremni; assembly: GCF_012034175.1. Taxonomy (GTDB): domain Bacteria; phylum Actinomycetota; class Actinomycetes; order Streptomycetales; family Streptomycetaceae; genus Actinacidiphila; species Actinacidiphila epipremni. The sequence continues at coordinate 60,631 of NZ_JAATEJ010000016.1, forward strand.
GCGCGGCGGTCTTGGCCTGCGCGTGGCCGCGGTCCTGCGGGCGGCGGTGAGCGGCCGGCGGGGGACAAGGCGGAGCGGAGTGTCTCGCGGGCTACGGGACGTCACTGGAGAAGTCTCGCCCCATCGCGCCCAGATTCCCAATCGGCCGATCCCGCACGGCCGGTACGCCCGCCGCCCGCGCCCGCGCGGGGCCCCGCGCGGGCCGGTGACCGGCGGCTTCACCGGCGCCCGCCGGCCCGGCTCACATGAGCGGGGTCAGGAAGCGGCGCAGGCTCTCCTCGTACGCCTCCGGGTCGGCGTTCCACATCGCGCCGTGCTCGGCGCCGCGGACGGTGTGCAGCACGATGCGGTCCGGGTGGCGGTCGGCGAGGGCGCGGGAGGCGGCCCAGGGCGCGAGGGTGTCGTCGGGGCCGTGGAAGACCACCGTGGGGACGGTGGGCGGCGCCGGGTCGGCGGGCGCGGTGTCGGCCTGCCGGCCGGGTACGTTCGTGCGGCCCTCGGCGGCCCGGATCGCCAGCGGGGTGAGCGGCGCGGGCATGCCGTGCCGGTGCGCGGCGGCGGCGACGGTGCTGCGCCAGTCCAGCACCGGCGAGTCCAGCACCAGGCCCACGACCCGGTCCCGTACGCCCGACAGGCGGTGGGCGTGCAGGGCCATGGTGGCGCCGACCGACCAGCCGTACAGCACGATGCGCCGGGCGCCGTACTCGACGGCGTAGCGCATGGCCGCGTCCACGTCGCGCCATTCGGTACGGCCGAGGTGGCTGATGCCGTCGGGCGGCGGCGGGGCGCCGGGGTCGCCGCGGTAGCCGAGGACGAGCTGGGTCAGGCGGTGCTTGTGCAGGGCGGGCAGCACGTTCAGGGCGTGCTCGCGGGTGGCGTCCAGGCCGTGCACGGTGATGACCCAGGTGGTGCGGGCGCCGGGCAGGTACCATCCGGGCAGCGGGCCCAGCTCGCCGGGCACGTCCACCTCGGTGTACTCCAGGCCGAGCGCGACATGCGGGTTGCCGCGGTGCACCTGCGGGGTGAAATGGACGGGGGTGCCGGCGTCGAGCGAGCCGTGCGGCACGGCGAGCAGCTTGCGCGTGACGGTGTAGGCGGCGCCGTCCACGACGTCGCCGGTGACGGCGTGCAGGCCGCCGCGGCCGGTGAGCCCGTAGACCCCGCGCCGCACCGAGGCGGGGGTGCGGGTGAGGGTGACGCGGTCCTCGGTGACGGTGTGCACCGTGACGGCGCCCTCGCCGTTGCCGGCGCCGCCCCGGCGCAGGGCAAACCTCGATCCGTACCGGCCGGCCACCACGAGGGCGGCGGTGCCGGCACCCAGCACGGTCGTGGCCGTGGCCACGGCGGTTCGCAGTCGCATCCCGTCCAGTCTCACCGTTGCCCGTGTTCCCGGCCATCCGGAGCGGAAACCGCGGGCAGCCGCTCAGTCCGGTCGGCCGTATCCGGCGAGCGCCCGGGCGGCCCGCGCGAGCGCGTCCGGCGGGAGGGTGCGCGGGGTGCCGGCGGCGCTCGCCAGCAGCCAGACCCTGCTCATCCATTCGAGCTGCGCGGTGTGCTCGTAGGCCCGCTCCAGGGTCGCGGCGTGCACGAGCGTGCCGTGGTTGGCCAGCAGGCAGCCGGTACGGTCGCGCAGCGCGGCCAGGGCGGCCTCGGCGAGTTCCGCGGTGCCGTAGAGCGCGTAGCGGGCGACCCGGACGGGGCCGCCGAGGGCCGCGGTCATGTAGTGGACGGCCGGCAGCTCGTCGGTGAGCAGCGAGACCGCGGTGGCGTGCGGCGCGTGGGTGTGCACGATCGCGGCGGCGCCGGTCTCCCGGTAGACGGCCAGGTGCAGCGGCAGCTCGCTGGTGGGGCGCAGCGCGCCGCGCACCTGCCGCCCGTCGAGGTCCACGGCGACCAGGTCGCCGGGCCGCAGCCGGTCGTAGGGCACGCCCGTCGGGGTGACGGCGACCAGGTCGCCGACCCGGGCCGAGACATTGCCGGACGTGCCGACGACCAGGCCGTCCGCGACACTGCGGCGGGCGGTGTCCACCACGTCCGACCAGGCCCTCTCCAGGGCGTCCTGCCGCTTTTCCGCCACACCGGATCCCTCCGCTCGCCGGGGCCCCGCCGGGCCGTTGCCGCCGGGCGCGGGCGCCAGTAGCGTCCCAGCCCACGTCATCGGCCCACCGCACGCGTCCACATCGCTCGTCCGCAGCGCTCGTCCGCATCAGGCGTCCGCATCAGGCGTCCGCACGTCCGCACACGTCCGCGGGGATTGCAGGGGAATTATGACCACCGTCAACGGCGGCATCTCGTTCTGGTACGCGGCCGGCGGCGTCCCGCTGCCCCGCGCGCCGCTGCCCGGCGACACGGACGCCGACGTGGTGGTCGTCGGCGGCGGCTTCACGGGGCTGTGGACCGCGTACTACCTCAAGCAGGCGCTGCCGTCGCTGCGGATCACCGTGCTGGAGGCGCGCTTCTGCGGTTACGGCGCCTCGGGGCGCAACGGCGGCTGGCTCTACAACGGCGTCGCCGGCCGCGACCGCTACGCCCGGCTGCACGGGCACGACGCGGCCGTACGGCTCCAGCGGGCGATGAACGGCGCCGTGGACGAGGTCGTGCGGGTCGCGGCGGCCGAGCGGATCGAGGCGGCCGTCCGGCGCGGCGGCGTACTCGAAGTGGCCTGCTCCCCCGCGCAGTTGGCGCGGCTGCGGGCGTACCACGCGCGGGAGGCGGCCTTCGGCGAGACCGACCGGCTGCTGCTGGACGCCGCCGAGGCGGCGGACCGGGTGCGGGTGGCGGGCGCGCTCGGCGGCACCTGGACACCGCACGGCGCCCGGGTGCAGCCGGCCGAACTGCTGCGGGGGCTGGCGGCGGCGGTGGAGCGGCTGGGGGTGGCGGTCCACGAGTCCACTCCGGTGACCGGGATCCGCCCCGGGCGGGCGGTGACCGCGCACGGCACGGTCCGGGCGCCGTACGTGCTGCGCTGCACGGAGGGCTTCACCGCGTCGCTGGCGGGGCAGCGGCGCACCTGGCTGCCGATGAACTCCTCGATGATCGTCACCGAGCCGCTGCCGCCGCGGGTGTGGGCGGCGATCGGCTGGGAGGGCTGCGAGACGCTGGGCGACATGGCGCACGCGTACATGTACGCGCAGCGCACCGCGGACGGCCGGATCGCGCTCGGCGGGCGCGGGGTGCCGTACCGCTTCGGCTCGCGCACCGACCACGACGGGCGGACGGACCCGCGCACGCTCGCCGCGCTGCGGGAGGTCCTGGCGCGGCTCTTCCCGGCCGCCGCCGGGGTGCCGGTCGCGCACACCTGGTCGGGGGTGCTGGGGGTGCCGCGCGACTGGTGCGCGAGCGTGCATCTGGACCGGGGCAGCGGGCTCGGCTGGGCGGGCGGCTACGTCGGCAGCGGGGTGGCCGCCTCGAACCTGGCCGGGCGGACGCTGCGCGACCTGGTGCTGCGGGCGTCCGGGGCGGGCGCGGACAGCGAGCTGACGGGGCTGCCGTGGGTGGGCCACCGGGTGCGGCGCTGGGAGCCGGAGCCGCTGCGGTGGGCGGGGGTTCGGGGGCTGTACGCGGCCTACCGCGGGGCGGACCGGCGGGAGTCGGCGGGGCGGAGCGCGGCGACGGACCCGGTGGCGCGGCTGGCGGACCGGGTGTCGGGGCGGCACTGAGGGCGTTGTGTGCGGGGCGGCTCCTGGGGGCGGCTTTGGTCGGCGGCTTGTGTCGGCGGCATCCGTCGGCGGCTCCGCCGCGGGGCTGCTTTCCGCCGGGGGCTGGCGTCGCCCGCGACCCCGGGCGTATACCGGAGTGAGCCGTTCCGTTGGCATTGTGTTCACCGACCTGCAATGTCGGCACCACGAGTCCGCCCTCAGTTCACCTTCCGTTCATCATGCAACCGTACGGTCGGCTCGCCACTGTCCGATCGAACGATTGCCTGGGCCCGCCCATGGAACACATGACGCTCCTGATCGGAATCGTCATCGTCACCGCTCTCGCGTTCGATTTCACGAACGGTTTCCACGACACGGCCAACGCGATGGCCACCACCATCTCCACCGGCGCGCTGCGGCCCAGGACGGCGGTGGCCATGTCGGCCGTGCTGAACCTGGTCGGCGCCTTCCTGTCCGTCGAGGTCGCCAAGACCATCTCCGGCGGCATCATCGACGAGTCCGCGGGCGTCAGGCCCCAGATGATCTTCGCGGCGCTGGTGGGCGCGATCGTCTGGAACATGCTGACGTGGCTGGCCGGACTGCCCTCCAGCTCCTCGCACGCGCTGTTCGGCGGGCTCATCGGCGCGACGCTCGTCGCGGTCGGGCGGCACGGCGTGCACGGCGACGCGGTCGTCATGAAGGTCCTGATCCCCGCGCTCGCCGCGCCCTTCGTGGCGGGCCTGGCCGCCTTCGCCGCGACCCGGCTGAGCTACTTCCTGGACCGCAAGGCCGACCCCGCCGCGACCGCCAAGGGCTACCGGGCCGGGCAGATCGCCTCCGCGGGCCTGGTCTCGCTGGCCCACGGCACGAACGACGCGCAGAAGACCATGGGCGTGATCACCCTCGCGCTCATCACCGGCGGTGTCGTCGCCCCGCACTCCGACCCGCCGCTGTGGGTCATCGTGTCGGCGGGCGCGGCGATCGCGCTGGGCACGTACATCGGCGGCTGGCGGATCATCCGCACCATGGGCAAGGGCCTGACCGACATCCGGCCGCAGCAGGGCTTCGCCGCGCAGACCGGCGCGGCGGCGACCATCCTGGCCTCCTCCCACCTGGGCTTCGCGCTGTCCACGACGCAGGTCTGCTCCGGCTCCGTGATGGGCGCGGGGCTCGGCCGCAAGGGCGCGGTGGTGCGCTGGAGCACCGCAGGGCGCATGGTCGCCGCGTGGGCGCTGACGCTGCCGGCGGCCGGCCTGGTCGGCGCGGGGGCCGCGCTGCTGGCCGACCAGGGCACGTGGGGCGTGGCGGCGGTGGCCGCGCTGGGCCTGGCGATCTGCCTGACGATCCGGGCGGCGGCACGGCGCAGGCCGGTGACGCACGCGAACGTCAACGAGGAGGTCGCGGTGAGCGCGGCGGAGGCGACGGGCGCGGCGCCGGCGGGGGCTGCGGCTGCCGCGCCGGTGGGCGCGCCGGTCATCGCGGCGGTGGCTGCCGCGGAGGATGCGCCCGCCGGCGCTGCGGCGGGCGCGCCGGTGGGGGCCGCGGGTGCTCCGGTCGGTGCGCTCGCAGCCGCTGGGACTGCCGGGGCCGCTGCGGACGTTGCGGACGCCGCCGAGCCGCCGGGCGTCGTCACCGCGGCGATCGCGGCGGTGCTGCCGCCGCCGGCCGGGCCGATCGCCGGGCCGGGTCCGTCCTCCCCCGCTCCCTCCCCCTCTCCCGCGACCGCGGCCTGAGGGCCGGCAAGGAGTCCCGTATGAGCATCGACTGGCACGCCCTCGGGTCCGTCCTGGTGGTCACGCTGCTGTCCACCGTCGGCCTGGTCGGCGTCTTCACCCTTGGCGTGGTGGGCCTGTCCCGGCCCGCCGCCGGGCCCGCGGGGACCGCCCTGCGCGGCGGCGCGTACGTCTGCTTCGCCGCGTGCGCCGCGGCGGTCGCGTGGGGCATCTGGCTCATCGTCGCCAAGTAGCGCGGCGGCTTCCCGGCGGCGGAGGGGGTGGCGCGGTGTGGACCGTGCCACACTCCGTCGCCGCAGGTCACGGCGGGTTGACGGGGTCATTCCGGGCGTGGTGGACTGCCAGGTGCCATTGCGGCGGCAGGAGAGGAAGTCCGGTGTGAATCCGGCGCGGTCCCGCCACTGTCACCGGGGAGTGCACTCCCAACCCGTACGTCACGGCCGGCTTGCCGGTTGGAAGACCGGGAGTGCGTAGATCCGGGAGCCAGGAGACTCTCACCGCCGGTCACGTCGAACCAGGGCGCGGACCCTGAGTGAGGACTTCAGCCATGCCCGGCGCCACTCCCCCTCCGTCCCGACCCCCACGTCCGCGACGCCCGCGGCGCTTCCGGCAAGGTGTGACGGCGGTCTGAGCCGATGCGTGCCGATCGCTCCTACGCGTACGGCGCCGCACTCGGCTTCCTCGGCGATCTCGTCGCGGGTGACCCGCGCCGTGGCCATCCGGTCGCGGCGTTCGGGCGCGCGGCGGGGGCGCTGGAGCGCCGGATGTGGCGTGACGACCGGTTCAGCGGTGCCGTGTACGCGGTGCTGTGCGCCGGTACGGCGGCGTCCGCCGCGGCGCTCGCCGACCGCGCGGTGCGCCGCTCCCCCGCGCTGTCCGCGGCCCTGACCGCCGTATGCGCCTGGACGGTGCTCGGCGGCACGTCGCTGGCCCGGGAGGCGCGGGCGATCGGGGCCGCGCTGGAGGCGGGCGACATCGAGGCGGCGCGGGCGCGGCTGCCGCACCTGTGCGGGCGGGACCCGCAGGGCCTTGACGCCGCCGGGATCGCCCGGGCGGTGGTGGAGTCCGTCGCGGAGAACACCTCCGACGCGGTGGTGGGGGCGCTGGTGTGGGGCGCGGTCGGCGGGCCCGCCGGGCTCGCGGGCTTCCGCGCGGTCAACACGCTGGACGCGATGGTCGGGCACCGCTCGCCGCGGTATCTGCGCTTCGGGTGGGCCGCGGCCCGGCTCGACGACGCGGTGGGCCGGCCGGGGGCCCGGCTGACCGCGGCGCTGGCCGTGCTGGCAGGCCCGCACCCCCGCGACGCCCTGCGCGTCTGGCGCCGCGACGCCGCCGCCCACCCCAGCCCCAACGCCGGCCCCGTCGAAGCCGCCTTCGCCGGCGCCCTCCGCGTCCGCCTCGGCGGCCCCCTCAGCTACGCCGGCCGCCCCGACCCGCGCCCCGTCCTGGCCGCCGAGCACCCAGCGCCGACCGCCGCGGACATCCCCCGCGCCATCGCCTTGTCCCGCCGCGTCTCGGCCCTGTCCCTGGGCCTGACGATCGCCGCCCGCCTCGCCGCCGGAAGGCTCTCCCGGCCGCCGGCCGCCAGGGGTGGCGCGTGAAGGGGCTCATGGTGGCCGGGACGGCGTCCGATGCGGGCAAGAGCGTGCTCACCGCGGGGATATGCCGGGTGCTGGTGCGGCGCGGGGTGCGGGTCGCGCCGTTCAAGGGGCAGAACATGTCGCTGAACTCGTTCGTCACGCGGGACGGCGCCGAGATCGGCCGGGCGCAGGCCATGCAGGCGCAGGCCGCCCGGGTGGAGCCCTCCGCGCTGATGAACCCCGTGCTGCTCAAGCCCGGCGGCGACCGCAGCAGCCAGGTCGTGCTGCTGGGCAAGCCGGTCGGCGAGATGTCCGCGCGCGGCTACCACGGCGACGGCGGCCTCCAGGGCGACCTCGTCGACGTCGTCGCCGACTGCCTGGCCACGCTGGGCGGCGCGTACGACGCGGTGGTGTGCGAGGGCGCCGGCAGCCCCGCCGAGATCAACCTGCGGCGTACCGACATCGTCAACCTGGGCCTCGCGCGGCGCGCGAACCTGCCCGCGCTGCTCGTCGGCGACATCGACCGCGGCGGCGTCTTCGCCGCCTTCTACGGCACGACCGCCCTGCTCCCGCCCGAGCAGCAGGCCCTGCTCGCCGGCTATGTCGTCAACAAGTTCCGCGGTGACGTGACGCTCCTGGAGCCCGGCCTGGACATGCTGCACGGCCTCACCGGCAGGCGCACCTTCGGCGTCGTGCCGTACGCGCGCGGCCTGACCATCGACGAGGAGGACGGCCTGCATGTGCGCAGCTACGCGGCCGGTCCCCCGTACGGCAGGGACACCCTGCGGGTCGCGGCGATCCCGCTCCCCCTGATGTCGAACTTCACCGACCTCGACGCCCTCGCCGCCGAGCCCGGCGTGGAGGTGCGCTTCACCGACCGGCCCGAGGACGTCGCCGCCGCGGACCTGGCCGTGCTGCCGGGGACCCGCGGCACCGTGCGGGCCCTGGAGTGGCTGCGGGCGAGCGGCCTGGCCGCGGCGGTGGAGCGGCGCGCCGCCGAGGGCCGCCCGGTCCTCGGCATATGCGGCGGCTTCCAGATCCTGGCCGAACGCATCGAGGACGACATCGAGTCGAGGGCCGGTACGGTCCGCGGCCTCGGCCTGCTGCCGGTCCGGGTGCGGTTCGCCGCGCGGAAGACCCTGGCCCGCCCGCAGGGCGAGGAGTACGGCGAGCCGGTCGCCGGCTACGAGATCCACCACGGCGTCGCCGAAGTCCTCGGCGGTGACGAGCAGTTCCTCGACGGCTGCCGCAACGGCCCGGTGTGGGGCACCCATTGGCACGGCTCCCTGGAGAGCGACGGCTTCCGCCGCGCCTTCCTGCGCCGGGTCGCCGCGGTCGCCGGGCGTGATTTCACCCCGGCTCCCGGCACCGCCTTCGGCGCGCTGCGCGAGGACCAACTCGACCGGGTCGCCGACCTGGTCGAGGAGCACCTGGACACCGCCGCACTGCTGCGGCTCATCGAGGACGGCGCGCCCGCCGGCCTTCCCTTCGTCCCACCGGGGGCACCATGACGACCGTTCTGCTGCTGTCCACCGCGGACACCGACCTGCTGGCCGCCCGCGCCGCGACCGGCCGCGGCGGCCCGGACGCCGCGCGCTACCGCATCGCCAACCCCTCCCGGGTGGATCCGGCCGCCGACCTGCCCGGGCTGCTCGCGGGCGCCGACCTCGTCGTGGTGCGGCTGCTGGGCGGGCGCCGGGCATGGGAGGAGGGCCTGGCGGTGATCGCCGCCTCCGGGGTGCCCTCGGTGCTGCTGGGCGGCGAGAGCGTGCCGGACGCCGAGCTGATGGGCCTGTCGTCGGCGCCGGCCGGCGTGGTCGCCGAGGCGCTGCGCTACCTGGTGGAGGGCGGCCCGGACAACCTCGCGGAGCTGGCCCGCTTCCTGTCCGACACCGTGCTGATGAGCGGTGAGGGCTTCGAACCGCCGCGCGCGATGCCGCAGTTCGGGGTGCACGGCGGCTATGCCCACGACCCGGCGCGGCCCACGGTGGCGGTGCTCTTCTACCGGGCGCACGAACTGTCCGGCAACACCGCCTTCGTGGACACCCTGTGCGCGGCCGTGCAGGAGCGCGGCGCCAACGCCCTGCCCGTCTACTGCGGTTCGCTGCGCGGCGCCGACCCGGAGCTCTTCGCGCTGCTGGGCCGCGCGGACGTGATCGTCGCGACGGTGCTGGCGTCGGGCGGCACGGTCGCGGCGGACGCCTCGGCGGGCGGCGACGACGAGGCGTGGGATGTGGGCGCGCTCGCGGCGCTGGACGTGCCCGTGCTCCAGGGCCTGTGCCTGACGTCGTCGCGCAAGGCGTGGCAGGAGTCGGACGCGGCCCTGTCGCCGATGGACGCGGCGATGCAGGTGGCGATCCCGGAGTTCGACGGGCGGCTGGTCACCGTGCCGTTCTCCTTCAAGGAGACCGGCGAGGGCGATGTGCCGGTGTACGTGGCCGATCCGGAGCGGGCCGCGCGGGTCGCCGGGATCGCGGTGCGGCACGCGGCGCTGCGGCACACCCCGAACGCCGCCAAGAAGCTCGCGCTGGTCTTCACCGCCTACCCCACCAAGCACTCCCGGGTCGGCAACGCGGTGGGCCTGGACACCCCCGCCTCGGCCGTACGGCTGCTGGAGGCGCTGCGGGAGGCCGGCTACGACACCGGTGAACACCCGGCGGACGGCGACGAGTTGATCCACCGGCTGATCGCGGCCGGCGGGCACGACGTGGAGTGGCTGACCGAGGAGCAGCTGGCCGCCGCGCCGGCGCGGGTGCCGCTCGCGGACTACCGGCGGTGGTTCGCGGGCCTCGACGAGTCGCTGCGGGCGTCGATGCTGGAGCACTGGGGCGAGCCGCCGGGCTCCCTTTACGTGGACGGCGACGACATCGTGCTGGCGTCGCTGCGCTTCGGCAACGTGGTGGTGCTGATCCAGCCGCCGCGCGGCTTCGGCGAGAACCCGATCGCGATCTACCACGACCCGGACATGCCGCCGTCGCACCACTACCTGGCGGCGTACCGCTGGCTGGACCACACCTTCGGGGCCGACGCGATCGTGCACCTGGGCAAGCACGGCACGATGGAGTGGCTGCCGGGCAAGGGCCTGGGCCTGTCGGCGGCCTGCGCGCCGGACGCGGTGCTCGGCGAGATCCCGCTGGTCTACCCCTTCATCGTCAACGACCCGGGCGAGGGCACGCAGGCCAAGCGGCGCGGGCACGCCACCGTCGTGGACCATCTGGTGCCGCCGATGGCGCGCGCCGACACCTACGGCGACCTGGCGAAGCTGGAGCAACTGCTCGACGAGTACGCGCTGGTGAGCGATCTGGACCCGACCAAGGCGCCGGCGATCCGCGGCCGGATCTGGGAGCTGGTGCGGGCCGCGGAGCTGCACCACGACCTGCATGTCGAGGAGCAGCCCGGCGAGGACGACTTCGCCGACTTCGTGCTGCATGTGGACGGCTGGCTGTGCGAGATCAAGGACGTGCAGATCCGGGACGGCCTGCATGTGCTGGGCGGCGGGCCGGTGGGTGAGGCGCGGGTCAACCTGGTTTTGGCGGTGCTGCGTTCGGCGCAGGTGTGGGGCGGTGCGGGCGGCGCGCTGCCGGGGCTGCGGGCGGCGCTGGCCGAGCATGTCGGACTGGTGGAGAAGGAGTTGCTGGCCGCTCCCGGCGAAGTGGTCGCCGTACCCGAGGCGTTGACGGCGCTGGCGGCGGGTCCGGCGCGGACCGGTTCCGACGCGGTGGACCTGCTGGAGCAGTTGGCGCGGCGGCTCGCGGAGGGCATGGAGCAGCGCGGGTGGGCCGGCGGCGCGGCGGCGGAGCTGGTGCGGGAAGTGCTGGGCGCCGATGTGCCGGCCGTGCGCCGGGTGCTGGACTTCGCGGCGCAGGAGGTGGTGCCGCGGCTGGCCCGTACCACCGACGAGATCGACCACGTCCTGCGGGCGCTGCGCGGCGGTTACGTCCCCGCGGGCCCTTCGGGGTCGCCGACCCGGGGGCTGGTCAACGTCCTGCCGACCGGCCGGAATTTCTACTCCGTCGACCCCAAGGCGATCCCGTCCCGGCTGTCGTGGGACGTCGGCTCGGCGCTCGCGCAGTCGCTGCTGGCCCGGCACCTGGCCGACCAGGGCGCGTACCCGAAGTCGGTGGGGCTGACGGTGTGGGGCACGTCGTGCATGCGCACGCAGGGCGACGACATCGCGGAGATTTTGGCGCTGCTGGGCTGCCGCCCGGTGTGGGACGACGCCTCCCGCCGGGTCACCGGCTTCGAGGTGGTGCCGGCCGCGGAGCTGGGCCGGCCGCGGATCGACGTGACCGTGCGCATCTCCGGCTTCTTCCGGGACGCCTTCCCGCACGTGGTGGCGCTGCTGGACGACGCGGTGCGGGCCGTCGCCGAGCTGGACGAGCCGGCCGGCGCCAACTACGTACGGGCGCACGCGGACGAGGACACCGCGCTGCACGGCGACCGGCGGCGGGCCACCGCCCGGATCTTCGGTTCCAAGCCGGGTGCTTACGGCGCCGGCCTGCTGCCGCTGATCGACGCGCGCAACTGGCGCTCGGACGCCGACCTCGCGGAGGTCTACGCGGTGTGGGGCGGCTACGCCTACGGGCGCGGCCTGGACGGGCGGCCGGCCCGCGGCGACATGGAGGCCGCCTTCCGGCGCATCCAGGTCGCGGCGAAGAACGTCGACACGCGCGAGCACGACCTGGTCGACGCCGACGACTACTTCCAGTACCACGGCGGCATGGTCGCGATGGTGCGGCACCTGACCGGCGCCTCGCCGCAGGCGTACGTCGGCGACAGCGCGCTGACCGACCAGATCCGCACCCGCACCCTCGGCGAGGAGACCCACCGGGTCTTCCGCGCCCGGGTCGTCAACCCCCGCTGGATGGCGGCGATGCGGCGGCACGGCTACAAGGGCGCCTTCGAAATGGCCGCGACGGTCGACTACTTGTTCGGCTACGACGCGACGGCCGGGGTGGTGGACGACTGGATGTACGAGCGGCTGGCGGCGGAGTACGTCTTCGACGCGGAGAACGCGGATTTCATGCGCAAGTCCAACCCGTGGGCGCTGCGCGGCATTTCGGAGCGGCTGCTGGAGGCGGCCGACCGGGGCCTGTGGGCCGAGCCGGACCCGGCGACGCTGGCCCGGCTGCGCGAGACCTATCTCGCCCTGGAGGGCGACCTGGAGGGGGAGGAAGCATGACGTACCCGTTCAGTGCCCTGGTGGGCCAGGACGAACTGCGGCTCGCGCTGGTGCTCAACGCGGTCTCGCCGGCGGTCGGCGGGGTGCTGGTGCGCGGCGAGAAGGGCACCGCCAAGTCCACGGCGGTGCGGGCGATGACGGCGCTGCTCCCTGAGGTGGCGGTCGTGCCCGGCTGCCGGTTCTCCTGCGACCCGGCGGCGCCCGACGCCGGCTGCCCGGACGGGCCGCACCCGGCGGGCGCGGGCTCACGTGAACGCCCGGCGCGGCTGGTGGAGTTGCCGGTCGGCGCGGCCGAGGACCGGCTCGTCGGCGCGCTGGACATCGAGCGGGCTCTCGCGGAGGGCGTCAAGGCGTTCGAGCCGGGCCTGCTCGCGGCGGCGCACCGCGGCATCCTCTACGTCGACGAGGTCAACCTGCTGCACGACCACCTGGTCGACCTGCTGCTGGACGCGGCGGCGATGGGCGCGAGCCATGTCGAGCGCGAGGGCGTGTCGGTGACGCATGCCGCGCGTTTCCTGCTGGTCGGCACGATGAACCCCGAAGAGGGCGAGCTGCGCCCGCAGTTGCTGGACCGCTTCGGGCTGACGGTGGAGGTCGCGGCCTCCCGGGAGACCGACGAGCGGGTGGAGGTCGTACGGCGGCGGCTGGCGTACGACGCCGATCCGGCGGGTTTCGCGGCGGGTTGGGCGGCGCAGGAGCGTGCGGTGCGTGAACGCATCGTGGCGGCACGGGCGTTGCTGCCCGAGGTGCGGCTCGGCGACGCGGCGCTGCGGCAGATCGCGGCGACCTGCGCGGCCTTCGAGGTCGACGGGATGCGCGCGGACATCGTGATGGCCCGTACGGCGGTGGCGCTCGCCGCGTGGGCGGGCCGCACGGTCGTCCTGGCCGAGGACATCCGGCAGGCGGCGCTGCTGGCCCTGCCGCACCGGCGGCGGCGCAACCCCTTCGACGCGCCGGGCCTGGACGAGGACAAGCTGGACGACACGCTGGAGCGGGCGGCGGCCGAGGCGGGCCAGGACCCGGACGCCGGCCCGGAGCCCGACCCGGACCCGGATGCGGACCCGGACGGCGACGGGGGCGGCCCCGGTGGGGGCGGCGGGCAGCCGCCGCAGGACGGGGCGGGCCCGCGGGACGCCGCCGACGCGCCCTCCCCCGCCGACGAGCCCGACGAGCCCGGCGCTCCCGCGCCCGCCCCCGCGCCCGCGCCCGCCCCGGCCTCGGGTGAGGCGCCGGGTGAGGGCGGCACCGCGCCCGGCGGCGACGCCCCCCGCGAGCAGCCCGCGGCAGCCGCCACCGAACCCTTCCGGGTCCGCCCGCTGACCGTGCCCGGCCTCGGCGAGGGCGCCGCCGGCCGCCGCTCGCGGGCCCGTACCGCCTACGGCAGGACGACCGGCGCGCGGCGCCCGCACGGCGCCCTCGGCAAGCTGCACCTCGCCGCGACGGTGCGCGCCGCCGCCCCGTACCAGAAGGCAAGGGGCCGCAGCGGGCCGGGACTTGTGGTGCGCGGCGACGATCTGCGGGAGGCGGTGCGGGAGGGCCGCGAGGGCAATCTGGTGCTCTTCGTCGTGGACGCGTCCGGCTCGATGGCGGCGCGGCAGCGCATGTCGGCGGTCAAGGGCGCGGTGCTGTCGCTGCTGCTGGACGCCTACCAGCGGCGCGACAAGGTCGGTTTGGTCACCTTCCGCGGTGCGGACGCCGGGCTCGCGCTGCCGCCGACGTCGTCGGTGGACACCGGCGCGGCACGGCTGGCGAAGCTGCCGACCGGTGGCCGCACCCCGCTCGCGGCGGGCCTGCTCAAGGCGCACGACGTGCTGCGGGTGGAGCGGCTGCGCGATCCGGCGCGCCGCGCGCTGCTGGTCGTGGTGACCGACGGCCGGGCCACCGGCGGGCCCGAGCCGGTCGCGCGGGCGGCCAGGGCAGCCCGGCTGCTGGCCGCGTCGGGGACGGCCGCGGTGGTCGTGGACTGCGAGTCGGGGCCGGTGCGGCTGGGCCTTGCGGGCGCGCTCGCCGGTGAACTCGGCGGTGTCGCCGTGACGTTGGACGAACTGCGGGCCGACACCGTGTCGGCGCTGGTCAAGGACATCCGGAGGGCCGCGTAATGCCGCAGGGACAGCCCGCTTCCGTGCCCGACGACGGACTGACCACGCGGCAGCGCCGCAACCGGCCGCTGACGATCGTGCACACCGGTGCCGGCAAGGGGAAGTCCACCGCCGCCTTCGGGCTCGCGCTGCGCGCCTGGAACCAGGGCTGGCCGGTGGGGGTTTTCCAGTTCGTCAAGTCCGCGAAGTGGAAGGTCGGCGAGGAGCGGGCGCTGCGGGTGCTGGGCGCCTCCGGCGAGGGCGGCACGGTGGCCTGGCACAAGATGGGCGAGGGCTGGTCGTGGGTGCAGCGCTCGCTCGACAGCAGCGAGGACGCCGCCCGCGAGGGCTGGGAGCAGGTCAAGCGGGACCTGGCCGCGCAGACCTACCGGCTGTACGTCCTCGACGAGTTCGCGTACCCGATGCACTGGGGCTGGATCGACACCGCGGAGGTCGTGGCGGTGCTGCGGGAGCGGCCCGGGACGCAGCATGTCGTCGTCACCGGGCGGAACGCGCCGCAGCAGCTGCTCGACGCGGCGGACCTCGTCACCGAGATGAGCAAGGTCAAGCACCCCATGGACAGCGGCCAGAAGGGCCAGAAGGGCATCGAGTGGTAGCCCGGCTCGTCGTCGCCGCGCCGGCCTCCGGCAGCGGGAAGACCACCGTCGCGACCGGCCTGATGGCCGCGTTCACCGCGGGCGGCCTCGCCGTGTCCCCGCACAAGGTCGGCCCCGACTACATCGACCCCGGCTACCACGCGCTCGCCACCGGCCGCCCGGGCCGCAACCTCGACCCGTATCTGTGCGGCGAGCAGCGCGTCGTGCCGCTCTTCCTGCATGGCGCGGCCGGATGCGAACTCGCCGTCGTGGAAGGCGTGATGGGCCTGTTCGACGGCGCCGCCGGGCGCGGGGAGCAGGGTTCGACGGCGCAGGTGGCCAAGCTGCTGCGGGCGCCGGTGGTGCTCGTCGTGGACGCCTCGGCGCAGGCCCGCTCGGTGGCCGCGCTCGTCCACGGCTTCGCCTCCTTCGACCCGGGGGTGCGGCTCGCGGCGGTGGTCCTGAACAAGGTGGGCTCGGCGCGCCATGAGCGGATGCTGCGCGAGGCGCTGGAGGAGGTCGGCGTGCCGTGCGCGGGAGCGCTGCCGCGCGGCACCGCCCTGACCGTGCCCTCGCGCCATCTGGGCCTCGTCCCGGCCGCCGAACGCGCCGCCGCCGCACGGGACTTCGTGGCCGCGGCCGGGGCGCGGGTGCGGGAGAGCTGCGACCTGGAGCTGCTGCTGGGCCTGGCGCGGGCGGCTGCGCCGCTGGGCGGTGCGGCGTGGGATCCGGCGGCGGAGGTGACCGGCGCCGCGCCGGTGGGGGCCCGGCCCGGCGCGGGCGGTGGGCCGCCGGCCGGGGCGGCGCCCGTGGTGGCCGTCGCGCGCGGGGCCGCGTTCAGTTTCCACTACGCCGAGCAGGCGGAGCTGCTGGCCGCGGCGGGCGCCGAGGTCGTCGGATATGACCCGCTGGCGGACGAGGCACTGCCCGCCGGGGCGCGCGGGCTCGTGCTCGGCGGGGGCTTTCCCGAGCTGTACGCCGCGGAGTTGGCCGCCAACGAGCCGCTGCGGCAGCAGGTCGCGGGCTTTCGCGGGCCGGTCGCCGCGGAGTGCGCCGGACTGCTCTACCTCGGCCGGGAGCTGGACGGGCACGCCATGTGCGGGCGGCTGCCCGTCGCCGGGGCGATGACGGGGCGGCTCACGCTCGGCTACCGGGAGGCCGTCGCGCTCGCCGACAGCCCGCTGGCCGCGCCCGGGACCCGGCTGCGCGGCCACGAGTTCCATCGCACCGCCGTGACCCCGGCGGCGGGCGCCGCGCCCGCGTGGGGCTTCACGCACCCCGAGCGCCGTACCGAGGGCTTCGTGGACGGCGGCGTGCACGCCTCCTACCTGCATCTGCACTGGGCCGCCGAGCCGTCGCTGGCGACCCGCTTCGTCGAGAGGTGTGCCGCATGGACCTGACCGAGCCCCGCCTGACCGGTGTGGGGGTGGGCCCCGGCGACCCCGAGCTGGTCACCGTCAAGGGCGTGCACGCGCTGCGGGCCGCCGGGGTGGTCGTCGTGCCGGTGATGGACACCGGCGAGACCGGCCGCGCCGAGGCGACGGTGCTGCACTACGTGGAGCCGTCGCGTGTCGTCCGGGTCGTCTTCGCGCTCAACGAGCGCGCCGACCGGGCCCGCCGTGAGGCCGCGTGGGACGCGGCGGGTGCGAAGGTCGCGGACCTGCTGCGTACGCACGGCTCGGTCGCCTTCGCCACGATCGGCGACCCCAACGTCTACTCGACGTTCACCTACCTCGCCCAGACGGTGGGTGCGTCGGTGCCGGGCCTGGCGGTCGTGACCGTGCCGGGCATCACCGCGATGCAGGACCTCGCCGCCCGCAGCGGCGCCGTACTGACCGAGGGGACCGAGCCGTTGACGCTGGTGCCGGTCACGGCGGGGGCGGAGGTGCTGAAGGCCGCGCTGGAGGGGCCGGGCACGGTCGTGGCGTACAAGTTCGGCCGGCTGGCCGTGCAGGTCGCGGCGGCGCTGGCCGCGACCGGCCGCACGGAGGGCGCGGTGTGGGGCAGCGCGCTCGGGCTGCCCGGCGAGTCGATCCGGCCCGCGTCGCAACTCGCCGAGGACGGCGGGCCGTTGCCGTATCTGTCGACGCTGATCGCGCCCGCGCGGCGGGACGGCAGAGGAGGGAAGCTGTGAGCGGGAAGGTCACGATCGTCGGAGCCGGGCCGGGCGCGGCCGATCTGCTCACCTTCCGGGCGGCCGGGGCCATCGCGGCGGCCGACATCGTCATCTGGGCGGCAAGTCTGGTGCAGGCGGCGGTGCTTGAGCATGCCAGGCCCGGCGCGGAGATCCTGGACTCGGCGGTGATGTCGCTGGAGGACGTCGTCGCCGTCTACCAGCGGGCCGCCCGCGAGGACCTGCGGGTGGCCAGGATCCACTCCGGCGACCCCGCGCTGTGGGGCGGCACGCAGGAGCAGGTGGACCGGTGCGCGCAGCTCGGCATCGAGGTGGAGATCGTGCCCGGGGTGTCGTCGTTCTCGGCCGTCGCGGCTGCGGCGGGGCGGGAGTTGACGATTCCCGAGGTCGCGCAGTCGGTGGTGCTGACCCGGCTCGGCGGCGGGAAGACGCCGATGCCGCCCGGCGAGGAGGTGCGGGAGTTCGCGCGGCACGGCACGACGATGGCGGTCTTCCTGTCCGCCGCGCGGTCCGGGCAGCTCGCGGTGGAGCTGCTGGAGGGCGGCTACCCGGCGGACACGCCGGTGGTCGTGGCCCACCAGGTCAGCTGGCCCGAGGAGTTGCTGCTGCGCTGCACGGTCGCGACGCTGGAGGAAACGGTGAAGGCGCACCGGCTGTGGAAGCACACGCTCTTCCTCGTCGGGCCGGCGCTCGCCGCGTCCGGGACGCGCTCGCACCTCTACCACCCGGGCCACTTCCACGGCTTCCGCCGGGCCGACCCGGCGGCCCGGCGCGATCTGCGGGCGTCCCGTGGGTGAGGGCGCGGCCGGGCTGATCACGGTGGTCGGTGCCGGTACGGGCGGCGGCGCGCCGGTCGTCGCGGACGCCGAGCTCGTGGTGGGGGCGGCACGGCATCTGGCGGCGGCGCAACTCCCTTCCGGGGTACGGCAGGTGGCGCTCGGGGCGGTCGGCCCGGCGCTGGACGTCATCGAGGAGTACGTCGCCGGTGGGCGCCGCGTCACGGTGCTGGCGTCCGGCGACCCCGGGCACTTCGGGATCGTACGGGCGCTGGGCGCGCGGTTCGGGGCGGCGGCGCTGCGGGTGACGCCGTCGGTGGGGTCGGTCGCGGCGACGTTCGCGCGGGTCGGGCTGAGCTGGGACGACGCGGTCGTGGTGAGCGCGCACGGGCGGGAGGCCCGGACGGCGGTGAACGTGTGCCTGGCGCATCCGAAGGCCGCGGTGCTCACCGGTCCCGGCGCGGGGCCGGCGGAGCTGGGGGCGGCGCTTGTACGGGCCGGGGCGGAGCGGCTGCTCGTGGTGGCGTCGGGGCTCGGCTCCGCCGCGGAGAGCGTGCTGGCCGTCTCGCCGCGGGAGGCCGCGGGGCGGGAGTGGGGTGCGGCGGTCAACGTCGTGCTGTGCCTGCGGCCCGGGCTGCCCGTCGGGCCCGCCGTCGCGGTCGCCGGGCCGCCGGCCGCGCCCGCGGGGTGGGCGCTGCCCGAGGAGGCGTTCGCGCACCGGGACTCGATGATCAGCAAGTTCGAGGTGCGGGCGCTGGCGCTGGCGCGGCTCGGGCCGCGCACGGGTGAGCTGGTGTGGGACGTGGGGGCGGGGTCCGGGTCGGTCGCGGTGGAGTGCGCGCGGTTCGGGGCGGCGGCGGTGGCGGTCGACGCGTCGCCCGAGGCGGTGGCCCGGGTGCGGGCGAACGCCGCGTCCCACGGCGTGGACGTCCTGGCCGTGCTCGGCCGCGCGCCCGGCGTCCTGGCTGAACTGCCCACGCCGGACGCGGTGTTCGTCGGCGGGGGCGGGGCGGAGGTCGCGGCGGTCGTCGCGGCGTGCGCCCGGCGGGCGCGGCGGTCGGTCGTCGTGACCCTCGCGGCGGTGGACCGCGTGCCGGCCGTACGGTCCGCTCTCGCCGCGGCCGGTTTCACGCCGGAGGGCGTGCTGCTCCAGTCCTCCCGGCTGGCCCCGCTGCCCGGCGACGTGACCCGCCTGGCGGCGGCGAACCCGGTGTTCGTGCTCTGGGCCTGCCGGCCCGGGCCCCCCGACGAAGGAGTCCTCGCGTGATCGGCCTCATCCACGCCACCGCCGCGGGCCGCACCGGCTGCGCCCGGCTGTCCGCCGCGTGGCCGGACCGCACCCGTACGTACGCCGGCGCGCCGGTGCGCGAGCTGCTGCCGCGGGCCTTCGCGGAGTGCGACCAGCTCGTCCTCTTCCTCGCCACGGGCGCGGCGGTGCGCCTGCTCGCGCCCCTGCTGACCTCCAAGGCCGCGGACCCGGCGGTCGTGACGGTCGACGAGGCCCACCGCCACGCGGTGGCCCTCCTCGGCGGCCACGCGGCCGGCGCGAACGCGCTTGCCGCGCAGGTCGCGACGGTCCTGGGCGCCACCCCCGTCGTGACGACGGCCACCGACGCGACCTCTACCCCGGCACTCGACGCCCTCCCCTACCCCACGGAGGGCGCGATCCCGGCGGTGACCCGAGCAATGCTGAACGCCGAACAAGTCTTCCTCACCGCCGACACCACCTGGCCCCTCCCCCCACTCCCCCTCCCCCCGTCCCCCACCACGACGGACGACAACTCCCCCCACCCCGCCGCCGCGGCGGAAAAGAGTGCGGGCGCGCACGGTGCGGCGGCGAACGCGAGCGAGCCCCCGCACCCGGCGGCTCCGCCCGCACACCCCCACACCCACCGCACCCCCCATCCCGCCGCAACGGCGGGAAGCGGGACGGCGCAGACCGGCGGTGCCCAACCCACCCCGGCCGAGGACGGTTCGGCACCGCCGAACACCTCGACTCCGCTTCCCGCCGTCGCGGCGGGAGAGGGGGCGGGTGCGCGGGGTGGGGCGGCGGAGGAGAGCGGGTCTGCGCACCCCGCGGCGTCAGCCGCGGGCGACCGCCGCAGCGGCCATCCCGCGGATGGGGGTGGGGCGTACTGGGTCAGGGTGACGGATCGGGTTGTCGGTGGTGGGGAGCGGAGTGTGTTTGTCAGGCCGCCGTCCCTGGTGGTGGGGGTCGGGGGCAGTCGCGGGGTGGGCCCCGGGGAAGTGGTGGGGCTCGTGCGGAATGCGCTCAGGGGGGCGGGGTTGGCGGAAAGGAGTGTGTGGCGGGTGGTGAGTGTGGACGCCAAGGCCGGGGAGGCGGGGATCGTCGCGGCGGCGCGGGAGTTCGGGGTGGAGCTCGTGACGTACCCGGCGGAGCAGCTCGCGCGCGTCAGCGTGCCGAACCCTTCGGGCGCGCCGCTCGCCGCCGTGGGGACGCCCTCCGTCGCGGAGGCGGCGGCGCTGCTCGCGGCCGGCCCTGGCGGCGAACTCCTCGTCGAGAAGCAGAAGTCGGCGATGGCCACCGTCGCGATCGCCCGGCGCAGGCCGCGCGGCCGGCTGGCGGTCGTGGGGCTCGGGCCGGGCGCCCGGGATCTGCTCACGCCGCGCGCGGCGGCGGAGTTGCGGCGAGCGTCGGTGGTCGTGGGGCTGGACCAGTACGTGGAGCAGGTCCGCGATCTGCTGCCGCCCGGCACCCGCGTGCTGGCCTCGGGCCTGGGCGCGGAGGAGGAGCGGGCCCGTACCGCCGTCGCCGAGGCCCGCGCGGGGCACGCGGTCGCGCTCATCGGCAGCGGCGACGCCGGCGTCTACGCCATGGCCTCCCCCGCCCTCGCGGAGGCCGCCGACGACATCGACGTCATCGGCGTCCCCGGCATCACCGCCGCCCTCGCGGCAGCCGCCCTGCTGGGCGCCCCCCTCGGGCACGACCACGTGTCGATCAGCCTTTCGGACCTGCACACCCCGTGGGAGGTCATCGAGCGCCGGGTGCGCGCAGCCGCCGCGTCCGATCTCGTCGTGACGTTCTACAACCCGCGCAGCCGCGGTCGCTCCTGGCAACTGCCCAAGGCCCTCGCCCTGTTGGCCGAGCACCGCGCCCCGACCACCCCGGTGGGCGTCGTACGTTCCGCGTCCCGCCCGGACGAGCAGGTCACCGTCACGACGCTGGCGGAGGTCGACCCGCGGACCGTCGACATGGTCACCGTCGTGACGGTCGGCAACACCGCCTCCCGGGTCGTCGCCGGCCGCATGGTCACCCCGCGCGGCTACCGCTGGCAGCAGCCCGCGCAGCCCCCGCCACCGCCGGCGGCACCGCGCACCGTCCACCCCATCGAGCAGGAGTCGTACCGCATCCTCCGCTCCCGGCTGGACACCTCCCACCTCCCCCCACTCACCCGGGCCGTCGTGGAGCGGGTCGTGCACGCCAGCGCCGACCTCGGCTACGCCGCGGAGCTGATCGCCGACGAAGCCGAACTCGCCGCCGCGCAGCAGGCGTTGCTGGCCGGCGCGAAGATCGTCGCGGACGTCGCGATGGTCGCCGCCGGCATCACCCGCCGCGAGGTGGTGTGCCGGCTCGCCGACGCCACCGGCGGCCCCGGCCTGACCCGCAGCGCGCACGCGGTACGGCTCGCGTACGAGCAGGTCGGCCCGGGCGCGGTGTGGGTCGTCGGATGCGCGCCCACCGCGCTGGAGGAGCTGATCGCCCTCGACGCCAGGCCCGCCCTGGTCGTCGGCATGCCGGTCGGCTTCGTCGGCGCCGCCGAGAGCAAGGCGCATCTGCGGGCCGCCGGGCTCCCGGCGATCAGCAACCTCTCGGAGAAGGGCGGCTCCGCCGTCGCCGCCGCCGCGCTCAACGCCCTGCTCTACACCGCTCCGGCCCCGTACCCGTCCGAGAGCACCACCAGCAAGGAGAACCACCAGTGACGACGCCCCCTCCCGCCCTCCTCCTCGTGGGACACGGCACCCGGGACACCGCCGGCGCCGCCGCCTTCCGCTCCTTCGTCGCCGAACTGGGCGCCGCGAGCCCGCAGTTGCCGGTCGGCGGCGGCTTCATCGAGCTGTCCCCGCCGCCGCTCGCGGACACCGTCGCCGGCATGGTGGCCGCGGGCGTACGGGACTTCGCCGCGGTGCCGCTCGTGCTGGTGTCGGCGGGGCACGCCAAGGGCGACATACCGGCGGCGCTGGCGCGGGAGAAGCTGCGGCACCCGGGGACGTCGTACGCGTACGGCCGCCCGCTGGGCCCGCATCCGGGGCTGCTCGCGGTGCTGGAGCGGCGGGTGGACGAGGCGCTGGCGGGGACGGACCGGGCGGCGGCGACCGTGCTGCTGGTGGGCCGCGGCTCGACGGACCCGGACGCGAACGCCGAAGTCTGCAAGGTGGCCCGGCTGTTGTGGGAGGGCCGCGGCTACGCGGGCGTGGAGACGGCTTTCGTGTCGCTGGCGGAGCCGTCCGTGCCGGCCGGTCTCGACCGCTGCCGGCGGCTGGGGGCGGGCACGGTCGTCGTGCTGCCGTACTTCCTGTTCGCGGGCGTGCTGCCGGACCGGGTGCGCGAGCAGGCGGCCACCTGGGCGGCGGCGGACGGCGGCGCGGACGTGCGGTACGCGGACGTGATCGGCCCCGCACCGGAGCTGGCGGCGCTGGTGTGGGAGCGCTACCGGGAGACCCTCGCGGGCGACCTGCGGATGAACTGCGACTCGTGCGTCTACCGGGTGGCGATGCCCGGCTTCGAGGACCGGGTCGGACGGCCGCAGCAGCCGCACCACCACCCGGACGACCCCGCGCACACCCACGGCGGCCACGGCGCCCACGGCGGGCACTCCCACGGCCACCACGGCGAGGGCCACCCCCATGTCCACGCCGGCTGACGGCCACGACCTCGCCCACCACGGCGACCGCGAGGTCGGCGCGGGCCTGGTCGACCTCGCCGTCAACGTACGCGCCGGCACCCCGCCGCCCTGGCTCGCCGCCCGCCTCGCGGCGTCCCTGGGCGGCCTCGCCGCCTACCCGGACGGCCGGGCCGCCCGGCGCGCGGTCGCGGACCGGCACGGCCGGCCGGACGAGCGGGAGGTGCTGCTCACGGCGGGCGCGGCGGAGGCGTTCGTGCTGCTGGCCCGGGCGCTGCGACCGCGCCACGCGGTGGTGGTGCACCCGCAGTTCACCGAGCCGGAGGCGGCGCTGCGGGCCGCGGGCCACCCGGTGCACCGGGTGCTGCTGCGCGAGGAGGACGGCTTCCGGCTGGACCCGGCGGCGGTGCCGAGACAGGCGGACCTGGTGGTCGTCGGCAACCCGACGAACCCCACCTCCGTACTCCATCCCGCGGCGCTGCTACGGGAGTTGGCGCGCCCGGGCCGCACCCTCGTGGTGGACGAGGCGTTCATGGACGCGGTGTCGGGCGAGCCGGAGTCGCTCGCGGCGGCGCGTGACGTGCCGGGGCTGCTGGTGCTGCGCAGCCTGACGAAGACCTGGGGCCTGGCGGGCCTGCGGGTCGGCTACGTCCTCGGCGCGCGCGGCCGGCTCGCCGCGCTGGAGCGGGCGCAGCCGCTGTGGGCGGTCTCCACGCCGGCGCTCGCCGCCGCGCAGGCGTGCATGGAACCCGCCGCGCTCGCCGAAGCCGCCGCCGCGGCACACGCGGTGGCCGCGGACCGGGCCCATCTCCTGGCCCGGCTGCGGGAGTTCGCCGCGATACGGGTCGCGGGCGCGGCACCCGCCGCGCCCTTCGTCCTGCTCCGCGTCCCCGAGGCGCCGGCCGTACGGGAGCGGCTGCGGGCACTGGGCTACGCGGTCCGCCGCGGCGACACCTTCCCCGGCCTCGGCCCGGACTGGCTGCGGGTCGCGGTCCGGGACCGGGCGACGACGGACGCCTTCGTCACGGCACTCGCGGCGGCCACCGCCGAGGGCGCCACCGGGGCCGCCGCCGGGGCGCCCGCT
Source organism: Actinacidiphila epipremni (assembly GCF_012034175.1). Lineage (GTDB taxonomy): Bacteria > Actinomycetota > Actinomycetes > Streptomycetales > Streptomycetaceae > Actinacidiphila > Actinacidiphila epipremni. The sequence continues at coordinate 84,294 of NZ_JAATEJ010000016.1, forward strand.
ACTGCTCGACTCCCAGCGCGGTGAGGTCCAGGCCGCCGAACGCCTGGTGCTGGTAGGCGTTGGTGAGCCGCTTGCCGCGGAAGACCAGGTGCTTGACGTACAGCAGCGGCACCATCGTGGAGTCGCGCATCGTGTCCGCGTCCACGGTCTTCCACTTGGCGGCGGCCTGCGCCGGGTCGGTGGTGGCGTCGGCGGACTCGACGAGGTCGTTGATCTCGCCGTCGTCCAACCGGGCGTAGTTCGTGGGGCTCTTGGGGTCGACGAGGGCGCGCAGGAAGCCGCCGCCGGTGGGCCAGTCGGAGGCCCAGCTGGTCAGGACCATGCCCCAGCCCGCCTTCTTGGCCTTCTCCGGGTCGTCGAGGGTCGAGTAGAGCGTCGCGGTGTCGACCTGCTGGATCTTGACGGTGATGCCGACGGCCTTCAGCGACGCCTGGATCGCGAGCATCGCGCCCATGACCCGGTCGGAACCGCTCGTGCCGACCAGCGTCGTGGAGAAGCCGTCGGGTTGGCCGCAGGCGCGCAACTGCTCCTTGGCCTGCGTGGGATAGGGGGTGCCGTCCTGGTAGCCGAACGGGTGGGCGTCCGGGTCGTAGCCGTCGACGGTGGGCGGCAGCATCGTGGTCGCGACGTCGCCGCCGTCGTACTCGCCGCCGAACGCGGCCCGCACCTGCGACCTGTTGACGGCGTACTCGATCGCCCAGCGGCACGACTGCTTGTCGAAGGGCGCGACGTCCTGCAGGCTCAGGAAGCGGGTGCCGCCGCTGTAGGCGAGGTCGGCGTCGGCCTTGAGGGCAGGCTGGTTGAGGATCTTCGTCTCGGCGGCGTCGGAGAGGATCTGGGCGTTGACGTCCAGGTCGGCGGTGCCCTCGAAGAGCGCGTTCTCGACCGCGTTCTGGTCGGTGTAGACCTTGAGGTCGATCGCGTCGGGGAGCGCCGAGCGGATCGGGTCGGAGGACTGGTCCCAGTGCGGGTTGCGGACCATGTGCAGCGAGTGGCCCGGCGAGTAGTCGACGACCTTGTACGGGCCGCTGGACAGCGGCTTCTTGCGGTAGCCGGTGCCGTCGCCGGTGTCGGCGGAGCGCGGGATCGGGGCGCCGATCGACATCGCGAGGACGTAGCGGAACTCGGCGAAGGGCTTGGCGAGGTTGAAGACGATCGTCGAGTCGTCCGGCGTGGTGACCGAGTGCAGGCCGAGCCCGTCGGAGGCCGGGTCCTTGTACGGGCCGGGGTAGTTCTGGCCCTGGTCGAGCAGGTCGACGAGGTAGGTGGGGCCGCCGGGGAAGACCGTGCGGTCGAAGGTGCGCTCGATGCCGTACTTGATGTCCTTGGACGTGATGGCCGTGCCGTCCTCGTACTTCAGGCCGGACTTGAGGGTGAAGGTCCAGGTCCGGCCGCCGTTGCTCACCCGGCCGGTGTCGGTCGCCAGGTCGGGCAGCAACTCGCGTCCGCCGGGGCCGGGTTCGGGGGCGTAGTCGACGAGCTTGCGCAGGAAGAGGCGTTGCAGGTTCCAGTCCGGCTGGGAGTAGGTGGCCGCCGGGTCGAGCAGGTCGTCGTCGGTGAAGGAGGCGGCGAGCAGCAGCGTGCCGCCCTTCTTGTCCGAGGGGTTGACGACACCGTCGAGGCCGCCGCCGTAGCCGGTGCCCTCCTTGCCGCCGTGCCGCTTGAGCGCCGCGGGCTGCGCGGTCGGGCCCGGGGTGCGGGTGGAGGGGCCGGACGTGGGCTTGCCGTCGTCGTGGTGGTGGCCGCCGATCGGGGCGAAGGTGAGCGTCACGGTGACCGCGACGGCCGCGACGGCGACGGCGGACACCGCGGCGATCCAGCGCCTGCGGTTGCGCCGGGCCGGGTCGAGATCGTGGGCGCCGCTCGGGCCGTTGAAGGGCGGCGGGGTGCTCGGCAGGTACGGCGGGGGCAGCGGCACCTGGGGCCGCAGCGCGTAGGCCGGGTGCTCGGCGGGTGTGGCGGGCGGCGGGGTGCCGGGGCCGGGGGCCGCACCGAAGGGGGTGTGCGGGGTGTTGGGCGGCGGCGGGGTCGAAGGGCCGGACGCCTGGCCGGAGTTCGGGGCCGGGGCGGCGTTCGGGTTCGGCGTCGGCGGCTGGGAGGGCGGCGGCGGGGTGCCGGGCTGGCTTCCGCCCGGCTTCGCCAGGCCGACCCCGTAGGCGCGCGGGTCGGCGCTGCCCAGCGGCCGGGTCGCGGTCTGGTCGGAGGGCGGCACGGCGGGGCCGGCGAGCAGGGCGCCGTGCCCGCTGGATATCAGCCAGTTGCGCAGCTGGTCGCGGAAGGTCGCGGCGTTGTAGGGCCGCGCGGCCGGCTCCTTGGCGAGGGCGCCGAGGACCAGCGCGTCGAGGTCCGCCGGGACCCGCGGGTTGCGGGCCGAGGGCGCGGGCGGCGGGGTGTGGACGTGCCAGTACATCAGGTTGATCGGGTTGCCGTCGGTGAACGGCGGCCTGCCGGTGAGCAGTTCGGTGAGCACGCAGCCGACCGCGTAGACGTCGCTGCGGGCGTCGACCTCGGCGCCGTTGATCTGCTCGGGCGACATGTAGCTGGGGGTGCCGATCGCGGAGCCGGTGGTGGTCAGCCGCTGGTCGTTGTCCAGGACGCGGGCGATGCCGAAGTCGGCGACCTTGACGACGCCTTCGGTCGTGACCATCACGTTCGCCGGCTTCACGTCGCGGTGGACGGTGCCGTGGCTGTGCGCGTGGGCGAGCGCGTCGAGGATGTCGCAGGCGATGCGCACCGCCCGCTCGGGTGCGAAGTACGCCTGGCGGCGGACGAGTTGGGACAGGGTGCCACCCTCGACGAACTCCATGACGAGGTAGGGCACGACCGCGTCGCCGTCGCGGACCTCGTCCTGGTCGTGGACGGTCACGATGCCGGGGTGGTTGAGCGCGCCGGCCGCCTGGGCCTCGCGGGCGAAGCGGCGGCGGGCGTCGGGGTCGCCGGCGAGGTCGGGGAGCAGCGTCTTCACGGCGACGGTCCGGCCCATCCGGGTGTCGTGGGCGCGGTGCACCCGGGCCATGCCTCCCGCTCCGAGCAGCCCGGCCAGTTGGTAGCGCCCCGCGAAAAGCCCGTCTGTCATGCCCGCCCGTCCGCCTCTGCTCTCGGCGCCCACCTTGCCACGACACGCCCCCGGCGCCTATTTGCGGCGGACGCACACCGTCCCCCGACTCCCGCGAAACCGCGGGTGGATGGCGGACCGTAGCCAAAGACTAGAGGGCGGCGCCGGTGCACCGGCGCCGCCCTACGGCCTTTCGTTCCCCCGTTGTGACCTTGCTACGGGTGTGTCCCGCGCTCGCGTCAGTCCTGTACGTCGGCCTCGTCGGCGGTACGGCGGCGGCGGGCGGTCAGCAGATAGGCCGCCGCACCGGCGGCGAGCAGGCCGGCGGCGCCGAAGGCCAGGTAGGGGGTGCTGGAACTGGCGCCGGTCTCGGCGAGGTTGCCGGTGCCGGGGGCGGTCTGGACGGAGGCGTCGGTGCCGCCGGCGCCTGCGGAGCCGGAGGTGCCGGTGGTGCCGGCCGAGCCCGTGGTGCCGGTGCTGCCCGTACTGCCTGTGGTGCCGGAGGAGCCGGACGTGCCGCCGCTGCCGGTGGTGCCCGCGGTGCCGGTGCCGCCGGAGGAGCCGGACGTACCGGAGGTGCTGCCGGTCGTGGCACCCGACGTGGAGCCGCCGTTGGTGGTGCCGGAGGTGGAACCGCCGGTCGTGGAGCCGCCGTTGGCCGAGCCGGACGTGGAGCCGGTCGTCGTGCCGGAGGTGGAGCCGGTGGTGCTGCCCGTCGTCGATCCGGTCGTCGAACCGCCGGACGACGTACCGCCGTTCGAGGCGCCGGAGCCGTGCGGGGTGGTGCAGGTGGCCTGCGCGAGGGTCACCTCGCCGCTGACGTCGGCGACGCCCAGGCTCAGCGGGTTGAGGTGCACCGCCAGGCGCAGCGCGGTCGCCGCGGCGGAGGTGGAGGTGATCGAGGTCTGCGTCAGGTTGAGGCTCACCCGGCCGACGCCCGGCACGGTCAGGTCCGTGGTGCCGACCGCGCCGAGGGTGATGCGCCGGCCGAGCACGGTGACGCCGGCCAACTCGGAGTGGGCGGTGGGCCGGTGGCCGGCCTCGCAGGTCGCGGTCGACGTCACGGCGTCGACCTTGACCAGGGCCAGCAGCGGCAGGCCGGGCACATGCACCTGGGCGTGCACGACGTTCGCGGAGCCCTCGGCCTTGTGCGCGTCGGCGGTGGCCTTCGACGTGGCGACGTCCGCGCGCAGGATGCTGATGCCGCGGCCCCCTTCCACGCCGCTGCCGACCTTCACGGTGAGCGCGGTCTGCCGGGCGTCGGCGGGCGCGTGCACGTCGTTGAGCGCGACGTTCACGGGCACGTCGACGGCCTTGCCGAGCAGCGACACGTCGAGGCCGGCGCGCAGCACGACGGCGCCGGCCGTTCCCCCGCCGTCCGCCGGGCCGGCCGGGACGGCGTGCGCGGCGGCCGGCGCGAGCGTCGCGGCGCAGGCGGCGAACGCGACGGCCGCGCCGACGGCTGCAGCGGAACGGCGGGCGGGCAGCGGGAAGGAGTTGGTGGTGCGGTACACGGTGTGGGACCCCCACGACGACATCGGAGACAACGGATCGCCCCCGGCGGCAGGTGAGTTGGGGACAGCTGCCGGGGGGCTAGGCCAGCAATGCTTACGCACTGAGAGTGAATACGCGGCTACGCGCCGCCAGTTCACCCAAAAGGGTGGTTTCCGGCGACTTCTTCCACTCGGGGGTGCGGGGCGCCCGGCGGCGCGGGCCTTTTGCCGGGGTTGTCCGCCGTCGCAGCGCTGACATGCGGGGCAGGGTGGCTCCTGGCGGCCCCCCGCCCGGGCCGCGGCCCCCCGCGAGCCTGGCCCGGGCGCCATCCGCCGCGCCCGCGCACGCGCGGCGGACGCGTACGGTACGGGGGCCTGTGCGATGAGCCGCCGGCCCGGTGCCTGCGCCCCGCACCCGGCGCCCGGTCCGCCCACCGGCGACGGCTCGGCGCCGCGCACGTGCCGCGACCCGCCCCGTCAGCGGGCCCTCTCAGCCGGCCCGTTCAGCCCACCACGCTGCCGCGCAGCACGATGCGGCTCGGGGTCTCCAGGACGCGCAGGTCCGCGCGGGGGTCGGACGGGTAGACGACGAGGTCCGCAGGCGCGCCCTCCGCCAGGCCAGGGCGGCCGAGCCAGGTGCGGGCCGACCAGGTCGCCGCGGAGAGGGCGGCCAGCGGCGGGAGGCCGGCCGCGGCGAGTTCGGCGACCTCCGCCGCGACCAGGCCGTGCGGCAGGCTGCCGCCCGCGTCCGTACCGGCGTAGACGGCGATCCCGGCGTCGTACGCGTCCCGTACGACGTCGTAGCGGCGCTCGTGCAGCCGGCGCATGTGCGCGGCCCAGTCCGGGAAGCGCTCCTCGCCGCCCGCCGCCAGGCGCGGGAAGGTCGCGATGTTGACCAGCGTCGGCACGATGGCGACGCCGTGCGCGGCGAAGAGCGGGATCGTCTCGGCGGTCAGGCCCGTGGCGTGCTCGACGCAGTCGATGCCGGCGGTCACGAGGTCGGCCAGGGAGTCCTCGGCGAAGCAGTGCGCGGTGACCCGGGCGCCCTCCTCGTGCGCGGCGGCGATCGCCTCGGTCAGCGCGTCCTTGGGCCAGCAGGGCGCCAGGTCGCCGGCGCCGCGGTCGATCCAGTCGCCGACGAGCTTGACCCACCCGTCGCCGCGCCGCGCCTCGCGCCGGACGTACGCGGCGAGGTCGGCGGGCTCGATCTCGTGCGCGTAGTTGCGGATGTAGCGGCGGGTGCGGGCGATGTGCCGGCCGGCGCGGATGATCCGGGGCAGGTCGGCGCGGTCGTCGACCCAGCGGGTGTCGCTGGGCGAGCCGGCGTCGCGCAGCAGCAGCGCGCCGGCGTCGCGGTCGGTGAGGGCCTGCTTCTCGGCGGTCTCGTCGGGGACGGCGCCGTGCGCGTCGAGGCCGACGTGGCAGTGGGCGTCGACCAGGCCGGGCAGGGCCCAGCCGCGTACCGTCACCGCGTCGGTGTCCGCGGCCGGCCGGTCGTAGGTGATCCGGCCGCCCACCACCCACAACTCGTCGCGTACGTCCTCCGGTCCGATGAGGACCCGGCCCGTGATGTGCAGCACCTCGCCCATGGACGGCACTCTACGAGGTCGCCGCCCGCGCGGTCATGCGACCGTTCACGCCACTGCTCATGCCGCTGCTCACGCCACCGGCAGGCGGCTGAAGTTGGCGCGGTAGTCGCTGGGGGTCAGGCCGACGCGGCGGGTGAGGTGCTGGCGCAGGGAGTCCGCGGTGCCGAGGCCGCAGGCGCGGGCGACCTGGTCGACCGGCAGCGTGGTGGTCTCCAGCAGCTCGCGGGCCCGCTGGATGCGCTGGTGGAGCAGCCATTGCAGGGGGCTGAGGCTGGTCTCGGCGCGGAAGCGGCGGTTGAGGGTGCGGACGCTGACGGCAGCGTGCCGGGCGAGGTCGGTGAGGGTCAGGGGCTGGTCGAGCCGGGTCATCGCCCAGGCGCGGGTCTCGGCGAAGGAGGTGCCGGTCTCGGCGGGCAGCGGCGTCTCGGTGAACTGCGCCTGCCCGCCGCACCGTACGGGCGCGACGAGGGCGTGCCGGGCGACGCTGTTGGCGACGGCGGCGCCGTAGTCGGTGCGGATGATGTGCAGGCACAGGTCGATGCCGGCGGCGTAGCCGGAGGAGGTGAGCATCGGGCCGTCCTGGATGAACAGCACGTCGGGCTGGACGTCCACGGCCGGGTAGCGCTGCTCGAACTCCTCGGTGAGCATCCAGTACGTGGTCGCGCGCCGCCCGTCGAGCAGTCCGGCCTCGGCGAGCAGGTAGGCGCCCGAGCAGATGGAGGCGACCCGGGCGCCGGCCGCGGCGGCGCGGCGCAGGGCCTCGACGACCCGCGGGTCGGGCTCCTCGCGCGAGCCGGTGCCGGCGACGATGACCGTGTCGGCGCGGTCCACCGCCGCCAGGCCGCTGCCGATGACGACCTGGGCGGGCCCGCTGGTGGCGACGACGCCGGGGTCGGGCGTGCACATCTCCACCTCGTAGCCGGGCCGGCCGTCGACCTCGACGCGGGCGAAGAGCATGTCGGGGACGGCGAGGTTGAACATCGACACGGGCTGCGCGGCGATCACCGCGACCCGCCGCGGCCGGAACTCACGCGCCCCCGTGACCGTCCGCGCGGGGCTCTCCGCGGCCGTCGGTACGGGCGCCTCCGCGGGTACCTGCGCGGGCTCCTGCACGGCCGTCGCCGTCGTCATGGCCAGAACCTCCGGGTGCGTGGCATTGTGGCCACTACTGTACGTCGGGGTCCCCGGCGAGGCTTGTGGGCATGTCACCCGACCTCACCCCGCGCACCGCCCGCCGCCCCTCCCCCGCCCGCAAGTCCGCGGCTCCTGCGGCGCCTGCCTCGCCCGGCCGGATGCTCGGGGCGGCGCTGCTCGGCTTCTTCCTCATCACGCTCGACGCGTCCGTCGTCAACGTCGCGCTCCCGGCGATCGGCGACGACCTGCACGGCGGGCTGTCCGCGCTGCAATGGGTCGTCGACGGCTACACGCTCGCCTTTGCCGCGCTGATGCTGTCCACCGGCGCGCTGTCGGACCGGATCGGCGCGGCGCGGGCCTTCGGCGGCGGCGTCGTGGTGTTCGCGCTGGCGTCGCTGGCGTGCGGGGCGGCGCCCGGGCTCGGCGTGCTGGTCGCGGCGCGCGTGGTGCAGGGGACGGCGGCCTCGGTGATGCTGCCGTCGTCGCTGGCGCTGGTACGGCAGGCGTTCCCGGACGCGGTACGCCGCACCCGGGCCATCTCGCTGTGGGCGACGGGCGGTTCGACGGCGATGGCGCTCGGCCCGGTGGCCGGCGGGGTGCTCACCACGGTGTGGGACTGGCGGGCGATCTTCTACGTCAACCTGCCGTTCGCCGCCCTGACGCTGGTGCTCGCCCGCAGTGCCCGCAGCGAGCGCCGCCCGGCGCCGCTGGACGTGGCCGGTCAGCTCACGGCGGCGCTGGCGCTCGGCGCGGTGACCTTCGCGGTGATCGAGGGCGGCACAAAGGGCGTGGTGGCGGCGGGAGTCGGGGTGGTCTCGGCGGTGGCGTTCGTCCTGGCCGAGCGCCGCCACCCCCATCCGGTCGTCCCGCTGGGCCTGTTCCGCAACGCGACCTTCTCGGTGTCGGTGGCGGCGGGTTCGGCGCTCAGCGTCGGCTTCTTCGGGATGTTCTTCGTGCTGGGCCTGTACTTCCAGGAGGTACGCGGCCGTTCGGCACTGGTGGCGGGCCTGATGTTCCTGCCGATGACGGTGCTGATCTCCACGGTGAACGTGGTCTCGGGCCGGGTCACCAACCGCTTCGGCCCGCGCGCGCCCATGGTCACCGGCCAACTGGTCATGGCGGCGGGCCTGTTGGCGCTGCTCCCGGTGGGCCGGCACACTCCGCTGCTGCTGGTGGCCCTGCCGATGATCCCGCTCGGCCTCGGTGGCGCCCTCGCCGTCCCGGCGCTGACCGCCTCGGCGATGAGCGCCGTCCCCGCCACCCGCGCCGGCCTCGCCGCGGGCGTCCTCAACGCCGCCCGCCAGGTCTCCGGCGCCCTGAGCGTCGCCCTCTTCGGCACCCTCGTCGCCCGCCCCGGCTTCCTCCCCGGCATGCACGAAAGCCTCCTCATCGCCGCCGCATCGGTCACCCTGACCGGCCTGGCGGCGGCCTTCGCGCTGCGCGGCGAACGAAGTCCGCGGGAGTAACGTGGGCGGATGCACACGTTCCAACCGGTGGCTTCTGTCCTGTGGGACCCGGGGGCCGGCCAGGGGTTGCGGCAACTGGCCGAGCTGGGGCTGGCGCTGGTGCTCTCGACGCTGATCGGGCTGGAGCGGGCGGTCCAGCAGAAGAGCGCCGGGCTGCGTACGCACACGCTGGTCGGGGTCGGGGCGGCGCTGTTCATGGAGGTGTCGCAGCACGGCTTCGGGACCGTGCTGGGGCACGACGGGGTCGTGCTGGACCCGTCGCGGGTGGCGGCGCAGGTGGTGAGCGGGATCGGCTTCATCGGCGGCGGGCTGATCTTCGTACGGCGGGACGCGGTGCGGGGGTTGACGACCGCGGCGACGATCTGGCTCACGGCGGCGATCGGCATGGCGTGCGGCGGCGGCCTGGTGCTGCTCGCGCTCGCCGCGACCGCGGGGCACTTCCTGGTGGTGCGGATCTTCCCGCTGCTGACCGCGCGGGTGCCGGCGATCGCCGGGCTCGGGCAGACCGACCTGCGGATCTCCTACCGGGTCGGGGCCGGCGTGCTGGCCCGTATCCTCGAACGCTGCACGCAGGCCGGCTTCCGGGTCATAGACGTCCGGGTGGACCGCGCGCCCTGGTCCGACTCGGGCGACGAGCGGCCGGGCGCGGGCGCCGCGGAGGTCCAGCTGTCGATCGAGGGCACGGGCGACATCCCGCTCCTGGTGACCGACCTCGCCGAAGTCCCCGGCGTCGTCACCATCGCCTCCTCGGCGGAGGGCAACGACTACTGACACCCCCGGCGCGGCGGGCCGGGGCTCAGGCGCGCTTGCCGTCCACGCGCCGGGGGATGCCGAGCGGGTTGGCGTCCTGGAGCTCGGGCGGCAGCAGGGCCGGCGGGGTGTCCTGGTAGGCCACCGGGCGCAGCCAGCGCTCGATCGCGGTGGCGCCCACCGAGGTGGAGGTCGAGGTCGTGGCGGGGTAGGGCCCGCCGTGGTGCTGGGCGGCGGTCACGGCGACGCCGGTGGGCCAGCCGTCGACCAGGACGCGCCCGGCGAGCGCGGTGAGCCGCCCCAGCAGCTCGGCCGCGGCCCCGCCGGGCTGCGCGGCCTCCGCCGTGCCGAGGTGCGCGGTCGCCGTGAGGTTGCCCGGCAGCCGGTCCAGCACGGCGCCCAGCTCGTCGGCGGATCCGTAGCGTACGACCACGGTGAGCGGCCCGAAGCACTCCTCCAGCAGCAGGTCGTACGCGCCGGGCTCGGCGAGTTCGGCGGCGGCGACGGTCACGAACCCGGGGCGTACGGCCAGTTCGCCCTCCTGCGCGGCGGTGACCGGCGCGGCGACGGCGGGCAGGGCGGTGCGGGCGGCGGCGCCGGCCAGGAAGTTGCTGCGCATCCGGGAGTCCAGCAGCACGCCGGGCGCGGCCTGCTCTGCGGCGCCGGTGAGCGCGGCCAGCAGCCGGTCGCCGGCCTCGCCGGCGGGGGCGAGGACCAGGCCCGGCTTGGTGCAGAACTGCCCGACGCCCATCGTGAACGACGCGGCCAGGCCCGTGCCGATCTGCTCGGCGCGCTCGGCGGCGGCCTCCTCGGTGACGACGACGGGGTTGAGGCTGCCCAGCTCGCCGTGGAAGGGGATGGGCCGGGGGCGGGCGGCTGCGGCGTCGAAGAGCGCCCGTCCGCCGGGCACGGACCCGGTGAAGCCCGCGGCGGCGACCAGCGGGTGCCGGACCAGCTCCACGCCGGCGTCGAAGCCGTGCACGAGCACGACGGTGTCGGCGGGCAGCCCGACGGAGCCGGCCGCCTGCCGCAGCAGCTCGGCGCACAGCGCGGATGTCGCCGGGTGGTCGGGGTGCGCCTTGACGACGACGGGGCAGCCCGCGGCGAGCGCGCTCGCGGTGTCGCCGCCGGGCACGGAGAAGGCCAGCGGGAAGTTGCTCGCGGCGTATACGGCGACGACGCCGAGCGGGATCTTCATCCGCCGCAGGTCGGGCCGCGGGATCGGCTTGGCGTCCGGGTCGGGGTGGTCGATGATCACGTCGAGATACCCGCCCTCGTCCACGACATCGGCGAAGGCCCGCAACTGGAAGGCGGTACGGGCCAGTTCGCCGGTGAGCCGGGGCACCCCGAGGGCGGTCTCGGCGTCGGCCGCGGCGATCACCTGCTCGGCGGCGCCCTCCAGCGCCCCGGCGGCGGCCCGCAGCAGCCGGGAGCGTACGCTGCGGTCGGCGAGGGCGGGGATCGCGGCGGCGGCGGCGCGTACGGCGTGGTCGACGTCGTACGCCGTGGCCTCGACGGCGACCTGCTCGCGCTGCTTCCCGGTACGGGGGTCCACGCTCCAGACTGGTACTGCCACCGCAATAACCTCCACATTTCCGCACTACCCGGCGCCGTTGTTCTATATACTGAACGGCGTCTTTAGATGTGAACCTGTACGAGGAGCCTACGTCCGCGGCTCCCGGGCGAACAAGAGGGGTCGAGCGCAATGGCCGCAGCCGAGGGAGCCGGTTCCCAGGTCAAGTCCGCCGTCCGCACGGTGGAGCTGCTGGAGTTCTTCGCGGGCCGGCCCGGCATGCACAGCCTCGCCTCGGTCCAGGAGTCCGTCGGCTACCCCAAGTCCAGCCTCTACATGCTGCTGCGCACCCTGGTGGACCTCGGCTGGATCGAGACCGACGCGACCGGCACCCGCTACGGCATCGGCGTGCGGGCGCTGCTGGTCGGCACGTCCTACATCGACGGCGACGAGGTCGTGGCCGCCGCCCGGCCCACCCTCGACCGGCTCTCGGACGACACCAGCGAGACCATCCACCTGGCCCGCCTGGACGGCACCAGCGTCGTCTACCTCGCCACCCGGCAGTCCCAGCACTACCTGCGCCCCTTCACCCGCGTCGGCCGCCGGCTGCCCGCCCACTCCACCTCGCTCGGCAAGGCGCTGCTGGCGACGTACACCGACGAGCAGGTCCGCGGGCTGCTGCCGGAGAAGCTGGAACCGCTCACCGAGCACACCCACACCGACCGCGAGAAGCTCATCGAGGAGCTGGCCCTCATCCGCGAGCAGGGCTTCGCCGTGGACCGCGAGGAGAACACCCTGGGCCTGCGCTGCTTCGGCATCGCCGTCCCCTACCGCACGCCGGCGCGGGACGCGGTGAGCTGCTCGGTGCCGGTCGCCCGGCTGACCGAGGCGCATGAGCAGATGATCAAGGACGCGCTCTTCGACGCCCGCGACCGCCTGCTGCTGGCCACCCGCCGGCTCTGAGGCACGGGCCCGCCGGCTCCGGCACGCCGCCGCCGGACCCCGGGCACGGGCCCGCCGCCGCTCGTACGGGTGTCGGTCACCCGCCGCCCGCCGGGCAGGCCGGGGCGGGCCGTAGGGTCGCGAGTATGAGCGATGACGTGAGCAGGTCGGAAAGCGGCGCGCAGAGCGACCCGGGCGACGGGTCGGTGGCCGGGCCGGACAAGAAGCCGGATCTGGAGCTGTTCGCCAGGCGCGCCTCGTCCTTCGGGGCCGTCGCCGCGGAGTACGACGAGCACCGCCCGGGCTATCCGCCGGAGGCGGTGGCGTGGGCGCTGGCCCCGGTGGCGGCGCTGCGCGGCGGCGGGGCGCTGGACGTCCTGGACCTGGCGGCGGGGACGGGCAAGCTGAGCCGGGCGGCGCTGGCGCTCGGGCACCGGGTGACGTCGGTGGAGCCGGACCCGGGGATGCTGGAGCGGCTGCGCGAAGGGCTGCCGCAGGCCACGGCGCTGGCCGGCACCGCCGAGGAGATCCCGCTGCCGGACGCGTCCGTGGACGGGGTGGTCGTCGGGCAGGCCATCCACTGGTTCGACCAGCAGCGGGCGCTGCCGGAGATCGCCCGGGTGCTGCGGCCCGGCGGGGTGCTGGCGACGCTGTCCAACGCCGACGACGACCGGGTGGGCTGGATCGCCGGCCTCGGCGACATCTCGCCGAGCCAGGTGTCGTTCCTGGGCTGGAAGAACAGCCCGGGCCGCGCGATCGAGCCGCACCCGGCCTTCTCCCCGGCGGTGAGCGAGGACTTCCCGCACGTCATGCGGCGCACCGCCGAGACGCTGACGGCGACCGCCGCGACGCACTCGCACCTGCTGGTCATGGCGCCGGACGAGCGGGCGGCGGCACTGGAGCGCATCCTGGCCTACCTCAGGTCCCGCCCGGAGACCGCGCAGGGCGAGTTCGAGCTGCACCTGGTGACGCGCGTCCAGCGCTGCGAGCGCACCGGCGGCTGAGCCGCGCCGGGCCGCGTCACGGCAACACCCGCCGGACGGCCCCGGCATGCCCGTGGCACAGGCCGCGGGCATGCCGCCGTCACACCGCGTCCACCAGCGGTTACCCCCGGGAATCGGTGATTCCCGACCACTGCCCAGAGCCTCTTCCCGCTGCTACGCTCTCGCCGCGCCGTGGCGGGGAGGTCCGGGCAGGAAGAGGTGACCGTGGGCACAGCCGTCGACGACGATGCCGCCGCGTTCCACGCTTTCTTCGAGCGGCACTACGCCGAACTCGCCCGCCTGGCCCATCTGTTGACCGGTGAGGCGGACGCCGCGGACGACCTCGCGGCGGACGCGCTGGTGGCCCTGTGGCGGCGCTGGGACCGGGTCCGGGAGTCCGAGCACCCGGTGGCGTACGCCCGCGGCGTCGTGGCCAATCTGGCCCGCTCGCGCATCCGCAGCGCGGTCCGCGAGCGGCGCCGGGTCGCGCAGTTCTGGTCGCAGCGCCCCGAGCGCACCGACGGGCCCGACCTGCCGGCCGTGCTGGACCTGCGGGAGGCGTTGCAGCGGCTGCCGTTCCGCAAGCGGGCGTGCGTGGTGCTGCGGCACGCCTTCGACCTGTCGGAGCGTGACACGGCCGCGGCGCTGGGTGTCTCGGTGGGCACCGTCAAGAGCCAGACCTCGCGCGGCATGGCCGAGTTGGAAAGGCTGCTGCAGCCGTGGACAGCCGAAGCCGGTACGGTGCAGGGGCCGCAGTCGCCGACCGCGCACGGTCCGGCCGGCTCCGGACGACTGCCGCGCACCGAACAGCCGGAGGGCACGCTCGGCGCGGCGGGGGGCACTTCGGGCGGGATCGCCCCGGGTGCACACCGACTGCTGGGTGCGGCGGGTCCTGCGACTCGTGCTCGTACTCGTACGGGACGGGGAATGTGATGACGGATCTGCCGGAGCGGCTGCGCAACGCCGCCGAGGCCCACCGGCCCGACAGGGAACGCATGCTCGCGCGGGTCGAGCACGCGATGGCCGCGGACGGCGCCGGGACGGGCGCGGGCGAGCCGGGTGCGCGCGGCCACGACCGGCCGGCGGCGGCGCCCTGGATGCGGGTGACCGCGGTGACCGCGGCAGTGGCCGGCGCGATCGGCATCGGCGGCCTCGCGGTGGGCGCGGTCACCGGCGACGGGCAGCCGGTCAAGGCGGTCGTGACGTCGGACGGCACCGATTCCGCGCAGTCCTCCCCGCCGGCGTCCGGCGGTTCCCCCAGCGCCGACCACCACGAGCCGGCCGAGCGGCAGTCCGGGAGCGCTCCCGCGCACCGCAAGTCCCCTTCCGCGCACCCGTCTTCGGGCCGTACGGCGACGGTGCCGCCGCCGTTGCAGGCCCCGCCGCCGAGCGGGCCCGGCAGCTCCACGCAGCAGCCCACGGGTACGCCCGGCGGGGGCGGGCAGGCGCCGCAGAGCAGCGGCCCGCTGCAGTCCAACGGCGTGATCGGCGCCGACAGCGACAACTACTGGACGCAGAGCAACGTCGTGCTGACGACCCGGCAGACGCTGACCTCGCTCACCGTGGAGCTGCGCATCGCCCGCGTCAACGGCGAGACGTACACCGGCTCGTGGACGTCGGTGGGGGACGCGGCGCATGTGCAGGTGACGGTGCAGAGCGACGTCATCGTCTACCGCTGGACGCTCCCGGCGGGCAAGACGATCGCGCCCGGAACGTACACCTTCGCCGGGCAGTTCCAGCACGACCAGGGGCAGGGCGGCACCGACGGCGACAGCTACACCGCGACCGCGGGCTACGGGTCGGGCTCGTCGGCGACGGTCGGCGGCCACTTCTGAGACCTGCGCGCGACGGCGGCGGGAAACTTCCCGGAAATAAATCCGCGTCGCACGGCAACCTCCCGCGTCCCGGTGGCGACTTGGGTGTGCACGGCCCTCCTCGCTCACCGTCGGGTGAAGCTCCGGGGCGCGGCGGTACCCCCATGATCGCCGCGCCCCGGTCCCGGCCGGGAGCCGTCACCGCCTTGCGGGTTCAGCCCGCGCGCAGCACCGCCCGGACCGCCGCGAGATCGGCGTCGCCGGCCAACCCGGCGTGGTAGAGCCGCAGTTGCGTCGCGCCCAGCTCGGCGGCGTGCGCGGCGTCGGCGGCGAGGGTACCGGGGCTGCCGCCCATGCCGGCCACGACGGTGAAGTTCGCGGCGAGCACCGTGCCGGGCCGGGCATGCGCGGCGGCCGGCGCGAGCACCGCCTCGCGGCCCGCGGCGCCGCCGGGCCCGCCGGGGCAGGGCAGCACGAAGCCGTCGGCCTGCGCGAGGATCCGCCCGGCGTCCACCCCGGCGTTGGCGCCGCAGCGGTAGGGCACCGGGTCGGCGTGCATCAGCACCTGGAAGCCGGGCGCGGCGGCGGCCCGTACCGCGGCGACGGCCTGCTCCTGGAGCGAACCGGCCACCCGCGTACGCCAGTCGAGGGTCAGGGCCGTCCAGTGCTCGCCGAGCAGCGCGGCGATGCCGTCCCGGCCCGCGGCGTCCGCGCCCCTGTCGCCGGACCACACGGGGGCGAGCGACGCCCGTACCGCCGCGGCCAGTTCGTCCGGATCGGCGCCGAGCCCGGCGTAACCCTCCCGGCAGGAGGGGCAGAAGCACAGCGACATCAGGTACTGCGCCGCGTCGCCGAGCGGGACGCCGCCGGTCTTGTCGTGGGCGTGCAGGTGCGCGAGACCGTACCAGCCCAGCGACTCCAGTTCCGTGCCGGCGGCCCCGGGGCGTACGGCCGCCTCGGCGGCGAGGTCGAGGAGGTAGTCGCGTACGGCGGGCCGGGCGACGCAGGGCGCCCACGGGTAGCGGTCGCCGTGGGCGTTGATCACGGAGGTGTCCGGATGCTCGGCGCCCATACGGGAGTTGTGCGCGAGCACGACCCAGCTGTGGACCTCCAGGCCGGCCGCGCGCAGCGCCTCGGCGGCGCTCCCCCATGCGTCGCCGGGCGCCCAGGCGCCGGCCGCGTACGGCCGCAGCTCCCGGTCCTTCCAGCGGCGTTCGTCCGGCGGGTAGAGCACGGCGGCGTGCTCGGCGGTGACGACGCGGTGCCGCGGGTGGCGCGGGGTGAGCGCCCGGGTGGAGTGGTAGGCGGCGGCGAGGGTGACCTGGGCGACACCGAGGCCGGCGATGCGCTCGGCCGCGGCGGGGTCGCCGACGACGTCCCAGGGGTAGACGAAGGCGCCGGCCCGCAGACCGGTCCCGCGGACGCCCTGCGCGGGGGCCGCCATCTCAGCGCTCACCGAGCAACGCCAGGCCGCGCTCGATGAGTTCGGCGAGCTCCTTGACGTGTGCGGGGGCCGGTTCGCTCAGCGGCGGGCGCACCTCGCCGACGTCCTGGCCGCGCAGCCGCACGCCCGCCTTGACCAGCGAGACCGCGTAACCGCGGCCCTGGCTGCGGAGGTTGACCAGCGGGCGGTAGAAGCCGTCGATGAGCTTGCCGACGGTGGCGTCGTCGCCGGTGGTGAGGGCCCGGTGGAAGGCGAGGGCGATCTCCGGGGAGAAGGCGAAGACCGCCGAGGAGTAGAGCGTGACGCCCAGGCCGCGGTAGGCCAAGCCGGTCAGTTCGGCGGTGGGCAGGCCGTTGAAGTAGAGGAAGCCGGCGCCGGGCAGGTCGGTGCGTACCGCACTGATGATGCGCTGCATCAGGTCGAGGTCGCCGTAACCGTCCTTCAGGCCGATGATGTTGGGCACCTTGGCGAGTTCGACGACGGTGGCCGGGGTGAAGACGGCGTTGTCGCGCTGGTAGACGATGACGTCGAGGTCGGTGGCGGCGGCGAGCGCGGTGTAGTGCCGCAGCAGGCCCTCCTGGTCGGCCACGACCAGATACGGCGGCATCGCCAGCAGGCCGTCGGCGCCCGCGCGTTGGGCGATGGCGGCGTATTCGGCGGCGAGCGCGGTGCCGTATCCGGCGCCCGCGACGACCGGCACCCGCCCGGCGGCGGCCTCGACCGCGGCGGCCACGCACGCGCCGAACTCGGCGGGCGACAGGGCGTGGAACTCCCCGGTGCCGCAGCAGGCGAAGACGGCCGCCGCACCGGCGTCCACCCCTGCGCGCACATGCGCCCGGAAGGCGTCGAGGTCCAGGGCGCCGTCGGGGCCGAAGGCGGTCACGGGGAAGAACAGCAGGCCGTCGAGACGCTCGGCGAGTGAGGGTGCGGTCATCGGGTCTCCCCCTGAGGTCCGGGTGTGTGCGTTCCTACGCGGTATAGGTGTGCGCTCATATGATCGATGTCCATATTCATGAACGCTGCCACGCTAGGCGAGTATCCGTGCGCGGGTCAAGCGGACGAGCACAGGTCAGAGCGGTGATCCGCCCGGCCATGGCGTCCATATACATGAATCACGGCCATGGATATACTCCCCGCGGCGCCGTCCGGCGCCCCGCCCGGCCGGTCCGACCGAGGAGATCCCCATGCCGACCCCCCGCACCATTCTGCTCACCGGCGCCGCCGGCGGCCTCGGCACCCTGATGCGCGGCCTGCTGCCGTCCTACGGCTACCGGCTGCGGCTGCTGGACATGCTGCCGATCGAGGGCGAGCCCGGCGCGATCACCGCCGACCTGGCCGACCGCGACGCGCTGCGGGCCGCCGTCCGCGGGGTGGACGCGATCGTGCACCTGGCCGGGATCTCCCTGGAGGCCGGCTTCGACAAGATCCTCAAGGCCAACATCGAGGGCACGTACAACCTCTACGAGGCCGCGCGCGAGGAGGGCGTCCGGCGGATCGTCTTCGCCTCCAGCAACCACGCGGTCGGCTTCACCCCGCGCCCGCAGGGCGACGACCCGCTCATCCCGATCGACACCCCGCGCCGCCCCGACACCTACTACGGGCTGTCCAAGTGCTTCGGCGAGGACCTGGCGCAGCTCTACGCCGACCGGCACGGCATCGACACCGTGTCGGTGCGCATCGGCTCGTGCTTCCCCGAGCCCAGCACGGTGCGGATGCTCTCGGTGTGGATGAGCCCGGCCGACGGCGCCCGGCTCTTCCACGCCGCGCTCACCGCGGAGGTGTCCGGGCACACCGTCGTCTACGGCAGCTCCGCCAACACCCGGCTGTGGTGGGACCTCGGCCCGGCGCGTGCGCTCGGCTACCAGCCGCAGGACGACTCCGAGGTCTTCGCCGCGCGGCTCATCGCCGAGCAGGGCGAGTTGGACCCGGCGAACCCGGCGCACGCGAACCTGGGCGGGGCGTTCTGCACGGAGCCGCCGATCTGGCCGTACTGACGCGGCAACGCCTCACCGGCTCAGAGCAGGACACCCGCGGGCGCGCGCACGGCCTGACGCAGGCGGGCGGCGTCCTGGCTGGGGGGCGCGCCGAACTGGCGGCGGTACTCCCGGCTGAACTGCGACGGGCTGTCGTAGCCGACGCGGTGGCCGACTCCAGTGACGTCTCCGGGGTGGGTGGCGAGCAGCAGCCGGGCCTCCTGGAGCCGGATCTGCTTCTGGAACTGGATGGGGCTCATCGCGGTCACCGCCTGGAAGTTGCGGTAGAAGGCGGAGACGCCCATACCGGACTGCCGCGCCACGTCCTCGACCCGGAAGGGCTGCGCGTAGTGCTCGCGGATCCACCGCACGGCCCGCGAGATGTGGCTGAGGCTGCTGTCGGCCAGGCCGAGCTGGCGAACCGTCGCCCCCTGCTCGCCGGTGATCAGGCGCCACAGGATCTCCCGTTTGACCAGCGGGGCCAGTACGGACCGGTCGCGGGGCTCGTCGAGCAGGCGCAGCAGCCGGACCACCGCGTCCAGCAGCGCGTCCGGAGCGTCACTGACGGCGATCCCCGACGGCGCGCCGCCGCCGCTTCTGGGAGCGTCTCCGGGCCCGGCGGCAAGCAGCAGCTCGGCAACGGCGGACGGTTCCAGGACGAGGCCGAACCCCAGCGCCGGCTGCTCGGGGCCGGCCTGGGTGAACTGCCCGGTGACCGGCAGATCGACGGACGCGACCAGGTACTGCCCGGGCCCGTACTCGAACACCCTGTCCCCCAGGGCGAGGCGCTTGGCGCCCTGCGCGATGACCGCCAGGAGCGTGCCGGACATCGAAGGCGCCGGCGGATCAGGGCGGTCGACCTTCGAGACGAGGACGCCCTCGACGGCGGTGGTCCAGTCGGGCCGCGCATGGCGGGCCAGCAGAGTACGGAGCTCTTCGAGGTACATGCGCCCATTGCAGCACCACTGCGCACCGCAGTCCCCGAAATCGCGAGGATCATGCAAGCACAAGCGACTATCGGTCTAACGTTTCCGCAGGTCAAGGCGCTTGAATGGAATCACCGCACTCCATCACCGAAGAGGAAGAGAGTGATTCCATGATTGCCGGCTACGGCTTCGGCGCCACCCTGACCGCCAGGCCCGGTAGGGGCGACCAGCTCGTCGACCTGCTGCTGACCGGACTGGACGAGGGCAGCCCCGGCGCGAGCGAGCACTGCCTGGTCTATCTCGTCTCCCGCTCCGCGTCCGACTCCGACGTCGTCCACGTCACCGAGGGTTGGACCAGCGAGGAGGACCACCACCGCGTCTTCGCCGGCGAGGCCGCCCAGTCCATCGTGGCGCAGATCGCCCCCCTGCTCGCCAAGGACTCCGAGTACACCGACCACGTCCCGGTCCGCGGCAGATCCGCCCTCTGACCGGCCGGACACCACCCACGAGAGGAAACGACCATGACCACCACCGCACGTCCCTGCCTCGACCCGGAACTGCGTGAACTCCTGGCCGACATGCCGCTGATGTCGCAGCTCGGCCCGGAAGTGCTGGCGCAGATACGCCCCTTCTCCTCGATGCCCGTCGAACCCCTCCTCGAAGGCCGCGCCGTCGACCGGCGCGAGGTCACCGTTGCGAGTCCGGACGGCACCCCGATCCCCTTGTCCGTCTTCAGCCCCGCGCACAGCGAGCGCACCGCCGCCGCACCCTGCGTCTACTGGATGCACGGCGGCGGGATGGTCATGGGCGACCGCTTCTCGCAGATCGACATCCCGCTGGAGTGGCTCGACGAGTTCGGCGCCGTCGTGGTCTGCGTCGACTACCGGCTCGCACCCGAGTTCACCGGCACCGTCCCGGTCGACGACTGCTACCAGGGGCTGCTCTGGATCGCCGGCCACGCCGCCGAACTGGGCATCGACCCCGACCGGATCATCGTCGCAGGCGCCAGCGCGGGCGGCGGCCTCGCCGCCGGCGTCACCTTGCTGGCCCGCGACCTCGGCACCCCGGCGATCGCCGCCCAGGTCCTGATCGGCCCCATGCTCGACCACCGCAACGCCACCACCTCCAGCCTCCAGTACGCGAACGGGCCCGGCGTCTGGACCCACGAGATGAACGGGTTCGGATGGCGCTGCCTCCTCGGCGACCGCACCGACGACGAGGTACCCGCATATGTCTCACCCGCCCTCGCCGACGACCTCGCGGGCCTGCCGACCACCTACATCGACACCGGATCCGCCGAAGTCTTCCGCGACGAGGACACCGACTACGCCACCCGCATCTGGGCGGCCGGTGGCCAGGCCGAACTCCACGTCTGGGCAGGCGGCTTCCACGGATTCGACGCCCTGTACCCGCAGGCGCGCATCTCGGCCGCAGCCCGCCGCACCCGCACCGCCTGGCTCGCCCGGCTCCTGCGCACCGGCCCCGCCGCATAGGCGGAGCCGAGGGGTCCGGGCCGGACGCGGCGGGTGCTCCGGATGGCCCCGGGTAATGGAACCGCAAAGCGGAGTCGGTCGTTACCCGGGCATGACCGCAATGACCCCCGGCTCGAATGTGCCGTTGTCCGTTCCCCGCGTGACCGTCGAGGTCGCCGCGCCGGTGCGGCTCGACGTCTCGGGCCTGCTGCTGACCGCCGACGGCAAGGTGCGCTCCGACGAGGACTTCGTCTTCTACAACCAGCCGCAGGGCGGCCCGGGGGTGACCCACCGCGCCGGCGGCGGCGCCGGCCCCGACTCGATCACCGTGGACACCGCGGCGGTGCCGGCCGGCATCGAGAAGATCGTCGTGACGGCGAGCCTGGACAGCGGCGGCCCCTTCGCCGGCACGACCCCGACGGCGACGGTGCGCGGCGCCGACGACGGCGCGGTGATCGCCACCTTCGCCCCCACCGGGCTCGGCCCGGAGACCGCGCTGGTGGTCGTCGAGGTCTACCGCAGGGGCGGCGCCTGGAAGGTCCGCGCGGTCGGGCAGGGGTACGCCGACGGCCTGGCGGGCATCGCCACCGACTTCGGCGTGACGGTCGAGGAGTCGCCCGCCCCCGCCGCCGCTGCCCAGCCGCCGGCGGCCCCGGCGCAGCCGCCCGCCCCGCCGCAGGTCGCGCCGCCGGCCGGCCCCGCGGCCACCCATCTGCCGCCCCCGCCGCCCAGCTCCCCGCCCGCGCCGCCGGCGGCCCCGCCCGCCGCGCCCGGCCGGATCAACCTCGACAAGGGCCGGGTGAATCTGCGCAAGAACGAGACGGTCTCGCTGGTCAAGGCGGGCAAGCCGCTGCTGTCGTCGGTGCGGATGGGCCTCGGCTGGGAGCCGGCGTTCGGCGGCCGGGACATCGACCTCGACGCGTCGGTCATCGTCTACGGCCCGCAGCGCAACCACCTGGAGACCTGCTACTTCGGCCGGCTGACCATCCTGAACGGCGCGATCCAGCACTCCGGCGACAACCTGACCGGCCATGGCTCGGGCGACGACGAGTCGATCACCGTCCACCTCGGCGGCCTGCCGCCGGAGGCCACCGGGCTGGTCTTCACCGTCAACTCCTACTCGGGCCAGAAGTTCAACAAGGTCGCCAAGGCGTACTGCCGGCTGCTCGACGCCTCGTCCGGCGAGGAGCTGGTCCGCTTCGACCTGACCGGCGGCGAGGCCCGCACCGGCGTGCTGATGGCGAAGTTCGTCAAGCAGTATTCGGGCGAGTGGGAGATGACCGCGCTGGGCACGTTCGTCGACGCCCGTACCGCCCGCTCCCTGGTGAAGCCGGGTGCCGCGGCGCTCTGACCGCCCGCCCCGGCCGCGCCCGTCGCCCTTCCCGGCGGCGGGCGCGGCTTTGCGCCCGGGGGCGGTTTCGCGCCCCACGGGCGGGAGTTGGGGTGCGCGTCGGGTGCGCGACACCGCCCGGGGTGTCATGGTCACCTAAATTTTACCGCTGAGCATCTACCCGCATAGACCCCGTGCCGGGACCCTGGTGGGGCACATCCCCCACCCCCCAAGCCACGGGAGCGCTCAGCCATGTCCGCAAACCGTCTCGCGTACCGAATAGCCGCCACCGCGGGGACCGCCGCGCTCGCCGCCACCGCGCTGCTGGCCGGCGGCGGGAGTGCGTCCGCCGCCCTGCCGACGCCCATCGCCGCCTCCACCGCCCGCAGTTACCTCTCCGGCATGACGGCGACCGCCGAGACCCACGCCTCGACGTACAACCGCGACCTGTTCCCCACCTGGATCACCATCTCCGGCACGTGCGACACCCGCGAGTACGTCCTGAAGCGGGACGGCAGCGGGGTGACGACCGACAGCGCCTGCAAGGCCACCTCGGGCAGCTGGACCAGCGTCTACGACGGCGCGACGACCACGACCGCGTCGAGCTTCGACATCGACCACCTCGTGCCGCTGGCCGAGGCGTGGGCCTCGGGCGCCTGGTCCTGGACCACCGCGCAGCGGCAGGCGTTCGCCAACGACGTGACGCGCCCGCAGCTGCTGGCCGTCTCGGCGTCCTCCAACCGCTCCAAGGGCGACCGCGACCCGGCCGAGTGGCTGCCGCGCGCGTCGTACCAGTGCACGTACGCGCGGGCGTGGGTGCAGGTCAAGCACTACTACGGGCTGAGCGTGGACAGCGCGGAGAAGTCGAAGCTCAGCTCGATACTGAGCGGGTGCTGAGGCGCGGGCAGAAACGTTACGGCTGAGGTCGTCCGGCGCGGCGGGGTGCCGCTCAGCGGCTGCCGGGCAGCGCCGTGAGCGCCAGCGTGCGGCGGGAGGGGTCGTAGAACCACACCGATCCGTCCCGCCGCCGCGGGCCCGCCCCCGCCGCGCCGGACGACACGACGACGTACACGCCGCCGTCCGCCCACCACATGTCCGCCAGGCCGCACGCCCGGGTGACCTGGTCGCCGGTGAACTGGGCGCGCACCGGGGCCGTTTCGGCCGTACGGTCCGGGACGTCGATCCAGTCCACGCCGTAGCGGACGCCGGTCCTGGCGGGGCGCGAGAGGTCGGCCACGAAGCGGCCGGCGGAGTCGAAGCAGCGGAACGCCTGGAGGTGGCCGTCGGTCTCGCCGAGTTGCGCGAGCTTGCCGGGGCCGTGCGCGAAGCCCCGGGGCGGGGTCCAGCGGTAGAGCAGGCCGGCCGGGGCGGCGGCGTCCTCGGTGAGGTAGAGGTGGCCGCGCCGGGGGTCGACGGCGACAGCGGTGGGTGCGCAGCGGCCCAGCGCCTTGAGCGGGACGCGGCGCCGGTCGTCGGGGCCGCCGGGGCCGTTGTACGGCTCGACCTCGACGACGTGGCCGGACCCGGTCTCGTCGCAGGTCAGCCAGGTGCCCCACGGTGTGCTGCCGCGTGGCCGGCCGGTGCGCGGGAGGGCGCGGTCCGGGGCGCCGGCGGGCGCGGTGAGCAGGGGCACGGCGTCTCTGCGGCTGAGCGGCACGATGGCTCCCCTTGCGGCGGGCGCGGGCGTACGCACGCGGTGCGTGCGGCTGCCAGGTTCGCCGCCGGGGGCCACATCGCCGTGAACGTGAGGCGTACGGGAGGGGGCGCGGGGCGGGCGGGGGCCGCGCCGTTCGCGCGCACGCGGCCCCGTACCGTCTCCGTCCACGGCCCGGTCGTACGGGCTGGTCCTACGGGCCCGTCGTCCGGGCTCGTCGTGCAGGCCCGTCGTCCGGGCTCAGGAACCGTCGCGGGAGCGGGCCTTGAAGGCGGCCTTGCGGGCGTCCTTGGCGGCCTTGCGGTCCGGGTGCAGGCGGCCCATGGCCTCCAGGACGTCGGCGGTGGCCGGGTGGTCGACGCGCCAGGCGGCGTCGAAGAAGCCGTCGTGCCGGGCGACGAGGTCGGCGACCAGCTCCGACAGCAGCTCAGGGTCGTCGCCGGCGGCGAGTTGGGCGGCGAGCGTGTCGACGGTGAGCCAGAAGACCATGTCGGGGTCGGGCGCGGGCACGTCGGCGGCGCCGATTTCGGTGAGCCACACCCGGGCGAGGCCGCCGAGCCGGCGGTCGTCCAGGACCTCGCGCAGCGCGGGCTCGGCCTCGTCGCCGAGCAGGGTGAGGGTCTGCTGGCAGATGAGCCGGCGGGACGGCGCGGTGGCGTCGTCGCCGCGCGCGGCGGCCAGCAACTCCCGTGCGGCGTCGGCCGGTTTGCGGTCCGCGAGCCAGGACTCTGCTTCGGTGCGGGCGACGTGGTCCGGGTAGCCGGCGAGGGCCGACAGCAGCTCCGCGCCCGAGGCTTCGGCGAGTTCGCCGACCACGGGGGCGGACGCGCCGGCGTCCATGAGGAGTTGGCGCATGCCGTAGACGCCGAGCGGGGTGAGCCGGACCAGGCCGTAGCGGGAGATCTCCTGCGGGTCCAGCTCCTCGCCGGGCTCGGGGAGCGCGGCTTCCTCGTCGTCCTCGATGAGCGCGTCGTCCAGGGGCTGGTAGGCGAGCAGGCCGGTCGGGTCGAGCAGCCGGAAGTGCTCGTCCAGCCGCATCATGACGTCGGTGACCTCCTCCAGCACGGCGTCGCTGGGCTGCTCCATCTCGTCGGGGACGACGAGGGAGGCGGCGAGCACCGGCAGCGGGACGGCGCCGTGGGAGGTCTCCGTGCCGTCGTCGAGGGCCATGAGGGTGTAGAGGTTGGCCAGGGCGGTGTCGAGGAAGGCGGCCTCCTCCTCGGGGTCCCAGTCCTGGTCCTCGGCGCCCAGTTCGCCGTCGGCGTCGTGGGGCGGCTCCAGGTCGGGGGAGGCGGCCTCGGCGAGCGCGGCCTCGGCGGCGGCGAGCCAGGCGTCCAGGACGTCCTGCGGCTCACCGGCGGCGACCGCGGCGAGCGCCGCACCCGGCACCGCCCGCCCGGCCGCCTCACCCTGCGGGGTGGACTCCTCGGCCTCCTCCTCGATCTCCAGGTCGAGCAGCCCGGCGTCCACGGCGACCGCCCACGCCTGCGCGGCCTCCCCGAGCCCGTCCCGCTCCTCCCCCTCGTCGCCTTCTTTGCCCTCTTTGCCCGTGAGCCCCAGCTCCGCGGCAGCCGCGGCCAGTTCGTCGTCGAGCAGCTCCCCCATCGCGTCCACCGCCCGCTCCGGCCCCGCCCACCGCGCGAGCCGCACGGCCCGCTCCAGCAGGGGCACGTCCAGCGCGATCCGGGCCAGCTCGCTCGCGGGCAGCAGGCGCACGGGCGGCAGTACGAAAGGACTTGCGGACATCGGGAGGGCTCCCCTTCAGCGTTTCCGTTGTCGGCGAGCGGCGCCCGCCACCCCCCTCAGCGTAGGCCCTGCACCCCGCCCCTTCTCGCGCCTTGCCCCGCGCCGCCCGCGCGTCCGGCCCGGCGGTTGCGGGCGCGGCTCAGCCGAGGTGCAGTTCGGCCCAGGTCACTTTGCCGTCCGGCGCCGGGCTGACGTCCCACCGCGCGCTGAGGGCCTGCACCAGGAAGAGCCCGCGGCCCCCTTCGGCGTCGTCGGCAGCCTCCTGGAGCGCGGGCCGGCCCCGGTCGGAGTCCTTGACGGCGATACGCAGGACGTCCCCGTCCGCCCGGAGTTCGACCATCACCAGCGGCGTACCGCGGAGGTCCGCGGGCGCGGGCGTCGTGGATGCCTTGACGGCGTTGGTGACCAGCTCACTCGCGACGAGCTCGGCGTCGTCGACGAGCCGGCCGAGGCGCCAGGCCCGCAGCGTGTGGCGCACGAAGGACCGCGCCAGCCCGGGCGCGGCGGGCACCGCCGCCAGCGTGACGCGGACGCCGCACTTCCGCGTCCCCGGCTCAGTCCGCACGCCGGCCCGCCCGAGCCGTCGTGTCCGCGGACCCGCCGGCGTACCACACGGCACCCTGGATCTTCTGCGCCAGCTCATCGCGCATGAAGGCCGCGATCTCGGCGTCATGATGGAAGTGGTCCGGGCTCGGCACGACGACGTTG
This sequence comes from Actinacidiphila epipremni, assembly GCF_012034175.1. GTDB lineage: Bacteria > Actinomycetota > Actinomycetes > Streptomycetales > Streptomycetaceae > Actinacidiphila > Actinacidiphila epipremni. The sequence goes on from NZ_JAATEJ010000016.1 coordinate 110,286, forward strand.
GCGACCCCCTCGGAACGGCAGCCCACGATGAGCTCTGCCCAGGTGGCCAGGCGCTCGCTGGGCCGGGGCTCGTAGTGCACTGCGGCAAGCGCGAGGCCCTGCCGTTCGGTGAACGCGACTAACGCCGTCAGCGTCAGGAGAACGGCGTCCGTGTCCATGCCGGGAAGCCGGCGGAGGTAGGCGGCTGCGGCGATGCGGTCGCCGCGCGGCGCGCTCGGGGCGCTCGGGGCGCTGGTCGGGTGCATGCGGAATCACTTCCAGGTCACGGGGGGGGTGGTGGGCGGGCGGCGGGGAATGCGGGCCGCTTGCGCCGCCGCCCCGGCCTGGAACCGAGCCAAGCACCGGGGCCTTGAAATATGCAAGGCTTCATTTTGCATTCACCCCCGAGAGTGAGCTTTATTGCGAAGCAAGTAGCCAGATGCTTGCATAACGAGAGATCACGTACCGTCAAACTGAGGGAGGGACAAATGGCCGACGGAGCGAGTGGGTCGACAGTGCCCAGGCGTCAGCTCGGGCGCCACTTGCGCGAGTTGCGCAACAAGGCACGGCTGACGGTGAAGGCGGCGGCTGAGGCGTTGGAATGGTCAGAGGCGAAGCTGTGGCGGATCGAGACGGGCCAGACGTCGCTCCGCAGCCACGACGTCGAGACGATGTGCCGCGTCTACGGAGCGGGCGCCGACCTGACGAGCGCGCTCATGGCCCTGGCCAAGGAGACCAAGGCCAAGGGGTGGTGGCACAGCTACGGCGACGTCATCCCCAACTGGTTCGACGTGTACATCAGCTTGGAGGAGGCGGCGACCGCCCTCTCGATCTACCAGGCGGAGTTGGTGCCGGGCCTGCTGCAGACCGACGACTACGCCAGAACGGTGATCCGCACGGACAACCCCACCGTCAGCGACCAGGAGATCGAACGCCGGGTGCAGCTCCGCATCGAGCGCCAGGCGCTGCTCACCCGGGTGACCGATCCCCCGGGGATCGGCGTGGTGCTGAACGAGGCGGTGATCCGGCGCCCGATCGGCAGCGAGAAGATCATGGCCGACCAGCTCGCCCACCTCCTCGACGTGGGCGAGCTGCCCAACCTCGCCGTCCGCGTGATGCCGTTCGCACGCGGCATGCACTACGGCGTGATGTCCGGGCCGTTCGTCATGCTGGAGTTTCCGACCAACGGCGCGGGCATGCCCAACGAGCCGACCACCATCTACATCGAAGGCTTCGCCGGAGCCCTCTACCTCGACAAGCCCCACGAGGTGGAGCGGTACGAGTTGGCGTTCAACAACATCAAGAGCGCATCGCTGAACGAGACGGCGAGCAGGAAATTCATCGCCGACGCGGCAAAGGAGTGGAGACAGTGAGTAGCGACGTTCCGGCCGACCGGCTGTGGTTCAAGTCGAGCTACAGCAATGGCCAAGGCGAATGCGTGGAGGTCGCGATATCCGGCGAACGGGTCGCCGCCCGCGACAGCAAGGACCCGGCGGGACCGGCCCTCGTGTTCGGCGCGGAGGCATGGACGGCCTTCGTGCACGGCGTCGCCCACGGTGAGTTCCCGGGAGCGTAGCGCCCACCGCGACGCTCGGCACCGCGGTCGGGACCTGTGCGGTCCCGGCCGCGCTTCGCACTGCCCGGCAGCGGACCGCGCGTCGCCGGCCGGTCGCGTAGGCTGGCCCGGCTCATCGGACGGGGTCGGTGTGGCCGGGGGTGGTGCTCGCCGGGGGCGAGGTCGTCGGGGAGGTCACCGTCGCGGGTCCTCGGCGACTGACCTGGTTCCGGGCGCGGGCAGGGTCAGGCGATCAGGAATCCCAGGGCCCTTGCGGTGTTGGTCGGCAGGTCGATCGCCGTGTCCAGCACCAGGCGCACATCGGTCCACGGGGCGAACTCCGCACGGAGGCGTTCGACCGCCTCCCAGGTCGGTTCCGGGAAGCCCTCGATGTCGCGGGAGCGGCCCTCCAGGCGGCGGCGGTGCAGGGCCGGGTCGGAGCACACCGTCTCGATGAACGTCGGCCATACGTCGTGGCGTTTCGCCAGCGAACGCCACTGGCTCCGGGCCGGCTCCACCGCGTTGACCGCGTCGACGATCACCGTCTGGCCGAGGGCGAGCACGCCCTCGGCCACCGTCTCGGCCACGAGGTACGCCGCGAGGCCGGTGGGCTGGTCGCGGGTGACTCCCGCGCGCCACAGGGCCGCCTCGATCGGGTCGACGGAGACGACCGGGGCGCCCAGTTCGCGCCCCAGTGCCTCGGCGACCGCGCTTTTGCCCGTGCCGGGCAGCCCCGCCATCACGATCAGCATGGCGACACCTTCGCATGCTGGACCGGCCGTCACTCCGGCAGGCGCTTCCAGTGGCCCTCGGAGACGACGTCCATCGTGCCGGCGGAGACAGTGATCGCCGTCTCGTCGTCGATCGCGTAGGACGTCAACGGCAGCGTCGCGGCCCATTTCACCGCGTGGGAAAAGGTGTTCTCGGGCAGGCTCGGGTGGTCGAGGTGCGGGAAGAGGGCGAAGTCGACCACGCCGAGGGTGGTGTCACCGCCGGTCGGGGGCCGCCAGCCGACGAAGTCCGCGCCGATGCGGGGGGCCATCACCATGCTGCCGGCGCTCACGCCGACGTAGACGGTGTCCGGGAGGGACGGGAAGAGGTCCGCGAGGCCCGACTCGCGCATCCAGTGGGCGAGGTAGAGGGGGTCGCCGCCCGCCACCAGCAGGGCGTCGGCCTCCCGGACCGCCGGCACCCACGACTCCGCGCCGATGCTCGGCAGCGCGGTGAGTTCCAGCACGCCGAGGCTCTTCCAGCCCAGCTCGCACAGGGGTGTGCCGGCCAGGCCGTTGATCACGCGCCAGGCCATCGCCGGGCCGCCGGGCATCGGGTGGGCCGCGGTGGGGATGCACAGGGCGTTCGCCTCGGAGATCGGCTTGCCCAGCAGGGCGACCAGCGCATCGCGGATGCTCGCGTTCTTGATGCCCGCGGAAGTGAGGAGGAGCTGCACATGCCCTTCCTAGCGCGCGAACCGCAACAAGAGCAACGGGCCCGCGCGCATCGGCCCCCGCGCCTCCCCGCCGGGCCGCCTCAGCCCCGGCAGGCTCACCCGGCGGGCCGGCTCAGTCGGTGGAGATACGCGCGGGGCGGACGCCGAACCATTGTTCCGCGGCCCACTCCTCGAACCGTGCCACCTCCGTGAAGCCGAGCCGTGCGGCGAGCCGCAGGGAGCGGGTGTTGGCGGTCTGCGTGGTGAGGACGACCGGCTCGCCCGGGAGCACGGTGGCGAACCAGTCGAGAGCCGCCGCGCACGCCTCCGTCGCATAGCCGTGGCCCCAGGCGTGCGGCAGGAACATGTAGCCCAGCTCGGCCTCGCCGCCCTCGGGGCGGACATGGCCCGGGCGCTCGGGGTCGCGCCGGTCGAGGAGCTGGATGTAGCCGATCATCGTGCCGTCGAGCTCCACCACGAAGAACCCGGGGCGCCGCCCCGGCACCTCCGGCACCGTGCGTTCCAGCTCCTCGCGCGGCCGGGCTCCGCCGACGTACGTGCCCGCCTCCGGCGAGGCCGACAGCTCGATGCAGGCGGCACGGTCCCGCGCCTCGGACTCACGCAGCACCAGGCGCTCGGTCCTGATCGGCGCGGGCGGCCAGGGCACGGGCACGGGTTCGTGCTCCGGGGCGGGCTCGGCCTCGGCCTCGGGTGCGGTCATGGCCGGCAATCTACCGGCCGGCCCCACCCGCACGACCGCACAACCGTCACGTCCCGCACAACCCGCCCGCGCAGCAGCACGCGCTGGACCGGCTGCCGGCGGAGACCGCCGAAGTCCGACGTCGCCGCCGGCCCCGGCGCCACCCGCACCGCCTGGCGCAGCAGCGGCACCCACGCCCTCCTCCAGGTCAGGCCGTAGCAGGGCCAGGGCGTTGACGTGCGGCTCAGCAGTTGCGAAAGTTGTCGCAAACTTCGACGGAGGGCCACACGGTCATGAGCGGCGGCACGAGCGAGCAGTCGGCACGCGACGAGATGCGGGCGTACGCGACGGAACTGGCGGACGCCCTGCCGCCGTACGCGAGCCCCGGCGGCGCCCGCATCCGGCTCGGCGTCAACATCGCGCACCACGACGACACCGCCGCCGACCTGGAGGGCTACGCCCGCCCGCTGTGGGGCCTGGCACCGCTCGCGGCCGGCGGCGGCGACTTCGCGCACTGGGACGTGTGGGCCCGCGGCCTGGCCGCCGGCACCGACCCCGGCCACCCCGAATACTGGGGCGCCCCCGAGGGCATCGACCAGCGCACGGTCGAGTCCGCCGCCCTCGGCTTCGCCCTCGCGCTCGCCCCCGACAAGCTGTGGGACCCGCTCGGCAGCGCCGAGAAGGACCGCGCCGGCGCCTGGCTCACCCGCTTCATCGAGGCCCGCACCCCGGACAACAACTGGAACTTCTTCCCGGTCATGGTCTCCCTCGGCCTGGACCGGGTCGGCTACGCCCACGACCGCGCCGCCCGCCACGCCCGGCTGGACCGGCTGGAGACGTACGCGCTCGCCGACGGCTGGTACGGCGACGGCCCCACCGAGCAGCGCGACTACTACATCCCCTGGGCCATGCACTTCTACGGCCTGATCTACGCGGCCCTCGCCGGCGTCGAGGACGCCGCCCGCACCGCCCGGTTCCGCGACCGGGCAGGGGAGTTCGCCCGCGGCTTCCGGCACTGGTTCGCCGATGACGGCTCGGCGGTGCCGTACGGGCGCAGCCTCATCTACCGCTTCGCACAAGGGTCGTTCTGGGGCGCCCTCGCCTACGCCGGCTCCGACGCGCTGCCCGCCGGCGAGGTCAAGGGCCTGCTCATGCGGCACGTGCGCTGGTGGCGCGACCGCTCGGCGACGACCTCGCCCGGCGGCCTGCTGAGCATCGGCTACGGCTACCCGCAGCCCGCCGTCGCCGAGCAGTACAACGGCCCGGCCTCGCCGTACTGGGCCATGAAGGCGTTCCTGCCGCTCGCGCTGCCCGCCGACGCCCCCTTCTGGACGGCGGACGAGCAGCCGCTGCCCGCCGACCTGCCCGCCACCCTCGTCCAACCCCCCGCCGGCGCCGTCCTGTTGCGCTCCGGCGGCGACGTGACGCTGCTCAGCGGGCGCCAGCACAACACCTGGGCGCGCGGCGGCCCCGCCAAATACGCCAAGTTCGCCTACTCCACGCGCTTCGGCTTCAGCCTCCCCGCCGGCGAACTCGGCCTGGTGCACGGGGCGTACGACTCCGTCCTCGCCGTCAGCGACGACGCCGGCGACGAGCCGGTGCACTTCCGGGTCCGCGAGACGTGCGAGGCCCCGGCGGCGACCGGCGAGCAGACCGGCACCGACCAGGTCACCGAGGAAGGCACCGTACGCAGCACCTGGCGCCCCTGGCCCGACGTCGAGATCACCACCTGGCTGACCGCCGCCGCGCCCTGGCACCTGCGCACCCACCGCATCCGCACCGGCCGCGCCCTGCACACCGCCGAGGGCGGCTTCGCCGTCGACCGCGAGGGCGAGGGCACCCGCCGGGAGGAGACCGCCGGGCGGGCCCTCGCCGTGAGCGCCGCCGGCGACCTCAGCGGCCTGCTCGACCTCGGCACCCCTGGCGCGCAGCCCCGCGCCGGCCAGGTCGTCGACGTACTCCCCGGCACCAACGTCCTGGCCCGCCGCACCGCCCTCCCCACCCTGCTGGCCCAACTCCCGCCCGGCGAGCACTGGTTGCGCTGCGCCGTGCTGGGCGCCGGGCCCGCGCAGGCGGCGGCGTGGCAGGAGGAGCCGCCGGCCGCGCGTATCTGAGCCACCGTCAATGGGCCGGCGTGTCCGAGCCGCCCGTCGCACGATCGTCACTTCCCGGTTGTCGGAATCCGATCCCGGGATCAGGTCTGATCGCCCACCTCGACCCTAATCTGGCAACCCGCCCGGCGTGGACCGATTCGTCCCGCTTGGAGGGCGGGTGAGTCAGGGGGGTCGGGGCCTGTGTCCATCACCGTCGAGCATCGCGGCGTCATATCCGGATCAACCCAGCGGCCGTACAGCGACGCCGAGTTGGTCCGCAGGTCAGGGGAAGGGGACGAGGGGGCGTTCGCCCAGCTGGAGGCACGGCACCGGGCCGCGCTGCGCAAGTGGTGCGCGGCGCGGTCCCGTACCCAGGCGGAGGCGGACGACCTGCGGCAGGAGACGCTGCTGCGGGCCTGGCGGGGGGCGCCGGGATTCCTGGGCACCGCGGATGTGCGCACCTGGCTGTACCGGATCGTGGTGAACGCAGCGGCCGACGAGGCGCGGCGCAGGGCGCGCCGGCCGCAGGAGACCAAGCTCGTCGCGGTGGACACCGGGAGCCTCATGGCCTCGGCGGCCCCGACGCCGGAGCGGGTGGTCGTGGAGTCGGTGGACCTGGGCCGGGCCCTGGCCGAACTCCCGGTCCACCAGCGGGCGGTGGTCACGCTGATCGACCTGATCGGCTGCAGCACCGCGGAGACCGCGAGGGTGTGCGGAATCGGCGAGCCGACGGTACGCAGCCGGCTCAGCCGTGGCCGCAGGACACTGCGCCGACTCCTCACCCACGGAAGCCATGGAGCCCACGACGGCCACAGCGCCCCCGGCACCTACGACGGCCACGACGGCCCGCGGCGCTGACCGGCCCTGTGCCCACGGCCATCGAAAGGGGATGCACCGTATGCGGAGGTCCGCCTTCAACTCGCCCTATCCATACGCTATTTTCCCCCTCAGGATCACAGATCCTGGGGGAGGGGCGCCGCATGCACCGTCAGGATGCCGCCGGCCGGAACTGGCCGACTGGCAGCCTCATGTCCAATCTCAGTGGGCCCGATCGGGACGCCCTGCTCAGGCTCGGCAGCTTCCGCAAGTACGCGCCCGGCGAGATGCTGATCGTGGAGGGCGGCCTCGAAACCGACGTCATGCTCATCCTCGACGGCTGCGCCAAGGTGCTGGTGTCGGCCGACGACGGCAGTACGGTCCTGCTCGCGATCCGCGCCCCCGGTGACGTGGTGGGGGAACTGGCCGCGCTGGACGGCAGGCCGCGCTCGGCGACCGTGGTGGCCGCCCGGGGGATCTCCGCGCATGTGGTCAGCGGCGTCGCCTTCCGCGCCTGCCTGCGCGAACGCCCGGACGTGGCCACCGAGTTGCAGCGCTCGGTCGCCGGCAAGCTGCGGGCCGCGATCCGCTACCGGATCGACGCCACCAGCGCCGCCGTGCCGGTCCGCCTCGCCCGCACCCTCGACAGCCTGGTCCGCTCCTACGGGCGCCCGACGCCGCAGGGCCTGCGGATCGACGTGCCGCTCAGCAACGCCGACCTGGCGGCGCTGGCCGGGCTGTCGTCGGCGAGCGTCCAGCGGGCGCTGCGGGCACTGCGGGCCGACGGCGCGATCCGTACCGAATACCGCAGCGTCCTGGTGCGGGACCTGGCGGCGCTGCGGGCCACGGCCGCCGGGGACTTCCCGCCCGAAGCGCCCGAGGCGCGCGGGGTGGCGTCATGACCGGCGGCCGGGGCCCGCGGCAGCGGCGGCTGTGCCTGGTGGTGGACATCGAGGCGTACAGTGGCCGCCCCTACGCCGCCCAGCAGAGCGCCCAGTCCCGGCTGGCGCGGGCCCTGGACCACGCGTGCGAGCTGGCGGGGGTGAGCCGCCGCTCGTGCGAGCTGCAGGACCGCGGCGACGGCCAGTTGCTGCTGCTTCCGCCGGGCGCCGACGAGGGCCGGGTCGTCCCCGGGCTCGTCCTGGGGCTGCGGGACGCGCTGTTCACGCTCAACGCCCACGGTGCCGCCGCCGAAGCCGTACGGTTACGGGCCGCGCTCGCGCAGGGGTCGGTGCAGCGCGCGCCGCTGGGCTACGTCGCCTGGTCGGTCGAACTCGCCTGCCGGCTGCTGGACTCGGCGAGCCTGCGCAAGGACCTGGCGTCGGCCAAGGACAGCGACATGGCGCTGATCGTGCCGGCCGACCTGTACGCGGACGTCTTCGCGACGGGCGCCGGCGGAGTGCCGGCGGCGGCCTTCCGGCGGGTGCGGATCGACATCCCGGAGAAGCGGTTCACGGCGGACGCCTGGATCAGCGCGCTGCCTCCCGGGACACCCGCCGCGCTCGGGCCCACGCAGCCGCGGCGGCCCGCCGGGGGGCGGGGCGGCCGGATCGTCGCCGGTGCCCTGGCGGCCGGCGCGGGGCTGACCCTGCTGCTGCCCGACGAGGGCGACACGGCACATGCGGCGTCCGCCGCACGTCCGACGGAGGGGCACCGGCCCGGCGAGGAGCCGCGGCCCCACGAGCCGGAGCATCACGAGGACCCGAAGCCTTACGAGCCGCACCACGACTCGTACCACGACGAACCCCAACCCGACCCGTACCACGACGAGGCCCACCACGACCCGTACCACGAGGACCCGCACCAACCCCAACCTGACCCGCACCACGAGGACTTCCACCCCGTGGCGGAGGGAGACGCCCTGATGACCGACACCGACCCCACCTGGGACGACGGCAACCTCACCGAGCACGACGTCATCGAGTCCGCGGACCACACCGGCTACACCTCCGTGTCCGACTACGTGGCGGGCGAGAACGGCTACGAGCCCGACCCCCCGTCCACCGACCACGGCGGCGACACCATCTGGTGACGCCCGCGCCGGCACAGTCGCGGGCCCGGCGACGTCTGAACAGGTGCAGGGCAGACACCTGAGAGGACCGTCATATGAGCAGCTCCGAAGGGCACCCGCTGACCGACGCCGTCGTCCACCACCTCCTGCGGTGCGCCGACACCACCGAACGGCTCGGCGCCGGCTCCCGGGCGGCGGCGCTGCGCGCGCAGGCGGCCGGCGCCGGCTCGGCCCCGTCCGCGGTCGTCGTGGTCGGGGAGAAGAAGCGCGGCAAGAGCTCACTGATCAACGCGCTGCTGGAGCGCCCCGACCTGCTGCCGGTGGACGCCGATGTCGCCACCGCGGTGTACCTGTCGGTACGGCACGAGCCCGTCGACTGCGCGCGGGTGCTCAGCGACGACCGCCCCGGCGGCAAGGAGGTGCCGCTGGACGAGATCGCGGAGTACGCCGCCGTCGACCCGCAGACCCGCGACAGCCGGCATCCGGAGGTGACCGGCGTCGCCGTGGGGGTGCCGGCCGCCCTGCTGGAGGACGGGCTCACGCTGATCGACACGCCCGGGGTGGGCGGCCTGGTCTCGGGCCACGCCGCGATCACCATGGCCACGCTGGCGCGGGCGGACGCGCTGCTCTTCGTCGTCGACGGCTCCAGCGAGCTGACCAAGTCGGAGCTGGCTTTTCTGGAGAAGGCCGCCGAGCAGGTCGCGACGGTGGTGTTCGTCCTGACCCAGACCGACACCTACCCGCACTGGAGGGCCGTCCTCAACCGCAACCGCGGCCTGCTGGCCGAGCACGCCGGCGCCTTCGCCCGCGCCCCCTGGTACCCCGTCAGCAGCCGCTACCGGCTGGACGCGATCCGGGCCCGCGCGCAGGGCGACGGGGAGTGGGCCGACGAGCTGTACGAGCGCAGCGGCTTCCGGCCGCTGGAGGAGGAGCTGCGGCTGCGGATCGTCCGGCGCGCCGAACGCGACCGGCTCGCCGGGCTGCTGGCCGCGGCCGGGGCGTCGCTGGCCGAGCGGGACGCGGTGCTCGCGCGGCGAGAGAAGGAGCTCGCGGCCGGCCCCGGCGACGAGGAGGAGCTGCTCCGGCAGCAGCGGGAGCTGGAGCGGCTGGCCGCGCCGCAGGCCCGCTGGCGGCAGCGGCTGGCCACCCGGGTGGAGTCCGCGGACCACCGGCTGCGGGCCGAGGTCGGGCAGTCCCTGCGGGACGTCCGGCGGCTGGTGGAGGTCCGGGTGCACGAGGGCGGCCCTGACGTCCAGCAGGCCGTCGCCCGCACCGTACGGGACGGGCTGGACGCGCTGCGGCTGGAGCTGGAGAACGAGGCGTACCGGGAATGCGGCGTGCTGACGGAGCGGCTGGCCGAGGAGTGCTCCGTGCAGGGCCTTGAGGTGCTCACCCCGGCGCTGGGGGACGCCGGGCCGCAGCGGGAACCGCTGGAGGGCCGGGTGATGGGCGCGGAGCTCGACCTCCGCCAGGTGGGTGAGCGGGCACGCAAGATGGTGGACACCCTCACGCTGTCGGCCGAGCGGCTGCCGCTCCCGGCCGCCCCGACCAGCTGGCTGGACCGGCTGACCGGGCGGCCGGCCGCGCCGCAGACCCCGAGCCAGCTGGTGTGGCGGGCGATGAGCGAGGCGACGGCCGCGTACCGTACGGCGAACCGGGTGACCAAGGTGGCGGTTCCGCTGGGGCTCGCGGCCGGGGTGGTCGCGATGGGGGCGGCCGTGTGGAAGCTGCGCACCCAGCAGCGGAGCCAGCTGACCCGGCAGCAGGCGCTGAACGAGGCGGCCCGGCTGCTGGACGCGTGCGCCGAGGAGCTGCCCCCGACGGTGACCGCGATGCTGCGTGCCGTCGAGGCGGACCTGCTCCGCCAGGCCGAGGGCGAGATCGCCGAACGCGCCCACGAGACCGGCACGGCCCTGGCGGCCCTCCACGCCAACCGCGCCCGCCGCGCGGCGGAACTCGCCCCCCTCCGCGAGGAAGCCCGCGCCGACCGCGAGGAGCTGGGCGGCCTCCTGGCCGAGGGCAAGGACCTGCTGCGGCAACTGGACCACTGACCCCCGCCCGCCCGTCGAACCGCACCGGCGCCCCCGGCCGGTCCTGCGCAGGACCCACCGGGCGCGGCGGAAGGCCCGACGCAAGCCGCGGGGCCCGGCACCGACAGCCCCGCAGCGCACCGCCCGAGCACGCCACCGGCGCGGCCCGCGACGGAACCGCCGCCCCGACGCGGGGCGCCGAGCACCGGCGGCCCCGCAGCGCACCGCCCGCCCGCCGGCGGCCCGCGGGCGGTCAGGGCAAAGCGTCGAAGAGGAGGGCCTCGCAGATTTCGCGGGCCGTGCGGGCGTGGCGCCGGGCCTGCGGGGAGGCGGCGGTGGATTCGAGGGTGCGCCAGTGGGTGGCGTGCGTGGCGGCGGTCGCGGCGACGGTGGTGGGCGGGGTGCCGGGGGTGAGGGACAGGCAGGCCAGGGTGGTGGTCCCGGTGGCCAGGGCCACCAGGGCGGCGGTGTCCGGCTCGGCCAGGACCAGCCGCCCGCCGGCCAGATCGGCGAGGGCGGCGGCCAGGTCCTGCTGCCGCATCAGCGGATGGCGCCGCACGGCCGCGATGCCGGCCCGCATCGCGTCCAGTGCCGCCCGGGCCGGCGGCGGCAGGGCAGGCCCGGGGTCGGCGACGGCCTCCAGCGCCCCGAGTGCCGTCGCGGCGCGCAGCCGGTCCGCGGCGTCGACGAAGCGCCGCTGCACATGGTCGAGCAGCGGGTCGATGCCGCTCGCCCGGCGCAGTTCGCGCAGGAGCGCGCTGGTGCCCCGCACGCCGCCGGACACCGCCGCCACCGCCGCGGCGATCCCGTACCGCCCCAGCAGGCCGAAGATCCGCTGCCGCTGCTCCGCGGTGAGCGGGCCGTCCGCCCAGCGCAGGAAGTCGTCGGGGGAATACAGCGCCCGCTCCAGCGCCGCGGGCTCCACCGCCGCGAGCCGCCAGACGAGCGCGGCGTCCTGCTCGCCGAACTCGTCGCCGAGCGCGGTCTGGGCCAGCAGCCCGGCGACCGGGACCACCTCGGTGACGATGCCGGTGAGCCGGCGGCCGTACGTGGCGGCCACCCGCCGGGCCGCCGGCCAGGGGTCGCCCACGCCGCTGCCCAGCTCGTCCACCCGGCTGAGCACGCCGACCACGTTGAGCGCGGTCATCCGGGCGTCGGCCTTCGCCCGGAGCGCCTGCAGCGCCTCCAGGTCGCCGGCCCCGGGGTGCGGCATGACGTACAGCAGCGCGTCGGCCTGGCCGAGGGCCCGCATCGCCACCTCGTCCAGGCCGCTCAACGTGTCCATGCCCGGGGTGTCGACGAGGGTGTAGAGGTCGGCGCCCAGGTTGTCGGTGACCTCCACCACGATCTCCGCGATCTCCTCGCGCGGTGAGCCGAGCAGCACCGGATCGCGCGGGACACCCCCGCCGGGCACACCCGGTACGCGGTACGTGCGCCCGTCGACGCGCCGCACCTCGATGCCGTTCTGCACGCCGCGGCGGAACCAGGCGACGAGCATGGTGCACTCGGTCGCCGCGGTGGCCGCGAGCCGGCGGCCCAGCAGGGCGTTGACCAGCGTGGACTTGCCGGCGTTCATCCGCCCGCCGACCGCGACCCGCAACGTCCGCTCACCGAGCCGCTGCCGCACCGCGGCGACCGCGTCGGCCGCCGGGCCGGCCGGCAGCAGCGGGGCGGCCGTGTCGCACAGCGCCATGACCCGCGCGCACAGCTCCCCCAGCGCGGGGCCGCCCGCGGTGGCGGTCCCGGCGGGGCCCGGTGCCGCGGCGCTCACCGCGGTCCGGCCTGTGCCGGCTCCAGCCGGGCGCCCAGGTCCCGGCTCCTGGCGAGCAGGTCCTCCAGCGCCTCCACCCGGCGCCGGGTCCGCTCGCGCTCCCGGCCCAGCTGCTCGGCGGCGGTCGCCAGGTTCTTCTGGTGGAGGGCCAGTTCGTCCTCCAGCGCGGCCCGCTGGGCGGCCAGCCGCTCGGTGAGCCGCGCGGCGAGGTTCTCGGTGATCTCCTCGACGGTGCGGCTGATCTCCGGCGGGATCTCGGTGGTGAGCTCGGCGATCAGCCGGGCGGTGAACCGGGCCGCGTCGCCGCGCGCCCTGATCAGCTCCTGGCGGCGCCGGCGGCGGTTGGTCAGCAGCGCCACCATGCCGAAGCCCGCGACGAGCGGGGCCGCGACGCTGCTGGTGAACAGCATGGTGACGCCCGCGGCCAGGCCGCCCGCGCCCCACGAGGGCACCACCCGCTCGACGAAGCCGAGCACCCCGCCGTTGAGGTCCTCGCTGCGCAGCGCGGTGGGCAGCGCCTCCAGCCGCCGGGGCCTGGCGAGGGCGAGCTCGGCGACGGCCGCGTCCTGCGCGGTCACCCCGCAGGCCCGTTCCATCTCGGCGGCCAGCTCGGCGGTGCCCTGCCGGGCGGCGGTGTCCAGGTCGAGCCAGATCGCCTCGACGCCGGCCTCCAGGTCGCGGGACAGCTCGGCGGCCAGGACCGCGGGCGGCGCGGACGCCATCTTCTCGTCGGCCAGCTGCCGCAGGTCGTTGACGTTGCGCTGGAAGCCCAGCCGCAGCCGCCGCTCCAGCGCCCGGCTGGACCGGGTGAGGGTACGGCGCCAGGCCGCGTCCTCGCCCTGGAGCGCCCGCAGCGCGTCCCGGCGCTGCTGCACCTCCTCCTGCAGCGCCGGGTCCTGCCGCAGCGACCGCAGCCGGCGCTCCTGGGCGGCGGCCAGCGGCGCGACCACCGACGTGACGGCGCGCAGGCAGTTGGCCAGCCGCAGCTCGGCCGCCCGCGCGGCGACCCGGTCGGACAGCGCCGCCAGCAGCGGCGGGAACCCGCTGGCCGCCAGGCGCTGCCCGGCGACCGGGTCACCGCTCGCGGCGGCGAGGTCGGCGTCCTCCTTGGCCCTGCTGCTGACGGCGAACCAGGCGGCGCCGGCGTAGCGGGGCGCGTGCTCGGCGAGCAGCTGCCGGTTGCGCTCCAGCACCTGCTCCCAGCTGCCGTACTTGTCGGTCTGGGTGAGGACGAAGACCACCTCGGCGATCCGCTCCGTGGCCTGCTCCAGGAAACGCAGCTCGGACGCGGTGAACTCGCTCTGCCCGTTGACGACGAAGACGAGCGCGTCCGCGCGGGTGAGCGTCGCCATGGTGATCCGGGCGTGCCCGGACACCAGCCCGCCGACGCCGGGCGTGTCCACCAGGACGAGCCCCGAGGACAGCAGCGCCGAGGGGACCCCGACCTCCACATGGCGCACGTCGCGGCGGTACGGCTCCTGGGTCACCGGGTCGAGGGCCGCGTACTCGCCGATCGCGCCGACCGGGACCGGCTGCCCGGCGGTGTCGCCCTCCAGGAAGGCGACGGCGTACGGCTCCTCGGCGTGCCGGACCACCAGGTGCACCCCGGTGGCGACATCGACCTCGACCGGCAGCAGGCCGGGGCTCGCGACCAGGGCGTTGATCAGCGAGCTCTTGCCGCGCTTCTTCTCCCCGACCACGACCAGCACGGCCGCCCCGCCGCGCACCCGGGCCGCCTCGGCGCGGACGGCCTCGGCGAGTTCGGGCGGCACGGGGGTTTCCTCGACAGCGCGGGCGGCGCCGGCGGCCCCGGCGTCCCGGCCGCCGTCCGGCCCGGCATCGCCGCCGGCGCGGGCGGCACGCTCCAGCAGCCCGGCGGCGTCCGCGGCCAGCCGCAGCACCGCGGGCTGCAACGGATGCTCGGGCGCCCGGGGCGCGGGCGTGGCGTCGGCGGTCATACGCCACCTCCTGCGTAGGGGTCCGGGCCGGCAGCGGGCCCGGCGTCGTCGTGCGGTACGCCCTGGTCGCCGGGCGCGGTGTCCGCTCCGGGGGCGGGCGCGGGCCCGGCGTCGGAGGCGGGCTCGGGCACGGGTTCACGGGCCGGGTCGGCGCCCGACTCCCCCGCGGGGGCGGCATCCGGCTCGGAGGCGGGCGCCGCGTCCGGCTGCCGAGCCGCGGCGGCGCCCGACTCGGGGTCGGAGGCGGCCTCCGGCTCGGCAGCAGGGGCAGCGTCCGGCTCGCGGGCCGCGGCAGCAGACGGCTCGGGAGCCGCGGTCGCCCGCGGCGGGCGGGGCGAAGGCTCCGGCTCGTCGTCGAACCCGCCGAAGTAGTCGCTGTAGTCGGACTGGTCGGCGGCGACGTCGTGCGTCCAGCCGACCACCGGCGCCGGCCCAGGACCCGCCCCCGCCGGGTCCGGCTCCGCGTACGCCCCCTCGAACTCCCGCCCCCCGTACGGGTCAGGGTCTCCGGTACGCCCGCCGTACGGATCGGGCCTCCCGGCCCGACCGCGGTACGGGTCGGGGTCCCCCGTTCGCCCGGGCCGGCCAGGACTCCCGGCGCCTCCCCGGTACGGATCGGGGTCCCCCGTACGCCCGGGCCGGCCAGGACTCCCGGCGCCTCCCCGGTACGGATCGGGGTCCCCCGTACGCCCCCCGTACGTCTCGGGCCCCCCGGCCCGCCCCGGCTGGAAGCCGCCCGCATCGCCGCCCCGGCGCCGGGTGCGGTCACGCTCGCGGTCGCGGTCGGAGTCCTCCTCGTACGCGCTCGCCCGGCGCATCCCGCCGGGGGCCGAGGGCTGTTGGCGGGATGCGCCGCGTGCGGGGCGCGGGGCGTCCGGGGACGAGAAGGTCCGGCGGACGTCGCCGAGGAACCCGCGGACCGCGGGGCCGAGCCCGAACAGGTTGTGCAATCCGTCGTCCTCGCCCTCCTCCGGGTCCGGCGCGGTGGGCCGGTCGTACGGGACGGCACGGGCGGGCGGCCTCGGCGGCAGGGGCGGCGGGGCCACGGGCGGCGAAACGGGCACGCGTTCGCGCCGGTAGTGCGTGATGTCCGCGCTGCACAGATGGGTCAGCGCGGCGAAGTCCGCGTCACGGGTCTCGCGCCAGCCGGTGACCAGCACCGCACGCTCCCACGGCCGCTCCCGCGCCGCCGCCCACACCTGCCCGGCCTCGGAACCGGGCAGAAGGTGCACGGAGTACGGCTCCGCGGGCAGCCACACGCTCCCCGCGGGAGACGCGGGCGCGTCGCCCGGCTCCGCAGGCTCCCGCACGCTCCCGAGAGCGCCCTCGGCGAGCCCGTCCGCCACCGTGCCGTCCGCGGCAGGAGCGGCCCGGCCGGATGCCGCCGCCCATGGCGCCGGACCGGAGACGCTGATCCGCGGGTCGGCCGCGCGCTGGGTCCGCGCGTTCCAGGTGAGGGCCGTCCACTCCCGGTAGACCGGCCCGGCCCAGCCCGCGAACTCCCGGTGCAGCGCCTCCAGGGACGGTACGGCGGCGGACCGGTCCGGGGTGTGCCAGCCGACGAAGCCGTACAGCGGGCGCCCGTGCTCGTCCTTGTCCATGGTGTCGTCCAGCAGGGACAGCATGCACGCGCCGCCCACCAGCAGCCCGTGCGCTCCCCGGCCCAGGACGAACCGGGGCTCTTCCGTGCGCAGCCGGCGCCCGCCGGCCACGGTGGCCCGGACCATGCTCCCCACCGGGCTGCTCTCGCCGAGGCCGTCCGGGCGGGCCCGCCACCAGTGGTCGACCTGGTACGTACGGCCGTACACGACGGCCGACCAGCCGCCGGGTGCCGTTGTGTCGGTGTCCACAGCGGTCAGCCCTCCAGCAGCTTGCCGGAGCGGTACTTGGCCATACCGCGCAGCTGCTCGGCGAGCAGGTCGACGCGCCGGCGGCTCTCCGACACCTCGTCCCGGGTCCGGGCGAGCTGGTTCTGCCAGTCGTGCAGCCGCTGGCCGCCGGCCTGGATCGTGCCGCGCTTGAAGAAGCCGCCGAAGGCGCCGGCGCTGAGCCTGGCCAGCTCCTGGCTCTGCTCGTCCATCTGCCCGCTGATCTGCCGGATCTGGTCCTCGTGCCGGACGATGCCCTCGGTGAGGTAGTGCAGCAGCGCGAAGATGATCGGCTGGTGCAGGTTCTTGGGGTTGACCGCCCCGGGATCGACGGTGGTCAGGTCCGCGCCGGGGAACTTCCCCAGCTGGACCGGGCAGAGCATCGCCGAGACCCCTTCGGACGCCACGACCGGCACCAGATTGGCGAGGTTCTTGCCCGCCACCGCCAGCGCCTCACGGACCGTCATACCGGTCCCCTGGCTGATCAGGTCGGCCTTGGTGACCAGGATGACGAGCGAGGGAGCGGGTTCCCCGGCCTCCAGCCGCTCGCCGACGACACCGCTGATCGCCCGGGAGAGCCCGGCGATCTTCATCGGGTCGGTGGCCCGGTTGCGGTTCCCGTACGCACCGTCGGCGATCCACTGGGCGACGTGCTGGCCGTCCAGGGCCAGGAAGACGGCGTCCGACACGGCGATCCGGGCCCGCAGCAGCGCGATGTCCTCGGGCGAGTCCTCGCGGTTGCCGCGCTGGGTGCCCGCACCTCCGCGGAAGTCCATGCAGTCGATCTCCAGCAGCGGGAGCACCCCGTGCAGGAAGCGGAAGTCCCAGCTGGTGGGAACCTCGACGGTGGGTATCGGCAGGGTGCCCTCGGTGCACAGCTCCCCCCATGCCTCGGCCAGATCGAGGTCGACGTCGGGGTCGGCGGCGTACATGAAGTAGCCGTTCACCCCGGACGAGAGCGTGGCGTACATACCGTGCAGATAGGTGGTCTTGCCGGAGCCCGTGGCTCCCAGCATGGTCAGGGTGATGCGGGGGACGCTCATCGGTAACGGGTTCCTCTCCGCCGCCCGCGGTGCCGGCGGCGATGCGATCCGGACTGGTCACGAGGTGGTCCGCGGCGGTGCGGACCGACCGCAGTCAGAAGTCAGAAGGAGGTCACGCCCTCCAGCAGCGCGCCGAGCCGTTCGGCGGGCGCCACCAGCGGCTCCAGGCGGGCGTATTCGGCGTGCGCGGCCCGCTGGTGGGTCGCGCTCACCGCGGCCCAGGACTGCTCGCCCTTCCACCAGCTGCTGATGCGGTCGCCCAGGGTGTCGCGGGCCGCCGCCTCGCGGGCCGCGGCGAGCCGGCCGTCCACCGCGGCCTGGAGTTCCAGGCCGCGCCCGAGGATGCCGAAGTGCAGGCTCCACAGCACCGGCAGCGCGACGTTCACCGGCTCCGGCCCGCAGGCCAGCGGGACCAGCGCGCCGTGCAGGTGCTGGGTGGCGGCGATGCCGTCGACGAGCTGCTGGAAGGGCGCGACCAACTGCTCCACGACGTGGTCGGACTCCATGTCGACCAGGTCGCACTTGGTGATGGCGACCACGACGGGCGTCAGGGCGTCGCCCCGGGCCTCCAGCGCGTGCTGGACGTGCACCGTCATCCGGCGGACCTCACCGGGCGCCGCGCGGTTGCCGAGCAGCCGCTGGGCGTCGGCGAACAGGATGATGCCCTGGGCCTGCTTGAGGTCCTCGTGCAGCTGCCTGGCCTGCACACTGCCGGCGACCCGCTCCGCCAGCGCCCCGCCGCGGTAGTCGCGCCACCGGAAGGGGAAGACGTCCTGGCCGCGGTGCTGGAGCACGAAGTCGAACACGGCCCGCTGGTCACTGGCCGGCGGGTAGCGGCCCGACAGCACCGCCTCGGCGGCCCCCATCAGGTTGCTGTGGGCGAAGGGGTCCTCCGCGCGCAGGCTCAGTTCCTCGATGCCCTCGCGCATGACCGCGTACATGAGGCTGACGTAGGTGGTCTTGCCCGCCGCGGTGTGGCCGAGCATCACGATGTCCATACGAGTCCCCCGGTGTGGTGAGGAGGCGGGTGCCGAACACATCGGCACTCTCGTTGGACGGCGGCGCGGGCCGGACTGTGCCGGCCGAACCGCGGCTCTTGCGGGAAATCCCCGCAACCGGCCCGGCGGTCAGAACTCGAAGCCGGGATCGTGGGGCACGAAGTGCTTGGTCCCGCCCGCCGCAGGGCCCGGCTGCGTCCCGCCCGCCGCAGGCTCCTGCCGCCCCAGCGCCCCCAGCACCACCACCGCCTTCGGGTCGGGCGCCAGCAGAGGCAGCCGCCCGGTCCTGGCCGCGATGAGGTCGGAGACCAGGGGCGTACGCCCCGCCCCGCCCGCGAGCAGCACGGCCGCGAGGCCGCCCGGCTCCCGGCCGTCCCGGCGCAGCAGCTCGCCCAGCACCTCGTAGCCGCGCTCGACGACCGGTTCCGCGGCGGCCTCGAACTCCCGGCGCCGGACCAGGAAGGGCTCGGCGTAGCCCGGCACCGGCACATCGGTGCTCGCGCCGGCCGACAGCGCCTCCCGCGCCGCGGCCAGCGTCCGGCGCAGGGCGGCACGCGGGGCCGCGGCGTCCGGCGACGTGCCCTCCCACAGCTCCTGCCACGGCCCCGGGTCGCGGTCCGCCGCCCGCTCGGCCAGCAGCCCGCGCAGGCACTCGTCCAGGTCGGCGCCGCCCAGGTCCTCCTGCGCGCCGGCCCGCTCGACGGTGAACTCCCGCCCGTCCCAGGCCAGTACGGCCGCCGTGAAGGTGCCGCCGAGGTCGTGCACCGCGACCCGGGCGCCGGCCGGCAGCTCTCCCCCCGTCGCGGCGTCCCGCAGGCCGTGGACCTCGCGGTAGCAGTGGGCGGCGGCCAGGGGCTCGGCCAGGAAGCCGGGCTCGGCGACACCGGCCGCCACGGCCGCGTCACGCAGCCGGTCCACCTGCCGCGGCGTCCAGTGCGCGGGATGGGTCAGTACGGTACGGGCCGGCGCCGTACCGCCGTGCGCCTCCTGGGCCCGGGCCAGCACCCGGGAGAGCACCGCCGCGGCCAGGTCGACGGTGGGCACCGGCCGGCCGCCGAGCAGCACCCGCTCCTGCTCCACCAGGGCGCGCCGCACGCCCCGTTCGGCCCGCTCCGGCCACCGGTCGGCGGCGGCGGACGCGGCCTGCCCGGTGAGCAGTCGGCCGTCGGTGCCCAGGCACACCGGCGACCCCAGGTAGCTTTCTTCCCCGTCGCCCACGGGCAGGACCGCCGGCGCCGCGCCCGGCCCGCCGCCCGCCGTGGCCGCGGCGGTACGGCAGGTGCCGAGGTCGATCGCGAGCGACCACCCTCCCCTTCGCGTGGCCATCGTGTGCACACCCTCCCCGTCCGCACCGACCCGCCGCGAGCGCCCACCGGGCGGGCCCACGGCCGCACATGGCACGGATCATAGGGCCTTGCCGCCGGGCCCCGGCCGGTCCCGGACCGGCCGGGCGGACGGCGGGCCGGGTTCGGCCGGCGGCGCGGGAGGCGTTAGCGTCTTGCGTATGAATGACTCCCGTGCCTCCGGCGCCCTCGGCGTCGGACTTGCGACCGTCGCCGGCGACGGCACCGTGCTCGACACCTGGTACCCGGCCCCGCAGCTCAGCGCCGAGCCCGGGCCCGCGGGGACCACGCGGCTGACGGCGGAGGAGGCCGCGCAGGCCCTGGGAAGCCCCGCCCCCGCCGCCCTCGGCCCCGACCCGCGCCGCGGCGTCGAGGTCGTCGCCGTCCGTACGGTCATCGCGTCCACCGACGACAAGCCGCTCGACGCGCATGACGCGTACCTGCGGCTGCACCTGCTCAGCCACCGCCTGGTCAAGCCCAACGAGCAGAACCTGGAAGGGCTGTTCGGCGTGCTGGCCAATGTCGCCTGGACCTCGATCGGCCCGGTGCCGGTGGGGAACCTGGAGGCCGCCCGGCTGGCCGCCCGCGCGGCCGGGCTGCACCTGTCGGTGTACGGCGTCGACAAATTCCCCCGCATGACCGATTACGTCGTCCCGTCCGGTGTGCGGATCGCCGACGCCGACCGGGTGCGGCTCGGTGCGCACCTGGCGTCCGGCACGACGGTGATGCACGAGGGCTTCTGCAACTTCAACGCCGGCACGCTCGGCACGTCCATGGTCGAGGGCCGCATCTCGCAGGGCGTCGTCATCGGCGACGGCTCCGACATCGGCGGCGGCGCGTCCATCATGGGCACGCTGTCGGGCGGCGGTACGCAGATCGTCTCGGTCGGCGAACGCTGCCTGCTCGGCGCGGAGTCGGGCCTGGGCATCGCGCTCGGCGACGACTGCGTCGTGGAGGCCGGCCTGTACGTCACCGCCGGCACCCGGGTCTCGCTGCCGGACGGCGAGATCGTCAAGGCCCTGGCGCTGTCCGGCGCGGACAACCTGCTCTTCCGCCGCAACTCCACGACCGGCACGGTCGAGGCGCTGCCGCGCAAGGGCTCGTGGGGCGGCCTGAACTCGGTGCTGCACAGCCACAACTGAGCCCCCGGCGGGGCCCCGGCAGGCCCCGCCGCCTCAGCGGCGCCGCACCCCGCCCGCGCGCAGCGAGGACAGCACGAGCCGCCCGTAGCGGGTGGTGAGCGCCGCGCCCGTGGCGGCGAAGGCGGCGGCCAGGGCGCCCACCAGATGCCAGGGGTCGGAGTCGCCGAGGACCTGGAGGACGGACAGGGCGGTGCCGAGCGGCAGCCCCAGAACGGTCAGCACGCCGAGCGCGCCCGCGATCTGCTGGCTCTCCTGCGTCTGCACCAGCCGCGCGTGGTCGGCTGCCTCGGCGAGGACCTGCGCGAAGCGCTCGGGCAGCCGGTGCGTGGCCTGGTAGGCGACGAGCAGGTCGTTGGCCGGGCCGTGGGCGGCCAGGTGCTGGCGCCAGTAGGTGCTGCGGAAGCGGGCGATGCGCTGCTCCAGGTCCGCGACCCGGCGGGCCAGGCCCGGCCCCTCGAACACCGCGGACAGGTCGTCGGTCAGCTCGTCGATGTGCAGGCGCTGCGCGATGCCCAGCAGCAGCGCGTCCAGGTAGACCGTACGGGAGCTCTGCTCGGCCCAGTCGTAGAAGTCGCCGGGTCCGGTGTCGGGGCGGTGGCCGAGGAAGGCGGCGCCCTGGCGCAGCACCAGCGCGCTCCAGTCGGTGGATATCCGCCACACCTGCGCCCGCAGCTGCGGCAGGGCCTCCGGCGCCAGGGGCAGGTCCTGCGGTGAGGAGCGGGAGGCCAGCGAGCGCAGGAACACGTCCGCGCCGGGGGCGAGTTCGCCGCTCGCCGGGTCGCGCAGCGCGAGCGCCCCGAGGTCCGCGCCGGGCGCGACGAAGACCACGGTGTACGGCCCGGTCGGCGCGAAGGGCCCGGCGGGCGCCGCGGTGTCGGCGACCCCGCGCAGCAGCTCCCCCGGCGCGAGCGCCCCGCCCAGCGGGTCTCCGCGGCCCACCTGGCGGCGGTGGCTGATCGCCCGCAGCAGCGGCAGCAGCGGCGTGCCGGGCGCCACGGCGAGGTGCAGCACGGCGAGCGCCCCGTACGGCGCCCGGGCGGTGGGGACGCGCAGCAGCTCCATGCCCTCCAGCCGCAGCGGCCCCTCCGCGGCGGAGCCCCAGGTGTGCCAGCGGCCCTCGTACAGCGCCCGTCCCGCGGCGGGCGTGAACAGCCCCCGCCGGCGGGCCGCGTCGGCGGTACGGCCGGCGTTGGGGTAGGGCAGCGGGCCCGCCGCCCAGGGCGGGTCGGCCGCCAGCGCGACCGGCAGGACGGCGCTGAACCGCTGCCGCGTGCCCACCGCGGCGCTGTGCGCCCGCGCCACCGCTTCCCGTCCCCCGTCGTCGGCCACGGGCCCAGGGTATGCCGCCCCGGGGACGACGCGCAGGGGCGCGGGGCCCGCCCCCGGAAGGGAGCAGCCCCGCGCCCCTGCGCGTCGGGCACGTACAGCGGTCAGACGTTGAAGCCCAGCGCGCGCAGCTGCTCGCGCCCGTC
This sequence comes from Actinacidiphila epipremni, assembly GCF_012034175.1. Lineage (GTDB taxonomy): Bacteria > Actinomycetota > Actinomycetes > Streptomycetales > Streptomycetaceae > Actinacidiphila > Actinacidiphila epipremni. The sequence continues at coordinate 132,491 of NZ_JAATEJ010000016.1, forward strand.
GTCGGTGATCTTCTCCGGGCCCCACGGCGGCATCCAGACCCAGTTGATCTTCAGGTCGGACACGATGCCCTCGGTCGCGGTCTGCGCCTGCTCCTCGATCACGTCGGTGAGCGGGCAGGCCGCCGAGGTGAGGGTCATGTCGAGGGTGGCGACGTTGGAGTCGTCGATGTGGATCCCGTAGATCAGGCCCAGGTTGACGACGTCGATGCCCAGCTCGGGGTCGACGACGTCGTAGAGGGCCTCGCGGATCTCTTCCTCGGAGGCCGGCTTCAGCGCGGCCCCGGTGCCGTCGGTCATGCGGTCTCCTCGGGGGTGGTGCCGGACGGGTCCGGCGCGGTGGACAGCGCCTTGGCGGTCGCGTCCTTCCAGGCCATCCAGCTCAGCAGCGCGCACTTCACGCGTGCCGGGTACTTCGAGACGCCGGCGAACGCGACCGCGTCCTCCAGCACCTCCTCCATGGCCTCGTCGGGCTCGATCCGGCCGCGGGACTGCATGAGCTCCAGGAAGGTCTCCTGGATCTTCTGCGCGTCCGCGACGTCCTTGCCGACCAGCAGCTCGTTGAGCACGGAGGCGCTGGCCTGGCTGATGGAGCAGCCCTGGCCCTCGTAGGAGATGTCGCCGACGACGTCGCCGTCCATCCGAACCCGCAGGGTGATCTCGTCGCCGCAGGTGGGGTTGACGTGGTGGACCTCGGCCTGGCCGTCGCGCAGCCCGCGCCCGTGCGGGTGCTTGTAGTGGTCCAGGATCACGTCCTGGTACATCGAGTCGAGCTTCACAGCAGCACCACCCTCACCCGAAGAAGTTCCTGACCTGCTCGAGTCCGTCGACGAGGGCGTCCACCTCGGCGGGGGTCGAGTACAGGTAGAACGACGCTCGCGTGGTCGCGGGAATTCCGTACCGCAGGCACACCGGCCGCGCGCAGTGGTGGCCGACGCGTACCGCGATGCCCTGCTCGTCGAGCACCTGGCCCACGTCGTGCGGGTGGATGTCGCCGAGCGTGAAGGAGATCGCCGCGCCGCGGTCCACGGCGGTCTCCGGGCCGACGATCCGCAGCGAGGGGACCTCGCGCAGCCGCTCCAGCGCGTACTCGGTGAGCGCGTGCTCGTGCGCGGCGATCTTGTCCATGCCGATCGCGCTGAGGTAGTCCACCGCCGCGCCCAGCCCGATGGCCTGGGCGATCGGCGGGGTGCCGGCCTCGAACTTGTGCGGCGCGGGCGCGTAGGTGGAGGAGTGCATCGAGACGGTCTCGATCATCTCGCCGCCGCCGAGGAAGGGCGGCAGGTCCTCCAGCAGCTCCTGGCGGCCCCACAGCACGCCGATGCCGGTCGGGCCGACCATCTTGTGGCCGGTGAAGGCCACGAAGTCCGCGCCGAGCGCCTGTACGTCCAGGGCCATGTGCGGGGCGGCCTGCGAGGCGTCGATGAGCACCAGCGCGCCGACGTCCTGGGCGCGGCGGACGATCGCCTCGACCGGGTTGACGGTGCCGAGGATGTTGGAGACCAGCACGAAGGAGACGATCTTGGTCTTCTCGGTGATGACCTGCTCGATGTCGGACAGGTCCAGCCGCCCGTCGTCGGTGAGGCCGAACCACTTCAGCGTCGCACCGGTGCGCTGCGAGAGCAGCTGCCACGGCACGATGTTGGAGTGGTGCTCCATCTCCGTGATGACGATCTCGGTGTCGCGGTCCACCCGGTAGGGCTCGTCGGCCCAGCCGAGCATGTTCGCCACCAGGTTCAGCGACTCCGAGGCGTTCTTGGTGAAGATCACCTCGTCGCGGCTGGGCGCGTTGACGAACGCGGCGACCTTGTCGCGGGCGCCCTCGTACAGCGCGGTGGCCTCCTCGGCGAGGACGTGCACACCGCGGTGGACGTTGGCGTTGGACCGCTCGTAGTAGGAGTGCAGCGTGTCCAGGACCTGGCGCGGCTTCTGGGAGGTCGCCGCGTTGTCCAGGTAGACCAGCTTCTTGCCGTCGTGGACGACCCGGTCCAGGGCCGGGAAGTCCTTCCGGATGGCCTCGGTGTCCAGCAGACCGGGCAGGGGCCGCCGGGTCGGCGGGGGGAGTGTCACGCTGCAGCGCCGCCCTTCACATAGGACTCGTAGCCCTCTTCCTCCAGCTTGTCGGCCAGTTCCGCGCCGCCGGACTCGGCGATCCGGCCGGCCGCGAAGACATGGACGAAGTCGGGCTTGATGTACCGCAGGATGCGCGTGTAGTGGGTGATCAGCAGGGTGCCGACCTCGCCGGACTCGCGGACCCGGTTGACGCCCTCGGACACGACGCGCAGCGCGTCGACGTCGAGGCCGGAGTCGGTCTCGTCGAGGATCGCGATATGCGGCTTGAGCAGTTCGAGCTGCAGGATCTCGTGGCGCTTCTTCTCACCGCCGGAGAAGCCCTCGTTGACGTTGCGCTCGGCGAAGGAGGGGTCCATCTGGAGGCGCTCCATCGTCTCGCGGACCTCCTTGACCCAGGTGCGCAGCTTGGGGGCCTCGCCGCGGATGGCGGTCGCGGAGGTGCGCAGGAAGTTGGAGACCGACACGCCGGGGACCTCGACCGGGTACTGCATGGCCAGGAACAGGCCGGCCCGGGCGCGCTCGTCGACGCTCATGGCGAGGACGTCCTCGCCGTCGAGGGTGACGGTGCCGCCGGTGATCGTGTACTTGGGGTGGCCGGCCAGCGAGTAGGCGAGGGTGGACTTGCCGGAGCCGTTGGGGCCCATGATGGCGTGGGTCTCGCCCTGCTTCACGGTCAGGTCGACGCCCTTGAGGATCTCCTTGGTGGAGTTGTCGGCTTCGACGGTGACGTGCAGGTCGTGGATTTCAAGCGTTGCCATGGGTGACTCAGGACTCCTGGGTGACGGAGACGAGCACGTCGTCCCCAACGATCTTGACGGGGTATACGGGCACGGGCCGCGTCGCGGGCGGTCCGGAGGGCTTGCCGGTGCGCAGGTCAAAGGTCGAGCCGTGCAGCCAGCACTCGATCTGGCAGTCCTCGACCTCGCCCTCGGACAGCGAGACGTTGGCGTGCGAGCAGATGTCGTAGATGGCGAAGACCTCGCCCTCGGTACGGACCACCGAGACCGGCAGGCCGTCGATCTCCACCCGGTGCGGGGTGTCGTCGGCCAGGTCCGCGACGGCGCAGACGCGTACGAACGAGTCGGTGGCGGTCATCCGACGGACGCCTCCAGTTCGGCGTCGATCTTCGCCATCAGCCGCTCCTCCAGGTCGGCCAGGCCGATCTGCTGGACCAGCTCGCCGAAGAAGCCGCGGACGACCAGCCGGCGGGCCTCCTGCTCGCGGATGCCGCGGGACTGGAGGTAGAACAGCTGCTCGTCGTCGAAGCGGCCGGTGGCGGAGGCGTGGCCGGCGCCGACGATCTCGCCGGTCTCGATCTCCAGGTTCGGCACCGAGTCGACGCGGGCGCCGTCGGTGAGGACCAGGTTGCGGTTGAGCTCGTAGGTGTCGGTGCCTTCGGCGGCGGCCCGGATGAGCACGTCGCCGATCCACACCGCGTGCGCGTCCTCGCCCTGCAGCGCGCCCTTGTAGGCGACGTTGGAGCGGCAGTGCGGGGTGTCGTGGTCGATGAACAGCCGGTGCTCCTGGTGCTGGCCGGTGTCGGTGAAGTACAGCCCGAACAGCTCGGCCTCGCCGCCGGGGCCGCCGTAGACGACCCGCGGGTGCAGCCGGACCAGGTTGCCGCCGAAGGTCACCACGACGGACCGGAAGGTCGCGTCGCGGCCGATGAGGGCGGTGTGCTGGGCGGCGTGCACGGCGGTGTCGTCCCAGTCCTGGACGGAGACGACGGTGAGCTTGGCGCCGTCGCCGATCAGGTACTCGACGTTGGCGGCGAGCGTGGTGTCGCCGGTGTGGTCGATGACGACGACGGCCTCGGCGAAGCTGCCGACCTCGACGACCTGGTGGCCGTAGACGGTGCCGCCCTCGCCGTGCAGCGCGATCCGGACCGGCTCGGTCAGCACGGTGTCCTTGGGGATGCTGACGACCGACGCCTTCTCGAAGGAGCTGAACGCCTGCGCGGCGACCCGGTCCACGGGCTTGCCGGCCCTGCCGACCCGCGGGTCGGTGCGGTCCACGGTCTGCACCGTGACGCCGTCGGGCGCGGTCACCTCGACGCGCAGGGCGCCGGTGGCCTCGGCGGTGCCGTCGTGCAGCCCGCGCAGCCGTTCCAGCGGAGTGAAGCGCCACTCCTCCTCGCGTCCGTGCGGCACCGGGAAGTCGGCCACGTCGTACGACGGGGCCGCGCTGACCCGGGCGTCGGCGGGCTGTCCCACCGTGATGGCACCGTCCGTGGTGCTGCCCGCAGGGGTGATGTCAGCCATGGCTATTGGTACAGCTCTCTCTCAGGAAGTACGTCGTCGCGGGTGGGGTCGGGAGGCGGGGCCGGCGGCTAGCCGACGGCGCCTTCCATCTGGAGCTCGATCAGCCGGTTGAGCTCCAGGGCGTACTCCATGGGGAGCTCCTTGGCGATCGGCTCGACGAAGCCGCGCACGATCATCGCCATCGCCTCGAACTCGGTCAGACCGCGGCTCATCAGGTAGAACAGCTGGTCGTCCGAGACCTTGGAGACGGTCGCCTCGTGGCCCATGGACACGTCGTCCTCGCGGACGTCGACGTACGGGTAGGTGTCGGAGCGGGAGACCGTGTCGATCAGCAGCGCGTCGCACAGCACGTTGGACTTCGATCCCGCCGCGCCCTCGCCGATCTCGATCAGGCCGCGGTACGAGGTACGGCCGCCGCCGCGGGCCACCGACTTCGACACGATGTTCGAGGAGGTGTTGGGCGCCATGTGCACCATCTTGGCGCCGGCGTCCTGGTGCTGGCCCTCGCCGGCGAAGGCGATGGACAGCGTCTCGCCCTTGGCGTGCTCGCCCATCAGGTAGACGGCCGGGTACTTCATGGTGACCTTGGAGCCGATGTTGCCGTCGACCCACTCCATCGTGGCGCCCTCGTAGGCGACCGCGCGCTTGGTGACCAGGTTGTACACGTTGTTCGACCAGTTCTGGATCGTCGTGTAGCGGCAGCGACCGCCCTTCTTCACGATGATCTCCACGACCGCCGAGTGCAGCGAGTCGGACTTGTAGATCGGCGCCGTGCAGCCCTCGACGTAGTGGACGTAGGCGTCCTCGTCGACGATGATCAGCGTCCGCTCGAACTGGCCCATGTTCTCGGTGTTGATCCGGAAGTAGGCCTGCAGCGGGATGTCGACGTGCACGCCCTTCGGCACGTAGATGAACGAGCCGCCCGACCACACCGCCGTGTTGAGCGAGGCGAACTTGTTGTCGCCGGCCGGGATGACGGTGCCGAAGTACTCCTGGAACAGCTCCGGGTGCTCGCGCAGCGCGGTGTCGGTGTCCAGGAAGATCACGCCCTGCGCCTCCAGGTCCTCGCGGATCTGGTGGTAGACGACCTCGGACTCGTACTGCGCGGCGACGCCGGCGACCAGGCGCTGCTTCTCCGCCTCGGGGATGCCGAGCTTGTCGTAGGTGTTCTTGATGTCCTCCGGCAGGTCCTCCCAGCTCTCGGCCTGCTTCTCGGTGGACCGCACGAAGTACTTGATGTTGTCGAAGTCGATGCCGGTCAGGTCCGAGCCCCAGGTCGGCATGGGCTTCTTCTCGAACAGCCGCAGGCCCTTGAGCCGGAGCTTGAGCATCCACTCGGGCTCGTTCTTCTTCGCGGAGATGTCGCGGACGACCTCCTCGGACAGTCCGCGCCGGGCCGAGGCACCCGCGACGTCGGCGTCGGCCCAGCCGTACTCGTAGGTGCCGATGCCTTCCAGCTCCGGGTGAGTGGTCTCCGTGGGTGCAGTCATGCGGGCTTCCTCCCGGACGTGCTGGCTGATGCCTGGTCGGTGTCCGCCTCGGCGGTCGAGGCGTGGGGATGGTTCGGGCCGGTGCCGCCGGCGGGTGCCGGTCGGGCCGGGTGGTGCGGGGGCCTGGGCACGAAGGTCGTGCACACGCCGTCGCCGTGGGCGATGGTGGCCAGCCGCTGGACGTGGGTGCCGAGCAGCCGGGAGAAGACCTCCGCCTCCGCCTCGCACAGCTCGGGGAACTGCTCGGCCGTATGGGCGACCGGGCAGTGGTGCTGGCACAGCTGCTCCCCCTCGACGCTACGCGAGGAGGCTCCCTCGGCGGGTCCTGGGGTGCTGTGGGTGGTGGCCGCGTAGCCGTCCGCGGACAGCGCCCGGGCCAGCGCCCTGGTGCGGTCCTCCGGTGCCGCCGCCTCGACGGCGGCGCGGTAGCGTTCGGCCTGCGCGGCGACGCGGGCTCTGGCGAAGGCCGACACCGCGGCCTGGCCCTCGGTCCCGCCGCCCGCGGTCTGCGCGATCCAGCGCAGGGCGTCGGCGGCGAGCGCGTCGTAGGCCTGGTCGAAGGCGTCCCGGCCGCACGCGGTGAGCGCGAAGACCCGGGCGGGCCGGCCGCGACCGCGGTGGCCGTACACCCGCGGCTCGCGGGGCGCCACGACGTCCTCGGCGACGAGCGCGTCGAGGTGCCGGCGTACGGCTGCCTGGGTGAGCCCGAGCCGCTCGGCGAGGTCCGCCGCGGTCGAGGGTCCGTGGTCCAGGATGGACCGGGCGACGCGGTTGCGGGTGGACCGCTCCCCGGTCGTCTGCTCCTCCGCCGCCTCAGGGGCGGCACCACCGACGTATTTCACAAGCACATTGTTGCGTAATTCGTCAGGCGCGGGCAAGCGACGCCCGCACCGGCGGCGGTGCGTTACGTCACTAAGGGTCACCTAATCTCGCCCCGCGGCCCGGACCGCTCCGCCGGCTCCCTAGACTCGACCCCATGCGAAACGAGCCCGCCGTCCAGGTGACCGGTCTGGTCAAGCGGTACGGGACCAAGGCCGCGGTCGACGGCCTGGACCTCGCGGTGCCGCACGGCAGCGTCACCGCCGTCCTCGGCCCCAACGGCGCGGGCAAGACCACCACCGTCGAGATCTGCGAGGGCTACCGGCGCGCCGACGCCGGGAGCGTACGGGTCCTCGGGCTTGACCCGGTGACCCAGGGCGCGCGGCTGCGGCCCCGGATCGGCGTGATGCTCCAGTCGGGCGGCGTCTACCCCGGCGCCTACGCCGAGGAGATGCTGCGGCACACCGCCGCGCTGCACGCCCATCCGGTGGACCCGGCGCTGCTCATCGAACGGCTCGGCCTGGAGTCCTGCGGCCGTACCGCCTACCGGCGGCTGTCCGGCGGGCAGCAGCAGCGGCTCGCGCTCGCGATGGCCGTGGTCGGCCGCCCCGAGCTGGTCTTCCTCGACGAGCCCACCGCCGGGCTCGACCCGCAGGCCCGGCACGCCACCTGGGACCTGGTGCGCGAGCTGCGGGCCGACGGCGTCAGCGTCGTGCTGACCACGCACTTCATGGACGAGGCCGAGCAGCTCGCCGACCAGGTCGTGATCATCGACGGCGGCCGGTCCATAGCCCGCGGCACCCCCGAGGAGCTGTGCCGCGGCGGCGCCGAGGGCACCCTGCGCTTCACCGGCCGCCCGGGCCTGGACCTGGCCTCGCTGCTCAAGGCGCTGCCCGCCGACACCGCGGCGGCCGAGCTGAGCCCGGGCAGCTACCGCGTCGAGGGCAAGGTGGACCCGCAGCTGCTGGCCACCGTCGCCTCCTGGTGCGCCCAGCACGGCGTCATGCCGGACCACCTCGCCGTCGAGCGGCGCACGCTGGAGGACGTCTTCTTGGAACTGACCGGCAGGGAGCTGCGCGGATGACCGCCACCACCACCGCCGCCGCGGACCGCACCGGTGGCGGCACCTTCACCCCGGCGCCCGGCCCGGCCCGTACCGGCGCGATGATCCGCGCGCAGGCGGTGCTGGAGACGAAGATGCTGCTGCGCAACGGCGAGCAGCTGCTGCTGACCGTGGTCATCCCGGCGCTGCTGCTGGTCGTCTTCAGCGCGGTCGACATCGTCGACACCGGCGCGGGCAGGTCGGTGGACTTCCTCGCCCCCGGCATCCTCGCCCTCGCGGTGCTCTCCACCGCCTTCACCGGGCAGGCCATCGCCACCGGCTTCGAGCGCCGCTACGGGGTCCTCAAGCGGCTGGGCGCCTCGCCGCTGCCGCGCTGGGCGCTGCTGACCGCCAAGACGTGCTCGGTGCTGGTGACCGAGCTGCTCCAGGTCGTGCTGCTCACCGCCATCGCCTTCGCGCTCGGCTGGTCGCCGCACGGCAACCCGCTGGCGGTGCTGGTCCTGCTGCTGCTCGGCACCGCGGCCTTCTCCGGGCTCGGGCTGCTGATGGCCGGCACGCTGCGGGCCGAGGCGACGCTGGCGGCGGCGAACCTGGTCTTCCTGCTGCTGCTCATCGGCGGCGGGGTGATCGTGCCGATGGACAAGTTCTCCGGCGGGGTGCAGGACCTGCTCAAGCTGCTGCCGGTCTCGGCGCTGTCGGACGGGCTGCGGGACGTGCTCCAGCACGGCGCCGGGATGCCGTGGGGGGACCTCGGCATCCTCGCGGTGTGGGCGGTGGTGGGGCTCGCGGCGGCGAGCCGCTTCTTCCGCTGGGAGTAGGCCCGCGCGGGGACCGGCCTCGTAAGAACCCGTACGAGGGAGGGCGCGGCTCCTTTGCGCGGGCGGGTGCGGCCCCCTCGTGAAAACGCGCACAAGGGGGCGCCTACCATGGCTGCGTGCCGAAACTGCCCGACATCGCGCGAAACCCGCTCGCTTTCATCGCCGCCAGGTGGACGCCGGACCCCGTGACGGTCCGCCGGGCGGCGCTCGCCGCCCTGGTGATGTCGGTGGTCATCGTGGTCACCGGCGGCGCGGTCCGGCTGACCGCCTCGGGCCTGGGCTGCCCGACCTGGCCCACATGCAGCGGCGACAGCCTGCTGGGCACCCGCGAGATGGGCGTCCACCACGCCATCGAGATCAGCAACCGCATGCTGACGTACGTGCTGTGCGCCGCCGTCGGCTGGGCGATCATCGCGATCCGGGCGATGGAGCCGCGCCGCACCGGGCTCTACCGGCTGGCCTGGGCGCAGTTCTGGGTCGTGGTCGGCAACGCGGTGTGGGGCGGCCTGACCGTCCTGACCAAGCTCAACCCGTACGTCGTCTCGCTGCACTTCCTGCTGTCCGCCGCGCTCATCACGGTGGCCGTGCTGACCTGGCAGCGGGTCGACGAGGGCGACGCCTCGCCCCGGCCGCTGGTCGGCAAGCCGGTACGGCAGCTGGGCCAGGTGCTGGCCGGCGCGACCGCGGTGCTCATCGTGGTGGGCACGCTGGTCACCGGCGCCGGCCCGCACCCCGGCGACTCCAGCACCGCGCACAAGGTGCAGCGCATCGACGTCGACTGGAAGACCATCGCCCAGCTGCACGCCGACTTCGCGTGGGTGGTCGTGGGCCTGACCGTCGCGCTGTGGTTCGTGCTGCGCGCGGTGGACGCCCCGCGCGGGCCGCAGCGCCGGGTCGCCGAGCTGTTCGGGGTGCTCATGGGCCAGGGCGTCATCGGCTACGTCCAGTACTTCACGCATCTGCCGGCCGCGCTGGTGGACCTGCACATGTTCGGCGCGAGCCTGGTGTGGATCGCGCTGCTGCGGGTGCTGCTCGCGATGCGCGAGCGGCCGGTGTACGAGCCCGGCGCCGTGCCCGCGCCCGCGGTGACGCGGCAGCAGGCGCAGGAGGGCGTCCTGCGCTGAGCCTCCTGCGCCGAGCCGGGCCCTCAGGCGCCCGGGAGGCCGTAGACGCGGCGGGCGTTGCCCGCCCGGACCAGGGCCGCGACCCGGGCCGCGTCCGGCGCGGACCACTCCCCCGCGGCGACCCGTTCGGCGACCAGGCGGTCCAGGGCGGCCAGGAAGCCGCGCGCGGCCGTGACGTACAGCTCGGGCAGGCCCGCCGCGCCGCCCGCGTACAGCACCTTGCCGAAGGGCGCGCGGGCCAGGGCCGGGGCGGGGTCGGCGCCGACGGCGAGGTAGACGTGCGGCAGCTCGGCGGCCAGCCGGGCGGCGGCGGCCTCGTGCGCGGGCCCGGGCAGCAGCACGACGTCCGCGCCGAGCCCCGCGGTGGCCCGCAGGAAGCCCTCGCCGGGGCCGTGTTGCGCGTACCGCAGCGCCAGCGGCCGGCCGGCGGCGAGCGCCTGCCAGGCCAGGTGGTGCAGCAGGACCGGGTCGGCGGGCCGCTCCCCCACCCGCCGCCGGGCGAGCCAGCCCGCGGCGGCGCGGCGCAGCGGCACGAGACCGGGCGGGCCGTGCGCGGGCGCGACGCCGAGGGGTTCCGCCTCGCACGCGAAGCCGACCGCGCCGAGGGCGGCGCCGCGCACGGACTCCGCGAGATTGGCCAGAAAACCCCCTACCGTCCCGGAGGTGTCGGCCACCTGCTGCGCGAGCTGCTCCAGCCGCACGATCTCGTACGCCGCCGCGCCGCCCGCCCCGCCCAGCTCCTCGGGCGGCGTCAACTCCCCGGGCGCGCCGGTGTCCACCAGGTACGCGCCGATGCCCGTCCCGCGCAGCAGCAGCCGTACGGCCTCGTACGCGCCCAGCTCGCGGCGCCTCGCCAGGTAGCGGGCGGGGGTGCAGTGCGGTTCCAGGCCCAGCAGCGGCGGGCACCAGCGGCGTACCGCGAAGCCGGCGGGGCTGTCGAAGAGCGTCGTGCGGGGCGCGGCCACGCCCGGTAAGCGGGCCTCGAACGCCCCGATGCCGAGGTCGCCGGGCTCCACCCCGTGGCCGTACGCGTCCACCAGCAGCCCCCGCCCGCCGGCCATCCACCGCTCCCTCGCCGCCGTCCCGCGCTGTGCCGGGCCCGACGGCCCACGGCATCGTCAGGGGCGGGTGCCACCGCCGATCTGAATTCCGGCCATCCGCTTCCACTCGTAGGGCCCGGTGACGACCCGCCCGGCCATCTCCCCGTCGAAGCCCTCCCGGCGCGTGACGCCCGCGCCCTCGACCGCGGCCTCCGCCGCCGCATGCGTCGGCGCGAACAGATCCCCCCAGGCCCCGTCGGCCCCCACCAGCACGATGCGGCTGCCCCGCGCCCCGACGTACTCCACACACGCCTCGGCCCCGCCATGCCCCCGCGCGAACCGCTCGACGTCCCGCACCAGCCGCCCGACCACTCTGCTCTCAGCCATGCGCCTATGCTACCCGCGAGTAGCCCCACGCGTCCGCGTCCCGGGGCCCTTCGTACGACAGCCGGCAGGGGCGCGGGTGAAGTCCCCGCGCCCCTGGTGGGCATGCCGCGGCACCTACGCCGACGCCGCCGGATACAGGTCGCGCGGGAGCTTCGCCGCGGCGGTGGCGTCCAGCAGCCAGAGCGTGCGGGTCAGGCCGCGGGCGGCGGAGGCGGGGGCCTGGAGGGCGCCCGGGTCGGAGAGGGCCAGCGCGACCGCGCCCGCCTTGTCCTCGCCCGCCGCGAGGAGCCACACCTCGTGCGCCGCCCGGATCGCGGGCAGCGTGAGCGAGATCCGGGTCGGCGGCGGCTTCGGGGAGCCGTGGACGCCGACGACCGTACGGGTCTCCTCGCGCACCGCCGGGTGCTCGGGGAAGAGCGAGGCCACATGCGCGTCCGGCCCGACGCCGAGCAGCAGCACGTCGAAGGCCGGCACCCGGCCATGGCCCTCGGGCCCGGCCGCCGCGGCGAGCTCCGCCGCGTACGCCTCGGCCGCCGCCTCCACGTCGGAGCCGTACGGGCCGTCGGACGGCGCCATCGTGTGGACCCGCGCCGGGTCCAGCGGCACGGCGTCCAGCAGCGTCGCGGCCTGCGTGGCGTTGCGCTCCGGGTCGCCGTCCGGCAGGAAGCGCTCGTCGCCCCACCACACGTCCAGCCGCGCCCAGTCCACCGCGTCCCGCGCGGGGGACCCGGCGAGCGCGGCGAGCAGCGCGTTGCCGTTGCGGCCACCCGTGAGCACCACCGAGGCGGTGCCACGGGCGGCCTGCGCGTCGACGACCCGGGTGATGAGCCGGGCCGCGGCGGCCTCGGCCATCAGCTCCTTGTCGCGGTGCACGACGACCTGGGGCGTACTCACTTCGACGACCCCGCCGCGCCCGACCCGGACGAGGACGCGGAGGAAGAGGCCGACGACGACGAAGAGGCCGACGAAGAGGAGGACTTCGCAGCCGAGGCCGCCGCCTTCTTCTGCGCCGTCGGGGTCGCCCCGGCCGCGCCCTTGGGCGCCTCCTTCGCGTCCTTGCCGCCCTTCGCGCCGCCCACGAGGTGGTTGACGCCGAAGTCGATCGTCATGCGGTATATGTCGTCGGGGTCGAGCCGGCGCAGCTCCTCGGCGATCAGCTCCGAGGTCTCCCGCCGCTTGAGCGCCACATGCCGGTCCGGCTGCCCCGGCACCGACAGCTCGGCGAGCCGCCCGTCCGGCCGGTCCAGGCAGATGTCGCCGCCCTCGGTGAACAGGTGCACCCCGGTGATGCCGGGGCCGTCCGAGACCTTGCGCTCCACCTCGACGCCCAGCCGCTCGGCGAGCCACAGCGCCAGCAGCTCGGTGCTGGCGTTGTACGCCTCGCCCTCCACGGCCGCCGCGGTGATCTTCGCGTGCTTCTGGTCCAGCGCCGCCGCCAGCATCGAGCGCCACGGCGTGATGCGGGTCCAGGCCAGGTCGGTGTCGCCCGGCGTGTAGCCGTCGGCGCGGACCTTCAGCGAGCCGACCGGGTCCTCCGCGGAGGCCGCGTCGGTGATCCGGCGCTGCGCCAGCCGGCCCAGCGGGTCCTTGCCGGCGACGTCCGGCGCCTGGTCGGGCCACCAGCACACGACGGGCGCGTCCGGCAGCAGCAGCGGCAGCACGACGGACTCGGCGTGGTTGGCCAGCTCGCCGTGCATGCGCAGCAGCACGGTCTCGCCGGTCCCCGCCTCGTCGCCCACCACCACCTCGGCGTCCAGCCGGGCCCCGGCCCGCTCCCTGGGGGAACGGCCCGGGCGCTTGATGACCGCGAGGATGCGCGAGGGGTGCTCGCGCGACGCCTCGTGCGCGGCCCGCAGCGCGTCGTAGGCGCTGCCCTCGTCGGTGACGATGACCAGCGTCAGCACCATGCCCACCGCGGGGGTGCCGCTGGCCCGCCGGGCCTCGATCAGCCCGGCGTTGATGCGTGCGGACGTGGTGTCCGTGAGGTCGATCTTCATGGCCGGCGCCAGCTCCTGCCGTCTCGTGCGAGCATCTCGTCCGCCTCGACCGGGCCCCAGGTGCCCGCCTCGTACTGCGCGGGCCTGCCGTGCCGCTCCCAGTAGCTCTCGATGGGGTCGAGGATGTTCCAGGACAGCTCTACTTCCTGGTGCCGCGGGAAGAGGTTGGCATCGCCGAGCAGCACGTCCAGGATCAGCCGCTCGTACGCCTCCGGGCTGGACTCGGTGAAGGACTCGCCGTACGCGAAGTCCATCGTCACGTCCCGCACCTCGGTGGAGGTGCCCGGCACCTTCGAGCCGAACCGCACCGTGACGCCCTCGTCCGGCTGCACCCGGATGACCAGGGCGTTCTGCCCCAGCTCCTCGGTGGCCCCGGACTCGAAGGGCAGATACGGCGCGCGCTTGAAGATCACCGCGATCTCGGTGACCCGGCGGCCGAGCCGCTTGCCGGTGCGCAGGTAGAACGGCACGCCCGCCCAGCGGCGGTTGTTGATCGTCAGCCGGACCGCCGCGTAGGTGTCGGTCTTGGACTTCGGGTCGATGCCGTCTTCCTCCAGGTAGCCCAGCACCTCCTCGCCGCCCTGCCACGCGTGCGCGTACTGCCCGCGCACGGTGTGCTTGCCCAGGTCGTCCGGCAGCTCCACCGCCGAGAGCACCTTGAGCTTCTCCGCCGTGAGCGCCTTGGGGTGGAAGGAGCCGGGCTCCTCCATCGCGGTGAGCGCCAGCAGCTGGAGCAGGTGGTTCTGGATCACGTCACGGGCCGCGCCGATGCCGTCGTAGTAGCCGGCCCGGCCGCCGATGCCGATGTCCTCGGCCATCGTGATCTGGACGTGGTCGACGTAGGACCGGTTCCAGATCGGCTCGTACATCGTGTTGGCGAACCGCAGCGCCAGGATGTTCTGGACGGTCTCCTTGCCCAGGTAGTGGTCGATCCGGAAGACCTCGTTGGGCGGGAAGACGTCGTGCACGATCCGGTTGAGCTCCTGCGCGCTCGCCAGGTCGTGGCCGAACGGCTTCTCGATGACGGCGCGCCGCCACGAGTCGCCGTTGCCCTGCGACAGCCCGTGCTTCTTGAGCTGCTGCACCACGTTGGGGAAGAACCTCGGCGGCACCGACAGGTAGAAGGCGAAGTTGCCGCCCGTGCCGCGCGCCTTGTCCAGGTCCTCGATCGTGGTCTTGAGCGTCTCGAAGGCGGTGTCGTCGTCGAAGTCGCCCTGCACGAACCGGCAGCCCTCGGCGAGCTGCTGCCAGACCTCCTCGCGGAAGGGGGTGCGCGCGTGCTCCTTGACCGCGTCGTGCACCTCCTGCGCGAAGTCCTCGTCCTCCCAGCTGCGGCGGGCGAAGCCGACCAGCGCGAAGCCCGGCGGCAGCAGCCCGCGGTTGGCCAGGTCGTACACCGCCGGCATCAGCTTCTTGCGCGACAGGTCGCCCGTCACGCCGAAGATGACCAGTCCGGACGGCCCCGCGATACGCGGCAGCCGCCGGTCCAGCGGATCGCGCAGCGGGTTCTCGCGGCGCTCCGGGGTCTCAGTGCTCACCTCAGGCCTCCGCAGGAGCGAGCCGTTCGAGTTCCGCCTTGGTGGAGTCCAGCAGTTCGTTCCAGGCCGCCTCGAACTTCTCGACGCCCTCGTCCTCCAGCTGCTGGACCACGTCGTCGTACGAGATGCCGAGCGCCCCGATGGCGTCCAGCTCGGCACGCGACTGCTCGTACGTGCCGTGGATGGTGTCGCCGGTGACGCGGCCCTGCTCGGCGGTGGCCTCCAGGGTCGCCTCCGGCATGGTGTTGACGGTGTTCGGCGCGACCAGCTCGGTGACGTACAGCGTCGCCGGGTAGGCCGGGTCCTTCACGCCGGTGGAGGCCCACAGCGGGCGCTGCTTGTTGGCGCCCTTGCGCTCCAGCGCCAGCCAGCGCTCGGAGCCGAAGACCTCCTCGTACGCCTGGTAGGCCAGCCGGGCGTTGGCGACGGCGGCCTTGCCCTTGAGTGCCTTGGCCTCGTCGGTGCCGATCTTCTCCAGGCGCTTGTCGATCTCGGTGTCCACCCGGGAGACGAAGAACGACGCGACCGAGTGGATCTGCGAGACGTCCAGGCCCGCGGCGTCCGCCTTCTCCAGGCCGGTCAGGTACGCGTCCATGACCTCGCGGTACCGCTCCAGGGAGAAGATCAGCGTGACGTTGACGCTGATGCCGCGCGCGGTGACCTCGGCGATGGCCGGCAGGCCCGCCTTCGTCGCCGGGATCTTGATCAGCGTGTTCGGCCGGTCCACCAGCCACGCCAGCTGCTTGGCCTCGGCGACCGTGGCCCGGGTGTCGTGCGCCAGCCGCGGGTCCACCTCGATCGACACCCGGCCGTCCCGGCCGCCGGTGGCGTCGAAGACCGGGCGGAAGATGTCGGCGGCGTCCCGTACGTCGGCGGTGGTGATCATCCGCACCGCCTCGTCCGGGGTCAGCCGGCGCGCCGCGAGGTCGCTGACCTGCGGGTCGTACAGCTCGTCGCCGGAGATGGCCTTCTGGAAGATCGACGGGTTGGTCGTCGCGCCGACGACGTGCTGCTGGTCGATCAGTTCGTGCAGGTTGCCGGTGGTGATGCGCCGGCGGGACATGTCGTCGAGCCAGATCGCGACGCCTTCGTCGGAGAGGCGCTCAAGTGCGTCTGTCATGGGAATTGCATCTCCTGGATTGTCGTGTTACCTGCGTCAGCGATCAGCGGCGGCGAGAGATTCCCGCGCCGCGGCGGCCACCGCCTCCGCGGTGAACCCGAACTCGCGGAACAGCACACCGGCGCTCGCCGAGGCACCGAAGTGCTCCAGGCTCACCACGCGTCCCGCGTCACCCACGTAGCGGTACCAGGTCAGCGCGATGCCGGCCTCGACCGCGACCCGGGCCTTCACCGAGGGCGGCAGCACGCCGTCCCGGTACGCCTGGTCCTGCTCCTCGAACCACTCCACGCACGGCATCGACACCACCCGGGTGGGGATGCCGGCGGCCTGCAGCTGCTCGCGGGCGCCGACGGCCAGCTGCACCTCGGAGCCGGTGCCGATCAGGACGACCTGCGCCGGGCCGCCCTCGGCCTCGAAGAGCACATAGCCGCCGCGCGCCGCGTCCTCGTTGCGGTCGTACGTCGGCAGGCCCTGCCGGCTGAGCGCCAGGCCGTGCGGGGCGCCCTTGCCGAACTCCTTCGTCCAGCGCTTGTGGATCTCCCGCCACGCCACGACCGTCTCGTTGGCGTCGGCCGGGCGCACCACGTTCAGCCCCGGGATGGCCCGCAGCGACGCCAGGTGCTCCACCGGCTGGTGCGTCGGGCCGTCCTCGCCCAGGCCGATCGAGTCGTGCGTCCACACGTACGTCACCGGCAGGTGCATGAGCGCCGACAGCCGCACCGCGTTGCGCATGTAGTCGGAGAAGACCAGGAACGTACCGCCGTAGACCCGGGTGTTGCCGTGCAGCGTGATGCCGTTCATCTCGGCGGCCATCGAGTGCTCGCGGATGCCGAAGTGGATCGTGCGGCCGTACGGCTTGGCCTCCGGCAGCGGGTTGCCGGCCGGCAGGAACGACGACGTCTTGTCGAAGGTGGTGTTGTTGGAGCCCGCAAGGTCGGCCGAGCCGCCCCACAGCTCCGGCACGACCGCGCCGAGCGCCTCCAGCACCTTGCCGGACGCGGCACGGGTGGCCAGCGAGCTGCCGGTCTCGAACACCGGCAGGTGGCTCTCCCAGCCGTCGGGCAGCTCGCCCCGGCTGATCCGGTCGAAGGTCGCCGCGCGCTCGGGGTTCGCGGTGCGCCAGGCGGCGAAGGACTTCTCCCACTCCGCGCGGGCCTCCCGGCCGCGGTCGGCGACGGCGCGGGTGTGAGCGATCACTTCGTCGGCCACCTGGAAGTGCTGGTCGGGGTCAAACCCCAGCACCTCCTTGGTGGCGCGCACCTCGTCCTCGCCCAGCGCCGAGCCGTGCGCGGCCTCGGTGTTCTGCGCGTGCGGCGCGGGCCAGGCGATGATCGAGCGGACCGCGATGAAGGAGGGGCGCTCGGTCTCGGCCTTGGCGGCCAGCAGCGCCGCGTACAGGGCGTGCGGGTCGAGGTCGCCGTTGTCCAGCGGGGCGACCCGCTGGACGTGCCAGCCGTACGCCTCGTAGCGCTTGACGGTGTCCTCGGAGACGGCGGTCTCGGTGTCGCCCTCGATGGAGATGTGGTTGTCGTCCCACAGCAGCGTCAGGTTGCCGAGCTTCTGGTGGCCGGCGAGCGAGGACGCCTCGGCGGAGATGCCCTCCTGGAGGCAGCCGTCACCGGCGATCGCCCAGATGTTGTGGTCGAACGGCGAGGTGCCGGGGGCCGCGTCCGGGTCGAACAGGCCGCGCTCGTAGCGGGCGGCCATCGCCATGCCCACCGCGTTGGCGACACCCTGGCCGAGCGGGCCGGTGGTGGTCTCCACGCCGGTCGTGTGGCCGTACTCGGGGTGGCCGGGGGTGCGCGAGCCCCAGGTGCGGAACGACTTCAGGTCGTCCAGCTCCAGGCCGTAGCCCGAGAAGTACAGCTGCGTGTAGAGGGTCAGGCTGCTGTGGCCGGCGGACAGCACGAAGCGGTCCCGGCCGGTCCAGTCCGCGTCCGCGGGGTCGTGCCGCATCACCCGCTGGAAGAGCAGGTACGCGGCCGGTGCCAGGCTCATCGCGGTGCCGGGGTGGCCGTTGCCGACCTTCTGCACTGCGTCGGCGGCCAGGACGCGGGCGGTGTCAACGGCCCGCCGGTCCAGATCTGTCCAGTCAAGGTCTGCGGTGGTCGGCTGCTTGCTCACCCTGGGTCAGGGCTCCTCTCAACAAAAGTCGAACGCGCCGGTGACGTGGTGCCTACCCGACGCGGCTGAGCCTACCGCCGAGGGCGTGCACCTTTTCGATCCTGCCCCCCTACGTCCTTATTCGCCTCCCGAGCGCCGTTAACGCCCGATGAACCCGGAAAACCCCGGTGGGCAACACGATCGGACCCCGGAAGCAGCCGAGGTATTCCCTGCGTCTAGAGTGGCGTGGTACGCGCAGGCCGCACCGTGGCCGGCCCGCTGGTCCAGCCGGCGGCCTGGTGCCCGCCGGCCTGCTGGACTCATCTCCTTGGGGTGTTCGTGACGGCCGTCGAATCCCGACCCGCCGGGGTCATCGGAACAGGCCCGGTGCATCGGCCGTTGCCGGCCCGTGTCATGGGGTTCGTGGCGCTGACCAAGCCGCGGATCATCGAGCTGCTGCTCATCACGACGGTCCCGGTGATGTTCCTGGCGGCAGGCGGCGTGCCCGACCTGTGGCTGGTCGTCGCCACGATGATCGGCGGCTATCTGAGCGCGGGCGGCGCGAACGCGCTGAACATGTACATCGACCGCGACATCGACGCGATGATGCACCGCACGGAGCAGCGTCCGCTGGTGACGGGGCTGATCTCGCCGCGTGAGGGCCTGGTCTTCGGCATCACCCTCACGGTGGTCTCCACGGTGTGGTTCGCGCTGCTGGTCAACCCGCTGTCGGCCGGGCTGTCGCTCACCGCGATCCTCTACTACGTCTTCGTCTACACCCTGGGCCTGAAGCGCCGCACCGCCCAGAACATCGTGTGGGGCGGGGTCGCCGGCTGCCTCCAGGTCTTCATCGGCTGGTCCGCGGTGCGCGACGAGCTGGGCTGGGCGCCCTTCGTGCTCTTCCTCGTCCTCTTCTTCTGGACGCCGCCGCACTACTGGCCGCTGTCGATGAAGGTCAAGGACGACTACGAGCGGGTCGGCGTGCCGATGCTGCCGGTCGTGGCCGGCAACCAGGTCGTGGCCCGGCAGATCGTCCTCTACAGCTGGGTGATGGTCCTGACCTCCCTGGCCCTGTGGTGGCCCCTCGGCGAGACCTCCTGGTTCTACCCGGTCGTCGCCGCGGCCCTCGGCGCCTTCTGGCTCAAGGAGGCGCACGCGCTGCACGCCCGGGCGAAGGCGGGGGTGACGGGGCCGAAGCTCAAGGAGATGCGGCTCTTCCACTGGTCGATCACCTACGCGACCCTCCTGTTCGCCGCGGTCGCGATCGACCCGTTCCTCCACTAGTCCCTCGCGGGCGGCCTTTCGGGGGCTGCGGCGGGGCCGCGGAGTGCCTTCCAGGGGCGCGGGGACTGTCTCCCGCGCCCCTTCGGCGTGGTTCAGCGGCCCCGCAGTTCGCGGTACTTCGCGACCAGGCGGGTCGTGCTCGGGTCAAGGCCGGGGACGTCGGCACCCTCGGTGAGGGCGGGCTCGACGCGCTTGGCGAGGACCTTGCCGAGCTCGACGCCCCACTGGTCGAAGGAGTCGATGTTCCAGATCGCGCCCTGCACGAACACCTTGTGCTCGTAGAGCGCGACCAGCTGCCCCAGCACCGACGGGGTCAGCTCGCCGGCGAGGATCGTGGTCGTCGGGTGGTTGCCGCGGAAGGTCTTGTGCGCGACCAGCTCCTCCGGCACGCCCTCGGCCCGGACCTCGTCGGGGGTCTTGCCGAAGGCCAGCGCCTGGGTCTGGGCGAAGAAGTTGGCCATCAGCAGGTCGTGCTGGCCGGCCAGCGGGCCGAGGTCGGCGAGCGGGCGGGCGAAGCCGATGAAGTCGGCGGGGATGAGCTTGGTGCCCTGGTGCAGCAGCTGGTAGTAGGCGTGCTGGCCGTTGGTGCCGGGCGTGCCCCACACCACCGGGCCGGTCTGCCAGTGCACCGGGTTGCCGTCGCGGTCCACCGACTTGCCGTTGGACTCCATGTCCAGCTGCTGCAAGTACGCGGTGAACTTGGTCAGGTAGTGGCTGTACGGCAGCACCGCGTGGGACTGCGCGTCGTGGAAGTCGCCGTACCAGACGCCGAGCAGGCCGAGCAGCAGCGGTGCGTTCCGTTCCGGCGGGGCGGTCCTGAAGTGCTCGTCGACCAGGTGGAAGCCGGCCAGCATCTCGCGGAAGCCGACCGGGCCGATCGCGACCATCAGCGACAGGCCGATGGCCGAGTCGTAGGAGTAGCGCCCGCCGACCCAGTCCCAGAACTCGAACATGTTGTCCGGGTCGATGCCGAACTCGGTGACCTTCTCCGCGTTCGTCGACAGCGCCACGAAGTGCTTGGCGACCGCCTCTTCGCCCGCGCCGAGCTGCTCCAGCAGCCACTTCTTCGCGGAGGTGGCGTTGGTGATGGTCTCGATGGTGGTGAAGGTCTTGGAGGCGATGATGAACAGCGTCTCGGCCGCGTCCAGGTCGCGTACCGCCTCGTGCAGGTCGGCGCCGTCGACGTTGGAGACGAAACGGAACGTCATGTCGCGGCGGGTGTAGGAGCGCAGCACCTCGTAGGCCATCGCGGGGCCGAGGTCGGAGCCGCCGATGCCGATGTTGACGATGTTCTTGATGCGCTTGCCCGTGTGGCCGGTCCACTCGCCGCCGCGGATACGGTCGGCGAAGACACCCATCTTCAGCAGCACCGCGTGCACGCCGGGCATGACGTTGTATCCGTCGACCGCGATGGTCGCGGACTGCGGGGCGCGCAGCGCGGTGTGCAGGACCGCGCGGTCCTCGGTGACGTTGATCCTCTCGCCGCCGAGCATCGCGTCGCGCAGCTCGAACACGCCCGTGGCCGCGGCCAGTTCGCGCAGCAGTTCCAGCGTCTCGTCGGTCACCAGGTGCTTGGAGTAGTCCAGGTGGAGGTCTCCGACCTGGAGGGTGTAGCGGTCGGCCCGGCCGGGGTCGGCGTCGAACAGGTCCCGCAGGTGGGTGCCGGCCGTCTCGTCGCGGTGCTTGGCGAGCGCCTGCCACTCGGGGCGCTGGTCGAGACGGTTGCTGCCCTGCGCGTTGGTTACGGACATCAGTCCACTTCTCCTCGTCCTCGCTGCGGGATCAACGCTAGTTGATGACCCGGCGGAACGCGGTCCCGGCACCCGGCGCGGCCTGCGGTGTCCGGCTCAGAAGCCGCCGCGGTGGATCCGGCCTGCGTAGTGCTCCTCCAGCACCGCGTTGCGCTCGAAGCCGCCGGGCAGGTTCGCCGAGATGTAGACCGGCGCGGTGACGCCCTCGGCGGTGAGCAGGCCGACCGCCTCGGCCAGGACCATCTGCACCAGCAGCGCGGAGGTGAGGGTGGAGACCCCACATAGGGCGCCGCCGCCGGGCAGCGGCAGCAGCGCGTCGCCGGCCGGCGCGGTGTTGTCCAGGACGGCGTCGGCGAGGTCGGCGAGCCGGCTGCCGGAGGGGTGCAGGGCGGGCACCGCCCGGGTGTGGGTGAGCGAGGTGACCGCGACCAGCCGGTGGCCGGCCTCCTTGACGTGCAGGGCCATGTCGACGACGGAGTTGTTGACGCCGGAGTTGGAGACGATGACGAACAGGTCCTGCGGGCGCGGGGTCGCCAGGTCGTAGAGCTTGCGGGCCAGGCCCGGGGAGCGCTCCAGCAGCGGGTCGGCGAGCACCGAGCGGTCCTCGCCGCCGCGCAGCACGAGGTCGGACAGGCCGATCCGGTTGGTGGGGACGAGCCCGCCGGCGCGGCCGACGATCTCCAGGACGGTGGCCTGGGAGTGGCCGGTGCCGAAGGCGTGGATGACGCCGTCGGCGGCGACGCAGTCGGCGAAGAGCCGGCCGGCGGCGGCCACGGAGTCCTTGTTGACCTCGATCGCCCGCTCCACCGCGGCGCGGCCCGCCTCGGCGAACGTGGCGGCGCTGATCTGTGCTTCGGCCATGGCCGGGCCCCTTTGCTGCGGGTGAGGTGTGCCTACGGGTGGCGTGATCTTCGGTTCGGTGAACCGGAGCGGTGCCCTCATGATGGTCCAGCCAACCGGGCGCGGGCGTCAAGGGCGCAGCGCCCGGGCCAGCGCGACGGCTCCCACCGCGCCGTCGGCGACCGGGAAGATCCGCAGGCCGTGCTCGGCGAGCAGGTCGCCCACCCGGCCCAGCAGCGGCCCGCCGGGCCCGATCAGCCCGCCGCCCAGCACCAGCGGCTCCCCGGCCCGTGGCCGCAGCGCCCGTACGCTCCCGGCGAGCAGCCCCGCCGCCCGCTCCACCAGCCCGGCCGCCACCGCGTCCCCCTCCCCCGCCGCCGCCACGACCGCCGGGCTGAGCAGCGACAGCTGCACCGGGGGCCGCGCGTACGCCCGTACGACGACGGCCTCGGCGACCTGCTCGACGGTGGGGACGTCCGCGGCGGGGGCCTCGGGCGAGGGGGCAGCCGGGGCCGCGGCCACCCCGGCCCACTCCTCCGGCAGCCCGTAGTGGGCCAGCACCGCCGCGACCAGGGATGTCGCGGGGCCGCGGCCGTCGAGGGCGGCGAGGGCCGCGCGGACGGCCTGCTGCCCGAGCCAGAAGCCGCTGCCGTCGTCGCCGAGCAGCCAGCCGTGCCCGTCGGTGACCAGCAGCCGCCGCCCGGCCCCGACCCGGGCGGCGACCGCGCCGGTCCCGGCGATCAGCACCAGCCCGTCCAGCGGGGCGCCGGGCGCGGCGGCCAGCATCACCTCGGTGTCGCCGCCCACCGCGACGGCGCCCGGCGCCATGCCGTGCGCGGCCAGCGCGTCGGCCAGGCAGGACAGCGCGAGGTCGTGCCCCCGGTCGGGCCCGAGGCCGGGCGCGGCGCCGGCGAAGCCGCCGTGCACGGCGGTGACCTGGGCGCGGGCGGCCGGCGGCACGGCCTGCCCGAGCGCGGCGGCCAGGTGGGCGGTCAGGTCGGCCCGGCCGACGCTCAGCGCGTTGCCCGGCCCGCCGGCCCCCTGGCCGAGCAGCGCGCCGCCCGGTGCGGCCTCGGCGAGCACGGCCCGGACCCGGGTACCGCCGGCGTCGATCCCGACGACGAGCGGCCGGTTGTATGTTTCGTTCATCGCCACGCATGGTGGTTGACGGATTCACGCCGCACAAGCCCCGCCCGGCCCGGGGAACAGAAAGGCGCAGCCATGATCACCGACCTGATCCGCTCCGAGCTCCCCCGGATGTCGGACTCGCTGCGCAAGGTCGGCGCGGCGGTGCTGGCCGACCCGGCGGCGGCCACCCGGGGCTCGGCGGCCGAGCTCGGCCGGCGGACCGGCACCTCGCAGGCCACCGTCACGCGGTTCTGCCGGGCGCTGGGCCTGGAGTCCTACCAGCAGCTGCTGCTGGAGCTCGCGCGGGAGCGGGGCCGCAGCCAGGCCGCGCCGCAGGACACCGCGCTCGGCCCGCGGATCGGGCCCGACGACCCGCTGGAGCACGTCATAGCCGTGGTCGCCCAGGCGGATCTGGCGGCCATGCGGCACACCGCCGAGCGCCTGGACCGGGACGGGCTGGAAAAGGCCGCGCAGGCCCTCTCCAGGGCCCGCAGGATCGACGTCTACGGCGTCGGGGGCTCGGGCATCGTGGCGCGGGAGGCCCAGGCGCGGCTGTTCGGCATCGGCTGCGCGGCCCACGCCTGGACCGAGGTGCACGCGGCGGAGACCTCCGCGGCGCTGCTGACGCCCGCGGACGTGGCGATCGGCGTGTCCTACTCCGGCACGACCCGCGAGGCGGTGGACCCGCTGCGGCTCGCGGCGGACCGCGGCGCGTTCACGGTGGCCGTGACCGGCGACCCGCGCTCACCGGTGGCCCGGGCCGCGGACGTGGCGCTCACGTCCTTCTCCGGCGAGACCAGCTTCCGGCGCGGCAACTTCGGCACCCGGCACTCGGTGCTGCTGATCGTGGACTGCCTGTACGCGCGGGTGGCGCAGCTCACCTACGAGCGGGCGACCGCGTCCCTCGCGCTGACCGCCCATATCGCCGGCGTGCACACGGCAGGGCGCCCGCGCCACCACTGAGACGCGGCACGCGCCGTACCGGCCGGCGGAGCCGGCGCCGGCCTCAGATCTCGCCGCGCAGCTTCGCCAGCGCCTCGGCGAGGATCGCCTCGCCGTCCGCGGCCGAGCGCCGCTCGCGCACGTAGGCCAGATGCGTCTTGTACGGCTCGGTCCGCGGCGGTGCCGGCGGGTTCTCCTCGTCCTGGCCGGCCGGGAAGCCGCACCGCGGGCAGTCCCAGGTGTCGGGGATCTGCGCGTCGCTGGCGAAGCTCGGCTGGGTCTCATGCCCGTTGGAGCACCAGAAGGAGATGCGGAGGCGCGGCGCGGACTCGCCACGCTCGGCCTCTCCCATCGGCCCCGCTCCGACCCGACTTCCACGGATCGCGTTGCCACTTGCCACGGTCGTAACTCCCTGCGTGATGGTGCTGCGAGGTTCGCCAGTTTACGGGGACCTTACGTGGCGTCCAGTGGCAGGCGCACAACCGCCCCCCGAAGGCGTTCCCTCATAGTAAGCCGCACAGGCGACGGGGCGTCAGTTCCCTGTGGACGAAGGGGGTTGGCTTCGGGGGGCGGCGGGGTGCCGTCAGCGGGGCGTCAGTTGTACTTCATCACCAGACCGAGGACGACGATGCACGCGAACCACAGCAGTCCGACGACCACGGTGATGCGGTCGAGGTTGCGCTCGGCCACGGACGAACCGCCGACGGAGGACTGCATGCCGCCGCCGAACATGTCCGACAGGCCGCCGCCCTTCCCCTTGTGCATCAGCACCAGCAGCAACAGCAGCAGGCTGAGGATGATGAGGGCGATGGAGAACCCGATTTCCACGGCTGGACCAACTCTCTCGACTACCTGACAACGGCACGGGGCCGTCCCGGGTGGCTGCCCGGTCCGGCCCCGCCAGGGTACTTCACGCCGCCGTGGACCTCACTGGTCGCGGAAGCGGACGATCTTCACGAACTCGTCCGGGTCCAGCGCGGCACCGCCCACCAGGGCCCCGTCCACGTCCGGCTGCGCCATGATCGCGGCGACGTTGCCGGCCTTGACCGAGCCGCCGTACTGGATACGGATGCCGTCGGCGGTCTGCTGGTCGTACAGCTCGGCCAGCCGGCCGCGGATCGCCCCGCAGACCTCCTGGGCGTCCTCGGGGGTGGCGACCTCGCCGGTGCCGATCGCCCAGACCGGCTCGTAGGCGATCACGACGGACGCCGCCTGCTCGGCGGACAGGCCCTTGAGGGCCCCGTCGAGCTGCGCCAGGGTGTGCGGGACCTGCCGGCCGGCCTTGCGGACGTCCAGGCCCTCGCCGACGCACACGATGGGGGTCAGGCCGTGCCGGTAGGCGGCCTTGACCTTGGCGTTGACGATCTCCTCGTCCTCGCCGTGGTACTGCCGTCGCTCGGAGTGACCGATGGCCACGTAGGTGCACTTCAGCTTGGCCAGCATCGGCCCGGAGACCTCGCCGGTGTAGGCGCCGGAGTCGTGCGCGGACAGGTCCTGGGCGCCGTACTTGATCCGCAGCCGGTCGCCGTCGACCAGGGTCTGCACCGAGCGCAGGTCGGTGAAGGGGACCAGCACGGCGACCTCGACGGCGTCGAAGTCCTTGTCGTTGAGCCCGAAGGCGAGCTTCTGGACGTGGGCGATGGCCTCCAGGTGGTTGAGGTTCATCTTCCAGTTGCCCGCCATGAGCGGGGTGCGGCTCTGCTCAGTCATCAGCTTTCCCGGTCCTCGGTCCCTGTCCTCGGTCTCAGTCCTCAAGCGCGGCAAGGCCGGGCAGGGTCTTGCCTTCCAGATACTCCAGGCTCGCGCCGCCGCCGGTGGAAATATGGCCGAAAGCGTTCTCGTCGAAGCCCAGGATGCGGACGGCCGCGGCCGAGTCGCCGCCGCCGACCACGGTGAAGGCCGGGGAGTCGACGAGGGCCTGGGCGACCGCGCGGGTGCCCTCGGCGTAGTCGGGGTGCTCGAAGACGCCCATGGGGCCGTTCCAGAAGACCGTGGCGGTGTCGGCGAGCTTGGCGGCGAAGAGCTTGCGGGACTCCGGGCCGATGTCCAGGCCGATCAGGTCGCCCGGGATGTCCTCGACGGAGGCGGTGACCGGCGAGCCGGGCGCCTTGGTCTTCAGGTCCGGGAACTCGGTGGCGCCGACCACGTCGACCGGCAGCACGAACTCCACGCCCTTGGCCTCGGCGCGCTCCAGGTAGTCCAGCACCGCGGGGATCTGGTCCTCCTGCAGCAGGCTCTTGCCGACCTCGTGGCCCTGGGCCTTGAGGAAGGTGAAGACCATGCCGCCGCCGACCAGGATGCGGTCGGCCTTGTCCAGCAGGTGGTCGATGACGCCGAGCTTGTCGGAGACCTTGGAGCCGCCGAGCACCACCGCGTACGGGCGGGCGACGTCCTCGGTGAGCTTCTTGAGCACGCCGACCTCGGTGGCGATCAGCCCGCCGGCGGCGTGCGGCAGCCGGGCCGGCAGGTCGTAGACCGAGGCGTGCCTGCGGTGCACCGCGCCGAAGCCGTCACCGACGTAGGTGTCGGCGAGCGCGGCCAGTTCGTCGGCGAAGGCGCCGCGCGCGGCGTCGTCCTTGGCGGTCTCGCCGGCGTTGAAGCGCAGGTTCTCCAGCAGCGCGACCTGGCCGTCGGCCAGGCCGTCCACGGTGGCCCTGGCGCTGTCGCCGACGGTGTCGGTGGCGAAGGCCACGTCCTGGCCGAGCAGTTCACCCAGCCGCCTGGCGACCGGCGCGAGCGAGAACTGCGGGTCGGGCTCGCCCTTGGGGCGGCCCAGGTGGGAGGCGACGATCACCCGCGCGCCGGCCGCGGCGAGCTTGGTGATGGTCGGTACGGCGGCCCTGATCCGGCCGTCGTCGGTGATGGTCCCGCCCGCGAGCGGGACGTTCAGGTCGGCGCGGACGAAGACCCGCTTGCCCGCCACCTGTCCCTCGCCGATGAGGTCGTCGATCGTCTTCATCTTCTCCGGATACTCCTGGTCTGCTGGTTCGCCACGTGGTGCCGTCACGTCGGACAGGGCCCGGCCGGGGCGCTCCGTCGCGCCCGGTCGGACCCTGTTCGCTCACCTCGCTGGTGGGGTGTCGGCTGCTGCTGCCGGCCGGTGTGGTGGCCGGCGGATCAGAGCTGGTTGCCGACGAAGACCGTCAGGTCCACCAGGCGGTTGGAGTAGCCCCACTCGTTGTCGTACCAGCCGATGACCTTGACGGTCTTGCCCTGCGCCATGGTCAGGGAGGAGTCGAAGGTGCACGACGCCGGCCAGTTGACGATGTCGGAGGACACGATCGGGTCCTCGGTGTACTCCAGGATGCCCTTGAGCTGGCCCTCGGCGGCCTTCTGGAAGGCGGCGTTGACCTCGTCCTTGGTGACCTCGCGCTCCAGGTCGACCACCAGGTCGGTGACCGAGCCGGTGGGGACCGGCACGCGCATGGCGATGCCGTCCAGCTTGCCCTTGAGCTGCGGGATGACCAGCGCGGTGGCCTTCGCGGCGCCCGTGGTGGTCGGGATGATGTTCTCCGCGGCGGCGCGGGCGCGGCGCAGGTCCTTGTGCGGGAAGTCCAGGATGCGCTGGTCGTTGGTGTACGCGTGGACCGTCGTCATCAGGCCCTTGACGATGCCGAAGTTCTCCAGCAGCACCTTCGCCATCGGCGCCACGCAGTTGGTGGTGCACGAGGCGTTGGAGATGATGTTGTGGGTGGCGGCGTCGTACTGGTCCTGGTTGACGCCCATCACGATGGTGATGTCCTCGCCGGTGGCGGGCGCCGAGATGATGACCTTCTTCGCGCCGCCGGCGATGTGCTTGGCCGCGTCGGCGGCCTTGGTGAAGATGCCGGTGGACTCGACCACGATGTCGACCCCCAGCTCGCCCCACTTCAGGGCGGCCGGGTCGCGCTCGGCGAGGACCTTGATGGTCTTGCCGTTGACGGTGATGGAGTCCGCGGTGTGGGTGACCTCGGCGTTGAGGCGGCCCAGGATGGTGTCGTACTTCAGCAGGTGCGCCGTGGT
The DNA here is from genome assembly GCF_012034175.1 of Actinacidiphila epipremni. GTDB lineage: Bacteria > Actinomycetota > Actinomycetes > Streptomycetales > Streptomycetaceae > Actinacidiphila > Actinacidiphila epipremni. Next base: position 160,268 of record NZ_JAATEJ010000016.1, read on the forward strand.
CGCGGTGTCACCCAGGTCGTTGACAGCCACGATCTCGATGTCCGCGCCCTGCTCCAGGGCGGCGCGGAAGAAGTTACGACCGATGCGGCCAAAGCCGTTGATGCCTACCCGGATCGTCACGAACCGATCTCCTCGCTCAGTCGCCGGAATCCGTTCCGGCTGCGAAATATGGGATGTCCCCGACCACGTCCGACCCTACCTCGCCCGTGACCCGGGGGTGACATCCCCCGGGCCCCCGAAGGGGGGAACGCGTCACCGGCGGCCGGGACGCCCGCGAGCCGATCGTCAGCCGACCATCTCATCGGTGAGGTTGGCCTCGGTGCCGGGCAGGCCGAGGTCGGAGGCGCGCTTGTCGGCCATCGCGAGCAGCCGGCGGATCCGGCCCGCGACCGCGTCCTTCGTCAGCGGCGGCTCGGCCAGCGAGCCCAGCTCCTCCAGCGAGGCCTGCTTGTGGTCCATCCGCAGCCGGCCGGCCGCGGCGAGGTGCTCGGGCACGTCGTCGCCCAGGATCTCCAGCGCGCGGGCGACCCGGGCACCCGCGGCGACCGCGGCGCGCGCCGAGCGGCGCAGGTTCGCGTCGTCGAAGTTGGCCAGCCGGTTGGCGGTCGCGCGCACCTCGCGGCGCATCCGCCGCTCCTCCCACGCCAGGACCGAGTCGTGCGCGCCGAGCCGGGTCAGCAGCGCGCCGATCGCGTCGCCGTCGCGCACCACGACGCGGTCGACATTGCGCACCTCGCGGGCCTTGGCCGGGATCTGCAGCCGGCGGGCCGCGCCGACCAGCGCGAGCGCGGCCTCCGGGCCGGGGCAGGTCACCTCCAGGGAGGAGGAGCGGCCCGGCTCGGTGAGCGAGCCGTGCGCCAGGAACGCCCCGCGCCAGGCCGCCTCGGCGTCGCAGGTGGCGCCGGAGACGACCTGCGGCGGCAGGCCCCGGATGGGCCGCCCGCGGCCGTCGACCAGCCCGGTCTGCCGGGCGAGCTGGTCGCCGCCGGCGACCACCCGCACCACGTACCGGCTGCCGCGGCGCAGCCCGCCGGGCGCCATCACCACCAGGTCGGAGGAGTGGCCGAAGATCTCCAGGATGTCCTTGCGCAGCCGCCGGGCGGCGATCCCGGTGTCCAGCTCCGCCTCGATCACGATCCGGCCGCTCACCAGGTGCAGGCCACCGGCGAAACGCAGGATCGACGACACCTCCGCCTTGCGGCAGCAGGTCCGGGTGACGGGAAGCCGGGAGATCTCGTCCTTCACCGCTGCCGTCATCGCCATGGGCCGATCCTTCCACGCATACGAAAAATCCGGTCATACGCGGCGGCCAACAGCTCCGGGTCGTGCCGCGGCCCGTCGGGGGCGGCGACCGGCGCCAGCTCGACCGTGCCGCCCAACCGCAGTGCGGCCTCTTCGAGACTGTCGCGGTCCGGCACGGCGGCCTCGTCGGCGAGAACCACGTCGATGGTGAGTTTAGGGGCGTGTCGGCCCAAAACCTCCAAGTGACGCTGCGGAGAAAATCCCGGCGTCTCGCCGGGCTGGGGTGCGAGGTTGAGCGTGAGGACCCGGCGCGCCCTGGTCGTCATCAGCGCCTGCGCCAACTCCGGTACCAGCAGGTGGGGGATGACCGAGGAGAACCACGAACCGGGGCCCAGCACCACCCAGTCGGCGTCCAGCACCGCCTGGACGGCCTCCGGCACCGCCGGCGGGTCGGCCGGCACCACGATGACCTCCTGCACCTCGCCGGGGGTCAGCGCGACGGTGGCCTGGCCGCGCACCGTGCTGATCGCGTCCGGCTCGGCGGGGTCGTGGCCGCGTACGGTGGCGTGCAGGTCCAGCGGGACGGCGGACATCGGCAGCACCCTGCCGTGCGCGCCGAGCAGCCGGCCCACCCACTCCAGCGCGGCCACCTCGTCCTGGAGCTGCTCCCACAGCGCGACGATCAACAGATTGCCCACCGCGTGGCCGTGCAGCTCGCCGCCGCTGACGAAGCGGTGCTGGACGACCCGGGACCAGGTGCGGCCCCATTCGTCGTCCCCGCACAGCGCGGCGAGCGCCTTGCGCAGGTCGCCGGGCGGCAGCACGCCCATCTCGCTGCGCAGCCGCCCGCTGGAGCCGCCGTCGTCGGCGACCGTGACCACCGCGGTCAGGTCGCCGGTGATCCGGCGCAGGGCGGCCAGCGAGGCCGCCAGTCCGTGGCCGCCGCCGAGCGCGACCACCTTGGGCGCCGCCCCGCGACCGCGGCCGGCTGCCGTACGACCGGTGCGGCGGCCGTACCGCCGCCCCGCCTTGATCACTCGCGCCCCATGTCCCGGTGCACCGTCACCGTCTCCACTCCGTCCGCCGCCAGCCGTGCGGCCAGCCGTTCCGACATCGCCACGCTGCGGTGCTTGCCGCCCGTGCAGCCCACCGCGATCGTCACGTACCGCTTGCCCTCGCGCCGGTAGCCGGCGGCGATGATGTGCAGCAGCTCGGCGTAGCGGTCGAGGAACTCCTTGGCGCCCGGCTGGTTGAACACATATGTCGCCACCTCGTCGTTGAGCCCGGTGAAGGGGCGCAGCTCCGGCACCCAGTGCGGGTTCGGCAGGAAGCGGCAGTCCACCACCAGGTCGGCGTCGACGGGCAGGCCGTACTTGAATCCGAACGACATGACGGTGGCGCGGAGTTCCTGCTCCTCCTCGCCGGCGAACTGGGCGTCGAGCTTGGCGCGCAGTTCGTGCACGTTCAGGCTGGAGGTGTCCACGACCAGGTCGGCGTCGCCGCGCAGCTCGCGCAGCAGGTCGCGCTCGGCGCTGATGCCGTCCACGATCCGGCCCTGGCCCTGGAGCGGGTGCGGGCGGCGGACCGACTCGAAGCGGCGCACCAGCGCCTCGTCGGACGCCTCCAGGAAGATCACCCGCCGCTTGACGTGCTTGGTCTCCAGGTCGGCGAGGGATTCGCGCAGGTTGTCGAAGAACTGCCGGCCGCGTACGTCGACGACGACCGCGATACGGGCCACGTTGCCCTGCGAGCGGGCGCCGAGGTCGACCATGGTCGGGATGAGGGCGGGCGGCAGGTTGTCCACGACGAACCAGCCCAGGTCCTCCAGGCACTTGGCGGCGGTGCTGCGCCCGGCGCCGGACATGCCGGAGATGATGACGAGCTCCGGGATCGCCTGGCCGGCCGGGGCCTGGCCGGGGTCGGCCGCGCCGCCGGGGGCGCCGGGGCCGAGGGGGCCGCCGGGGCCGGTCGCCGGGCTCGGGACGGCCGCCGCCTGTGGGGCCGGTACGCCGCCCGGCCCGCCCGGTCCGTTCGCTCCGTCCGGTCCGCCGCCGCTGGTCATATGCCCACTGTCCTGTTCGTGACGCTCGCTCATGTGCCGTTCCCCCGTGGTCGTCGGCCGGGCGGCACCGGCGGGGTGCCGGCTGCCGCAGGGCCGTCCTCTTCGATGATCTCGCCGGTCGCGGTGTTCACCGCGGGTGCGGCCGGCGCCGCGGACGCCAGGGCCGCGGCGACCGTCTCCGCCGTACGGCGGCCGATCCCGGGGACCTCGCAGATCTCCTCGACCGTGGCCGCGCGCAGCCGCTTGAGCGACCCGAAGTGCTTGAGCAGCGCCTGCCTGCGGGTCTCGCCGAGGCCCGGCACGGCGTCCAGCGCGCCGGCCTTCATCGACTTCGAGCGCTTGCTGCGCTGGTAGGTGATGGCGAAGCGGTGCGCCTCGTCACGGATGCGCTGGAGCAGATACAGGCCCTCGCTGCTGCGCGGCAGGATCACCGGGTCGTCGTCGCCGGGCACCCAGACCTCTTCCAGGCGCTTGGCGAGGCCGCACACGAAGACGTCCGCTATCCCCAGCTCGTCCAGCGCCCGGCGGGCGGCGGCGACCTGCGGCTGCCCGCCGTCGACCACCACGAGCTGCGGCGGGTAGGCGAACTTGCGCGGCCGGCCGGTGTCGGGGTCGATGGGCCCGCCGGCGGGCTCGTCGGACCCGTCGGCCGCGTGGTCGGCCGTACCGTCGGCCGTGGGGTCGGACGCGGCGCCGGCGGGGTCCGCGTCCTGCGGCCGGTCGGGCTGGTCGGGCTCCCATTCGCTGGTGCGCTGCTTCTCCTGGAGGTAGCGGCGGAAGCGGCGGGAGATCACCTCGTGCATGGAACGGACGTCGTCCTGTCCGGCGAAGGACTTGATCTGGAAGCGCCGGTATTCGCTCTTGCGGGCCAGTCCGTCCTCGAAGACCACCATGGACGCCACCACGTCGTCGCCCTGCAAGTGGCTGATGTCGTAGCACTCGATACGCAGCGGCGCGGTGTCCAGGTCGAGCGCCGCGGCGATCTCCTCCAGGGCGCGCGAGCGGGTGGTCAGGTCCGAGGCGCGCCGGGTCTTGTGCAGGGCCAGCGCCTGCTGCGCGTTGCGCTGCACGGTGGCCATCAGGTCCTTCTTGTCGCCGCGCTGCGGGATGCGCAGGCTCACATGCGAGCCGCGCCGGTCCGACAGCCACTGCGCCAGCGGCTCCACGGGGCTGGGCAGCACCGGCACCAGCACCTCCTTGGGCACGCCGCCGCTGCCGCCGGACTGCTCGGCGTCCCCGCGCTCGTCGCCGTAGAGCTGCTGGAGGGCGTGTTCGACCAGGTCCGCGGTGTCGACCGCCTCGACCTTGTCGGTGACCCAGCCGCGCTGGCCGCGCACCCGGCCGCCGCGGACGTGGAAGATCTGCACGGCGGCTTCGAGTTCGTCCTCGGCGACCGCGATGAGGTCGGCGTCGGTGGCGTCGGCGAGCACCACCGCGTTCTTCTCCATGGCGCGGCGCAGCGCCTCCAGGTCGTCGCGCAGCCGGGCGGCCTGCTCGTACTCCATGGCCGCCGCGGCGTCCTTCATGCGCTGTTCGAGCCGGCGGATGTACGTGCCGGTGTGGCCGGCCATGAAGTCGCAGAACTCCTCGGCGAGTTCGCGGTGGTCCTGCGGGCTGATCCGCTCCACGCAGGGCGCCGAGCACTTGCCGATGTAGCCGAGCAGGCAGGGCCGGCCGATCTGCGCGGAGCGCTTGAACACCCCGGCGGAGCAGGTGCGTACGGGGAAGACCCGCAGCAGCAGGTCGACGGTCTCGCGGATGGCCCACGCGTGGGCGTAGGGGCCGAAGTAGCGCACGCCCTTGCGCTTGGGGCCGCGCATGACCTGGACGCGCGGGAAGTCCTCGTTCATGGTGACGGCGAGCGAGGGATAGCTCTTGTCGTCGCGGTACTTGACGTTGAAGCGCGGGTCGAACTCCTTGATCCAGGAGTATTCGAGCTGCAGCGCCTCGACCTCGGTGGTGACGACCGTCCACTCCACGGAGGCGGCCGTGGTCACCATGGTGGCGGTGCGCTGGTGCAGGTTGGTGATGTCCTGGAAGTACGAGGACAGCCGCTGGCGCAGGCTCTTCGCCTTGCCGACGTAGATCACCCGGCGGTGCTCGTCCCGGAACTTGTAGACCCCGGGAGAGTCGGGGATCTGGCCCGGCTTCGGTCGGTAGCTGCTGGGGTCTGCCATGGCTCCCACCCTACTGGCGGGACGCGGCGGACCGCGGTCAGGCTCCCGGCCCGGAACCCCTGGATCCGGGGTGGCGGGCCGGGGCCGGACCGCTGGTCAGCTCGCGGGTCCCGCGGTGATCGTGCCGCCGGTGACCGTGAGGTGCACGGCGGGCAGCGGCTTCGTGGCCGGGCCCTGGACGACCGCCCCGGTCTCGGCGTCGAACTGGCTGCCGTGGCAGGGGCAGGACACCGTGGTGCCCTTGACCGAGTCGACGACGCAGCCCTGGTGCGTGCAGACCGCGCTGAACGCCTTGAAGGTGCCCTGCTGCGGCTGCGACACGACGACCTTGTCGTCGCGGTAGAGCTTGGCGCCGCCGACCGGCACCTCGCCGGCCGGGCCGAGCTGCACGGGCTTGGTGGGCCCGTCCGCCGAGCCGGTCTTCCCGCCGCAGGCGGCGAGCCCGAGCCCGGCGGCTCCGGCCAGTGCCGCCCCGCGCAGGACGGTACGGCGGCACGCGGGCACTTCGCTGGTCATACGTTCTCCGGTCACGCCTTGGCGGCCCTCTTGCGTGCCGCCGTGGTCTTCGCCGCCGCGGACTTGGACGCCGTGGCCGCCGCGGACTTGGACGCCGCGGTGGTCTTACGGGCCGCGGCGCGCTTGCGGGGCGCGGGCACCGCCGCGTCGCTGATCCGCTCGGCTCCCAGCACGTCCCGCAGGAACTTGCCGGTGTGGCTGGCGGGGACCGCGGCGATCTGCTCGGGGGTGCCCTCGGCGACGACCAGGCCGCCGGCGCTGCCGCCCTCGGGGCCCATGTCGATGATCCAGTCGGCGGTCTTGATGACGTCCAGGTTGTGCTCGATGACGATCACCGAGTTGCCCTTGTCGACCAGGCCTGACAGCACCTTGATGAGCTTGCTGATGTCCTCGAAGTGCAGGCCGGTCGTCGGCTCGTCGAGGACGTAGACCGTCCGGCCGGTGGAGCGCTTCTGCAGCTCGGAGGCCAGCTTGACGCGCTGGGCCTCGCCGCCGGACAGCGTCGGCGCGGACTGGCCGAGCCGGACGTACCCCAGGCCGACGTCGTCGAGGGTGCGCAGATGGCGGGCGATGGCGGGCACCGCCTCGAAGAAGTCCAGCGCCTCCTCGATGGGCATGTCCAGCACCTCGGCGATGGACTTGCCCTTGTAGTGGACCTCCAGGGTCTCCCGGTTGTAGCGCGCTCCGTGGCAGACCTCGCACGGCACGTACACGTCCGGCAGGAAGTTCATCTCGATCTTGATCGTGCCGTCGCCCGCGCAGTTCTCGCAGCGACCGCCCTTGACGTTGAAGGAGAAGCGGCCCGGCTGGTAGCCGCGGACCTTGGCCTCCATCGTCTCGGCGAACAGCCGCCGGACGTGGTCGAAGACGCCGGTGTACGTCGCCGGGTTGGACCGCGGGGTGCGGCCGATCGGCGACTGGTCGACATGCACGACCTTGTCGACCTGGTCGTCCCCGTCGACCCGGGTGTGGCGGCCGGGGACGCTGCGCGCGCCGTTCAGCTCGCGCGCCAGGTGGGTGTAGAGGATGTCGTTGACCAGGGTGGACTTGCCGGATCCGGACACGCCGGTGACGGCGGTGAGCACGCCGAGCGGGAAGGACACGTCGATGTCCTGGAGGTTGTGCTCGCGGGCGCCGTGCACGGTCAGCTGCCGCTTGCGGTCCACCGGGCGGCGGATGTCCGGCACCGGGATACCGCGCTTGCCGGACAGATACTGCCCGGTCAGCGACTCGTCGTTGGCCAGCAGCTCCTTGAGCGAACCGGAGTGCACGACCTTGCCGCCGTGCTCGCCGGCGCCGGGGCCGATGTCGACGACCCAGTCGGCGGTCTTGATGGTGTCCTCGTCGTGCTCCACGACGATCAGGGTGTTGCCGAGGTCGCGCAGCCGGACCAGGGTCTCGATGAGCCGGTGGTTGTCGCGCTGGTGCAGGCCGATGGACGGCTCGTCCAGCACATAGAGCACGCCGACCAGCCCGGAGCCGATCTGGGTGGCCAGCCGGATGCGCTGGGCCTCGCCGCCGGACAGGGTGCCGGCCGCGCGGTTGAGCGACAGGTAGTCCAGGCCGACGTCGACCAGGAAGCGCAGCCGCTCGTTGACCTCCTTCAGCACCCGCTCGGCGATCTTGCGGTCCCGCGCGTCCAGCTTCATCGCGCCCAGGAACTCGGCGCAGTCGCTGATCGACATGGCCGCGACGTCGGCGATCGACTTGTCCTGCACGGTGACGGCCAGCACGATCGGCTTGAGCCGGCTGCCCTCGCAGGTCGGGCAGGGCACCTCGCGCATGTAGCCCTCGAAGCGCTCCCGGCTGGAGTCGGACTCGGAGTCCTGGTGGCGGCGCTTGACGAACGGCACGGCGCCCTCGAAATGCGCGTTGTACACGCGCTCGCGGCCGTAGCGGTTCTTGTACGCGACGCGGACCTCGGACTTGTGGCCGTACAGCAGCGCCTTCTTGGCCCGCGCGGGCAGCCCGGCGAACGGGATGTCGGTGCGGAAGCCCAGCTCGGCGGCCAGGCCGTCGACCAGGCGCTCGAAGTAGCCCTTGGACATGCCGCCGGTCCAGGGCGCGATGGCGCCCTCCTGGAGGGTCTTCTGGTCGTCGGGGACGATCAGCTCCGGGTCGACCTCCATCCGCGAGCCGATGCCGGTGCAGTCGGGGCAGGCGCCGAAGGGCGAGTTGAAGGAGAAGGAGCGCGGCTCCAGCTCCTCGAAGGACAGGTCGTCGTACGGGCAGTACAGGTGCTCGGAGAACATCCGCTCGCGCTGCGGGTCGTCCTCGGGCAGGTCCACGAAGTCGAGGATGACCATGCCGCCGGACAGGCCCAGCGCGGTCTCGACGGAGTCGGTGAGCCGGCGCTTGGCGGAGTCCTTCACCGTCAGGCGGTCGACGACCACCTCGATGGTGTGCTTCTCCTGCTTCTTCAGCTTCGGCGGGTCGGTGAGCTGGATCGTGGCGCCGTCCACCCGGGCGCGGCTGTACCCCTTGGTCTGGAGATCGGCGAACAGGTCGACGAACTCGCCCTTGCGCTCGCGCACCAGCGGCGAGAGCACCTGGAAGCGGCTGCCCTCCTCCAGCTCCAGCACCTTGTCGACGATGGCCTGCGGCGACTGGCGGGAGATGGGGCGCCCGCACTGGGGGCAGTGCGGCTTGCCGATCCGGGCGAACAGCAGCCGGAGGTAGTCGTAGACCTCGGTGATCGTGCCGACGGTGGAGCGGGGGTTGCGGGAGGTGGACTTCTGGTCGATCGAGACCGCCGGCGACAGTCCCTCGATGAAGTCCACGTCCGGCTTGTCCATCTGGCCGAGGAACTGCCGCGCGTAGGACGAGAGCGACTCGACGTACCGGCGCTGGCCCTCGGCGAAGATCGTGTCGAACGCCAGCGAGGACTTGCCGGAACCGGACAGGCCGGTGAACACGATGAGCGAGTCCCGGGGCAGCTCCAGCGAGACGTTCCGGAGGTTGTGCTCGCGAGCGCCACGGACGATGAGTCGATCGGCCACGCCAGTGCGCACCTTTCCTAGAAAGCGGGGGGAAGAGTCGACACCCCCCAGTCAGCCTAAACGGGGTGCACTCGGCTTTTCTTCCTGTCGCGAAAGTTGCGACACACCGACCATATAGCACGCGCATTCGATTTACGGGATCGCTTCGCCAGGTTCACCCGATCGTGTGGCGGGCATCGCTGTGCGTACCGGCGCCCATGCGCAAGCCTGGGGGCCGTACCCCGCCGCCGACCCCAGGGAGCGTCCCGTGACCGTCCAACGACCCGACCCCGAGCGCGATGCGGCCGAGGTGGCGCGGGCCACCGAGGAGCTGCTGGACTCGGCGGCGAAACTGTCCGCGCAGGAGCTGGCCGGCCCCTCCCTGCTGCCCGGCTGGACCCGCGGGCATGTGCTGTCCCACCTGGCCCGCAACGCCGACGCGCTGGTGAACCTGCTCACCTGGGCCAGGACCGGCCAGGAGACCCCGATGTACGCCGACGCCGCCACCCGCGACCGCGACATCGAGGCGGGCGCGGCCCGTACCGGTGAGGAACACCTGGCCGACCTGCGCGATTCCGCCGGCCGCTTCGCCGCGGCCGTCGCCGACCTGCCGCCCGCCGCGTGGGCCGCGCAGGTCGCGATGCGCTCCGGCCGGGTGATCGCGGCGGCCGAGATCCCCTGGCGGCGGCTGACCGAGGTGCGGCTGCACCACGTCGACCTCGACGCCGGCCACGGCACCGCCGACCTGCCGGCCGACTTCACCGACCGCGAGCTGGCCTGGGTCGTCGACGGCCTGGCCGCCCACGAGGGCATCGCCCCGGTCCGGCTGCGCGACACCGGCTCGGGCGCGGCCTGGGACCTCGGCGCGGCCGGTGAGCCCGAGCTGACCGTGGCCGGCCCGGCGCACGCGCTGCTCGCCTGGGTCAGCGGGCGGGGCCCCGGCGACGGGCTCGACGTCAGCCCCGCAGGACACCCGCTGCCGGCCCTGCCCCCGCTAGGCTGACGCCATGGCGTACAGCGGACAGGTGACGGTGGGCGGGCCCGCCGACGTGCACGAACTCCCCGACCTGATCATCAGCAAGGTCGCGGTCGGCCCGATGGACAACAACGCGTATCTGCTGCGCTGCCGCGCCACCGGCGAGCAGCTGCTGATCGACGCCGCCGCGGAGCCGGCGACGCTGCTCAGCCTGATCGGCGAGGGCGGGCTGACGGCGGTGGTCACCACGCACCGCCACCCCGACCACTGGCAGGCGCTGCGCGAGGTCGTCGACGCGACGGGCGCGACGACGTACGCCGGCCGGGAGGACGTCCCGGGCATCCCGGTCGCGACCGAGGTCCCCGTCGACGACGGCGGCACGATCCCGGTCGGCGGGATCCGCCTCACCGCGCGCCACCTCGTCGGCCACACCCCCGGCAGCATCGCGCTGGTCTACGACGACCCGCACGGCCACCCGCACCTGTTCACCGGCGACTGCCTGTTCCCCGGCGGCATCGGCAACACCCACGGGGACGCCGAGGCGTTCACCACCCTGCTCGACGGCGTGAGCAGCAAGCTCTTCGACGCCCTGCCGGACGAGACCTGGGTCTACCCCGGGCACGGCAACGACACCACCCTCGGCGCCGAGCGCCCGCACCTGGCGGAGTGGCGCGAACGCGGCTGGTGAGCCGGCCCCCGCGGCGGGCCCGGCGCCTCAGGGGCGGCGGGTCAGCCGCATGGTCCAGTTCGACAGCCATGTGCTGCCGCCGTCGGTGGAGAACGCCTGCTCCCACAGGGCGCTGTCCGCGCTGATCTCCGACCACACGAAGCGGGCCGTCACCGGCTTGCCGTCGTAATGGTCCTCGCCGTGGAAGATGCCGATGCCGTCGGTGAAGCGCCCGGTCACCGGCGGGAAGAGCACCCCGGTACGGCTGCTCGACCAGTACAGCGACCACTGCTCGCGCGCCGGGTCGTACAGCCGCAGCGTCAGCCCCGCGCTCCCCAGCGTCGGGAAGACGACCTCGTCGAAGTGCGCCCCGCCGCCGAAGTGCCGGGAGGCGGTGCTGACGCCGGGGAATTCCTCCCAGGCGCTGCCGGCGTCCAGGAAGTCGGTACGCCGCCGGTTGGCGACGTCCCAGGTGCCGGTGAAGAAGTCGAAGTCGTTCATGAGCGTTCTCCCGTGCTGCCCGCGGGCAGCCTGTCGTGGATGTGGCCGGGCGTTCCGGGAGGCCGGAAAGCCGTGGCTGGACGCTATGACGGCTCCACTGACATCCTGTGTCAGTGAAATCCGGCCGGTTGCTGTCGATCCTGCTGCTGCTCCAGACCCGCGGCCGGATGACCGCCGCCGAGCTGGCCGCGGAGCTGGAGGTGTCGCCGCGGACGGTCTACCGGGACGTGGAGGCGCTGCACGGCGCCGGGGTGCCGCTGTACGGGGACGCCGGGCACCGCGGCGGCTACCAGCTGCTCGCCGGCTACCGGACCCGGCTGACCGGGCTGAACGCCGGGGAGGCGGAGGCGCTGTTCCTCGCCGGGATGCCGGGGCCCGCCGCGGAGCTGGGCCTCGGGCCGGCGCTGAGCGCGGCGCAGCTCAAGCTGCGGGCCGCGCTGCCGGCGGAGCTGCGCGAGCAGGCGGACCGGATGCGGACCCGCTTCCACCTCGACGCGCCCGGCTGGTACGCCGACGACGCCGACGTGCCCTTCCTGCCGCAGGTCGCCGACGCGGTGTGGCAGGGCAAGGTGCTGGACGTGCGCTACCGCCGCTGGAAGGAGCCCACCGACGTCGACCGGCGGCTGGAGCCGTACGGACTGGTGCTGAAGGCGGGCCGCTGGTACGTCGTGGCCGCGCCGGGCCCGCGGACGTACCGCGTGGACCAGATCCTGCGGCTGGAGGTGCGCGGCGAGCGCTTCGCGGTGCCGGACGGCTTCGACCTCGCCGGGCACTGGCGCGCCTACCAGGCCGGCTTCCACGCCCGGCTGCACCGGGCGGAGGCCGAGGTGCGGATCTCGCCGCGGGGCGCGGAGCTGCTGGGCGGCGCCGCGGCGCGGGCGCTGGAGGCCACCGGGGTGCCGGAGGCGGGCGGCTGGCGGCGGGCGGTGCTGCCGGTGGAGTCGCCGGAGCAGGCACATGCCCTCTTCCTGGGCCTGGGGGCCGAGGTGGAGGTCCTGGGGCCGCCGGAGCTGCGGCGGCGCCTGGCGGAGAGCGTACGGGCACTGGGGGCGCTGTACGGGTGAGGTGCCGGAGCGCCGCGGGGTTCAGCGGGTGCGGCGGAAGCGCTCGCCGATCTCGCCCTGGTCGGTCTCCCACCAGGGGCGGGTCATCTCGGGCACGGCGGCGGGCGCCGGCACGGCGGGGGCGGGGTCTTCCCGGCCGGCGGCGGGCTTGCGGGCGGCCTGCGCGGCGGGGGCGGCGGAGGCCGCGGTCTCGGACGCGGCGAGGGCGGCCTCGCGGTCGAGGCGGGCGTCGAGCTCGGCGGTTTTGAGGCGTTCGGCGCGCCACCATTCGAGGAAGACCAGCAGGATGAACGGCAGCCCGACGAGCTCGGCGAGGGTGAGCATGAGGCCGCCGCCGAGCATCTGGTCGCGGTGCAGGCTCGGGCCCCAGGTGCGCGGGTGGGAGCCGTACCAGTGGCCGGCGACGAGCGTGCCGCTGGTCATCACGACGATGCCGGGGACCGAGTCGAACAGGCCGTCGAGGAAGACCAGCGCGGCCCGCACCGGATGGGTGCACCAGCGCGGCAGCAGCTCCTGCCGGCTGAGCATGGGCAGCACGAACAGCGAGCCGGTCAGCAGCAGTTGCAGATGCATCAGCTGCCGCACCGCCGGGTTGCCGAGTGCGGTGGCGAAGTAGGGCGTGAAGTAAATCGTCAGCTCGGAGGCGAGCACCAGCAGCGAGCTGACCAGCGGGTAGGTGAGCGCCCGCACGGCCCGGGAGGAGAAGGCGCGGTGCAGCCGGCCGCGCGGGTCGGCCAGGCCCAGCGGGTCGCCGAGGGCCAGGCCGAGCGGTGCGAACAGGTCGAGCAGGATGTTCTGCACGGCCGCGGGCCAGAAGAGCACCCGGTCGTAGACGGCCAGCGACGACATCGTGGCGACGACCAGGGTGCCGAGGCCGAGGACGTAGAAGGCGGCGGTGCGCCACAGCGGCCAGCCGCCGCCGGCCCGCAGCTTGCGGCGCACCCCGTAGGCGTAGCCGGCGCCGAGCAGCACGACGACGGCGAGCGCGACGCCGTCGAGCTGCCAGGCGTCCAGGTAGCGTGCCCCGGTCAGCTCCGGGAGGGCCTGGGAGCTCGCCACATCCGCGCCTTTCCGCCGCCGTCACTGTCGTACCCGGGCGGGACGGCGCTTTCGCCGCCCGCCACCGGGGCCACGGTAGACCCCGGGCGGCGGCGGGCGGCGCGCAGGGGGCGGTCAGGCCCCTATGTGCTGGTCGGACGAGGCGGACGGCGTGTCGGCGCCCTGGCCGGCGGCCTGCTCGGCGGCGGCGCGGGCGGTGCGGCGGGAGGCCAGCAGGCTGGTGGCCGTGGTGACGGCGAGGACGGCGACGATGACGCCGAGCGAGACGGGGACGGAGATCTCGGGGACGTGGACGCCGGTCTCGTGCAGCGCGTGCAGCACCAGCTTCACGCCGATGAAGCCGAGGATCACCGACAGCCCGTAGGACAGGTGGACCAGCTTCTTCAGCAGCCCGCCGATCAGGAAGTACAGCTGCCGCAGACCCATGAGGGCGAAGGCGTTGGCGGTGAAGACGATGTACGGGTCCTGGGTCAGGCCGAAGATCGCCGGGATCGAGTCCAGGGCGAACAGCACGTCGGTGGTGCCGATCGCGAGCATCACGATGAGCATCGGCGTGATGAGGCGCTTGCCGTTCTCGGTGATGACCAGCCGGGTGCCGTGGTAGCGGTCGGTCGCCGGCACCCGCTTCTCGACCGCCTTCAGCAGCCGGTTCTCCTCGAACTCCTCCTCCTCGGGCTCGCTGCGGGCCTCCTTGACCAGCTTCCAGGCGGTCCAGATGAGGAAGCCGCCGAAGAGGAAGAAGACCCAGGAGAAGCTGGCGACCAGGGTGGCGCCGGCGGCGATGAAGACCGCGCGCAGCACCAGGGCGATGAGCACGCCGACCAGCAGGACGCGCTGCTGGTAGTGCGAGGGCACCGCGAATTTGCCCATGATCAGCACGAAGACGAAGAGGTTGTCGACGCTGAGGGATTTCTCGGTGATGTAGCCGGCGAAGAACTCGCCGGCCGGCTGGCCGCCGGAGAAGAGCAGCAGGCCGAGGCCGAAGAGTCCGGCGAGCACCACCCAGACGGCGGTCCACAGGCCCGCCTCGCGCAGGGAAACATCGTGCGGTGTCCGGCCGATCAGGAAGTCGGCGCCGATCAGTGCGATCAGGCCGGCGATGGTCAGCACCCAGAGGGCGAGGGAGACGTCCACAGGTCCTCCGACGGGATGGAATGCCGCGCATACGTCGATAGCAGCACGTCAAAGAACCGTACACGAATAACCAAGAAAGAGTAAAGCGCTCCTCAAGTGCGCAGGTCAGGGACCGAAGGCGGGGCGGGCGGCGGCGAGCCGGCCGAGGACGTCGGTGAGGACGCGGCTGCCCGGCGGCACGGTCGGCGGCTCGTACGTCCACGCGTGGCCGACCCACGGGTCGCACAGGTGATCGCTGGGCAGCGGGGTGAGCCGCAGCAGCGAACGCCACAGCGGGTCAAGCACCGGGCCGTAGGCGGCGGCGTCCTCGCGGTCGGCCACGAGCAGCAGGTGCACGCCCGCGGAGGGGCCCTCGTCGGCGAGGTAGCGCAGCTGGTTGACCGAGCGGTCGTCGAAGCCGTACGGGAACTCGTTGACGATCAGCAGCTGCTCGGCGGTGTCGAAGCCGGGCGGCAGGTCGTCGGCGACGCCGCCGCGGCGGGCCATCTGGATCAGGTCCACCCGCTCGGTGAGCCGGGTCAGCAGCCCGCTGACGCCCGCCATGCCCGCGGCGGGCGGCGGCAGCACGAGGGCGCCGCCGGCGTACAGCGGGGCGAAGGCGGCGGCGCCGGAGCCCGCCGGGTCCAGGGCGTGCACCGCGAAGGTGCCCACCGGGTGCGAGGCGAGCAGCCGGGCGGCGACCGCGACCGCGGTGTCCATCGCGGCGCGGCGGTGCTCGGCGCTGTCCACCCACAGGCCGCGCTCCAGCGGCAGCCGGGACAGCAGCGGTATCCGCAGCTCCGGCGCCTCCGGCAGGCTCAGGCTGCCGAGCCGCACCG
Organism: Actinacidiphila epipremni; assembly: GCF_012034175.1. GTDB lineage: Bacteria > Actinomycetota > Actinomycetes > Streptomycetales > Streptomycetaceae > Actinacidiphila > Actinacidiphila epipremni. The sequence continues at coordinate 175,462 of NZ_JAATEJ010000016.1, forward strand.
CCAGCGGCAGCGTGTCCGGTACGCGGTAGGCGTGCCACGCCGGGTTCTCCCAGCCGGCGAACTCCGGCGGCAGCGCCGGGTCCACGACCTCCGCCTCGGCGGCGAGCTGCGCCAGGTCCCGGTCCAGCACCAGCCTGGCCTGGTCCACCAGCGCCGCCTGCCGCGCCTGCGCCTCCTCCCGGGCCGCCTCGGCCGCGGGCCCGCCCCGCGTGCGCGGGTCCGCGAGCAGCCGGTCCAGCTCCTGCTCGAACCGCGACTCCGCGAAGTCCGCGGCACTCCGGTACGCCGCGACCGTCCGCGCCAGGTCCTCGAACATCCCCCAGACCTGGTTGTACAACCGCTCCTCCATCGACCCCCCGGCCGCGTCCCCGGCGACCGGCCCACGCGCCTGCGGCGCTTGAGCGGGCGTTGCCTGCCCTGCGGGTGGCTGTGCAGGCGGCACCGCGCCCTGCCCTGCGGGCGGCGGCGAGCTGTGCCGCCGGGGATGCCGGTAGTCCACCCCACCGCCGGCCGGAGGAGTGCCGCCCGCGGATCCCGCGCCGGACGGCGCCGGCGGGATCGCTCCCCCGCGGCTCTCTGCGCCGCCGCGGCCGGCCGCGGCGCCCGACGCGGGGGCAATCGCTCCCCCGTGTGCGGCGCCCGGGCTGCCCGGCGCCGGCGCGCCGTCCCGCGGGCCCGCGGCGCCGGGGCTCGGGCGTCCGCCCGGCGCAGGGCTGCGGGGAGGCACGGGGGCAGGCGCGGGGATGGAGCGGGATTGTTCGTGGTGGGCGGCGGTGTGGATGGCGGTGGCGGCCTCGGTTGCGTCGGGGACGCCCTGGTCGAGGAAGAGGGCGGGGAGGCCGCCCTGGTAGCCCTGGCCCACCGCGCGGACCTTCCAGGCGGACTGGCGGCGGTAGAGCTCGACCGCCAGCAGGGCGGTCTCCGCGCTGAGGCCGGTGATGGTGAAGCCGGCGATCGCGGTGCCGTCCGGCGTGGTGACCGCGAGGTGCGGGGCGGGGGCGGCGCCGAAGTCGGCGGGGGCGCCGGGGCGGGCGCCGGCGCCGGGCAGGGCGAGCAGGACGTGCACCCGGTGCACCGCGGGCGGCATCGCCGCGAGGTCGACGGCGAGCCGGTGCTCCGCGGCTGCCTGCCGCGGCACCTCGACCCCCACCAGATGCGGCTCGCCGGGGTGGGCGAGCCAGGGCCCGTCCGCCACGACCCGGCCCGCCTCGTCCCCGAGGGTGACCGCGGCCACCACCGGTGTGCCCGCCGACACCCGGATCTCCAACCGGTTGCCGGGCAGGGGATGGTTCTGCCCGCGGACCAGTTCGGCCGTCATGACCGCCGCCCCCGTCTTCCTGTTGTGTGATGAGCTGTGTGCGCCTACTGCCTGCCCTGCCCGGCGCTCCGTCGGATCAGAGAGCGGGCAGTATCGCCGGGATCAGGTCCTGGAAGGTCCGCCCGTTGGCCGGCGTGCCGATCGCCGTCATCGTCCAACCGCCCTGCCCGCGCTGCACCTTCGCCATGATCTGCGCGGTGTACGCGCCGCCGCCGGTGAGGGTGTAGCGGGCCAGCTCCTGGCCGTTGGTCTCGTCCACCAGCCGGCAGAACGCGTTCTGCACCTCGGCGAACGTCTGGCCGGTGAAGGAGTTGACGGTGAAGACGATCTGGTCGACATGCACCGGGACCCTCGTCAGGTCCACGATGATCGACTCGTCGTCGCCGCCCTGGCCGACCCCGCCGACCAGGTTGTCACCGGTGTGCCGGACCGAGCCGTCGTCACTGGTGAGGTGGCGGAAGAACACCACGTCGACCGGCTGCTTGTCGGCGAAGAGCACCGCCGACGCGTCGAGGTCGATCTCCCGGGTCCGGCTTCCGAACAGGCCGCGCCGCGGAGCCGCCTGCCAGCCGAGTCCCATCCTGACTGCCGTCAGCGAGCCCCCGTCGGACTTGCTCAGGCTGATCTTCTGGCCCTTGGTCATGTTGACCGTCACGCGCTTGCCCCTCTCACCCGTCACTTGATGTGTGCGGTTGTTGCCCCGCACCCTAACAAGACGCGAGCCGACCGTATCCCGGTTCGTCCCGGCTTACTTGCCGCTGCGATTCCCGCCCGCGCCCCGGCCGGGCCCCCGCCCGGCCGGCCCCCGTCACACCCTGCTCATGCCTCGCTCACGCCGCCCCGGCGTCCCGCATCTGCCGCAACTCCTTCTTCAGGTCACCCAGTTCGTCCCGGATCCGGGCGGCGACCTCGAACTGCAGCTCGGCCGCGGCAGCATGCATCTGGTCGGTCAGCTCGCCGATGAGGTCGGCCAGTTCCTCGGCGGGCAGCGCCCCGGCGGGGCGCTTGCCGGCGCTCCTGCTGCCGGACAGGCCCGGCACCGGCGCCTTGCCGCGGGAGCGCTGCCGCCCGGAGCCCAGCAGCTCGTCGGTGTCGGCGTCCTCACGGGCGAAGGAGTCCAGGATGCCGGCGATCTTCTTGCGCAGCGGCTGCGGATCGACCCCGCGCTCGGTGTTGTACGCGATCTGCTTGGCGCGGCGCCGGTTGGTCTCGTCGATGGCCCGCTCCATGCCCGGCGTGATCCGGTCGGCGTACATGTGCACCTGGCCCGACACGTTACGGGCGGCGCGGCCGATGGTCTGGATCAGCGAGGTGCCCGAGCGCAGGAAGCCCTCCTTGTCCGCGTCGAGGATCGCCACCAGCGACACCTCGGGCAGGTCCAGGCCCTCGCGCAGCAGGTTGATGCCGACCAGCACGTCGTACTCGCCGGCCCGCAGCTCCTGGAGCAGCTCGACGCGGCGCAGGGTGTCGATGTCGCTGTGCAGGTAGCGGACCTGGATGCCGAGCTCCAGCAGGTAGTCCGTCAGGTCCTCGGCCATCTTCTTGGTCAGCGTGGTCACCAGCACGCGCTCGTCGCGCTCGGTGCGCAGCCGGATCTCGTGCACCAGGTCGTCGATCTGGCCCTCGGTGGGCTTGACGACGACCTCCGGGTCGACCAGGCCGGTCGGCCGGATGATCTGCTCGACCACGCCGTCCTTGGCGCGGGACATCTCGTACGTCCCCGGGGTCGCCGACAGATACACCGTCTGGCCGACCCGCTTCAGGAACTCCTCCCACTTCAGCGGCCGGTTGTCCAGCGCGGACGGCAGCCGGAAGCCGTGGTCGACCAGGGTGCGCTTGCGGGACGCGTCGCCCTCGTACATCGCGCCGATCTGCGGCACGGTGACATGCGACTCGTCGATGACCAGGAGGAAGTCCTCCGGGAAGTAGTCGATCAGGGTGTCGGGGGCGCTGCCCTGCTCACGGCCGTCGATGTGCCGCGAGTAGTTCTCGATGCCGGAGCACGTGCCGATCTGCCGCATCATCTCGATGTCGTACGTGGTGCGCATCCGCAGCCGCTGGGCCTCCAGCAGCTTGCCCTGCTTCTCCATCACGGCGAGCTGCTCCTCCAGCTCCTTCTCGATGCCGGTGATGGCGCGCTCCATGCGCTCGGGGCCGGCGACGTAGTGCGTGGCGGGGAAGACGTAGATCTCCTGGTCCTCGGTGATGACCTCGCCGGTGAGGGGGTGCAGGGTGTAGAGCGCCTCGATCTCGTCGCCGAACATCTCGATGCGGACGGCGAGCTGCTCGTAGACCGGGAAGATCTCGATGGTGTCGCCGCGCACCCGGAAGGTGCCGCGGGTGAACGCCATGTCGTTGCGCGTGTACTGCACGTCGACGAAGCGGCGCAGCAGCCGGTCGCGGTCGATCTCCTCGCCGACCCGCAGCCGCACCATCCGGTCGACGTACTCCTGCGGGGTGCCCAGGCCGTAGATGCACGAGACGGAGGCGACCACGACCACGTCCCGCCTGGTCAGCAGGGAGCTGGTGGCGGAGTGGCGGAGCCGTTCGACCTCCTCGTTGATCGAGGAGTCCTTCTCGATGTAGGTGTCCGTCTGCGGGACGTACGCCTCCGGCTGGTAGTAGTCGTAGTACGAGACGAAATACTCGACCGCGTTGTTCGGCAGCAGCTCGCGGAACTCGTTGGCGAGCTGAGCGGCGAGGGTCTTGTTGGGGGCCATCACCAGGGTGGGGCGCTGGAGCCGCTCGATCATCCAGGCAGTCGTGGCGGACTTGCCGGTGCCGGTCGCGCCGAGCAGCACCACGTCCTGCTCGCCGGCGGTGATCCGGCGCTCCAGCTCGTCGATGGCCGCGGGCTGGTCACCGCTGGGCTGGTAGGGGCTGACGACCTGGAAGGGCGCCACACTGCGTTCGATGTCTGAAACGGGCCGCATGGTCTCCACGGTACGACCACCCACCGACAATCGGCCGGGACCCGGGATCGGGCCGGGACTGTCGTACCCTGCCCCTACGCTTTCGGGTATGACGACGAGCGCTGCATGGACGGTGTACGACGCGCCGATCGGGCCGCTGCTGCTGGTGACCGGGGAGCAGGGCCTGGTCCTGGTGGGCTTCCGGGCCGATCCGGGCACGGCCGCGCGTACGGTCGCGGCCGTCGGGCGCCGGCTGGGCTGCGAGCCGGTGCGCGACGCCGGGCCGCTCGCGCCGCTGGCGGTTCAGCTGGAGGCGTATTTCGCCGGGGAGCTGAAGGATTTCGACGTGGACCTGGACTGGTCGCTGGTGACCGGCTTCCAGCGGCGGGTGCTGCGCGAGCTCGCCGCGGGTGTGCCGTACGGCACGGTGGTCGGCTACCAGGACCTGGCCGACCGGGTCGGCGAGCCGGACGCCGCGCGGGCGGTCGGCGCCGCGATGGGGGCCAATCCGCTGCCGGTGGTCGTGCCCTGCCACCGGGTGGTCGAGAGCGGCGGCGGCATAGGCGGCTTCGGCGGCGGCCTGGAGATCAAGCGGTCCCTGCTGGCGCTGGAGGGCGTACTCCCGGCCCCGCTGTTCTGAGGCACCGGTACCGGCTGGGCCGCTAGGAGTCGAAGCGGGCAGCCGCGACGTAGTCGGGGCGCGGGTCGAGGGCGGCGGCGAGGCGGAAGTGGCGCTTGGCCTCGTCGGCCCGGTCGGCGCGCTCCAGGGTGCGGCCCAGGGCGAAGTGCGCGAACGCGTTGTCGGGCTCGCGCTCCAGGACGACCTGGAACTCCAGTTCGGCGGGCCGCAGCTGCGCGGCGAGGAAGAACGCGCGGGCGCGCAGCAGCCGCGCCGCGGTGTTCTCCGGGTGCGCGGCGATCAGCGGGTCGAGGAGCTTGACGGCGCCGCGCGGGTCGCGCGCCGCCAGCAGCTGCTCGGCGGCGCGGAAGTCGATCACATGGGTTTCCGGGCTGCGCTCGGGCAAGTCCGCCTCCCTGACTTCGGGCACGGGGACGAATTATCGTCCGGTCAGACATACCCAACGCGGCGCCCCGCAACCGCATTCCCGCGCCGGCCGCCGCCCGGCGGGCGGGGCCCCGCCGGGCCCCCGGGGCTCCGCGTGCTAGCCGGAGGCGGGCTGCGTGCCGTCCTGCCGGGCCTTCAGCTCCCGCCACACCGCCGCGACCTGCTCGCGCAGCTCCTCCACCGTCCCGTCGTTGTGGAGGACGAGGTCGGCGATGGCCAGCCGCTCCTCCCGGCGGGCCTGCGCGGCCATCCGGGAGCGCGCCTCGTCCTCGGTCATGCCGCGCAGCCGCACCAGCCGGTCCAGCTGGCTGTCCGGGGCGGCGTCGACCACGACGACGAGGTCGTAGTAGGGGGCCAGGCCGTTCTCGGTGAGCAGCGGCACGTCGTGGACCACGATGTCGTCGGGGCCCGCGGCCCGCTGGAGCTCGGCGGACCGGGCCCCGACCAGCGGGTGCACGATCGCGTTGAGGGCCCGGCGGCGCTCCTCGTCGGCGAAGACGATCGCGCCGAGCTTGGGCCGGTCGAGCGACCCGTCGGGTGCGAGCACGCCCGGCCCGAACTCGGCGACGACCTTCGCGAGCCCTTCCGTGCCGGGTGCGACGACCTCGCGGGCGATCCGGTCGGAGTCGACCAGGACCGCCCCGTAGGACGCCAGGAGCCGTGCCACCTCGCTCTTGCCGGCCCCGATGCCGCCGGTCAGCCCCACTGTCAGCATGCCGGCCAGCCTACCGAGGGGGCGGGCCGGGCCCGCGCGGGGCAGGCCGGTCAGCGCCCGCCGTCGTCCTCGCGGTCGGCGAGGAAGCGCTCGAACTCCGCCGCGAGGTCGTCGGCCGAGGGCAGGTCGACGGGCTCGGCGATCAGGTTGTCGCGGTTGCCCATGCCGGCGACGGCGTCGTACTGGCTCTCCAGGCCGCGCACCACCGAGACCAGCTCGCCGTCGCCCTCGGCGACCTGGCGGTCGATCTCGACCCGCACGGTGTGCGCCTCGTTGCGCAACGCGTGGGCGATCTCGGGCAGCACCAGGCCGGTCGCCGCGGTGACCGCCTCCAGCACGGCGAGCGCCGCGTCCGGATACGGGGAGCGGGCCAGGTAGTGCGGGACGTGCGCGGCGACGCCCAGTACGTCCCGCCCGGCCTCGGCGAGCCGCAGCTCGATGAGCGCCGAGGCGCTGCCGGGGACCTGCGCCACGTCGAACCAGGCGCGGTGACCGGGCATCAGGTCCACCCGGTTGCCGTGCGGGGTGAGGCCGACCGGGCGAGTGTGCGGCACGCCCATGGGGATGCCGTGGAAGTTGATGGCGATCCGGACCCCGAGCCGCTCGATGACCTGGAGCACGGCGGTGGCGAAGCGCTCCCACTCCACGTCCGGCTCGGCGCCGGTGAGCAGCAGGAACGGGGTGCCGGTGGTGTCGCGGACCAGGTAGAGGTCGATGGCGGGCGCCTCGTACTCCGACCAGTGGTCGCGCTCGAAGGTCATCAGCGGCCGGCGGGCCCGGTAGTCCACCAGGCGGTCGGCGTCGAAGCGCGCGATGAGCTGGTTGTCGAGCCGGTCGAGCAGCTGCTGGCTGATCTGTTCACCGGTCTCGCCGGCGTCCATGAACCCCTCGAAGTGGTAGAGCAGCACCGGCCCGGTGTCCCCGACCGCCTCGTCCACGGCCTCGGCCCCGCCCGGTACGTACTCGTACAGCCCTTGCGGATCCAGCACGATGATCGTCCTCCTCGTTATCTGTCACCACAACGAACAACCCGTGCCCGCCATTCCCGCCCGCAACGGGTGCGGCCCCGCACCCCCCGGAAGGGGTACGGGGCCGCGACGGCCGCACCGGCTGGGGAACCAGCCGCGGGGCGTGGCGTCAGCTCTGGCCGCCGGCCAGCTTCTCGCGCAGCGCCGCGAGCGCCTCGTCGGAGGCCAGCGCACCGGAGTTGTCGTCCGACTCCGAGGAGTACGAACCGCCGGTGCCCGCACCGCCGGACGCGGCAGCGGTGCTGCCGGCCTCGGCAGCCGCCTGCTCGTCGGCCTCGCGGGACTTGATGACCTGCGCCTGGTGCTGCTCGAAGCGGGCCTGGGCCGTGGCGTACTGGGCCTCCCACTCCTCGCGCTGCTTGTCGTACCCCTCGAGCCAGTCGTTGGTCTCGGGGTCGAAGCCCTCGGGGTAGATGTAGTTGCCCTGCTCGTCGTACGAGGCGGCCATGCCGTACAGCGTCGGGTCGAAGTCGACCGAGGCCGGGTCGGCGCCGAAGGACTCGTTGGCCTGCTTGAGCGACAGCGAGATACGGCGGCGCTCCAGGTCGATGTCGATGACCTTGACGAAGATCTCGTCGTTGACCTGGACGACCTGCTCCGGGATCTCCACGTGGCGCTCGGCCAGCTCGGAGATGTGGACCAGGCCCTCGATGCCCTCGTCGACGCGGACGAACGCGCCGAACGGGACAAGCTTGGTGACCTTGCCGGGCACGACCTGCCCGATCTGGTGGGTGCGGGCGAACTGCTGCCACGGGTCTTCCTGGGTCGCCTTCAGCGACAGGGACACGCGCTCGCGGTCCATGTCGACGTCCAGGACCTCGACCGTGACCTCCTGGCCGACCTCGACGACCTCGGAGGGGTGGTCGATGTGCTTCCAGGACAGCTCCGAGACGTGCACCAGGCCGTCGACACCGCCGAGGTCCACGAACGCACCGAAGTTGACGATGGAGGAGACGACGCCGGAGCGCACCTGGCCCTTCTGCAGGGTGGTGAGGAAGGTCTGGCGGACCTCGCTCTGGGTCTGCTCCAGCCAGGCGCGGCGGGACAGGACCACGTTGTTGCGGTTCTTGTCCAGCTCGATGATCTTCGCCTCGAGCTCCTTGCCGACGTACGGCTGGAGGTCGCGCACGCGCCGCATCTCGACGAGCGACGCGGGCAGGAAGCCGCGCAGGCCGATGTCGAGGATGAGGCCGCCCTTGACGACCTCGATGACGGTACCGGTGACGATGCCGTCCTCTTCCTTGATCTTCTCGATGGTGCCCCAGGCGCGCTCGTACTGGGCGCGCTTCTTCGAGAGGATCAGGCGGCCTTCCTTGTCCTCCTTCTGGAGGACAAGGGCCTCGATCTCATCGCCCACGGCGACGACCTCGTTGGGGTCGACGTCGTGCTTGATGGACAGCTCGCGGGAGGGGATGACACCTTCGGTCTTGTAACCGATGTCGAGCAGGACCTCGTCCCGGTCGACCTTCACGATGACGCCGTCGACGATGTCGCCGTCGTTGAAGTACTTGATCGTCTCGTCGATCGCGGCGAGGAAGGCTTCCTCGTTGCCGATGTCGTTGACCGCCACCTGCGGAGTGGTGGTACGAGGGGCCTCGGTGCTGCTCGTCATTAGGGAAAGGACTCCGGTACGGACAGTAAGTCGTAGGTAATGCTACGCCGAAGCCTTTTTCGTCCTGCCATGGCTCCGGAGGGCCCTGCGAGAGGGCCCGGAAGTGTCCGGCAGTGTCGAGCGTGGCCTGCTCCGTCTGAGGCGCGCAGGCTAGCAGCGCAACTTGTAGCATACGGGGGCAGCCGGGCAGGGTCAATGCACGAAGACCGTACCTGGGCGCGTAACGGCCCGAACCGGCGCAAGTCCCCCGACCGCAGGTCTTTTCAGAGAGTACGACGACTGCCGCGATGATCCAAGGACCTGAACCAGAGGCGACCCGGCGCAAGGCCGGGATCACGGAGAGCAGCCGGGCCAACCGGGGGTGGTGGGACCGCAACGCGGACGACTACCAGCGCGAGCACGGCGGCTTCCTCGGCGACGACCGCTTCGTGTGGGGCCCCGAGGGGCTGGACGAGGCGGACGCCGGGCTGCTGGGGCCGGCCGCGGAGCTCAAGGGGCGCTCGGTGCTGGAGATCGGCGCGGGCGCCGCGCAGTGCTCGCGCTGGCTGGCCGCGCGGGGCGCGCTGCCGGTGGCGCTGGACCTGTCGCGGCGGCAGCTCCAGCACGCCCGGCGCCTCGACGAGGAGGCCCGTGCGGCGGGCGGGGCGGCGGCGCTGCCGCTCGTGCAGGCCGACGCCGGTTTCCTGCCGTTCGCCGACGCCTCCTTCGACCTGGCGTGCTCCGCGTACGGGGCGCTGCCCTTCGTCGCCGACACCGCGCGGGTGCACCGCGAGGTCCGCCGGGTGCTGCGGCCGGGGGGCCGCTGGGTCTTCTCCGTCACCCACCCGGTGCGCTGGGCCTTCCCCGACGAGCCGGGCGAGGAGGGGCTGACGGCGGTGTCGTCGTACTTCGACCGCACGCCGTACGTCGAGCAGGACGAGCGGGGCCTGGCCGTCTACGTCGAGCACCACCGCACGCTGGGCGACCGGGTCCGGGAGATCGCGGCGGCGGGGCTGCGGCTGGTGGACCTGGTCGAGCCGGAGTGGCCGGCGTGGAACGAGCAGGAGTGGGGCGGCTGGTCGCCGCTGCGCGGCCGGCTGCTGCCGGGCACGGCGGTCTTCGTGTGCGTGGCCGAGTGAGCGTGCGCGTGCGCCGCGGGTCGCGCCGGTGAGCGGGCGTGCGGGCGGGGGCGGCGCGGCGCGCGGGGGCGGGGCGTCCGGCGGCGGGGGTGCGCGGGACGGGCGTACGGCCGCGGGGCCCGGCGGGCGGTTCGTCGTACGGGCCGAGGGGGCGCGGCTGCCGGTCGGGGCGGTGGTGCCGGAGCTGCTGGGGGTGCTCGCGGCGGGCGGGTGCGCGGTGCTGGCCGCGCCGCCGGGGACGGGCAAGACCACGCTCGTACCGCTGGAGCTGGCCCGTACGGCCGCGGCGGCGGGGACCGGCCGGGTGCTGGTCGCCGAGCCGCGGCGGATGGCGGCACGGGCCGCGGCCCGGCGGATGGCGTGGCTGCTGGGCGAGCGGGTCGGCGGCACGGTCGGCTTCACCGTGCGCGGCGAGCGCAAGGTGTCCGCGGCGACCGCGGTGGAGGTCGTCACGACCGGTGTGCTGCTCCAGCGGTTGCAGCGCGACCCGGAGCTGGCCGGCGTCGGCACGGTCGTCCTCGACGAATGCCATGAGCGGCACCTGGACGCCGACACCGCGATGGCCTTCCTGCTGGACGTACGGGCGGCGCTGCGGCCCGAGCTGCGGCTGGTCGCGGCCTCGGCGACGACCGACACCGCCGCGTGGTCCGCGCTGCTGGGCGGCGCGCCCGTGGTCGCGGCGGCGGGCGTGCTGCACCCGGTCGCCGTGACGTGGGCGCCGCCGCCGCGCCCGGTGCGCCCGGCCCACGGGATGAGCGTGGACCCGGCGCTGCTGGACCATGTCGCGGCGGTGGTGCGGCGGGCGCTGGGCGAGACGGACGGCGACGTGCTGTGCTTCCTGCCCGGCGCCGGGGAGATCGCCCGGGTGGCCGGCCGGCTCGGCGGGCTCGGCGTGGACGTCCTCCAGCTGCACGGGCGGGCGCCCGCGGCCGTCCAGGAGGCGGCGCTCGCGCCGGGCGAGCGGCGCCGGGTGCTGCTGGCGACGTCGGTGGCCGAGTCGAGCCTGACCGTGCCGGGGGTGCGGGCGGTGGTGGACGCGGGGCTCGCGCGTGAGCCGCGCACCGACCATGCGCGCGGCCTCGGGGCGCTCACCACGGTGCGGGTGTCGCGGGCCGCCGCCGAGCAGCGGGCCGGGCGCGCGGGGCGGGAGGCGCCGGGCCGGGTCTACCGCTGCTGGGCCGAGGCCGAGCACGAGCGGCTGGCCCGGCAGCCCGAGCCGGAGATCGCGCTGGCCGACCTCACCGGCTTCGCCCTGCAGGCCGCCTGCTGGGGCGAGCCGGACGCGTCGGGCCTGGCGCTGCTCGACCCGCCGCCGCCCGGCGCGATGTCCGCCGCCCGGGCGCTGCTGCACACCCTGGGCGCGGTGGACGCCGCCGGCCGGGCCACCGACCGGGGCCGCCGGCTGGTCCGCCTCGGCCTGCACCCCCGGCTGGCCCGCGCCCTCCTGGACGCCGCCCCGCACACCGGCGCCCGGCGCGCCGCCGAGGTCACGGCCCTGCTCTCGGAGGAGCTCCCCGCGTCCTACGGCCAGGACCTGGCTGCCGCCTGGCACACCGCCCGCCGTACGGACGACGCGTACACCACCCGCTGGCGCACGGAGGCCCGGCGGCTTGAGGCGGCGCTGGGGGCGGAGGGCGGGGCGGCCGGCGCGGGCGCGGCGGCGCGGGACGCAGCCGTGCTGCGGGGTGGCCGCGCGCGGGAGGCGGAAGGCCGTGTCAGCGGACCGTTGGCCTCGGACGGCAGCCCCAGGGGCGGGCCGTCGCCGTCCGGGCGGGCGGCCGGCGGGCGCGGTGGGGTGCTCGGTGATGACGAGGTCGCCGGGCTGGTCGTGGCGTTGGCGTTTCCGGAGCGGGTGGCGCGGCGGCGGGGGCAGGGCGGGTATCTGATGGTGTCCGGGACGGCCGCGGACGTCGGGGACGCGCTGGGCGGGGCCGAGTGGGTCGCGGTCGCGGTGGCCGACCGGGGCGTGGGGCGGGCGGCGGCGCGGGTGCGGCTGGCGGCGGTGGTGGACGAGCAGACCGCGCGGGCGGCGGCGGGCGGGGTGCTGGAGGCGTACGGGGAGGTGCGCTGGGCGCAGGGGGATGTGGTGGCCCGGCGGGTGGAGCGGCTGGGGGCGGTGGAGCTGGGCTCCGTACCGCTGCGGTCGCCGGACCCGGCGGCGCTGCGGGCCGCGCTGCTGGACGGGCTCGCGGCGGAGGGCACCGGCCTGCTGCGGTGGAGCCGGGAGGCGGTGGCGCTGCGGCAGCGGATGGCGTTCGTGCGCCGGGTGCTGGGCGAGCCGTGGCCGGATGTCGCCGAGGGCGCGCTGCTGGAGCAGGCCGAGCGCTGGCTGGGCCCGGAGCTGGCGGCGGCCCGGCGCCGGGCGGACCTGGAGCGGATCGACGCCGGGGGCGCGCTGCCGCGGCTGCTGCCGTGGGCGTCGGGTGAGGCGTCGCGGTTCGACCGGCTGGCCCCGGAGCGGGTCGAGGTGCCCAGCGGCTCGCGGGTGCGGCTGGACTACTCCGGTGAGCAGCCCGTACTCGCCGTCAAGCTCCAGGAGTTGTTCGGGCTCGCGGACACCCCGCGGGTGGCGGGCATGCCGGTGCTGGTGCATCTGCTGTCGCCCGCGGGGCGCCCGGCCGCGGTGACCGCGGACCTGGCGTCGTTCTGGCGGGAGGGCTACCGGGCGGTGCGCGCCGAGCTGCGGGGCCGCTATCCGCGGCACCCGTGGCCGGAGGACCCGGCGACCGCCGAGCCGACCCGGCGCGTCAACGCCCGCCGGGGCTGACCCTCGGCGGGGCGGCCCGGCGGGCGTCGGCGCGGCGGCGTCAGGGGTTCGTGGCCGCCTCGGTCTGCGCCTCGGTGGCCGACGGGGACGCGGACGGCGCGGCCGTAGGGGTCTGCGTCGGGTCCGGCGTGCCGGTGCCGCACGGCTCGGGCGTGCCCGTGTCCGTCGGGTCCGGCGTCGGGGTGGCGGTAGCGGTGTCGGTCGGCGTGGGCGTCGGCGTCGGGTCGCAGCCGGGCTCGGTCGGCGGGTCCGTGGGGTCGCCGGTCGGCGAGGTCGTCGGGTCGCCGGTCGGGGTGCCGGGCGCGCTGGTCGTCGGCGTGCCGGCCGGCGTCGTCGGCGTGCCCGTGGGCGTACCGGTCGGCGATGTCGAGCCGCTCGGCGTGGGCGTCGGCGAGGCGGTGCCCGGCGCGGTGGGCGACGGCGACGGCGTGCCGGTCGGCGACGTCGCCGGATCGCCGGAGCCGGGCGTACCGGGGCTGTCGGGGACGGACACGGCGCCGCCCTGCAGGAAGTGCTCGTACCAGGCCCGTACCAGCGTCAGATACGCCTGCGAGTGGTTGTAGCCGAGGATCGCCCGGTCCATGTCGGCGGGCACGGCGAGGTCGCGGCCGTCCGCGCACAGGTAGTGGGCGGCGGCCAGCGCGGCGTCGTAGACGTTGTTGGGGTCGGCGACCCCGTCGCCGTTGCCGTCCGCGCCCCAGTTCTCCCACGTGGAGGGGATGAACTGCATGGGCCCGACCGCCCGGTCGTACACCGGGTCGCCGTCGTAGCGGCCACCGTCGGTGTCGCTGATCGCCGCGTACCCGTTGCCGTTGAGGACCGGCCCGAGGATCGGGGTGTACGTCGTGCCGTTCGCGTCGACCGCGCCGTGCCGGGCCTGGCCGGACTCCACCTGGCCGATGGCGGCGAGCAGTTGCCACGGCAGATGGCAGCCGGGGTTGCTCTGCGCGACGGACGCCTCGGCGCGCTGGTACGCGGCCAGCACCGTCGCGGGCAGGCCGGTGCCGCTCGGCAGGTCCACGGTGGGCGCCCCCGGGGTGGGCGTCGCCAGCGGCGGCCCGGTCGGGGTGTTCAGCGGCGGCAGGTCGGTGATGTAGGGCGTGTCACCGTCGATGGCCTGCCCCGGCGGCGGTGCCACCGCCGGACGGTCGGGCTGCTCGGCGGCGGCGTGGGCGACCGGGAAGAAGCCCGGTGCCTGGGACGCGCTGAGCGCCGCCATCGCCGCGGCGGCCACCGCCGTGCCCGCCGCTCCCCTGCGAAGCCTTCGGCCGTAACGCCGCACTGCCATAGGGCGGTCCCCTCCCAGGTGCGAGAGTTGCGCCGTTCCCGGCGCCACAACTCGACCGACCCTACGGCAACTTGCCATGAGGGACCACCGTACGGACATACTCAAAATGTGCGCAAACGGGCGCCGTCGCACGCTCAACGCCGGGTGTTTCCCTGCCGGTCACCCGGGGGTCGCCGGCCCTGCGGCGCCACCGGACGCCGCCCCCCAGGCCCCCGCGGGGCTCACCCCCGCGGCGCTCAGTGCGCGGCCGACTCCCAGTCGGGGCCGACCCCCACCGACACGTCCAGCGGCGCCCGCAGCGGATACGCGCCGGCCATCTCGCGCCGCACCAGCTCCTCCACCGCCTCGCGCTCCCCCGGGGCGACCTCCAGCACGATCTCGTCGTGCACCTGGAGCAGCATCCGGGAGTTCAGCTTCTCCTTCGCCAGCGCCTCGTCCACCCGCAGCATCGCGAGCTTGACGATGTCGGCGGCCGACCCCTGGATCGGCGCGTTGAGCGCCATCCGCTCGGCCATCTCCCGGCGCTGCCGGTTGTCGCTCACCAGGTCCGGCAGATAGCGGCGGCGGCCCAGCAGCGTCTCCGTATAACCCGTGCCGCGCGCCTCCTCCACCACCCGGTGCAGATACTCCCGCACCCCGCCGAACCGCTCGAAGTACGTCTCCATCAGCGCCCGCGCCTCGGCCGCCTCGATCGCCAGCTGCTGCGACAGCCCGAACGCCGACAGGCCGTACGCCAGGCCGTACGACATCGCCTTGATCTTGCGGCGCATCTCCGCGTCGACCGACTCCCGGCCCACACCGAAGACCTGCGAGCCCACCGTGGTGTGCAGGTCCTCGCCGGAGGTGAACGCCGCGATCAGGCCCTCGTCCTGCGACAGATGGGCCATCACCCGCAGCTCGATCTGGCTGTAGTCGGCCGTCAGCAGCGACTCGTACCCCTCGCCGACGACGAAGCCGCGGCGGATCGCCCGGCCCTCGTCCGTACGCACCGGCACGTTCTGCAAGTTGGGGTCCGTGGACGACAGCCGGCCGGTCGCGGCGACGATCTGGCTGAAGGTGGTGTGGATCCGCCCGTCCGGCGCGATCGACTTGACCAGGCCCTCGACCGTCACCCGCAGCTTGGCCTGCTCCCGGTGCCGCAGCATGATGACCGGCAGCTCGTGCTCGGTCTGCGCCGCCAGCCACGCCAGCGCGTCGGCGTCCGTCGTGTAACCCGTCTTCGTCTTCTTCGTCTTGGGCAGGCCCAGCTCGCCGAACAGCACCTCCTGCAGCTGCTTGGGCGAGCCCAGGTTGAACTCGTGGCCCACCGAGGCGTGCGCCTCCCGCGTCGCATGCTCCACCGCCGCCGCGAACTGCTCCTCCAGGCCCGCCAGATGGTCCCGGTCCGCGGAGATCCCGGCCCGCTCCATCCGCGCCAGCAGCGCCGACGTCGGCAGCTCCAGGTCGTGCAGCAGCTCGGCCGCGCCGACCTCGGGCAGCCGCTCCCCGAAGACCTCGCCGAGATCCAGGACCGTACGGGCCTGCACCATCAGCGCGCCGGCCGCCGCCGCGCCCTCCTCGTCCCCGTCGTCCCCGAAGGCCAGCTGGCCGTCACCGGAACCCACCGGCGCGAGCTCGCGGCCCAGATACTCCACCGACAGCACGTCCAGGGCGAAGGACCGGCGGCCCGGCTTGATCAGATACGCGGCCAGCGCGGTGTCCATCGTCACGCCCGCGACACTCCAGCCGTGCTCGGCGAAGACCCGCGCCACGTTCTTGGCGTTGTGCAGCACCAGGGGCCGGTCGGGGTCGGCCAGCCAGTCGGCGAACGCCCGCTCGTCGGTCTCGTCCAGCTGCGCCGGGTCGAACCACGCGGCATCCTCCGCCGTCGCCAGCGCGATCTGCGTCACGCTGCCCGACCCCAGCGCCCAGGTGTCCACGCTGGCCAGGCCCACCGGCTCGCCGCGGTGCCCCGCCAGCCAGTCCGGCAGATCGCCCGCCGCCAGCACCGTACCGTCCACCGCGACGCCCTCGGCGACCTCCGGCTCCGCCTCCTCGGCCCCCGGGTCCGCGGCGAACAGCCGCTCCCGGAAGTTCGCGTTGCGGAACTCCAGCACATCCAGCACCCCGGTCAGCGCCAGCCGGTCGTACGGCGTGCGCTCCAGGCCCTCGGGGCGCAGCGGCAGCTCGACGTCCCTGACCATCTCCGTCAGCCGCCGGTTGAGCTTGACCGCCTCCAGATGGGCCCGCAGATTCTCCCCCGCCTTGCCCTTGACCTCGTCGACCCGCTCGACCAGCTCGGCGAACGACCCGAACTGCATGATCCACTTGGCGGCGGTCTTCTCCCCCACCCCCGGGATGCCCGGCAGATTGTCCGACGGGTCGCCGCGCAGCGCCGCGAAGTCCGGATACTGCCGCGGGGTCAGCCCGTAGCGCTCCTCGACCTTCTCCGGGGTGTAGCGCGTCAGCTCCGAGACGCCCTTGGTCGGATACAGCACCGTCACATGCTCGCTGACCAGCTGGAACGCATCCCGGTCCCCGGTGACGATCAGCACCTCGTAGCCGAGCTCCTCGGCCTGCGTGGCGAGCGTGGCGATGATGTCGTCCGCCTCGTACCCCTCGACGGCGAACCGGCTCACGTTCATCGCGTCCAGCAGCTCGCCGATCAGCTCCACCTGGCTGCGGAACTCGTCGGGCGTCTTCGTCCGCGTCGCCTTGTACTCCGGATACTCGTCGAAACGCCACGTCTTGCGCGAGACGTCGAAGGCCACCGCCAGATGCGTCGGCTGCTCGTCACGCAGCGTGTTCGACAGCATGGACGTGAAGCCGTAGATCGCGTTCGTCGGCTGCCCCGTGGCGGTGCTGAAATTCTCCACGGGCAGCGCGTAGAACGCCCGGTACGCCAGCGAGTGCCCGTCCAGCAGCATCAGGCGGGGTCGGTCGGTCTTCGTCTGCGATGCGTTCGTTGCCACGAAAGCGATCCTCCCACGGAGCACCGACAATCCCGGATTCCCCCGCTCCCCGCCCCTGCGCCGCACGCACCGCCCGTCCTACGATCCCTCCATGGCGAAGAAAGCTCCCGCGAGCGACCCCGTCCAGGACGCGCCGCGTGTCGGCGCGCCGAAGAAGGCCGCCGCAGGGCTGCCCGCCGTCGGGCACACCATGGCCGTCGCCGGGGCGCAGATGGGCGCCCGGCGGGCCGCGCTCACCCTGCTCAAGGTCAACCAGAAGGACGGCTTCGACTGCCCCGGATGCGCATGGCCCGAGCCCGAGCACCGGCACACCTTCGAATTCTGCGAGAACGGCGCCAAGGCCGTCGCCGAGGAGGCGACCCTGCGCCGGGTCACCCCCGACTTCTTCGCCGCGCACCCCGTCGCCGACCTCGCCCGCCGCAGCGGCTACTGGCTCGGGCAGCAGGGCAGGATCACCCAGCCGATGTACCTGCCCGAAGGCGCCGAGCGGTACGAGGCCGTCCCCTGGGAGCGGGCCTTCGAGCTGATCGCCGCCGAACTGCACGAACTGGACTCCCCCGACGAGGCCGTCTTCTATACCTCCGGCCGCACCAGCAACGAAGCCGCCTTCCTCTTCCAGCTCTTCGCCCGCGAGTTCGGCACCAACAACCTGCCCGACTGCTCCAACATGTGCCACGAGTCGTCCGGCTCCGCCCTCACCGAAACCCTCGGCGTCGGCAAGGGCAGCGTGCTCCTCGACGACCTCCACCGCGCCGAGCTGATCATCGTCGCCGGCCAGAACCCCGGCACCAACCACCCGCGGATGCTCTCCGCCCTGGAAAAGGCCAAGCGCGGCGGCGCGCGGATCGTCACCGTCAACCCGCTGCCCGAAGCCGGCCTGGAACGCTTCCGCAACCCCCAGACCGCAGCCGGCCTCGCCGGCGGCGGCACCCCGCTCACCGACCTCTTCCTGCCGGTACGGCTCGGCGGCGACCAGGCGCTCTTCCGGGCGCTGGGCCGGCTCCTCATCGAGGCCGACGCCCTCGACCACGACTTCATCGCCGAGCACACCCACGGCTTCGCCGACTACCGGGCCGCCGCCCGCACCGCCGACTGGGACGAGACGCTGCGCGCGACCGGCCTGGACCGCGCCGACATCGAGAAACTGCACACCATGGTGCTCGACGCGAAAAGCGTCGTCGTGTGCTGGGCCATGGGCCTCACCCAGCACAAGCACTCCGTGCCCACCATCCGCGAAGTCGTCAACTTCCTGCTGCTGCGCGGCAATGTCGGCCGCCCCGGCGCCGGCGTGTGCCCGGTGCGCGGCCACAGCAATGTGCAGGGCGACCGCACCATGGGCATCTTCGAACGGCCGCCCGCCGCCTTCCTCGACGCCCTGCGCAAGGAGTTCGGCTTCGAACCGCCCCGCGAGCACGGCCTGGACGTCGTCCGCGCCATCCGCGCCCTGCGCGACGGCGACGCCAAGGTCTTCTTCGCCATGGGCGGCAACTTCGTCGCCGCCGCCCCCGACACCGACGTCACCGAGGCCGCGATGCGCCGCGCCCGGCTCACCGTGCACGTCTCGACCAAGCTCAACCGCTCACACGTCGTCACCGGCGCCCGCGCCCTGATCCTGCCCACCCTCGGCCGCACCGAGAAGGACGTCCAGGCCACCGGCGAGCAGTTCGTCACCGTCGAGGACTCCATGGGCATGGTCCACGCCTCCCGCGGCAAACTGCCCCCCGCCGCACCGCAGCTGCTCTCCGAGCCGGCCATCGTCTGCCGGCTCGCCCGCGCCGTCCTCGGCCACCGCAGCACCGTGCCCTGGGCGGACTTCGCACAGGACTACGACCTCATACGCGACCGCATCGCCCGCGTCGTCCCCGGCTTCGACGACTTCAACACCAAGGTGCGCCGCCCCGGCGGCTTCACGCTGCCGCACGGCCCACGCGACTCGCGCACCTTCCCCACCGCCACCGGCAAGGCCAACTTCACCGCCGCGCCCGTCGAATACCCGCATGTGCCCGAAGGCCGGCTGCTGCTCCAGACGCTGCGCTCGCACGACCAGTACAACACCACCATCTACGGCCTCGACGACCGCTACCGCGGCATCAAGGGCGGGCGCCGGGTGGTGCTCGTGCACGCCGACGACGCCGCCGCGGCCGGGCTCGCCGACGGCGACTACACCGACCTCGTCAGCGAGTGGACCGACGGCTCCGAACGCCGCGCGGAAGGCTTCCGGGTCATCCACTACCCGACCCCGCGCGGCTGCGCGGCGGCCTACTACCCCGAGACGAACGTGCTGATCCCGCTGGACCACACCGCCGCCACCAGCAACACACCCGCGTCGAAGTCGGTCGTCATCCGCCTGGAGCGGACCGGCCACGCCCCCGGTTCCGGCCCCGTCCCCGGCCCGGCGGCGGGCTGAGGGTGGGCGTGCGGTAGAAAGTCAGCAGAAAGCTGTCCGCTACACCGAGTACGCCCGGTGCGCCCGGTGCGCGCGGCGGCCAGCGAGCAGCGACCAGTGGTGAGCCACCGAGGCCGATCGGAGCCGACGTCTATGGGCGAGCAGACCAGCACCCGTTTCCCGCAGGAGATCCTGGAGCAGTACGCCGGGCTCGGCATCGACCTCCAGGCGCTCTTCTCCGCCGGCCACCTCGGCGAGCGCATGGGCATCCGGATCCTGGAGGCGTCCCCGGACAAGGTCGTCGGCACGATGCCGGTCGAGGGCAACACCCAGCCGTACGGGCTGCTGCACGGCGGCGCCTCCGCGGTGCTCGCGGAGACGCTGGGCTCGGTCGGGGCGATGCTGCACGGCGGGCCCAGCAAGATCACCGTCGGCGTCGACCTCAACGCCACGCACCACCGCGGCATGCGCTCCGGCCTCGTCACCGGCACGGCGACCCCCGTGCACCGGGGCCGCTCCTCGGCGACCTACGAGGTCGTCATCACCGACGACGAGTCCGGCAAACGCGTCTGCACCGCCCGCCTCACCTGCATGCTCCGCCCCGCCGCCCCCGCAGCCACCGCCTGAGGCCCGGGGCTCAGCGCTTGGGCCCCACATACCGATCCATGAGCTCCACGGCGGCCCGCCGGGCGACGGAGATGCTGTACGGCCGTCCGCCGCCGCCCGCGGCCTTCCACTCCACACCGACGGCGTCGAGTGTCCGGCAGAAGAGCGCGCAGATGTCGGCGGAGACGTTGCTGAAGAAATACCGCGGATACTCGTAGCGCTTGGGCACGCCGCCGACCGTCCTGACCGTCCAGTTGGTGATCCGGCAGCCGTCGGAGTGGACCAGTCCGCGGATGAACTCCCACGGGTGCGCCGCGACGGCCTCCTGCTGCCACGCCTCCAGCACGATACGGCGCTCGTGCTTGCGCCCGGGGCCGTGCTGGGGGAAGACGAGCGGCCACTGCTTGCTGCACGAGGTGACCTGGACGCAGCCCTGCTGCCGGACGCGGCAGACGGCTCCGCCGGGGCGGACGGCGCGGATGGCGTCCTCGCACGCGTCGATGAGGCCGGGCCAGGAGCCGGCGCAGGCGATCCGCAGGGCGTACACGCCGTGGCGGTTGCGGCTGAGGCAGCCGTCGCCCAGGTAGAGGCCGAGCAGGTAGGGGTACGCGGGGCCGTCGGTGACCAGCGGCCTGGTGCGGGTGCCGGACGGCTCGGGTCCGCGGGCGGCCCAACCGCGGATGGCCGCGCGGGAGATGCCGGTGGCGCGGCTGGTGGCGTTGAGGCTGCGGCCTTCGGCAAGGAGCGCAAGAGCCCGCTGACGGGTCGCGAGGTCGTACATACGACCGAGGATCGGTGATCGCCTCGACTGCGGGCGAGCGATCAGCCGAGGATTCACTCCGTGCAGTGATCTTGCGAAAGGAAGCTTTTCACTTCGATTCGAAGGTCAAGTACCCCGGGTGGGATTCGAACCCACGCTGGATGCTGTTTGAGAGCACTGCCTCTTCCGCTGGGCTACCGGGGCTTCCTTCGAAACGGAGGCCCGTGGCGGGGCTCCGTGGTCCAACCTTAGCGGAGCCGGATAGGCTCTAGTAGCAGCCCCCCGCCTGAACCGAGGAGCACCGTGAGCGCCCCCGACGAGTCCGCCGAGCAGTCCGCCGCGCAGTCCGGCGAGCCGAACGACATGCCCGACGAGCGGTCTGCGCAGCAGGCCGACGCACCGTCGCACGTACCTCCGCAGACCACCCGGGTCGTCATCGCCGAGGACGAGGCGCTGATCCGGCTGGACCTCAAGGAGATGCTGGAGGAGGAGGGCTACGCGGTCGTCGGCGAGGCGGGGGACGGTGAGGCGGCGGTCAAGCTCGCCGAGGAGCACCGGCCGGACCTGGTGATCCTGGACGTGAAGATGCCGGTGCTGGACGGGATCTCCGCCGCGGAGCGGATCGCGGGCGAGAAGCTCGCGCCGGTGCTGATGCTGACCGCGTTCTCGCAGCGCGAGCTGGTGGAGCGGGCCAGGGACGCGGGCGCGATGGCGTATCTGGTCAAGCCGTTCAGCAAGAGCGACCTGGTGCCGGCGATCGAGATGGCGGTGAGCCGGTTCCAGGAGCTGCGGGCGCTGGAGGCGGAGATCGCGGACCTGTCGCAGCGGCTGGAGACGCGCAAGCTGGTGGACCGGGCCAAGAGCGTGCTGCAGACGAAGTACGGGCTGACGGAGCCGGCGGCGTTCCGGTGGATCCAGAAGACGTCGATGGACCGCCGGATGTCGATGCAGGCGGTCGCGCAGGCCGTGATCGAGGAGGTCGCGGGCGAGTAGCCCGCCCGGCGCCGCACGGGCGCCGCACTGGTGCCGCACGGTGCCGGTACGGAAGGGGCCGCCCCCGGAAGG
>NZ_JAATEJ010000017.1 GCF_012034175.1 Actinacidiphila epipremni
GAACCACCCCTGATACCCCACGGTGACCTTGCCGACCACGTCTCCGGGCCCGCTGGCGGCCGGCGCCGCGGACGCGCTGTGGGCGGTGCCGAGCCCGGTGAGGGCCGCGGCGGCCGTGCCGCCGGCCGCCGCTCCGATGAACGTACGACGCGAAACTGCCATGGATGCTCTCCGAACGGCGGCGCACGGCGGCGGGCGCCGGGCGCGACGGTGGACTGAGCGCGCGAACCTGCCGTTGCAGTTTCAACTTCAACAGGTGAACTCAGTGCCCCGCGCGCGGCCGTGCCGGAGTGCGGCACGGCCACGCGGGAGTCCGCTGGATTCGGGCTGACCTGCGGTGGGGGGAGGCGTGCGCAGTCCGATGACACACGCCACGCTGAGTGCTTCCGAAAGCGCGGCTGGCTGTACGCAGGGATTCAACTGCTGAAACAAACATCCCGTCAAGGGTCCAGGCCGGATCGGCGAATTGTCCGGGAAGCAGGCTATTTGCGGGCCCGAGGCGGGCATTGCATCCTGTGCAATGACGCCAAAACATCGGATGAGTCGATTCGTGATGTGTCGGACCGCCGCGCGGCCACCCGATAATCCGGATCGTCCCGATACGCTCACTGATGTGACGACGCTCCTGCGGCCCAGCTCCCGCCGTTCCGCCGGCCGCCGGTCAGGTCGCGCCCTGCTGACGCCCGTGCTGCTGACGGTCGCCCTCGGCGTGGCGTCCGTCGCCACGCCCCGCGACGTCGCCGTCAGCCGGCTGCTGCCCGCGGCGCCCGCGCTCGCCGCCTCGATGTGGTCGGTCGCCGCGACGGTCGCACTCGGGCTGCTGGCGCTGATCGTGGTCGTGATCGTCGAGATGGTCTACCACCAGCCGGCCGTGCTGTTCACCGGCGGCGCCATCGCCGCCGTCACCGCCGCCGCCGGCTACGCCTGCCACATCCGGCTGGAGCGCGAGCGGGCGCTGCTCCAGGTCCGCTCGGTCGCCGAGGCCGCGCAGTCGGTGGTGCTGCGGCCGGTGCCGTACCGGGTCGGCGGCATGCGGGTGGAGACGCTGTATCTGGCCGCCGCCGCCGAGGCCAGGATCGGCGGCGACCTCTACGAGGTCGTCGACACCCCGTTCGGCGTACGGCTGCTGATCGGTGACGTCCGTGGCAAGGGCCTGTCCGCGGTGGGGGTGGCCGGCGCCGTGGTGAACTCCTTCCGGGAGGCCGCCTTCGACGAGTCCGACCTCACCGCGCTCGCC
This sequence comes from Actinacidiphila epipremni, assembly GCF_012034175.1. Lineage (GTDB taxonomy): Bacteria > Actinomycetota > Actinomycetes > Streptomycetales > Streptomycetaceae > Actinacidiphila > Actinacidiphila epipremni. The sequence continues at coordinate 1,238 of NZ_JAATEJ010000017.1, forward strand.
CGGCGGCTCGACACCAGCCTGGTCCGGCACGGCGCCGCCTACACCTCCGGCGAGTCCGCCGAAAGGTTCGCCACCGCGGTGCTGGTGCAGATCCCGCACGGCGGCGGCACGGCGGAGGTGGTGAACTGCGGCCACCCGCCGCCCATCGTGATCAGCGGCGCGGACGTCCGGGCCGTCGAGCCCACCGCGCCCTCCCCGCCGCTGAACATGGCCGCCCTGATCGGCGCCGACTACACCGTCGACAGGGTCCCGCTGGCCCCCGGCGACCAGCTGCTGCTCTACACCGACGGGGTGACCGAGACCCGCGACGGCGAGGGGCGCTTCTTCCCGCTGCTGCCCTGGCTGCGCGCCCAGGACCCCGTCCCGCCGCGCCGGCTGCTCGACCTGCTGCACGACCGGTTGCTCAGCTACGGCGGCGGCGGCCTCGACGACGACATCGCGGCCCTCGTCGTCCAGGTCGGGCCCGACACTTGAGCCCCGCCGGGGACACCGCCCCCCGCCTGCGGCTTCACACGTTCACATGCCATCGCGGGCGGGCCGGCGGGATGCGAGGGATGCTGGGAGGTGAGCCGATACCGGGAGGCTGCGCCATGCCGAACATGGGACTCGCCGTCGTGCGCCAGTACGAGCGCGGAGTCGTTTTCCGGCTCGGGCGGCTGCGCGGGGTGCGCAGGCCCGGCTTCCACTTCATGATCCCGTTCACCGACCGCATGTGGAAGGTCAGCCTGCGCACGGTCACCATGCCCGTGCCGTCACAGCAGGTCATCACCCAGGACAACGTGTCGATCGGCGTGGCGGCGGTCGCGTACTTCCGCCGGGTGGACGCCGTCAAGGCGATCGTCGAGATCGAGAACGTCACGCAGGCCGTCGGCCAGATCGCGCAGACCACCGTGCGCAACATCGTCGGCCGCTCGCTGCTCGACCAGGTGCTCACCGACACCCAGACCCTCAACCTCGCCATCCGCGAGATCCTGGACAGCATCACCGAGCAGTGGGGCGTCCAGGTCTTCCTCGTCGAGCTCAAGGACATCCAGCTGCCCACGACGATGCAGCGCGCGATGGCCCGTCAGGCGGAGGCCGAACGCGAGAAGCGGGCCAAGATCATCGCCGCCGAGGGCGAGGCGCTCAGCGCCGGCCGGCTCGCCGAGGCCGCCGACGTCATCGCCGACCACCCCGTGGCGCTCCAGCTGCGGAACCTGCAGATCCTCGCGGACATCGCCGCCGAGAAGAACAGCACCATCGTCTTCCCCGCACAACTCCTCGACAGCGCCCGGGCCGTCGCCCGCTTCGTCGCCGAGGAGAGCGGGCGCGGCCCGGACCCGAACGCCCCGCCGCCGCGTGTCGACCCCGTGGCGGAGCCACCGGCCGTGGGAGGGTCCGACGACCGCGACACTCCGCCGGAGATCGACCCGGGCCGGTGACCCGGCCGCCCGGCAGCGCATCGCGAGCCCGATCGCGGGAACACGAAGTGCAGGGAGACATGACGCCCATGCCCGATCTCGACGTCGCCGACTCCGGCCGCCCCGCGGCCTCGTGCGCGGTCGACCGTGACGGAACGGTCACCGCGTGGGGCGGCGACGCGTTCGTACTGCTGGGCTACGCCGCCAAGGACGCGGTCGGGCGGCACATCGACGATCTGCTCCAGGTCCCCGCCGATCTGCTGCCCTGGGCGGCCGACACCGGCTGGACGGTCTTCGCCCCGGTCCGCGACCGGGGCGGCGACCGGCTGGACGCCCTGTGGTGCGCCGAGCCCCTGGCCACGGCCGACCGCGACCAGTTCTGGGCCGTCCGGGTCGTCCCGCAGGAAGCCGCCACCCGGCACTCCACCGCCCCCGGCGGCCCGCCCGAGCAGGACCACAGCAGCAGGCGGCGGCTCGCCATGGTCTACGAGGCGTCGCTGCGTATCGGCAACACCCTCGACGTCTTCCGCACCGCCGACGAGCTCGCCCAGATGAGTACCGAGGAGTTCGCCGACTACGTCACCGTCGACCTGCTGGAGCAGCTGCTCACCGGCGACGAGGTCGTCGACCCCGCGCCCGAGGGCAGCGTCGTGCTGCGGCGCACCGCCCAGCGCTCGGTGCTGGACGGCTGCCCCGAGGCCGTCGTCGCGCTCGGCGACAAGCACGCCTACCCGCAGGACTCGCCGGCCGGCCGCACCCTGGCCACCGGCCACGGCTTCCGCCAGCAGGTCAACTCCTCCACCCTCGGCTGGTGGTCCGCCTCGCCCGAGCGCCAGACCGCCGTCCAGCGCTACGGCATCCACAGCGCCCTGGTCGTCCCGCTGCGGGCCCGCGGGGTGACGCTGGGCCTGGCGATGTTCTGCCGGCACCGCACCAGGGAGCCGTACGAGGCCGACGACCTCGGCGTCGCCGAGGAGCTGGCCCGGCGCGCCGCGGTCTGCGTCGACAACGCCCGCCGCTACACCCGCGAACGCGCCACCGCCGTCATGCTCCAGCGCAGCCTGCTGCCCGGCACCCTCGCCTCGCCCACCGCCGTCGAGACCGCCGCCCGCTACCGCCCGGCCGGCTCCCGCAGCGGCGCCGGCGGCGACTGGTACGACGTCATCCCGCTGTCCGGCGCCCGGGTCGCCCTGGTCGTCGGCGACGTCGTCGGGCACGGCCTGCGGGCCGCCGCGGCCATGGGGCGGCTGCGGGCGGCCGTCCGCACGCTCGCCGACATCGACCTGCCGCCCGACGAGGTGCTCACCCGGCTGGACGACGTCATCACCCGGCTCGGCCGGGAGGCCGCCGCGGTCGACGGCGCGGGGCCGGAGGAGCAGGGCCTGGGGGAGATGAGCGCGACCTGCCTCTACGCCGTCTACGACCCCGTCTCGCGCTACTGCTGGATGGCCAGCGCCGGCCACCCGCCGCCCGCCGTCGTCACCCCCGAGGGCGAGGTCACCTTCGCCGACGTGCCGATCGGGCCGCCGCTGGGCATCGGCGGGCTGCCCTTCGAGGCGATCAACCTGCGGCTGGCCGAGGGCAGCCTCATGGAGTTCTACACCGACGGCCTGGTCAAGGTGCCCGGCTCGGACGTCGACGAGGCGATGGAGACGATGCGCACGGTGCTGCGGGCCGCCGACCGCCCGCTGCAGCAGACCTGCGACCTGCTGCTGCGCACCCTGCTGACCGCGCCGCCCACCGACGACGTCGCGCTGCTGCTGGTCCGCACGCGGGCGCTGAGCGCCGACAACGTCATGTCCTGGGACGTCTCCGACGACCCGGCCGAAGTCGCCGGTGTCCGCAGGCGCGCCAGCGACCAGCTCAGCGCGTGGGGCCTGGACGAGGCCGCCTTCACGATGGAGCTGGTCATCAGCGAGCTGGTCACCAACGCGATCCGGCACGGCCGGCAGCCGGTGCGGCTGCGGCTGATCAAGGACGACGCGTCGCTCTTCTGCGAGGTCTCCGACGGCAGCAACACCGCGCCCCACCTGCGCCGCGCCCGCGTCCTCGACGAGGGTGGCCGCGGCCTGCTGCTCGTCGCCCAGCTCACCGACCGCTGGGGCACCCGCCAGACGCCGGTCGGCAAGATCATCTGGACGGAGAACGACCTCACGTCCGCCCCGACCCCGACGCTCTGACCTCCGGCCGGGCTGTCCAGGGCCGGGGCGCGCGTGGCCCCGCGCGGCGGGGCTCCGGCGGTCCGCCGGGGAGTACGTGGCGGGGCCGGCGCGGGGCTGCGTTCCGGCGTTCCGCCGGGGATACGCAGCCGGGGCCGGTCCGCGGCCCGGCGGCTGCGGGGTCAGGCGGCGTCCCGGGCGCCGGTGCCGTACTGCGGCCGGGTAGCCCGCCGGGCCGGGGGTCAGGCGGCGTCCCGGGTGCCGGGCGCCGTGCGGCGGCCGAGGGGCTTGCCGGCGGCTGCCGCGAGGGCGGCCACGGTTGCCGCCGCGGTCAGGGCCGCCGGGAGCGACCGGGTCGCGAGGGGGCCCGCCACCGCCGCGCCCGCCGCGTAACCGGTGAGCTTCAGGCTCGCGCCGGTCGTGAAGACCCGGCTCCGCGAGGACTCGGGCGCCTCCCGGTGGCGTACCGCGAACAGCGCGGTGAGCTGCGGCCCCTCCCCGACGCCGGCCAGCGCGAAGGCGGCCACGAGCAGGCCCGGGCGACCCGGCACCGCCAGTGCGGCCAGCGCCAGCGCGGCGGCCTGGACCACCGCGCCGGCCACGACGACGGTCTCGGGCCGTAGAGCGCGCGGGAAGCGGGCCATCACCGCGCCGGCCCCCAGTGCCGCCACCGCCGTGCACGACAGCAGCGCCGCCCCCTGCCCCGCCCCGCCGAGCACCCGCTCGCCCAGCAGCGGCAGGCACGCCGCGGCCATCCCCTGCGCGGCGCAGCACCCGACCGACACGCCCGTGACCCGCGCCAACGCCCGGCTGTCGCGGAGCACCCGCAGCCCCTCGGCGAGATCGCGCGCCACGGACGCCACCGGTCCCGTGCGCCGCCCGGCCCGGGCCGCGGGGCCGGGCCGGCGCGGTCCTCGGGTCAGACCCCGCGCCACGGACGCCCCGGGCCCCGCCGCCGGGGCGGCCGGCCGTCCGGGGCGGCCCCGGGGCGGTAGGTACCAGGCGGCGGGGGCCGCCGCGGCGACGAGCGCGGCGGAGAGGGTCACCGCCGTGGGTGCGCCCAGGGTCTGCGCCGCGGTGGCGGCGAGGGCGGGGCCGGCCAGGGTCGCCAGGGTGAAGGTCAGGGCGTCGAGGGCGTTGGCCCGCGGCAGGGTGTGCGGCGGCACCGCCCGGGGGAGTTGGGCCGTCCAGCCGCCGGAGAGGGCCGGCGCCAGGAGCCCGGTCAGCGCCGCCGCCGACACCGTGACGGGGAAGGGAACCCGCCCGAGCGTCGCGAGCACGAGGGCGAGACCGGCCGCGTAGAGCACCAGCGCCGCCGCCAGCAGCCGGCCGGGCCGCTCGCGACGGTCGAGCAGCGCGCCCAGCAGCGGGCCGCCGGCCGCCGCCGCGACGGTGAGGCCCGCGAGCAGCGTGGACGCCCGCGCCGCCCCGCCGGTGAGCGCGTACCCGGCGAGCATCAGCGCCGGGCCCGACATCTCGTCGCCGGTCCGCGCGGCCACCGCACCGCCGAGATACGCACCCAGTCCGTAACCCTTCTTCACCGGGGAGACGTTACGGACGTCACTCAAAACAGCGCAATATGCGTTACATTGCCGGCGTGCACCCCGACGACTGGTCCGCCCGCCACTCCGTGGCCGCCATGGCCCGCCGCACCGCCGCCCTCGTCAACGCGCTCGCCCCCGAAGCGCCCGACCCCCGCGGCATCGCCGCCCTGCTGCGTGCCCACGGCGAGACCGGCCCCCTCGACCTCACCGCCGCGGACGTCACCCGGATGCGCCGGGCCGCCGCCCTGCTGCGGGAGGTCTTCGCCGCGGCCGGCACCGGCACCGCCGCCGACGCCCTCAACCGCCTGCTGCGCGAGCACACCGGCCCGCTCCGGCTCACCTCGCACGGCGCCGGCACCCCCTGGCATCCGCACCTGGACCGCGACGACGACGCCCCCTGGGACGAGTGGTTCCTCGCCTCCTCCTGCCTGGCGCTGACCGTCCTGCTGTGGAACACCCAGGAGCCGCCCGGCCGGATCTGCGCGGCCCGCAGCTGCGGCGACGTCTTCGTCGCCCAGGGCCGCGGCCCCGAGCGCCGCTACTGCTCGCGCCGCTGCGCCACCCGCGAGCGCGTCGCCGCCCACCGCCGGGCCCGCGCCGCCGCCGTCCCGCCGGCCTGACCCGCGGCTCGGGCACGCCCCGCGCCCGCGGCCGGCGGCGGGAGCAGGCCGTCACCTGGCGCGGCGCGCCACCGTGAAGTGGTCGATGCGCTCGCCCGTCTCGGCTATCGCGGACACCGTCAGCGTCGACTCGTGCCCGGAGCGGGCCGGCTCGACGTCGACCGACACGAACGAGTAGCCGGTGTAGCGGACCCGCGACCAGTGCACGGACTCCTTCACCTGGCCGCCGCCCTTGGCCGAGTGCCAGGTCTGGACGGTGTCGACCTCGTTGAGGTGGCCCTCGTACGAGTCCGGCGCCGGGAAGTCGTACAGGCTGCGGCCGGCGCCGCCCGCGGTGATGTAGACCGTGCCGTCGCCGGCCGGGCGGGTGGTGTCGCCGATCCGCACCTGGCGGCTCACCCGGCCGCCGCGGATCGCGTCGGTGCGCTCGTACACGTGGTTGTGGCCGTTGATGACCAGGTCCACCTGGTGCTTGTCGAACACCGGCACCCACTCGGCCTGCACACCGCCGTCCGAGGCGTGCGAGTTGGTGGTGGAGTAGGCGCAGTGGTGGAAGAAGACCACCAGGAAGTCGATGCCCCGCTGCTTGCGGTACGCCGCGAGCGTGCGGTCCAGCCACCCGGTCTGGCCGCCGCCGGAGATGCCGTAATTGGCCGGGATCTCGTAGGACACGTCGTTGGCGTCCAGCGCGATCACCGCGGTGTTGCCGTAGACGAAGGAGTACGCGCCGGGCTGCGTCGCGGAGTTGAAGCCGTGGCCGGGCAGCGTCCAGCGGGCCCGCTGGCCGCCGTAGCCGTTCGGCGAGTACCAGGCCTCCATGTCGTGGTTGCCGGTCGTCACCATCCACGGGATCTTCGCCGCGACCGACTCGGTCTGCGCCAGGAACTGGTCCCAGGTGCGCGCGTCGTAGTCGGCCGCGTCGCTCGCCTGGCCCGAGCCGTCCGGGTCGGCGTAGCAGATGTCGCCCGCGTGCAGGTGGAAGGCGGGGTTGCGGGCCAGGATCAGCGAGTCGTTGGCCAGCGCGTGGTAGCTGACGCCCTGGTCGCCGAACGCGGTGAAGGTGAAGCGCTCGCTGTGCGCGGGCGCGGTGGTGAAGGAGCCGATCGTGGCGAAGGCCGCGGTCGTCGCCGGGTCGAAGCCCTCGTGGCCCACCCCGTAGTAGTACGTGGTGCCCGGCCGCAGGCCGCCGAGCTGCGCGTGCAGGTAGAACTGGTCGACCGCGGGGAGCTTGCTGTTCAGCAGCTGCGGGGTGTGCAGGTCCCGGACCTCGGCCTCGATCTTGTGGCTGAGCGACCAGGGCTGCAGGCCGATCCGCACGAACGGCTTGCGCACCGCGAGCGGGACCTGCCAGGAGATCGTGAACTGCGTCTTCGGGTCGGCGCCGAACTGCAGGTGGCGGCCGAACGGGGCGACCAGCGCGCCGTCCACGCCGTGCCCGGTCGCCGGCCGGTTCAGCAGCGCCGGGCTGGCCTGGGCCGTCCCGGTGAGCAGGCCGGAGGCGGCGGCGGTGCCCGCGGCGGTCAGGCCGCCGAGCACGACGCGGCGCCGGGTGAGCTTCGCGCGCAGGTACTCGTGCTGCTCGGCCATGCTCATCCGCTGCGCGAGCGACGTGTCCATACCCATACGAGGAGTGTCCATGCCGCGCAATGTCGCAGCGGTCGGCAACGGCCGTACGTCTCACGCGTGAACGCGGGGCGGCGGCCGACCTGCGGCTGGGCCCACGCGAGCCACACCCGCCACTCTCGCCCCGGGGGTTTCTCTGGCGCCGCGTCAACTCACCGCAGAACCAGGTGGATTGGCGCGAGTATCGCGCACCGCCGCGGCGGCGTCGATCCGCGGTTGCACACCCGCCGCGCCCCCGGCGGCCGGGCCCGTCAGGCGGTCTGCGCGCGGGCCCCCGCCGCCGGTGCGGCCCGCGGCGCGGGCAGCGGGCCCGCCGGGCGACCGGCCGCCGGCGCCAGCCCGCCCTCGGCGGCGCAGGCCGCGAGGCGGTCGAGCAGCAGCGCCGCGTACGGATGCGGCTCGCGCCGCGGGGTGATCGCGTAGACGCCGCGGGAGGGCGGGTCCACCAGCGGTACGGCGGTGACGTCGGCGCGCAGCGCGGCCCTCAGGACGCCCGGCACCAGGGCGACGGCATGGCCCGTCGCCACCAGGGCGAGCTTGCCCGGCAGATCGGCCGCCGCGAGATCGACCCGGGCCGTGACGCCGGCCCGGGCGGCGTGCCGGCGCAGCAGCGCGGCCGAGCCCTCGTTGTCCTCGGCCCAGGTCCGGCCGGCCAGCGCGGCGATCGGCAGCGGACCGGGCCCGGCCAGCGGATGCCCCACGGGCAGCACGACGACCATCTCGTCCAGACCCAGGAACCGCCGCTCGACCCGCGCGTCCTGCGGCAGCCCGGGCGGCGCGTCCGTCACCACCCCCACGTCCAGATCCCCGGCCGCCACCCGGGCGTGCAACTGCCCGCTCAGCGCCGGCAGCAGGCTCCACCGCACCGGCCCGGCCGCCTCCAGCACACCCCGTACGGCCGCCGGCACGATCTGCGCGGCCAGCGACGGCGTCGCCCCGACCGCCAGCGGCCGTACCGCGCCCCCGTCACCCGCCTCCCGCGCGGCCCGCACCGCCCGGTCGGCCTCGGCGAGCGTGGCCTGCGCATGCCGCCGGAACGCCTCCCCGGCAGGGGTGGGCCGCACCCCGCGCGCGTGCCGCTCCACCAGCGGCACGCCGAGCTGCCGCTCAAGACCGGCGATCTGCCGGGAGACGGCCGACTGCGTGTGGTGCAGCTCGGCCGCCGCCGCGGACAGCGAGCCGAGCCGGCACACCGTCACGAACGTCCGCCACACCACCAGGTCCATCGCGCCAGTATGCGCGCCGGCCATGCGCGCCCTGCAGGGCAGCCCTACCGGATCTGCGGTTGTCGCAGCGACCGCGGTGGACCAGGCTGGCACCCATGACCACCGCACACACCGTCGCCGTCCTGGGCCTGGGCCGTATGGGAGCCGCGATCGCCCGCCGCCTCACCGAGCAGGGCCGGGAGGTCGTCGGCTGGACGCGCTCCGGGCGCTCCGCCGGCGACATCCCCACGACGGACAAGCCCGCCGACGCCGTCGCCGGCGCCGACCTCGTCCTGCTGGCCCTCTTCGACGGCCACGCCTGCCGGGACGTCCTCGACGCCGTACGGGACGCGCTGCGCCCCGGCACCGTCGTGGTGAACACCAGCACCATCGCCCCGGCCGAGGCCGAAGCGCTCGCGCAGTCCAGCGGCCCGTCGTACGTCCACGCGCCCGTCCTCGGCTCCACCCCCGCCGTCGCCGCCGGCAGCCTCCAGGTGCTCGCCGCGGGCGCCGATGACGCCTTCGACAAGGCCCGGCCGGTCCTGGAGCAGCTCGGGAACGTCCGCCATGTGGCCGACGCCCGTACCGCCGCCGCCCTCAAGCTGGTCGTCAACAGCACCATCGCCGGCTCCGTCCTCGCCCTCGGCGAGACACTGCGGCAGGCCGACGCCCTCGGACTGCCCCGCGAGCAGGTCCTGGACGTCCTCGAACTGAGCCAGCTCGGCAAACTCGCCGCCGCCAAGCGGCCCTTCCTGGCCGACCCGTCCGCCGCGGCCACCCGCCCGGCGCAGTTCACCATCGGCGCGCTGACCAAGGACATGGACCTGCTCACCGCCGCCTCGGGCGCCCCGCTGCCGAGCGCCGCCGCGCTGGCCGAGGCGCCCGCGGGCCCGCACGCCGACATCGCCGCCGCCGCGACCGCCCCGGCCGTCGACGACGCGGTCCTGGCACCCCTGCGGGCCTACATGCGCGGCCACGCCACCGGCGACCCCGCCCACTTCCGCGCCGCCTTCCTGCCCACCGCCCGGATCGAGGGCCTGCGCGACGGCACCTTCGTCTCCTGGGACCTCGACGACTACTGCGCCCTCTTCCCCGGCCACCCGGCGCCCGACGAGGCGGCCAGGACCCGCCGTATCGACGCCGTCACCGTCCACGGCACCGTCGCGACCGCGGCGATGACCCTGCGGTACGGCCCCGAGACCTTCACCGACGTCTTCCTGCTCGCCCGCACCGACGGCGACGGCTGGCGCATCGCGAGCAAGGCGTACCACCGGCACACCTGAGCGCGGCGGGACCGGGACCCGCGGCGCTGCTCAGGTGTGCCGCGTCACCAGTCGCGGTCGGCGAGCAGCGGGCCGAGCGGCCCGAGGTCGAGGTTCAGGTCCTCGCGGCGCAGCCCGTGCCGGGTGCACAGCTCGTCCATCGCGCGGTCCAGGTGCATGAGGGTGACGCCGAGGCGTTCCTCCTGCTCCGCCGTCAGGCCGCCCTGGTCGATCCGCCGGACGGCCTGCCGCTCCATCAGCTGGCGGACCAGCTCCACCAGGGTGAGCACCAGGCCGACCAGGTCGCGGGCGGCGCTGTCCGGGTCGAGGTCCAGCCGGGGGCCGCTCACAGCAGGCCCCCGTCGCTCCAGGGCGCCGGGACGCGCTCGCTGACCGACGCCAGCAGGGCGTGCAGGGAGAGCCGGACCAGCGGCACGTCGGCGATCGCGATCACCACGTCGCCGCTGATCACCACCCCGGTGGCGAGCACCCGGTCGAGCAGGTCCACCAGCGGCACGCCCAGCGGCGCGCCGCTGTCGGGCCCCACCCACGGGACGACGCCCGTCGCGCCGGTCACTCGCCCTCTCCCGCGGTTTGCCCGGTGAAGGAGTACGGCACCCACGGCCCGGACAGCTCCACGTGCAGCCCGAGGTCGCGGTACGTGCCGGCCAGCGCCCGCACCGCCGAGGCCAGTTCGGCGGCGCGGGCGTCGTCCACCAGATACGCGGCGTTGAGCACCTGGTGCCGGTCCCGGCCGGTGACCTCGGTGCCGTGTGGACGCCGCCGTACCGACGAGACGGCGAAGGCCGCCGCGGTGTCGTGGGCGTGCCGCGCGGCCCGCAGCGCCGCCTCCTGACGGGCCGTGCGGTCCCGCTCCTGGCCGCGTACCCGCGCCAGGTACGCCGCGCCCTGCCCGCCGGCGGGCACGGGGGAGGGGTGGCCGGCGGCGGGTGCCGCGGACGCCTCAGGGCGCCCCGCCGAGACCTTCAGCGCCCATTCGGCGCGCCCGGTCACCAGCTCCAGCGCGGCCAGGAACTGCTGCCGCCGCGCGTCGAGCGCGGCCACCGCCCGGCGGTCGTCGGTGAACAGCGTGGCGAGCGGCAGCGGTACGACGGGCCCGCCCGCGGCGGCGGCCGTCACCACGGCGTGGTGGGCCCGCGCGCACACCTCCAGCCGCGCCGGATCGGCGAGCCGGCGGCGCAGCGCGTCCTCGGTGAAGTCCGCCGCGGGCACGTCCTGCACCAGGGCCCGGAGCCGAGCGGCCAGCGGCAGCAGCCGCAGGGCGCCGCCGCCTTCGTGGCCGCCTTCGGGGCCGGCGGCGGGCGCGGCCGGCCCGTCGCCGCCGAGGATCGCGAACACGCAGGTCACCGTGGTGCCGGTGGCCGGCGCGGCGAGGGCGGGGAGCTGCTGCGCGGCCGTCATCCCGCGTCGCCGCCCTCGGGGTCCCCGGTGCGGGAGCGCCGCCGCGGCGGGCGCTCGCCGCGGGTCTCCAGCTCGGCCAGCCGCTCCCTGAGCTGCTGGTTCTCCCGGGTCAGGGCATGCTCGGCGGCACGTGAGGAGAGCGCCGGGTCGGTCTCCCACCAGTCGATGCCGGCGAGCTTGGCGGTCTCGACGGAGGAGACGAACAGCCGCAGCCGGATGGTCAGCAGCTCGATGTCGAGCAGGTCGATCTTGATGTCCCCGGCGATGACGATGCCCTTGTCGAGGATGCGCTCCAGGATCTCGGCGAGGTTCGCCGTGGCCGGGGTCGGGCCGTACGGCTCGGCCGCGGTGGTGTACTCCAGCGCGGTCACCGCCGGCTCCGGCGGCGCCGCGGGGCCTGCTCTTCCTCGTCGTCCTCTTCTTCCTTGGCGGGCTCCTCCTCCTCGCCCTCTTCCCCTTCCTCCTCGTCCTCGGGCTCGCCCTCCTCCTCGTCCCAGTCCTCCTCGCCGTCCTCGCCGGCACCCTCGCCCTCGTCGTAGGCGTCCTCGTCCTCGGGGCCGTAGTCCTCGTCGTCCTCCTCCGGCCCGTTCTCCCCCTGCTCGTCGTCCTCCAGCCCCTCCTCGTGGGAGCGGACGACCTCGCCGTCGCGGATCTCGCCGCGCCAGCCCTCCACCTCGTCGTCGGCGTGCAGGGTGACGTGCCGGCCGAAGTGCTTGAGGTCCAGCCGCAGCCGGCGGCCCTGGGCGCGCCAGAGGTTCGCGGTCTTCTCGAAGAAGCCCGCGGGGGTGTACTCGACGACCACGAGGATGCGCGTCAGGCTGGGCCCGAGCTCATGGAAGCTCACACAGCCCGTGGTGCTGCCCTTGGCGCCCTCCGAGGTCCACACGATCCGCTCGTCGGGGATCTGCTCCTGCGTCGTCGCCTTCCAACTGCGGCTGGAGGGGCCGATCTTGAGATTCCAGGTGGTGACCTCGTCCTCCTCCTGGGAGACGCCCCTGACGCCCTTGGTGAAGCTGCTGAAGTCCTCGAACTGCGTCCAGTTGTCGTACGCGGTGCGCCGGGAGACCCCGACGTCCAGCGACTCGACGATGTTGACGGCCTTGACGTTCTCGCCCGTGCCGCTGCCTCCGCCGCCGCCGACGGTGTCCTTGACCTTGCCCACGACCTTGTCCTTGGTGTCCTTCGCCTTCTGCCCGACCATCGCCTTGAACGGCGAGTCCCCGTGCAGCATGCGGTTGCCGGCGCCGAGCATCCCGCCCTGGCCGTCGGCGACGTCGGTGAGCCGGTCGGTCAGACCGGAGACCTTGTCGCCCGCCTTCTGCGTCCACTCGTCCGCGAGCCCGCCCAGGAACTTCCCGAACTCCTGGCGCAGGTCGCCGAAGCCGGTGAGGCCGCCGGACTGCTCGCTTTCCTTGCCCTTGGGGCCCTTCGGTGCCATGTCCGCCTACCTCCCGTGCCGCTTGGCGGCGCCGTGCGGCCTGCCCGACCCCGCGTGGTCCGCGGCGGCCTTCTTCCCCGCCGCGGCCTTCTTGCGGGCCGGGACCGCCTTCTTGGCGGCGGTCCGCTTCGCCGGGGACTTCTTCGCCGGCGCCCGCTTGCGCGCGGCGGCCTTCTTCGCCGGGCCGTTGAGCCGGTCCCAGTCGGTACGACGGGAGGCGCGGCGCCCGCCCTCCCGCCCGCCGCCGCCCTGCGCCGGCTCCTCCTCTTCGGCCCCGTCGCCCTCGCTGCCCTCGCCGGTCTCCTCGCCCTCGTCCTCCTCGAACTCCGCCGCCTCCTCCGCCTCGTCGTCCTGCGCGCCGCCGCGCCCCTTGCCGCGCTGCCGCAGCGACTCCGCCAGCGCGGTGAAGCCGCGCTCGGCGGAACCCGACGCGGCGGAGCGGGCCGCGGCCAGCAGCTCCCCGCTGATCTGGTCGCGCAGCGGCTCGAAGCGCGGGTTCTCCCGCAGCTGGCGCATCCCCTCGGCGGCGAGCCCCGCCGGGCTCAGCCCGAACCTGCGGCCGGCCAGGAAGGTGGCGATCGCGAGCGCCGTCCTGGCCTTGCGCGTGCGTCCGAGGACGTAGCCGCCGGCCATGGCCGCTGCGACCGCGGTCTTGCATGAGCTGTTCATCGGCGAGCACCTCTCGAATGATGGGTCGTCTTGCGGCGGACCGGCCGGGGCCGTTCCAGCAGGTCCAGCAGCCGCTCCTCCTCGGCCTCGAAGCCCGCGTCGTCGATCTCGCCCTCGTCGTAGGCGCGGTGGAGCGCCGCGAGCCGGGCCCGCAGCACGGCCGGGTCGTACATCTCGTCGAGCGCGGTGTCCAGCAGCTGCTGGGAGACCCAGGTGACGCCGCGCACGGGAGCGAGCGGCAGCAGCAGCACCCCGCTGAGCAGCCCCATGTCAGACCCCGGCCGGTGCGGCAAGGCCGCAGAAGCTGTAGCAGGGCAGCGGTCCGGCGAGCCGCAGCTCGGCGCGGTCGGCGAGCTGCGGGCCGAGGTCGTCGACGACGGCCCGGCAGTCGGCGACGCGGTCCGCGGCCACCAGGAAGGACACATTGAGCACCCCGCCCGGCACCTCGGCGCCGGGGGCGACGTCGTCGGCCAGCTCGGTGAGCACGTCGGCCACCTCCCGCGCCGCCGCGAGCGCCCGCCGCCGCAGGCCCGCCATGACGGCCTCGCCGAGCCGCACGCTGGTGTCGTAGCCCGGCCGCCGCCGGCTCTCCTGCCGCAGCCGCGCGACATGGGGGTCGGTACGGACCAGGGCCGCGATGCCGTCCTCGACGGGGGCGGCCTTGAGGTTCATCTCGAAGCGGCCCTCGACCCGGTCGAGCGCCGCCGCGTAACTCCCGGCGCCCTCCCGCAGCCGGGCGAGGACCGCCTCCTCGTCGGCGGCGACCGCGCCGAACCGGGTCGGCAGCAGCGCGCCGCGGCCGGCGAAGGCGAGCTGGACGTCCTGGTGGGCCCGCAGGTCCCGGCGGCGCGGCCGGAGCTTGTCCGGGGCGGCGCTGACGACCGCGGCGAGGCCGCCGTACGCGGGGGTGCGGACCCGGGCCGGCGGGTCGCCGATCCCGCGGATGCCCGGCGGGGCCGCGAGCCCGGCCCGCGTCACCCCGTAGACGTACACGCTCACCGCACGTCAGCCTTCCTTGCCGCGGCTCTTGGCCCGGGAGCCCGACCGGCCGCCGGCGCCGCCGGCGGCGGCACGGCGGCGCGGCCGGTCCCGGTCCCGGTCGTCCTCGGCGGGCTCCTCGTCCTCGTCGCCGAACCCGAGGGCGTCCTTGACCTTGCCGCCGACCTTGCCGCCCAGCGACCGGGTGGCCTTCCTGGCGCCGGCCCGCCCGACGGACCCGGACATCCCGCCGAAGAGCTCCGGCACGGTCCGGCTGCGCGAGTCGCGCTCCAGGTCGAGCCGGTTGCACACCTCGGCGAAGCGCAGATACGTGTCGACGCTGGCCACCACGACGCGGGCGTCGATCTTCAGGATCTCGATGCCGACCAGGGACACCCGGACGAACACGTCGATGACGATGCCCCGGTCGAGCACCAGGTCCAGGACGTCGTAGAGGGTGCCGGTGCGCGGGGCGCAGACGACTTCATCGGCTATGACGGTCACGGCGATACCGCTCTTTCTGTCGGAAGTCCGCCGGCCGTCCGCGCGGGACGGCGGCGCGGGGCGGGACTAGGAGTCGGCGACCCCCCGGCAGTAGCGGCGCACCCGGCGGTAGCCGCGCAGGGTGCCGTCCCCGGCGAGCTGCACCTCGTAGGTGGCCATCAGGCTGGTGGTGTCCGGGATCCGGGCGACCTCCACCACGTCCACGGACACCAGCCAGCCGTCGTCCTCGGTCGGCGTGACCTCGGAGCACCCCTCGGCGATCCGCCCGGTCAGCTTCCCCAGGCACCGCGCGGCCTCCTCGGCCGCCCCCTCCGCGCCGGAGGCCCGCCTCTTGCCCTGACCGCGCGTCGCCGTCGACGACCGCCGGCCATGTTCTTCTGCCATGCCCTCACCCGCACCCGCGAGGGTCCGCACGCGCTGATGGACCATCCGGAGAGGGTCGGGCACCGCCTAGCGGTATCGACCTGGCTGTGTTGACCTAGCGGCCCAGCCGGCGCACCTGCCACCACGTCAGGCCCGCGACCGCCGTCGCCGCCAGGGCGACCGCGGTGGTGCGCGGCAGCCGGCTGCCGCCCGCCGGGGTGCGGGTGCGGGTGCGCTGCGCGCGTACCGCGCCGTGCGACTGCCAGCTCAGCACCGAGGCGTACGACTGGCCCGACAGCCAGCAGCCGAACGACTGGAACGAGCCGGCCGACAGCGCCGACATCGACGACCCCAGCGAACCGAAGGAGCCGAACGAGGCCACCGAGGCGATGGACAGCGCCGAGCCCGCCGAGCCGATCGACAGGACGGACTCCGTGGAGCCGATGGACAGCAGCGAGTTGTGCGAACCGATCGACCAGCGTGAGGACATGACGCCATTGTTCCCCCGCGGCGCCCGGGCCGCCCGTGCGCGGCGCACCGGCGGCCGGGCGCCGAATACCGTTTGACGCCCCCGCGCGGCCGGTGATCGGATGCCGGGCATGAGCGCAGGTCAGACGCACCCCGGCAGCGATCCCGGCATACCGGCCCCGGACGGCGGCCTCGTCCGGCGGCTCGTCGCCGAGCAGTTCCCGCGGTGGGCGGGGCTGCCCGTGCGGCGGTGGGCCTCCGGCGGCACCGTCCACGCCGTCTACCGGCTGGGCGACGCCCTGGCGGTGCGGCTGCCGCTGGGGGAGGGCGGCGCCGCGGACATCGCGCGGGAGCGGGACCTGCTGCCGCGCCTCGCGCCGCACCTGCCCGTACGCATTCCCGAGGAGCTGGGCGCGGGCGAGCCGGCGGAGGGCTACCCGTGGCCGTGGTCGGTGCACCGCTGGCTGCCCGGCACGCATCCGCAAGCCGGCGCGCTGCACGACCCCGTAGGGCTCGCCGAGGATCTCGCGGGCTTCGTCGCGGCGCTGCGGGCCGTGGACCTGCCGGACGCGCCGCCGGCCCACCGGGGCGGGCCGCTTTCCGCCCTCGACGCCGAGACCCGGGCGGCGGTCGGGGCGCTGCGCGGCATCCCGGAGGAGGGCGTGGACTGCGACGCCGTGCTCGCCGTGTGGGCGGAGGCGCTGCGCGCCCCGGCGTGGCAGGGGCCGCCGGTGCCGCTGCACGCCGACCTGATGCCGGGCAACCTGCTGGTCGAGGACGGCAGGCTCGCCGCGGTCATCGACTTCGGCTGCGCGGGGGCCGGCGACCCGGCGTGCGACCTCTTCCCCGCCTGGAACCTGCTGCCGCCCCCGGCCCGCGCGGTCTTCCGCCGGGCGCTGGACGTGGACGACGCGACCTGGACCCGCGGCCGGGCCCGTACGCTCTCGCAGGCGCTGATCGCCCTGCCGTACTACCGCACCCGGAACGAGGCGATGGCCGGCAACGCCCGGCATGTCGTCCGCGCGGTGCTGGACGATCTCGCCCGCGCGCGCTGACCGCGCTCACCCGAACGGGCCGGTGCGGGACGCCGCCGGCGGGGTAGCCGAGGGCCAGGGGCAGTCGGGGGCCGCTTCGGGCGACCGGATGGCGGGTAACGATCGGTGGGTGAACGATGAGAACGGCGAGAACGGCGAGAACGGTGAGTACAACGGGCACGACGGGCACGACGAGAACGACGGGAACGCGGTGAACGACGCGCGCGGCGACAACGGCGCGCCGGAACCGCCGCACCCGGCCCCCTCCGGCGCCGGCTCCGCGGCCGTGGCGCAGGACGCGCAGGTCATCGTGGTCGGCGCGGGCCCGGCCGGATCGAGCGCGGCCTACCACCTGGCGCGGGCCGGTGTGGACGTCCTGCTGCTGGAGAAGGACGACTTCCCGCGGGAGAAGGTGTGCGGCGACGGGCTCACCCCGCGCGGCGTGCACCAGCTGCTGCGGATGGGTATCGACATCGACGGCGACGGCTGGCACCGCTCGCGCGGCATGCGCTGGGTGTGCGGCGAGCGCCGGGTGCTCATCGACTGGCCCGCGGGCGCGCGCTTCCCCGACTTCGGACTGACCCGCACCCGCCATGACTTCGACGAGATCCTGGCCCGGCACGCGCAGGCCGCCGGCGCCCGGCTGCACACCGGGGTGAAGGTCACCGCGCCGCTCACCGACCGGGTCGGCCGCGTCGTCGGCGTCCACGCCACCGCCGGGCCCGACGCGCGGCCGGTCGTGCACCGCGCCCCGCTGGTCGTCGCCGCCGACGGCGCCTCCGCGCGGCTGGCCGTCGCGCTCGGCGCCCACCGCGACCAGGCCCGCCCGATGGCCACCGCCGTGCGCCGCTACTTCCGCAGCCCCACCCGCTCCGGCGAGGACTACCTGGAGCTGTGGGCCGACCTGCGGCTGCCGGGCAGCCGGGACTGGCTGCCCGGCTACGGCTGGATCTTCCCGCTCGGCGACGGCCGGGTGAACGTCGGGGTGGGGGTGCTGGGCCGGCGCGGCAAGCGCTCCCCGGACCTGCGTGCGTCGCTGGCCGACTGGCTGGCCAGGACCCCGCCGGAGTGGGGCCTGGACGAGGCCGGCGCGGACGGGCCGCTGCGCAGCGCCGCCCTGCCCATGGGCCTCAACCGCCGCCCCCAGTACGGCCGCGGCCTGCTGCTGGTCGGCGACAGCGCGGGCACCATCAGCCCCTGGAACGGCGAGGGCATCTGCCAGGCCATGGAGTCCGGCGAGGCCGCCGCCGACGTCGCCGCCCTCGCCCTGACCCGCCCGGCGGGCGCCGGCCGCGAACGGGTCCTGCAGAGCTACCCCGCCGTCCTGGACCAGCGCTGGGGCCGCTACTACCGCCTCGGCAACGCGGCGGCCACCTACGTCCTCAGCCGCTCCGGCTTTGAGCCCGTCCTGGCCCGGATCATCGACCGCCCCGCCCTCGTCGACGGCATGGCCCGGCTGCTCACCAACCTCACCGACGACCCCGGCCGGGACGCGATCGACCATGTCGTCAACGCCCTGGTCCGCCTCACCCCCGGTCCCTCGCGCAGGACCGCCCGCAGAGCGGTGCCCAGCCGCTGACCTGCCGCCGCGGCGGCACACCGGGGCGCCGGGACCGGAATAACCGGGCCGCGCCCCGGTGCTGCACGCAGCATGACTGGACTTCACAAGCTCGGCTCGTCGGACATCGAGGTCTTCCCGCTGAGCCTGGGCGGCAACGTCTTCGGCTGGTCCGCGGACAAGGCCGCCTCCTTCGCCGTACTGGACGCCTACACCGAGGCGGGCGGCAACTTCGTCGACACCGCCGACAGCTACACCGCCTGGATCCCCGGCAACTCCGGCGGCGAGTCGGAACGCATCATCGGGGAGTGGACCGCCGCCCGCGGCAACCGCGACAGCGTCGTCATCGCCACCAAGGTCAGCCGCCACCCCGACTTCCTGGGCCTGCGCCCCGAGAACATCAAGGCCGCCGCCGACGCCTCCCTCAGCCGGCTTCGCACCGACCGCATCGACCTGTACTACACGCACTTCGACGACCCCGAGGTGCCGGTCGAGGACATCATCACCGCCCTGGACGAGCTGGTGACGGCCGGCAAGGTCCGGGCGATCGCCGCCTCCAACATCAGCCCCGAGCGGCTGGCGCAGTCCCTGGACTTCTCCACCCGCGAGGGCAAGGCCCGCTATGTCGCCCTCCAGCCGCACTACAACCTGATGTCCCGCGACACCTACGAGGGCCCGCTCCAGGACATCGCCGTACGCCACGGCCTCGCCGTCGCACCGTACTTCTCGCTGGCCGCGGGCTTCCTGACCGGCAAATACCGGGCCAGCACACCCGTGGAGAGCGCCCGGGCCGCGGGCGTCGCCAAGTACCTGGGCACCGAGCGCGGCGACCGGGTCCTGACCGCGCTGGAGCAGACCGCCGCCGCGCACGGCGCGCAGGTCGCCACCGTCGCGCTGGCGTGGCTGGCCGCCCAGCCCGGTGTCGTCGCGCCCATCGCCAGCGCCCGCACCCTCGACCAGCTGCCCGCGCTGCTGGCCGCGCCCGGGCTGCGGCTGACCGACGCCGAGGTCGCCGCGCTGACCGCGGCCTCCGCGTAGAGCCGTGAAGCGGTGCGCCGGAGGAAGGGCTCAGGCCAGGTGGCGGCGCTCCTCCGGCGTCCACGTCTCGGTGTCGCGCGGCGTGACGTACGGCTCGCGGTCTGCCGGGAAGCCGCCCGCGACGGCCCGCGCCCGGGCCAGCTCCGCGTCGAACTCCAGGCCCAGCAGGATCGCCACATTGGTGATCCACAGCCACACCAGGAACACGATCACCCCGGCCACCGTGCCATAGGTCTTGTTGTACGAGCCGAAGTTGGACACGTAGACCGCGAAGCCGCCCGAGGCCGCCATCCAGATCAGCAGCGCCAGCAGGCTGCCCGACGTCGTCCACAGGAAGCCGCGGCCCTTGACGTTGGGCGCCGCCCAGTACAGCACGGCGATCATGGTGAGCACCAGGAAGGCCAGCACCGGCCACTTGGCGACGGCCCACACCGTCAGCGCGGTGTCCCCGAGCCCCAGCGTGGCGCCGGCCTGGTGGGCGACACCGCCGGTGAAGACCACGATCAGGGCGCTCGCCCACGCCAGCAGCATCAGCAGCACCGTCAGCCCCAGCCGCAGCGGCAGCACCTTCCAGAACGGCCGGCCCTCGGGCACGTCGTAGACGGCGTTGGCGGCGCGGATGAACGCGGCCACATAGCCGGACGCCGACCACAGCGCGAGCAGCAGGCCGACCACCGCGAACGCCGAGCCCATCCCCGCCCGGTCCTGCAACTGCCGCACCGCGTTGGTGATGAGGTCGCGCGCCGGACCGGGCGCCAGCTCGTCCAGGTTCTTGAGCACCTTGTCCGTCGCCGACCGGCCGGAAAGCCCCAGCACCGACACGAACACCAGCAGCGCCGGGAACACCGACAGCACGCCGTAGTACGTCAGCGCGGCGGCCCGGTCACCGAGCTCGTCGGTCCTGAACTCCTCGAAGGTGCCCTTGAGCACCGCCCACCACGACCTGCCCGGCAGGTCGGTGGGATGGTCCGGCTGCCCGCGCCGCACCCGTATCCCCGGCCCGGCCTTGCGTTCACCGCGCATCGGTCTCCCCGACTTTCGCTCCATAGCTGCCCGATCTGCCCGCGAAGCGGCGATCGAAACGTCATCCGCGGCCGGCCCGGCCCGGGAGGCGCCGCAGCGCAACCCCCCGGGCCCGGCCCGGCGGCTCACAGCGCCCGCAGGATGTCCTCCACCCGCTCCTTGGCGTCGCCGAACAGCATCTGGGTGTTCTCCCGGAAGAACAGCGGGTTCTGCACCCCGGCGTAACCGGTGCTCATCGACCGCTTGAAGACGATCACGTTCTCCGCCTCCCACACCCGCAGCACCGGCATGCCGGCGATGGGGCTGCCCGGGTCGTCGACCGCCGCCGGGTTCACGGTGTCGTTCGCCCCGATGACCAGCACCACCGCGGTGCCCGCCAGGTCGTCGTTGATCTCGTCCATCTCCAGCACGATGTCGTACGGCACCTTCGCCTCGGCCAGCAGCACGTTCATGTGCCCCGGCAGCCGCCCGGCGACCGGGTGGATGCCGAACCGCACCTGCACGCCCCGCTCGCGCAGCCTGCGCGTCAGGTCCGCCACCGGGTACTGCGCCTGCGCCACCGCCATGCCGTAGCCGGGGGTGATGACGACCGACCCGGCGTCCCGCAGCAGCTTCGCGGTGTCCTCGGCGTTGATCTCGCGGTGGTCGCCGTACTCGGTGGTGTCGGACACGGCCGCCTCGACACCGAAGCCGCCCGCGATGACCGACAGGAACGACCGGTTCATCGCGGTGCACATGATGTACGACAGATACGCACCCGAGGAGCCGACGAGCGCGCCGGTCACGATGAGCAGGTTGTTGTCCAGCAGGAAGCCCGACGCAGCCGCCGCCCACCCCGAGTAGCTGTTGAGCATCGACACCACGACGGGCATGTCGCCGCCGCCGATCGACGCCACCAGGTGCAGGCCGAGCGCGAGGGCCACCGCGGTCACCGCGACCAGCAGCCCCACGTTCGGCGACACCACGAAGGCCACCGTCAGGCCCACGAACGCCGCGAGCGCGGCCAGGTTGAGGACGTTGCGCGCGGGCAGCATCAGCGGGCTGGACTTGATGCGCGCCGAGAGCTTCAGGAACGCGATGACCGAGCCGGTGAAGGTCACCGCCCCGATGAAGACGCCGATGAAGACCTCGGCGTGGTGGATGCGCAGCAGGTCGGCGGCGATCTCGTGCTGGGCCGCCCCCCTGGCCTCGACGTCCAGGTAGCCGTTCCAGCCGACCAGCACGGCGGCCAGGCCCACGAAGCTGTGCAGTATCGCGATGAGTTCCGGCATGCCGGTCATCTCCACCCGGCGGGCCCGCTGCAGGCCGATGCCGGCGCCGATGACCATGGCCAGCACCAGCAGGCCCATCCCGGTCGCGGCGATGCTGCGGGAGGCGAGCCCGATCGTGGCGGCCAGCGCGATCGCCATGCCGGAGATGCCGTAGACCACGCCGGAGCGGGACGTCTCGTGCCGGGACAGGCCCGCCAGCGACAGGATGAACAGCAGCGCGGCGACGACGTAGGCCGCCTGCGCGGCGGTCGATGCGGTCATCGCGGATCAGTCCTTCGCGAACATCGACAGCATGCGCCGCGTCACCGCGAACCCGCCGAAGATGTTGATCGAGGCCAGCAGGACGGCGGCGAACGCCAGGACCGTCACGGCGGTGTGCGCGTGCCCGATCTGCAGCATCGCGCCCACCACGATGATCCCGGAGATCGCGTTCGTCACCGACATCAGCGGGGTGTGCAGGGCGTGGTGGACATGCCCGATCACGTAGTACCCGATGACGATGGCCAGCACGAAGACCGTCAGGTTCCCGATGAGCTGCTGCGGCGCGAAGGCCGTCACCAGGAACAGCACCGCGGCCCCAAGGCCCACCAGGGCGTATGTACGGGCCGGCGACGCCTTGCGCTTCTCCGGCGCGGCGGGTCTCGCGGCGGGCGCGGGCGCCGCGGGCGCCGGCGCGGCCGACACCTGGACCGGTGGGGGCGGCCAGGTCGTCTCGCCGCCGCGCACCACGGTCACCGAGCGCTGCACCACGTCGTCGAAGTCCAGCACCAGCTGCCCGTCCTTGCCGGGGGTGAGCAGCTTCAGCAGGTTGACCAGGTTGGTGCCGTACAGCTGCGACGCCTGCGTGGGCAGCCGCGCGGCCAGGTCGGTGTAGCCGATGATCGTCACCTGGTTGCCGGTGACGACCTTCTCGCCGGCAACCGAGCCGGCCACGTTCCCGCCCTGCGCCGCGGCCATGTCCACGATGACGCTGCCCGGCTTCATGCTCGCCACCATCTCCTCGGTGACCAGCAGCGGCGCCTGACGCCCCGGGATCAGCGCGGTGGTGATGACGATGTCGGTGTCCGGCAGCACTTGCGCGTACAGCGCCGCCGCTCGGGTGTTGTAGTCGTCCGACATCTCCTTGGCGTAGCCGGTCGAGCTCACCTCGACCTCCGCCGACTCCACCGCCAGGTACTCCCCGCCCAGCGACCTGACCTGGTCGGCGACCTCGGGCCGCGGGTCGGTGGCCCGCACCACCGCGCCGAGGCTGCCCGCCGCGCCGATCGCCGCGAGCCCGGCCACGCCCGCGCCGGCCACCAGCACCTTCGCCGGCGGCACCTTGCCGGCCGCGGTCACCTGCCCGGTGAAAAACCGCCCGAAGGCGTGAGCGGCCTCGACGACCGCGCGGTAACCCGCGATGTTGGCCATCGAGCTGAGCACGTCCAGCGACTGGGCGCGGGAGATACGCGGCACCGCGTCCATCGCCAGCGCCGTCACCCCCGCCCGCGCCAGCGCGTCGAGCAGCTGCGGATTCTGCGCCGGGGCGAGCAGCGAGATCAGCGTCGCGCCCTCGGTGAGCAGCGCGATCTCCGCCTCGGAGGGCGCGTCCACGGCCAGCACCACGTCGGCGCCCCACGCGTCGGCGCGGCTGCCGATCCGCGCGCCGGCCTCGCGGTACGCCTCGTCCGCGATGCTCGCCGCCAGGCCCGCGCCCGACTCGACCAGCACCTCGTAGCCGAGCCCGCGCAGTTGCGCGACCGTCACCGCGGTGGCCGCCACCCGTGTCTCCCCCTCTCCCGACTCGCAGACCACGCCCACTCGTTGACCTTGCTGACTCACCATGGGTCCTCTCTGGTCGGCGTTCCGCCCCGGCCGAGATACCTCGGCCGCGGCGGTGACTACCCGGAAGGTAGCCACAGTTCGTACCCGGCATGCGCCGTCGATCCGCCCCGCGGGGCACGCCACGGCACGGCACGACCGCATGATCCCGTGCCGCACCCGGGCGCACCACCGTTCGAAAGAGGTACGCACCGGCGGCGCCCCGTAATCTTGGGCCGGACACGGGGGAGGGGTGCGTGGAACGGATCGGCAGTTACGGCGTCGTGCGCAGGCTCGGCGAGGGCGGCATGGGCACGGTGTGGCTCGCCCGCTCGCGCGGCGGCCGGCTGGTCGCGGTGAAACTCGTCAGGACCGAGCTGGCGGGCGACCCGGCCTTCCGGGCGCGCTTCCGCGCCGAGGTCGCCGCAGCCCGCCGGGTCGGCGGCTTCCACACCGCGCCGGTCGTGGACGCCGACCCCGACGCCGCGCAGCCGTGGCTGGCGACCGCGTACGTACCCGGTCCGACGCTCGCCCAACTGCTCGCCGCGCAGGGGCCGATGGACGAGGAGCGGCTGCGCGGGCTCGGCGCGGCGCTCGCCGAGGCGTTGCAGGCCATCCACCGCTGCGGGCTCGTGCACCGCGACCTCAAGCCCGGCAACATCGTGATGGCCGACGACGGGCCGCGCGTCCTGGACTTCGGCATCGCCCGCGCCATGGACGACGCCCGGCTCACCGCGACCGGCACCGCCTTCGGCACGCCCGGCTTCCTCGCCCCCGAGCAGGCCGAGGGCCATGCGGTCGGCCCCGCCGCGGACGTCTTCGCGCTCGGCGCGGTGCTGGTCGCCGCGGCCGGCGGCAGCGCCTTCGGCGGCGGTACGCCGGTCGCCCAGATCTACCGCTCCGTCCACGGCGAGCCGGACCTGACGGCCGTGCCGGAGGCGCTGCGGGAGCTGGTCGCCGGGTGCCTGGACAAGGCGCCGGAGCGCCGGCCGGGCACCGAGCAGCTCCTGGACCGGCTCAGCCCGCTGCAGAGCCCGGCCCCGCCCGCCCCGGCCACGTCGTACGACCTCGCCCCGCCGGCGCCCCGGGCCGCGCCGGCCGCTGCGGACCCGCCGGCGGCCCCGTCCGTACCGGGCACGCCCCCGGGACCGCCCGCAGCGCCGCCGGGGGCCCCGCTCGTGGCCGACACGCCCGTACCGCCGCCGCCCGCGTACCCGCCGGCGCCGCCCGGCCACGCTCCCGCCACCCCGCCGCCGTTCGGGGCCGCCGCGCCGTTCGGGTCGCCGGGGCCGCCCGGGACGCCGCCGGTGCCCGCCGTGCCCGGCGTACCGGCGCTGCCGCCCTCGCCGTACGGGCCCGGCGCGCCCATCCCGCCGCCGGGGGCGGGGCTCGGGCAGATCGCGATGCCGGAGTTCCTGGCCATGGACCGCAAGAACGCCGTCGTCCTCGACCCCGCCGGCATCTCGCTCGGCTCCGACGGCCGGGTCACCGAGATCCCCTGGCACGCCGTGGACGTCGCGTGGTGCGAGAAGGCCGCCGGGCGCGGCCACGCGCTCGTGGTGGCCGTGGCCCTGCGCGACGGCACGCTCTTCTCCTGCGAGGTCGGCACCCGCAGGGCCGCCGAACTGGACGCCTGGATCGCCCGGTTCACCGCGACGCTGGCGTACTACAGCCCCGAGACCGACTGACCGCCCGCGCCCGGGGCCCCACCGCTCGCCGGCAGCGCGGCCGGCAGGCCGAAGACGGCGAACAGCCGCAGGTCCCGGAAGGCGGTGATCCGGGCGACGCCCGCCGCGTCGCAGGTGAGCACCTGGAGCACGTACGGCCGGTACCCGCCGTCCGCCGCGCGGCGGTAACCGGCCAGCGCCGGCTGGCCGTTGGCCGCGGTGGCGACCATCCGCAGATCGCCGGGCCCGGTCAGCACATGCCACGCCAGGAACCGGCCGATCCGCTCCCGCCCGGTGAACCAGGTCGGCACCGGCGGCATCTCCAGCACCGCGTCGGCCCGCAGCAGCCGCATCAGCGCGGCCACGTCGGCGTTCTCGAACGCCGCCGCGTAGCCGTCGAGCAGCGCCCGCCGTTCGGCGTCGGCGGGCTCGCGCACCGTGTCCTGCGCGGGGGCCGCCTCGCGCAGCGCCGCCCGGGCGCGTTGCAGCAGGCTGTTGACCGCCGCCGCCGACACCCCGAGCAGCTCGGCGACCTCCGCGGCCCGCCAGCCCAGCACGTCCCGCAGGATCAGCACCGCGCGCTGCCGCCCCGGCAGGTACTGCAGCGCCGCGACCAGCGCCAGCCGCACGCTCGCCCGCGCGGCGGCCACCGCCGCCGGATCGGCCGACGGCGGGCCCAGCAGCGCGTCCGGGAACGGCTCCAGCCACGGCACGTCCGCCAGCGGCTCGGCCGGCGGTGCGTCGGGGTCGTCCGAGGGCCCGCCGAGCCCGGTCGGCATCGGCCGCCGCCCGCGGCTCTCCATCGCCCGCAGGCAGGCGTTGGTGGCGATCCGGAACAGCCACGTCCGCAGCGACGACCGCCCCTCGAACCGCCCGTACGACTGCCACGCCCGCAGCAGCGTCTCCTGCACCTGGTCCTCCGCGTCGTGCACGGAGCCGAGCATGCGGTAGCAGTACGCCAGCAGCGCCGGCCGCATCGGGGCGGTCAGCCGCGCGAAGTCCGCGCCGTCCGCCGCCGCCGGGTCGCTCCCCGCGCCCGTCCGCGCCTGCGCCGGCGGGGCCGGCTCCTGCCGCTGTGTCGCCGCTGTCGGCACTGCTCCTCCTGTGGGCTCGCCCGGAAAGGCCCACTGCCGGGGGCCGTCACCAAGAGAGATCCGGCCGGCGGGGAAAACTCATCGCCGCCCGCGCCGGCCGCCGCGATGACTTTCCGCGCCGCCCCGTATCGGAGAGGGCAGGAGCGCCCGCAACCGGCGCCCCGCACCTCGCACGATCCCCGCTGGACATCTCGCACGATACGGAGAGCACTCCCATGGCCACCATCGCAGACAGGGCAGTCCTGGTCACCGGCGCGAACCGCGGCATCGGCCGCGCGCTCGTCCAGGAGGCGCTGGACCGCGGCGCCGCCCGGGTCTACGCCGCCGCCCGGCAGCCCGTGCCGCCCGCCGACGAGCGGGTCGTCCCGCTCACCCTCGACGTCACCAGCCCCGAGCAGATCCGGCAGGCCGCGGCTGCCGTCCCCGCCCTGGACGTCCTGGTCAACAACGCCGGCCGGTACGGCGAGGACGTGCTCGGCGACCCCGCCGTGCTGGAGGCGATCCTCGCGGTCAACCTCCACGGCACGCTCGGCGTCACCCGGGCGTTCACCCCGCACCTGGTCGCCGCCGCCGGCACCGTCGTCAACAACCTGTCGCTGCAGGCCCTCGCGCCGCTGCCGCTGACCGCGTCGTACTCGCTGTCGAAGGCCGCCGCCTTCTCCATGACGCAGTCGCTGCGCACCCTGCTCGGCGACCGGGGCGTGCGCGTGCACGCCGTGCTGACCGGCCCCGTCGACACCGACATGACGCGCGGCCTGGACATCCCCAAGGTCGCGCCGGCCTCGGTCGCCGCGGCGATCTTCGACGGCGTGGAGAAGGACGAGGAGGACATCTTCCCCGACCCGCTCTCGCGCGGCATGGCCGAGAGCTGGCACACCGGCGCGGTCAAGGCGTTCGAGCGGGAACTCGCCGCGATGGCCCGCGCGGCGGCGGGCCCGGCGGCCTGACCGGCCGGTACGCGCGCACGGCGAAGCCCCGGGGCGGGTGGGCCCCGGGGCTTCTGCGTGCGGGCACGCGCCCCGCGTCAGCGGCGAGCGGTGCGGCTCACCTGCCGCCGTACACCGGGGGCCGGTCCTGGCCGGGCTTGCCGTAACCGGGCTTGCCGGGGCCCGGCTTTCCGGGTCCGGGCTTTCCGGGGCAGGGCTTGCCGTAGGTCGGGTGGCACGGCGGCTCCGGGTGGCCGCCGCCGGGGATCGGCAGCGTCGCCGACGACTCCGGCGACAGGACGGGTTCCCCGTTCGCGGTGCCGCTCGCCGTCGCGGTGTTGTCGACCGAACCGGCCGCCACGTCCTGCTCGGTCAGCACGTACGTCGCCGTGCAGGTGACCGTCTCACCGGGCGTGAGCGTCGTCTGCGGGCAGTCCACCGGCCCGACCTTCGGGTCGTCGACGGCCAGGTCCGTGACGTCCGTGCCGCCGGAGTTCGTCACGACGAAGTCGTACGGCACCGGGGTGCCCGCCACCAGCCGGTCCGGCAGCGGCTCGCGCACCTGCTTGACCAGGTTCAGCCCGGGCAGCTCCCGGTCGGTCCTGATCGCCACGTTGCGGATCAGGTGCACATCGGTGAACAGGCCCGTCGAGCCCGCGAAGCCGAATTTGTACGTCGCCGGCACCGGTTCCGGCGCCGGGGTGGACAGCACTTCGTGCGGCCCGGTGCCGTCGTTGAAGTCCACCAGCACGGTGACCACCGGGTCCGGCGCCGGCGTGATGCGCACGGTCACCCGGCGGCGCGACGGCTCCAGCGCCTGCTCGGCCTGCTCCGGCGTGGCGTCCGGCGGCAGCGAGGTGAGCGGGCCCTGGAGGCTGCCGGGCAGCGTCGAGGGCCAGGGGCCGGTGGTGGTGAAGTTACTGGTGGTCGCGGTCAGGAAGCAGTAGCCCTCGGTGCCGTCACCGGGGCCGCGCAGCGTCACCATGTTGGCGCCGGGCGCCGGGACGCGGAAGACCGTGCCGGCGGGGGAGCGGCGGGCGCAGCCGTTGCCGCGCTGCTCCCAGTCGCCGAAGTAGTTGCCCAGCACGTCGAGCCCGACGCCGAGGTAGCCGCGGTCCACGCCGGGCAGGAACGGCTGCGCCGGGTCGTCGTCCGGGAGCTTCTGCGCGTAGCCGAGGCTGCCGCCGAAGGCGCCGGGGTGGGTGAGCGAGGTGTCGCCGTCCACCAGGAAGAAGGAGATGCCGTCGGCGGGGGTGTCGGGGGTGGTGCTGCCGTACTGCCACTGGTCGAACGTGACGTCCAGGCCCTCGGTGGCGGGCAGCGCGTGGTCGTAGAGCACCGCGCCCGACTGGTCGTGGGAGGCGTCGGTGAGCTGGAGGTAGCCGTGCGGGGCGCCGCCGGCCGGCGGTACGGGGCCGGTCCGGTCGGTGCGGCAGCCGCCGAGCGGGTGGTCGCCGGCGGGCGGCGGGGTGGCGGTGGCGGCTGCCCCGGTCAGGCACGCGGCGCCCACGGCGACGAAGCCGGGGTCCGCGGTGGCGCCGGTGAAGGTCTCCGTCACCAGCGGGGACCCGCCCTGGCGCACCGCGGCCGGCGCGGCGGCCGAGGCCGCACCGGCGCCGAGGGCGCCCGCGCCGAGCGCGCCGAGCGCGCCGAGCGCCGCGGTGGCCGCGAGCAGCCGCGTCAGTCGATATGAGGTCATGGCGCAAGGACTAACCGACCGGCGCCGGTCGATCCGCGCGGCGGGCCGAGCCCGGCCCGCGATTACCTCCGCCGGAGCAGCGGCGCCGAGTTGACGGTACGTCAGGCGGGGCCGTCGTAGGAGGCCACCGCCGTGAGCGCGGAGCGGAAGGTCGCTGCGTCCGCACCCGTCAGCGGCGCCAGGAACCTGCGCTCGGCCTCGTCGCTCGCGGCGGTCGCCCGGCGCAGGGTGTCCGTGCCGTGGTCGGTCAGCACCACGACGTTGCGCCGCCGGTCGCCGGGGTCGGGGCGGCGGGCCAGCAGGCCCTTGCCCTCCAGGGTGTCGAGGAAGGCGACCATCGTCGTCCGGTCGACCCCGAGCCGGCCGGCGACCCGCGCCTGCGAGGGGGCGTCCTGGCCGGCGATCACGAGCAGCACCGCCAGTTCCCGCCCGCTGATGCCGAACGGCTCCAGCGCCTCGGCGTTGAGCGCGGCCAGCCGCGCCTGGGCGTGCTTGAGGAGGTGGCCGAGGCGGCCGTTGAGCTCGGGCGCTGTGGTGGACATCCGAAGACTGTACAGCTACGGTGATCGTCAGTGGTGCTGACGATCAGCGCTGCTGCTGTTCAGTGCCACTGCTATTCAGCCCGGCTGCTGTTCAGGGCTGCTGATCTTCAGCGGCGCTGCTGTTCAGGGGTGCTGCTTGTTCAGCGGTGCTGCTGATCAGTGGCCCTGCTGATCAGCAGTGCTGATCGTCAGCTCGAACGGAGCATTCTCGTATGATCCTTGTCACCGGCGGCCTCGGCTTCATCGGCTCGCACACCGCCCGCGCCCTGCTGGACCTCGGGGAGGAGTGCGTGCTGGTGCAGCGGCGCGAGCCCGGCGCGCTGCCAGGCTTCCTCGTCGGCGCGGGCGGCAGGCCGCTGGTGCGCACCGAGCGGGCCGACCTCGGCGACGTCGAGGCGCTGCGGCGGATCGGCGAGCGGCACGCGGTCACCGGCGTGGTGCACCTCGCCGGGTCCGTGCCCTGGCCGCCCGGGGCCGCCGATCCGGTGGGCGCCGCGCAGGACGCGCTCGGGAGCCTGTTCAACGTCGTGCGGGCGGCGGCCGGTCGGCAGGTGCCGCGGGTCGTCGTGGCGAGCACGATCGGGGTCTACGCCGGCGCCCCCGGCACCCTGCCCGGCACCGCCCCCGGCTCCGGCGGCGACGCCGGCCCCGACCGCACGCCCGAGGTCACCGCGCCGCTCGGCGAGGACCTGCCGCTGCCCATGACGGCGGGCCATGCCATCCCGGCGTTCAAGAAGATCGGCGAGCTGCTCACCGGCCACCTCGCCGCCGCCACCGGGCTCGACCTCGTCAACGCCCGGATATCCGCGGTGTGGGGCCCGCTCGGCCGCCCCGCCTCGCCCTTCGTCGCCGTGCCGCAGCTCGTGCACGCCGCCGCCCGCGGCACCGAGCCCGACCTGTCGGCGCTGTACGCCCCGGCCCGCGCCGGCCAGGGCGCCGACCTGATCTACGCCCGCGACTGCGGTCGCGCCCTGGCCCTGCTCCAGACGGCGCCGCGGCTGCGGCACCGTACGTACAACGTCGCCTCCGGCCGGATCACCGGCAACGCCGAGGTGCTGGCCGCGCTCAACGCCCAGGTCCCCGGCGCCGGGCTCAGCCTGCCGCCGGGGCGCGAACCGGGCGCGGGCCCCGACGTCCGGCTGGACGTCACCCGGCTGCGGCAGGACACCGGTTACGCCCCGCGGTACGACCTGGAGCGGGCCGTCGCCGACTACCTCGGCTGGCTGCGGGCCGGCAACCCCCGCTGAACCGCAGCCGGCCGGCCCGCCGCCGGCTCAGGCGGAACCGGCACCCGCCCCGGCATCCGCCCCCGTACCCGCGCCCAGCCGCCCCAGCGCCGCCACCACCAGCGCCTCCACGCCCGTGGTGAGCGTCGGCTGGAGGACCGGCGCGAACTCGGGGGAGTGGTTGCTGGGCAGCTCGTCGAGCCGGCCCTCCTGGAAGGCGGCCAGCGTCGCCGCGGCGTCCGTGCCGCCCCAGAACCAGAAGACCGTCGGGACACCCGCGGCCTCGCCGAACAGCCCCACGTCCTCGCTCGCCGCGATCGGCGGCAGCGGCAGCAGCCGCTCGGCGCCGAAGTGCGCCGCGAGGTCCGCGCCCACCGCACGCGTCGCCTCGGGGTCGCTGACCAGCACCGGCGCCCCCGGGCTCCAGGTGATCACCGGCGGCTTCGGCGCGCCGCTCGCGGCGGCCTCGGCGTTGACGATGCGCTCGATCGCGTCGATGACCAGCCGCCGCACCTGCGGGGTGTAGGAGCGCACGCTGATGCCCAGCCGCGCGGTGTCCGGGATGACGTTCTCCTTCGTCCCGGCCTGGAGCCGGCCCACCGTCACCACCGCGGTCTCCGCGGCCGGCACCTCGCGCGCGACGATGCCCTGGAGCCGGACCACGACCGAGGCGGCCATCAGCACCGGGTCGACCGTGGCCTCCGGGCGCGAGCCGTGGCCGCCGCGCCCGAAGAGCTGCACGTCGCCGACGTCCGCGCCGGCCATCACCGGGCCCTCGCGGTGCCCGATCATGCCGGCCGGCAGCGGCCCGACATGCTGGCCCAGCACGACCGAGGGCCGCGGGAAGCGCTCGAAGAGCCCGTCGGCGATCATCGCCCGCGCCCCGGCCATCAGCTCCTCCGCC
Source organism: Actinacidiphila epipremni (assembly GCF_012034175.1). GTDB lineage: Bacteria > Actinomycetota > Actinomycetes > Streptomycetales > Streptomycetaceae > Actinacidiphila > Actinacidiphila epipremni. Next base: position 32,675 of record NZ_JAATEJ010000017.1, read on the forward strand.
GGCTGGAAGACCGCGAGCACCGTGCCCGACCAGTGCGCCCGCAGCCGCGCCAGCAGCGCCGCCGCGCCCGCGAGCGCCGTGACGTGCATGTCGTGCCCGCAGGCGTGCGCGACCGGCACGCTCTCCCCGTCGGGGCCGTCGGCGACGGCCTCGGAGGCGTACGGCAGCCCGGTGTTCTCGCGCACCGGCAGCGCGTCCATGTCGGCCCGCAGCATCACCACGGGCCCGTCGCCGTTGCGCAGCACCCCGACGACGCCGGTTCCGCCGACCCCCTCGGTCACCTCGTAGCCGGCCTCCGTGAGCGCCCGCGCCGCCTTGCCCGCGGTGCGGTGCTCCTGGCCGGACAGCTCCGGATGGCGGTGCAGGTCCTCGTACAGGGCTTCGAGCCCGGGGAGCAGGTCGGTCTGCCAGGTGTCGTCGGGGAGCGCCATCGGGTCACCTTCCACTGGGCCGCGCCCCGTCGTCGGGCCGCGCCGTCGCCGCTCCCATTCGACCACGTCAGCGCGCCACGACCGAGCCCGGACCCGGACCCGACCCCCTCCTCACGGAGCAATACACCTAGTGCTTGCCGGCGATGGTGAAGAGGAAGTACAGGTAGGCGGCGAGCAGATGGGCGACGACCACGTAGACCAGGACGCGCAGGACGACCCCGCGCTGCTTGCGCTTCTCGCTGCCGTTGGTGGTGGGGACGACGACCGGGGTGACCGGGGTGGCCGGTCGGACCTCGTGCTGGGTGCCCTCGGTGGTGGCCATGTCCTTGTCTCCTCGCGGTGTGTTCAGGGAAAGCCTCGGGAAAATCAGGGGCGCGATCGGTGCGCGTTCGATGGGCGATCGGTGCCGCGATCAGTGCGCGGGGCCGTGGTGCGCGCCGGCGCCGGTACGGGGCGGCGGGCCGACGCACAGCGCCGACGTCTCGCTCTGCATCAGCGTGTGGACGAACAGCACGTCCGCGCCGGTGCCGCCGGTCGCGGACAGGCGGTGCGGGACGAGCGAGTCGAAGTGCGCGGAGTCGCCGGGCGCCAGGGTGTGGACCCGCTCGCCGAGCGTCAGTTGCAGCGTGCCGCCGGTGACGTACAGCCACTCCTCGCCGGGGTGCACACGGACCAGCGCGCGCTGCGCCCCGGCCTCCGCCGGGATGTGCAGCCGCAGCGCCTGCATGGCGCGCCCGGTGCCGCCCGCCCGCCAGTACGTCCAGCCGGCGGACGGTACCGCGGCGGCGTCCTTGCCGCGTAGGATCGGATCGGGTTCGCTCGCGGTCTCGCCCAGCAGGTCCGAGACCGTGGTCCCGTACATCCGGGCGAGCCCGAGCAGGACCGGGAGCGACGGCTGCCGCAGCCCGGACTCCAGCCGCGACAGGTGCGCGGCGGACAGGCCGGCCCGGCCGGCGGCGTGCTCCAGCGTCAGGCCCGCCGCCAGGCGCAGGTCCCGCAGGCGCGGGGCCAGCACCAGGTCCTCGTCGGGGGCCGCGGGTGCTGCGGGGGGCTGGTGGTCGGTGACTGCCATGCGTCCATGGAACAGCAGCTCATGCCTCTGGGGCAAAAAGTTTGCCTGAGAGGCAAATCCCGCGCGACGCCTCCCCTCCCACGCGATGTCCGGCCGCCGGTCCGGCCCCGCCGCCTGGGGCTTTGCTGATCCGGCAATGTTGTTTGCCGTTTTCCGCCCTCCTCGCCGACGATCGCCGACGAGGAGGCAGACGACATGACGAACCACCATCCGCAGCCCGAAGCCGAGCCCAGGCCCGAAGCCGCGCCCGAGCCCGGAGCCGCAGCCGCGCCCGAGCCCCGAGCCGCAGCCGAAGCCCAAGCCGACGTCGAGGCCCTGGTGCTCGGCGGCGGCGCCGCCGGACTTGCCGGTGCGGCAACCCTGGCCCGCGCCCGCCGCTCGGTCCTGGTCATCGACGCCGGAGCGCCGCGCAACGCCCCCGCGTCGGGCGTGCACACCTATCTCGCCCGCGAGGGCACCCCGCCCGCGCAGCTGCTGGCCGCCGGCCGGGCCGAGGTCGAGGGCTACGGCGGCCGGATCCGCCGGGGGACCGCCACCGCCGCCGAGCGCCGCCCGGGCGGCGGCTTCCTGGTCACCCTCGACGACGGCACGACCCTGACCGCGAGCCGGCTGCTGGTCACCACCGGCCTGACCGACGAACTGCCCGCCGTCCCGGGCCTGGCACAGCTGTGGGGCCGCGACGTGCTGCACTGCCCGTACTGCCACGGCTGGGAGGTGCGCGACCGGGCCGTGGGCGTCCTCGGCACCGGCCCCATGGCCGCGCACCAGGCGCTGCTGTGGCGGCAGTGGACCGACCGCGTCACCCTCTTCCTGCACACCGCGCCCGAACCGGACGACGAGACGTACGAGCGGCTCGCCGCGCGCGGCGTGAGCGTCGTCGACGGCGAGGTGATCCGGCTCGTCGCCGAGGGCGGGCGGCTCGCCGCCGTCGAACTGGCCGGCGGGCGGCGGATCGCGGCCGACGCCCTGGCCGTCGCCCCGCGCTTCACGGCCAACGCCGGCATCCTGCGCGGCCTCGGCCTGGAGGCGGAGGAGCAGCGCATGGGGGAGTACGTGATGGGCACCCGCATCCCCGCGGACCCGGCCGGCGCGACCGCCGTGCCCGGCGTGTGGGTGGCCGGCAACGTCGCCAACCTGACCGAGCAGGTCATCGGCGCGGCTGCCGCGGGCGTGCGCGCCGCCGCCGCGATCAACGCCGACCTCGTGGAGGCCGACACCCGCCGCGCCGTCGCGAAGGCCCGGGCGGCCACCGCGCCCGCATGACCCGCCGGGCATGCCGTACGTCCCCGGGCCGGCGCCGGGGGCGCACGGCCTGCCCGGCGCCGGGCCCGTACCCCCGACCCAGGGGGGCGCGCGCCGGGCGGTCCGCGCCGGGGGTGCGCTTCCGCACGCCGCTTACGGGCGCCCGGCCGAACCCGATTGAATAGGGGCAATTCCGGCCACCAGCAGGGAGCCCCGCATGACCGACGGCCCCACCCCCGCGGTGGTCTTCGACGCCCCCTTCACCGACCGCACCGCCTGGGCGGTCGGCCGCACCTCCGCCTACCCGCCGGACGGGCGCAACCCCGGCGACAACAAGCTCGACGAGATCGGCCCCGGCTACGCCCCCACCGCCGCCGGCGTCTTCACCGCCCGCCGCGCCCGCGACGGCGGCTGGCACACCGCCCTGGTCTCCACCGAATACGCCCCCGGCGGCTTCGAGCTGCTCCCCGGCGACGAACTGAGCGCCACCTGCACCGTCCACGACGTCCAGGGCGCCTGGCCCGCGCTGTGGACATGGGGCCGCGACACCCGCGGCGGCCCGCAGCCCGGCCACGGCGAGGTCGACGCCTTCGAATACCACGCCACCAACCCCCGCCTGCTGGAGCTGACCAACCACGTCCGCGCCGCCGGCCACTACGCCGAGGACGCCGTCACCCCCGGCCGCCCCTTCGCGCTGCGCGTCGTCCTCGGCGCGGGCAACGTCGAGTGGTATGTGGACGGCCGGCTGCTGTTCGCCGACCACCGCGGTGTCGGCCCGCACTGGCGGGCCTGGCCCGTGGTGTGCGTCAGCGTCGCCGCCGGCGCCTACGGCCATCTGCCGCCCGCGCCCGGCACCGACGAGCTGCACTGGCAGTGCACCGGGCTGACGGTGCGCCGCCCGGCTGGCGCGAGCCGAAATCCGCCCGCATGATCGGCGGGAAAACGGGCAGGTGCTGCGACGCCATCCCCGGGCCGCCGCGCCCGGGGCCCCTCACCCCCCATGGAACGGAGTCGGTGCGATGACCCGGCGACAGCCGTCGCACACCCGCGCCCACCAGGCCGGCGAGACCGGCGCGGACGTGGCGCGCGGAGCGCCCTGCTGGGTCAGCCTCTCGGCCCGCGACCTGGCCGCCGCCGAGAAGTTCTACGGCACGGTGCTCGGCTGGGAGTTCCGCTCCACCACGCTCGGCACCCGCTTCGCCGTCGCCCTCAGCGACGGCCACCCGGTCGCCACGATCGGCGCGGTCGCCGGCGACATGCAGGTCGCCGTGGTCTGGACGCCCTTCTTCGCCGTCCCGCAGATCGACGAGGCGACCGCCCGGATCCGCGAGCGCAGCGCCACCGTCGCACTGGGCCCGGTCTCCTTCGCCTCCGGCCGCGCGGCGCTGGCCGCCGACCGGGACGGCGCGGTCTTCGGCGTGTGGGACGGCCGGCTGCCCGGCGGCTGGGAGTCCTGGCACGACCGCGGCCCGGTCGTCGTCCGGCTGCACACCCGGGACGCCTTCGAGGCGGCGATCTTCTACGGCGGCGTCCTCCAGTGGGCGGACGGCGACGGCGACGGCTGCTCGGTGAGCTACGAGCCGGAGCAGTCCGAGGTCGTCGTGCGCACCGGCGGCAGCGTCGTCGCCCGGATCTACTCCGGCGCCGTCGAGGCCGCCCCCGACCCGGCCGCGCGCCCGCACTGGTCGGTGCACTTCCCCGTCCGGGACGTGCCCTCCACCGTGGAGACCGCGCGCACGCTGGGCGCCACCGTGCTCGCCACCGGCGAGGGGCCGGACGGCCCGTGGGCGGACCTGTGCGACCCGGACGGCGGGCGCTTCACCGTCTTCGCCCCGCCCGCACCGGAGCCGCCGGCCCTGTGAGCCCCGCTCTCCCGCCCGCCGCCGCCTCTCCCGGCGGGCGGGAATGCGCCGCCGGCCCTCTGCGTTGACGCCCTCGCACGACGAAAACGACTTCCATGTCGGAGAGAGGTGGTCCCATGGCCCGCAGCGAACAGCGCCCCGTCGTCACGCTGCGCTCCACCGCCGGTACCGGTCACAGCTACGTGACCCGCAAGAACCGGCGCAACAACCCCGACCGGCTGACGCTGCTGAAGTACGACCCGGTCGCCCGCGCGCACGTGCTCTTCCGCGAAGAGCGCTGACCGCCGCGGCGCCATCGCGACGCCCGCGCAGCACACCGGTCCCGACCCGCGAGAGGACACCCATGAAGCACGGCATCCACCCCGAGACCCGTCCCGTCGTCTTCCGCGACAAGGCCGGCGACCTGGCCTTCCTGACCAGGTCCACCGCGAGCTCCGACCGCACGGTGGAATGGACCGACGGAAAGACGTACCCCGTCATCGACGTGGAGATCTCCTCGGCCAGCCACCCCTTCTACACCGGCCGGGCCCGCGAGCTCGACACCGCGGGCCGCGTCGAGCGCTTCCGCCGCCGCTACGGCCGCAGCGCCGGCTGACCGCAGGAAAGAAGCCCACGGGCCGCGCCCCCCGACACGCGGGGGCGCGGCCCGTCGCGCTGTGGCCGCGCCCGCGGTCCGGGAGCGGTCACAGCGCCAGATGCATGATGTGCAGCCCCACATACCCCAGCCGCGGATGCCGGAAGCCCTCCGGCAGCGTCCCGATGACCTCGAAGCCCAGCGAGCGGTAGAGCGCGACGGCGTGCACATTGCTCTCCACGACCGCGTTGAACTGCATCGCCCGGTAGCCCTGCGCCCGCGCCCACTCCACCGAGTACGCGCACAGCGCCCGCCCGACCCCCCGCCCCCGGTGCGCCGGGTCGACCATGTAGCTGGCACTCGCGATGTGCGAGCCGTTCCCCATGTGGTTGCGGTTCATCTTCGCCGTGCCGGCGACCGCCCCGGCCTCGTCGACCGCGACGACCGTACGGAACGGCGCCGCCAGCATCCACCACGCGCGGCCCTGCTCCGGCGTCATGTCCGGCGGGTAGGTGAACGTCTCGCCCTCGGTGACGATGCGCCGGAAGAACGGCCAGATCGCCGCCCAGTCCGCTTCCTCGGCTTCCCTGATCAGCATCGCCCCACCCTGCCCGGCCCCCGCCCCGTACCGCCAGCGGTTTAGGCCCTCCCCGGCCAGGCGCGCGGGGGAGGGCTCAGCGGGCGGGTTCGCCGAAGCGCTCGTGGCCCAGCACGCCGAGCAGCCGCAGTTTGTCGTACCCCTCGCTGCGCGGCGGCGCGGTCAGCACGACCAGCGCCTGGTGCTGGTCCTCGGTGAACAGCGCCTGGCAGTCCAGCTCGATCGGGCCGAGCTCGGGGTGGACCAGGGTCTTGTGGTCCTCGAAGCGCCGGGCCACCTCGTGCCGCTCCCACAGCGCGGCGAACTCCGCGCTCCTGGCCCGCAGCGCGCGGACCAGCTCACCGGCGGGCGAGGCCGGGCCCATCGACGCGTGCGCGGCCCGCAGGCCCGCGACCAGGGCGCGGCTGTGCCGGTCCCGGTCGGCCTCCGGGTAGCGGACCCGCTCGGCCGGATCGGTGAACCAGCGGTAGGCCTCGCTGCGCGCCAGGCCCGTATGCCGCGAGGCGTCGCCGAACAGCGCCGCGGCCAGCCGGTTCTGCGCCAGCGTCTCGCCCAGGCTGGAGACCACCAGCGCCGGGGAGTCGTCCAGCCGGTCCAGCACCCGCAGCAGCGCCGGGGCGACATGCGCGGCGGCGGCCCAGGACGCGGCCGGCGGGTTGTGGCCCGCGACCCGGAAGAGGTAGTCGCGCTCGGCGGCGGTCAGCCGCAGCGCCCGGGCGAGCGCGGCGAGCATCTGCTCACTGGGCTGCGGGCCGCGCCGCTGCTCCAGGCGGGTGTAGTAGTCGATGGACATCACCGCGAGCGTCGCCACCTCCTCGCGGCGCAGCCCGGTGGCCCGGCGGCGGACGCCGGGCGCCATCCCCACGTCCTCGGGCTGCAGCTCCTCGCGGCGGCGCCGCAGGAAAGCGGCCAGTGCGTCACGGTCCATGCACTCCATTATCGGACGCCGCCCGGCGCGAACCAGGGACCGCCGATCCCCCGATCAGCGCTCCCTGCCCGCCCCGCCGGCGGCTGCCTAGCGTCATGGCCATGAACATCTCCGGCAACACCGTCTTCATCCCGGGCTCCACCAGCGGCATCGGCCTGGCCCTCGCGCTGGCGCTGCACGCCCGGGGCAACACCGTCGTCGTGGGCGGCCGGCGCACCGAGCTGCTCGACCGGATCGCCGCCGAGCACCCCGGGCTCGGCACCGTCGTGATCGACACGACCGACCCGGCGAGCATCCGGGTCGCCACCGAGGACGTCCTGGCCCGCTACCCGGACCTGAACGTCCTGGTCACCATGGCCGGCATCATGCACATCGAGGACTGGCACCGGCCCGCGGACTTCCTCGCCTCGGCGGAGTCGGTCGTCACCACCAATGTGCTCGGCCCGATCCGGCTGATCGCCGCGTTCGTCGAGCACCTGCAGAGCCGGCCGGACGCCACGATCATGACCGTCTCCTCGGGACTGGCCTTCACCCCGCTGCGGATCACCCCCAGCTACAACGCCTCCAAGGCCGCGATCCACATGCTCAGCGAGTCGCTGCGGCTCCAGCTGGCCGACACCACCGTGAAGGTCGTCGAGCTCGTGCCGCCGTCGGTGCGCACCGCGCTGCTGCCCGGGCAGGAGTCCAGCGAGTTCGCGATGCCGCTGGAGGACTTCGTCGCCGAGGCCGTGGAACTCCTCGCGACCCGGCCGGACGCCAAGGAGATCCAGGTCGAGCAGGTGAAGTTCCTGCGCTACGGCGAGGCGCGCGGCGACTACGACGAGGTCGTCGCCACCGTCAACCACCTCGACCCGCACGGCAGGTGACCGCCGGCGGCGCTACAGCCGCACGACGATCAGCGCGATGTCGTCCAGCCCGCCGTTCGGGACGCCCAGCCGGGAGAGCAGGGTGTCGGCCAGGGCGTCGGGGCCGAGCGAGCTGTGGGCGGCGAGGGTGTCGACGAGGCGCTGCAGCCCGGTGTCGATGTCCTCGCCGCGGCGCTCGATGAGCCCGTCGGTGTAGAGCACGAGGGTGGCGCCCGGGCGGTAGGGCACCGTGGCCTGCGGACGCGGGCCGTCGTCCATGCGGACCCCGAGCGGCGGGTCGGTGGCCTTGTCCAGCACGGCGACCGAGCCGTCGGTGCCGCACAGCAGCGGCGGCGGGTGGCCGGCGCTGGTGTACGTGATCCGGCGGGCGCGGGTGTCGACGACGGCCTTCGCGGCGGTCGTGGCCAGCGCGCTGTCGAACGTACGGGCGTAACGGCCCAGCACGTCCATCGCCCGGCCCGGCTCGGGGATGGCGCGCACCGCCGCGGACAGGGCGCTGCGGAGCATCCCCATGATGGCCGCGGCCTCCAGCCCGTGGCCGACGACATCGCCGACCGCGACGGTGAAGGTGTCCTCCGACAGGTCCACCACGTCGTACCAGTCGCCGCACACGTTCATCGACCGCACCGCCGGCATGTAGCGCAGGGCGATCTCGCGGTGCCCGGCGAGGTCCGGGGAGTGCAGCATCGCCTGCTGGAGGGTGAGGGCGATCTGCCGCTCGCGGGCGTGGGCCACCCGCAGCTCGTCGTTGAACCGCTGCAGCTCCTGCCCGCGCGTGTAGAGCTCGGCCTCCATGCCCTCGACCGGGACGCCGGAGGTGCCCGGATCGTCCTGCTGGCTCTCCATGAAGTCGGTCATGTCCTCCACCCGGTGGATGATGCAGCGCACCGATCCGTCGGGCGCGAGCACCGGGATGTTGATCGGCGACCACCACTTCGACACGAAGCGCCGCTGCTGCCCGCCGGGGGCCGGGATGTCGTACCGCTGCACGGCCATCGTGTCCGGCCGCTTGGAGTGCAGCACCCGCCGCAGCGACGCCTGGAGGTTGCGGACCCCGTCGGCGTCCGGGTTGTCGGGGTTGTCGGGGTGGACGTCGAAGATGTCCCGGCCGACCAGCTCCTCCCGGGTGCGGCCGGTGACCCGCAGATAGGCGTCGTTGACGTCCACGGCCACGAAGTCCGGCGTCAGCAGCAGGTTGGGGCTCGGCGTCACGGCGAACACCGCCCGGTAGTCGATCCGCGGTGCGGCCACGGCTGGCCTCCTGTCCCGTCCGTCGTGTCATGTCCCGCCACCGACTATGCGATGCCGCCACCGCCCGCGGCCGGGCGGCTCGCCGAGGCCGCCGCAAGGGCGCGGGGCTCAGTCGAAGCGGATGTGCCGGACGCTGACCCCGGCCCGCCGGATACGTCCGCGCAGCGCGCTGTCGGTGTTGGGCTCCAGCGACAGGCCGGCCGACGCGGCGACCCGCGAGGCGACCTCGGGCACCCCGATGCGGTCGGTCCACAGGTGCTCGGCGAACCGCGGGTCGCGCAGCCGCTCCAGGCACAGGTCGAGCTTGCGCAGGGCGAAGCTCTCCCGCCGCAGCGCCGCCTCCGTCCCGCGCAGCACCCGCACCGCCCGCCCGAGGCCGCGCTCGCGCAGCCGGCGCACCACCGTGGGCCTTTCGGCGAGCAGCGCGAAGTGCCGTACGTCATGGCCGCGCTCGCGCAGCCGGCCCACCGTCTGCTCGAAGTACGCCGGCTCGACCACCGTCATCGGCACGATCACCGTCCCCGGATGGCGGACCGCGGCGAGGTCCAGCACCTCCACGACGCCGTCCCGCCACGCCCGCAGGTCCTGGAAGTCGCCGCGCAGCTCCCGCGGCAGCGCCCGGTGCAGCCCGAAACCCACATGCTCCGGGTCGCACACCACGCTGCCGGGCAGCCGGCGCGCCAGCTCGTACGCGGTCGCCGTCTTGCCGCCGCCGAACGGCCCGTTGATCCACACCAGCATGCGCCGACCCTACGCCCGGCCCGCCGGCCGGCACGGCTGCGGCTCGGCGGCGCCCCGGTCGCGCCGGTTCCACACCGGCGTGCCGAGCAGCGCTGGCGGGTGCCCCGCGGGAGGTCAGTCGCCCTCGGTGGGGGAGACGAAGTCGCTGCCGCGGATGAGCAGCAGGGACAGCACCCCGCCGGCCAGCGCGATGACCGCCGCGACCAGCAGGATGTGGTCCAGGCCCGAGGTGAAGGCGGCGCGGGCGGCGACGGCCGCCGCCGGGCGCTGCCGCGCCGGGACCTGCGCCAGGGCGGCGGAGAACTCGCCGTCGGTCAGCGACGAGGCGATCTGCGGGGCGCGGGCGCCGAGGCCGGGGATGCGGCCGAGCTGCTCGGCCACCACCGACTGCACCCGGGTGGCGAACAGCGAGCCCAGCAGCGCGATGCCGGTCGCGACCCCCACCTGCCGGGAGGTGGAGCTGATGCCCGAGGCCATCCCGGCCCGCCGGGCGGGCACCACGCCCACCGCGGTCGAGGCCAGCGGCGGGTTGATCAGCCCGATGCCCACCCCGGCCAGCAGCAGGCCGGGCACCAGGTGCGTCCATGACGAGCCGGCGTCCAGGCCGCGCATCCACAGCAGGCCGAGGCCGATGACGATGCCGCCCGGCCCGATGAGCAGCCGTACCGGCACCCGCGACGACAGCCGCCCGGAGACGGCAGCCACCACGAAGATCGCCGCGGAGGCCGTCAGCAGCCGCAGGCCCGTGCCGAAGGCGGAGTAGCCCAGCACGTCCTGCAGGTAGAGCGTCAGATAGAGGAACATCGCGAAGATCGACGCCGACATGCAGAAGGCCGCGATCAGCCCGCCCGAGAAGGTGGGCTTGCGCAGCAGCGACAGGTCGAGCATCGGCTCCCGGCCGGCGCTCTCGACAACCAGGAACACCACGAGCAGCACCGCCGCCGCCGCGAAGCAGCCCAGCACCAGCGGGTCGGAGAAGCTGGTCTCACCGGACTTGATGAGCGCGAAGACCAGGAAGGCGAGCGAGCCGGTGAAGGTCGCAAAGCCCCACCAGTCCGGCCGCCGCGGACGCGGGTCGCGCGACTCGCGCACCCGGGCCCAGGTCACCGCGAGCGCGAACAGCCCGACGGGCACGTTGACGTAGAAGATCCAGCGCCAGGAGATCCCGGAGGTCAGCGCGCCGCCGACGACCGGCCCGACCGCGACGGCCAGGCCGGTGACCGCGCCCCACACCCCGAAGGCGAGCCCCCGGTCCTTGCCGCGGAAGGTCTCGGCCAGCAGCGCCAGCGACACCGCGAACATCGCGGCCCCGCCGACGCCCTGCAGACCGCGGGCCAGCTCCAGGAACAGCGTGCCGGACGCCATGCCGCACAGCAGCGAGGCGACGGTGAAGACGGCCAGGCCCGCCAGGTACGCGCGTCTGCGCCCGAACAGGTCGGCCAGCGAGCCGCAGGTCAGCAGGGTCGAGGCGAGGGTGAGGGCGTAGGCGTCGACGACCCACTGCAGGTCGGAGAAGCTGCTGTGCAGGTCGCGCTGCACGTCCGGCAGCGCCACGTTCACGATGGTGATGTCCAGCAGCAGCATGAACGTGCCGACGCACACCGCCGTCAGCGTCCACCACCGGTGCACCTCGCCCTCCCCGGCGCCGCGTCGCGCGGCCGGCGGGGGCGAGGGCAGGTGGACGGCGCGCAGGTGCGCCCTGATCGCCATGCGCGCGCCCCTCAGGGCGAGGTGACCAGCGCCGCCTCGGTCTCCCGGAGGAAGTCGTCCAGGTCCTTCGGCGTGCGGGACGTCACCAGCGTCCAGCCGCCGGTGTCGTCGCTGACCACCGAGCGGTCCACCCACCGGCCGCCGGCGTTGGTGACGTCGGTGCGCAGCGACGCGTACGACGTCATCGTCTTGCCGCGCACCACGTCGGCCTCGACCAGCGCCCACGGGCCGTGGCAGATTGCCGCCACCGGCCGGCCGGAGGAGGCGAAGGACCGCACCGCCGCGACAGCCTTGCCGTTCATCCGCAGGTGGTCGGCGTTGAGCGCGCCGCCCGGTATCAGCAGCAGGTCGTACGGCCCGGGGTCGGCGTCGTCGAGGGTCGTTGTCGGCGAGACCTTGCGGCCCGGGTCCTTGTCGCCCACCAGGGTCTGCACGGGCTCGTCGGACACCGCGGCGATCTCGACCTCGGCCCCGTTGCCCCGCAGGTGCTCCACCGGGACGACCAGTTCGTCCTGCTCCACGCCGTAGTTCGTGACGACGGCGAGGACCCTGCGCCCCTGGAGATCGTTGCCGGCCATGGGCTGCTCCTCTCGTGGGTGTGCCGTTCCCCCACGGGTGCCCGGCCGCGCGACCGGTATGCCCCTTTACGCCGCGCCGCTCGCGCGGGCCTGCTGGTCGGGGTCGGAGTCCAGCGAGAACAGGGCGAGCAGCGCCGCGACCGGGGCGCCGGCGTCCGCGGGGTGGCGCAAAAACGTCCCCGTCGGGATTTCGTAGGTGTTGGTGCGGCCCACCCGGGTGTGGGTGAGGTACCCGTCCGACTCCAGATCCGAGATGATCTTCTGGACGGCGCGCTCGGTCAGCATGCACTGACCCGCGATGTCCCGGACCCGGATCGCCGGCGACCGGGCGATGGCGGCCAGGACGCGGGCGTGGTTGGTCAGGAAGGTCCATCCGGTCCGGGGGCGGGCGACGTCATCCATGGCGATATCGTACGACGTCGGATTCAGGTCAGCGCAAACACGAATAGGATTTCGCGTATAGCTTGACAGTCGTCGCGCCGACGCCACAGGCTGGTCTCGCCGCGGTCGGCACCACACACGGCACCGCACACCACCGCAGACCCAGGAGGGCGCACTCTATGGCACGTGCAGGGGACCACCCGCGCGAGCGCGCGCAGCCCGGCGACGTCGCGTCGGCGACGGCCGCCGCGGGCCCACGGGTGGTCAGGCACCTGCGCTCCGGACTCACCATCCGGACGGTAGAGGACGGCGAGCGCATCCGCGTCCGCGTCGAGGGCGAGGTCGACCTCGACTGCGCCGACACGCTCCACCAGGTCCTCGCCGACTGCCTGCAGGCCGGCCCGCGGGGTGTCGACCTCGACCTCACCGGGGCGGAGTTCTTCGACTGCGCCGGGCTCAACGCGCTGCTGCGGGCCCGCAGCGGCGCCCGCGCCGCCGGGGCCGAGCTGACCGTCACCGCGGTGTCGCCCGCGGTGGCCCGCGTGCTGGACCTCACGCACTGCGACGAGGCCTTCCCGCACTCCGTCCCGCCGCCGCCACCCGCGCCGGTGCCCGCGCAGCCCTCCGCGCCCCCCGTGCCCTGGGGCACCCCGCGCCGCACCGCCCGCCCGGCCTGAAACCGGCCCCGCGCCCCGCGTACGGGTGACCGCCTGGTTGCCGGCCCGTACCGCGGGTACGCGCCCGGCCATGACGAAGGGACGCAGCGGCCCGGCCGCGGACGGCGGCACGGCGGGCGCGAAGAAGGGCGACGACGGCGAGACCACCGGCACGGTGCTCATCGCGCTGCTCGCCAATGTGGTGATCACCCTCGCCAAGGCGGTCACCGGCGCCCTCACCGCCTCGCCGGCGCTGCTCGCGGAGGCCGCGCACTCCGTCGCCGACACGCTCAACGAGATCTTCCTGCTCGCCTCGGTGCGGCGCAGCCGCCGCAGGGCCGACGCGCGGCACCCCTTCGGCTACGGCAAGGAGCGCTTCTTCTGGGCGCTGCTCGCCGCGGTCGGCATCTTCGTCACCGGCGGCTGCTTCTCCTTCTACCAGGGCGTGCACGCCTGGATCACCCCGGAGAAGCAGTCCACCACCGAATTCGTCGCCACCTACGCCGTGCTCGGCGTGTCGCTGGTCGCCGAGGGCAGCTCGCTGCTGCGGGCGGTGCGGCACCTGAAGGGCCGCGCCCGGGCGCACGGCCGGACCCTGGTCCGGGAGGTCGCCAGGAGCGAGGACCCGACCGTACGCACCGTCTTCGCCGAGGACGCCACCGCCGTGCTCGGCGTGCTGCTCGCCGCCGGCGGTGTGCTGGGCCACCAGCTCAGCGGCTCCCAGCGCTGGGAGGCCGGCGCGGCCTTCGCGATCGCCGTGCTGCTGGTCCTCGTCGCGTACGGCCTCGGCCGCGCCGCCCGCGACCAGCTGGTCGGCCAGGCCGTCGACCCGCGCCAGCAGCAGGAGGCGTACGGCATCCTCGCCGAGCAGCCGGAGATCGACACGGTCACCGCGCTGCTGACCATGCGGCTCGGCGTGGACACCGCGCTGCTGGCCGCCCGGGTGGACCTGCGCGAGGGCATCGACAGCGAGCGGGTCGAGGAGGTCAGCGTCCGCATCAAGGACGAACTGCGCCGCAGGTGCCCGGCGTTCGACGAGATCTTCCTCGACATCGTCGACGCCGACAGCGCCGAACGGGCCCGCGCCCGCGAACGCCGCCAGGCCGTCGACCGCGCGGTGGCCCGCCAGGACGAGGCCGACGACAGCTGACCGCCACCGCGGCCTTGCCGGCGGCCGACGCCTTGCGCGCCCGGCACGGTGCCGGCCCGCCGCGGGTTCCCCACCTCGCGCGGGGCGCCCACGGGCTGCCCCGCAGCCGCGCGCGGCGGGCATCGGCGGCCCCGGCGGTCGCGGCCCCGGCCCGCCTCCGCAGCCGCCGGCCCGCCGGCCGGTCGCGGGTTTCCCGCCTCGCGCGGGGCGCCTACTGGCTGCCCCGCAGCTGCGGGCGGCGGGCATTTGGCCGCCCCGGCGGTCGCGGCCCCGGCCCGCCTCGGCAGCCGCCGGCCCGCCAGGCCGGTCGCGGGTTTCCCGCCGCGGGCCGGGTTCCCCGCCTCGCGCGGGGCGCCTACCGGCTGCCCCGCAGCCGCGCGCGGCGGGCATTGGCCGCCCCGGCGGTCGCGGCCCCGGCCCGGCTCCGCAGCCGCAGGCCCGCCGGCCGGGCCCGGCCGGCGCGCACGCCCGGCTGCCTCCTCGGTCCCGGCCGGCCTGCACCGTCCAGCGGCCTGCATCCGCAGCCGCCGGGACGCAGGCCCGGCGTGGGTTTCCCGTTCGGGGGGTGGGACAGACGGTGTCATGGCATAGGAGTGGCCCGCCGGGCGTGTCCTGCGCGTCGGTGGGGCTCGGGCCGACGGCCGGTGTACACGGGATTCAGCGGTGGATGCGGTGGGCTCGCGGGTGGTGGGCGCGGGGAGGACGGGAGGTGGCGGGGATGGGGCGTCGTGCGGTCGCGTCGGGCGTCACCGTGGGCGTCTGGTCCGGGCTGCTTCTGCTGCTCTACGTCGTGCTGATCTCCGCCGTCTCACCGCTGGAATGGGGCGTCGGCGCCGGCCTCGCCCTCCTCGGCGGCGGTGCCGCGGACGCCGTGCGGCGCGCCGAGCACCCCCGGCTGCGGGCCGGCCGCAGGGCCGCCGCGGCGCTGGCCGCGCTGCCCGGCGCCCTGCTGCGGGAGACCGGGCAGCTCACCGCGGCCGTCGCCCGCGCCCTGCTGCGGCGCCGGGCGCCCGCCGACGCACCCTTCACCGTGCGGCTGCCGGCCGGCGCCGACCCGGCGGTCGCGGCGGTGCTGCTCTCCGCGACGCCCGGCGCCTGCGTCGTCGACATCGCCCGGCATACACCGCCCGGCGCGCAGCCGGAACTGACGGTGCATCTGCTCGGCGGCCCCGCCGCCGCACCCTCGCCCGTCGAACGCGCCCTCGGCGTACGGCGGCTGCCGTGAACGCCTGGCTGCTCGCGGCCTGCGTGCTGCTGCCCGCGGGCGTCGGCCCCTGCGTGTGGCGCGCCTGCCGCGGCGAGCCGGCGCAGCGCCTGACGGCGACCTCGCTGGCCGGCACCATGGCCGTCGCGTTCTTCCTGCTCGCCGCGCGCGGCCTGCACCGCACCGCGTACGTCGACGTCGCCCTGGTGACCGCCGTGCTCGCGCCGACCTCCACGCTGGTCTACGCCCGCTGCCTCGCCGGCGGCGCCGGCCCTTCCGGCGAGCGCCGGGAAACCGCCGCGGGGAGGGACTGACGTGCACGTCCTCGCCCTGGCGCTGCTGTGGTCCGGCGCCGCCGCCCTGCTGCTGTCGGCCGCGGCGCTCGCCGTGCTGCCCACCGCGTACGGCAGGCTGCACGCGCTCGCCCCCGCCACCAGCCTCGGCCTGCCGCTGGTGTGCCTGGGGCTCGCCGTGGACGCCGGCGCCGGCCGGGCCGCGGTCAAGCTGCTGTTCATCGGCGCGCTCACCGCGGTGTCCGGGCCGGTGATCACGGTCGTCATCGGCCGCACCATGATCCGCACCGGCGGCCGGGCCCCGGACGCCACCGGGACCGACGAAGGGGACCCGCCGGCATGAGCACCCCCACCGCGGCCTCGGACTTCCTGGTCGCCGCCGCCCTCGTCCTGGTGGTGGCCGCGGCGACCGCCGCCGCCCTCACCCGCGACCCGGTGCGCCAGTCGGTGGTGCTGTCGGCGCTCGGCTTCTGCCTGGCGCTGCTCTTCCTCGTCGTGCAGGCGCCCGACGTCGCCCTCTCCCAGCTCGCCGTGGGCAGCGCGATCACCCCGCTGCTGGTGCTGCTGACGGTACGCAAGGTCCGCCGCCGGCCCCGCGACGACGGCCCGGCCGGTGAGGGTCCGGCCGGTGAGGGTCCGGCCGCCGCCGACCCGCCCGGCAGCGGCGGGCGGGGGAGCCGGCGGTGAGCCGCCGGGTCCGTACCACCGCGTTCTGGCTGGCCGCCGCCGCCTTCGCGGTGATCTTCACGCTCGCCTGCACCGGCCTGCCGCACTTCGGCACCACCCTCCACCCGTACGGCAGCCGGGCCGTCGCCGCGTCCGTGCGGCAGCACACCGCCAACGTCGTGTCGTCGGTCAACTTCGACCAGCGCGCCCTGGACACCCTCGGCGAGGAGTCGATCCTCTTCGGCGCCGTCCTCGGCTCCGTCGTCCTGCTGCGCCGGGCCCGCGACGAGGACCGCGCCGCCCCGCAGCCGCGCCCCGTGCTGCCCTCCACGCTGCTGCTCGGCGCCGGGCTGCTGCCGGTCACCGTGCTGGTCGGCGGCTACGTCGTGGCGCACGGGCAGCTGAGCCCCGGCGGCGGCTTCCAGGGCGGCGTGATGCTCGCGACCGGGCTGCACCTGGCGTATGTCGCGGCCGACTACCGGGTGCTGCGCCGGGTCCGCCCCCTCGCGGTGTTCGCCGCGCTCGACGCGGTCGGCGCCGGCGCCTTCACCGCGCTCGGCTTCGCCGGGCTCGTCGCGGGCGCCGCCTACCTGGAGAACGTCCTGCCGCTCGGCACCTTCAACCAGCTGGCCTCCGGCGGCCTGGTCCCGCTGGTCAACGCCGCGGTCGGCGTCGAGGTCGCCTCCGGCGTCATCGTGCTGGTCGCGCAGTTCCTCGACCAGGCCGTGGAGATCGACGAACCCCGCCACCACGGCGCCGGCGCCGGCGCCGGCGGCGGAAAGGACGGCGACCGGTGAGCATCCTCCCCTTCCTCGCGGCCGGCTGGATCTTCCTGATCGGCGTCTACGGCATGGTGACCAGCCGCAACCTGGTCCACGCCGTCGGCTGCCTGGCCGTCGCGCAGACCTCGACGTACGTGCTGCTGCTCGGCATCGGCTACCGGCGCGGCGGCACCGCCCCGGTCTTCTCCGACATCCCCGTCGGCACCGCGGTCGTCGACCCCGTCGTGCAGGCCCTGGTCCTGACCGATGTCGTCGTCGGCGCGACCGTCACCGCGCTGCTGCTGAGCCTGGTCATCCAGATCCGCAAGCGCACCGGGACCGTCGACCCCGAAGCGCTCACCGACCTGAAAGGCTGAGGCCCGACGGTGCTGCCCACCGGCCGGGAGACGGCCGACCTGCTCCCGCTCGCCGTAGCGATCCCGCTGCTGGGCGCGGCGGTCCTGGTGCTGGCCGGCCGCGTGCTGCCCCGACTCGGCATCGACATCCTCGCCACCGCCTTCGCCGCCGGCACCACCGCCGAGCTGGCCCTGCTGTGGTCGCGCATCGGGGACGAGGGCGGTCGCGCGGTCTCCTGGGCCGGCGGCTGGACCCCGCAGCACGGGCACAGCGTCGGCATCGTCCTGGTCGCCGACCGGCTCGGCGCGGGCCTGGCCCTGCTGGTCGCGATCCTCGTCGCGGCCGTCCTGGTCTACTCCTGGCGCTACTTCGACGAGCCGCCCGTCCGGCACCGCGGCGCCTTCCCCGCGCTGCTGCTGCTCTTCGAGGCCGGCATGTGCGGCTTCGCCCTCACCGGCGACCTGTTCGACGCGTTCGTCTTCTTCGAGCTCATGGGCGTGGTCGCCTACGCCCTGACGGGCTTCCGCATCGAGGACCCGCGCCCGCTGCACGGCGCCCTCACCTTCGGCGCCGTCAACTCCCTGGCCGCCTACTGCTCGCTGCTCGGCATCGGGCTGCTCTACGCCCGCACCGGCGAGCTGGGCATGGCGCAGATCGGCGCCGCGCTCGCCGGCCACCGCACCGACATGCTCACCGTCACCGCGTTCGTGCTGGTCCTGACCGGGCTGCTGGTGAAGTCCGCGACCGTGCCCTTCCACTTCTGGCTGCCCGACGCGCACGCCGTCGCGCCCACCCCGGTGTGCATGCTGATGTCCGGCGTGATGGTCGAACTCGGGCTGTACGGCGCCGCGCGCGTCTACCTCACCGTCTTCGCCGGCCCCGGCGGCATCCCGCACGCGGCCGTCACCCACACCCTCGGCACCCTCGGCGTGCTGACCGCGCTCACCGGCGCCGTCATGTGCTGGCAGCAGCGGCACCTCAAGCGCATGCTGGCCTTCTCCACCATCGCGCACACCGGGCTGTGGCTGCTGGGCCTGAGCCTGCTCGGCGGCGACGCGACCGCCGGCACCGCCCTGTACGTCGCCGGGCACGCCGGGGTGAAAGCCGCGCTGTTCGGCCTGACCGGCGTCCTGCTCGACCGGCACGGCTCGGTCGACGAGTACGGCCTGCACGGCACCGAACGCGGCTCGCGGCTGCTCGGCGGGCTCTTCCTCGCCGGCGCCCTCGCGCTCGCCGGGCTGCCGCCGTTCGGCACCGCGCTGGGCAAGGCGCTCGCCGAGCACGCCGCCGAGAGCCATGCCGGCTGGCTGCCCGCGCTCTACGTGCTGGTCTCGGCCCTCACCGGCGGCGCGGTGCTGCGCGCGGGCCTGCGCATCTTCTACGCCGCAGGTCCCGTCCCCGCGCCCAGCACCTCCGACGTCGAGACCAGCGGCTCGGGGGAGGAGCCCGAGGTCCGCGAGCCGCACCGCAGGGTGCCGCGCACCATGACCGCGGTGCCGGCGGCGCTGCTGCTGGGCGCGCTCGCCCTCGGCCTGTGGCCCGCCGCGGGGCGGGCGCTGGCGTCGGCGGCCGTCGCCTTCGGCGACCGCGCCGGCTATCTGGCCCAGGTCGGCACCGGCGCCGCCCCGCCGCCGCCCGGGCCCGCGCCCGGGGCCGCCTGGACGCTCGCGGGTGTGCTGCTGGGCCTGCTCTCGGTCGCCCTCGCCGGCGTCCTCGCGCTGGCCGCGGTACGCCCCGCGAGCCGCCCGCCGCTGCGCGCGCTGCGGGGCGCCGCCCGGCTCGCCGACCGGCGGCTGATCGTGCCGCTGCGCCGGCTGCACTCCGGGCACCTGGGGGACTACGTCGCCTGGCTGATGGTCGGCATCGCCGGGCTGATGCTGGCGCTTGCCGGGCAGATCTGACGCACCCGCCGGTGCGGCGAAAGGCCCGCCCCGCCGCCGTGCCGCGGGGGGAGCGGGCGCTCAAGCCGTGGTGGGGGGAGCAGGCCCTGACCGGCGCTCAGCTGCGCCGGTAGCGCTCGGCGGCGTCCGCCCGCAGCGCCATCCCGTGCCCCGGCGCGCCGTCCCGGCCCGGGCGGACCGCGCCGCCGGCCGGGTCGAGGGCGCCGGAGAAGAGGTCGCGCTCGATACGGACGTGGTCGTGGAACCACTCCAGGTGGCGCAGGTTGGGCACCGCAGCCGCGGCGTGCGCGTGCAGGTGCGGGGCGCAGTGCCCGGAGATCTGCACCCCGCGCGCCTCGGCCAGCGCCGCCGCCTTCAGCCACACCGTGACACCGCCGCAGCGGGTGACGTCCGCCTGGAGGCAGTCCACCGCGCCGGCCGCGAGCATCCGCTCGAAGTACGCCAGGGTGTAGCCGTACTCCCCGGCGGTGACGTCGGCGCGCACCGCGTCCCGTACCCGGGCCAGGTCCGGCAGGTCGTCGGAGGAGACCGGCTCCTCGAACCAGGTGACGCCCTCCGCGTCGAGGTGGGAGCCGAGCCGTACGGCCTGCTTGGCGGTGTAGCCGCCGTTGGCGTCCACGTACAGCTCCGCGTCGCCCGCGGAGCGGCGGGCCGCGCTGATCCGCCGCCGGTCGCGCTGCTCGGCCGCGCCCCAGGACTCGCCGACCTTGATCTTCACCCGGGGGATGCCGGCCCCCTCGGTCCACTCCCGCAGCTGCCGGTCCTGCCGCTGCTCGTCGTAGGTGGTGAAGCCGCCGCTGCCGTAGACCGGCACCTCGTCGCGGGCCGCGCCGAGGAGGGTCACCAGGGGCAGCTCCAGCAGGCGGGCCTTGAGGTCCCACAGCGCGATGTCGACCGCCGAGATCGCATGGCCGGCGATACCGGGGCGGGCGGCGTTGCGCACCGCCCGGGTCATCGCCTCGTTCGCCGCGGGCACGTCCCACGCCGACCGGCCGGTGACGGCCGGCGCGAGGTGCGCGCCGACCACCGCCGCGGCGGCCGGTGAGCCGTACGTCCAGCCCAGGCCCGTGACGCCGGCGGCCTCGGCGTGCACGGCCACCAGCGTCGTCTCCGCCCAGGCCAGGGTGCCGTCGGCCTCCGGCGCCTCGGTGGGCACGGTGAGGACCGCCGCCCGCAGCGCCCGGATCCGCGGCCCGCCCGGGTCGGCGCCGCCCTCCCCGGCCGCACTCACCCCTCGTCCCCGGCACCCGGCCGGTCGTCGCGGTGCCGGCGGCCCGGCAGCATCTCCTGGATCTTCGACTTGACGCCCTGCCGCACCATCGCCGTACGGTCCACGTCGCCGTGCACCACCGCCGAGGCCGCCGCCTCGATCTGGTCCCAGGTCGCGTGCGGCGGGATCGGCGGCACGGCCGGGTCGGTGCGGAAGTCGATGACGAACGGCCGGTCCGCGGCCAGCGCCTTCTGCCACGCTTCCCGCACCCCGCCCGGCTCCTCCACGCGCGCCCCGCCCAGGCCCAGCGAGCGGGCGAAGTCGGCGTAGCGCACGTCCGGGATGGACTGCGAGGGCACGAACTGCGGGGCGCCCTCCATGGCCCGCATCTCCCACGTCACCTGGTTGAGGTCCTGGTTGTTCAGGACCGCCACGACCAGCCGCGGGTCGCTCCAGTCCCGCCAGTACTTCGAGGCGGTGATCAGCTCGGCCATGCCGTTCATCTGCATGGCCCCGTCGCCGACCACCGCGAGCGCCGGCCGGTCGGGGTGCGCGAACTTCGCGCCGATCACGTACGGCACGCCGGGCCCCATCGTGGCCAGCGTGCCGGACAGCGAGCCGCGCATGGCGCCGCGCATCCGCAGGTGCCGGGCGTACCAGTTGGCGGCCGAGCCGGAGTCGGCGGCGAGCACGGCGTTCTCCGGCAGCAGGTCGTCCAGCGCGTGCACGACGTACTCGGGGTTGACCGGGTCGGCGTCCACGGCCGCGCGCCGCTGCATCACGTCCCACCAGCGGGAGGTGTTCTGCTCGATCGTCCTGCGCCACTTGCCGTGCTTCTTCGCCTTCAGCTGCGGCAGCAGCCGCTTGAGCGTGCCGGCCGCATCGCCCACCAGGTTGACCTCGAAGGGGTAGCGCAGCCCGATCATGTACGGATCGACGTCGATCTGCACCGCCCGGGCCTGCCCGAAGTCGGGCAGGAACTGCGTGTAGGGGAAGCTGGAGCCCATCACCAGCAGCGTGTCGCAGTCCCGCATCATCTCGTACGACGGGCGGGCGCCCAGCAGCCCGATCGACCCGGTGACGTACGGCAGGTCGTCGGGCAGCACGTCCTTGCCCAGCAGCGCCTTGGCCACGCCCGCCGCCAGCGTGTCCGCGGCGTGCTCGATCTCGCTGCGGGCGCCGCGCGCCCCCTGCCCGACCAGGATCGCCACCTTCTCGCCGGCGTTGAGCACCTCGGCGGCGTGGTGCAGGTCCTCGTCCGAGGGCACGGGCGCGTAGTGGCCGACGCCGAGACTGGAGGGCACCATCTTGAACGCGTGCGTGGGCGCGCTGTACTCCAGCTCCTGCACATCGGCCGGGATGATCACCGCGGTGACGGTGTGCCGCGCGTACGCGGTGCGCAGCGCCCGGTCCAGGACGTTCGGCAGCTGCTCGGGAACGGTGACGGTCTCGCAGAATTCCGAGGCGACGTCCTTGTACAGCGCCGCCAGGTCCACCTCCTGCTGGTAACTGCCGCCCATGGCGCTGCGGTTGGTCTGCCCGACGATGGCGACGACCGGCACGTGGTCGAGCTTGGCGTCGTACAGGCCGTTGAGCAGGTGGATCGCGCCGGGGCCCGAGGTCGCCGCGCACACCCCGACCTTGCCGGAGAACTTCGCGTAGCCGACCGCCTCGAAGGCGGCCATCTCCTCGTGCCGCGCCTGGACGAAGCGCGGCTTGTTGCCGGCCCGGCCCCACGCGGCGAGCAGGCCGTTGATGCCGTCGCCCGCGTAGCCGAAGACGTGGTCGACGTCCCATTCGCGCAGGCGGTTCAGTACGTAGTCGGACACCTTGATCGACACGGGCAGTTCCTCTCGTCGCGCCGTACGGGGGAGTGGGGGTGACGGACGGCCGCCGCTCAGCGCCGCAGCCGGCGCAGCAGGGCGTACAGCCCGCCCGCGGCCCCGGCGGCGGTCAGCGCCGCGCCGGCGGTGACCAGCCGGGCGGCGGCCGGGCTCGGCGGCCCGGGGCGGTCCACGGCCTTCTCCGGGCGGTCGGCGGGCGCCGGGCCGTCCAGCGCCATCGCCAGCGCCTCGGCCACATGCAGCGCCCGCCGGCCGGTGCCGCCCTGCTCGATCTGGGTGCGGCAGCTGAAGCCGTCGGCGAGCACGAGCGCGTCCGGCGCGGCCTCGCGCACCGCGGGCAGCACGCCCAGCTCGCCGATGGCCAAGGAGAGCTCCTGGTGGCCGCGTTCGAAGCCGAAGTTGCCGGCCAGGCCGCAGCAGCCCGCGTCCAGCACGTCGGCGTCCAGGCCCGCCCGCCGCATCAGCTCGCGGTCGGCGTCGAAGCCGGTGACGGCGTGCTGGTGGCAGTGGGTCTGCACGGTCGCCGCCCGGGTCAGCACCGGCGGCTTCCAGTGCGCGGGCGCCTTGTGCAGCAGCAGCTCGGAGAAGGTCAGGAACTGCCC
The DNA here is from genome assembly GCF_012034175.1 of Actinacidiphila epipremni. GTDB lineage: Bacteria > Actinomycetota > Actinomycetes > Streptomycetales > Streptomycetaceae > Actinacidiphila > Actinacidiphila epipremni. Next base: position 55,553 of record NZ_JAATEJ010000017.1, read on the forward strand.
GGCGAGCCGCCGCACGTCCTGGTCGTCGGGCATCAGCTCGGGCGCGTCGGCCCGGAAGACCGCCGAGCACGACGGCTCCAGGCCCACCACCGGAGTCCCGGCCTCGATCCACGGCCGCAGCACGTCCAGGGTGTGCCGCAGCGTCCGCTTCGCCACGTCCAGCTGCCCGGTGGAGATCCAGGTCAGCCCGCAGCACACGTTCCCCCCGGGCACCGCGACCCGGAAGCCGGCGTCCTCCAGCACCCGCACCGCGGACCTGGCCACCGACGGGTGGAAGTACGTGCTGAACGTGTCCGGCCACAGCACCACCGCCCGCGGGTCGCCCGGCTCCGGCTCGGGCGTGCCGCGCTCGCGCCACCACCGCAGGAACGACTGCCCGGCGAACAGCGGGGCGTCCCGGTCGGCGACCCCCGCCAGGCGCTTGCCGATCCCGGCCAGCCCCGGCGCCCGCAGGCCAGCGTTCACCACCCCCGGCGCGATCTGCGCTGCCCGGGCCCACACCGGCAGCCAGCCCAGCGCGTAGTGCGCGGCCGGCCGCAGCCGCCCCTCGTAGTGGTGCGACAGGAACTCCGCCTTGTACGTGGCCATGTCGACGCCCACCGGGCAGTCCGACTTGCAGCCCTTGCACGCCAGGCACAGGTCCAGGGCGTCCCTGACCTCCGTCGAGCGCCAGCCGCCGGTGACGGGGGAGTCCTCGTGGCCGCCGATCATCTCGAACAGCAGCCGGGCCCGGCCGCGCGTGGAGTGCTCCTCCTCGCCGGTCGCCCGGTAGGAGGGGCACATCACGCCGCCCTCGTGGCTGCGGCAGTTGCCGATGCCGACGCAGCGCAGCACGGCCTGGTTGAAGGAGTGGTCGTCGTCCGGGTAGCCGAAGCGGGCGTCGGAGTCGTCGCGCGGACGCCAGTCGGCGCCCAGCCGCAGATCGCGGTCCGCCGGGTGCGGGGCGACGACCTTGCCCGGGTTCATCCGGTCGGCCGGGTCGAGCAGCGCCTTCAGCTCGCCGAAGGCGCCCACCAGCCGGTCGCCGTACATGGTGCGCAGCAGCTCGCCGCGGGCCTGCCCGTCGCCGTGCTCGCCCGACAGCGAACCGCCGTAGGAGACGACGAGGTCGGCCGCGGCCCGCAGGAAGTCGTGGAAGCGCGCCACGCCCTCGGCGGTACGCAGCCCGAACGGGATCCGGGTGTGGACGCAGCCCTGCCCGAAGTGCCCGTAGAGCGACGGGTGGTCGTAGCCGAACCGCGCGAAGAGCTTCTTGAGCTCGCGCAGGTAGTCGCCGAGCCGGTCCGGCGGGACGGCGGAGTCCTCCCAGCCCTCCCATGTCTCGCGCTCGTCCGGCGGGCGGGCGGTGACACCCAGGCCCGCCTCGCGGGCCTTGAGCATGCGCTGCTCGCGCGCGGTGTCGTCCGACAGCGCCACCGCCGGGTCGTCGCGGTCGCGGCCCAGGGCCCGCAGCAGCTCCTCGGCCTGCCGGTCGGCCGCGGGCCGGTCGTCGCCGGTGAACTGCAGCAGCAGCCAGCTGCCGCCCTCGGGGAAGGCCCGCAGCGACTCCAGATGGCTGCCCTCCTCCCGCATCAGCTGCGCCATGCGGTCGTCCAGCCCCTCCAGCTGGGACGGGCTGCTGTGCTCCAGGATCCGCGGTACGTCGTCGGCGGCGGCGCATATGTCGGGGTAGCCGAGGATCAGCATCGCGTCGGCGGCCGGCACCGGCACCAGCTCCAGCTCGGCGCGCAGCACCGTCACCAGCGTGCCCTCGCTGCCGACCAGGCCGCGGGCGACATGGAAGCCGTTCTCCGGCAGCAGGTCGTCCAGGTTGTAGCCGGACACCCGGCGGGGGATCTTCGGGTAGCCGCGGCGGATGTCGGCCAGATAGCGGTCGCCGATCGCCCGCAGCCCGGTGTACAGCTCGGCCCGCCGGTCGCCCTGCGCGGTGATCGCCTCGTACTCCTGCGGCGAGGTCCGGCCCACCCAGCAGCGCAGCCCGTCGTAGGTCAGGATCTCCAGCCGCCGCACGTTGTCGACGGTCTTGCCGTACGCCTGCGCCGAGGCGCCGCAGGAGTTGTTGCCGATCATGCCGCCGATGGTGCAGTGCGTGTGGGTGGACGGTTTGGGGCCGAACTTCAGCCCGCAGGCGGCCAGTTGGCGGTTCAGCTCGTCCAGCACGATGCCGGGCTCGACGACGCAGGTACGGGCCTCGCGGTCGACGGAGACCAGGCCGTCGCAGTATTTCGTCCAGTCGATCACGACCGCGGTGTTGGTGCACTGCCCGGCCAGGCTCGTGCCGCCGCCGCGGGAGAGCACCGGCGCGCCGAACCGGGCGCACACCGCCACCGCCGCCGCGCCCGCCTCGACGCCGTACGGGACGACGACGCCGATCGGGACCTGCCGGTAGTTGGAGCCGTCCGTGGCGTACGCGCCGCGGCTCCCCGGGTCGAAGCGCACCTCCCCCTCGACCTCGGCGCGCAGCGCCTCCTCCAGCGCCGCGACGTCCAACGCTGCGACGTCCGGCGCACCGGCGTCCGGCGCGGAAGAGGAGGTGAACCGCTCGACAGTGCTCATGCCTGGCCTTCCCGGTTGCGTGGCCCCGCTCCCCGCATCGGGTGCCCGGTCCCCGCCGCCCTATGCCCGCACCCGTGCCCGCCGCGGACGGCCCCGCACCGCCGCCCCGCACCGCCACCGGCCGGGCGCGGGCCACGCATGGGCCCGGCCGGGCCGGGCACCCGCAGGGGAGCACCGAGGGAGGCGCATATGACGCGGTACGGCTATTTCCTGTCCTGCGAGGAGTTCACCCCGCGCGAGCTGCTGGAGCAGGCGCGCATGGCCGAGCAGGCGGGCTTCACGGCACTGGCGGTCTCCGACCACTACCACCCGTGGAACGACCGGCAGGGCCAGAGCGGCTTCGTGTGGGCGGTGATCGGCGCGCTGTCCCAGGTCACCTCGCTGCCGGTGACGACGCTGGTGACCTGCCCCACCGTGCGGATGCACCCCGCGGTCAACGCGCAGGCCGCCGCCACCTCCGCGACCCTCCTCGACGGCGGCTTCCGCTTCGGCATCGGCACCGGCGAGGCCCTCAACGAGCACGTCGTCGGCGGCGCCTGGCCCGACGCACCCGCGCGTATGCAGATGCTGGGGGAGGCCGTCCAGGTCATCCGCAAGCTCTTCACCGGCGAGCGCGTCACCCACCGCGGCCCGCACTACACCGTGGAGAACGCCCGCCTCTACACCCTGCCCGACCAGCCGCCGCCGCTGTACGTGTCCGGTTTCGGACCGCTGTCGGCGGCGCTCGCCGGGCGGATCGGCGACGGCTTCGTGACGATGCAGCCCGACGCCGACCTCGTCGGCAGCTTCCGGCGCGGCGGCGGGGGCGACAAGCCCGTCGTCGGCGGCCTGAAGGTGTGCTGGGACACCGACCGCGACCGCGCGATCGACACCGTGCACCGGCTGTGGCCCAATGAGCAGCTGCCCGGCGAGCTGGCCCAGGTGCTGCCCACCCCCGAGCACATCGAGCAGGCCGCCACCCTGGTCACCCGGGAGATGACCGAGGCCGCCGGCACCTTCGGCGACGACCCGCAGGAGCATGTGAAGGCGATCCGCGCGTACGAGGAGGCGGACTTCGACGAGGTGTACGTCGCCCAGATCGGCCCGGACCAGCGGCAGTTCTTCGACGCCTACCGCACCCAGGTGCTGCCCGCGCTCCAGGGCTGAGCCCCCCCGCGGCCTGCCCGCGCGCCGCCCGCGACCGGCCTGTGCCCTATGACCTGCGCCGTCCCGCGACGGCCACGGCCACCGCGAGGCCCGCGGCGGCCGTGGCCGCGACCACCGCGCCGGTGTGCCGGGCCAGCCGGGTCTGCGGCGAGCGCGGGTGCGACCGGTCGTCGAAGGCGCCGTGCGCCCCGAAGTCCTCGCCGCCGGCGCGGTCCAGCGGCTGCCACAGGTTGTGCGGCCGGCCCGCCGCGGTCGGCTCGGCGGTCTGCTGCGCGTCGTACCCGGTACGTGCCAGGTAGCGGTCCAGCAGCCCGGCCGCGACCCGGTTGCCCAGGATCGTCGCCACCGTGGACGCGCCGACGTAGAACTGCTTGCGCCCCGGGTGCGCCGCCGCGTACACCACGGCACGCGCGGCCACCTCGGGCTGGTAGATCGGCGGCACCGGCTGCGGGTGCCGCGGCAGCCGGGTCAGCACCCACGAGAACTGCGGGGTGTTGACCGCCGGCATCTGCACCACCGTCACACGCACGCCGCTCCCGCGGTGCATCAGCTCGGTGCGCACCGACGAGGTGAAGCCGTTGACGGCGTGCTTGGCCCCGCAGTAGGCCGACTGGAGCGGGATGGACCGCTCCCCGAGCGCGGAGCCGACCTGCACCACCGTGCCCCGGTCGCGCGGGATCATCCGGGCCAGCGCCTCCCGCGTGCCGTTGACGTAGCCCAGGTACGCCACATCGGTGACCCGCTGGAACTCCTCCGGCGCGATGTCGGTGAACTGCGCGAAGACGGAGGTGAAGGCGACGTTCACCCACACCTCCAACGGCCCGAACTCCCGCTCCACCGCGTCGGCGGCGGCCGTGACCGCGCGGTGGTCGCTGACGTCGGTGGGCACCACCAGCGCCTCGCCGCCGAGCTCGCGCACCTCGCGCGCGGCGGCCTCAAGACCGGCGCGGCCCCGGGCGAGCAGCCCGATCCGCGCCCCGCGGCGGGCGAACTCCCGCGCCGTCGCCCGCCCGATGCCGCCGCTGGCACCGGTGACCACCACCGTCCGCCCCGCCATGTCCCGCGCCCGCGACCCCACCGGCTCCACCTCTCGTCCGTCCCGCGCGCCCGGCGCGCCGCCGCCCCGCCCGCGCCCGCTCATTCCCGGTCCGCACCGCCCGCCGGGCCCTCCGGGTCGTCCGTCACATGCACCGCCGCCTCCTCGGCGCCGGCCGCCGCGCCGTCCACCCCGACGTCCTCGGCGACGCCCGCGTCCCGGATCGGCCGGTCCGTGCCCTGGTCGGGTGCGACCAGCCGGCCGGCGCGCTCGTCGCCCGCCTCCGGGTCGAGCGGCTCGCCTTGCGTGTCGGAGGAGTCGCCGATGCCGTCGCCGCCCTCCGGCGCCACGTCCGGGACCTCGCGGGCCAGCCGGTCGTCGAGCCGCTCGCCCTCGCGCTGCTCCTCGGCGGTGGTGCCGGCGTCGTCCACGGCGTACGGCCGCTCGGGGGGCGAGTAGCCCTTGTCGAGCGTGGCGTCGTAGTCGTCCTCGCCGAGCGCGTCCTCCATGTCCAGCGGGGCGGCGTCCGCCTGCTCCTCGTCCTCGTCGCCCTCGGGCTGGTAGACCTCGTCGCCCATCGTCTCGTCACTCATGGCCACGCATTCCCTCCTGTGCCAGAAAGCGGTGTGGCCTGCGGCTGCCCGCTCCGGGCCCGCACATGCATCGCCCGCGCACCCGCCCGCGCCCGGCCGCCATCGCCCGCCCCCGCACCCGCCCGGGTGCCCGCCATCCGGGGAACGCCGGGCGTAGCGCGCCGCCGCCGGGGGCATCCGCCCGCTATGGACCACTCCCAGGCACCCGTACTCGACGCGCTCGCCGCCTACCACGCCGACGGGCAGCTGCCGTTCACCCCGCCCGGGCACAAGCAGGGCCGCGGCGCCGACCCCCGGGTGCGCGAGGTGCTGGGCGAGGCGGTCTTCGCCGCCGACATGCTCGCCGTCGCCGGGCTCGACGACCGGCTCTCGCGCGGCCGGGTGCTGGAGCGCGCCCAGGAGCTGATGGCCGACGCGGTCGGCGCCGAGCACACCTTCTTCTCCACCTGCGGCAGCTCGCTGTCGGTCAAGGCCGCGATGCTGTCGGTCGCCGGGCCGCACGAGAAGCTGCTGGTGGGGCGGGACGCCCACAAGTCGGTGATCGCCGGGCTGATCCTCGCCGGCATCCGCCCCATCTGGGTGGACCCGCAGTGGGACCCCGAGCGGCACCTGGCCCACCCGCCGAGCCCCGGCGCGTTCGCCGCCCGGCTCGCCGAGCACCCCGACGCGCGCGGCGCCCTGGTCACCAGCCCGACCCCGTACGGCACCTGCGCCGACCTCGCGGCCGTCGCCGAGGTGTGCCACGCGCGCGACCTGCCCTGCATCGTCGACGAGGCGTGGGGCGCCCATCTGCCCTTCCACCCCGACCTGCCGGCCTGGGCCATGGACGCCGGCGCGGACGTGTGCGTGACGTCGGTGCACAAGATGGGCTCGGGCCTGGAGCAGGGCTCGGTCTTCCACCTCCAGGGCGGCCGGGTCACCGCCGAGATCCTGGCCTCCCGCGCCGACCTGCTCGGCAGCACCAGCCCCTCGGTGCTGCTCTACGCCGGGATGGACGGCTGGCGGCGGCAGATAGCCCAGCACGGCCGGGAACTCTTCGACCGCGCCCTCGCGCTCGCCCACCGCACCAGGGCCGCGATCGACGGCATCGACGGGATGCACGTCAACGGCCGCGACGACTTCTGCGGGCCCGGCCGCGCCGCCGACATGGACCCGCTCCAGGTCTTCGTCGACCTCACCGGGCTCGGCGTCAGCGGCTACGCCGCCGCCGACCGGCTGCGCGAGCACCACCGCGTCAACCTGCATGTCGCCGACCACCGGCGGATCAGCGCCCAGCTCACCCACGCCGACGACGAGGACACCACCGGGCGGCTGGTCGCGGCGCTGCGCGACCTCGCCGGCCACGCGGCCGACCTGCGGCCGGCGGCCCGGGTCGCCGTGCCCGACCCCGAGGAGCTGCGGCTGGAGCAGGTCGTGCTGCCGCGGGACGCGTTCTTCGGCCGGATCGAGCAGGTGCCCTGCAAGGACGCCGTGGGCCGGATCGCCGCGGAGATGCTCACCCCCTACCCGCCGGGCATCCCGGCCGCGCTGCCCGGCGAGCGGCTGAACGCCGCCGTCGTGGACTACCTGCGCTCGGGCGTCGAGGCCGGCATGTCGGTGCCGGACGCCTCCGACACCTCGGTGCGGACCGTCCGGGTCCTGGTCGAGGGGGACTGACCTGCGGCTTCGGGTCCGCACCCGGTGACCGGCAGGTTTCGTCCGCGGTATCGGGGTTACCCGCGCAGTATGAGCGACGAGGACGAATTGCGGGCTCTTGCCCTGGTATGCACACTGAAGCCGAGCCCCGCCCGCTCCAGCTCGCAGCTGCTGGCCGAGCAGGTGCTCCAGGCGCTGGGCGAGCACCGTGTCACCGGCGAGGTGGTCCGCATCGCCGACCACGACGTCAAGCCCGGCGTGGTGACCGACGCCGGCGACGGCGACGCCTGGCCGCGGATCCGGGCCAGGATGCTCGCCGCCGACATCCTGATCCTGTCCACCCCGATCTGGCTGGGCCACCCGTGCAGCGTCGCCCAGCGCGTCCTGGAACGCCTGGACGCCGAACTGTCCGAGACCGACGACCAGGGCCGGATGGCGACGTCCGGGAAGGTCGCCGCGGTCGCCGTCGTCGGCAACGAGGACGGCGCCCACAAGGTCAGCGCCGACCTCTACCAGGGCCTCAACGACGTCGGCTTCTCGCTGGCGCCGGGCGCCGTCGCCTACTGGGTCGGCGAGGCCATGCACGGCACCGACTACCAGGACCTGGACGCCACCCCCGACCCCGTCGCGACCGCGACGGCCACCCTCGCGGCCAACACCGCGCACCTGGCGCGGGTGCTGCGCGGCGCCCCCTACCCCCCGAGCGGCTGACCACCCGCCGCCGGGCCGGGCCGGACCCGGCGCCGCCGCAGACCCCGCCGCCCGAACCGAGAGGAGCCGCCGTGCTGCGAGGAGCCCCGCCGCGAACCGGCACCGCCGAGTCCGCGCCGCTCGCGCCGCCGCCCCCGCTGGACCGGGTGTGGCGCCTGCCGGGCGTCTACCGGCCGCAGGCCGACACCGCGCTGCTCGCCGCCGCGCTGTGCCGCGAGGTCGTGCCCGGCAGCGACGTGCTCGACGTCGGCACCGGCAGCGGGGCGCTCGCCCTGTACGCGGCCCGGCTCGGCGGCCGGGTCGAGGCCGTGGACGTCTCCTGGCGGGCGCTGGCCGCCGCGCGCCTCAACGCGCTGCGCGCCGGCCACCGCATCGAGGTGCACCGGCGCGACATCTGCCGCCCCGGCGGCCCCGCGGCCGGCCGGGCGTACGACCTGGTGCTGAGCAACCCGCCCTACGTCCCCGCGCCGCCCGCCGGGCGGGCCGGGACGGCGCACCGCGCGGCCCGCGCCTGGGACGCCGGGATCGACGGCCGGCAGGTCGTGGACTCGCTGTGCGCCGCCTCCGCGGAACTGCTGCGCCCCCGGGGCGTGCTGCTGATGGTGCACTCCGGGCTGTGCGGCCCGCAGCGCACCGTGGACCTGCTGACCGGCCTCGGCCTGTCCGCCGGGGTCCACGCCCGCGCCCGGGTGCCGCTCGGCCCGGTGCTGCGCTCCCGGCTGCCCTGGCTGCGGGGCCGCGGCCTGATGGCGCCGGGCGACGACCAGGAGGAGCTGGTGGTGATCCGTGCAGAACGCCCATGAAACCGAGGCCGCCGAGGCCACCGAGGACGCCGCCGGGCCGCGGGCGCAGCCGCCGCGCCGGGTCACTGTCGAGCCCGGCGGGCCCGTCGTCGTGCAGGGGCCGGTCGAGGTCGTCGCGGAGGACGGCACCGTGTCCGTCTCGCGGCGCTTCGCCGTCGCGATCTGCACCTGCCGGCGCAGCGCCACGTACCCCTGGTGCGACACCAGCCACCGCGCCCGTGAACGGCCGGCCGGGCACGGCGGCCCGCAGGAGAAGGACGGCACCAGGTGAGAATTCCCGGGCGGACGGCCCACGCACGGACACCCGCGCCCCACCGGGGCCGGAGGAAGGACGGCACGCGGTGACCGCGACGACCCGGCAACCCGGCAGCCACCCGCACCCCGCGCCGGACCCCGCGGGCCCCGCCCTCCCGGCGCCCCGCGGGCCGCTCTCCCGCGGCGTCCTGCACGCCCTGCGCACCGCCCGCGACGCCGATCCCGCCCTGCGGCAGCACGCGGCCGGCGCGGAACCGTACGGCGACGACCTCCAGCTCGCCCTCTACGTCCTGTACGAGCTGCACTACCGCGGCTTCGCGGGCGTCGCCGACGACCGCGAGTGGGACCCCGGGCTGCTGGCCGTCCGCGCCGCGCTGGAGGACCGCTTCCTGACCGCCCTGCGCCGCGACGTACCCGGCCCGCGCCGCCCCGCCGAGGTCTTCGCCGAACTGCTCGTGGAGCCCGCGGACCACTCGGCCTCGGTCGCCCACCACCTGCAACGGCACGGCGACCTGGAGCAGTTCCGCCAGTACGCCGCACTGCGCTCGCTCTACCACCTCAAGGAGGCCGATCCGCACGCCTGGGTGCTGCCGCGGCTGCACGGCCAGGCGAAGGCGGCGATGGCCGCGATCGAGTACGACGAGTTCGGCGCCGGCCGCGCCGACCAGGTGCACGCCCGGCTCTTCGCCGACCTGATGGCCGACCTCGGCCTGGACACCGCCTACGGCCGCTACCTGGACCGGTCGCCGGCCGAGATGCTGGCCGTGGTCAACCTGATGTCGCTGCTGGGCCTGCACCGCGCCCTGCGCGGCGCCCTCGTCGGCCACTTCGCATGGGTCGAGGTCACCTCCTCGCCCGGCTCCCGCCGGCTCGCGACGGGCCTGCGCAAGGCGGGCGCGGGGCCCGCGGCGCAGCGCTTCTACGACGAGCACGTGGAGGCCGACGCCGTCCACGAGCAGGTCGTACGCCACCAGGTCGTCGACGGCCTGCTGTCCGCCGAGCCCGCCCTGGCCCCGGACGTCGCCTTCGGCGCGGACGCCACGACCTTCCTGGAGGACCGGCTGTCGGCCCGGCTGCTGGACGCCTGGCGGGCCGGACGCTCGGCGCTGCGCTGCTGAGCGGCCGGCCCCGCTGCCGGGCCGTCAGGCCGCCGCCCGGCCGGCCAGCACCGACCGGTGGATCTCCTCGGCCCTGACCGCGACCGTCGACAGCAGCGTGCTGGTCAGCCCGTGGGTGTGCTCGGTGCCGCCCTGGAGGTAGATGCCCGCGGTCACCTCCGGGACCGTCTCGACCCGGTGGTCGCGGCCGACCCGGATCGCGTCCCCGTCGGTGCGCAGGCACAGCTTCGCGGCCTCGCCGAGCAGCGCCGACAGGTCGCGGGGCCGGTAGCCGGTGGCGAGCACCAGCACATCGGCCGCCAGCACCTGCCGCTCGCCGGTGGGCAGGAACTCCACGGTGACGTCGAGGCTGCCGCCCGCGCCCTGCTCGACCGCCCGGATGCGGGAGACGTTCAGGAACCGCAGCCGTTCGCGGCCGGCCACCTTCTGCCGGTAGGCGGTGGCGTACAGCGACTCGATGAGGTCCATGTCGACCACCGAGTAGTTGGTGGAGCGGTGGTAGTCCAGCAGCGACTGCTTGACCTCGGACGGCGCGGAGAAGTACACGTCCACCGCCTCGGGGTCGAAGATGCGGTTGGCGAACGGGCTGTCGTCGGCCGGGGTGTAGCCGTACTTGGTGAAGACCGAGCACACCTCGGCGTCGGGGAAGGTGCGGTGCAGGTAGTCCACCGCCTCCGCCGCGCTCTGCCCGGCGCCGAGCACCACGACCCGCCGCACGGGCGCGCCCTCGGCGGCGAGCGCGGCGGCACGGGGGATCAGCTCGCTGTTGTGCCACACGCGTTCGGCCGGTTCCAGGCCCGGCGGTATGTGCGGCTCCAGGCCCGCGGCCACGCTGATGTTGCGGGCCCGGTGGGTGACGGTCCCTCCGGGGCCGCCGGCCCGCCGGCTCGTGACGTCGAAGCAGCTCACCCGCCCGTCCTCGCCGCGCACCGGGACCACCCCGGTCACCTCGCAGCCGTACGACACCAGGTGCCCGACCCGTGCGGCGGCCCACTCGAAATACTCGTGGAACTCCATCCGCAGCGGGAAGAGCGTCTTCTGGTTCAGGAAGTCGATCAGCCTGCCGCGTTCCCGCAGGAAGCACAGGAAGCTGTAGTCGCTGGTGGGGTTGCGCAGCGTGACGAGGTCCTTGAGAAAGGACACCTGCATCGTCGCGTCGTCGATCAGCATCCCCCGGTGCCAGCCGAAGCCCGGCTGGCGCTCCAGGAAGAGCGCGTCGAGACGGCGGTCTGCCGCGAGCCCCGCGTTGTACTCCTCAACTGCTATGGACAGAGCGAGATTTGACGGGCCGAAGCCGACTCCGAGGATGTCGTGGACGACGTCGGAACCCATGTGCGGTGACTTCACTTCAGTATCGCCTCCCTCAGGCAGGGTCATGCTAGATAAGGTAAGCCTTACCTAGCAATGGAGCCGTTGGAGGGAAGGACTGTCATGAGGGTCGTCATGCTCGGTTACCAGACCTGGGGTCACCGCACGCTGCAGGCGCTGCTGGACTCCGAGCACGAGGTGGTCCTCGTCCTCACCCACCCCAGGAGCGAGCACGCCTACGAGCGGATCTGGGACGACAACGTCGCCGAGCTCGCCACCAAGCACGGTGTCCCGGTCCTGCTGCGCAACCGCCCCGACGACGCCGAGGTGCTGGCCGCCGTGAAGGAGGCGCAGCCGGACATCATCGTGGCCAACAACTGGCGCACCTGGCTGCCGCCCGAGCTGTACGACCTCCCGCCGCACGGCACCCTGAACATCCACGACTCGCTGCTGCCCGCCTACGCCGGCTTCTCCCCGATCATCTGGGCGCTGATCAACGGCGAGGAGCGCGTCGGGGTGACCTCGCACCGGATGACCGAGCGCCTGGACGCCGGCGACATCCTCGTCCAGCGCTCGGTGCCGGTCGGGCCGCACGACACCGCCACCGACCTCTTCCACCGCACCGTGGACCTCATCGCGCCGCTGGTCCACGAGTCGCTGGACCTGATCGCCTCGGGCCGCGACGCCGGGCAGTGGATACCGCAGGACCCGGCCCGTGCCAGCTTCTTCCACAAGCGGGCCGCCGAGGACAGCCGTATCGACTGGACCTGGCCCGCCGAGCGCCTGGAGCGCCTGGTGCGCGCCCAGTCCGACCCCTACCCGAACGCGTACGCCTTCCACCGCGGGGAGCGGCTGCGGATCGTCTCGGCCGCGGTCTCCGAGGGCCGCTACGGCGGCACGCCGGGCCGGATCTTCATCCGCGAGGGCGACGGCGTGGTGGTCGTGGCGGGCGCGCAGGCGTACTCCGGGCGCGGCAAGGGGCTGCTGGTGCGCCGGGTGCGCACCGAGGACGGCGCCGAGCACGCGGCGGCCGACTACTTCCGCACCATGGGCGGGTATCTGACGTCCCGTCCGTGACATCGCGGGGGTCCCGGGCCCGCGGACGCGCCGTCAGCCGGCGTCGGCGGGCCCGCCGGTGTCGCCGTGGTGCCGGCCCAGCGGGATGACCAGCGGGGTGCCGCTGACCGGGTCGGGGACGACCCGGCAGCGCAGGCCGAAGACGTCCTCGACGGTGGCCTCGGTGACCACCTCGGCCGGCGGGCCCTCGGCGACGATCCGGCCGGCCTTCATCGCCACGACGTGGTCGGCGTACCGGCACGCCTGGTTGAGGTCGTGCAGCACCATCACCACCGTGCGGCCCTCGCGCCGGTTGAGGTCGGTGATCAGGTCCAGCACGTCGATCTGGTGGGCGAGGTCGAGATACGTCGTCGGCTCGTCCAGCAGCAGCACCGGGGTGCCCTGCGCGACGGCCATCGCGATCCACGCGCGCTGCCGCTGGCCGCCGGACAGCTCGTCCACCGGCCGGTCCACCAGCTCGGTCATGCTGGTGGCCGCGAGCGCCGCCCGCACCGCCTCCTCGTCGGCCGCCGACCACTGCCGCCACCACGTCTGGTGCGGGGCCCGGCCGCGGCCCACCAGGTCGCCGACCGTCAGCCCCTCGGGCGCCACCGGCGTCTGCGGCAGGATGCCGAGCTTGCGGGCCAGCTCGCGGGTGGGCAGCGAGCGCAGCGCGGCGCCGTCCAGCTCGACCGCGCCGCCGCGCGGGGCGAGCAGCCGGGCCAGGGCGCGCAGCAGCGTCGACTTGCCGCACGCGTTGGCGCCGACCACGGCGGTGATCCGGCCGGTCGGCACCGCGAGGTCCAGGTCCGCCACCACCGTGCGGCCGTCGTAGGCCAGCTGGAGCCCCCGGGCCTCCAGCCGCGGCCCGGTCGGCGGTTTGTGCGGCGCGCCGGCGGCGGGGCGGGGGACGCGGGAGTCGGTGGTCGACATGGGATCAGCCTCCAGAGCCCGCGCGGTTGGCGCGGATGAGCAGCCACAGCAGGACCGGCGCGCCCAGGGCGCCGGTGACGATCCCGACCGGCAGTTCGGTGCCCGGGATCGCCTCGCGTGCCACGAGGTCGGAGCCGAGGACGACGAACGCGCCGGTGAGACCGGAGACGAGCGGCGGCGGCGCCGAGGTGCCGGCCAGCCGCTGGGCGATCTGCGGGGACGCCAGCGCCACGAAGGCCACCGGCCCCGCCGCCGCCGTGCCGAAGGCGACCAGCCCCACCGCCGCCAGCAGCAGGGCGAGCCGCACCGGCTGGACCGGGGTGCCGAGCCCGGCGGCCACGTCGTCGCCGAGCTGGAGCGTGCGCATCCAGCGGCCCATCGCCAGCGTGACCGGCAGCAGCACCGCGAGCGCGACGGCGAGGGAGTCCACCTGGCCCCAGGTGCGGCCGTTGAGGTTGCCGACGAGCCAGCCCATCGCCTCCTGCGCCTCGAAGCGGTTGCCGCGGGCGACGAGGAAGTCGGTGGCGCTGGTGCAGATCCACGACACGCCGATGCCCACCAGGATGATGCGGTAGCCGGTGGCCCCACCCTTCCACGCCAGCGCGTAGACCAGCAGCGCGGTCGCGAGCGCCCCGAGCAGGCCCAGCGTCGACAGGCCGAGGCCCCCCGTCCAGCCGAGGACCAGCGCCGCGACCACCGCCGTCCCGGCGCCCTCGGTGAGCCCGATCATGTCGGGGCTGGCCAGCGGGTTGCGGGTCATGGTCTGGAAGACCGCGCCGGAGACGCCGAAGGCGACGCCGACCAGCAGCCCGGTCAGGGCGCGCGGCAGCCGCAGGTCCCGCACGACTGCCAGGGTGCCCGGGTCGCCCGTGCCGGCCAGGGCCTTGACGACATCGGGGAGCGACACCGGGTAGTCGCCGAGGGCCAGGCCCCAGCAGAACAGCCCGAAGGCGCCGACGGCCACCAGCACACCGGTCAGCACCAGGCGCGGGCGCAGCATCCCGGAGACCGGCGGCACGGCCAGCCGGTAGGGCCGGTCGCGCAGCACCGCGGCACGCCGGAGGCCGGGGGAGGGGGAAAGGGCCACGGGTCACACCTCCGCGAGCTTGCGGCGGCGGACCAGGACGATGAAGAACGGCCCGCCGAGGAAGGCCACCAGCACGCCCGCCTGGATCTCGGTGGGGCGCTCCACCATCCGCCCCAGGATGTCGGCGGACAGCAGCAGCACGGGCGCGAGCGCCGCCGACAGCGGCAGCAGCCAGCGGTGGTCAGGTCCGATCCCGGCGTATCCGGCGAGCACCCGGGCCATGTGCGGGACGACCAGGCCAAGGAAGACCACCGGGCCGATGACGGCGACCGACGCGCCGGTCAGCAGCATGACCGCGGTGACGCCCTGGAGCCGGATGAGCCCGGGCCGCCGCCCCAGCGAGGCGGCCACGTCGTCGCCGAGGGCCAGGCTGTTGAGCATCGGCGCGCAGGTCAGTGCCAGCACGGCGCCGACGGCGAGGAAGGGCGCGACCCGCAGCAGGTCGCCGCCGTCCACGTCGGCCAGCGTGCCGGCCGACCAGAAGCGGTAGCGGTCCAGCGCGTCCTGGTCGGTGAGCACCACGGCGCTGGTCAGCGACGACAGCAGCGAGGTGACGCCCACTCCGGCCAGCGCCAGCTTGACCGGGGTCGCCCCGGACCGGCCGAGCCGCCCGAGCAGGAAGACCAGGACGCTGGCGACCAGGGCCCCGCCGAAGGCGAACCACACATAGCCGTAGAGCGAGGCGACCCCGAAGACCGCCACCGCCAGCACGATCGCGAAGGACGCCCCGGCGCTGACCCCGAGGATGCCGGGATCGGCCAGCGGGTTGCGGGTGAGCGCCTGCATCAGCGCGCCGGACAGGCCCAGCGCCGCCCCCGTGGCCAGGCCGGTGAGCGTGCGCGGCACCCGTACCGACCAGATGACGTTGTCCACCAGGTGGCTCGGCGGACGGCCGAGGACGGAGCGGACGACCTGGTCCAGCGGGATGCTGAGCGCGCCCAGGGCCACGGACAGCAGGGACAGCAGGACGAGGAGGGCGACGACCCCGGTCACCAGCACCGTGGTGCGAAGCCTCTTCCCGGGGGCCACTTGAGCCGCTTGAGCCACGTGCCGGTCTCCCTGCGCGGACGGGCGGGCCGCGCGGGCGGCCCGGACAACAGGTTAGGTGAGCTTAACCTCACTTCCCGGCTCCTGGTGCGGCGCACCCCGTGAGGCCCTTTCAACTAAGGTAACCCTTACCTTAGTATGCGAGCGGTTCTGCGGCTGCGCGGAGCCGTCACCCCACCGCCAACGGGAGGCACGGGCAGCTGTGTCGGGCAACGAGCGTTCTTCCGCACCCTCTTCCGCCCCCTCACCGGCCGCGCCTGTGACGGAGCCGGCCGCGACCGCCGAGGACTACTGGCGGGAGCGGTTCGCCGCACCGGCTCCCGAGGCCCCGCTGCCGCTCGACCACCCGTACCCCGCCCGCCCGTCGGACACGCCACCGCTCGCCGTCCGGACCGCCCCGCCGGCCGCGGACGCCGACGACACCACGCTGCTCGCCGCCTTCGTCGCCCTGCTGCACCGCTACGGCGGCAGCGGCGCCGCACCCGAGGTGACGGTCGCTCACGACGGCCTGCCGCTGCGCGTCGCCGTGGACGGCGGCACACCCTTCGACCGGCTGCGCCGGCAGGTGGCCGAGGCCCGCGCGCAGGCCGCCGCCCACCGGCTGCCGGCCGCCGGCCTGCTGCGGCTGCTCGCCCCCGCGCCCACCCGCGGCGGCGGCCTGCTGTGCAGCACCGGCTTCGGCGCCGCCCCCTGGGACGGCGGCGGCCCGCTGGACCTCGCCCTGTCCGCCGCCGACGGGCACCTGCGGGCCGACTACCGCGCCGACCTGCTCGACCCCGGCACCGTCGACCGCGTCCTCGGCCACTACCGCACCCTCCTCGCCGACGCCCTCGCCCGCCCCGCCACCCCCGTCGCCGACCTGGAACTGCTCGGCGACGACGAGCGGCGGCGCGTCCTGGCCGACTGGAACGACACCGCGCACGACGTGCCCGCGCGCACCTGGCCGCAGATGTTCGCCGACCAGGTCGCCGCCCGCCCGCACGAGGTGGCCCTCGTCCACGGCGACGAGTGCCTGACCTACGCCGAACTGTCCGCCCGCGCCGCCCGGTTGGCGCACGCCCTGGTCGCCCGCGGCGCCGGGCCCGAGACCGTCGTGGCGCTCGCCGTGCCCCGCTCGGCCGACATGATCGTCACCCAGGTGGCCGTCCTGCTGGCCGGCGCCGCGTACCTGCCCGTCGACACCGACTACCCGGCCGACCGCATCGCGTACATGCTCGCCGACGCGGCCCCCGTGTGCCTGGTCACCACCGCGCAGACCGCCCCCGACCTGCCCCCGGGCACCGAAACGCTGGTCCTCGACGACCCCGCGACCCGGGCCGCACTCGCCGCCCTGCCCGACCGCCCGCCCGGCACCGCCCGCGCCCTGACCACCGCGCACGCCGCGTACGTCATCTACACCTCCGGCTCCACCGGCCGCCCCAAGGGCACCGTCCTCACCCACGCCGGCGTCGCCAAGCTCGTCGCGACCCAGCGCGCACGCTTCGGCGTCGGACCGCACAGCAGGGTCCTGCAGTTCGCCTCGCCCAGCTTCGACGTGGCCTTCTGGGACCTGTGCCTCGGCCTGCTCTCCGGCGGCCGGCTCGTCGTCGTGCCCGCCGACCGCCGCTTCCCCGGCGCGCCGCTGGCCGACTACGCCCGCGAGCACGGCGTCACCTTCATGATCCTGCCGCCCGCGCTGCTCGCCGCCCTGCCCGACGACGTCCACCTGCCGCCCACCGCGACCCTGCTGGCCGGCACCGAACGCGTCTCGCCCGAGCTCGTCGGCAGGTACGCGCGCGGCCGGATGATGTTCAACGCCTACGGCCCCACCGAGGCCACCACCAACTCCACCCTCGGCCTGTGCGACCCCGGCACCCCGCCCGGCAGCATCGTCCCCATCGGCGTCCCCGACCCCGGGACCCGGGCGTACGTCCTCGACGAGCGGCTGCGGCCGGTGCCGGCCGGCGTCGTCGGCGAGCTGTACCTGGCCGGCGCCGGCCTGGCCCGCGGCTACCTCGGCCGCCCCGCCCTGACCGCCGAGCGCTTCACCGCCGACCCCTTCGGGGCACCCGGCAGCCGGCTCTACCGCACCGGCGACCTCGTGCGCTGGAAGGCCGACGGGCGGCTGGAGTTCCACGGCCGCGCCGACAGCCAGGTCAAGATCCGCGGCTTCCGCATCGAACCCGGCGAGATCGAGTCCGTACTGCGCTCCCACCCGGCCGTCGACCAGGCCGCGGTCGTCGTCCGCGAGGACCGCCCCGGCGAGCGGCGGCTCGCCGCGTACGTCGTGCCCGCCCTCGACGGCGAGGCCGCCCCCGAGAACGGCGTGGCCGGCTGGAAGGACCTGCACGACCAGCTCTACGCCGCCGCCGGCGCCGAGGACTTCGAGGAGAACCTCGCCGGCTGGAACAGCATGTACGACGGGCTGCCCATCCCGCTGCCCGACATGCGCGAATGGCGCGAGGCCACCCTCGACCGGATCCGCGCCCTGCGGCCCCGCCGCGTCCTGGAGATCGGCGCCGGCAGCGGCCTGCTGCTCAACCGCCTCGCACCGGACTGCGACGCCTACTGGGGCACCGACCTGTCCGCGCAGGCGGTACGCGCCCTGTCCGCGCACGTCGCCGCCGACCCCGCGCTCGCAGCCCGCGTCACCCTGCTGGAGCGGCCCGCGCACGACCTCACGGGCCTGCCCGAGGGCTACTTCGACACGATCGTCGTCAACTCCGTCGTCCAGTACTTCCCCGGCGCCGACTACCTCACCGGCGTCCTGCGCGGCGCCGCCGCCCTGCTGGCACCGGGCGGCGCCCTCTTCGTCGGCGACGTCCGCAACCTGCGGCTGCTGCGCACCCTGAGCGCCGCGATCGAGACGGCCCGCACCCGGGACGAGGGCCCCGAGCCCGCCGCCGGCAAGGACGCGCTGCGCGCCGCCGTGGACCAGGCCGTCGCCTGGGAGGGCGAACTCCTCCTCGACCCCGACTACTTCACCACCCTCGACGGCCTGACCGCCGACATCCGCGTCAAGCGCGGCAGCCACCACAACGAACTGACCCGCTACCGCTACGACGTCGTCCTGCGCCCGGGCACGAGCCCCGCCGCACCCGGCGCCGCACCCGAGACCGAGCCCGAGACCGGGCCGGAGCCCGAGACCGAGACCGAGACCGGGCCGGAGCCCGAGACCGAGACCGCCTGGGCCGACCTCGGCTCGCTCGCCGCGCTGGAGGCACTGCTCGGCGCCGGGCCGCGCCGGCTGCGGGTGACCGGCATCCCCAACGCCCGGCTCGCCCCCGACCTCGCCGCGCTCGCCGCCCTCGGCGACGCCAGCACCACCGCCGCCGGGCCCTACGGCATCGACCCCGAGGCCCTGCACGAGGCCGCCGCCCGGCACGGCCACCAGGCCGCCCTCACCTGGAACGGCGACGCCGACGACGGCAGCCTCGACGCGGTCCTCGCCCCCGCCGGCGACCCGCCGGCCGGCCCCGCCTACCGCCCCGGCGGCGGCCACCCGCCGGCCAACCGCCCGGCGCCGTTCCGCAACACCGGCGCCCTGATGGCGGCGCTGCGCACGCACGCCGCCGCGCACCTGCCCGACTACATGGTCCCGGCCGCCTTCGTGCCCCTGCACCGGCTGCCCGTCACCCCCAGCGGCAAGCTCGACGCCGCCGCGCTGCCCGTACCGGCCCGCGGGGCGGGCAGCACCGGCCGGCCGCCCGGTACCGCACGCGAGCGGCTGCTGTGCGAGCTGTACGCCCGCGCCCTCGGCGTGCCCTCGGTCGGCGCCGACGACGACTTCTTCGCCCTCGGCGGCGACAGCATCCTCGCCGTGCGCTTCCTCGTCCTCGCCCGCCGCGCCGGGCTGGAGCTGACCTCGCGGGACGTCTTCCGGCACCGCACCGCCGCCGAACTCGCCGCCGTCGCCCGGGCCGCCGGCGAGGACACCGCCGGCACCGCGCCCTGGCCCGTGCCCACCGCCGAGGAGGTCGCCGCGCTCGCTGGCGCCGAACCCGCCCTCACCGTCGAGGAGGCGCTGCCGCTCGGCCCGCTCCAGGAGGGCTTCTTCTTCCACGCCCTGGTCGACGGCGCCGAGCACGACGCGTACGTCGTCCAGCAGGTCGTCGAGCTGTCCGGCCCGGTCGACGGCGCCCTGCTGCGCCGGGCCGCCGGGCGACTGCTGGAGCGGCACGCGCCGCTGCGCGCCTGCTTCCGCCAGGCGCCCGGCGGCCGGCCCGTCCAGCTCATCGCGGCCGGCCTCCGGCTGCCCTGGCACGAGGTCGACCTCGCCGCGCAGGACGGCGCCGTCCGCGACACGCTCGCCGCCGCCGTCGCCGACGACGAGCGCTCCCGGCCCTTCGACCTCGCCCGCCCGCCGCTGCTGCGCTGCGCGCTCATCCGGCTCGGCGAGGACCGCAGCCGGCTCGTGCTGACCTTCCACCACATCGTCGCCGACGGCTGGTCCCTGCCCGTCCTGCACCGCGAACTGCTCGCCCTGTACGGCGACAACCCGCCGCCGCTGCCGCCCGTCGCCCCCTACCGCCGCTACCTGCGGCGGATCGCCGGCGCCGACCGGGACGCCGCCCGCGCCGCCTGGCGCACCGCGCTCGCCGGCGTGGACGGGCCGACCCGGCTGGTGGAGTCGCCCGCGACGCCAGGACCGGTCGCACCGGCGCAGATCCGCGTCGAGCTGCCCGCGCGGACGACCGCGCTGCTCGCCGCCCGGGCACGGGAGCGCGGCATCACCCTCGGCACCGTCGTCCAGGGCGCCTGGGGCCTGCTGCTCGGCCGGATGACGGGCCGCCAGGACGTGCTGTTCGGCACCACCGTCGCCGGCCGGGACGCCGCCGTCGAGGGCGTCGAGTCGATGATCGGACTGTTCATCAACACCCTGCCCACCCGGCTGCGCTGGGCACCCGGCGACACCCTCGGCGCCCTGCTGGACCGGCTCCAGCGCGAGCAGGGCGACCTGCTCGACCACCAGCACCTCGGCCTCGCCGAGATCCAGCGGACCGCGGGCCACGCCGGCACCGGCGAGCTCTTCGACACCCTGGTGGTGTTCGAGAACTACCCCGGCGGCTCCGGACCCGCCGGCGTCACCGACCCCACCGGCACCGTCGCCGTCACCGGCCACGCCTTCCACGACGCCGTCCACTACCCGGTGGCGCTCATCGTCACCCCCGGCCGCCGCCTCGACCTGCGGCTGAAGCACCACACCCGGCGGATCGGCGCCGCGGCCGTCCAGGCGCTCGCCGACCGGCTCACCCTCGTCCTGGAGGCGCTGGCCGAACGGCCCGCCGCCCGGGTCGCCGACCTCGACCTGCTCACCGCCGCAGAACGGGCCGCCGTCCACCCGGCGGGGGAGTCCCGCACGGTGCCGGAGACCACGCTGGCCGCCGCCTTCGCCGCGCAGGCCGCGCGCACCCCGGACGCCACCGCCGTGGTCGCCGAGGGCGCGGCCCTCACGTACGCCGAACTCGACGCCCGCGCCGAGGAGCTGGCCGTACGGCTGCGGGCGCGGGGCGCGGGCCGGGAGCGGTTCGTGGCCGTCGCCGTACCGCGGTCGGCGGAGCTGATGGTGGCGCTGCTGGCCGTGCTGCGCACCGGGGCCGGCTATCTGCCGCTGGACCTGGACTACCCCGCCGACCGGCTGGCGTACATGCTCGCCGACTCCGGCGCGACCACCGTCGTCACGACCGCGCGGGCCGCGGGCCGGCTGCCGTCCGCCGCGGGCCTGGACGTCGTGGCCGTCGACGCACCGGAGCCCGCGCCCGTCACGGCAGCCGCACCGGTGACCCCCGCCCGGCCCGGCGACCCCGCCTACCTCATCTACACCTCCGGCTCCACCGGCCGCCCCAAGGGCGTCGTCGTCACCCACCGCGCCATCGCCAACCGGCTCGCGTGGATGCAGGGCGCCTACGAACTCGCGCCCGGCGACCGGGTGCTGCAGAAGACGCCGGCCGGATTCGACGTGAGCGTCTGGGAGTTCTTCTGGGCGCTGCGCGAGGGCGCGACCGTCGTCCTGGCCGCGCCCGACGGCCACCGCGACCCCGGCTACCTCGCCCGGCTGGTCCGGGCCGAGCGCGTCACCGCGATGCACTTCGTGCCGTCCATGCTGGCCGCGTTCCTCGCCTCCGACGAGGTCACCGCCGACCCGTCCTGGGCCGCGAGCCTGCGCCATGTGTTCAGCAGCGGCGAGGCCCTGCCCGGCGACGCGGCCCGCCGCTGGCACGAGCTGACCGGCGTGCCGCTGCACAACCTCTACGGCCCCACCGAGGCCGCCGTCGACGTCACCCACCACACCTACGACGGCCGGCCCGGCGCCACCGTGCCCATCGGCCGGCCCGTGCGGAACACCTCCCTGCGCATCCTCGACGCCTGCCTGCGCCCCGTCCCCGACGGCGTCCCCGGCGAGCTGTACCTGACCGGCGTCCAGCTCGCCCGCGGCTACCACCGCCGCCCGGCGCTGACCGCCGACCGCTTCGTCGCCGACCCGTACGCCACCGCGCCCGGCGCGCGGATGTACCGCACCGGCGACCTCGTCCGCCGCCGCCCGGACGGCACGGTGGACTACCTCGGCCGCACCGACCGGCAGGTCAAGCTGCGCGGCAACCGCATCGAGCCCGGCGAGATCGAGGCCGCCCTCACCCGGCTGCCCGGCGTCGCCCGCGCCGCGGTGCTGGTCCGCGAGGGCCGGCTGGTCGCCTACGTGGTCCCGGCGCCGGGAGCCCCCGCGCACGGCCGCCAGGACGCCGCAGGGGACACCACCGCGCCGCCCGCCGGCCCCGCCGCCCCGGGGATCGACGCCGCCGCCCTGCGTACCGCGCTGGCCGGCGCGCTGCCCGCGCCGCTGGTCCCCGAGGCGTACGTCGTCCTCGACGCCCTCCCGCTCACCCCCAACGGCAAGCTCGACCACGCCGCCCTGCCCGCCCCCGAGACCGCGCACGCGCCCCGCCGCGAGCCCTCGGGCCCGCTGGAGCGGCAGCTCACCGGCATCTTCGCCGCCGTCCTCGGCACCGACGACATCGGACCCGACGACGACTTCTTCGCCCTCGGCGGCGACAGCATCAGCTCCATCGGCGTCGCCAGCCGGGCCCGCGCCGCCGGACTCGACCTCGACCCGCGCGCGGTCTTCACCCACCGCACCCCCGCCGCCCTGGCCGCCCACGCCGGCACCGCCCGCGCCCCGCAGCCCGGGCCGGCCGGCGAGACCGGCACCGGCCTCACCCTCGGCGACGCCGCGCACGCCCGGATCCGCGCGCTCGCCGCACCGGCCGCCGTCACCGAGGTGTGGCCGCTGGCGCCGCTCCAGGAGGGCCTGTTCTTCCACTCCGCCTACGACGCCCACGACCCCGCCGGCCAGGGCGCCGCCCTCGACGTCTACACCGTCCACGAGACCTTCGACGTCACCGCCGGCCTGGACACCGCCCGGCTGCGCGCCGCCGTCGCCACCCTGCTGGCCCGCAACCCCGGCCTGCGCGCCGGCTTCACCAGCGACGGCCTCGACCAGCCCGTGCAGTTCATCACCGAGGCCCCGGCCGTCCCGCTGGACGAGGTGGACCTGTCCCACCTGCCGCCCGCCGAGCAGGACGCGCGGGTGGCCGAGCTGACCCGCGCCGAGCGCGAGCGCCGCTTCGACCTGTCCGCGCCGCCGCTCTTCCGGCTGCTGCTGATGCGGCTCGGCGCCGCCCGCGGCGACCGGCTCGTCATCGGCCGCCACCTGATCCTGTGGGACGGCTGGTCGGCCTGGCTGTTCCTCGACGAGCTCTTCGCCCTCTACGCCTCGGCCGGCGACCCCGCGGCGCTGCCCGAGCCCGGCAGCTACCGCGACTACCTGGCCTGGCTCGCCCGGCAGGACGACACCGCCGCCACCGACGCCTGGCGTACCGCCCTGGCCGGCCTGGACGAGCCCACCCTGCTCGCCCCCGGCGCCGCCGACGGCCTGGCACCGGTCATCCCCGACCAGCTCGACACCCTGCTGGCCGCCGACCTCGGCGACCGGCTGCGGGACGCCGGCCGCGCCCACGGCCTGACCCTCAACACCCTGCTCAGCGCCGCCTGGGCGCTCACGCTGTCCGCCACCACCGGCCGCACCGATGTCGTCTTCGGCACCACCGTCGCCGGCCGGCCCAGCGACGTCCCCGACGTCGAGCACATCATCGGGCTGTTCCTCAACACCGTGCCCACCCGCGTCGTCCTCGACCCGGCAGAACCCGTCCTCGCCCTGCTGCACCGCGTCCAGGACACCCGCCTGGACCTCATGCCGTACGAGCACCTGAGCCTCGGCGTGCTCCAGGCCGACAGCGGCCACCGCCGGCTGTTCGACACCCTCTTCGTGCTGCGCAACAACGACACCGAGGAACGCCTCGCCGCGCTCCACGAGCGGTACGGCGCGACCGCCGTCGCCAACGTCGACGCCACCCACTACCCGGCCAACCTCGTCGTCACCCCCGGCCGGCGGATCACCGTCACCCTCACCCACCGCCCCGACCTCGTCCCGGCCGGCCGCGCCCGGGCCCTGCTCGACCGCTTCACCCTGCTCCTGGACCGCCTCACCGCCGACCTGACCGCCCCGGTCGGCTCCCTCGACCCGCTGCTGCCCGCCGAGCACGCCGCGCTGCGCGAGCAGTGGGCCGGCAGCCGGGTGCCCGCCCCGCGGGACACCGTCGCCGACCTGCTCGCCGCCCAGGCCGCCCGCACCCCGCACACCCGCGCCCTGGTCTGCGGCGACCGCACCATGACGTACGCCGAACTCGACGCGGCCGTGGACCGGCTGGCCCACCTGCTGGCCGCCCGGGGCGCCGGCCCCGAGCAGGTCGTCGCCCTCGGGCTGCCGCGCTCCCCGGAGACCGTCGTCGCCCTCTTCGCCGTGCTGCGCACCGGCGCCGCCTACCTGCCGCTGGAGCTGGACCACCCCGCCGACCGGCTGTCCCTGATGCTCGCCGACGCCCACCCGCTGCTGCTGCTCACCACCACCGCCGTATCCGCGACCCTGGACCCGGCCACCCCCCGCCTGCTGCTCGACGACCCGGCCACCGCCGCGGAACTCGCCGCGCAGCCCGCCGTCCCGCTCGGCCGCCGCTTCAGCCTCGAACACCCCGCGTACGTCATCTACACCTCCGGCTCCACCGGCCGCCCCAAGGGCGTCGTCACCCCCTACCGCGGCCTGACGAACATGCAGCTCAACCACCGCAAGGAGGTCTTCGGCCCGGCCGTCGCCGCGGCCGGCGGGCGCCGGCTGCGCATCGCGCACACCGTGTCCTTCGCCTTCGACATGTCGTGGGAAGAACTGCTGTGGCTCGTCGAGGGCCACGAAGTGCACGTGTGCGACGAGCAGCTGCGCCGGGACGCCGACGCGCTCGTCGCCTACTGCGACCGGCACCTGATCGACGTCGTCAACGTCACGCCCACCTACGCCCGGCTGCTGATCGAGCAGGGCCTGCTCGACGGCCACGTGCCGCCGCTGGTGCTGCTCGGCGGCGAGGCCGTACCGGACACCGTGTGGGCCGCCCTGCGCGACACCGAGGGCACCTACGGCTACAACCTCTACGGGCCCACCGAATACACCATCAACACCCTCGGCGGCGGCACCTTCGACAGCGCCACCCCCACCGTCGGCCGCCCCATCCGCGGCACCCGCGCGTACATCCTGGACGCCTGGCTGCGCCCGGTCCCCGAGGGCGTGCCCGGCGAGCTGTACATCGCCGGCGTGGGCCTGGCCCGCGGCTACCTGGACCGGCCGGGACTCACCGCCGAGCGCTTCGTCGCCGACCCCTTCGGCGCGCCCGGCGAGCGCGCCTACCGCACCGGCGACCTGGTGCGCCGCCGGGCCGACGGCACCATCGACTTCCTCGGCCGCACCGACGACCAGGTCAAGATCCGCGGCCACCGCGTCGAGCCCGGCGAGATCGAGACCGCGCTCAGCCGCCACCCGCTGGTCGCCCAGGCCGCCGTCGTCGTCCGCGGCGACCGCCTGGTCGGCTACGTCGTGCCCGCCCGCGGCGACACCGCGCGGCGCGCCGCCGCCGAGGCCGAGCAGGTCGGCGAATGGCAGGAGATCTACTCCGACGAGTACGAGGAGATCGGCACCGCCCTGTTCACCGAGACCTACGACGGCTGGGACAGCTCCTACGACGGCGCGCCCATCCCCTTCGACCAGATGCACGAATGGCGCGAGGCCACCCTCGCCCGCATCCGCGCGCTGCGGCCCCGCCGCATCCTGGAGATCGGCGTCGGCTCCGGCCTGCTGCTGTCCGGGCTCGCCCCCGGCGCCGAGTCCTACTGGGCACTGGACTTCGCCGCCCCCGTCATCCGCAAGCTCCGCGAGGAACTGCGCCGCGACCCGGAACTGGCCGCCAAGGTCGAACTGCGCTGCCGCCCCGCCGAGGACCTGTCGGGCCTGCCCACCGGCTGGTTCGACACGATCGTGGTCAACTCCGTCGTCCAGTACTTCCCGAGCGTCGACCACCTCACCACCGTGCTGCGCGGCGCCCTGGACCTGCTCGCCCCCGGCGGCGCCCTCTACGTCGGCGACGTCCGCAACCTGCGCCTGGCCCGCACCTTCCACACCGAGATCCAGCAGGCCCGCGGCACCGCCCCCGCCGACCTGGACCAGGCGGTGGACCGGGCGCTGCTGCTGGAGAAGGAACTCCTGGTCGACCCCGACTACTTCGCCACCCTCGGCCACGGCGTGGACCTGCGCACCAAGCGCGCCCGGCACCACAACGAACTGACCCGGCACCGCTACGACGTCGTCCTCTACGCCGGCGAACCCGACCTGCGCCTCGACGACATCCCGGCGGTCGACTGGGACGCCCTCCCCGGCGGCGCGGACCGTACGGCCGAGGCGGTCGCCCCGCTGCTGGCCGGCCTCGCCGCGGGCGCGGCCCTGCGCCTGACCGGCGTCCCCGACGGGCGTACGCGGCCCGGCGGCATCGACCCCGAGGCGCTGCGCGACCTCGCCGCCGGCGCCGGCCTGCACACCCTCACGACCTGGTCGGCCCGCACCGGCAGCTACGACGCCGTCTTCCTCCCGGCCGAACCCCGGCTCACCGGCGGCCTGTTCCGCCCCGGCGGCGGCACACCCCCGTACGCCAACGACCCCACCGTCGCCCGCGAGGCGAGCGCCCTGGTGCGCAGGCTGCGCACCGACCTCGGCCGCGAACTGCCCGACTACATGGTCCCGGCCGCCTTCGTCACCGTCGACGCCCTGCCCATGAACGCCAACGGCAAGCTCGACCTGCGCGCCCTGCCCGACGCCGAGCCCGCCGTCGCCCTCGGCGGCGGACGCGGGCCGCGCACCCCCCGCGAGGAGGTGCTGTGCCGGCTGTTCGCCGAGGTGCTGGGGCTGCCCGCGACCGGCGCCGAGGACGACTTCTTCGACCTCGGCGGCCACTCGCTGCTCGCCACCCGGCTCATCAGCCGCGCCCGCACCGAACTCGGCGCCGAACTCGCCATCCGCGACCTGTTCGAGGCGCC
Organism: Actinacidiphila epipremni; assembly: GCF_012034175.1. Taxonomy (GTDB): domain Bacteria; phylum Actinomycetota; class Actinomycetes; order Streptomycetales; family Streptomycetaceae; genus Actinacidiphila; species Actinacidiphila epipremni. Next base: position 82,282 of record NZ_JAATEJ010000017.1, read on the forward strand.
CACCCCGGCACGGCTCGCGCTGCGCGCCGACAACGGCAAGCCCGCCAGGCCCCGGCTCACCGCCGCAGCCGAGCGGCCCGCGACCGTACCGCTGTCGGCCGCGCAGAAGCGGCTGTGGCTGGTGGAGAATCTCAACCCCGGACAGGAGCCCGGCGGCGGGGGAGCGGCGTACAACTTCCCGCTGGTCGTCCGGCTGCGCGGCCCGCTCGACCTTGCCGCGCTGCGCGCCGCGCTCGCCGACCTGACGGCACGCCACGAGTCCCTGCGCACCCTCGTCGCCGAGCACGACGGCGAACCCCGCCAGCACATCCTCCCGGCCGAGCAGGCGCGGCCCGAGGTCACCGTCACCGACTGCGCCGAGCCGGACCTGCCGCACCTTGTCGAGGCCGTCCAGCGCCGGCCCTTCGACCTCGCCCGCGAACTGCCGCTGCGCGCCACGGTCTTCCGCGTCGCCGCCGACGACCACGTCATCGCCCTGGTGCTGCACCACATCACCACCGACGAGTGGTCCGACCGCCCCTTCCTCGCCGACCTCGACACCGCCTACGCCGCCCGCGCCGCCGGGCAGGCACCCCGGTTCGCACCCCTGCCGGTGCAGTACGCCGACTACACCCTGTGGCAGCAGCAGCTGCTCGCCCAGGTCGGCGAGCGGCAACTCGCCCACTGGACCCGCGCGCTGCGCGGCGCGCCGCACGAGCTGGCGCTGCCGCTGGACCGGCCGCGCCCGGCCGACCCCACCGGGCGCGGCGCCGTCGTGCGCCGCGAGGTGCCGCCGGAGACCGGCCGCGCCCTGCGCGAGCTGACCGCCGCGACCGGCACCAGCATGTTCATGCTGCTCCAGGCCGCCACCGCCGCGCTGCTGCACCGCCTCGGCGCCGGCGACGACATCCCCCTCGGCGCGCCCATCGCCGGCCGCACCGACAGCGGCCTGGACGACCTGGTCGGCTTCTTCGTCAACACCCTGGTCCTCCGCACCGACCTGTCCGCCCCCGACGACGGGACCGAGCTGACCTTCCGCGCGCTGCTCGCCCGGGTACGGGAGTTCTCGCTCGCCGCGTTCGAGCACCAGGACATCCCCTTCGAGCGGGTCGTCGAGGCCGTCGCCCCGCCCCGGGTGGCCGGCCGCAACCCGCTCTTCCAGGTCATGCTCGGCTACCACCACCGCCCCGGCGGCGACCCCGGCACCGTCCTGGGCCTGCCCGCGCAGTGGTACGACATGGACACCGGCACCGCCAAGTTCGACCTCGACTTCACCTTCGTCGACGCGTCCGACACCAGCGGGCGCATCACGCTGCTGCTCGAATACGCCACCGACCTCGCCGACCCGCCGACCGCGGCGCTGCTCGCCGAACGGCTCGTGCTGCTGCTGGACCGGGCCGCCCGCACCCCGGACGCGCCGCTCGCGGCCCTGGACGTGCTGACCGACCAGGAGCGGGAGCGGTCCACCGGCGCCTGGAACGCCACCGAGCACCCCGTCGAGACCCGCTCCGTCCCCGAGATCCTGGCCGACACCGCCCGCCGCCACCCCCGCCGCACCGCCCTGGTCACCGGCCCCGACCACGCCCGGCGCCGCACCACCTTCGCCGAACTGCACGCCTGCGCCCTGGAGCTGGCGGCGCTGCTGCGCTCCCGCGGCGCCGGGCCCGGCACAGTCGTCGGCCTCGCGCTGCCCCGCGACGCGATGGTGCCGGCGCTCTTCGGCGTCCTGGCGTCCGGCGCGGCCTACCTGCCGCTGGACCCGGCGCTGCCGCCGGGCCGGCTGGAGTTCATGCTCGGCGACGCGGCACCGGTCTGCGTGCTCACCACCAGCACGCTCGCCGCCCGGCTGCCCGCCACCCCGGGCGTGCCCCGGCTGCTGCTCGACGCGCCCCGCCCGGCCGCCGCCGCGGCCCCGCCCGGCCCCGCGCCGCATCCGCAGCAGGCCGCGTACACGATCTACACCTCCGGCTCCACCGGCCGCCCCAAGGGCGTCACCGGCACGCACCGGGGCCTGAGCAACCTCTACGGCTCCCACCTGCGCGACCTGATCGGGCCCGCCGTCCGCGACACCGGACAGCCGGTGCTACGCGCCCTGCACGCCGCGTCCTTCAGCTTCGACGGCTCGTGGGAGCCGCTGCTGTGGCTGCTGGCCGGGCACGAACTGCACGTCGTGGACGAGCCCACGCTGCTCGACCCGGCCGCGCTGCTCGGCCGCATCGCCGGCTCCGGGCTCGACTTCGTCGACCTGACGCCCACCTACCTGCGCGAGCTGCTGCACCACGGCTTCCTCGACCCGGCCGGGCACGTCCCGGCGGTCCTCGCGGTCGGCGGCGAGGCCACCCCGCCGGCCCTGTGGCAGCGGCTCACCGCGCTGCCGGGCACGGCCGTGCACGACCTGTACGGGCCCACCGAATGCGCGGTCGACGCGTACGGCTGGCACCACGCGCCCGGCGGCGCCGACTGGGCGGCGCCCCTGGACAACATCCGCGCCCACGTCCTCGACGAGCGGCTGCGCCCCTGCCCCACCGGCGTACCCGGCGAGCTCTACCTCGCCGGCGAGGGCCTGGCTCGCGGCTACCTGGGCCGCCCGGCCCTGACCGCCGAGCGCTTCACCGCCGACCCGTACGCCCCCGCGCCCGGCGGCCGGATGTACCGCACCGGCGACCTCGTCCGCCGCCGCCCCGACGGCACGCTCGCCTTCCTGGGCCGGGCGGACGGCCAGGTCAAGCTGCGCGGCTTCCGCATCGAGACCGGCGAGATCGAGTCGGTGCTCACCACCCACCCGGCGGTGTCCGCGGCAGCCGTCCTCGTCCGCGAGGACCACACGGGCGAGCCACACCTGGTCGCATACGTCGTCCCCCGCGCCGAGGGCACCCCGCACACGCCGGAGGGCACGCCCGGCGCGGATGGCGCGAGTGCTCCCCGCGGCGCGGGCGGTACGGACACGGCGGACGGCACGCCCGCCTCGGACGGTGCGGGCGCCCACGACGGTGCGGGCGGTACGGACGCCGCTGGGCGCGTACCCGGCTCGGTCGGTGCGGGCGGTACTCATGCCGCCGGCAGCGTGCCCGGCGCGCATGGTGCGCGCCTCGCGGTCGACCCCGCCGGCCTGCGGGCGCATGTTGCCGCGGCGTTGCCGGACCACATGGTGCCCGCCGCCTTCGTCGTCCTCGACCGGCTGCCGCGCACCGTCAACGGCAAGCTCGACACCGCCGCCCTGCCCGATCCCCAGCCCGGGACGCCGGCGGCGGGAGGCGGTGGGCGGGGGCCGCGCAGTGAGTGGGAGGCCGTGGTGTGCGCGCAGTTCGCCGCCGTGCTCGGGGTCGAGCGGGTCGGGCCCGACGACGACTTCTTCGCGCTCGGCGGTCACTCGCTCGCCGCGATGCGGCTGGTCAGCCGGGTCCGGGGCGCCCTGGGCGCGGGCGCCGCGGCCGAGGTGACGATGCGGGCCGTCTTCGACGCCCCGACGCCGGCCCGGCTCGCCGCCCGGTTGGGCGCGGGCCGCGCAGCCGCCCGGCCCGCGCTCGCACCCGGGCGCCCGCGCCCCGAGCGGCTGCCGCTGTCGTCCGCCCAGCGGCGGCTGTGGCTGCTGCACCAGGTGGAGGGCCCCAGCCCCGCCTACACCCTCCCCTCGCTGTGGCGGCTCACCGGCACACCGGACACCGCCGCGCTCGAAGCCGCCCTGAACGACGTCGTCGCCCGGCACGCCCCGCTGCGTACCGTCTTCCCCGCGGTGGACGGCGTCCCCTACCAGCACGTCCTCGACCCGGAGCAGGCCCGCGTCCCCCTGGCCACCGCCGCGTACGACACCCTCGCTGCCGAGACCGCCCGCCCCTTCGACCTCGGGCGGGACCTGCCGCTGCGGGCGTTCCTCGCCGAGGACCGCGACCGGCCCGGCGAGCACCTGCTGCTCCTGCTGCTGCACCACATCGCCACCGACGAGTGGTCCGACCGGCCGCTGTTCGCCGACCTGTCCACCGCCTACGCCGCCCGCACGAACGGGGCCGCCCCCGACTGGGCGCCGCTGCCGGCGAGTTACGCCGACTACACCCTCTGGCAGCGCGACCTGCTCGCGCAGGACGGCGCCGGCCTGCTCGGGTACTGGACCGGCGCCCTCGCCGGGCTCCCCGCCGAGCTGGCGCTGCCCACCGACCGGCCGCGCCCGGCCGAGTCCAGCGGGCGCGGCGGCACCACCGGCTTCACCGTGCCGCCGACGCTGGAACGCGCGCTGCGGGCCGTCGCCCGTGACCACGGCGTCAGCATGTTCATGCTGCTCCAGGCCGCCACCGCCGCGCTGCTGCACCGCCTCGGCGCCGGCGACGACATCCCGCTCGGCGCCCCGGTGTCGGGCCGCACCGACGAAGCCCTCGAAGACCTCGTCGGATTCTTCGTCAACTCCCTCGTGCTGCGCACCGACCTGTCCGGCGACCCCACCTTCGCCGACCTGCTCGCCCGGGTCCGGGAGACCGACCTGGCCGCGTACGAGCACCAGGACCTGCCCTTCGAGCAGCTGGTCGAAGCCCTCAACCCCGAGCGCTCGCTCGCCCGGCACCCGCTCTTCCAGGTCATGGTCGTCCACCTCGCCGGGCCCGGCGAAGGCCCCGCCCTGCCGGGCCTGACCGCCCGCCGCGAGAGCCTCGGCCAGGACAGCGCCAAGTTCGACCTCAGCTTCGACTTCGTCGAGCAGGGCGACGGCGAGGGCATCCAGGGCTGGATCGAATACAGCGCCGACCTCTTCGACGCGCCCACCGCCGACCTGCTCGCCCGCCGTATGGAAGCCGTGCTGGAGCAGATCGCCGCCGACCCCGCCCGGCCGGTCGGCACCCTGGACATCCTGCGCGACGACGAACGCGCCCGCGTCCTGACCACCTGGAACGCCACCGCCCACCCGGTCCCCGCCACCACCCTGCCGGAGCTCTTCCGCGCCCAGGCGGCCCGCAGTCCCGAGGCCGTCGCCGTCACCTTCGAGGGCAGCTCGCTCACGTACGCCGAACTCGACCGGCGGGTCGAGGCGCTGGCCCGCGCCCTGGCCGCACAGGGCGCGCGGGCCGAGGCCACCGTCGCCGTCGCCCTGCCGCGCTCCCTCGCCCTGGTCGTCGCGCTGCTCGCCGTGCACCGCGCGGGCGCCGGCTACCTGCCGCTGGACACCGACCACCCCGCCGAACGCCTCGCGTACATGCTCGCCGACGCCCGCCCGGTGTGCCTGGTCACCGCCGGGGACGCCACCCTGCCGGACGCCGGCCTGCCCCGGCTCACGGTGGACGCCGGCGGCGCCCCCGACCCGGCCGCCCCGGCGGCCGGCCTGCCCGCCGGGTACGACCCGCGCCACCCGGCGTACGTCATCTACACCTCCGGCTCCACCGGCCGCCCCAAGGGCGTCACCGTGCCGCACGAGGGCATCGCCAACCGGCTGCTGTGGATGCAGGACACCTACCGCATCGGCGCCGGCGACCGCGTCCTGCAGAAGACCCCGGCCGGTTTCGACGTGTCGGTGTGGGAGTTCTTCTGGCCGCTGATCACCGGCGCCGCCCTCGTCCTGGCCCGCCCCGGCGGACACCGCGACCCCGCGTACCTCGCCGCCCTCATCCGCGAGGAAGGCGTGACCACCGCCCACTTCGTGCCCTCGATGCTGCGCGCCTTCCTCGACGAGCCCACCGCCGCCGGATGCACCGGCCTGCGCCAGGTGATGTGCAGCGGCGAGGCACTGCCCGCCCCGCTCGCCGCCCGCTTCCACCGCGTCCTGCCCGGCCCCGGCCTGCACAACCTGTACGGCCCCACCGAGGCGTCCGTCGACGTCACCGCCCACCAGGTGCCCGCCGACCCGGCCGCCGTGCCGATCGGCCGCCCGGTGTGGAACACCCGCGCCTACGTCCTGGACGCCGCCCTGCGCCCGGTCCCGCCGGGCGTGCCCGGCGAGCTGTACCTGTCCGGCGTCCAGCTCGCCCGCGGCTACCTGCGCCGCCCCGCCCTGACCGCCGAGCGCTTCACCGCCGACCCGTACGCCCCCGCGCCCGGAGCGCGGATGTACCGCACCGGGGACCTCGCCCGCTGGACGCCGGACGGGGAGCTGGAATACCTCGGCAGGACCGACGACCAGGTCAAGCTGCGCGGCTTCCGCGTCGAGCCCGGCGAGATCGAGGCCGTGCTCGCCGCGCACCCCGCCGTCGGGCACGCCGCCGTCCTGGTCCGCGACGACCGGCTCGTGGGATACGTCGTCCCGGCCGCCGGCGCCGGCGCCGACCCCGCCGCGCTGCGGGCGCACACCGCCCGCTCGCTGCCCGGCCACATGGTCCCGGCCGCCGTCGTCGTCCTCGACGCGCTGCCGCTCACCCCCAACGGCAAGCTGGACCGCCGCGCCCTGCCCGCCCCGGACTTCGCCGCCGAGGTCACCGCCACCGCGCCGCGCACCCCGCTGGAGGAGACGCTGTGCGCCCTCGTCGCGGACGTCCTGGGCCTGGAACGCGTCGGGGTGGAGGACGACTTCTTCGCCCTCGGCGGCGACAGCATCGTCGCCATGCAGCTGGTCGCCCGGGCCCGCGCCGCCGGGCTCGCGCTCAGCCCGCGGGACGTCTTCCGGCACAAGTCGGCCGCCGGGCTCGCCGCGGTCACCCGCGCCCTCGACGGCACACCGGACGCCGACCCGGACGCCGGCCTCCTCGCCCTCACCGACGCCGAACGCGCCGAGCTGGCGGCGCTCCCCGCCGGCACGGACGTCCTGCCCGTCTCCCCGCTCCAGGCCGGGCTGCTCTTCCACGCCGCCCTCGACTCCGCCGACGACGGCCCCGACGTCTACACCGTCCAGGTCTGCTACGACCTCGAAGGACCGCTCGACGCCGGCCGGCTGCGGGCCGCCGCGCAGGACCTGCTCGACGCCCACGAGAACCTCCGCAGCGGCTTCCGGCACCTGGCCTCCGGCCGCCCCGTCGCCCTCGTGCCCCGCACCGCCGCGCTGCCCTGGCGGCAGCTCGATCTCACCGGCCGGGACGACGCCGAGGACACCTGGGCGCGGCTGCTGCGCCAGGAGCGGCGCCGCTTCGACCCGCAGCGCCCGCCGCTGCTGCGGCTGCTGCTCGCCGCCGTGGGCCCGGGCCGGCACCGCCTGGTGCTCTCCCACCAGCACCTGCTGCTCGACGGCTGGTCCCTGCCGCTGCTCACCGCCGAGCTGTGGGCGCGCTACGAGGGCCGCACCCCGGCCGCGCCCGCGCCCTACCGCGCCCACCTGCGCCGGCTCGCCGCCCTGGACGGCGCCGCCTCCGCCGCCGCGTGGGCCGGCGCGCTCGCCGGGCTCGCCGAGCCCACCCGGCTCGCGCCCGCCGACCCCGACCGGGCCGCCGCCGTCCCGCACACCCGCACCGTGGAGCTGGACCCCGCGGCGACCGCCGACCTGGCGGGATTCGCCCGGCGCCGCGGCGTCACCCTCAACACGCTCGTCCAGGCCGCCTGGGGCGTGCTGCTCGGCCGCCTCACCGGCCGCGACGACGTCGTCTTCGGCGCCACCGTGGCCGGCCGGCCGGCCGAGCTGCCCGGGGCCGAGTCGATGATCGGGCTGTTCATCAACACCGTGCCTGTACGCGTCACGATCGACCCGACCGAGAGCACGGCCGCGCTGCTGGCGCGGCTCCAGGACGAGCAGTCCCGGCTCATCGCCCACCAGCACCTCGGCCTCGCCGACATCCAGCGCGCCGCCGGACTCGGCGAGCTCTTCGACACCCTCGTCGTCTTCGAGTCCTACCCGGTCGCCGAGGACACCGAAGCCGGGACCGGCGACGCGCCCACCGTGACCGTACGCGACCACGAGGACTCCACCCACTACCCGTTCACCTGGGCGGTGGAACCGGGCGAACGGCTGCGGCTGACCGCGGAGTTCCGCCCCGACCTGTTCGAGGCCGCGACCGTCCGGCGGATCACCGCCGCCCTGGCGCACCTGCTCACCTCGATGGCCGCCCACCCCGACCGCCCGGTCGGCCGGCTCGACCTGCTCGCCCCGGCGGACCTGCGCACCGTCCTGGAGACCGGGAACGACACCGCGCCGCCCGGCACCGCAGGGCCGCACACCGTGCCGGCCCTCTTCGCCGCCCAGGCCGCCGCCGCGCCCGGCGCGACCGCCGTCACCGACGGCCGTACCACCTGGAGCTTCGCCGCACTCGACGCCCGCACCGACCGGCTGGCCCGGATCCTCGCCGGGCACGGCGCCGCCCCCGAGCGGATCATCGCGCTCGCCCTGCCCCGCACCGCCGACCACATCGCCGCGATCCTCGCCGTGATGAAGTCCGGCGCCGCCTACCTGCCGCTCGACCCCGACCTGCCGCCGGCCCGGCTGACCGCCATGCTCGCCGACGCCCGCCCGCTGCTGGTGCTCGCCACCCGGGAGACCGCCGCCCACCTGCCGCCCGGCGCCCCGGTGCTGCTGCTGGACGCGCCGGACGCCGGGCTCCCGCAGGCCGACCCCGTCGCCCCCGGCCCCGGCCACCCCGCCTACGTCATCTACACCTCCGGCTCCACCGGCCGCCCCAAGGGCGTCGTCGTCACCCAGGGCGGCCTCGCCAACCTCTTCCACAGCCACCGCGCCGACCTGCACGAGACGGCCCGCCGGATCGCCGGACGGCGGCATCTGCGGGTCGGCCACGCCTGGTCGTTCTCCTTCGACGCCTCCTGGCAGCCCCAGCTGTGGCTGCTCGACGGGCACGCCCTGCACATCGCCGACGACGAGACCCGCCGCGACCCCGAGCTGCTGGCCGCCTTCGTCCGCGACCAGGGCATCGACTTCATCGAGGTCACCCCGTCCCTGCTGTCCCGGATGGCCGACAGCGGCCTGATCGGGCCGGCCGGCGACTGCCCGCTGGCGGTCGTGGGCTTCGGCGGCGAGGCCGTGCCCGAACCCCTGTGGGCGCGGCTCGCCGCGCTGCCCCGCACCGAGGCATTCAACCTCTACGGCCCCACCGAGGCCACCGTCGACGCGCTCGTCGGGCACGTACGCGGCAGCGCCCGCCCGGTCGTCGGGCGCCCCGTCCACCGCTCCCGCGCCTACGTCCTGGACACCGCCCTGCGCCCGGTCCCGCCCGGCGTCACCGGCGAGCTGTACCTGGCGGGCCCGGGCCTGGCCCGCGGCTACCTGGGCCGCCCCGACCTCACCGCCGAGCGCTTCGTCGCCGACCCGTACGCCACCACGCCGGGAGCGCGGATGTACCGCACCGGCGACCTGGCCCGGCGGACCGAGGAGGGCCTGCTGGAATTCGCCGGCCGCGCCGACGACCAGGTCAAGATCCGCGGCTACCGCGTCGAGCTCGCCGAGATCGAGGCCGCGCTGGACACCCACCCGGCGGTCGCCCGCAGTGTCGTCGTCGCCCGCGAGCACCGGCCGGGCCTGCGGCAGCTCGTCGCCTACGCCGTCGTCGCCCCGCCCGACCGGCAGGCGGCCGGCCCCGCCGAGCTGCGCGCCCACGCCGCCGCCACGCTGCCCGACTACATGGTCCCGGCCGCCGTCGTCGTCCTCGACCGGCTGCCGCTGCTGTCCAACGGCAAGCTCGACCGGGCCGCCCTGCCCGCGCCCGACTTCACCGCCGCAGGCGGCGGTCGGGCCCCGGCCGACGACACCGAGCGGGCCCTGCGCGACCTGTTCGCCGACGCGCTCGGCCTGCCCGCCGACGCCCTCGGCGCCGACGACGACTTCTTCGCCTTCGGCGGCGACAGCATCGTCGCGATGCAGCTCGTCGCCCGCGCCCGGGCGGCCGGCTGGAAGGTGACGCCCCGCCAGGTCTTCCAGCACCGCACGGTCGCCGCGCTGGCCGCCGTCGCCCGGCCGCTGGCCGCGGCGGAGCGGCACGCCGTCCACGACGACGGCACCGGGCCCGTTCCGCTCACCCCGATCATGCGCGCCCTGCTGGAACGCGGCGGGCCGCTGGCCGCCTACCACCAGGCCGCGCTCGTCCGCACCCCCGCGGGGCTCACCGAGCCCGGGCTGCTCGCCGTGCTGGCCGCGCTCGCCGCCCGGCACGACATGCTGCGCGCCCGGCTTGTCCGCACGCCCGAACCGGCCCTGCTGGTGCCCCCTGCCGAGGAGGCCGCCGCCACCGGCCGGCTCACCCGGGTGGACGTCGCCGGCATCGTCGCGGACGAGGCCGCGCTGCGCGGCGCCATCGCCCGGCACGCGGAGACCGCCCGCGCCGGCCTCGACCCGGAGGCCGGGGCGATGGTGCGGGCGGTGTGGTTCGACGCCGGGCCGCAGCAGGCAGGACGGCTGCTGCTGCTCGTGCACCACCTGGTGGTCGACGGTGTCTCCTGGCGCGTCCTGCTGCCGGACCTGGCCGCCGCCTGGGCCGCCGTCCGGGCCGGGCGCACGCCCGAACTGCCGCCGGTGGAGATGTCGTTCGCCCGCTGGTCGCGGCTGCTCGGCGCCCGCGCCACCGACCCGGCCACCGAGGACGAGCTGCCGTGGTGGACCGCGACCCTCGCCGAAGGCGCCGGCCTGCCGCTGCCCGGACGCCTCGACCCGGCCGCCGACACCGTCGCCACCACCGGCTACCTGTCCGTCACGCTGCCCGCCGACGTGACAGGGCCGCTGCTGAGCGCCGCCCCCGCCGCCTTCGGGGCCGGCGTCAACGACGTCCTGCTCACCGCGTTCGCCCTCGCCGTCGGCGACTGGCGGGCCCGCACCCTGGGCGCCGCGGCGGCCGGCGGCCCGGTCCTGGCCGACCTGGAGGGCCACGGCCGCGACGAGGACCTGGCCGGCGGCGCCGACCTGTCCCGTACGGTCGGCTGGTTCACCGGCGTCGTGCCGGTACGGCTCGACCCCGGCCCCGCCGCGCGGGACGCGCTCGACGGCGGACCGGCGCTGGACGAGGCGCTGGACCGGATCCGCGGGCACCTCGCCGCGCTGCCCGCCGCCGGCACCGGCCACGGGCTGCTGCGCCACCTCAACCCCGCGACCGGCCCGCGGCTGGCCGCACTGGGCGAGCCGCAGATCGAGTTCAACTACATGGGCCGCTTCGACCACGCCGAGGCCGCCGACTGGTCCTACGCGGCCGAGGAGGACGCCGCCGACCTCGACGCCGACCCCGGCATGCCGATGTCGCACGCCCTGACCCTCAACGCCCTCACCCAGGACCGCCCGGACGGCCCGGAGCTCGCCGCCCACTGGGCGTACGCGACCCGGCTGCTGACCGAGGAGCAGGTCCGCGACCTCGCCGCCACCTGGTTCCGGGCGCTGGAGGCGGTGGTACGGCGGGCCGCCGTACGCCGGCCCGCCGACCGCGACCGGCCGCCGGCCCCGTGACCCGCCCGACCCCGAGACCGCCCGACCGCGTACCCACCCGACACCGGACCGCAAAGGACCCCGCATGAGCAACCCGTTCGAGAACCCCGACGGCGTCTACCGCGTGCTCGTCAACGACGAGGGCCAGTACAGCCTGTGGCCCGACTTCGCCGACGTGCCGGCCGGCTGGACGGTCGTCCACGGACCCGCGGGCCGGCAGGAGTGCCTGGACCACATCGAGACCCACTGGACGGACATGCGGCCCAAGAGCCTCGTCGAGGCCGACGGGTCCTGACCGCGGCACACGACACAGGGGGGCGGGCCCGGTTGCGGGCCCGCCCCCCTGCCGTGCGCCGTCCGGCGGCCGGCCCTACGACGCGGGCACCTTCGTGGCCGGGTCGCCGTCGACCGCCGCGGCCAGCTGCGGCACCAGGTGGTCCAGGACGTAGGGGATGCTCAGCACCGTCGACAGCGACACCGCGTTGCCGTAGTCGCCGGTCTCCTTGATGAAGACCTCCCGGCCCTGCTTGACCACGTTCAGGTCGCCGTAGACCTTGTCGGCGTGCAGCTTGTCCACCGCCGAGGTCAGGTCCGGCACGATCCACACCGCGACGCCCTGGTCGAGCAGGTCCATCCGCTCCTTGCTGATGTTGGCGCCGAACTGGTCGCCGATCACCTTGTCCAGGTCCTTCGGCAGCGTGAGGCCCAGGTCCGACAGCAGCCGCGAGCGCGGGTCCTGGCTGCCGTAGACGAACGTCCCCTCGTACGGCGTCGCCATGACCGCGGTGGCCTTCGCGAAGGCGGGGTTTGCCTGCTTGGCGGCGGTGAACTTCGCCGTCACGCCGGCCACCAGCTTCTGCGCCTCGTCCGTCTTGCCCAGCGCCCTGCCGATCTCCACCGTCTGCTGCTGCCACGGCACGCCGAAGTCGTTGTACTCCTTGGGCTGCGCGACGACCGGGGCGAACTTCGACAGGCTGTCGTACTGCGCCTTCGTCAGCCCGGAGTAGACGGCGAGGATCAGGTCGGGCCGCAGCGCGGCGATCTTCTCCACCTGCGGGCCGGTGCCGGGGTCCTTCAGTACGGTCGGCGCGGGCGCGCCGCCCAGCTTGTCCTGCGCCCACGGGCCGATCGCGCCCTTGTAGCCGCCCAGCCACTCCGTGGTGCCGACCGGCACCGTGCCGAGCGCGAGCACCGCGTCCTGGTCGGTGAGCCCGACGGTCACGATGCGCTTGGGCGCGGACGTGATCGTCGTGCTGCCGTACTTGTGGGCGATCGTGACGGGGAAGGCGCCGGCGGTCGCCGGCGAGGACGCGTCGGCGCCGATGGAAGCCGGCGGCGCCTTGGACGCGTCGTCGTCGGAGCCGGAGGAGCCGCAGGCGACGGCCGTCGTGGTGAGCAGGAGCGCGGAGACCAGCAGCCCGGTCACCCGGGCAAGCCGGGACAGCGGGCGGGAGGCTCTGGCGGTGCGGGGCATCGGGAGATCCTTCTGTGCGGGCGGTGGGCAGAGCGGAAAGAGGTCAGTCGCGGGCGGGTTCGCGGGGAGCGGGTGAGGGGGCGGGCGAGGGTGCGGGTGCGGGGGAGGGGTCCGGTGAGCGGCTGCCCGACCAGGCGTGCCACAGGGCGGCGTAGGCGCCGCCGGCGGCCAGGAGCCGGTCGTGCGTGCCGTCCTCGAGGACCCGGCCGTCGCTCAGCACGACGACGCGGTCCGCGGCGGCGGCCTGGCTGAGCCGGTGGGCGACGACCAGCGCGGTACGGCCGTGCAGCGCGCGCTCGGCCGCCTCGTCCAGCACCCGGGCGCCGGAGCTGCCCGCCTCCGCGGTCGCCTCGTCGAGCACGACGACCGGCGGGTCGGCCAGCAGCAGCCGGGCCAGGGCCAGTTGCTGGGCCCGGTCGGGGGTCAGGGCCCGGCCGCCGCTGCCGACGACGGTGTCCAGGCCCTCCGGCAGGGCCTCCGCCCAGCCGAGCGCGCCCACCGCCGCGAGCGCGTCCCGCAGGTCCTGCTCGCTCGCGTCCGGGCGGGCCAGCCGCAGGTCGTCGGCGAGAGGCCCGGCGAAGACATGGACCTCCTGCGTGACGAGCCCGACCGCGCCGCCGGACTCCTTCGGCGGGGCGCCGCCGACCGCGACCCGGCCGGCCGCCGGCTGGTGCAGCCCGGCGACCAGCTTGGCCAGCGTCGTCTTGCCCGCCCCGGTCGTGCCGACCAGCGCGACCCGCTCCCCGGGCCGTACATGCAGGTCGACGCCGTGCAGCACCGGCCGGCCGGGCACGTACGCGTGCGACACCCCGGACAGCGTCACGGACGCCTCGCCCAGGGCGCGGGCCGCGCCCTGCGCGGGGAGCGGCGGGGCGGGCTCGTCGACCACGCCGACCAGCCGGGCCAGGCCCGCGGTCGCCGACTGGGCGTCGTCCAGCAGCACCAGCGCGGTGTTGACGGGCCCGAACAGGCCGAGGAAGTACAGCGCGGCGGCCGTCGCGGTGCCGACCGAGGCGGCGCCGGAGCGCACCAGCAGGAAGCCGGTGACCAGCACGGAGGCGAGCCCGGCGTACTCGGCGATGTGCAGCCGGCCGTAGAAGCGCAGCACCAGCCGCACCCCGCGCATCGTCAGCTCCACCGCCGCCCGCGAGCTCGCGGTGACCCGGCGGGTGTGCCCGTCCTGCAGCCGGTACGCCCGGACGGTGCGCGCCCCGCCGATGGTGTCCAGCAACTGCTGCTGCTGCGCGCCGGTCGCGATCCGCTCGCGCGCGTACAGCGGTACGGCGTTGGTCATGTACCAGCGGGCGGTGTGCGCCTGCACGGGCACGGCGACCAGCGCGGCGAGCAGGAACCGCCAGTCCAGCAGGGCGAGGGCGCCCAGCGTCAGCACGATCGACAGCCCGGACCGGGTCAGCTCCGGCAGCGCCCCGCGCACGGCGTCGGCCACCCGCGAGACGTCCCGGGTCACCCGCGCGCTCAGATCCCCCGAGCCGGCCTGCTCCAGCCGCTCCAGCGGCAGCGCCAGCGCCCGCTCCACGAACAGCTCCCGCAGCCGCGCGAGCACGGTCTCCCCGAGCCGCGACAGCAGCGACAGCCCCACGGCGGTCATGAGCCCCTGCACGGCCGCGACGCCGGCCAGCCCGACCACCGGCCAGGTCAGCGCGTCGGGCGAGCGGTGCGCGGTGACGACGTCGACGATGTGCCCGAGCAGCGGCTGGGTGAGCAGCCCGACGCCGGTCGCGAGCACCATCGTCGCGAACCCGGCGACCACGAGCCCCCGGTGTGGCCGCACCAGCTGCCGTACGACGGCCCGGGTACGGGCGGGCGTGGCGGTGGGCAGCAGCGCGCGGTCGGCGTCGGGAGCGGCGTCAGGAGCGGTGTCGGGAGCCGTGTGGGGAGTGCCGCCGCCCTGGGGCGGCGGGCCGGCCGGGGTGTCGTACGGCGTCATGCGAGCACCGCCGAGCGGTAGGCCGGGCTGGTGCGGACGAGGTCGGCGTGGGTGCCCTCGGCGGCGACGCGGCCGGCGTCCAGGAGGACGACGCGGTCGGTGACGGCGAGCAGCGCCGGGCTGTTGGTCACCACCAGCGTCGTGCGGCCCCGGCGGAAGTCGCGCAGGCCCGCGGCGATCGCGGCCTCGGTGACCGCGTCCACCGCGGTCGTCGGGTCGTGCACGACCAGCACGGGCGGCCCGGCCCGCAGCGCGCGCGCCAGCAGGACCCGCTGCCGCTGCCCGCCGGACAGATACCGGCCGCCCTCGCCGACGCCGGTCGCCGCGCCGTGCGGCAGCGAGCGCACCACCTCGTCGGCGTGCGCGGCGGCCATGGCACGTACCGTCGGCGCGTCCGCCGCACCGCCCGCGGGCTCCTCCTCCCACGGAGCGACGTTCGCGGCCACCGAGCCGTCGAAGAGCGCCGCGTCGTGCGCGGCCACCAGCACCGCGCCGCGCAGCTGCGCCGGGTCCAGCCGGGGCAGCGGCACACCGTCCAGCTCCACCGAGCCGGACTCCGGGTCGCGTTCGCGGCCCAGGCAGCTGAGCAGGGCCTCGGCGCACGCCGGGTCGGTGACCGCAAGACCGGTGAGCCGCCCGGCGGGCACGTCGAGGTCGAGGCCCGCGAGGGCGTCCAGCCGCACATCGCGCAGCCGCAGCTCACCGCGTACCGGGGACGGCACCTGCTCGTCGCCGCCGGCCACCGCCGGCCCCGTGGCGAGCACCTGGGCGATCCGGCCGGCCGAGGCGCGGCCCTGCGCCAGCTCGGCGTTGACCCACGCGAAGGTCTCCAGCGGCCCCAGCAGGAACAGCGCGAGGCCCACCGCCGACACCAACTGGCCCAGGCTCAGCGACCCGTCCAGCGCCAGCCGGCCGCCGACCAGCGCGATGAGCGCGATGAAGCCGCCGGTCAGCGCCAGGACCAGCCCGGTCTGCCAGGACTGCGCCCGCGCCGCCCGCAGCGTCGCCGCGAGCGAGACCCGGCTGGCCCGGCGGTAGCGCTCGACGGCCGCCTGCTGCGCCCCCAGCCCCTTGAGCACCCGCAGCCCCGCCACCAGGTCGGCGGCGGCCCCCGCGGCCTGCGCCGCCCGGTCCTGCTCGGCCTCGCTGCGCCGCTCCAGCGGCTTGCCCAGCAGATGCCCCAGCCACAGCAGCACCGGCGTGCCGAGCAGCACGATCAGCCCCAGCGGCACGGACATCACCAGCAGCGCCACCGCGCTCACGGTGATGCCCGCAACGGCCCACGCGCCGCTCATCAGCGCCATGGCGACCGCGCCGACGCGCTTGGCGTCCTCCGTCGCCACATTGGCCAGCTCGCCGGGCAGCCGGCCCTCCTCGGCGCCGCCGCGCGCGTCGAGCACCCGGCGCAGCACCGCCAGCCGCAGCGTGTGCGCGCTCTCCTCGGCGGCGCGCTCACCGGCCTTCGCGCCCAGCCGGAAGCTCCACGACAGGCACACGTAGACGACGGCCAGGACCACCAGCCACACCGTCAGCCGCCCGCCGTCCCGGCCGGCCACCGCCTGGTCGACGACGACCCCGACGAGCACCGGGACCAGCGCTTCCCCCAGCTGGTGCACACAGCCGAGCGCGGCGCCGGCGGCGCAGCGCCGCGCCTGCCCGCGCACCGAGCGGACCAGCACGTCCCGCCCCGACAGTTCCCGTGCTCCCACCGGCCACCCTCCACGCGCGGACAACTTAGGGAAGGTTACCCTAAGTTCCGCGCCTGGTGAGCGGGGTCGCGGAACCGTCCGCGGGCAGGAAGTGCACGGCCGGGTGCGGGTGCATCAGGAAGTCGTGGTGCGAGATGTTCCACGCGTACGCGCCCGCCATCGCGAACGCCACCCGGTCCCCGGCGCGCACCCCCGCGACCGGCACACCGCGGGCCAGCACGTCCTTGGGCGTGCACAGCTGCCCCACGAACGTCACCGGCCCGGGACCGGCCGCCGGCCGGGGCCACGGATGCGGCCAGTCCGGCACCGGGAGCACCGCGCAGGGCTGGTCGTGCCCGCGCGTCGCCGGAGTGCGCAGATGGTGGGTGCCGCCGCGCAGCACCGCGAACCGCGCGCCGCGGCTGCCCTTGACGTCCAGCACCTGCGTCACGTACCAGCCGCAGTACGCGGTCAGCGCGCGGCCGGGCTCGATCCGCAGCCGCACCCCGGGCAGGCCGGCGGCGATCCGGGCCAGGGCCGTGCCGTAGCCGGCCCAGTCGAAGCGCGCCCCCGGGTCGCCGTAGTCGACCCGCATGCCGCCGCCGAGGTTCAGCTCCCGCAGCGCGAACCCGTGCCGCCGGGCGAGCGCCGCCGCGGCGCCGGCCACCGCCTCGGCGACGGCGGCCAGTTCGGGCGCGGCCAGACCGCTGGCCAGATGCGCGTGCAGCCCGGCCGGCTCCAGCTGCGGGTGCGCGCCGCCCGTGAGCAGCCGCACGGCGGCATCCGTGTCGCCGGCGTCCATGCCGAAGGGCGTGGGCCCGCCGCCCATGGCCAGCGCGCCGGACGCCAGCAGGCCCGCGGGCACGTCCGGGTCGAACCGCAGCAGCACCCGCACCGGCGCCGGCCGGCCCGCCGACAGGTGGGCCAGGACCCGCAGTTCGTGCAGGCTCTCGACATGGAAGCGGCCGACCCCGGCGTCGAGGGCCGCCGCGATCTCCGCGGGCGTCTTGCCGGGCCCGCCGAAGGCCAGCGGGCGCCCGGGCACCGCCGCGGCCACATGCGCGACCTCACCGCCCGAGGCCACCTCGAAGCCGTCGGCGAAAGGCGCCAGGGCCGCCAGCACCGGCGGCTCGGGGTTGGCCTTGGCGGCGTAGTACAGCTCGACCTCGGGCGGCAGCGCCGCGCGTACCGCCGCCATGTGCTCGGCGAGCCCGGCCAGGTCGTAGACGTAGGCCGGCAGCCCGTCGCCGGGAAGGGCCTCCAGCGCCGCCCGCACCCGCGGCTCCGGCACGGCGAGCGCGGTCACCACGCCGCACCTCCGGACCTGCGCGGACCGCCCGCGCACACCGCCGCCTGCGCCAGCGGCGAGGGCAGGCCGACGTACCCCGCCTGGCGGTCGGCCGTACGGCGCCAGCGGGTGAGCAGGTTGGCCTTCGCGGGCAGCGGCCCGCCCGCGAGCAGCGCGTCCAGCCGCGGATGGCCGCCGTGCCGGTCGCGGTGCGCGGCCACGGCCTGCCGCACGGCCGACCACAGCGCAGGCTCGGCGTCCGGCCTGAGATCGGCGAGCGCGGCCAGCATCTCGCCGATGTTGTTGACGAACAGGCAGTACGCCAGCCGCGCCCAGCCCTGCTCGTCGTCGTACGTCAGCGGCTCGGCGACCCGCGTCGGCAGCGCGGCGAGCGCGTCGGCGTGGTGGCCCGGCAGCAGCTTCGTGCCCTCCAGGTCGCGGAAGAGGACCCGGACGGGCAGCCCGTCGCCGTCCACGCACACCAGGACGTTCTGCAGATGCGGTTCGAGGACCACCCCGTGGTCGGCGTAGGCGGCCAGCACGGGCGGTACGAGCAGCCCGAGGTACGCCCGCCACCAGCGCAGGAGCTCCGCGGTCCCGGCGCCGCGCGGCAGCAGCCGGCCGATCTGCGCCGGGCCGGTCGGGTACTCGTCGGCGACGGCGGCGGCCAGCAGCGCCGTGGCGCCCGGCGGCGTCCGGCCGGCCAGGCCCTCCCGGACGATCACCCCGAAGCCCTCCAGCAGGTCGGTGTCCGGCGCCCCGCCGGGCCCCGGCAGGGCCACGCTGCGGAAGGCCGGCTCCCGCAGGATCGCATGCCCCGGGAAACGTACCGCCAGGTCCGCCGCCACCGGCGCGAGCAGCCGGGTCAGCGCGACGGCGCCCTCCAGCTCGTAGACGGCGTTCTTGCGCAGGCAGTTGGTGATCCGGACGTTGAGGCTGAACTTCAGGAAGCCGTCGCCCGCCGCCGTGCCGCCCGCGCCGCCGTAGAGGGTGCGGACCGACGCGGTCGCCGCGAACCGGGCCGCCGAGACGCCGAGGTCGCGGACGTCGCCGCGCTCCACCGCCGCGCGCAGCGCCGGGTGCCCGCGCAGCATCGCGTACTGCCACGGGTGCACGGGCAGCAGCCGGTACCCGGCGGGCGCCCGCCCGAGCGCGTCCAGCGGCGCGGTCGCCCCCGGCCCGGCCTGCTCCTCCACGACCAGCGCCTCACGCACCGCCAGCAGCCGTACGGGGAAGGCCGCGCCGCTCTCCGGCGCGTACGTCCCCCACGCCCCGGCGTCCACCGCGGCGTCCCGGGCCTTGGGGGCGGGGTGGAAGCGGTGGCCGAAGACCAGGGAGCGCTCCGAGGCCAGGTAGCGGCTGCGCGGGTCGCTGCCGCCGGCCGGCCGGGGCAGCGCCAGCGCGGCGGCGACGCCCTCGTGGCTGGCGGCGACCTGGCCGGGGAACTCGTCGTTGGCCACCCCGGTGAGCGCGCTCAGCGCGGCGCCGACGTGCCCGGCCAGCTCCGCCCAGCCGATCGGCGACCAGCCGCCCGCCTCGTGGCGCAGGACGGGACCGGTGAAGCGGTGCGCCCCCAGGGCCGAGGCGCGCCGTACCGCCACCCGCAGCCGCGTCCCGTCGTGCGGCAGTCTCAGGCCCAGGTGGCCGCCGCCGAGCGCGGCCCATCTGCCGGGCCCGGCGACCTCGCGCAGCAGGCAGTTGAGCAGGGTGTGGGACACCGCGTCGCCGGACGAGGGCAGGCCGTGGCTGCCGGCGGCGGCCGGAGGGACGTACGTCGTGGTCATCACGTCTCGCGCAGAAGGTAGTTGGGGCCGAAGGTGTAGAACTTGTTGATGTCGGAGGCGCCCGAGCGCTGCTTGCTGAGCAGCGTGCCCGCCGTCACCATCGCCTTGACCGGCAGCCGGTCGGCGTCGAGGACCGCGGCCCGCAGCGCCCGCGCCGGGCCGGGGGCGGTCGGCGCCAGCCGGTCCACCGCCTCGGCGAGGCGGTCGCGGACCAGGCCGAGCAGCACGGGCAGCGGGGCGCGGCCGGGCCCGGACAGGGCGTACGCCAGGGCGCCCGCGCACAGGTGCACGGTGATCGTCGTGAACAGCGCCAGCAGTGGCGCGTCGTCCTCGACGGTGATCCGCGGGTCGTCGAAGTCCGCCGGGCCCGGGGCGGCGGGCCCGAGGGTGGCGGCGAGGCGGCGCCGGTGGATGCGCAGCCCGTCGTCGTCCTTGAACAGCAGGCGGAGCCGGGTGGCGCCGCCGTGCTCGTCGAGGAGGAGGGAGACGTTCTGCTGGTGCGACTCCAGAGCGACGCCGTAGCCGAAGAGGGTCACCTGCCAGTCCAGGAGCAGCGTCCAGACGGCGTCGAGCAGCGCGACCGGGTCGCCGCCGAAGTGGCGGGCGGCGACGTGGTCGGCGACCGGGCGGCCGTCGGGCGCGGGGGCGGCGAGCGCCGCGAGCGGCAGGACGGCGCAGCCGTCGAGGCCGGCGGGATACCGGCGCACCAGCACGGCGAGCAGTTCGTGCCCGGCGTGCATCCAGCGCGTCTCGTCGCAGTGCAGCACCCGGCCCCGGAAGCGCGGCTCGCGGGCGGTGACGGCGGCGAGCAGCCGCTGTGCGGCGGCGCCGTCCACGAGGGTGCCCGGCTTGATGCTGCGCCGGTTCAGCCGGCCCAGCGTCGAGGTGGCCAGCGGCAGCTTCAGGTGGGTCCCGGGGTGGGCGCGGGGCGCGACGGTCCGGGTGGACAGGGTCGGCTCGACGGCCAGGTACGGCCGCTCGGCGAGGACGGCGCCGGCGCCCTGCCGTGCCTCCCGCTCCCGCAGCAGCGCGGGCAGCGGCCCGGCGGCGGTCGCGGGGTGGACGGGCAGCGCGACATGGCTGCCGTCCAGCCCGGGGTGCCCGAGGTCGGCGGGCGAGGGCCAGAAGGCGGCGAGCGGGCCCGGCCCGGGCGTCTCGACGGTGACCCGGTCGCGGGGCAGCAGCAGCCAGCGCAGCGCGAAGGAGGGCGCGAACTCCGGGGCGTAACGCTTCAGTTGATCCGCCGTCAGGCCGGGCCGGGCGGCGCCGGTCGGGTAGAGGGGGTGGCCCTGCCGCGCGGCGAGCGTGTCGAAGCCGAGGGAGCCGGCCAGGCCCTGCCAGCGCCCCGGCGCCGGGCCGTACCGCGTGACGAGCCGCGCCACCGTCTCCTCCCGCGTCGCCGCCTGGAGCCGCAGCGCGGCCAGCGCGGCACCGTATTCCCCGGCGAACGCCTCGAAGCCGGGCCGGTCCTCGGCGTCGGCGAACTCGCCGAGTGCGGCGAGCACGTCGGGGCCGTTCACCAGGTCCCGGCCGCGGACGCCGGCCGGCCGCGGCGGCAGGGGGAAGCCGGGGGCGCGCCCGCCGGTCCGGCCGCGCGCAGGGTCCCGGCCGGCAGGGGCGCCGGCCGCCGGGCGCGCCGGTTCGGCCCGCAGCAGGGGGAGCCGGGCGGCGTACGCGCACTGGAAACCGTCGTCCCGCACCGGCAGCAGCAGGTCCACCCGGCCGGGGGAGCACGAGATCCCGGCCGTATCCCGCGGGGCGGGACGCTCCACGGCACCGGGGGAGTGCGCCGCGGCCGGCACGGACACGGACGCGGCCGGCGTACGCGCGGGTGCCCGCAGGCGCAGCCAGCGGCCGTCCCGGCGGTCCTCGGGGATGCTGCGGGTGCGCAGCCCGCAGACATCCTCCCGGAGCAGTGTGCTCAGCACCCGCAGCAGCAGCGCGGCCTCGACCGGGTCGCCCGCCGCGCCCGGCGGCTCGGTCGCCGTCACGCGGTGATCTCCCACGTCCGGGCGGCCACGAAGGCGTCCACGACCCGGTCCACCGTCGCCTGGTCCCGGCCGGTCGCCCGGACGACGCCGAGCAGGTCGCGGTTGGTGTGGTGCACCGGCTGCCGGGTGCCGACCGCCCGCAGCGGCCGGTACGCCAGCCGTACGCCGTCCGTCTCGGCGTCCTCCGGGCCGGGCGCGGCGGTCAGCGTGCCCGCGGTACGGGCGTACGGGTAGGCCAGGACGCCGGCCCGGGCGGGCGCCGGCCACTCGTCCGGCGGTAACGGCTCGCCCAGGTGGACCCGCAGGATCCGCTCGAACAGCGGAACGCCCAGCAGCTCGGCCAGCAGCAGATCGCACTGGTCGCCGATCGCCCGGTAGTTGACCTCGACGACCCGCGCCCGGCCCCGCGAGACCACGAACTCCGTGTGGCACGCGCCGAAGCCGGCCCCGAGCACGTCGAGCTGCGCCAGCACCTCGGCGACCAGCGGCTCCGGCAGGTCCGGCTGCCACGTCAGCCGCTCCTCGATGAAGTACGGCGGCGCGGACAGCTGCGTACGGAAACCGCCGAGCACCCGGCGGGTGCGGCCGTCCCCGAGCGTCTCCAGCGTGTGCAGGGAGCCGTGCACGAACTCCTCCACGACCAGCGCCTCACCCGGACGGCGGGCCCGGATCTGCGCGCAGCGCGCGATCAGCTCCGCCCACTCCGCCACCAGCACCACATCCTCGCTGGCCACCCCCTCGCGGGGCTTGACCACGCAGGGAAAGGGCACGTCCGCCGCCGCCAGCACGGCCTGCGGGTCCTGCCCCGCGGGCACCTCGGCGGCGCGCACGGGGACGTACGCGGGCGCCGGCGCCGCGGCGAGCCGGCGGCGCATCTCCGCCTTGTCCTTGGTCCGCAGCGCCGCCCGCCAGTCCTTGCCGGGCAGCCCGAAGTAGTCCGCGGCCAGCGCCGTCTGGACCTGGAGGTGGTCGCTGTTGCTGAACACCGCGTCGGGCCGGCCGCGGGCCGAGACCAGCGACACCACCGCCCGGAAGTCCCGCACCGGGCACTCCGTGACCTCCACCCCGTCGTAGGCCCCGCCGGTGACGGCCAGATGCGCGGCCGGCTGGTCGGTGAGCACGGTGACGGCGAGCCCCAGCCGGCGGGCGGCGGGCAGGAAGCCCTCGGTGACGGAGTCCGTCGGATTGAGGGCCAGCAGGTACATCTGCACAGGTGGTCGGCTTCCGGGTGGCGGCATCGGGCGGCCCCGGCGGCGGGGCCCCATGGAGCGACGAGCCTAGGTTAGGTCCGCCTAAGTTCGCCAATCCGGTCACAAGCGAGTCGAGTTGACGACACGGCCTTGATCGTAGTGAGGTTAGCCTTACTTGTCTTGCTCGGAAAGTGGGAGCACCCGTGAGCGTGGCCCAGGTCTACCGGCGACTGGCCGAGGTCTGTCCCGACCTCGACCTCACCCTCGGCGCGCCCGGACCCGCCGACGGCCCCGGCTGGGTCGACGGCGCCCGGCTCGCCCACGACCCCGCGGCCCTGCGCGGCTGGCTGGAGGGCGAGGCCGCCCGCATCCAGGACGGCTGCGGCCGGCAGGTGCGGCCCGACGTGGTCGCCTCCCGGGCCCTCCACGGCTACCTCTGGTCGGCCTGCCTGCTGATCAGCGGACCGTGGTTCCTGGCCGGCCGCGTGCCGCGGCTGCGCCTGGAGGACGTGTGGCTCGGACCCGACGCGGCGCTGCGCGTCGCCGTCCCGGACTCCTACGCGTGCCTGCCCGGCGACCCGGAGGCCGGCGACCCGGAGGCCGGTTGGGCGGAGGCCGGTGAGGCGGCGGGCGGTGGGGCGGCGGCGCAGGTGCTCGCCGGCGCCGAAGCCCTGCGCGCGGACCTGCGGCGCGCCGTCGCCGACCACGCCGGCCCGCTGCTGGCCGCGCTGCGGCCGTACACGCGGCGCGGCGAGCGGGCCCTGTGGGGCATGGTCGGCGACGACCTGATCTCCGGCCTGTGGCACCTGGGCACCGCCCTGGGCGACGAGGCGCACGGCGCCGCGATGGCCACCCTGCTGCTGCCCGGCCCGAAACCGCCCTTCCCGGCCGGCGCGGACTTCCGCCCGCTGCCCGGCGGCGAGCAGGACGGCCGGCGCCTCACCCGCACCCGCGCCGGCTGCTGCCTCTACTACACGATCGACCCGCAGGACGTGTGCGGCACCTGCCCCCGGCTGCTCGCCGCGGCGCCGGCCGGCCCGCTCCCGGACCACCCGGCGCTCGCCGTCGTCCCCTGCGCCTGAACCGGCCCGGAGCGGGCCCCGGAGGGCGGCTACTTCCTCGTACGGACCAGCAGGTAGAGGAAGTACGGCGCCCCGATCACCGCCGTCATCAGCCCCGCGCCCAACTGGGCCGGCGCGATGACCGTACGGCCCACCAGATCGGCCGCGCACACCAGCGTCGCGCCCAGCAGCGTCGCGACGGGCACGACCCGCACGTGCCGGCGGCCCACCAGGGCGCGGGCGGCGTGCGGGGCGACCAGGCCCACGAAGCCGATCGTCCCCGCGGCGGCGACCGCGGTCGCGCTCAGCAGCACGCTCAGCGCCAGGAAGCCCAGCCGCGCGGACGCCGGCCGTATGCCGAGCAGCCGGGGCGTGTCGTCGTCGAGGCCCACCAGGTCGAGGTCCCGGCGCCGCGCCACGGCCACGACGACGCCCACGGCGAGCGCGCCGGCGACCGGCAGCGTGTCGGGCATCGTGCGGCCGTACGTGGAGCCCGACAGCCAGGTGAGCGCCTTCGTCGCGTTGAACGGATCGGTCAGCACGATCAGCAGGCTGATGACCGCCGTCGTCGCGGCCGAGGCGCCGACGCCGATCAGGACCAGCCGGGTCTGCCCGAAACCGCCGCGCGCGGCGAGCCCGAAGACCAGCGCGGCGGTGACCGCGGCCCCCGCGAAGGCCGCGCCCGCCACGCTCCACGACCCGGCGCCCGACACGGTCGTCACGAGCAGTACGGCGCCCAGGCCCGCCCCGCCGGACACCCCGAGGACACCCGGGTCGGCCAGCGGATTGCGGGTGACGGCCTGCACGAGCGTGCCGGCGAGCGCGAGCGCGGCGCCCGCGAGCAGCGCGGCCAGTACCCGCGGCACCCGGGTGTCCAGCACGAACGTCACGACCCGGTCGCCGCGCCCGCGCGCCCAGTTGACGACGTCGCCGAGCAGCAGCCCGGTGTCGCCGAGCAGCACCGCCGCGACGACCGTGCCGGCCAGCAGCACGACCAGCACCGCCAGCACCGTGACGAAGGCCGCCCGGCTGGGGATGCGCAGCCGGTCCGGCGCGGCGGACGCGCCCGACTCCCGGGCGCGCAGCGCCATGCCGACGAGGAAGACCGCGCCCACCGCGCTGGTCACGAACCCGGTGGGCACCGCAGCCGCCGACTGCGGACCGACCGTCAGGCGCAGTGCGACGTCGGAGCCCAGGACGAGCACCGCACCCGCGAGCCCCGCGACGGGGACCGCCGCCCGGGCCCGCAGCAGCCCGCGGAAGCGGTGGGCGAGCGGCCGTACGAGGGCCGGCGCGCACAGCCCCACGAAGCCGATCGGCCCGGCGAGCGTCACGGCCGCGCTCGACAGCAGCGCCGCGAGGGCGACGGCCGATACCCGGGTGCCCCACACCGGCACGCCGAGCCCGCGGGCGGCGTCGTCGCCGAGGGCCAGCGCGTCCATCCGGCGGGCGAGCAGCAGCAGCCCGGCGAGTCCGGCGACGGCGACCGGCGCCATCTGGACGACGCCGTGGAAGCCGTTCTGGGCGATGCTGCCCTGGCTCCACTGGTAGAGGCCGTTGGTCCGCTCGGGGAACAGCAGCAGCAGCGCGTCGGTGACCGAGCCGAGCCCGAGCGCCAGCGCGCTGCCGGCCAGCACCAGCCGTACCGTCCCGGCGCCGAGCCCGGACAGGCCCAGCACGACGGCCGCCGCGGCGAGCGCGCCGGCGAACGCGACGCCGGAGGAGGCAAGCAGCGGGACCGACACCCCGGTGACGGTGAGCACGCCGAGCGCCAGGTACGCGCCCGCGTTCACCGCGAGGGTGTCGGGCGCGGCGAGCACATTGCGGCTCACCGCCTGCATCGCCGCCCCCGCGGCGCCGAGGGCGACGCCGACCAGCAGGCCGGCGGTCATCCTCGGCAGCCGCGAGGCGACCACCACGGAGGCGTCGCCCTGGCCGGCGTTGCCGGTGAGCGCCTTCCAGACCTCGGCCGCGCCGACGTGCGAGGTGCCCAGGGTGATGTCGACGACGGCGAGCACCGCGAGGGCCAGTACGAGGGCGGCGAGCGCCGCCGCGGGCGCGCCCCGCGGCGGCGCGGCGGTGCCCGGGCCCGCGAGGGCCGGTTCGGTGACCGGCCGGGTGGCGGTCACCGCGCTACTTCGTGAGCGCGTCGACGACCGCGTCGACGTACGCCCCCATCGCCAGCGGGCCGCCGAACATCCAGATGCCGTCGGGGAGCCGGTGGACGTGGCCGGCCTTGACGAACGGCTGCGCCTTCCACACCGCGTTCTTGGCCAGGTTGTCGGCGAACGGGTCGCCGTCGACCTTGTTGGCGATGTACGCGAACTGCGTGTCGCCGAGCCCGGTGACGCCCTCGACGTCGGTGGTGGCCAGGCCGTAGTCCTTGTCGCCCTTGACCGTCCAGGCGTTCTTCAGGCCGAGCCGCTCGTTGACGGCGCCGACGAGGGAACCGCCGGTGTAGGCGCGGATCGAGACCTGGTTGGAGACGACGTACGCGTCCCCGAAGGCGTACGACGCCCCGGACTTGCCGGCGGCCTTCAGGGCGGCGCCGCCCGCGGCGAGCTTGGCGTCGAAGGCGGACTTCACGGCCGCCGCCTGCGCCGTCTTCCCGGTGGCCTGCGCGATCAGGTCGAGGTCCTTGGCCATCAGGCCGAGCTGGTCGGTGGCGTCGGCGGAGCGCACGACGAGGACCGGGGCGATCTTGCGCAGCTGCGTCACCGCGGAGGCGGGCAGGTCGGTGGTCGCCACGACGAGGTCGGGGGCCAGCGCGGCGATCGTGTCCATGCTGGGCTCGCCGCGCATGCCGATGTCCTTCGGGCTGCCGGTGAGCGGCGCCGCGGTGTCCCAGGCCCGGTAGCCCTTGACGTCGGCGACACCGGCCGGGGCGACGCCGAGCGCGACGAGGTCCTCGACGGCGTTCCACTCGGTGG
This sequence comes from Actinacidiphila epipremni, assembly GCF_012034175.1. Taxonomy (GTDB): domain Bacteria; phylum Actinomycetota; class Actinomycetes; order Streptomycetales; family Streptomycetaceae; genus Actinacidiphila; species Actinacidiphila epipremni. The sequence goes on from NZ_JAATEJ010000017.1 coordinate 108,866, forward strand.
CGACCACCGTCCGCGCCGGCCGGTCGAGGGTCACCTGCGTGCCGGTGGTGTCGGTGAGGGTGATCGGGCCGGCGGGCGCCGAGGGGGCCTGCGCCGCGGTGGTGCCCGCGGCGCTGCCGGCGGCGGAGTGGGTGGTGCCGCAGCCGGTGAGGGCGAGCGCCGCCGTGACGAGGGCGGTGGCCAGGGCCGCGGTGGCGGAGGAGCTTTTCATGACGAGCGGTGGAGCCCTTCGTTGCGGGTGTGGTGGCGGCCGACCGCGCGGGTGCGCAGCCGTCCGGTGGACGGGTCGGTGTCGACGTCGACGCGGATGCCGTAGACGTCCGACAGCCGCTCGGGCGTGAGCACGTCCCCCGGCGTGCCCTCCCGGACGATCCGGCCCTCGTGGAGCAGGGCGACCCGGTCGGCGACGGCCGCCGCCTGGTCGAGGTCGTGCAGCACGACGCCCACCGCGATGCCGTGGTCGTCGGCGAGGTCGCGGATGAGGTCGAGGAGCTCGATCTGGTAGCGCAGATCGAGGTACGTCGTGGGTTCGTCGAGCAGCAGCACACCGGTGTCCTGCGCGAGGCAGCTCGCGAGCCACACCCGCTGGAGCTGCCCGCCGGACAGGTGCTCGACCCCGCGCCCGGCGAACGGCGCCACCCCGGTGAGGGCGAGCGCCCGGTCCACCGCCTCGGCTCCGCCCGGATCCGGCCGCCCCCAGCGCCCCCGGTGCGGGTAGCGCCCGAACTCCACGACGTCCCGTACGGTGAGCCCGCTCGGCGTCGGCCGCCCCTGCGTCATGAGCGCGACCCGGCGGGCGAACTGACGTGCCGTGAGCGCGAACCCGTCCACGCCGCCGCCGGCCCCCGCCCCGAGCGTGAGGGTGCCGGCGCGCGGCTGCTGGAGCCGGGCGAGCGTGCGCAGCAGCGTCGACTTCCCGCTGCCGTTGGGCCCGACGAGCGCGGTCACCTCGGCGGCACGCAGCGAGATCGCGGCATCGCGCACGACCTCGACCCGGCCGTACGCCACGCTCACCCCGGCAGCCACCAGCCCGGCCACGACGGCCCCACCTGCGGCGTCTTGTTCAACGTTCACCCGGTTAGGTTAGCCTAACCTTGCTATTCCGGGACGCCCACCCCTCAGGCCGGGGGCCCCGGCAATGCGCCCAGGACGGCCGCTGCCGCCGGGGCGCGCGTCAAGTCCGGGCGGTGGACGGGTACTTGACCGGGAGATTGTCGATACTTTACATATCGGGGATGGCTTTCCCCGCCGGCCGCCATGACCCGGCCGCCGCTCCCGCCGACGGACCGCGGGTCGTACGGCCGCGCGGGGTGGTGGACTTGCGGTCCACGTCCGGCGGGGTGGAGGTGGAGTACGCCGAGGGCGCCGTCGTGGTGGTGACCGGGCTGCCGGGGGCCGGCAAGAGCACGTTGATGGCGCGGGCGGCCCGGGCCGCGGTCGTGGACTCGCAGGCCGTCAGGGAGAGGTGGGCCGCGCGGCTGCCGGCGTGGGTGCCGTACGGGTGGTACCGGCCGCTGGTGCGGGTCGAGCACTACGCGCGGCTGCGCGGCGCGCTGCGCCGGGCCGAGCCGCTGGTGGTGCACGACAGCGGCTCGCAAGCCTGGGTGCGGCGATGGCTCGCCCGCACCGGCCGGCGCCGCCGGCGGCCCCTGCACCTCGTCACGCTGGCGGTCACCGAGCGGGAGGCGGTCGCCGGGCAGCAGTCCCGGGGGCGCCTGGTCACGCCGTACGCCCTCGGCCGGCATGTGCGCTCCTTCCTGCTGCTGGAGCGGCAGTTGGCGGCCTCCGGGACCCCGCCGCCCGGCTACGCCTCGGCCGTGCTCCTCGACCGCCGGTGCGCCGCCCGCCTGCACGCGATCCGCTTCGGGGCGCCGCCCCCGCACCGGACCGACCCCGCCCCGGGCGCCCCGGCCACCCTGTCCACCACGTGAGCCTTCCCCTCCGCCGCCGAGGTGATTTTCCGGCATGGGAAATTCCCCCCCCGTGTGTTTTTTTGGTGCGAGGGGTCGACGTGAGGTGAATTCCACGTGGCCGTCGGGTGTCTCGGTGATTTACCGGGTGCCTGAATCGGTGAGTATCCGCAGCTCAAGCGGCAGATGACGTCAATCGTACGGGTAATGCGGAATCATCAGCTCAAGTGCACTCTCTGACAATGCGGCACGGCACTCGCGGTTAAATCCCTCGCCCCGGCCCCCCTCCTATTCTTCGGATGTCGCCCGGTGCACCGCGCCGGAGGCAAAAGCTGGAAAGCATCCGTAATCCCGGAGGGGGAACCATGAGGAAATCGGTAAGGAACCTGCTGCCCGTCGTCGCGGTGGGCGCCGCCCTGGCGGGGGCGGTCGTCGTTCCCGCCGCCGCCGCGCAGGCCGCTCCTGCGACGTCGGCCACCCCGGCGTTCGCCCACTGCGCCATCCGTGCGCCCTACGACCACGACACGTCGAAGTGGAGCGACGGCTACGCCCTGAGCGCCGCCCGCATCCGCTCCGGCTCCAGCGCCACCTGCGGTACCCGGGACATCGTCAGCCCCGGAGCGTCGGGCGACGAGCTCGACTACTACTGCTACACGACAGGGGACGACGGCTACACCTGGACCTACCTCAGGGACAACGCCACCGGCGTCGAAGGCTGGGTCCGGGACGACGCCCTCAACAACTACGGGGCCAACGTCACCTGCGAGTGGAGCTGACCCCGAGCCGGTGACGGCGGCGCCGCGCCGACCGGCACCGTAACCCCCTGCACGGGTACGCCCCGCACCCCGCGGCGCGTACCCGTGCGGGCCACCGGCGGCGCCGGGTCGGGCCTCCCGTACCAACCGGCGCAAATCGTGGGATACTGCTCACGCCGGCCCACAGGGAGGTCCCGATGGAGTTCGACGTGACCGTCGAGAGCCCGCAGGGGGCGCGGAACAAGTACGAGATGGACCGGGCCACCCGTCGCATCCGACTGGACCGCACGCTCTTCACGGCGACCCGCTACCCGGCCGACTACGGCTTCGTCGAGGGCACCCTGGCCCGGGACGGCGAGCCGCTGGACGCCCTCGTCATGGCCGGTGAGCCGACCTTCCCCGGCAGCACCGTCCGGTGCCGGGCCGTCGGGGTGCTCGTGATGAGCGACGAGAGCGGGCCCGACGAGAAGGTCCTGTGCGTGCCCGCGCACGATCCCCGGTACGCGCCGCTCCAGGACATCGGCGACGTGCCGCCGTTCTCGCTGCGGGAGATCGCCCACTTCTTCGAGGTCTACAAGGACCTGGAGCAGGGGAAATTCGTGCACGGCGCGCACTGGGACGGCCGCGCCGCGGCCTGCGCCGAGATCGCGGCGTCCCGGGCTCGCGCGGCGGCTTGACGGCGCGGGCGGGCGGGGGTTCACTCGAATTCCGGCGATGGACCCCGCCGGGGCCGGACGTGTGCCGGCCCGAACCGCCCCCTCCAGGGCTGATGGCTCCTGACCGAGTGTCAGTGATGCGTGCCTGGAGGTGAGCCGGTGGGGTTTCCCGCAACCGTCCCGCTCTCCTCGCCTCGGGCCGCGACGAGAACGGATGCCGTGAGATGAACTGCTACGAATGCGACGCCCAAGGGCACAGCACCCCGGCGGTGGCCGTCTGCCGGACCTGCGGGGCGGCGACCTGCGCCGCCCACGGCCAGAGCTCCCCGCTGCTGCTGGACCGCGCGAACGGCCTCGGCGTCGCCACGCTGCGGCGCCCCGCGCGCCAGATCCACTGCGCGACCTGCGCCTCCGCCCGGACCGCCGGCTAGGACCGGCCCCGGCGACCGGCCCCCCACGACGCCCCCAATGGCGGCGCCCCCGCCGGTGCCTCCCTCACCCGTACGGCGCAGGCACCGCCCACGGCCCCGGGCCCGGGCTCACGCCGGGCTGCCCTTCGCGCCGCCCGATGACGCCCGGCGCTGGTTCAGCCGCCCCGACGCGCGGTCGTTCAGCGCGGCGGCCCACGACCTGGCCCTGCGCAGCACCGGGTGCAGCCCGCGGTCCGCCGCCGCCTCCACATCCCGGCCCGCGGCCTGTGCGGCGGCCTCGCCGTCCGGGGGAGCGGTGGGCAGGGCGCGGGCGGCCAGGGCGCCGACGCGCGCGGTGAGCCGGGGCGCCACACCGTGGCCGAGGTCCGCGGCCCGCGCCGCGGGGGTGAGCACGACCCGGATCCTGCGGCGCTCCAGCGAGCTGACGACCCGCTCGGCAGCCCGGCGCGCGTCCATCGACAGCAGCGGGCTGCCCGCCGCCGCCGAGAACCAGCCGAACTCCTTCTCCCGCTGCCCGCCGAACTCGGCCGCCAGATGTGAGCCGGTCCGCATCAGCCCCGGATGCACCGCGGTCACGCTCACACCGCTGCCGGCCAGCTCCGCGTGCAGCCCCTCGGCCAGGGCGGCGACCGCGGACTTCGCGCACGAGTACGGCAGCAGGTGCGGAGCCGCGACCAGCCCGCCCACCGAGCCGATCAGCCCCAGCCGGCCGCCCGCCGGGCTGCGCCGCAACCACGGCAGGGCCTCCAGGCTGGTGTGCACCGCGCCCATGAAGATCGTCTCGGCCGCCGCCGCGAAGTCCTCGGGGCCGAGCGCGTCCAGCGGCGCCACCTGGATGATCCCGGCGTTCGCCACCGCCACGTCGAGGCCGCCGTGGGCGGCTGCCGCCTCCCGCATCAGGGCCGTCACCTGCCCGCGGTCGGTGACATCGCACCGCACCGCCCGCACCGACCCCTCGGGGTGGTCGCGCAGCAGCTGCCCGCGGGCCCGCTCCAGCTCCTCCTCGTCCCGCGCGGCGATCGTCACCGCGCAGCCCCGGGCGAGCAGCCGGTCGGCGACGAGCAGCCCGAGGCCGCGCGAGCCGCCGGTCACCACGGCGGAAAGCCCCTTCAGGCTCCGGTCCCCCTTCGGGGCGAACAGGCCGTCCATGACCACTCCTCTCCGTCACGCGTCCGCCACGTCCCCGGCGACCGCTCCGTCACGCCTGCGCCAGGCCCGAGGCGACCGCTCCGTCACACCTGCGCCACGTCCGTGGCCACCGCTCCGTCACGCGTACGCCGGGTCCTCCACGACCGCGCGGCGCACCCGCTCGCAGGTCGCCGACAGCAGCCGCGAGACGTGCATCTGCGAGATGCCGAGCGCGTCGGCGATCTCGGCCTGCTTCATGTCCTGGAAGTACCGCATGAACAGGATCTGCCGCTCCCGCCGCGGCAGCGCGTACATCTGCGGCCGGACCGCCTCGCGGTCCACCACCGCCTGGTACGCGTCGTCGGTCTGGCCGAGCGCGTCCTGGAGCACCGCGTCGGCGCCCGGTCCCAGCGGCGCGTCGAGGGACAGCGCCGAATAGCCCTGGAGGGCACCGAGCCCGGCCCGTACGTCGTCGTGCGACAGCCCCGTGCGCTCGGCGATCGCCTCAACCGGCGCGCGGTCGCCGATCTCCTGGCACACCGCGCGCACCTTCGCCCGCGCCTCCTGGACACCGCGCGGCACATGCACACTCCAGGAGCAGTCCCGGAAGTGCCGCTTGAGCTCGCCGTCGATGGTCGGCACCGCGTAGGTGGCGAACGCCTTGCCCTGGTCGGGGTCGAACCGGTTCACCGCCTTGACCAGGCCGAGCGCGGCGACCTGCCGCAGGTCCTCCAGCGACTCCCCGCGGTCGCGGTAGCGGCGGGCGAGCCGGTCCGACATCGGCATCCACGCCCGCACCAGGCGGTCGCACAGCGCATGGCGCTCCGGCGCGGACTGCGCCGACCGCAGCCGGCGGAACAACTCGTCGGAGTCGGCGGGCTCGTCGTGCCGGCGGCTGCGGCGGGCACCTGCGGTACGTACGGCAGACGGGGACATGGCACTCGCTTCACCAGGAGGTTGCGGGGGAGGCGGCACTCTCGGTCGCAGGCCGGGCGGAACGTCCGACGTCACCGCCGTGCCTGCTGTCCCAAGCACAATCCCGCGCCTGCCCTGCCTCACCTGCCCCAAACCGCCGACAGCGCGAAGACCGCCCGAATGGCCGTACGCCCGGCGGGGCCGGGTTGCGCCGGTCCGCCGGTTTGGCCGCGCCGGGAGCGGTTACCCGCCCCGGGACACCGATGTCCCCGCGACCTACGGGAGACGTAGACGTACCGGAGACGTACCAGAACCGAGGAGCGAACGATGAGTTCTGCCACAAGCGAGCGGACCCAGGCCGCCCGGCTGCCCGACGGGGACGTGATCGCCGTCCTGCTCACGCAGCACGCGAGGATCCGCGACCTGTTCGCCACCGTCCAGAACACCCGCGGCGACACGCGCAAGAAGGCCTTCGACGAACTGCGCGCGACGCTCGCCGTCCACGAGGTGGCCGAGGAGCTGGTCGTGCGGCCGGTCGCCAAGGACACCGCGGGCAAGCGGGAGGCGGACGCCCGCAACCACGAGGAGGCCGAGGCCGCCGAGGTGCTCAAGCGGCTGGAGAAGATGGACGTCGACAGCGCGGAGTTCGCGAGCGCGCTGGCGGAGTTCGAGAAGGCCGTCGGCGACCACGCCGACCACGAGGAGACCGAGGAGTTCCCGGCGATCATGCGGGACTGCTCGCAGGAGCAGCGCCGCACCATGGGCGAGCGGCTGCAGGCCATCGAGCGGATGGCGCCCACGCATCCGCACCCCACCGCCGCAGGCAAGCCCGCCGCCCTCGCCCTGACCGGGCCCTTCGCCTCGATGATGGACAAGGTCCGCGACGCCGTGAGCCGCTGAGCCCCCCGCGCGGCCGGCCCGCGCCGGCCCCGCGTACGGGAGAACGGCACGGCGCGTACGTCCGCCGCCTGGCGGGTACCCGGAGCACGCGGCAGCGGTGAGCCGCGCCGCACGGCCCCGACGACACGGCGGCCCTGGGGCAGGCCGCACAGGGAGTACGCCATGCAGCACAACGAGATGATCGGAAAAGTCCAGGCACTCGCCGGGCTGCCCGACCGCGGGTCGGCCGAGCGCGCCACCGGCGCGGTGCTGCGCACGCTCGGCGAGCGGATCGCCCCGGGACTGGCCGAGCACGTCGCCGCGCAACTGCCCCCCGACCTCGGGGCGCACCTGCGGGCGGCGGCCCGGGACGCCGCGTACGACGGCCGCGCCCGGTCGGCGGGGGAGCGGTTCGGCCTGACGTCCTTCGCCGGCCGGGTCTCCGGCCGCGCCGAGGTGCCGGACGACACGGCCGTACGCGACAGCACCGCCGTCCTGGAGGTCCTGGACGGGGCGCTGTCGCCGGAGCTGATGGACAAGGTCGCCGCCGACCTCTCGGCCGACCTCGGGGAGTTGCTGCCCTCCGGGCGGGCGGCCGGCCCGGCCTGACCGCCGCCCCCGCGGCCCCAGGAGCGCCGCCGACCTGGCCGTACGCGCCCGTCCGGGGGAAATGCCGGGGCCGGGGATTCCCGGCGGGTATCCGGGGCACCCGGCAACGGCCGGTCTCCCCCCGACCGGCCGGTCCGTTCCGCGCCCGCGCTGCCAGGGCGCGGAACCGCGGCCTTCCGCCCCCGCGGCCCCTCGCTCGCGAGCGGTCGCGGGGGCTTCCACGCGTCCACGACCACCGTGTTCACGAACCACGAGGAGCAGCCCGTGAGCGGCACCGCCCACCAGCGCAACGACATCCCCGGAGCACCCGGAGCCGAGCCGCCGACCGTGGAGGAGCCGACGTCGCCGCGCGAGCCCCTGCCACCCAAGCCCGACCAGAGCGGCCCGGCGACCGTGAGCCCCACCGGGCAGCCCACCGGCGCCGACCAGGCCGACGTCGCCCAGCGCGGCGGGTACCTGACGACGGCCCAGGGCGCCCGGCTGTACGACACCGACCACTCGCTCAAGGCCGGGCCGCGCGGCCCGGTGCTGCTCCAGGACCACCACCTGCGGGAGAAGATCACCCACTTCGACCACGAGCGCATCCCCGAGCGCGTGGTGCACGCCCGCGGCGCCGCCGCCCACGGCGTCTTCGAGTCCTACGGCACCGCCGCCCGCATCACCCGCGCCGCCTTCCTCGCCGAGGGCGCCCGCACCCCGGTCTTCGTGCGGTTCTCCACCGTGCTGGGCTCGCGCGGCTCGGCCGACACCGTGCGCGACACCCGCGGCTTCGCCACGAAGTTCTACACCGACGAGGGCGTCTTCGACCTGGTCGGCAACAACATCCCGGTGTTCTTCATCCAGGACGCCATCAAGTTCCCCGACGTCATCCACGCCGGCAAGCCGCATCCGGACCGGGAGATCCCGCAGGCGCAGAGCGCCCACGACACGTTCTGGGACTTCGTCACCCTGCACACCGAGGCGACCTTCCACACCCTCTGGAACATGTCCGACCGTGGCATCCCGCGCTCCTTCCGGATGATGGAGGGCTTCGGCGTCCACACCTTCCGGCTGGTGGACGCCGAGGGCGCCACCACGCTGGTGAAGTTCCACTGGAAGCCGCGGCTCGGCGTGCACTCCCTGGTGTGGGAGGAGGCGCAGATCACCTCCGGCGTCGACCCGGACTTCCACCGCCGCGACCTCGCCGACGCCATCGAGGCCGGCGCGCACCCGCAGTGGGAGCTCGGCGTGCAGACCTTCCCCGACAACGAGGAGCAGATGTTCGAGGGCATCGACCTGCTCGACCCGACGAAGATCGTGCCCGAGGAACTGGCCCCGGTGCAGCCGGTCGGCCTGCTCACCCTCGACGCCAACCCGTCGAACTACTTCGCCGAGACCGAGCAGGTCGCCTTCCACGTCGGCAACCTCGTCCCCGGTATCGACGTCACCAACGACGCGCTCATGCAGGGCCGGCTGTTCAGCTACATCGACACCCAGATCACCCGGCTCGGCGGCCCCAACTTCCCGCAGCTGCCCATCAACCGCACCCACGCGCCGGTCAACGACATGCTGCGCGACGGCATGCACCAGACCGCCGTGCACCGCGGTGTCGCCCCCTACCGGCCCAACTCGCTCGACGGCGGCTGCCCCTTCCTGGCCGGCGCCGGCACCGGCGCCTACATCGAGGCGCCCGTGGAGGTCCCGGCCGCCCGCAAGGTCCGCGACGCCGCCGCGTCCTTCGACGACCACTACAGCCAGGCCCGGCTGTTCTGGCGCAGCATGAGCGCCCCCGAACGCGAGCACATCGCCGCCGCGTACACCTTCGAGCTGGGCAAGTGCTACGAGAACGCGATCAAGGAGCGCGGCCTGAAGGTGCTGGCGAACATCGACGGCGAGCTGTGCCGCACCGTCGCCGCCGAGCTCGGCCTGCCCGTGCCCGAGCCGACCGTCGAGCTCGCCGACCCCGACCCGAGCCCGGCGCTGTCGCAGATCGGCAAGCAGTGGCCGGTGGACGGCCGGGTCGTCGGCATCGTCGTCACCGACCCCGCGCAGGACGTCTCCGAGGCCCGGCAGGCGGTCCTGGCGGCCGGCATGGTGCCGCTGGTGATCGCGCCCACGGGCGGCGAGGGCGTGCAGCGCACCTTCGCCACCGCGCGCTCGATCGAATACGACGCCCTGGTGCTCGCCGGGGCCCCGCAGCCGGCCGCCGACGGGTACGGGGCGCGCGACGCGAAGGTCTCCGACGACGCCGAGGCCGTCACGGACATCGACTCGCGGGTCCTGCTGCTGGTCACCGAGGCGTTCCGGCACGGCAAGGCCATCGCCGCGTACGGCGGCGGCGACGCGGTGCTCGAAGCGGTCGGCTTCACCTCCGCCGACGCCGGTGTCGTCGGCGCGGCCGGCGGCGGCGACGCCGTGGAGCAGCTGGTCGGGCTGCTGCGCGGCCACCGGGTCTGGGACCGCTTCCCGCCGGCCCTCGGCGGCTGACCGCCCGGCACCCCGCAGCGGCGCCGCGCCCCCGTCCCACCATCCGGGACGGGGGCGCGGCTTCTGCGTGCCCAGGACCCGTCCTAGCACGTCACGGCGGGTTCCGCGCAGCCCGGCGGGCCGATGGGATGGACAGCCGGCTTCAAGGTGTAAACGCAGCTGAGCCGGGAAATCGGATGAGAGCGCACCTTGTCGGGACCACGGCGGGTGCGGCTCGCACCGCCAGGACGCCGGCGGTGCCCCCGTACCGTCAGGACCGCGGCGGTGCGTCCACCGTCGGGAAGACGGCGGTGCCCCGTACCGCCCCATGGCGCGGCGGTGCGCGTCCCCGTGCGCACACCTTTCCGCACACCTTTCCGCACATTCCTGCGTACACCTTCCCGCACACCGTCAGGACCGCGGCGGTGTCACTCCGGCCGGCCCCTCGCGCGCGTGCCCACACCGCGCCGAGCACCGGGCCCCCGCCGGAGGTCTGCCCGATCACGTTCGAAAGGGCCGTTCCATGTCCTTCGACCCGCCCTCCTGCCCGTGGAGCAGCGTCCTGGTGACCGGTGGCGCCGGCTTCCTCGGCTCCCACCTGTGCGAGCGCCTGCTGGACCAGGGCGCCTCGGTCGACTGCGCGGACAACTTCCTGACCGGCTCGCACGCCAACCTGGCCCACCTCGCCGGCCGGCCCGGCTTCCGGGTGCTGGAGTGCGACCTCGCGCGGCCCGGCGCGGACGCCGAGCTGCCGGGACCGTACGACCTGGTGCTGCACTTCGCGTGCCCGGCCTCGCCCGCCGACTACCTGGCGCACCCGCTGGAGACCCTGGACGTCGGCAGCCTCGGCACCCGCAACGCGCTGCGGGTGGCCGAACGCGACGGCGCCCGGTTCGTGCTCGCCTCCACCTCCGAGGTGTACGGCGACCCGCAGGAGCACCCGCAGACCGAGGGCTACTGGGGCAATGTCAACCCGGTCGGCCCGCGCAGCGTGTACGACGAGGCGAAGCGGTTCGGTGAGGCGCTGACCACCGCCCACGCCAGGGCCCGCGGCACCGACACCGGCATCGTCAGGCTGTTCAACTCCTACGGCCCCCGCATGCGCGCCCGCGACGGCCGGGTCGTGCCCACCTTCGTGTGCCAGGCGCTCGCCGGCGAGCCGCTGACCGTCAGCGGCGACGGCTCCCAGACCCGCTCGCTGTGCTACGTCGACGACACCGTCGACGGCGTGCTGACCGTCGCCGCCTCCCGCGCGGTGCGCCCGGTCAACATCGGCGGCACCGAGGAGGTCACCGTCCTCGACCTCGCCCGCCGGATCATCGAGCTGACCGGCTCGCCGTCCACCGTGGAGTTCACCGAGCGCCCCGAGGACGACCCGGGGCGCCGGCTGCCCGACATCACCACCGCCCGCGAACTGCTGGGCTGGCAGCCGCACGTGCCGTGGTCGGAGGGCATCAAGCGCACCATCGAGCACTTCGCCGCCAAGCCGCCGGCGACCGCCTGACCCCGCACCGCAGATCCCCGCACCGCCTGACCCCGCACCGCAGATCCCCGCACCCCTTCAGGAAGGGAGCACCCGCGCATGCGCGTCCTGGGCATCAACGCGATCTTCCACGACCCGTCCGCCGCCCTCGTCGTGGACGGGCACCCGGTCGCCGCCGCCGAGGAGGAACGGTTCAGCCGCCGCAAGCACGGCAAGCGGCCCGTGCCGTTCTCCGCGTGGGAACTGCCCGGCGCCGCCGCCCGCTGGTGCCTGGAGCACGCCGGGATCACCCCCGCCGACCTGGACGCCGTCGCCTACTCCTACGACCCCGCGCTCGCCCTGCCCGCCGGGGAACTGGGCCTGGCGGACCCGTACGACACGATCCGGCAGGACTACGCGCGGCTGGCGCCCGGCTTCCTCGCCGAGGAGCTGCCGGGCCTGGACCCCGGCAAGGTCCGCTTCGTCCCGCACCACGTCGCGCACGCCGCCTCCGCGGGACCCGCCTCGCCCTACCCCGACTGCGCCGTCCTCGTCCTCGACGGGCGCGGCGAGAGCGCCTCGCACCTGGCCGGCCACTACCGCGAGCGCGCCCTGGACGTCCTGCACACCCAGCCGCTGCCCGACTCGCTCGGGCTGTTCTACGAGGACCTGACGCAGCACCTGGGCTTCCTGCGCAGCAGCGACGAGTTCAAGGTGATGGCCCTGGCCTCCTACGGCACGCCCCGCTACGCCGCCGACCTGCGCGCCTTCGTCCACCCCACCGGCGACGGCGGATTCCGCGCCCGGCCCGTGCCGTGGGCCGGGCTCGTCCCCGCGCGCGAGCCCGGCCGGCCCTGGACGCAGGCGCACGCCGACCTCGCCGCGAGCGCCCAGCAGTGCCTGGAGGAGACGCTGCTCGACCTCGCCCGGCACCTGCACGGCCGCACCCGCGAGCCGGTGCTCGCGATGGCCGGCGGTGTCGCGCTCAACTGCGTGGCCAACACCCGCATCTGGCGCGAGACCCCGTTCGAGCGGGTGTGGGTGCAGCCGGCCGCCGGCGACGCCGGCACCGCGCTGGGCGCCGCCCTGCACGTCGCGGGCGAGAAGGAGCCCACCACCGCCATGCCGACCGCCGCGCTCGGCCGCGGCTGGAGCGACGCCGAGCTGCGCACCGCCCTGGAGACCGCCCGGCTGCCGTACGAGGAGCCCGCCGACATCGCCGAGACCGTCGCCGAGGCGCTGGCCAGGGACGAGGTCGTCGCCTGGTACCAGGGCCGCAGCGAGTACGGGCCGCGCGCCCTGGGCCACCGCTCGCTGCTGGCCCACCCCGGCCGCGAGGAGAACCTGGCCCGGCTCAACGCCGTCAAGGGCCGCGAGGAGTTCCGCCCGGTCGCCCCCATGGTGCTCGCCGAACGCGCCGCCGAGATCTTCGACGGGCCGCTGCCCAGCCCGCACATGCTGTTCGTGCACGGCGTACGCGACGGCTGGCACGCGCGCATCCCCGCCGTCGTCCACGTCGACGGCACCGCCCGCATCCAGACCGTCGCCGGCTCCGACGAACCCCTCGTCGCCCGCATGCTCGCCGCGTTCGAGCGCCGCACCGGGCTGCCCGTCGTGGTCAACACCAGCCTCAACACCGCCGGGCGGCCCATGGTCGACAGCCCGCGCGACGCCCTGGAGTGCTTCGGCTCCGCCCCGGTGGACCTGCTCGCCCTCGGCCCGTTCGTGCTGCGCCGCGACGCCGCCTTCGCCGGGCCGGAAAGGGCCGCGGAAGCGAGCCGCGCGACGGAAGGGGAGCGGTCATGAGCCGCAAGGGCAAAGGCAAGGGCAGGCGCAACACCGCCGGCCACCGCAACGCCGCCGGCAACGGCCGCGGGCCCGGCATCCCCTGGGCCGGCGACTACACCGTCGTCATCCCCACCCTCGGCCGCCCGTGCCTGGCCGACTGCCTCGCCGCGCTCGACGCCTGCCGCGGCCCGCGCCCCCGCGAGGTCGTGGTCGTCGCCGACGTCCCGCCCGCCGGGATACCGCAGGTCGAGGCGGCCGTACGCGGCAGCGCCGGCGGCCTCGCCGACCGCGTCCGCGTGGTGTGCGGCGGCGGACGCGGCCCCGCCGCCGCCCGCAACACCGGCGCCCGCGACGCCAGGACCCCGTGGATCGCCTTCCTCGACGACGACGTCCGCGTCACCGCCGCATGGGCCGAGGACCTCGCCGCCGACCTCGCCGCCGCGGGCCCCGGCACCGGCGGCGTCCAGGGCCGGCTGCACGTCCCGCTGCCCGCCGACCGCCGCCCCACCGACTGGGAGCGCGGCACCGCGGGACTGGAGCACGCCGCCTGGGCCACCGCCGACATGGCCTACCGCACCGCCGCGCTGCGCCAGACCGGCGGCTTCGACGAGCGCTTCCCGCGCGCCTTCCGGGAGGACGCCGACCTCGCGCTGCGGGTGCTGGACGCCGGCTGGCGCCTGGAGCGCGGCACCCGCCGCACCGTCCACCCGGTACGCCCCACCGGCCGCTGGACGTCGCTGCGCGTCCAGCGCGGCAACGCCGACGACGCCCTCATGACCCGGCTGCACGGCCGCGACTGGTGGACCCGCGCCCGCGCCCCGCGCGGACGCCTCCCCGGCCACGCCGCCGTCGGCCTGGCCGCGGCCTGCGCCCTGCTGCTCGCCGCCGCCGGCCGCCCCCGGCCCGCCGCGGCCCTGGCCGGGCTGTGGGCGGCCGGCACCGCCGAATTCGCCTGGCGGCGCATCGCGCCCGGGCCCCGTACCAAGGACGAGGTCGCCACCATGCTGCTGACCAGCGCCGCCATCCCGCCGGCCGCCCTCGCGCACTGGGCCGCCGGGTACGTACGGCACCGCCGTGCGGGCGCCTGGAGCGCCGGCGGGACCGGCGCCACCGGCCGCCGCGGGCCGCGCACCGCCGCCGGGCCGCCGGCCCGGGCCGAGGCCGCACCCGAGGGCGCGTCATGACCGCGCCCGCCACCGGCGCCCCCACGCCCCGGCTCGCCGACCCGCAGGTGCGCGCGGTGCTGCTGGACCGCGACGGCACCCTCGTCCACGACGTGCCCTACAACGGCGACCCCGAGCGCGTACGCCCCATGCCCGGCGCCGCCGAGGCGATATGCGAACTGCGGGCCGCCGGGCTGCTGCTCGGCGTGGTCAGCAACCAGTCCGGCATCGGGCGCGGCCTGCTGACCGCCCGCCAGGTCGCCCGCGTCAACGCCCGGGTCGACGCGCTGCTCGGCCCGTTCGACGTGTGGGAGGTCTGCCCGCACCTGCCCGGCGACGGCTGCGCGTGCCGCAAGCCCCGCCCCGGGCTCGTCCTGCGGGCCGCCCGCGGCCTCGGCGTCGGCCCCGACCGGTGCGTGGTCGTCGGCGACATCGGCGCCGACCTCGGCTGCGCCCGCGCCGCCGGCGCCCGCGCCGGCCTGGTCCCCACCCCCGTCACCCGCCCCGAGGAGTACGCCGGCGAGCCCACCGCCCCCGACCTGCTCACCGCCGCACGGCGGATACTCGCCGGGGGATGGGCTGCATGACCCTCCCCCCGCCCACCGCCGCGCCGGCCACCCTCACCGCGCCGGGCGAGCCGCCGCGCGCCGTGCCCGCCGGCGCCCGGGTGCTCGTCACCCGGCTGGACAGCTTCGGCGATGTCCTGCTCGCCGGGCCCGCGCTGCGCGCCGTCGCCGAGCACGCCGGCCATGTCACCCTGCTGTGCGGGCCGCAGGGCCGGGCCGCCGCCGACCTGCTGCCCGGCGTCGACGACGTGCTCACCTGGGCCGCGCCCTGGGAGGGCACCGCACCGCCTGACGTCGCCGAGTCCGGCTTCGCCGACCTCACCGCCGACCTGCGCGCGGCCGGCTACGACGCCGCGCTGGTCCTGACCTCCTTCCACCAGAGCCCGCTGCCCACCGCGCTGATGCTGCGGCTGGCCGGCGTGCCCTACATCGGCGCCGACAGCGTCGACCACCCGGGCCGGCTGCTCGACGTACGCCACCGGCGCGCCGAGGGCCGGCACGAGGCCGAGGCCGCGCTCGACACCGCCGCCGCCATGGGCTTCACCCCCGGCCGCTTCGACGACGGGCGGCTGCGCGTCCTGCCGCTGCCCGCCACCGGCCACCTCACCGGCCGCGGCCCCTACGTCGTCGTGCACCCCGGCGCGAGCGCCCCCGCCCGCACCTGGCCCGCCGAGCGCTGGCGCGAGACCGTCGCGCTGCTCGCCGACAACGACCACCGCGTCGTCGTCACCGGCGGCCCCGCCGAGGCCGCGCTCACCCGGCAGGTCGCCGGCACCGACGCCGTCGACCTCGGCGGCCGGACCGACGCCCGGCAGCTGGCCGGCGTACTGCTCATGGCCGACGCCGTGGTGTGCGGCAACACCGGCCCCGCCCACCTGGCCGCCGCCGTCGGCAGCCCCGTCGCCTCGCTGTTCGCCCCCGTCGTCCCCGCCGAGCGCTGGCGCCCGTACGGCGTGCCCCTGGTACTGCTCGGCGACCAGCAGGCGGCCTGCGCCGGCACCCGCGCCCGGCACTGCCCCCTCGCCGGGCACCCCTGCCTGAACGGCGTCACCGCCGAGGACGTGCTGCGCGCCGTCCGCAAGCTCATCGAGGAGGCCCGGTGAAGATCCTGGTCTGGCACGTCCACGGCTCCTGGCTGACCGCCTTCCTCCAGGGCCCGCACGACTACCTGCTGCCGGTCACCCCCGACCGCGGCCCCGACGGCCTCGGCCGCGCCCGCACCTGGGACTGGCCCGCGACCGCCCGCGAGACCACCCCCGAGCAGCTGCGCACCGCCGGCATCGACCTCGTCGTGCTGCAGCGCCCGCACGAGATCGCCCTCACCGAGCAGTGGACCGGCCGCCGCCCCGGCCGGGACCTGGCCGCCGTGTACGTCGAGCACAACAGCCCGGACGCCACCCCCACCGGCACCCGCCACCCGCTCGCCGGCCGCGACGACATCCCGCTCGTCCACGTCACCCACTTCAACCGGCTCATGTGGGACAACGGCCGCGCCCCCACCGCCGTCATCGAGCACGGCATCCCCGACCCCGGCCCGCGCTGCACCGGGGAACTGCCGCGCGCCGCCGTCGTCGTCAACGACCCCGTACGGCGCGGCCGGGTGACCGGCACCGACCTGCTGCCCGGCTTCGCCGCCCATGTGCCGCTCGACGTGTTCGGCATGAACACCGGCCGCCTGGCCGCGGACGGCGACCGGATCCGCACCCACGACCTGCCGCAGCACGCGCTCCACCGCGAGATGGCCCGCCGCCGGCTGTACCTGCACCCGGTGCGCTGGACCTCGCTCGGCCTGTCGCTGCTCGAAGCGATGCTGCTGGCCATGCCCGTGGTGGCACTGGACACCACCGAGGTCCGCGAGGCCGTCCCCGACGGCGCCGGCACCGTGTCCAACCGCCCCGACGTGCTGCACGCCGCCGTCCGCGACCTGGCCGCGGACCGGGACCGCGCCCGCCGCACCGGCGAGCAGGCCAGGGCGGCGGCACTGGCCCGCTACGGGCTGCCGAGGTTCCTGGACGACTGGGAGCTGATGATCAAGGAGGTCAAGCGATGAACAGGACCACCACCGTCGCGCCGCTGCGCGTGGCCATGGTCTCCGAGCACGCCAGCCCGCTCGCGGCACTCGGCGGACCCGACGCCGGCGGGCAGAACGTGTACGTGGCCCGGCTCGCCGCGCGCCTGGCCGCCCTCGGCCACGAGGTCGTCGTGCACACCCGCCGCGACGACCCCGACCTGCCCGACCGGGTCGCGACCCCCGAGGGCTTCACCGTCGCCCATGTGCCGGCCGGCCCGCCCGAGCCGGTCCCCAAGGACGACCTCGCCGGCTACATGCCCGCCTTCGGCGACCACCTCGCCGCGCAATGGGCCGCCGACCGGCCGGACGTGGCCCACGCCCACTTCTGGATGTCCGGCACCGCCGCGCTGCGCGGCGCCCGCGGCCTCGACGTGCCCGTCGTGCAGACCTACCACGCCCTCGGCACCGTCAAGCGCCGCCACCAGGGCGCGGCCGACACCAGCCCGCCGCAGCGCATCGCCACCGAGGCCGAGATCGGCCGCCGCTGCCGCCGGGTGCTGGCCACCTGCGCCGACGAGGCCGCCGAACTCGCCGCGATGGGCGTGCCAGAGGAGCGGGTCCGCATCGTGCCCTGCGGCGTCGACCCCGAGCACTTCACCCCCTCCGCCGGGCGCGCGGGCCCGCGCCCGCTGCGGCTGCTGTCGGTGGGCCGGCTGGTGCCCCGCAAGGGCTTCGACCGGGTGATCCGGGCCCTGGCGTCCGTGCCCGGCGTCGAACTGGTCATCGCCGGCGGCCCCGCCCCCGACGCGCTGCACACCGACCCCGCGGGCGAGCGGCTGCGCAAGCTCGCCGCGGAACACGGCATCGCCGACCGGGTGCGGCTGCTCGGCGCCGTCCCGCACGCCGACATGCCCGTCCTGATGTCCGAGGCCGACCTGCTGCTGTCCACGCCGGTCTACGAGCCGTTCGGCATCGCGCCGCTGGAGGCGATGGCCTGCGGCACGCCCGTCGTCGCCACCGCCGTCGGCGGCCAGCTCGACACCGTCGTCGACGGCGTCACCGGGCAGCTGCTGCCGCCCGACGCCGGCGACGACGTCCTCGCCGACGCGATCCGCACGCTGCTCGCCGACCCCGCCCGCCGGGCACGCTACGGCGCCGCCGGGCGCGAGCGGGTGCTGCGCCAGTTCACCTGGGCGGCAGTCGCCGAGCGGATCGCCCGCACCTACGCCGAGGTCCTTTCCCTCGCCCCGATGGGAGCCGCCCGATGAAGACGGAGACCGACCTGCGGCACTGCGACGACCTGACGGCCGCGCTCGCCGACTTCCGCACCTCGTGCGGCACCGTCCACGGCTGGGGCACCGAGCTCGCCGCCCGCCTCACCGCGGGCGCCCGGCTGCTGGCCGCGGGCAACGGCGGCAGCGCCGCCCAGGCCCAGCACCTGACCGCCGAACTCGTCGGCCGCTACCGCGACGAGCGCCCCGCGTACTCCGCGCTCGCGCTGCACGCCGACACCTCCTCCACCACCGCGATCGCCAACGACTACGGCGTCCAGGAGGTCTTCGCCCGCCAGGTCGCCGCGCACGGCCGCCCCGGCGACGTCCTGATGCTGCTGTCCACGAGCGGCGCGAGCGCCAACCTGCTGGCCGCGGCCGGCGCCGCCCGCACCGCCGGCCTCGACGTCTGGGCCCTCACCGGCCCCGACCCGAACCCCCTGGCCGCCGCCGCGGACAGCGCCCTGTGCGTGCGCGCGCAGACCTCGGCGACGGTGCAGGAGCTGCACCTGGTGGCGGTGCACATGCTCTGCGAGGCGTTCGACCAGGCGGTGGGGGAGTACGCGCCGGCGCTCCTGCGAGGCGCCGGGCGCAAGCGGCCGGAGCCCGGGGCGGACGGGGGCGGACGGTGAGCCGGCCGCTGGTCGTCGTCGGGGACGCGCTGCTCGACCAGGACCTCGGCGGGCGGTCCGAGCGGCTGGCGCCCGACGCGCCCGTACCCGTCGTCGAGGACCTGCAGCGCACCCACCGGCCCGGCGGTGCCGCGCTCGCCGCGTGCCTGGCCGCCGCGGACGGGCGGGACGTCACCCTCGTCACCGCGCTCGGCGGGGACGAGGCGTCCGGGGTGCTGCGCGAACTGCTCGGCGGGCGGGTGCGGCTCGTCGAACTGCCGCTGGACGGGGCGCTGTCCCGCAAGACGCGGGTCCTGGCGGGCGGGCGCCCGCTGGTCCGGCTCGACGACGGCGACGGCCGCGCGGCAGAACCGGGCCGCGCCCAGGCCGCGGCCGTCGCCGCACTCGACAGCGCCTGCGCCGTACTCGTCGCCGACTACGGGCGGGGCACCGCCGACCGGCTGCGGGACGCACTCGCCCGCACCGCGGCCGGCCGCCCCCTCGTGTGGGACCCGCACCCGCGCGGCGGCCCGCCGGTCGCCGGCACCGCGCTGGCCACACCCTCCGCGGCCGAGGCCCGCGACTTCGCGGCGAAGCTGCGCACCGAGGCGGGCGAGGCCGAGGACACCGCCGGCACCCGGCGCGCTTCCGAGGACGCCCGCGCCCTCGTCCACGCCTGGCGCACCGGCTCGGTCGCCGTCACCGTCGGCGAGCGCGGCGCGCTGCTCTCGCACGGCGCCGAGCCCCTGCTGGTGCCCGCCCCCTGGCGCGCCGACGGCGACCCCTGCGGCGCCGGCGACCGGTTCGCCGCCGCGGCCACCGGCCTGCTCGCCGACGGGGCGCTGCCCGAGGCCGCCGTCCAGGGCGCGGTGTGGGCCGCCACCCGCTACGTCGACGACGGCGGCGCCGCGGCCCTGCGCCTGGCCGGCGCCGCCGCGCCGCCGCGCCCGGCCCAGCCCGTCGACGCCCGCGAACTCGCCGAGCGGGTACGGGCCCGCGGCGGCACCGTCGTCGCCGCCGGGGGCTGCTTCGACCTGCTGCACGCCGGCCATGTGGCGCTGCTGGAGAACGCCCGCCGGGCCGGCGACTGCCTGGTGGTCTGCCTCAACTCCGACGCCTCCGTCGCCCGCCGCAAGGGCCCCACCCGCCCCCTCGTCCCCGCCGCCGACCGCGCCCGCGTCCTCAGCGCCCTCGGCTGCGTCGACGCCGTGGCCGTCTTCGACGAGGACGCCCCCGACAACCTCCTGCGCGCCCTGCGCCCCGACATCTGGGCCAAGGGCTCCGACTACGGCCTCGCCGACCTCCCCGAAGCCGCCCTCGTCGAGAGCTGGGGCGGTCGCGTCATGCTCTTCCCCTACCTCGACGGCCGCTCCACCACCGGCCTCACCGCCCGCGCCGCCCAGGCCACCTCCCCATGAGCGCAACCCTTGCGTCGCCGCCCGCCCAACGGGGCCCGGCCCCGAAGGCCCGGCCGGGGGTCCCCCCGATCAGCGCCGGGGGCCGCGGAGACCACCTGGCCCCGAGGCGGGACGGCCAGGGCGACGGTGAGCCGCCGAACCCTCCCCCCACGGGAGTCCGGCGTAGTGGTTCGGTGCCGCGCGGGCCGGCAGGATCAGCACCGGCCGGGGAGACGGGGCCGCGGGGCGGCGGTGGACGGCCCTGCGTATTGGTGTTGCGGGCACTCGGACTGGGGGACCTGCTGGCCGGGGTGCCGGCGCTCCGGGGGCTGCGGCGGGCGTTCCCGGCGCATGAGGTGGTCCTTGCGGCGCCCGGCGGGTTGCGGGAGGCGGTGGCGGCGGTCGACGCCGTGGACCGGCTCTTCCCTGCGGAGGCTCCCGCGCGCGGGGTGCCGTCGCTGCGGGCATGGACGGAGGCGCCGCCCGACGTCGCGGTGGACCTGCACGGCAACGGTCCCGCCAGCCGTGACGCGCTCGCGGCGCTGCGGCCCGGGCGACTGCTGGCGTTCGCCGGGCCGCACGCCCCCGGCGAACCTCAACCGCGCTGGCGGCCCGACGAGCACGAACGGGCCCGCTGGTGCCGCCTGCTGGAGGTGTACGGCATCGCGGCCGACCCCGCGGACCTGCGGCTGCCCCCGCCGGCCGAGCCGTCCCCGGCACCGGGCGCCGTGGTCGTCCACCCGGGGGCGAACGCCGCCGCGCGCCGCTGGCCCGCGGAGCGCTACGCCGCCGTCGTGGCAGAACTCCGCGCCTCGGGACGCGACGTCGTCATCAGCGGCGGACCCGGCGACGAGGAGCAGGTCGCCGACCTCGCCGCCCGCACCGGCGTCCCCGTGCACCAGAACCTGCCCTACCAGCGGTTCGCCGCCCTGATCGCCCACGCCAGTGCCCTGCTCAGCGCCGACACCGGCCCCGCCCACCTGGCCGTCGCCTACGCCACCCCGTCCGTAACGCTGTTCGGGCCCGTCGCCCCCGCCCTCTGGGGACCACCGCCCGACGCCCGACACCTGGCCCTCCACCACCCGTCCCCACCCGCCGACCCCAACGCCCCCACACCCGACCCCACCCTCCTCCGCATCACCCCCAACGAGGTAACCACCGCACTCACCACCCTGCCCCCACCCACCCCCGCCCCCCACCCACCGCCCCCAACCTCCCAAACCGGCACCTGAACGCCGCCCCCACGAGGCCCCCCACCCGTCATCGCGGACTCCCACCCCCACCAGCGGCCAGCCACCCGACGACATCAGCAGGGATCGGACCCCCGCCCACCCCCACCGGCGGTCAGAGGCCCGACAAGAGCGGGTACCCCACCCACCCCCACCCCCACCGGCGGTCAGACGCCCGGCGAGAGCGGGAGGGACCGGGCCCCCACCCACCCCCGCCCCCACCGGCGGTCAGACGCCCGGCGAGAGCGGGAGGGACCGGACCCACCCACCCCCACCCCCACCAGCGGCCAGAGGCCCGACGAGAGCGGGAGGGACCGGACCCACCCACCCCCACCCCCACCCCCCACCGGCGGTCAGAGGTCCGACGAGAGCGGGAGGGGCTGATTCGGGGGGTGCCCCCGCAGGACTGCGCACGACAAGAGGTCACCGGGGACGCAGCGAGGTCATGGTGCGCAGTCCGAGGAGGTGCCCCCCGAAGCGGCCCCGACCCCACCACCACCCCCCGCACGGCAGACACCCGAACCCTCACCCTCAAGTCGAGAGTGAGGGTGAGACTCCACTCCAGCAGCGCAACCCCGCAGCCCACCTCACCACTCCCGCCCCAACCGCGCCGCCGCCTCCAACATCAGCGCATGCACAAACGCCTGCGGCACATTCCCCCGCATCTCCCGCTGCGCCGTGTCGTACTCCTCCGCATACAGCCCCGCCGGACCGCACGCCGCCCGATTGCGCTCGAACCACCGGTGAGCCGCCGCCGTCCTGCCCCGCTGGTGCTCGGCCATCGCGACCACGAAGCCGCACATCACGAAAGCCCCCTCGGCATGCGCGAGCGGCCGGTCGTCGTGCCGGAAGCGGTACGCGAAGTGATCATCCGTCAGCTCCGCCAGATACGCCTCCAGCGTCGCCGCGCTGCGCGGGTCGCCGGCCGGGACGGCACCGCGCAGCGCCGGGAACAGCAGCGCCGCGTCCGTACGCGGATCGCCGGGCGCTCGCTGCCAGCGGCCCGACGGGTGCAGCCCGCCCCGGTCGGTCGCGGCGACGATCGCGTCCGCGAGCGCTTCCCAGCGGGCCGACTGCCGGGCGGGCGCGGCGCCGGAGCCGGCGAGCGCCCGCAGGCCGGCCGCGCACACCAGCCGGCTGTGCGTCCACCGCGCCGGCGCGAGCTCCCAGATCCCCGCGTCCGGCTCCCGCCAGCGCCGCTCCACCGCCTCCGCCGCGGTGAGCGCGGCCCGCCACGCGTCGGCGTCGAGCCGGTCGTGCCGGGCCGCCGCGGCGAACAGCAGCAGGCACTCGCCGAAGGCGTCCAGCTGGAACTGCCCGCTCACCTGGTTGCCCACCAGGTCGAAGCCGCCCGGATAACCGGGCAGCTCCAGCCGCCGCTGGTCCGGGATCGGCCGCCCGTCCACGGTGTACGCCGGCCGCAGCCCCGCCCCGTCGCCGGCCAGCCGCGCGGTGACGAACCGCACCGCGTCGTCCAGCAGCGGGTACCCGCCCGCGGCGGCCACCGCCTGGCCGGCGTAGCACTGGTCGCGCACCCACACGTAGCGGTAGTCGTAGTTGCGGCCCTCCTCGGCCCGCTCGGGCAGGCTCGTGGTCGCCGCCGCGACCATGCCGCCCGCCGAGCCGGTGAGCCCGCGCATCACCGCGTACGCGTGCCGGGCGTCCCGCGGCGCCAGTACGTCGCTGAGCTCCGGCACCGCCTCCCGCCACGCGGTGCTGGTCGCCTCCCACGCCTGCCCGGGGTCCGGCGGGGCGTCCTCCAGGGGCCGGTCGGAGATCTCCAGCACGAGGTTGTACGTCGCCCCGGCCCGGGCCGTCAGCTCCAGCTCAAGGCGCCGGCCGCCGCCGGTGGGGCGCGCCCGCCCCACCGCGCCCGACCAGCGCAGCCACAGCCCGCCGGCCCTGCCGTGCCAGACCCCGTGCCCGTCCTGCCGCAGCTCCCGCCGCAGCTCCCGCAGCGGCCCACCGCCGAAGTCCGCGGCCGGCTCCAGCAGCACGCGCAGCGGCGCCGGCCGCTCCGCCGGCAGCACCTGGCGCAGCAGCACCGTGCGGTGCGGGTCGCCGGGGAAGGCCAGCGCCTCCCGGCACTCGACGACGCCGTGGTCCTGCGTGACCCAGCGGCTGTGCCAGATGAGCGAGCGGTCCTCGTAGTAGCCGCCCCACACGTACCGGCCCGCGGGCGCGAGCGCGTAACCGCCCCGGCCGCCGATCAGCGAGGAGAAGACCGCGCCGGAGTCCCAGCGCGGCGCGCACATCCACACGTACTCGCCCCGCGGCCCGAGCAGCGCACCGCGCTCCCCGTCGGCGACCAGCGCATAATCCCGCAGCGTCCGCGGCTCGAACGGCCCCGGCCCGCCCGCCTGCCGCTCGCCCCCCTGGGCCCCCTCGCCCCCCTCGGCCGGCTCGTCCGCGCCGCCGCCGCTCCCGCTACCGCCGCCCACCGCGCTCCTTCCGCAGCGCGTCCAGCCGGCGCCGGGCCGGCCCCAGGGACCGCCCGCGCGGCGCGCCGCGCCAGGGGTCGGCCTTGAGCAGGTCCGCCGCCGTCGTGAGCGTCCAGCGGCGCGCCGTCAGCTCCGGGTCCGCCACGTCGTCCCACGTCACCGGCGCCGCGATCGGCGCCCCCGGCTTGGAGCGCACCGCATAGGGCGCCACCGACGTCTGCCCGTAGCCGTTGCGCTGCACGTCCAGGTAGAGCCGCCCGCGGCGGGCGTCCTTGCGGGTCTGCGTGGTGAGCGTGTCCGGGTGCCGGGCGGCCAGCAGGTCCGCGGCGTCCCGCGCGAAGGCCCGTACGTCGTCCACGTGCGCCTTGCCGTCCAGCGCGATCAGCACGTGCAGGCCCCGCGACCCGGTCGTCATCACCGTGGACGGCAGCTCCAGCTCCGCCAGCAGCCCGCGCACCCGCAGCGCCGCCTCCCGTACCGGCGCGAAGTCGCCGTCCGGCGGGTCGAGGTCGATGACCAGCCGGTCGGGGTGGTCGGCGCGGTCCGCGCGGGACAGGAAGCGGTGCAGCGTCACGCACGCCTGGTCGGCGAGGTAGACCAGCGTCGCGGTGTCGTCGCAGATCGTGTAGGTGACCGTGCCGCCCTCCTTGGGCAGCTCCGCCCGGTGCACCCACTCCGGGGTGTGCTCGGGCGTGTCCTTCTGCATGAAGCCGTGGTCCTGGATGCCGCCGGGGTGCCGCTCCAGCATCAGCGGCCGGCCCCGCAGCTGCGGCAGCATGCGGCCGGCCGCCTCGCGGTAGTACGCCGCGAGGTCCGCCTTCGTCAGGCCGTCGTCGGGGAAGAGCACCTTGCCGGGCCGGTTGATCCGCACGCTGCGGCCACCGGCCCGTACCGTCTCGTGCGGCGGGTCGCTGCTCATCGCTCAGCGCCTCCTCGGGGTCTTCTCGCGGGTCACCTCGGCGGCCGGCTTGTCCTCGCGCAGGCCCAGGTAGCGGGGGTGGCGCAGCCGGCCGTCGCGGGTCCACTCGGTGAAGGCGACCTGCGCGACCAGCTCGGGCCGCACCCAGTGGGCGCCGCCCTCGCGCACCGGCTCCCCGAACGGCGAGCGGGCCTCCTCCAGCGCGTCCAGCCGCCCGCGCAGCTCCCGCAGGGTGCGCGTGTCGTAGCCGGTGCCGACCTTGCCGGCGTACCGCAGCCGGCCGCCCTCGTGGTAGCCGAGCAGCAGCGCGCCGAAGCCGATCCGGCTGCCGGCCGGCTCGGTGAAGCCGCCCACCACCAGCTCCTGCCCGGCCGCGCACTTCAGCTTCAGCCAGTTCGGCGACCTGCGGTGCGCGTACGGCGCCGACGCCCGCTTGGCGATCAGCCCCTCCCAGCCCCAGCCGCACGCCTGGTCCAGCAGCTCCTGCCCGCCGTGGTTGCGGTGCGGGGTGAAGCGCAGCGGCGCGGTGAAGTCCAGCGCGTCGCGCAGCAGTGCCTTGCGGGTGCGCTGCGGCAGCCCGGTGGTGTCCACCCCGCCCAGCCGCAGCAGGTCGAACAGGTAGTAGGTGACGGTGACGCCGCTGGCCCGTACCGCCGCCGGGTTGGTCAGGCCGCTGCGCTGCTGGAGCAGCGCGAAGTCGGTACGTCCGCGGTGCAGCGCCACGACCTCGCCGTCCACGACGAAGTCCCGGCACGCCTGCCCGGCCAGCGCGCCGGCCGCCTCGGGGTAGGTGGCGTTCAGCCGCTGCCCGGTGCGCGACCACAGCTCGACGTGCCCGGCCGCGTCACGCGAGGCCAGCATGCGGATGCCGTCCAGCTTGCGCTCGAAGATCCAGCCCTCGCCGAAGCTGCGCACATCGCTGGGCTGCGCGAGCATCGGCGCCCCCGGATCGGGCCCGGCCGGCCGCAGCAGGCCGCGCTCGCGCACGCCGAGCCGGTCCAGCAGGCGGGGGCTCACGAAGCGGGCCCGTCACTGGACCAGGTGGCCGCCTCGCCGGCCTCGGCCGCCGCCCGGATCTGCGCCAGCGTCCGCCCGCTGAGCGCGGACCTCGCCCGCCGCGGGTCGGGCGTGGCGCGCCGGTCGGCCTGCCCGTCCGCGCGCTTGACCAGCAGCCACGCCTCCCGCTCGCCCTCCCGGCCGCGGATCCGGGTCAGCGAGTAGCCGCCGTGCAGCTTGTGGCCGGCCAGCCGGAAGGACACATGGCCCTTCTCGACCGCGTCGGCGACCGTCACCGGCCGGCCGCGCCGGTCCTCGGTGACGTTCTGGTACGTGCCCTCGTCCCACACGATGACCGCGCCGGCGCCGTACTCGCCCGCCGCGATGGTGCCCTCGAAGTCGCGGTAGTCCAGCGGGTGGTCCTCGGTGGGCATCGCGAGCCGCTTGTCGTGCGGGTCGTCGGAGGGGCCCTTGGGGATCGCCCAGGACTTGAGCACCCCGTCCGCTTCGAGGCGGAAGTCGAAGTGCATGGACGAGGCGTCGTGGATCTGCACCACGAAGGACGGCCTGCCGCCCTTCCCGCTGCCCGCCTCGCCGTCCCCCCGGGGTTCGCGCGTCCTGGAGAAGTCCCGCCGGCGGTGGTATTCGCCCAGCGCTTCCTTGGCGGCCATGGCCCGGCTCCTCTCGTCGTGCTCCCGGGTGGCTTCCCCGGCGCGTACCCGGACCGCCCGCGGCTATCCCTGCGGCCGGCCCGCCCCGGGACCGGCCCCGGAGCGTGGGCCGTCCGGGTGAGCTGCGGCGGTCGCCGCGCGCCGGGCAGGAATGCGGCGGTGCCCATCGGGTAGTCGGCGGACAGAGCGTCGGCTCACGCAAGGACAGGAGGCCCGTATGAGCGGCACACCGTCGTCCGAGCGGCCCGCGGCAGCGCTCTTCGACGTCGACGGGACGCTGATGGACACCGTCCACCTGCACACCGTCGCGTGGTGGGAGGCGCTGCGGCAGAGCGGCAGGACCGTGGCGTCGGCCGACATCCAGCGGGCCGTCGGCATGGGCAGCGACCATCTGCTCGACGCGCTGGCCGGCGAGGACCGCGACCGCGCGGGGGACCAGGGCCTGAAGGCCGCGCACGACACCCTCTACGCCGAGTTCTGGTCGCGGCTGGCCCCGCTGGAGCGGGCCGCCGACCTGGTACGGGCCTGCGCCGGCCGCGGCCTGCGGGTCGTGCTGGCCTCCTCCGCCTCCGGGCGGGAGGCGGAGGTGATGGTCAGGGCGCTGGGCGCGGGGGAGGCGGTGCACGCCGTCACCACCGCGGACGACGTCGCCTCCAGCAAGCCCGCGCCCGACGTGGTGCAGCGGGCCCTGGAGCAGGCGGACGTCCCGCCCGGGCGGGCGGTCTTCGTCGGCGACGCCGTATGGGACCTGGAGTCCGCCCGCAAGGCCGGGGTGACCGGCGTCGGCGTCCTGACCGGCGGCGGCTACTCGCGCGAGGAGCTGCTCCAGGCCGGCGCCACCCGCGTCTACCGCTCGCCCGCCGACCTGCTCGACCACCTCGACGACAGCCCGATCGGCGCCCTGGCCGCCGGCCGCGAGCCCCGCTGAGGGCTCCGCCCGGCACGCCCGCCGCCGCACGTACCCCACAGGAAAGGAGCCGGCACCATGCCTGCTGGATCCAGCAGCAAACGCGAACGGCAGTACGAGCACATCAAGGACAGCGCGAAGGACCGCGGCGCGTCCGAGGGCCGCGCGAAGGAGATCGCCGCCCGCACGGTGAACAAGGAGCGGGCCCGCAGCGGCGAGTCCCGCACGTCGAGCAGGACCTCGACGAAGGACCCGAAGTCCGCCTCCGAGCGCGGCGGCCAGCGCTCCCACCGCGGGGCGCAGGGCCCGACCCGGGACCAGCTGTACGAGGAGGCCAAGAAGAAGAACGTCGAGGGCCGCTCGCAGATGAACAAGGAGCAGCTGCGCCGCGCCGTCGGCCGCTGATCCGTCCGTTGGGCCGTCCGCGCGCCGGCCGGTGCGTCCGGGCCGCCGTCACGCCCCGTGCGTGGCGGCGGCCCTGGCGTGCAGCAGTTCCAGCGCGTCGAGCAGGACGGCCCGGTGGTACCACGACAGCCATACGGCCACGTCGGCGGCCAGCGCTTGCAGGGCCGCGGGGACGCCCGGCGCCGGCGCCGCGTCCGGCGCGGCCTGCTGGACCGACAGGGCGCCGGCGCACGGGACGCCGGGGGCCGCGACCGGGACGGCGTGCACGGTGTGCGGGCCGGCGGGCAGCGTGGCGTCCGGGCCGGGAGCGCCGCCCGGGTCGGGGGCCGACTCGACGTCGGTGACCGGCAGCCCGCCCTCGCAGGCCCGCGCGACGGCGGAGGTGGCGCTCACCACGTGGGCGTAGGCGTCGCAATAGGTGGCGCTGAGCCCGCGGTGGGCCTCCAGAACCAGGGCGCCGCCCTGGGCGCGGTCGGTGAGGTGCAGGGCCCCGGCGTCGGCGCCGGTACGCTCCACCGCCTCGTCGACGGCGGCCTGGAGCGCCTTGCCGCGCTCGTCCGGCCGGCAGCCCCGGGCGGTGAGGAAGGGCGCCGCGGGCGGCGGGACCCGGCGGCGGCCGGCGAACCACGGGCCGGCGTCCGGCGGCGGGGGAGCGGTGACCACGGCGGAGGCCAGCACCCGCAGCGGCACGTTGTGCGCCTGCGACACCTGGCGCAGCAGCGCGAACGCCGCCCGCGGCTCCGGCAGGCCGTAGCGGGCCAGCACGACGCCCTGCGCGACATCGATGAGGCCGTGCGAGCGCGCCCTGGCCCGCAGGCCGTAGATCTCCGCGCGCAGCCCGGCCAGCGTGCCCTCCGGCTGCGGCTGCGGCTGCGGCTCGGCGTGCGTGGCGGGCGCCGCGCCGGGGGCGAGGGCGGCGAGCGCCTCGGCGACCGTGGTGTGCACCCGGACGCCGGGCAGCAGCGTACGGGCCAGGGCCTCGCGGATCTGCGGGTCGGGCGCCGCGGCGGCGACAGTCACGCCGGCCGCCCGCCGGGTCGCCGCGTCCAGCGCCGCCGCGGCCGGGACGCCGAGCAGCGTCACGTCCGCGAGGTCCAGCACGAGCGGCTGGCCGAGCGCGCGGGCGGCCTCGACATGCCGCGGCAGCTCCCGCGCGATCGCGGCGGCCCGCGAACCGTCCAGCGCCCCGGCCAGCCGCACCAGCTGCACGCCCTGCGTACGGAAGCCCGCGACCGGGTCCGCCGCGGCGCCCGGCACGGCCGCCGTCGTGGCGCCCGGGGCGGTGGCGGCGGTGGTCGTGGCCGGGGGATCGGGTGTCGCGGGCATGGGCTGAAGGGATGTGCCGGTCCTTGCGTGTCGCGGATTCAAGGCAGACCCCAGCCGTAGATGCGCACGCCGGCCGCTGCCTGACCGCTGACGCGTTACCGCTGCCACTCTTCCTGCCCCGCGCCACCCGAGGCAAGCGGACACGACGCCGCACGGACCCGGCACCCCGCGAACGGCGCCACCCCGGCGCCCCGGCGCCTGCGGTCCGCCGCGCGGCGTCATGCGCCGGCTCGCGTGCCCCGTCCGTAACGCCGTCCGCCCGGCCGGGAGCGCGGGGACCGGCGCCCGGGCGGAACCGCCCCGCCCGGCACGACGGGACGCAGCACGACGGCACCCGGCACGGCCGGACCGCCCGGCGGGGCGAACCCCGCCGGGCGGTCCCGGAGCCGTGCCGGGCCGGCGTCAGCCGGCCCCGTGGCGGTCGCCGTCCGGCGCTTCCTCGCCGTCCGGCGTCTCCTCGTCGTGCCGGGCCCGCGCCGAATGGCGGGTCTCGCTCGGCTGGGGCTCGTGCCACGAGCCGGCGCGCCGCTGCGGTGCCCGTGAGGGCGCGTTGCGGCGCGCCACCGCCCGGGCCCCCCACCAGAAGGCGAGGAGCAGCACCGCCACGATGACGATGCCGAACACCACGGCCCACGCGGTGATGGCCGAGGACGCCAGCTCCGTGGTCGTCCGTACAGCTGCGATCATCCCGATTCGCCTCCCTTCCGGGCGTCGTGCTCCAGGTCGCTCACGGCCGCATCAGCACCTTGATGGCGCCGTCCTCCTTCTTCTGGAACATCGCGTACGCGTCCGGCGCCTCGTCCAGCGGCACGTGGTGCGTGGCGAAGTCGTCGACGCCCAGCGGGTCGTCGTCGGTGAGCAGCGGCAGGATGTCGTCCGTCCAGCGGCGGACGTTCGCCTGGCCCATGCGCAGCTGCACCTGCTTGTCGAACATCGTCAGCAGCGGCAGCGGGTCGGCCGCGCCCCCGTAGATGCCGCTGACCGAGATCGTGCCGCCGCGCCGCACCAGCGCGATGGCCAGGTCCAGCGCCGCCATCCGGTCGACGCCGGCCACCTGCATGAGCTTCTCCGCCCAGGCGTCGGGCAGCAGGCCCGCGGCGGTCTGCGCCAGCCGGGCGGCCTGGCTGCCGTGCGCCTCGGTGCCGACCGCGTCGATCACGCCGTCCGGGCCGCGCCCGTCCGTGAGGTCCTTGACGGCCTTGACCAGGTCCTCGCGCTTGTCGTGGTCGCGCAGGTCCAGCACGGTCACGCCGTCGGCCCGGGCCCGCTCCAGGCGCTCGGGCACCAGGTCGACGCCGATGACCGTCTCCACGCCGAGGTGCCTGGCGATCCGGCAGCTCATCGCGCCGATCGGGCCGAGCCCGAGCACCACCAGGCTGCCGCCCTCGGGCACTTCGGCGTACTGCACCGCCTGCCAGGCGGTGGGCAGCACGTCGGAGAGGTAGACGAAGCGGTCGTCGTCCGGGCCGTGCGGCACCTTGATCGGCCCGAACTGCGCCTGGGGCACCCGCAGGTACTCCGCCTGCGCGCCGGGCACCGCCCCGTACAGCTTGGTGTAGCCGAACAGCTGCGCGCCCATGCCGTGCTCGGTGACCTGCGTGGTCTCGCACTGCGTGTACAGCCCGCGGCTGCACATCCAGCACGAGCCGCAGGCGATCTGGAAGGGGACGACGACGCGGTCGCCGGGCCTGAGGGAGGTCACCGCGGAGCCGGTCTCCTCCACGATGCCCATCGGCTCGTGCCCGAGGATGTCGCCCGGGGTCATGAACGGGGTCAGCACCTCGTACAGGTGCAGGTCGGAGCCGCACAGCCCCGACGAGGTGATCCGGATGACGGCGTCGGTGTCCTGCTCGATGCGTGGGTCGGGGACGTGCTCCACCCGTACGTCCCGCTTGCCGTGCCAAACGTTGGCGCGCATTCCTTTGCACCTGCCTTCCGGACGTGCGTGTGCTGCGTGGCCACGGCCGTGCCCGTCCGCCGCGCGGACGTCAGGCGGCCTCCCGGACCGGCTGCCCCGCCAGCCCGCGGCGAAACTGACCGTTTCGTGGCGTTTTGCCCGATCGGTGCCGGAAAGGCTCCTGGACGTGATGCCCGGACGCGCTCACGATCCGCCCACCCCGACCCGGAGGCAGCCATGGCCGTACGCCACCAACTCGTCAAGCGCCCCCGCGAGGACGTGTGGTCGGTGCTCGCCGACCGGCGCGCCTACGCGCAGTGGGTCGCCGGCACGAAGGCGTCGCGGGGCGGCGAGGGCGAGTGGCCCGCCGTGGGGTCGAGCCTGGAGTACGACGTGAAGGTCGGCCCGTGGTCGATGTCCGGCAGCACCGTCGTGCGCGAGCAGGAACGCCCCTCGCGGCTCGCGCTGGAGGTCGACAGCGGACCGCTGGGCACCGCGCGGGTGGACATCGAGATACGCCCCTGGGGCGAGGACAGCCTGGTCATCGTCGACGAGCACCCGCTCACCGGCATCAGCGGCAGCGCGCACAACGTGGCGGTGGACGCGGTGCTGCACATGCGGCACCGCCGGATGCTCGCCCGGCTCGCCCAGGTCGTCGAGCACACGGGCGACGACCGCGACGACCGCACCGACCGCACCGGCCGCACCGGCCGCGGCGGCGGCCGGCGGCCGGCCAGGCCCGGTGCCGAGGGCGCGGTGTGCGAGCGCCCGGCGCGACCGCCGGGACGCGACACGCCGGGAGGCGGCGGTGACCGCGATGCCTGACGCCGTCGTCATCGGCGCGGGCCCCAACGGCCTGGTGGCGGCGAACGTCCTGGCCGACGCGGGCTGGAGCGTCGAGGTCCTGGAGGCGCAGGACGAGCCGGGCGGCGCCGTCCGCAGCGACCGCGGGGTGGACCCGGACTTCGTCTCGGACGTCTTCAGCGCCTTCTACCCCATGGCCGCCGCGTCGCCCGTGCTGGCCGCCCTCGACCTGGACCGCGAGGGCCTGCGCTGGAGCCACGCCCCGCACGTGCTCGCCCACCCGCTGCCCGACGGGCGCTGCGCGGTCCTCGACCGCGGCCTCGACGCCACCGCCGCGAGCGCCGACTCCTTCGCCGAGGGCGACGGCGCCGCGTGGCGCGAGTGGTACGCCCTGTGGCAGCGGGTCGGCGGCAGCCTGCTGGACTGCCTGTTCACCCCGTTCCCGCCGGTACGCGCCGGGGTACGGCTGGCCGCGCGGCTGCGTGCGGCCGGGGCGCTGCGGTTCGCCCGGATGGGGGTGCTGCCGGCCCGCAGGCTCGGCGAGGAGCAGTTCGCCGGCGAAGGCGCCCGGCTGCTGCTCGCGGGCAACGCGCTGCACGCCGACCTGGCGCCCGAGACCGCGGGCAGCGGCATCTTCGGCTGGCTGATGTCGATGCTGGCCCAGGACGTCGGCTTCCCCGTGCCCGTCGGCGGCGCGGGCATGATCACCACCGCGCTGGCCGGGCGGCTGGAGCGCCGGGGCGGCACACTACGCTGCGGCACACCGGCCGAGCGGGTCGTCGTGCGCTCCGGCCGGGCCGTCGCGGTCCGCACCGCCGGCGGCGAGGAGATCCCGGCCCGCCGCGCGGTCCTGGCCGCGCTGCCCGCGCCGCTGCTCTACGAGCGGATGCTGCGCCGGTGCGACCTGCCCGCCGGGCTGCTGTGCGAACTGCGCCGCTTCCAGTGGGACTTCTCCACCTTCAAGGTCGACTGGGCGCTCGACGGGCCCGTGCCGTGGACCGCGCCCGCCGCCCGGCAGGCCGGCACCCTCCACCTCGCCGACAGCGTCGACGACCTGACCCGCTTCGCCGCGCAACTGGCCACCCGCCATGTGCCGGACCGGCCCTTCTCGCTGTTCGGCCAGATGACGACCGCCGACCCGACGCGCTCGCCCGCCGGCACCCAGTCCGCGTGGGCGTACACCCATGTGCCCCAGGTCGTCGCGGGCGACGCGGGGGAGGACGGCATCACCGGCAGCTGGGACCTCGCGCAGCAGAACGCCATGGCCGACCGGATCGAGGCGTACGTCGAGCGGTACGCGCCGGGCTTCCGCGCGCTGATCCGCGGCCGGCGCATCCTCGCCCCGCCCACCCTCCAGCAGTTGGACGCCGGACTCCAGGGCGGCGCGGTCAACGGCGGCACCACCGCGCTCCACCAGGAGCTGGTCTTCCGCCCGGTCCCCGGCCTCGGCCGCCCGGAGACACCCGTACGCGCCCTCTACCTGGCCTCGTCCTCCGCCCACCCCGGCGGCGCGGTCCACGGCGCCCCCGGCGCCAACGCGGCCCGCGCGGCCCTGTCCCTGCCACCGGTCAACGCGGCCCTCAGCCGCGCCCAGCGCGCCCTCGCCGGCGGATGAGCCGACGGCCGGGCCAGATGAACCAGATGCACGAACGGGGTGCACGAGCCCAGGTGAACCAGCCCCGCGCACGAATCCCGTCCCGCGCGGTCCCATGCCGGGAAGCGCACGGGGTACCCGAGACGACGCAGGCCGGCACACGCCGAGAGCCGGCCGGATCCTCCGAGGAGGTCTGCCCATGGAAGCGCCCGACGACTCGCACATGACCCCCGACCTGCCGCCCCGGGTCGGCACCCCCGACCTCGCGGGGCAGGCGGGTCCCCGCTCCGCCGACCCGCCGCCGTACCGGGACCAGCCCGAGACCGCGCGCGGCCCCGCCCGCCGCAGGCCCCCGGTCCGCCCGGGCCGCGCCCACGGAAAAGCCCCGCGGGGCTCCGTCGGCTGACGAAGCCCCGCGGGGCCGGCGGGCGGTCACCGTCGGCTCACCATCGGTACCAACGGCGCCGGCCGCCTCCCTCCGCGGCTCTGAAGACGAACCCCAGCACCCAGATCACCAGCACCACCGCGGCGATCCACCACAGCACCTTCACCGCGAAGCCGATCCCGAACAGGACCACGGCCAGCAGCAGGACAAGAAGCAAAGCAGCCACTGTCAACACCTCCGCGGAGCCGTATGCCCCCGGTCGGGCAGTGAATGCCACCGCGATCCGCCCCGGTGGAATCGCGGCTTCCGGGCGGTTCTCCGCCCCGTACGGGGTAGCCGCCCGATGACATGGACGAAAGAGGTGAACGCCCGTGAAGACGGTGTCCGCGTCAACCACGTCGACGGCACTCGCGCTGCTGCGCCGCGCGCTGCCCGACCCCGCCGGCCCCGGGCGCGTGCTCGCGCTCATGGGCCGGATCGAGCAGGCCCGGTCGCTGGACGGCCCGGCCGAGGCGCTGCGCAGCGCGGTCCGGGCGGTCCCGCTCGGCAAGGGCCGGGACCTGCTGCACGGCCGATGGCTGGGCCACCCCGTGCACCCCGTGCTCATCGAGGTGCCGGTCGGGGCGTGGATCTCCTCGGCGGTGCTGGACTGGACGCCGGGCGGCCGGCGTGGCGCCGGGCTGCTCATCGCGGTGGGCCTGGGCGGCGCGGTCCCCGCCGCGCTCGCCGGGCTCGTCGACTGGGCCGAACTGGAGCGCGAGCAGGCCCGGGTCGGCCTGCTGCACGCCACCCTCAACGTCGGGGCCCTCGGCTGGTACGCCGCCTCCCTCAAGGCCCGGCTGACCGGCCACCCCTTCCGCGGCCGGGCCTACGCGCTCGCCGGGCTGTGCACCATGGGCGCCGCCGCGGCGGCGGGCGGCCACCTCGCCTACCGCCAGGCGTCCGGCGCCAACCACGCCGAGGCCGTGCCGCACCTCGTCCCGCCGGGCTGGCACCCGGTCGGGCCGGTCGACGCGCTCCCGCAGGGCCGGCCGGTGCGCCGCATGGTCGGCGAGGTGGCGCTCGCGGTGGTCCGCGACGGCGACGGCTCCTGCCGGGTGCTCGCCGACCAGTGCAGCCACGACGGCGGGCCGCTGTCGGAGGGCGAGGTCGAGGACGGCTGCCTGCACTGCCCCTGGCACGGCAGCGCCTTCCGCCTCGCCGACGGCTGGAACGCCGCCGGCCCCGCGACCGCGCCCCAGCCGGTCTTCGACACCCGCGTCCAGGACGGCCAGCTGCACGTACGGCTCAGGGACCCGCACCCCGCGCCGCACTGAGCCCGCGCGGGCCCGCGACCAGGACCGTACGCCCCGATCACCCGTTTCGCGCGCTTCGACCGGTACGGCCCGGGGTAGGCGTAGCCCCGCGCGCGACATCCGAGGTCCACGAGGTCAGGGGCAGGACATGGACGACGACGCGGGCCGGGCCCTGCAGGACGCCCTGGACCGGCTGGCGCTGCTGTCCGCCGCGACCGCGGCGCTGGCCAGCACGCTGGACGCCGACACCGGCATGCGGCGGGTCAGCCGCACCCTGGTGCCCCAGCTCGGGGACTGGTGCGCCATCCACGCGCTCGACGGCGGCGCCGTCCGGCAGGTGTGCCTGGTGCACCGCGACCCCGCCCGGCTCGCCGGACCGGACACCGCCGAGCCGCAGCCGGCCGCCCCGCCCACCGGCCGCGGCCCCCTCGCCCGGGTGCTGCGCGGCGAGGGCCCGCTGCTCGTGCCGCGCTCGCAGTTCCCGGCCCCCGGGGCGGGCGACGAACCGGCCCCCTACCACGCCTTCGACACCGGGACGCTGCTGGCCGCGCCGCTGCTGGTGCGCGGCGAGGTGCTCGGCGCGCTGCTGCTGGGACGCGGCGGCGACCGGGCGCCCTTCGAGGCCGACCACCTGCCCCTGGTGCAGGACCTCGCCCACCGCCTCGGCCTGACCCTCGACAACGCCCGGCTGCACCACGAGACCCAGCGCATCGCCGAGCGCCTGCAACGCTCCCTGCTGCCGCAGGTCCCCGACATCGCCCCGCTCGGCCTCGCCGCCGGCTACCAGCCCTCGCAGACCACCGCCGAGGTCGGCGGCGACTGGTACGACTGCTTC
Source organism: Actinacidiphila epipremni (assembly GCF_012034175.1). GTDB lineage: Bacteria > Actinomycetota > Actinomycetes > Streptomycetales > Streptomycetaceae > Actinacidiphila > Actinacidiphila epipremni. Next base: position 144,567 of record NZ_JAATEJ010000017.1, read on the forward strand.
GTGCTCCCGCAGGGCGACACCGCCCTGATCATCGGCGACGTCACCGGCCACGACCTGCAGGCCACCGTCACCATGAGCCAGCTGCGCAACATGCTGCGCGGCGTCGCCTGCGACCGGCAGGAACCGGCCGGGAAGATCCTCGCCCGGCTGGACCGCGCCAACCACACCCTCTACCCGACGACCACCGCGACCTGCGTCTACGCCCTGCTCAAGGGCGGCCGGCGCGGACCCTGGGCGCTGGAGTGGTCACGGGCCGGCCACCCGCCGCCGCTGCTGGTCGAGGCCGGCGGCGACAGCCGCTACCTGGACGACGCCGGCGGCCTCCCGCTCGGCGTGAGCGCCGACATCTCCCGCGCCGAGGCCCGCGCCCCGCTGCCGCCCGGCTCCACCCTGCTGCTCTACACCGACGGCCTGGTCGAACGCCGCGGCGAGGTCCTGGACCGCGGCATGACCCGGCTGCGCCGCGAACTCGCCTCCCGCGCCGCCGAACCGGTCGAAACGCTGGTGGAGCACCTGCTGCACGGCATGGGGGCCGACGCCGACGACGACATCGCCCTGCTGGCCCTGCGCGTCCCCTGACACCCGCCCCAGGCCGGAAGGGACCAACGGCCCACGTCCCGGGCCCGGACCGCCCGTGCGCGGACGGCCGGCAGCGACCAGACTGGAAGCAGGCCCGGCCCCGCCGGCGACCTCGCGACCCGGGCCCGCACGGCAGGGGCCACCCGCGGCAGCGAGGAGGAAACCGCCATGAAAGCACTCGTCTTCGACGGTCCCGGCAGGTCCGACTGGCGCGACACCCCGGACCCCGGCATCCAGGACGCCGCCGACGCGATCGTCCGCGTCGAGGCGACCACCATCTGCGGCACCGACCTGCACATCCTGGCCGGCGACGTGCCGGAGGTGGCACCCGGCACGGTGCTCGGCCACGAGGCGGTCGGCGAGGTCGTGGAGGTCGGCGCCGCCGTCCGCGGCATCCGGCCCGGCGACCGGGTCCTGGTCTCCTGCATCAGCGCCTGCGGCCGGTGCCGGTACTGCAAGGAGAGCGCCTACGGGCAGTGCGTCGGAGGCGGCGGCTGGATCCTCGGCCACCTGATCGACGGCACCCAGGCCGAATACGTCCGGGTGCCCTTCGCCGACATGTCGCTGCACCCGCTGCCCGGCGCGGTGCCCGCGAAGGAGGCCGTGCTGCTGTCCGACATCTTCCCCACCTCCTACGAGGTGGGCGTGCTCAATGGCGGGGTGCGTCCCGGCGACACCGTCGCCGTGGTCGGCTGCGGGCCGGTGGGCCTGGCCGCGATCGCCACCGCGCAGTTCTTCGCCCCCGCCCGGATCATCGCCGTGGACCTGGCCGCCGTCCGGCTGGAGGCCGCCAAGCGCCTGGGCGCCGAGGCCACCGCCACCGTGCAGGAGAGCGAGGCGCTGGTCGCCGACCTCACCGGCGGCGCCGGGGCCGACGTGGTGATCGAGGCGGTCGGCGCGCCCGAGAGCTTCGAGCTGTGCACCCGGATGGTGCGCCCCGGCGGCCGGCTCGCCAACGTGGGCGTGCACGGCAGGCCGGCGACGCTGCACCTGGAGCACCTGTGGTCCAGGAACCTCACGATCCGCACCGGGCTCGTCGACACGTACTCCACCCCCACCCTGCTGCGTATGCTCACCGACCGCCGGCTGCCCGCCGACGCCCTGGTCACCCACACCTTCGAGCTCGGCCGCATGGAGGAGGCGTACGAGATCTTCGCCCGCGCCGCCGACACCGGCGCCCTGAAGGTCGTGCTCGGCGAACCGGAGCACGAGGCCGTCGCCCTGCACACCGGCGAGAGGACGTGATCGCGTGCCGGACGACACCGCCCCGGTCGGCGACATCGGCCGCCGGCTGGCACTGCGCCGCCGGGAACTGGGCCTGAGCCGCGCGCAGGTGGCGCAGCGGGCCGGGATCGTCCCGGAATACCTCCAGTACGTCGAGGAGCAGCCGCTCGCCTCGCCGGGACCCACCTTCCTGCTGCGCGTCGCCGACGCGCTGGAGACCACCGTGCCCCGCCTGCACGGCTCGGACACCGGACTGCCGCCCGGCCTCGGCCAGGCCGCGCAGAGCCCCCGGCTGACCGAGCTGGACACCGCCGAGTGCCTGCGGCTGCTGTCCGACCACGGGATCGGCCGGCTCGCGGTGACCGGCGAGGAAGGGCCCGCGGTCGTACCCGTCAACTACGGCGTGTCGGACGGCGCCGTCGTCTTCCGCACCGCCCCGGGCGCCACCCCGGCGCTCGCCGTGGGCAAGAAGGTCGCCTTCGAGGTGGACCGGGTCGACGAAGCGCTCAGCGAGGGCTGGAGCGTGCTGGTCGTCGGCACCGCGTCCGCCGTCACCGACCCCGAGGCCGTCCGCGGCCTGCGGGAACCGGACCTCACCGCGCCCTGGGCCGGCGGCGAGCGGCTGCTGTGGGTGCGGATCGCCCCCGAGCGCGTCACCGGCCGCCGCATCCTGGCCGGCTGAAGCCGAAGGGCCCCTGCCGGCAGGGACCCTTCGGCCGCCGGGGACGGGCTGAACGGCCCTACGGCAGGCGCACCCCGGCGGCGCACTGTGGATACGGCAGCACAAGCACCGGACCTGAGGAGCCCTCTATGAGCCAGACGAACGCAAGCGTGGTGGCGGGCGTCAGCACCGTCCGGCCGGACCTCAACGGACCGGTGATCGCGTGGGCGGCGGACGAGGCGGCGGCCCGCGGGCTGCCGCTGCACATCGTCCACGCCCAGGAATGGCCGCGCGGCACCTCGCCGCAGGCCGGCCCCGACCACCCGGCCCACGTCTGGTCCCGGCACTTCAGGGCCGGCGGCGAGGCGCTGCTGCGCACCGCGCACAGCGCCGCGTCGGCCCGCCAGCCGGGCGTGGCCGTCACCACCGAACTGGCCGTGGGCCGGCCGGTACGCGTGCTGCGCGAGGCCGCCGACACGGCGGGCTTCCTGGTCCTCGGCGCCCGCCGGCTCACCGGCGTCGAGGGCGCCTTCGCCGGCAGCGGCAAGGGCCACGCCCTGCTCGGCCACCTGCGCTGCCCGGTGGCCCTGGTGCCCGAGGCCGCCGACATCCCCGACGACGCGCCCGTCGTCGTCGGCGTCGACGGGTCGCCCGCCTCGACGGCCGCCCTCGACCTCGCCTTCGCCGAGGCCGACGCGGCCAAGACCTCCCTGGTCGTGATCGCCGTCCGCAACCCCAGGGACTACGCGTGGGCCGAATACCAGGAGGACACCGACCTGCTGGTGGCGGAGCAACTGGCCGGCCACCGGCGGCGCTACCCCGACACCGAGGTGCGCCAGGAGATCCTCGGCGGCGACCCGGCGCTGATGCTCGCCACCGCCGCCCGCGGCGCCCGCTGCCTGGTCGTCGGCAGCAGGGGCCGCGGCGGATTCCGCGGACTGCTGCTGGGCTCCACCGGCCGGGCCCTGGTCCACCGCACCGACTGCCCGCTGCTCGTGGCACCGCAGCCCCACGACGCGTGACGAAGCCCCCAGGAGGCCCGACGATGTTGAAGCACCGAACCGTCAGCGACCTGATGACCCACGCGGTCGTCCGCGTCCGCCCGGACACGCCCTTCAAGGAGATCGTGAAGAAGCTCGCCGACCACGACATCACCGCGGTGCCCGTCGTGGACGACGAGGACCACCCGGTCGGCGTCGTCTCGGAGGCAGACCTGCTGCGCCGGCAGGCCGGGCTGCCGGAGCCGGCCGGGCTCCCCGCGCTGCTGGACGCGCCGCCGTCCGAGCCGGTGCGCCAGGGCACCACCGCGGACGCCCTGATGAGCGCGCCCGCCGTGGTCGGACGGCCGCAGTGGTCGGTGGTGGAGGCCGCCCGCGCCATGGACCAGGCCGGGATCAAGCGCCTGCCGGTCGTGGACGACACCGGCCGGCTGGTCGGCATCGTCAGCCGCGCCGACCTGCTGCGGGTCTTCCTGCGCCGCGACCACCTCATCCGCGAGGAGATCAGCGGCGACGTCCTGGACCGCACGCTCGGCATCACCTCCGACGAGGTGGGCGTCGAGGTCACCGACGGCCGTGTGCGGCTGCACGGCACCGTGGAGCGGCCCAGCCTGGTGCCCGTCGTCAAGCGGCTGTGCGAAGGCGTCGACGGGGTCGTCGAGGTCACCGGCACGCTCGGCCACCGCACCGACGAGGCCACCGCCGTCGGCCGCACCGCCCCCGGCCGGCTGCTGCCCTGAGGCGCATGCCCGCGAAGCGTGCGGAGGGGCTCCCGGCCGGGAGCCCCTCCGCACGCATCCGTACGTCCGGTGTACGGGCCGTCAGCGCGGCAGCACGGCCACCGGGCAGTGCGCGTGGTGCAGCACCGCGTGCGTGACCCGGCCGAGCCCCGCGCCCAGCGCGTGCGCCGGCCGCCTGGCCCCCATCACGACCAGGTCGGCCGCCGACGACGCCTCCACCAGGGACCCGGCGACCGACCCGGAGCGCAGCACGTCCTCCTCGACGGCGAGCCCGGGGAACTCGTCGCGGACCGGGCCGACCGTACGGCGGGTCGCCTCCGCCTCGGACCGGGCGATGGCGCTGACGTCGTCGACGGCGGCGGCCATGCTCCCGACGTTCTCCAGGAACTTCCACACGCTGACCACCCGCAGCTGCGCGCCGTGCGCGACGGCGGTACGCGCGGCGAACCGCAGCGCCCCCCGGTCGCCGTCGTCCCGGACGGCGGCCACGACCGCCCCGGTCCGCGGCGCGGGGACCTCCCGCACCACGATCACCGGCCCGCGGCTGCGGGCGGCCACCCGCAGCCCCACGGAGCCGAGCATCAGCGAGGCGAAACCGCCCCGCCCGCGCGACCCGACGACCAGCGTGTCCTGCGGCTGCGCGGTCTCCAGCAGGCTCTCGGCGGAGCCGCCCTTGCTCAGCACCGTCGAGACCGGCAGCTGCGGGAAGTGCTCGGCCACCGCCGTCTCGGCGCGGTCGAGCAGCCGCCGGCCCTCCTCGAAGACCGCCACGGCCTCCTCAGCCGTCCAGTACCCCTGCCGTTCGTCGCCCACGCCGTGCACCACCGTCAGCGGCCGGCCGCGGGCCGACGCCTCCGCCGCGGCCCACAGCACCGCCTCCGTCGCCTGCCCGGAGCCGTCCGTGCCGGCCACCACCGGCCCCAGGCCGTCCTCGCTCGGCACCGTCGCGTCCATGTCGCCGCCTCCACTTCGGTCGGTTGCGGTCGGTTCCCCCGAGAGAGCACCTGCACTTCCATGGTCGCCGCGGCCCCCCGGCCGCCGGTGGGGCCGAACGGCCCCCGCACGGCGGCGTCCGGCCCGCGGCCGGCTCCGGGGCCCGCACGGCCGCCGGCGTCAGTCGTGCGCGACGACGGCGACCGGGCAGTCCGCGTGGTGCACCGCCCCGTGGGTGGCCGAGCCGATGCGCACCCCCAGCGGCGCGTGCCGCCGCCGGCGGCCCACCACGAGCAGCCCGGCCCGGCCGCCCGCCGCCACCAGGCGCTCGGCGACCGGGCCCTCCACGAGGTCGTCGATCACATGGACGTGCTCGAACCTCGCCCGGAAGGGGTCGACGAGCGCCGCGAACTCCGCCGCCTTCTCCGCGTGCAGCCGCCGCTTCAGGTCCGGGCTGAAGGCCGGCACCGTGTAGCCGTACGCCCGGTGCAGGTCCCATACGTGCACCACCCGCAGCGCCGCGCCGCGGACCGCCGCCTCCTCGAAGGCGAACGCCAGCAGCGCATCGCACGGCCGGCCGAGATCGACCCCGACGACGACCTCGCCGCCGCCCCGCGCCCCGGCCCGCTCCGGCTCGGGACCGGGCTCCCGGACCAGGACCACCGGCCGGTCGCAGCGGGCCACCACATGCAGGCCCACCGAGCCGTAGAAGTAGCCGCCGCCGGAGCCGGCCCGGCTGGAGCCGAGGACGACCATCACCGCCGACGAGGCGGCCAGCGCCAGCTCCCTCACCGGCGTCCCGGCGACCTGCCCGGCCGCCACCGCCAGCCCCGGATGGCGGTCCTCCACCAGCCGTGCGGCCTCCCGGGCCCGGCCCTCCTCCCACATCCGCAGGCCCTCGGGCCCGGGGGAGAACTGCACATTGCTCACCGGGGCCCGCCACACGTTGAGCAGACGCACGTCCGCGCCCCGCCGGGCCGCCTCGTCGCCCGCCCACTGCGCCGCCGCCATGCTCGCCGGGGAGCCGTCGACACCGACGACCAGTTCCTCCGCCATCGCTGGATCACCTGCCCTGGAGCGTCGTGACGGACGGGAAGCACTCCCTCTCCCACTCTCACGCTCGCGCCGCGCCACCGCACGCGCTAGGGCCGAAAGGGACATTCCGCCCGGAGGTGTGCCCGCCCCGGCCGGGCGCCGTACGGCGGCGGCCCGCCCGTACCGCGGTTACCGTGGCCGGTGGGGGCGCGGTCCGGGGCATGCGACAGGCGAGGGAGAGGCAGCAGTGGGCGACGCCGACGGCAGCCACCACGCGCACCCGCCGCGCCTGGAGCTGGACCGGCTCCTGGACGAGCTGCAGGTCCGCCTGGACGTCGCGCGCGGCACCCAGAACCGCATCCGCGGCCTGCTGGAAGCGGTGCTGTCGGTCGGCCGCGAACTGGACCTGACCCACGTACTGCGCCGGATCGTGGAGTCCGCCGTGGACCTGGTCGACGCCGGGTACGGCGCGCTCGGCGTCGTCGAGGGCGGCCGGCTGACGGAGTTCCTGACCGTGGGCGTGACCGAGGAGCAGGCCCGGGCGATCGGGCCGCTGCCCGCCGGCCACGGCATCCTCGGCGAGCTCATCCGCCACCCCGTGCCGCTGCGCCTGGACGAGATCGGCGAGCACCCGGCGTCGTACGGCTTCCCGCCGGGCCATCCGGCGATGCGCAGCTTCCTGGGGCTGCCCATCCGGGTGCGCGAGGAGGTCTTCGGCAACCTGTACCTGACGCAGAAGCGCGGCGGCGGCCCGTTCGACGACCAGGACGAGACGGTGCTCGCGACGCTCGCCGTGGCCGCCGGGGTGGCCATCGAGAACGCCCGGCTCTACCAGGCCGCGCGCGAGCGGCAGCGCTGGATCGAGGCCGACGCCGACATCGTCGCCGGCCTGCTGTCCGGGCTGGACCAGGAGGAGGTCCTGGAGCGGATCGTCCGGCACGCCAGGACCATCGCGGGCGCCGACCTCGGGGTGATCGGCCTGCCCGAGGGGGACGGCGCCGACCTCAGGGTGATGATCGCCGTCGGCACCCGCGCCGGCGACCACCGCGGTCTCGTGCTGCCCCGCGAGGGGTCCTTCATGGGCGCGGCCATGGCCGCGAAGGAGCCCCTCATCACCGCCGAGGTGCAAAAGGACCCCAGGGCCCGCGCCGGACCGCCGCGCTTCGGCGGGCTCGGGCCCGCGGTCGCGGTCCCCATGGTCACCGCCGAGGGGGTGCGCGGCGCCGTGCTGCTGGCCCGCGAGGAGGGCGCGGTCCCTTTCACCGAGGCCGAGACGGCACCCCTGCTGGCCTTCGCCGGCCAGGCCGCGCTCGCCCTGCGCCTGGCCGAGCGGCGCCGGTCGGCCGAGCAGCTGACCGTGCTGGAGGACCGCGACCGGATCGCCCGCGATCTGCACGACCTCGCCATCCAGCGGCTGTTCGCCACCGGGATGACGCTGCAGAGCACACTGCGCTTCGTGGACCACCCGGAGGCGAGCGAGCGGCTGCTGCGGGCGGTGGACGACCTGGACGAGACCATCAAGATCATCCGCTCCACGATCTTCGGCCTGCGGGCCAGGGACACCGAGCGCCGGCCGCAGGGCCTGCGCACGCGGGCCGCCGCGGAGGTCGAGAAGGCCGCGGGCGCGCTCGGGTTCACCCCCGCCCTGCACATGGAGGGCCTGCTCGACACCGAGGTGCCGGCGGCCACCACCGACGACGCGCTCGCCGTGCTGACCGAGGCGCTGTCCAACACCGCCCGGCACGCCGGCGCCACGGCCGCCCAGGTCACCCTGGCGGCGTCCGGCGGATGGCTCACCGTCACCGTCACCGACGACGGGCGGGGGATCCCGGCCGGGGCGCGGCGCCGCGGCCTGCGCAACCTCGCCACCCGGGCCGAATGCCTCGGCGGCCGGTTCGAGGTGGCCGGCGGCCCGCGCGGCGGCACCCGGCTGACCTGGCGCGTACCGCTCGAACCGGGACGGTCGTGACGGCCCGTCCCGCCCGGCTGCCGGCCGGGCCCGGCGGTCAGCCCCTGGTCTCCAGGACGTCGCCCACCGACCGGCGCGGTGTCGCCCGCCCCTCGGGGCCGTAACCGAAGCGGACCAGCATCTGCACCCGCAGGTCGCCCTCGCGCGGATCGCGCAGCGCCCAGCGCAGCTCCGGCCATTCCACGGCCTGGCTGAAGAGGGACGCCCGCACCCCGCGGTCGGTGGCCACCAGCAGCGCCCGCTCCAGGGCCTGCCCGGCGCGCAGCCAGTCGGCGGGGGAGTCGCCCTTGGTCCCGAGGACCGCCACGGCCGGCCGCCGCTCGTACGCCTCCGGCGACCGCGAGCCCAGCCCCAGGCCCGCGGTGAAGTCGCGCACCGGCACCCGCCCGGTGCTGTCCCGGGCGCCCAGCGCGGCGGTGGGGATCCCGTCGTCCGCCCCATCGTGCACCCACGCCCGGCTCTCCGCCTCCCGCCCGGGGTCGACATGGCCCTGGTACTCGCCCTCGGCGGTCAGGCCGAGGATCCGCTCGACCTCCGGCGCGCCGGGGAAGACCAGGACGGCGTCCTCGGCGGCCACCGCCGCCACGACGTCGTCGCGGATCGCGTACGGCACCGGCCGGCGGTCGAAGGGGAAGCGGCTGCTGTGCCGGTGCCACACCGCGTCGTACAGCTCCGCGGCCGGGTCGTGCGCCCCGTCCCCGCGCGGCCCGGCGAGCCGTACCGAGGCCAGGCAGCCCGGCTCGGCGGGCCTGGGCAGCAGATGCACCACCGGCTCCCAGCCGAAGTGCGCCACCGCGACCCGCAGGTTGAACAGCGCCGCGCCCGCCGAGATGTGGACGGCCCGGTCGTCGGGGTCGGTGTGGCGCAGCGCCCGCTCCGGGGCGGCGTGGACCTCGACCGTCTCGGTGACCGGGTCCAGCCGGAACCGCCACGGCTGCGTGTTGTGGATCGAGGGCGCGGCCACCGCCGCGGAGATCAGCTTCTCCAGGGTCGCGCCGTCCAGCGCCGTCGTCGTCATGGCCGCCTCCTTCGCTCGCCGCCAGGCGTCCCACTTCCAGGGTCGCATCGCGGGCGAGCCGGTGCGCGGGGCCACAGGTCACCGGTCGAGGGGCCGAACGGCCCGCGTTACGGGCCCCCGGCGCGGCCCGGCAAGTCACCGCGCACGGTCCGCGGGCACGGTACGGGGGCGCCCGCGGGCCGGTACCCGCGGACGCCCCCGTACCGCCGCACAGCCGGTCAGCGGTGGCCGGGCCCCTCCTCGGCGGCGCCGCCCTGCGTGGCGATGACAGCCGCCTGCACCCGCCGCTCCACGCCGAGCTTGCCCAGCAGCCGGGAGACGTTGTTCTTGACGGTCTTCTCCGACAGGTACAGCCGCTCGCCGATCTGGCGGTTGGTCAGCCCCTCGCCGATCAGCCCCAGGATCTCCCGCTCCCGCGGCGACAGCGCGGACAGCGCCTGCTGCTCCGGTCCCGCCGACCGCTCGCCGCCGCCGCGCAGGGTGCTCATCAGGCGCGCGGTCGTGGCCGGGTCGAGCAGCGACTGGCCGGTGGCGACGGTACGCACGGCGGTCACCAGGTCGGAGCCCTTGATCTGCTTCAGCACATAGCCGGCGGCACCCGCCATGATCGCGTCCAGCAGCGCGTCGTCGTCGTCGAACGACGTCAGCATCAGGCACGCCAGGTCCGGCATCGCCGAGCGCAGCTCACGGCAGACCGTGATGCCGTCGCCGTCCGGCAGCCGCACGTCCAGCACCGCGACGTCCGGGCGCAGGGCCGGGCCGCGGGCCAGCGCGTGGTCGGCGGTGCCCGCCTCGCCGACGACCTCGATGTCGGGCTCGCCGTCCAGCAGGTCGTGCACCCCCCGCCGGACGACCTCGTGGTCGTCGAGCAGGAACACCCGGATCGGCGACTGCGCGGAGAATTCCCGTGGCCGGCCCATTGTCGCTTCTCCTCCACCTGACGTACGGGCGGCCGTACCAGCCGCCTCCGCTCCGATCATCGCCTCCGCGGCCCGGCGGGCACCAGGGCCGAACGGACCTCATCGCGGCCCTCGTCGCACACGGCCCCCGTGCCGGGGCGGCCCGGGCCCTTCGGCCCGGGCGGTGTCCCGGACGGCCCTGGCCGGCCGGCGCCCGGCAGGCGCACGCTGGAAGGGACCGAGCAACCAAGCGCCGGGAGGCGGGTGCGCTCATGAACAAGCCACTGACCGTCGGCGTCGACGGATCCGACGCCAGCCTGCGGGCCCTGGACTGGGCCGTCGCCGAGGCCGCGCGGCAGGACCTGCCGCTGCGCGTGCTGCACGCGTCGCTGTGGGACCAGTACGCCCTGCCGCCCCCCGGGCTCGGCACGAGCCGCGGCGCGCACCGGGTGCTGGCCGAGAACATCGTGGGGTCGGCCCGCGAGCGGGTGGCCCGGCTGGGCCCGGCCGTGCCGTGCACCGCGGAGGCCGTCACCGACGACGCCGTCGGCGCGCTGCTGCGGGCGGCGCCCGAGGCGTACGCGCTCGTCGTCGGCAACCGCGGGCGCGGCGAGCTCACCGACATGCTGCTGGGCTCCACCGGCCTGACGGTGGCCGGCCAGGCGCCCTGCCCGGTCGTCGTGGTCCGCGGCGGCGACGCCAACGTCGCCGGGGAGTACGGCCGGGTCACCCTGGGCGTCGGCGGTAAGGGCGAGTCGGCCGCCGCGGTCCGGTTCGCCTTCCGTACGGCGCAGGCGCGCGGCGCCGGGCTCGACGCCCTGCACGCCTGGCGCACCCCCGACGGGGACGCCGACCGGGAGGCCGGCCAGGAGGAGGCCGGGCGGACCCTCGACGAGGCGCTGGATGACGCGCGCCGCGGCCACCCGCGGGTCACCGTGCGCACCGGCACCGTCGAGGCCAAGGCCAGGACGCCGCTGCTGGAGGCGTCGGCGTCCAGCGACCTGCTGGTGGTGGGCGCGCACCGCCGCGACGGCGCGATCGGCCTGCACCTCGGGCCGGTCAGCCACGCCCTGCTGCACCATGCGGCCTGCCCGGTCGCGGTCGTGCCCGACGAGACCTGACCCGTCCGTACGCCCACCGGCCCCCGGCCCGCCCGGCCGGGGGCCGGGGCCCCGTCAGCCCCAGAGCGCCTGGGCGAAGGCGGTGCCGGCGAAGGCCGCGCCGAGGCCGGCGACGATGCTGCCGACGACGTTGGCGGCGGCGAAGAACCCGGCGCCGTCCTCGGCGAGCCGCAGCGTCTCGTAGGAGAAGGTCGAATACGTCGTCAAGGCCCCGCACAGCCCGGTGCCCAGCAGCAGTTGGACGTGCGCGGACGGGCCGGCCGCCGACCCGGTGACCAGGCCCAGGACGAAGCAGCCCACGACGTTGACGGTGAAGGTGCCCCACGGGAAGACCGTGTCGTGCCGGGACTGCACGGCCCGGTCGGTCAGGTACCGCATCGGGGCGCCGACCATGGCGCCGGCGACGACCAGCAGCCAGTTCACCGGGCGCCCTCCCCGTCCGCGTCGTAGCGGATCACCTCGACCCGGTCGAGCGTCACCATCCCGGCCCCGGGCAGCTCGTCGAGCTGCGGCAGGAAGGCGCGGACGCGCTCCTCGCTGTCGACCACGACGACCGCGACCGGCAGGTCCTCGCTGAGCGAGAGCAGCCGGGTGGTGTGGATGAGGGACGAGGCCCCGTAGCCCTCGCAGCCGCGGAAGACCGACGCGCCGGCCAGGCCCGCCGCGTGCGCCCGGTGCACGATCTCGGTGAACACCGGCTTGTGGTGCCACATGTCGTTCTCGCTGACGTAGACCGTCAGCCGGAGCGCGGTGCCGGTCGTTTTCATCGCTGCCTCCCTGTGGCGACCCGGGCGACCAGCCGGCGGGTCAGGTTCGCCGCCGCCCACACGGCCGCGAGCGCGGTCACCGCCGTGGCGGCGAGGTAGGTCAGGCCGAGGCCCGGGTGCCCGGTGTCGGCCAGCTTGCGTATGTCCACCGTGTAGGTGGAGAAGGTCGTGAAGCCGCCGAGCACACCGGTACCGAAGAACGGCCGGACCAGCCGGTGGGCCGCCCACAGGTCGGTGATGACGACCATGAACACCCCGATGACCGCGCAGCCGGCCGCGTTGACGACGAAGGTGGTGGCCGGGAAGGTCCCGGCGGCCGTCGGCCACAGCAGGCCGGCCCCGTAGCGGGCCATGGCGCCGAGCGCGCCGCCCACCGACACCACCGCGACCACCGGCCACTGCGCACGCAGCTGCTCGCGGCGCTGTGCCGGGATGTGCAGGTCGATGTCGGGGTCGACCGGTTCCGCCGACGCCGCCGGCTCGACCGGCTCGGCCGGTTCGTTCGCCGCGCGGGCGCGGGTCTCTCCCAAGACGTCCTCCCTACTCGCCGGAAGTCCCCCGCCCATGCCGGACGGACGAGGGATGCGTAGCCGCAAGTAGGGACCGTTGGCAGCCGCCAGGCCGCGGTTCGGGTACGGCGGGCCCCACCGCCGCGCGGCCGGGCTTTCGCCGACCGCAGGTCTCCCACGATACAGGTGCGCCGGTACGGCCGCCGGGCGGGGGAGTCGAGCCGGGCGCTTCCCGGGGCGACGTTGTCAACAACTTTGGTGAGGCATACCTTACTTGCGGCAAGGATGCCGTCCCCGTCCCTGTTCCGCCCGTCCCCGATCCATCCCGCCCCTGTTCCGCCCGTCGCCGTCCGCCGGCGGGCGCCCGCTCGCGAGGAGTACCGCATGCCGTCCATCCAGGAGGAGTTGCGCCTGCGCACCCGCCGGACCCGCCCGCTGGTCCGGGTCCGCACCGCGGAGGTCGTGTCGGCCACCGAGCTGACCCGGCGGATCCGCCGGGTGGTGGTGGGCGGCGCGGACCTGCGCGGCCTGGAGGAGGACGCGCTGCCCGCAGACGCCTGGAAGTTCCTGCTGCCGCCGCCGGGCCGGCGCCGGGTCGACCTGCCCCGCACCGGCGACGACGGGATGCCCGGCTACGCGCCCGGCGCCGTACCGCCGGTGCTGCGCGCCCTCACCGTACGGGCGTACGACCCGGCCGCCGCCGAGCTCACCGTGGACGTCCTGCTGCACGGCGACACCCCGGCGAGCGCATGGGCCCGCCGCGCCCAGCCGGGTGACACGGTGGGGCTCGCCGGACCGCGGCACGAGTTCTTCGCCTCGCCCGAGGCGGACTGGCACCTGCTGGCCGGCGACCTGGCGGCGCTGCCGGCGATCGCAGCGATCCTGGAGTCGCTGCCGGACCGCACGCGGGTCCTGGCGCTGCTGGAGGTGGAGGACGAGGGCGACCACATCGACCTCGCCGCACCGGCCGGCGCCGAGGTGGTGTGGCTGCACCGGCACGGCGCCTCCGCCGCCGCCAACGGCCTGCTGGACAAGGCGGTCCGGGAGATCGACCGCCCGTTCGCCGCCGCGCAGGCGTGGATCGGCGCGGAGGCCGGCGCGGTCCGCGCGGTACGCCGCCACCTGCTGGACGAATGGGGCCTGCCGCGACCGCAGGTGCACGCCGCCGCGTACTGGAAGCAGTCGCTCACCAGCGACGAGCGCGACATCGAGGTGATCGCGGCCTACCAGGCGGCCGTCGCCGCCGGCGGCGACCCCGACGACCCGGCGCTGACCACCGACGCCGACCTCGCGTAACGGCGCCTCGCCGCGGCGGGCGGCCCCCAGCGCCCGCCGTCCGCGGGGCCGGCCTCAGCGCTTCGGCTCGTCGCCCTCCCCGCCCTCGCCGGGGGTCGCCAGGCCCTTCCCCGGCTCGAAGGCATCCCGCCGACCGCCGTGCTGGGAGCCCTCCAGCGTCGTGACCGCCGGGTGGTGCAGGTCGAACGCCGGGGACTCGGAGCGGATCCGCGGCATGGTGAGGAAGTTGTGCCGCGGCGCAGGGCACGGCGTCGCCCACTCCAGGGACCGGCCGTAGCCCCACGGGTCGTCCACCTCGACCTTCTTGCCGTACTTCGCGGTCTTCCAGACGTTGTAGAGGAACGGCAGCGTGGACAGGCCCAGCAGGAAGGAGCCGATGGACGACACCGTGTTGAGGGTCGTGTAGCCGTCGGCGGCCAGGTAGTCGGCGTAGCGGCGCGGCATGCCCTCGGCGCCCAGCCAGTGCTGGACCAGGAAGGTGGTGTGGAAGCCGACGAAGAGCGTCCAGAAGTGGATCTTGCCGAGCCGCTCGTCGAGCATCTTGCCGGTCATCTTCGGCCACCAGAAGTAGAAGCCGGCGAAGGTCGCGAACACGATCGTGCCGAACAGCACGTAGTGGAAGTGGGCGACAACGAAGTAGGAGTCGGTGACATGGAAGTCCAGCGGCGGCGCGGCCAGGATGACACCGGTCAGGCCGCCGAACAGGAAGGTGACCAGGAAGCCGATCGACCACAGCATCGGCGTCTCGAACGACAGCGAGCCGTGCCACATCGTGCCGATCCAGTTGAAGAACTTCACGCCGGTCGGCACCGCGATCAGGAACGTCATGAAGGAGAAGAACGGCAGCAGCACCATGCCGGTGGCGAACATGTGGTGCGCCCACACGGTCACCGACAGGCCCGCGATGGCGATGGTCGCGCCCACCAGGCCGACGTAGCCGAAGATCGGCTTGCGGGAGAAGACCGGCAGGATCTCGGTCACCACCCCGAAGAACGGCAGCGCCACGATGTAGACCTCGGGGTGGCCGAAGAACCAGAACAGGTGCTGCCACAGGATCGACCCGCCGTTGGCCGGGTCGAAGACATGCGCGCCGAACCGCCGGTCGGCCTCCAGGCACAGCAGCGCCGCGGCCAGGACCGGGAAGGCCAGCAGCACCAGCACCGAGGTCAGCAGGATGTTCCACACGAAGATCGGCATCCGGAACATCGTCATGCCGGGGGCGCGCATGCAGATGATGGTGGCGATGAAGTTGACCGCGCCGAGGATGGTGCCGAAACCGGCCAGCGCCAGGCCCATGACCCACATGTCGGCGCCGATGCTGGGCGTGTGGATCTGGGCGTTGAGCGGCGCGTACGCCGTCCACCCGAAGTCGGCGCCGCCCTCGGGCGTCAGGAAGCTGCCGGCCACGATGAGGCCGCCGAGCAGGAACAGCCAGTACGAGAACATGTTCAGCCGCGGGAAGGCCACGTCCGGTGCCCCGATCTGCAGCGGCATCACGGCGTTGGCGAACCCGGCGAAGGTCGGGGTGGCGAACAGCAGCAGCATCACCGTGCCGTGCATGGTGAACAGCTGGTTGTACTGCTCGTTGGACAGGAACTGCAGGCCGGGCCGGGCCAGTTCGGCCCGCATCAGCAGTGCGAGCACACCGGCGAAGAGGAAGAAGCCGAACGACGTGATCAGGTAGAGGTGCCCGATCTTCTTGTGGTCGGTCGTGCTCAGCCAGTCCGCCAGGATCTTCCCCGGCGACCGCTCCCGTACCGGCGTGCGAGCCCGTGCCGCCTCCTCGGTCCTGACCGCCATTCCCACACTCCACGATTCGCAGGGACAAACCCTGCCGGGGTGCCCCCGATCCGCGGCGGCAAACGCGCGGGCCGGGGGAGCGGGCCCGGATTCCACTCCTGGTCAGTAACCGTCCGATCCTCATGTCATCGCAGGAAGCCGCCGTCCGGCGGCCCGCCCCCCGGCTGCTCAGGGGTGCATATGCGCTCCCTTGAGGATCTTGTCCACCGCGTTGCGCGGCCCGTGGACGGCGATCCCCACGAGGTCGAGGAGGTCCCCGCGCACCGCCCGCACCGCCGCGCGGTTGTCCCGGTCGTTGCCGGTACGGAACAGGTCGGAGGTGAACACCGCCACCGGCAGCGCCCGCGACAGCGCCCGGCCGTGCGCGGCCGTCAGCGTCTCCCTGCTCCCCTCGAACACCAGCACCGGCTGGCGGAACATCGGCAGGTACGCCGTGCCGTCGGCGTCCGCGTACGGCTCGCCGACCACCTCGGCCGCGACCGTGCCGAGCCCGCTGACCAGGAAGGCGGTCACGTTCAGCCGCTGCCAGACCTCCAGGTCGTCCCGCAGCAGCACGGCGATCTTGGTGTCGAAGCGCACCGGCGCGCCCCCGGCCCCGTCCGCGGGAAGGGTCCCGCCGGCGGTCCCCGGCGCGCTCACGGTCGCGGTTCCGGTGGCGGTTACGGTCGCGGTCGCGGTTGCGGTGGCAGTCTCGTGCTCGGTTCTCATGCCCCCCAGGCTGCGGCGCGCCCGCCACCGGTGTCTTGTACGTTCTTTGCGTGACGCCCCGGCAGGAGATCTCCGCGTGGCGCCCGCAGGTCGCGGGTGTCGTGGAGGTCTTCCACGCCCACTTCACCGAGCACGCCTACCCGATGCACGTCCACGACGCCTGGACGCTGCTGATCGTCGACGACGGCGCCGTCCGCTACGACCTGGACCGCTACGAGCGCGGCACCCCGACCGACACCGTGAGCCTGCTCCCGCCCCAGGTCCCGCACAACGGCTCGCCCGCCACCGCGCACGGCTTCCGCAAGCGCGTGCTCTACCTCGACATGACGCAGCTCGACGAGCGGTTCATCGGCCCCGCGGTGGACGGCCCCGACCTCGCCGACCCGCTGCTGCGCCGCCGCGTCGCCCAGCTGCACCAGGCGCTCGCCCGCCGCGGCGACGAGCTGGAGGCGGAGAGCAGGCTTGCCCTCGTCAGCGAACGGCTGCGGGGATGCCTGCGGCCCCGGCTCGCCCGCGGTCCCGCCGGGCCGGACCGCGGTGTCGCCCAGGAGCTGCGCGACCTCCTCGACGCCCGGGTGCGCGACGGCGTGACCCTGAAGGACGCGGCGCGGCTGGTCCACGCCCACCCCGCGCACCTGGTGCGGGCCTTCAGCGGTGCCTTCGGCATCGCCCCGCACCAGTACCTGATGGCCCGCCGGGTGGACCTCGCCCGCCGCCTGCTGCTGGCCGGCCGGCCGCCGGGCGAGGTGGCGGGCGCCGTCGGCTTCTACGACCAGTCCCACCTCACCCGCCACTTCAAGCGCGTCGTCGGCATCGCCCCGGGCCGCTACGCCCGCACCGGTACCGCCCACTGATCCCGGCGGCCCGCGCGGGCCGCCGCGAGCGGCCGATGGCGTAGCATGCGTTCTGTTAACAGAACGGGAGGCGGTGTGCCGGAGACACTGGGGTCGCGGCTGAGACGGCTGCGGGACGCGCGCGGGTGCTCGCTGTCGGAGCTGGCGCGGCGCAGCGGCGTCGGCAAGGGCACCATCTCCGAGCTGGAGAACGACCGGCGCGGTGCCCGGCTCGACACGCTCTTCGCCCTCACGACCGCGCTGGACGCCCCGCTCGGCGCCCTGCTGCCGGACGAGTCGCCGCCGGCCGCGGCGCCCGCCCGGGGCGACTCGGTGGCCGCGGTGCTGCTCACCAGCTGGCCGCTGGGGGACCGGCTGGTCGAGGTCTACCGGGCCGCGCTCGCCCCGGCGGTGCAGGACTCGGCCCCGCACGCCGCCGGCGTCGAGGAGACCGTCACGGTGGTCAGGGGCGCGGTCCGGGTCGGCGCCGCCGGCCGCACCCGCGAGCTGGCCGAGGGCGACAGCCACCGCTACCCGGGCGACCTGCCGCACCGGTTCCAGGCACTCGGCGGCCCGGCGGACGTCGTCCTGCTCATGCACTACCCCCGGCGGGATGCCACCCGAGACCTCCCCTGAGAACACCGGCAAGACCGACGCGATCCCGCGACCCGCGAGGAAGGAACCGACCGGAATGCTTGACGAGCACCAGTTGCCCGAGCGGAGCCGTATCGTCCAGCAGCACCTCGCCGACGCCGGGCTGACCGCCCGGGTCCGGCAGCTGCCCGACTCCACGCGCACCGCCGCCGAAGCCGCCGCGGCCCTCGGCTGCGAGGTCGGCGCGATCGCCAGCAGCCTGCTCTTCCTGGCCGACGGCGCCCCGCTGCTGGTGATGACCAGCGGCCGGCACCGCGCCGACCCGGCCCTGCTCGCGGCAGCCGCAGGCGCCGGGACGGTCGCGATGGCCACCGCGAAGCAGGTCCGTACGATCACCGGCCAGGCCATCGGCGGCGTCTCCCCGGTCGGCCACCCGGCGCGCCTGCGCACCCTGGTCGACGAGGCGCTCCGCCCCTACGGCACGCTCTGGGCCGCGGCCGGCACCCCGCACACGGTGGTGCCCCTGACCTTCGCCGAACTGGTCGCCCTCACCGACGGCACGGTCGTCCGGGTCGCCGCGGACTGACCGCGCACCGACCGTGGACCGACCCGGGGGCAGGCGCCGGGCAGTCGCGGGCCGTTCACCCGGACGCGGTATGGCACCGCGACTCCGCAGTGGCTAAGGTTAGGCTTACCTAAGTCGCAAAGGAGACTCTGTGCCCAGGACCGTCGCGCCCTGCGAACCCACCGCCGCGGAGCAGGTCCGCAGCATCCTCGCGACCGCCGGCTCCGCCGCCGTGACCGCCAACGGAGCCCATGAGGACTTCATGGCGGGCGTCGTCGCCGAGTTCGGCGAGGCCCTGCGGCTGCGGGTCCCCGCCGACAGCCACACCGCCGCGGAAGCCGCCTGCGGCCCGGCGGTCGGCGTACCGGCGGCGCTGGAGTGGACCGACCTGGCGCCCGTCCCGGTACGCGACCGGGTCCGCGCCCAGGTGCGGATCGTCGGCCGGCTGCACGCGCCCGAGCCCGCCATGCAGGCCGGCGCCGTACGGCTGCGGGTGGACGTGCGCGGTGTCGCCCTCGACGCCGGCGGGACCCGCCGCCTGGTGGCCCCCGCCGACCTGCTCGCCGCCCGGCCCGACCCGATGGCCACCGCCGAGGCGCGGCTGCTGCTGCACCTGGCCGAGGAGCACCGCGAGCATGTCGAGGCGCTGGCCCGGCTGCTGACGGTCCGCCGGCTGATCGACGTCACCCGGGTCACCCCGCTCGCCCTCGACCGCTACGGCATCGTGCTGCGCCTGCACCGCCCGGACGGCCACAGCGACGCCCGGCTGCCCTTCGCCCGCCCGCTCGCCGACCCCGACGAGCTCGGCCACCACATCCACGACCTGCTCGCCCGCGCCCACCACCGGCACCACCGCTCGGCCTGACCCACCCGCCGCCGGCCCCCGGGACCCCGCCGCCGCACCCCGCCGTCCAGGAAACTTGACCATTTCATTACTATGGAGTCAGTCCTGGTGTCCGAGGTCGAGTCGAGGGGTCCCTCATGGGCGGGTTGAGCCACACACGCAAGGTCGCACTGCCAGGAGTCGGGACGCGGGTCGATCTCGACACCGAGGCCGGGCACCACGTGTCGGTCGTCGTGCACCTGGACGGCCGCCGCACGATCGGCATCCACGACCCCGAGGACGAGGACAGCTGCAAGGAGACCGTCACCCTCGCCCCGCCGGAGGCCGCGGCCCTGGCCGAGGTCCTGGTCCCGGACTCGCTGCGCGCGGTGCGCCAGCAGGTGGAGATCGACCTGGTCACCGAGCGCATCCCGGTCTCCAAGCACAGCCCCTACGCCGGCCGGCCGCTCGGCGACACCCAGGCGCGCACCCGTACCGGCGCGTCCATCGTCGCCGTGCTGCGCCGCACCGGCGCCTTCCCCTCACCGACCCCGGACTTCCGCTTCGCCATCGGCGACGTCCTGGTCGTCGTCGGAACGCGCGAGGGCGTCAACGCCGTCGCCACGCTGATCGCGGGAGGGTAACCGGGTGCAGGACACGTCACTGCTCATCGAACTCGGCGCCATCGTCCTCACCCTCGGCATCCTCGGACGCCTGGCCGGCCGGATCGGCTTCTCGCCCATCCCGCTCTACCTGCTGGCCGGCCTCGCCTTCGGCCACGGCGGGCTGCTGCCGCTCGGCGCCAGCGAGGACTTCGTGGCCACCGGCGCCGAGATCGGCGTCATCCTGCTCCTGCTGCTCCTCGGCCTCGAATACAGCGCGTCCGAGCTGGTCAGCAGCCTCAAGACGCAGTATCCGTCCGGCGCGGTCGACTTCGTCTTCAACGCGCTGCCCGGCGCCGCCGCCGCGCTGCTGCTCGGCTGGGGCCCCACCGCGGCCGTCGCGCTGGCCGGCGTCACCTGGATCTCCTCCTCCGGCGTGATCGCCAAGGTCCTCGGCGACCTCGGCCGGCTCGGCAACCGCGAGACCCCGGTGATCCTCGGCGTACTGGTCATGGAAGACCTCGCCATGGCCGTCTACCTGCCCATCCTCACCGCCCTGCTGTCCGGGGTGGGCCTGGCCGGCGGCAGCCTGACCCTGCTGATCTCGCTCGGCACCGTCGCCGCGGTCCTCTACGTCGCGCTGCGGCACGGCCGGATCATCAGCCGCGCGGTGTCCTCCGACAACGCCGAGATGCTGCTGCTGGTCGTGCTGGGCCTGGCGCTGCTGGTCGCCGGCGTCGCCCAGCAGCTGCAGGTCTCCGCCGCGGTCGGCGCCTTCCTGGTCGGCATCGCGCTGTCCGGCGAGGTCGCCGAGGGCGCCAGCAGCCTGCTCAGCCCGCTGCGGGACCTCTTCGCGGCGGTCTTCTTCGTCTTCTTCGGGCTGAGCACCGACCCCGCCGACATCCCCTCGGTCCTGGTGCCCGCCCTGCTGCTGGCCGTGGCGACCACCCTCACCAAGGTCGCCACCGGCTACCTCGCCGCCCGGCGCGCCCGCATCAAGCCCGCGGGGCGCTGGCGGGCCGGCGGCGCCCTGGTCGCCCGGGGCGAGTTCTCCATCGTCATCGCCGGGCTCGCCGAGGGCGTCAACCCGCGCATCGGGCCGCTGGCGACCGCGTACGTCCTGCTGCTGGTCCTGCTCGGGCCCGTCGCCGCCCGCTTCACCGAGCCCGTCGCCCGGCACCTGACCGCGAAGCTCCCGCGCCGAGGCGGCACCGCGCCTCCGCCGCCGGCCGCGGACCCGCTGCCCGGCGCCGCGCCGGCGCCCGTCGAAGCCGGGCAGGACACCTGACGGCACCACTGGGGGATGCCGGTCACCCGGATGGTCGATATGCTCGGATAAGTCCCCTTTGGGGTGCGGTGCGCCCGCAGGGCGCCCGGCGCCGGGCCCACCGTCCATCCCGTGCAGCTTCGAGCTCAAAGGATCGACAGCATGCCATTCATCCACGCGAAAGACGGAACCCCGATCCACTACAAGGACTGGGGGACGGGCCGGCCCGTCGTCTTCAGCCACGGCTGGCCGCTCAACGGCGACGCCTGGGACCCGCAGATGAAGCTGGTCGCGGACCACGGCTTCCGGGCCGTCGCCCACGACCGCCGCGGCCACGGCCGCTCCGGCCAGACCTGGGACGGCAACGACCTGGACACCTACGCCGACGACCTGGCCGCCCTGTTCGAGGAGCTGGACCTGCGCGACGCGATCCTGGTCGGCCACTCCACCGGTGGCGGCGAGGTGGCCCGCTACATCGGCCGGCACGGCACGGACCGGGTGTCCAAGGCGGTGCTGCAGAGCGCGATCCCGCCGCTGATGCTCAAGACCGACGCCAACCCCGAGGGCCTGCCGGTCGATGTCTTCGACCAGCTGAGGGCGAACGTCGCCGCCGACCGCTCGCAGTTCTGGAAGGACCTCAGCGAGCCCTTCTACGGGGCCAACCGCGCGGGCAACAAGGTCTCCCAGGGCGTCCGTGACGCCTTCTGGCTGTGGAGCATGCAGGTCGGGATCAAGGCCGCCTACGACTGCATCAAGGCGTTCTCGGAGACCGACCTGACCGAGGACCTGAGGAAGTTCGACGTCCCCACCCTGATCATCCACGGCGACGACGACCAGATCGTGCCCATCGTGGCCGCCGCGGAGAAGTCCTCGAAGATCGTCGAGGACGCGACCTTGAAGGTCCTCCCGGGCGCCCCCCACGGCCTGGCCATGGTCCCGCCGTTCAACGACACCTTCAACGACGAGCTGCTGGCCTTCCTCAAGGACTGACCGCCCGCCCGCAGTGCCCCGGGCCCTTCCTCGCAATCCACCGGACCCGCGCGCCCCGGCAGGCTACTGTACGGATACGCCGCGCGACCCACGGTCAACCGAGGAGGACCCCTGTGGCATCACCCTGCGACCCCCAGCACGCTCCCGCCGGCGACGTGGGGGCGGCGCTGATGATGATCGACTCCAGGCTGCGGGCCCTCTACGAGAACAAGACCGAGGTCGACGCCGAGGAGGAGGAGCTCTTCGACCAGTTCGCCGCCTCGCTCGGCCCGGGCGGGGCGAGCGCCGTCCTGGACGGCGCCTGCACGCTCATCTACATGTTCATGCGGTGGCTGCGGATGGCCTACGAGGACCACGACAAGGACCCCATCGAATACGTCGTGCCCCATCTCGTGTCCACCATGACCATGATGCGCACCGTCCCTCCCGAGACCGTCCCCACCATGACCGCCCTGGTCGTCGCCGCCGGCACCGGCCTGAGCCCGAGCCTGTGGCGCAAGCAGTACGGGTTCTGGACCAAGGAGGAGATGCGCCCGCTGGAGGCCACCGCCTTCCTGCTCGCCGAGCACATCAACCGGCTCACCGAGGACCGGGAGTTCGCCACCCGGATGATCGCCGACGCGCTGACCCGCGCCGACGAGAGCTGACACCCCGTCCGGTCCCGGTCGGGGGCGCCGGGTAGCATCGGCGGCCATGGGGCGGGGATGGCGCATGGGCGCCGCGACAGGGGTCGCGCTGGTCGCGGCGGTGTGCGCGTCGGGACCGGAACGCGCGGCGGCGGTCCGTACGGCGGTGGACGTCCGCCCGCTGCCCGCCGACCGCTACCGCTCCACCGCCGCGGACGACCGGCGGTCCCAGCAGGCCACGGCGCTGCTGGTCCGGCAGTGCATGGCAGGCCGCGGCCACCCCGGCTTCCCGCTCGACCCGCAGATGCCCGGCACCAGCCTCGGCCTCACCGCGGTCGCCACCGACTACGGCGTCCTCGACCCGGCCGCCGCCCGCCGCTGGGGCTACGGCTGGGACCCGGCCGTCGCCGCCGCCGACCGGCCGAAGGGCCGCCGGATGACCGGCGACGAGTTCACCGACTGGGCCTCCTGCACCAGGCAGGCGAGCACGCGGCTGCTGCGCGGCGTCGACGTCCAGGGCGGCCTGGTCCGCCCGGCGAGCCGCGCGGTCGAAATCGGCAAGCAGGCCGAGGCCGACCCGCGGCTGCGCGCGGCCTGGGACGCGTGGTCCCGGTGCATGGCCGCGGAGGGCTTCCCCGGCTACCCCGACCCCGTCGCCGCGTACTCCGACCCCGCCTGGTCCCGCGGCAGCGACGGCAACACCGCCCATACGCCCCGCGAGCGCGCCACCGCCGCGGCCGACGTCGCGTGCAAGCTGCGCCACCACACCGTCGAGGTCTGGCAGACGGTGCAGGCGCAGGAGCAGGCCGCCGACATCGCCGCCCACCCGGCCTCCTACGCCGCCGCCCTGAAGGCCCTGCGCACCTCCCGCGCCAACGTCGCCGAGGTGCTGCGCACCCTGGGCTAGCAGCCGGTGCCTAGCCCTTGCAGGCGGGGTCGGCGAGTATCACCGGGGCCGCCTCGCGGGTGGTGACGAAGGCGCGGAAGCCCGGGGCGCCGGCCACGCACTTGGTGGCGATGTTCGCGAAGTGGTCGGGGAAGTTGGTGACGTCCGCGGGGCTGTCGTCGCCGCGGTGGTTGGCGACGGGGGAGTCGCCCGTACCGCGCTTGTCGCTGGCGCACCCCGACAGGGCGGCCACGGCGAGCGCGATCGCGGCGAGTGCGGTCAGGTACTTCGTCGAACGGCGCTTCATGTCTTCCTCGTCTCAACCCTGGGCGACCCGGTCCGGGCGGCCGGACGACAGCAAAGACCCGCCACGCCCATGGCCGGTTCCCGACCCCGCGGCAGCCGATGCCGCGTCAGGGGATGCCGTAGCGCGCGGCGATGCCGTCGAGGACCACGTCCAGCCCCTCGGCGAAGTGCCGGTCGTAGTCGGCGAAGATCTCCGCGCCCGCCGCCGCGGCCAGCGGGAAGTCGGCCATCCTGCGGGCGCGTTCGGCCACGTCGAAGCCCTCGCGCCGCTCGTCCGGCATCGGCTGCACGCCCTGCTCCTCGATGACGAAGCCGAGCGTGTACAGATACGAGGTGGAGGTCGCCCGTACCGCCTGGGGCAGGGTGAATCCGGCCGCGGTGAACAGCCGCAGGGTGTCCTCCATGGCGGCCACGTGGTCGTCGCCGGTGAAGCGCGAGCCGCTGAAGACCCGGGCGCCGTCCCGGTGGCGGCGCAGCGCGTCGCGCAGGCCGTGGTTGGCCTTGAGCAGCCGCTCCCGCCAGGTGTCGGCGGGATCCAGCGGCGTACCGGCGACCATCCGCCGGTACATCTGCGTGGCCATCTCGTCGAGCAGCTCCTGCTTGTCCTTGAAGTGCCAGTAGAGCGCGGGCGCCTTGACGCCCAGCTCGCGCCCGATGGCGCTGAGCGTCAGACCGTCCAGGCCCACCGTGTCGAGCAGGTCCAAGGCGGCGTCGGCGACCCGCTTGCGATCGAGCGGCACCCGTGGCTTCGCGTTCACGCTTGACAGTTTAACGGCGTTAAGGGCATCGTGGCGGCCAACGGAACTTAACGTCATTAAGGAGCATGGCATGGCGCAGATACGGGGGCACGTGGACGTCCTGGTGGTCGGGGCGGGCCCGAGCGGGCTCACCCTCGGCATCGACCTCGCCCGCCGCGGCGTGGACGCGCTGGTCGTCGAGCGCGCCGCCGGGCTCTTCCCCGGCTCGCGCGGCAAGGGCATCCAGCCCCGCACGATGGAGGTCTTCGACGACCTCGGCGTCATCGACGCCATCCTGGCCGCCGGCGGCTCCTACCCGCTCGGCGCGATCTGGCAGGACGGCCGCAAGGTCGCCGAGCACGCGATGTTCGAGCCCGCCGACGCCGACGAGACCTCGCCGTACACCGAGCCGTGGATGGTGCCGCAATGGCGCACCCAGCAGATCCTGCACGCCCGGCTGGAAGAGCTCGGCGGCACCGTCGCCTTCGGCCACGAGGTCACCGGCCTGACCCAGGACGCCGACGGCGTGACCGTGGACCTCGCCGGCGGCCGGCAGATCCGGGCCGGATACGTCGTCGCCGCCGACGGAGGGCGCTCCGCCGTGCGCCGGGCGCTCGGCATCGGCATGACCGGCGAGACCGTCGACCCGCAGCCGATGCTGGTCGCCGACGTCCGCGTCGCCGGCCTCGACCGCGACAACTGGCACATCTTCCCCGGCGGCGACGGCACCGGCTTCATGGTGATCTGCCCGCTCGCCGGCGTCGCGGACTTCCAGCTCGTCGCCCAGTTCCCCGAAGGGCACCCGGTCGACCTCACCCTGGACGGCATACGGAAACTGGTCGCCGCCCGCTCCCACCTCGCCGCCGACGACGTCACCGAGGTGCGCTGGGCCTCCGACTTCCGCCCCCGGGCGGCGCTGGCCGACCGCTTCCGCGACGGCCGGGTCTTCCTCGCCGGCGACGCCGCCCACGTCCACTCCCCGGCCGGCGGCCAGGGCCTCAACACCAGCGTCCAGGACACGTACAACCTCGGCTGGAAGCTCGGCGCGGTGCTGGCCGGCCGGGCGCCCGCCGCGCTGCTGGACAGCTACGAGGAGGAGCGCCGCGCCGTCGCCGCCGACATGCTGGGGCTGTCCACCGGCATCCACCGCGGCGAGGCCACCCGCGGCGCCGCCACCCGCCAGCTGGGCCTGGGCTACCGCACCTCGTCCCTGAGCGCCGAGACCCGCCCCGCCCCGGGCCCGCTGCGGGCCGGCGACCGCGCGCCGGACGCCGCCGTCGCGGGCGTCCGGCTCCTCGACGCCTACCGCGGCCCGCACTGGACCCTCCTGACCACCGGCCCGGACGCCCCGCCGGAGTACGGCACGGGGGTCTTCCTCGTCCGCCCCGACGGCTACGTCGGCTGGGCCGGCGACACGGAGGAGGGGCTGGCCGGGTACGCCGCCCGGGTCGGCGCCGGGTCGGCGCACCGGGTGCCGTGACGCGGCGGGCGTCAGCCGCCCTTGGGCACCCGCAGGACGATCTTGCCCCGCGGGTGCTCCTGCTCCAGGGCCGCGTAGGCGGCGGCGGTGCCGGACAGCGGCACCACCCGGTCGATACGCGGGGCCAGCCGCCCCTGCGCGGCGAGCCGGGCGAGCTGCCCGAGGGCGCCGCGGTCCGGCTCCACCACGAAGAAGACGCCGTGCTTCCCCTCCGGCGCGGCCGGCGGGGCGACGATGCTCACCAGCGTCCCGCCCGGCCGCAGCACCTGCCACGAGCGGTCCTGGACCTGCCCGCCCACCGTGTCGAAGACCAGGTCCACGCCCTCGACGGCGTCCTCGAACCGCTCCTCGGCGTAGTCCACGACCAGCTCCGCCCCCAGGTCGCGTACGAAGCCGGCGTCCCGGGCCGCGGCCGTGGCGACCACCGACGCGCCGAGCGCCACCGCGACCTGCACGGCGAGCGAGCCCACCCCGCCCCCGCCGCCGTGCACCAGCACCCGCGCGCCCTCGGTCAACCCGCCGTGGTCGCGCAGCCCCTGCCACGCCGTCAGCCCGGCCAGCGCCA
Organism: Actinacidiphila epipremni; assembly: GCF_012034175.1. GTDB lineage: Bacteria > Actinomycetota > Actinomycetes > Streptomycetales > Streptomycetaceae > Actinacidiphila > Actinacidiphila epipremni. The sequence goes on from NZ_JAATEJ010000017.1 coordinate 171,098, forward strand.
GCGCGGCGGCGGCCTCGTCGTCGAGCGCCCTGGGCCGCACCGCCAGCACGCCCGCCGGTACCGCGACGTACTGCGCCGCCGCGCCGTCCCGGGTGAAGGGGATGAGCCCGAAGACCGCGTCCCCCACCGTCAGGCCCGCGACGCCCGGGCCGAGCTCGGCCACCCGGCCCGAGACCTCCTTGGCCGGCACCACGGGCGTCCGGTCCCGGCCCGTGCCGTCGAGGGCGTCCGTCCAGGTGGCGTCCCAGTCCAGCTCGCCCGGCGTGATCGCCGCGGCCCGCACGGCCACCAGGACCTCGCCCTCGTCCGGCACCGGCCGCAGGGCCGTCTCGTACGACAGGCTCTCCGGCCCGCCCCGCGCGTGCCCCCGCACTGCCTGCATGGTGACCATGGGATGTCCCTTTGATCGGCTTGGTCGGCTTTATTAATTCCGGGCGGATATGTGCTCACGCTACCGCCGCGCGACGGCCACCGCCCGCGCGCGCCGGGAGCCCCGGGGCCGCCCGCCGGCCGGCCGGGCGGGGGGCGCCGACGGCCGTCCGCGCGGGGGTTGGCATGATGCAACGGTGATCGCGCACGCCTCTCCCCGCCGCACCACCCGCCTCGTCCGTACGGCAGGGACGGCGGTCGCGCTGACCGCGCTCGCCACCGCCTGCACCCACTCCGCCGAGAAGGCCCCCGCCCCGCAGGACACCGGCACCGCGACCCCCGGGCAGGTGCACGTGGTGGCCCCCGACGTCGACCTGACCATCACGCACGCCGTCGCCCACCTCGACGCGTCGGGCAGCGGCACCGTGACCATGACCGTACGCAACGGCACCGGGCTGCCCGAGCACCTCGACATGGTCGCCACCCCCGACGGCGGCAGGGGCCGGCTCACCGGCGCCGCCACCGGCGACAACGGCTCGATGACCAGCGCCGGAATCCTCCTCCAGCCCGGCAGCACGGTGACCTTCGCCGCCCCCGGCCCCACCATCCGGCTGACCGCCACCCACGGCGTCACCGCCGCCCACACCCTGCCGCTGATGCTGCAGTTCGGCATCGCCCGCCTGGTGCGCCTCACCGCGGTCGTCACCGGCGGCTGACGCGCCCGCGCGGGGCCGGTGGCAGCTCGGGAGGCGTAACTGCCCGTCACGGGGTACGCGTTCGCGTGACGGCCGGTGCGGTGCGGGTCATCGCGCCGGCGCAGCGTACGCAGGACGACGGAGAGGTGGATGCCGTGTCGAACACGCAGTCGCAACCGCTCGCCGGGCGGTCGGCGGGGCCGCCGCGGGCGGACGAGCCGGTGAGCCAGCTGGTGCAGCACGCCTCGCGGCAGCTCACAGAGCTGGTCCGGGGCGAACTGCGCCTGGCGCAGGCGGAGATGAAGGAGAAGGGCAAGCACTACGGCCTGGGCGCCGGGATGTTCGGCGGCATGGGCGTCGTCGGGTTCCTCATGCTGGAGGCGCTGGTGGCCGCCGCGATCGCCGCGCTGGCCCTCGCGCTGCCGGTGTGGGCCGGCGCGCTCGTCGTCGCCGCCGCGCTCGGCGCCCTCGCCGCGGTGCTGGCCATGACCGGCAGGAAGCAACTCGCCCAGGCCGCGCCGCCCGCCCCCGAGCAGGCGATGGCCGGCGTCCGGGCCGATGTCGCGGAGATCAAGGAGAGTGCCCACCGATGAACACCCCCTCCGGCGGCGGACAGCCCGCCGACACCCCCAGAAGGCTCGACGGCCACGACGGCCACGACGGCCACGACGGCCACGGCGGCAGCGACGCGCATGGCGCCGACACGCCCGAGCAGGTGCGCGAGCAGGTCGAGCAGACCCGCCTCGAACTCGGCGAGACGATCGAGGCGCTGTCCGCCAAGGCCGACGTCACCGCCCGCGCCCGGGAGAAGACCGCCGAGCTCCGGCAACGGGCCGCGGTCACGACCGGGGAGCTGCGGCAGGCCGCGGCCCTCGGCGCCCGGGCCGCGCGCGACAACCGCGCCGCCGTGCTCGCCGCGGCCGGCGCGCTCGCGCTGCTGCTGCTCGCCTGGCGCCGGGCCGCCGACTGAGCCGCGAGCCGCGCCGCCGGCCCGGCGCCCGCCCGCGCCGGGCCCGGCGCCCGGCCCGCGGGGTCCGGTCCCTCCCATGACACCGCGCCCGACATGCCCGGAAGATCCCGCCGCGCGATCGACGCATGAGCGCCGCCCACCCGGGTACGCGGCGGGAAGCCAGTCGTCAGCGAGGTCAGCGAGGGAAACTACGATGACCAGCGGTTTCATGGGCCAGGAAGACGACCCCTTCGGCGAGTTCTTCGCCCGGTTCTTCGGCGGCCGGAATCCGGCGCCCCGGCAGGTCGACATCGGCCGGCTGCTCAGCCGGCCGGCCCGCGAGCTCGTGGAGGGCGCGGCGCAGTACGCCGCCGACCACGGCAGCCGCGACCTGGACACCGAGCACCTGCTGCGGGCCGCGCTCGCGGCCGGGCCGACGCGCGACCTGCTCAGCCGGGCCGGCGCCGACCCGGACGCGCTGGCGTCGCAGATCGACGAGCGCTCCGGGCCCGTGCAGCCGCACGAGGAGCCGGGGCCGATGTCGCTGTCCCTGACCCCGGCGGCCAAGCGCGCCCTGCTGGACGCGCACGAGCTGGCCCGGGCCGGCGGCGCCGGCTACATCGGCCCCGAGCATGTCCTCGGCGCGCTCGCCGCGAACCCCGAGTCGTACGCCGGGCACATGCTGGGCGCCGCCCGCTTCGGCCCGCCGGTCCCACCGCCCGAGCAGGGCGCCGGTCCCGCCGGGCCCGGGCAGGCCGGGGCGCAGCGGCAGGGCGGCGGCCCGGTCGCGGGGCCCGGGCAGGCCGGCGGCGGCACGCCCACCCTGGACAAGTACGGCCGCGACCTGACCGGGCTCGCCCGCGAGGGCCGGATCGACCCGGTGATCGGCCGCGACACCGAGATCGAGCAGACCATCGAGGTGCTCTCCCGGCGCGGCAAGAACAACCCCGTGCTGATCGGCGACGCCGGCGTCGGCAAGACCGCCGTCGTCGAGGGGCTCGCCCAGCACATCGTGGACGGCGACGTCCCCGACACGCTGCTGGGCCGCCGGGTCGTCGCGCTGGACCTGACCGGCGTCGTCGCCGGCACCCGCTACCGCGGCGACTTCGAGGAGCGGCTGAACACCATCGTCTCCGAGATCCGCGCCCACTCCGACGAGCTGATCGTCTTCATCGACGAGCTGCACACCGTCGTCGGCGCCGGCGGTGGCGGCGAGGGCGGCTCGATGGACGCCGGCAACATCCTCAAGCCCGCGCTCGCCCGCGGCGAACTGCACATCGTCGGCGCCACGACGCTGGAGGAATTCCGGCGGATCGAGAAGGACGCGGCCCTGGCCCGCCGCTTCCAGCCGGTCCTCATCCCCGAGCCCACCGCCGCCGACACCCTGGAGATCCTGCGCGGCCTCCGCGACCGCTACGAGGCCCACCACCAGGTCCGCTACACCGACGAGGCGCTCGACGCCGCCGTGCAGCTGTCCGACCGCTACCTGACCGACCGCCGGCTGCCCGACAAGGCCATCGACCTGATCGACCAGGCCGGCGCCCGGGTACGGCTGCGGGCCCGCACCAAGGGTACTGACGTACGGGCGATGGAACGCGAGGCCGAGCAGCTCACCCTCGACAAGGACCAGGCCGTCGCCGACGAGAGCTACGAGCGCGCCACCCAGCTGCGCGACCGCATCGCGGAGCTGCGGCGGCGGATCACCGAGGCCGGCGGGGACGGCCGGGCCGAGGAGGGCCAGAACCTGGAGGTGACCTCCGAGGCGATCGCCGAGGTCGTCTCCCGGCAGACCGGCATCCCCGTCAGCAGCCTCACCCAGGAGGAGAAGGACCGGCTGCTGGGCCTCGCCGAGCACCTGCACCAGCGGGTGGTCGGCCAGAACGAGGCCGTCGCCGTCGTCTCCGACGCGGTGCTGCGCTCGCGCGCCGGGCTCGCCAGCCCCGACCGCCCGATCGGCAGCTTCCTCTTCCTCGGCCCCACCGGCGTCGGCAAGACCGAGCTGGCCAGGGCCCTCGCCGAGGCCCTCTTCGGCAGCGAGGACCGCATGGTGCGGCTGGACATGAGCGAGTACCAGGAGCGGCACACCGTCAGCCGGCTGGTCGGCGCCCCGCCCGGCTACGTCGGCCACGAGGAGGCCGGGCAGCTCACCGAGGTGGTGCGCCGCCACCCGTACTCGCTGCTGCTGCTCGACGAGGTCGAGAAGGCGCATCCGGACGTCTTCAACATCCTGCTCCAGGTGCTCGACGACGGCCGGCTCACCGACGCCCAGGGCCGCACGGTCGACTTCACCAACGCCGTCATCGTCATGACCAGCAACCTCGGCTCCGACGTCATCGCCCGGCGCGGCGCCGGCATCGGATTCGGCTCCGGCGGCGACGCGGACGCCGACGAGGAGGCCAGGCGCGAGCAGATCCTGCGACCGCTGCGCGAGCACTTCCGGCCCGAGTTCCTCAACCGCATCGACGAGATCGTGGTCTTCCGCCAGCTCAGCGCCGAGCAGCTGCGGCAGATCACCGACCTGCTGCTGGAGCAGACCCGGCGGCTGACGCAGGCCCAGGGCGTCACCGTGACCTTCACCGACGCCGCCGTCGACTGGCTCGCGCAGCACGGCTACCAGCCCGAATACGGCGCCCGGCCGCTGCGCCGGACGATCCAGCGCGAGGTCGACAACCGGCTGTCCCGGCTGCTGCTGGACGGCAAGGTCGGCGAGGGCGGCCGGGTCACGGTCGACGTGGCCGACGGGCGCCTGGTCTTCGCCACGCAGGGGCCGTCCACCGCGCAGCCGCCGGCCGCGGAGCCGCCCGCCGAGGAGCCGCCTGCCGAGGACGACAAGCCGGGGCCGTCGGCGCAGTAGCCGCCGCGGGGCGCGGACTCAGGGCAGGAGCAGGGGCGCCCTTGTGAAAATATGACGGCCGGTCTACATTTTCCGTATGGGTGAGAAGGGGACGCAGACCCGGGTGCGGATGCTGGGCGCGGCGCAGGGCTTGATCGAGAGCGGCGGCTACCACGGCGCCGGGCTCAACCAGGTGCTGGCCGCCAGCGGCGCTCCACGCGGCTCGCTGTACTTCCACTTCCCGAGCGGCAAGGACCAGCTGGTCGCCGAGGCCCTGGAGCGGGCCGGCCAGGAGATCAGCGCCCTGGTGCGCGATCTGGCCGACGCCGGCCCCGACACCGCCGCCGTCGTCGGCTCGCTGCTCGACGTGCTCGCCGACCGGCTGGAGACCTCCGGCTGGTCCAAGGGCTGCCCGGTGGCGACCGTCGCCCTGGAGGTCTCCGCGAGCAACGAGACGCTGCGCCAGGTGTGCGCCGAGGTCTACCGCTCGTGGGAGAGCGCCCTGGAGGGCCGGCTGGCCGCCGACGGGCATCCGGCCCCGCAGGACACCGCGACCGCGATCCTCGCCCTGGTCGAGGGGGCGCTGCTGCTCGCCCGCGTGCAGCGCAGCCGTGAGCCGTTCGCGCGGGTCGCGCGCGCGGTCGCCGCGCTGCTCTGACGCGTACCGGGGCCGTAAAGGCACATCGGCTTTGTGTCGGCAAAAAATATGTAGACCGATCTATTGAGAAAACCGAGGAGGGGCCATGCCCCGCACGATCGTCTTCGGCGCCACCGGTTTCATCGGGCGCTCGCTGGTCGCCGAACTGCTGAACCGGGGAGAAGCGGTGGCCGCCGCGGGGCGCGGCTCCGGCGACGCCCTCGCCGCGTGGCTCACCGCCCGGCACGTCGACACCCGCGCCCTCACCTTCGTCCGCGCCGACATCACCCGGCCCGGCCTGTCCCTCCCCGCCCAGGCGCTGCCCGACGTCCGCGACGTCTACAACTGCGCCGGCCGGTACGCCTTCGGCATGAGCGTGCCGGAAGCCCGGGCGACCAACGTCACCGGAGCCCGGCACGTCGTGGAATGGGCCGCCGCCCGGACGCAGTTGCGCAGGCTCGTGCACGTCAGCGGCTACCGGGTCAGCTCCGAGGAGCCCCGCGTCCCGGACTACCGCCGGCTCGGCGCCTACGAGGCGTCGAAGATCGAGGGCGACGCGGTCGTACGGTCCCGCGCCCGCGAGCTGGGCGTACCGCTGACGCTCGCCAACCCCAGCACCGTCATCGGCCCCGGCCAGTACATCGGGCTGGCGACGATGGTCGGCGACCTGTGGCGGGGCCGGCTGCCCGCGCTGCCGGGCGGCCCCGACGTGTTCGTGCCGGTCGTCACGGTGGACCACCTCGCCCGCTTCCTCGCCGAACTGCCCGCGCACCCGCGGACGGCCGGCAGCGCCTACTGGCTCCTGGACGACACGACCCCCGACCTTCCGGCGCTGGTCGGCCTGGTCGCCGGGCATCTGGGAGTCCGCGCCCCCGAGCGGTCGATCCCGGTCGGCGTGATCCGCCGGCTGCCCCGGGCCCTGACCAGGGCGGACCCGGAGACCCTGTCCTTCCTGTCCACCGACCGCTACCCCACCGCCTCCGCCAACGCCTTCGCCGAGTCCGCCGGCATACCGGCGCCCCCGGTGGACACCGCGCTGCGGGAGTGGGCCGACCACCTCGTCGCCACCCGCTTCGGCCAGGCGCCCGAACCGCGCCGGCCCGCCGGATTCCACGACATCGCCGGCAGCCGCACATGGGTGGCCGGCGAACGCCGGCGCCCCTGGTACGTCCTGCTGCACGGCCTGCCGCTGGACTGCGACTCCTGGAACGACGTGGACTACCTGCTGTCCGCACCGGTGCTCGCGGCCGATCTGCCCGGCCTCGGCCGCTCCGCGCCTGCCCCGGTCGGGCCCGAGGCATGGCTGGCCGGCCTGCTGGAACCGGTCACCACCCGCCCGGTGCTGGTCGCCCACTCGATGGCGTGCGGCCCGGCGGTGCGGTATGCCGCAGCCCACCCCGAGCGCATCGGCGGCCTGGTGCTGGTGTCGCCCTCGTTCCTCCAGCGCCCGCCGGGAATCCTGGCCCGCTCGCCCCTGGCCGCTGCGCTGCTGCGCCGCGCGGGCGCCGACCGGCTGGCCCGCACCCTCGGTGTGCCGGCCGGCCCGGCGATCGAGAGCGCCGCCGCCCACCTGCGGCGCCCCGGCGCGGCCCGGCGGGTGGTCCGGGCGCTGCGCGCCGACCGCGCCGACCGCGCAAAACTGCGCCGGCTCCTCGACGACGTGCAGGTCCCGGTCGAGCTCGTCGTCGGGGCGGACGACCCGCTGGAGGCCGCGACCGGCCTGCCGGTGACGACGGTCCCGGGCGCGGCGCACTACCCGCAGCTCACGGCGCCGGGAGCCGTCGCGCACGCGCTCGCCGACCTCGCCGCACGCCGGTCACCCGCCGACCCGCCCGCCGAACGGCCCGTCGGCGCCGACCCGTCCGCCACCGCGCCCCGCTGACCCCTCCGGCACGGCGGCGCACCGCCCGCGGGCAACCCCGCACCCCACGCACCCCGTCCTCCTCCCCGGAGGCGGGGTGCTCCCGTGCGCCGGGCCTCCGCCCGTGCCCGAGGGCGCCGACCGGCCCGATGGTGAACGGAAAAGGCCAATTCGGCGGATCCGGAAAGCACTTCGGGTGAACGGGCGTTGTGAGGGAGCAGAAGAACACCACCCGGCCCGCGGGGCACCCCCCGCGCCCGGGTGCGAAGCCGCCCGACCGGCGGCGGCTGAAAGGAGCGCCCTGATGGAGACCGAGACCGACGCGCTCATCGTCGCACCCCTGGACACCCCGGCCGCCCGCGACCCCGCGCTCGCGGGCGCGAAGGCGGCCAACCTCGCCCGCGCCGCCGCGGCCGGACTGCCCGTCCTGCCCGGCTTCGTCATCCTCCCGCCCGGCCGCGCTCCCGCCGCGAGCACCGCGGGCACGGCGGCCACCGCGGGCACGGCCCCCGCCGGCCCCGAGGCGCTGCGCGGCGCCTGGCACGACCTCGGCGGCGCCGACGGCCGCCCGCTCGTCGTCCGCTCCTCCTCCGTCCACGAGGACACCGCCGAGTCCTCCATGGCCGGCCGCTTCGAGTCGGTCCTCGACGTCCGCGGCTGGGACGCCTTCACCGCCGCCGTCCGCCGGGTCCGCGCCTCGGCCGCCGGTGTCGCCCTGCCGGGCGGGGCCGCGGGCGCGGCGGAGGCCGGGATGTCCGTCCTCGTCCAGCCGATGCTCGACGCGCGGGCCGGCGGCGTCATGTTCGGCGCCGACCCGGTCGAGGGCCGCTTCGACCGCATCCTGGTCAGCGCGGTGTCCGGCGGGCCCGACCGGCTCGTCGACGGCAGTACGCAAGGGGTCCGCTTCCAGCTCACCCGGCACGGCCGCCGGCTCCACACCGAACCCGAACTGCCGCGCCGCGACTGGCCGCTGAACCGCCGTATGCTCGCCCAGCTGGTCCGGCTCGCCCGCCGCGCCGAGCGCGTCCACGGCGGGCCGCAGGACATCGAGTTCGGCTTTGACGCCGACGGCACGCTGTGGCTGTTCCAGGCCCGCCCCATCACCGCGATGACCGCCCGCCCCGCCCGCCGGGCCCGGCTGCTGGGCCCGGGACCGGTCGCCGAGACGCTGCCCGACGTCCTCCAGCCGCTGGAGGAGGACCTGTGGCTCGCCCCGATGAACCAGGGCCTCATCCTCGCCCTCGACATCGCCGGCGCCGCCCCGCGCCGCAAACTGCGCCGCGAGCCGGTCGTGCTGGCCGTCGACGGCCGCGCCGCCGCCGACCTCGTACGGCTCGGGGCCGCGGCGGCCCCGCACCCCGTACTGCACTTCATCAACCCCGCGCCCGGCGCCCGCCGCGCCGCCGCGGCCTGGCGGATGGGCCGGCTGCGCGCCGCCCTGCCGCTGCTGGCCCGCGACCTCATGGCCGACGTCGACCGGCAGCTGGCCGAGCTCCCCGCCCCGCGCCGGATGCTCAGCGGCGAGCTGCTGGGCGCCGCCGCGTGGGGCAGGACCGTACTGGTCTCGCTGCACGCCCAGGAGTCGCTGGCCGGCGTGCTGCTCACCGGCGACACCGGCACCACCGCCGCCGGCGAGGCACTGGCCGTGCTCGGCGAGGGCCGGGCCGCCGGGCCCACCGACGACGAGCTGATCGCCCGGCACCCCGTGCTGCTCGCCCTGCTGCCGCCCACCCTCGGCGAGCGGCCCGCGCTGCCCGCCGACGTGGCCTGGCACGGCCTGGCGCGCGGCGCCGGGTTCCTGTCGCTGCGCGAGGGCCTGCGGCTGCGCATCCGCTGGGTGCAGGAGATGCAGGCCGCGATGGTCCGCGAGCTCGGCAGCCGGATGGACACGCACTGCACGGCGGGGGAGCGCGGCCGGATAGCCCTGCTGCGCTGGAGCGAGCTGTCCGCCGTGGCCGAGAGCGGCACCCGGCCGGCCGACCTGGCCGCCCGCACCCCGCGCCCCGGCACCGCGCCGCTGCCCGCCGCCTTCCGGCTCGCCGACGGCCGCCCCGTCGCCGTCGCCCTGGACCGCCGCCGGGGGGACGGCGGCACGGGCCAGGGCGCGGGCGGCGGGCAGGGCACCGGCACCGCGTGGCACGGCGAGGGCGACCGGCCCGCCGACGCGGTGCTCGTCGTCCGCTCCCTCGCCCCCTCCCTGGCACCGCTGCTGCCGGGCCTGTCCGGCCTGGTCGCCGAGACCGGCAGCGTCCTGTCGCACCTGGCCGTCCTCGCCCGCGAGCAGGGCGTGCCGACCGCCGTCGGCGTCCAGGGCGCGCTGGACCGCTACCCGCCCGGCACACCGCTGCGGGTCGACGGCGGCAGCGGGGCGGTGGAGCAGCTGGGCGACGCCCCGGGCCCTGGGCCCGCGCCGGCACCCGCGGCACCCGAGGAGGCGGCGGCGTGAAGTACGTCAGCTACCTCTTCGGCACCCTGTGCCTGATGGCCGCGGCCGTCTACCTGGTCATCTACCTCTACCGGTGGGAATGGCAGCGCGCGATCGTCTCCGGCGTGCTGCTGCTGGCCGTCGAGGGCTTCCTCGTCCTGGTGGTGGTGCTCGGCAGGCTCGGCCGCCTGGAGCGCCGTATCGGCGAGGCCGACTCCCGCGTCGAGGAGATCCGCCGCCACCTGGAGAGCTCCCGCAACGACGGGGCGCCGGACGCCTTCCGCTGGCTCGGCGGCGCACAGACCCGGGACGAACTCGACGGCACGCGCCGCACGTTCGTCTTCGTGCCGGTCCTGATGGTGACCGGCGCGGCGCTGTCCGGCGTCGCGTGGGTCGTGCAGCGCGTGGCCGCCGTCACCGCCCGCCCCGGCGCCGAGCGCCGGCTGGCCGGCCGCCTCGCCCCGCTCGCCGCGCCGCCCGGCGGAGTGCGCGGCCCGCTGCCCCAGCTGGAGGACCGCCCCGCCGTCCCCCGCCGCCGCCTGCTGCGCCCGCTGCTCGGCGGCACGGCCGCGGTCGCCGCGGTGGCCCTGCTGGTCTTCGGCGTGCGCACCCTCGCCGACACCACCGAGACCCGCGCCGAGTCCCGGCCCGACGCCGCCGCCAGCATCGTCGTCTTCCGCATCGCGGTGCACGGCGACCAGGCCGGCCCGGCCCGCCAACTCGCCGCCCAGGACCTGTGGGAGAGCTGCCGCCGCGCCACCTCCTCCGACAACCCCTCCGCCAGCCTCGACCCGATGTCCGACGGCGTCTACGCGGCCGTCGTCCGCCCCGCCCTCAGCGACCACGACATGCTCCGCCTGCGCGGCTGCCTCTCCGACGCGACAGCCAACCGCGCCACGGCCACCGTCCTCGGCTACGGCAGCGCGGTCCGCCCGCACTGAGCCCTGCGGGGCGGTGGGGGAGGGGCGCGCCGGGCCTGCGACCGGGCAGGGGAGCGCAACTGCCGTGCGCCCACGGCGGCTTCGGGAGAGGCGGGGCCACCGGCCGCGCCCGCGGGGCGGGGTAGCCTGCTGGGGCGGCCACCGCTGCCGGGACGGCGCGGTGGCACCGTCCCCCCCGCCGTCCCCCCGGGTCCTCCCGGTCCTCCCCGGCCCGCCCCCCGCCCCCCGCCTTCCGC